>UQDS01000009.1 GCA_900539865.1 uncultured Mollicutes bacterium | reverse complement strand
GAAATTGACGTATTCCTTGTGTATGTACTGGTCATCCCGTTTAGTTTTCAAAGAGCGATCGTATCTGTTGCCGTTTTCGGGCAGCGTGTAATAGTTTATCATTATCTCTCTTTCATGTCAACGAAAAGTATGAAAATTTTCACTCTTTTTTTCATCGAGCTGTATCTCTATTTCAAAATCACCGTAGAGAGACATATATATAGATATATATAGGGACGTTTTCATCAAAAAAGCCTCCGCTTTGAAGTGAGAGGCTTGTTTTATTTCGATGCAGATTAATGCGTTTTTTCGTATGTTTCAATTTCAGCGACACGAATCTGATGACGTCCAGGTTGTTCTTCTGCATTCAAGAAGATGTCGATGCGGTGAAGAATTTCTTCCTCGCTCATATATTTGGCTCCGAAGGCAATCATGTTGGCGTGGTTATGCTCTACCAAAAGTTGACTCACAGTATCGTTATAACCGATGCCACAACGGATTCCTTTCACCTTATTTGCGGCAATCGAAATTCCTTCGCCTGAGGAACAAACCAAAATGCCTTTATCCACTTCTCCGCTGGCCACTTTTATTGCAGCGGCGAAAGCAAACTCTGGATAATTGCAAGAAGCATCGGAATACGTTCCGCAGTCAACAACCTCGTGTCCTAACGAAACCAAATGAGAAATGATGGCGTCTTTAACGATGATGCCGCCGTGATCGCAAGCAAATGACAATTTCATAAAGTCTTCCTTTCTTCACTTCATATAGAAGTATTTCTCAATCTCTTCCTTTGTGATTTCACCTTGACGCAACACAATCGGTGCTTCTCCTGTCAAGTCAACAACCGTTGTTGGCGTGCCAGAATCGCAAGTGCCTTTCACAATTCCACGAACCTCTTTGTCCTCATGAAAGCATTCATAAACTTCTTCAAAAGCAGTGAGAGGGGGCTGTCCTGAGATATTGGCGCTCGTAACCTGTAACGGGAAAGGTAACGAAGATAAAAACGCAAGGAGATCTTCTTTATCCGGAATGCGAATACCAGCAACCTTAGTGCCGAGATGTGTCTGATACGGTGCGTTTTCTTTTGTTCTCACCAAGATGGTTAGCGGTCCGGGTAAGAGATGTTCCATGACTCTCTTTGTTCCTTCATTTAAAACAAAGTAGGTACTTAAATCTAAATTCTTTGCGCACATCACAGCGATCGGCTTGTCCGGACTTCTTCTTTTTACTTTGACTAAGCGGTTATAGGCGTTTTGATCATCAAAGCGTACTCCTACACCGTAGACCGTCTCTGTAGGGAGGGCAAGCACATATCCGTCCTCTACGATTTGTCTTGCTTTGTTATCTTGAAATGAAAGTATTTGCATAAAGTTCTCCAAAAATAAAATGACAGCTGATTTCTCAGCTGTCATTATACTACTTTTTTAAATTTAGAACTCCATTTTCACGTCTTCGCGTTTTTCTTCTTCGACTTTGAAGAATTCAGCGGCAGTGGCGTGGATAGCATTTGCAACGATAGAGCTCGGGAAAGAGACGATACCCTGGTTGTAAGAAGAGACGTCAGCGTTATAAAGTCTTCTAGCAGCCTGAATATGTTCTTCGACATCAGTGCAAGAGTTAGAGAGAGAAAGGAACATGGTGTTCGCCTTTAAATCAGGATAGCGTTCGACGATGATGCTAATACCGCGAGCTAAGCTGTTCATATTGGCGTTGAATTCGTTCATCTCTTTCACGTTGGCGGTGCCTTCGTGATAGTTGGCTCTCATTTTTGCAACGTCGATGAGCGTTTCGTTTTCATGCTTTGCATAACCCTTGGCGATGTTGTACTGCTTGGTGAGAAGGTCGAATCTCTTAGCTAAGGCAACATCGATACCGGAGGCGTTTTCGTTGATTTTAACCTGCATTCTTCTGAACCAGTTCATCTTGGAAATCCACCAGCCGATAATGGAGATGATCAATAGGATAACAACTGCGGCAACTGCGATGCCTACAATGGCACCAGTAGATAATAATACGTTCATATTTTTTCTCCTGTTATTTCAATTTCTTATTTTCTGCGCTGATGGGGGTTTAAAATATTGACAAACTCATCCTTCGGTTTCAAAGATTGGAGATAGGCATAATATTTGGTATAAGAATATCCGTAATATTCGATGACATCTTTGATGATGACTTTGGTTTTAGACTCATCATACACCTTTTTGATTGCAGCGAAGTGAAGTGTTTCACTATCAACATCTTCCGGTAAATCTAAGCTTTGAGGATCTTTCATGAGATCTTCGATGCGCAAGATTGCAACGCCAAGATTCTTTTGTCTTCTCTGCTGAGCGGTTTCTACAACTTTAACTTCTTTTTTCACGGTGTGTCTTCTCGGAAGGTTTTCTAAATTGTATTTAGACTTCCAAAGTCCGATGGCACCGTTGATTCTCGATTCTCCTAAAATGCGAATTGAGAAGCCGTTATCGATGAAAACCTGATAAGGATCTTCGCCTTTCTTCAAAGCTTCACAAACTTTGAGAGCGAACTCTTCGGTGAAAGAGATTTTTCCTTCGGTACAGCAGACAACGTTAGGGTTGTGGTTGAGAACGCGCTGGGCGTTTTTGGTGAATTTCTTAGTAGCCATAATATTCTTTTTCTCCTTTATTCCTCAGGGTGAGAATCATCGGAAGGTTTTTGTTCTTCCTTTTGATTATCCTCGTCAGAAGGTGTTGTTGGGGTTTCCGTGTTCTCTTCCTTCTTTTCGTTGTTCAAAACAGGAAGAATCTCGTTGACCACGCCTTTGCGTTTGGCAGGTTCTGCCTTAGGCTCAGCGGGTTTTAAGCAATATTTACCTTCGAGGTTCTTTACGGTTGCCTCATCCGTTTTCAACAGGAGTAACGGTACTCCAACATAAGATTCCAAATGTTCAGCAAAGGATTCAATGGACATCGAGACTTCCTTCATATTGTTAGTATCGACGAACATCAAACCGACTCTCTTAGGATCAACAGTCTTTGTCGCACAGTATTCGCGGAATTTTTCATCAGCGACTGCCGGTGCGCCATCTTTAGCGACGGTAAGAACAACACAGCTCGGTTTTTGTTCCAAAATGCGATCGAGCTCGCGATAGAACTTTTGATATCCAGGATAGAGGATGATGTCATTCGGATTAAGAACTAAGCTATCGTGATCGGTGATTTTGTGTTCATCGACTTCCGGAAGCTTTCTATTCTTAAGAAGATAAGAAATTTGATCCGCGGTGATGGTTTCGTTTTTGATCAATGTTTCAGCAATCAGGATAACATCCTCTTTGTGCTCCTCTAAGAGCTTGCGGCATTGATCGTGACAACTCTCTACAATACAGCGGATTGCCTTATCGATTTCAAAGGCGATCTGCGTAGAATAATTTGCCTGAGTGGAACCGTAGTCTCTTCCTAAGAAGACACTGCCACCTGGCTTTTCGTATTGGATCGGGCCTAAATCGGACATACCGTATTCCGTGACCATGCTTCTTGCGATGTTCGTAGCGACTTCAATATCGTTACTGGCACCGGTAGAAACGTCACCGAAGAAAATTTCTTCACTGGTACGGCCACCGAGATAACCGGTGATACGAGCCAAGAGTTGATTCTTTGTCATGAGGAAGCGATCTTTTTCCGGAGTCATGAGAACGTGACCACCAGTTCTTCCTCTAGGAACAATTGTGATTTTCTGAACCTTATCAGAATAAGGTAAGAAGAGACCGACAACAGCGTGACCCGCTTCGTGATAAGCGACCTGTTTCTTCTCTTCTGGCTCTAAATGAGACTTCTTGGCCGGGCCGGCGATGGCGCGGTCAATCGCCTCATCAATATCTGCTGTTGTAATTGCGTTGCGGTTTGCGCGAACAGCTAAGATAGCGGCATCGTTCATGATGTTAGCTAAATCAGCGCCGCTGAAGCCAACAGTGCGGGATGCGATGCTATCAAAGGAAACATCGCTAGCAAGCTTTTTGTTTTTCGCGTGGACTTTTAAGATAGCTGCTCTTCCTTTGACATCAGGAAGATCGACAGTGATCGTGCGGTCAAAACGGCCAGGACGAGTTAACGCGGGGTCAAGGACGTCGCTTCTGTTTGTCGCAGCCATGACAATAATACCGTTGTTGTCTTCAAATCCGTCCATTTCGACAAGCAATTCGTTTAAAGTCTGTTCGCGTTCATCGTTACCGCCACCAAGGCCTGCGCCTCTTTGACGACCGACAGCATCGATTTCATCAATGAAGATCAAACAAGGTGCGTTCTGCTTGGCAGACTTGAACAAGGAACGGACACGGGAAGCACCGACACCGACAAACATTTCCACAAAGTCAGAACCGGAGATAGAGAAGAAAGGAACGTTTGCTTCACCGGCAACTGCTTTTGCAAGAAGGGTTTTACCTGTTCCAGGCGGGCCGACAAGGAGAACACCATGCGGCAATTTTGCACCCAAGCGAGTGTATTTATCCGTGGCGTGGAAGTAGTCGACCATCTCCACAAGTTCCGCTTTTGCTTCGTCGCAACCTGCGACATCGGAGAAGCGAACTTTGCTGCCTTCGCTCTTACGAGCCACATTGTTGACAAAGCCAGCCATGGGGTTACCACCGACGCCACCGACACCTTTCATCATCTTCGAATAGAAGAAGTACATGACAAGTATCATGACAACAAGGAGGATTAACGGAAAGAGCCAAGAGGAGACACTGGATGAAGTTTCAATCGAATAAGCGTAGTTATTCGGATTGTAATAAAGCTTTACAATGGGTGTTCCGTCAGTGCCTTTCGAAGGTACTCTGACGTTGCGTGTGATCGGAAGCACATAAGTTTCATAATATTCATAAGGAATCGCGGCGCGGAAATTATAAACCTGCGCTTTTTCCGCCACCTTGGGTGCATAAACAAAATCACCATTGAGATAGACCATCTTAGAATTCTGATTGGAAAGGACGACGCTCAATCTGACATTCTTATAAGGTCTTGTGGCATCTTGACTATCATCTGTAGCGTTAAGAAGAATCTTTGCTAAAGAACCTTCGTTGACAACTACATCGCGGAAATCACCATGTGTTTCCGGATTATAGTCTGCAATATTATCGTATTTTCCATCTCCGTCATAATCGACATTGTAAGTGATGTCGTTATCGGAAAAGACACGGGTGTTATTCGAGTTGTTAAAGACGAAGAAATAAAGCAACAACGAAACGACCAGAATGAAGCAAAGAGCAACCAGAATCAATCTGAGATATCCCTTGTTGTTCGGGTTTGCGTTTTTGGCCTTCTTTCCAGAGGAGTCGTTCGGCTTTTGAGGGCCTCCGTCCTGGGAAGAGAATTCCATCACGTTTTTTTCAGGTTGATTCAAGGGATTCATCTGTTGAATTTCTTTCATAGATACCTCCGCTGAAATTTCATGTTGAATAGCAAAACTAATATACAAAATAACGATGAAATTATCAAGATAATTACTTTCACTATCCTTTGGATAAATTTGAGAAAATCACCGATATCAACGGCGTTTTCTTAGAAAATTAAATTGTTGTAAAAAAAGATAAAAGGAAATTTAAAACCTCAGTTGATATCCAAGTGGCATTGGGAATGGCCCATATGGTCCTTTTGAACTAGAATTTTGCTAGAAAAACGGGCGGCAAGCTCCTCGACATGAGAAATCAATCCAATTGTCGCCTGCCCTTCCATCGCAATGGTAGAAATGGTTTCCAAGACCCCATCCAGGATGTCTTTATCAAGGTTTCCAAAACCCTCATCGATAAATAGTGTCTCAATGTGAACGCCACCTGCGATTTCACGCACATAATCACTTAAGCCTAGCGCAAGAGAAAGAGAGGCGATAAACGTTTCCCCTCCAGAAAGTGAGCCGGCATTTCTCTGTTTGCCGGTGATACAATCTAAAACATCGATGTCTAAGCCTACTTGACCCACTTTTCCACTTGCCTCTCTGCGAATGAGACGATAGCGGCTATCCGATATTTTAAAGAGCCTTTTGGACGCTCTTAACAAGACTTGATCTAAATAATACTCTAAGACATATGTCTCCAACGAAACGCCTTTTTCCACGTCGTATTTTTCTTGCACCAATCTGTCATTGTTGCCCGAAAAAGCGAAGACCAAGGTGTTGTAAACATCGAAGAATTTTGTGATTTCTTCAAATTTTTCACTCTCTTTTTGATATAGAACATATACATTATTTATCGACTTAATACTAGAAGACAACTCTTTCAATACATGTTCGATTGTCTCTGCTTCCTTCCGCTTTGTTTGCCAGTTAGATTCGATTTCTTCTAACGGGTGTCCTCGATACGAGTCGATGCGCGTCTGTAACTCTTTTTGTTGTCCTTGACACTCTTGCTCTTTTTTCAAAGCAGTGTCGTAATCTTCTTGTGTTTTCTTTTTTCTAGCATGATATTCTCTCTCTTCGTCGCGGAGAAAATCAATCTTCTTTAACGCAGCCTCTTTGCTTTCATATTCCAATGTGGATGCAATGTTATTTCTGTTTTCATAGAGGCTTTCTAACTCCTGCTTTTGTGCGACTATCTCCTTTTCCCATTCTCCTGATTCTTTTTGAACAGTCTCTTTTTCACTTTGTTTTTGCTTCAACAAAAGAGATTTTTCTTTTAACTCTTTTTGCATCGCCTGCAATTGGCGTTCCTCACGCTCTAAAGCTTCTTTTTCCTGCTTTTTATTTTTTTCTTGCTCGGATAAAAATTGATAGAGTATCGAAGCAGAATGCTTTCTATCGACCTCGTCTAAAACTTGATAGCCAACACTTGTTGCATAAGGAAGAATTTCTTGTTGCAACATATTATATTTATCTAATGTGTTTTCAAATTCCGTGACTGCATGATAGCGGTTTTCTCTCTTTTCATCATCCGCTTTTTTGGCTTTTTCATAATCTTCTTTGCTGACATTATCCACAGTCAATTTTTGAATGTGTGGATGATGAATAGAACCGCAGACGGGACAAGGTTTTCCTTCCTCTAACTTCTCTTGAGCTATAATTCCGCTCATCGATTCGTAATACTTTAAATCAACTTGTACAAAATACTCGTGAGCTTTTTGAGATTCTTCTTCTGCTTTCTTGTACACACGATTTAAATCTATCAACTTGTTTGCAAATGACAAAAGATCATTTGCTTTCTTCTTATAGCTGTCTAGCTTGTTGATTTCTTCCGTTAACTTAACAATCTTAATCGTGTAATCCGTTGTGTTCTCTGTCTCTTTTTGCAACTTTTTTATTTGACGATTGAGAGAATGCATGCTCTTCTCGTTTTCGACAATTTCTTTGTATATCTTATCTAGTTTGTTTTCGTTCGTTTTTAATTTCTTTTGGACATTTGAAATCTTCTCGTTGACAGAAGAAAGAGCTAGATATTGAGAAAGCTTTGACTCTAACAGTGTCGCTTCATCGTGAATTTGATCAATTTTTTCTTTCTGCTTTTCTAAATCCTCTAATTCTTTTTCCTTCTGTTGAAGTAAAAGAAGATTTTTCGCATACTGATTTTTGATATCGACAAGCTGCTTTTGATCGTGGACATAGGCATTTGCTTTTTCTCTCTCTGCAATCAAAAGATGGAGCTCTTGGTCGAGATGACGTTTTTCTTCTTTTGCCTGATTTTCGAAATTCTTGTACTTAGATATACATTCATTCAAAAAAGAAAGACGCGCCTTTGTCTCGTTAATTTCTTTTCCTTTTTCTTTATCGTTTTCATCATAAAATTCTGGAAGAGAATAGATGCTTTCTAACCTGTCGTTCAACATTCTCGCTTCTGTTTGTACGCTTGCTTTTTTCTCTTTGAGAACATCGACAAAATTTTGATAAAAATAAGTGTCAAATAAAGTGCGGAAGATTTTGATTCTCTCCTCTGTCTTTGCTACAAGAATCTTAGCAAAAGACCCTTGTGCAATCAGAGTCGTTTGAAAGAATTGTCCTGAGCTTAAACCGATGATTTCTTCTACTTTTTGCGTTACTGCCTTTACACCATCTAGATCGTCTTTTTCTTCACTTAAAAAGTGTAAAGTCGCATTGGCAGGAACTTCTTTTCCGTTGCTGTTTTTTTGCTTTGGAGAACGCGTGATTAAGTAGCGTCTGTTCTTCTCCTCGAAGAGAAAAGAGACTTCTGTCTTTACATCATTTGGCGCATCGAGCGTGCGGAGAGAATGAGCGTCTTCTTTTTGCTGTTGAGACAACTCTCCATAAAGAGCATAAGTGATTGCGTCGAAGATTGTCGTCTTACCAGAGCCGGTGTTTCCCCATATCAAAAAGATGCCGGAACTATCCAGTTTAGAAAAGTCGATTTCTGTTTCGTCTAAATAAGATTCAAACGCCCGCATTTTTAAAAGAATTGGTTTCATCTCACTTTCCTCCGGCTTTTAACATCATTTCACGCACAATTTCTTCTTCTTCCGCTGTCATCTTCTTTCCCATGCGCATCTCATAAAATTGAGAGATGACTTCAAATTCATCTAACTGAGGAGAATACTCTCTTTCCTCGCTTGTCTTCTCGTTTTCTTCCGCTTTGCGATGCACTGATAAAAGCAAAGGGAATATCTTTTGTAACCGTGCAAAATAAAGAGGGTCTTTCACTTCTCCTAACAAGGTGATAGATACATAGTCTTCAAGAATAGGATCGTGCGTTAACAAAGAGGCATATTCTTCCTCAAGTTTTAAGATGGTTCTTTTTGGTTTCACCGGAATAAGCTCTTGAACCATTCTTCCTTTTTCACTTAATTCCACAAAAGAAACATAGCGTTCACTAGTCTCATCCACATGGTAGGGAAGCAAGGCACCTGGATAGACAACTCCTCCTCCTTTCATTGTCATGTGACGATGAATGTGGCCTAAAGCGACATAATCAAAACCGTCATATAAAGAAATAGATACTACGTCGCTTTCTTCTTTCTTCATACCATATACCTTAGAATCAGAATAATCTTTGACAGATCCTGTAACCATCTGATGTGATAAGATGACATTTCTCTTAGTAAAATCAAATTCTTCCTTTGCTAAAATGGCTTCCACCGCTTTAGAAAAGGGATAATTGCTTTCTTCTAATGTGAATTTATCTTTGACAAAACCAGGATGAATATAAGGTAACAAATAAAAATTTACCGGTCCGTATTCATCCTTTAAAACAACACGATCTAATTTATCATCATAGCAACCGCTGACATGGTAACCACCGAAGCGCAAGAACGATTTGTGTTGCTCTATTTTAAAGCGATGGTCGTGATTACCGGCAATAGCTATGATTTCAACATTTCTCTTTCTGACTTCTTTTAAAAATTCATCGTAGAGAGATAAGGCTTCCATCGATGGGTTTGCTGTTTGAAAAATATCACCGGAAATTAAAAGGGCATCTGCTTTCTTTTCTTCAATCAATGGGATGATCTCAGAAAAGAGCATATACTGTTGGTCTTCTAACAGCGAGCAGTGACCAAGCATTTTACCTAGATGTAAATCGCTGATGTGTAAAAAACGCATGGGGAAACCTCCTTGATTTAAAAATCCCTGATGATCAGGGATTTATTTTGTTGTGATTAAGATTTGATAAACTTTCCTTTTTTCTCACCTTTGGAAGCGCGCGTGACAAAGCCGCGGTCATTCTTTTCTGCTCTGGCTTTAACAAATTCCAACGCTTCCGCTTTGGTCTTGAAAAGCTTAATAGCGCGATTAGAACCTTTCACCTTCACTTCCCAACGATCATCTTCTGATCTCTTCTGGACAAGATAGGAATTATCTTTTCTCTTCTTTTTTGCTTCTGCTGTTTCTAACGGTTCTAACGTTTCTTCCTGTTCAACAATTTTCTCTGCCATAAAAGATCCTCCATAGCCTATATCATTATGATAAAACAATCCAAAATATAAAGCAAAGAAAACAGATCTCATTTTTATAAAAATGTGCACTGTGTCTTTAAAAGAAATACACGTGTAAAATATCTAAGCCCTTACATTTCACATTCATAAACTTTTTATAGCGTATTTATAATCGTTTGCGTTATACTATATGCAACGAATTGTAAGCGATTACAGCGAAAGGAACTACAATTATGATTTACACTCCAGACAAAATCCGTAACATTGCCATTGTTGGCCATCAGGGCTGCGGTAAGACCACTTTAGTAGAATCTCTCGCCTACGAAGCCGGCTTCCTCTCCACAAAGGGTACGATCGAAACAAAGAATACGCTCTCTGATTTTTTACCCGACGAACAAAAGAAACAGTGCTCTCTCTCCACCTCTATCATCCCGATTACGCACAACGGTTATAAGCTCAACCTCATCGACTTACCCGGAAACGACGACTTTGTCTATGAAATGCTCGGTATCACGAAATTAGTCAAAGGCGCTATCTTAGTCATCGATGCTTCCAAAGGCGTTCAAATCGGTACCATCAAGAACTTCAAAGCGTTGAAGAAGAGAAACGTCCCGATGTTCATCTACATCAATAAGATGGACAAAGAGAACATCAATTTCACTGAACTTTACGAAGATATCAAAGTAAAGTTAAGCAAAAATTGTGTCCCCTTCTCTTATCCGATCGGTAAACAGGATTCCTTTGATGGCTTCATCAACATTCCGGAGATGAAGGCGAGAAAATATAATGGAACTACCTGTGAAGATGATGTCATTTACGAAGAAAAGAGACAGATTGTCTTTGAACTTCACAATCGCTTAGCAGAAGCGGTTGCCACCGCCAGCGACGAACTTTTAGAAAAGTTCTTCTCCGGTGAAGAATTGACTCGCGATGAAATTAAGACCGGTTTGAGAAAAGGTGTTTTAAACGGTGAACTCTATCCGATCATCGTCGGTTCTGCGGTTAAGAACATCGGTGTCACCACCTTGATGAACATGCTCATCGACTACCTCCCGAGCCCTATGGATTTAAATCCGATCCCGACAACCGATGGTAAAGGAAATGACATTGAAGTGAAAACACGCACAGAAGACCCTGTTTCCTTATGTGTCTTCAAGAACTCCTACAACCCTTACCAAGGTCTTATCTCTATCTTTAAAGTGAACTCCGGTGTCGTCAAAGTCGGCGATACCCTCCTTTGCCCTAACAACAATAACGAATACCGCATCAGCTCTTTATTCAGTATTTGCGGTGAAAAATTAACTCCTGTCGAAGAGATTGGCGCAGGCGATATTGGCGCTTTCACCAAGATGGATGAACTCCGTCTCTCTTATTCGTTATGTGCAACCAATAGAACCGTTCAGTTTAAACCGGTCAATTATCCTACCGCCACTTATATCCGCGCCTTAGTTCCCACCACCAAGAACGATTCTGACAAACTCTTCCCGGCAGTGGAAAAGATGCAATTAGAAGATCCGACTATCTTCTTTGAAAAGAACCCCATCACCAACCAGATTTTAATCGGTTCTCTCTCTTCCTCTCATTTGACCTACATCTTAGATAAATTAAAAGATGCGAAGATCAATTTTGAAACGATCAAGCCGGAAGTTGTCTACAAAGAAACTATCACCGGTAAGGGCGAAGCAGAAGGAAGATACATCAAACAGTCCGGCGGTTCTGGATATTATGGTGTTGTCAACATGTCCTTTGAACCCTCAGATCATGTCGAATTTGCTTCTACCGTCTTCGGTGGTCACATCGACAAAGGTTACTTCCCCGCAGTTGAAAAAGGCTTCATCGAAGCTTTGGAACACGGCGGTTTGATCGGCGCTCCTGTCATCAATGTCAAAGCCACTTTAACCGACGGCAAACAACACACTGTCGACTCCAATGAAATGGCATTTAAGAACGCTGCAATCTTAGCTTTCAAAGCCGCTTATAAAGATTGCAAACCGATCTTGTTAGAGCCTTACGACAGAATGGTCGTCAATGTCGAAAGTGAATACTTAGGCGCTGTTTTATCTGACTTGAGTAAGAGAAGAGGTAAAATCCTCTCCACCGATGAAGGAAGTGATAACAGCCTTGAAGTTGTCGCCATCGTTCCCGAAGCGGAAATTCAAGAATATGCAAACGAATTGAAGTCCATCACAAAGGGTACGGGATTCTTCAACATCAAATTTGAAGACTATGAAAGAGTTCCGGACGCTTTAGCTGAAACCATCATTCGCGCTCATAGCGAGAAATAATTATATACCTCCTAATGAAAAGACGTACCTCTTAGCAAGGTACGTCTTTTACTTTGTTATTTGCGCTATCAAATACTAGTCTTCTTATAAATTTTTATGTCTTTCGTCCAATAGATGATGCTATCATGAAATTTTGAAATAAAAAATGGCCTCCAAGAGGCCTGTGGTTTCACATAATGTTTATTTGCACTCACTATGTTAAATTCGTAAATATGTTATAATATTTATCAACAAAAGTCAATGAAAGAGGAATTTAATTTATGGAACATTATTCTTTAGGTTTGGATATCGGCACCGACTCTGTCGGTTGGGCGTTAGTAGATGAAAATAATGACGTCATTAAGAAAAACGGAAAACATCTTTGGGGTGTTAGAATGTTTGATGAAGCGTCCTCCGCACAAAACAGACGTACATTTAGAAATTCACGAAGAAGATTGAATCGCAGACGCCAAAGAATTGTACTTTTACAAAAGATATTCTTTGATGAGATTAACAAAAAGGATAAAACCTTCTTTGAACGTTTAGATGACTCCTTCTTTAAAATTGAAGATAAAAGAAACAAAAACGTAAACACTCTTTTCTGTGACAAAAATTATACCGATCGAGATTACAAAAAAGAATATCCTACCATCTATCATTTAAGAGACGCTTTGATCAAAACAGATGAACCAAAGGATATTCGCTTTATTTATCTTGCTTTCCATCATATGATCAAATATCGTGGAAATTTTCTCAAAGAAGGAGAGGAATTCGAACCTAGCGATATCAGTTTGATTGAAAATTTCTTTGCTGAACTTAATGAAGAATTAGAAAATAGAGCGCTAGCATTAGATGAAGATAATATGGCACATGATAATTATTATCAGACCATAGACACTTCAAAAGAGAATTTCTATACTGATTTACAAAACATTCTTTTGGCAAAAAAAGGTAAAAAAGAGACAAAAGAAGATCTCATTCATCTTTTTGGATGTAATAAGAAAACCTTCGTTCAAGAAGCAATTGCTCCTCTTCTTTCCGGATCTAGCGTCAATTTAGCAAAGCTAACCATAGTCAAAGAAGAAAATCACAAAAAAACAGAAATCGATTTGTCAAAAGAAGAGTATCTTGCAAACATTGAAGCAGCTTGTCAAAATATTCCTGAACTCTCTTCCTTGATCTCTTTGTTTGAAGGCGTAAAAATGGTTAGAGATCACTATGAGCTTGTTTCTATTCTCGGAAACCACAAATTCCTCTCTGAAGCAATGAAGGAAATTTATGAAAGCCACAATAAAGATCTTGCAGAATTGAAAAAACTCATCAAGAATTATCTTCCGGAAGATTATAACTACTGCTTTAGAAGAAGAACACAAACAGTCATCAAAAAAGGTAAAGAACATATTGAACCGATCAATAACTATGTAAATTACATAGGTTTTAACGATTATAGAGGCAAAAAAGAACGCTTTGGAAAAATTCGCCAAGAGGATTTTTATAAATTCATCAAAGCTGAATTAGATAAAATCAAAGCAGATGAAGCGCAAGAGACAATCCGAAATATCTTGGATAAGATAGATAAACAAACGTACATGCGCAAGCAAAATTCCGCATCAAACGGTTGTTTCCCTATGCAGTTAAATTTAATGGAAATGGATGCTATCATAAAGAAACAAAGTGAGCATTATCCATTCCTTTCAGAAGAGAAAGATAAGATCCTTTCTATCTTAAAGTTTAAACTTCCCTATTATGTCGGCCCTTTAAACACAAGCAGTAAATATTCTTGGGTAATAAAAAAGACACAAGATAAAATCTATCCTTGGAACTTGGATAAGGTTGTAGATCTAGATGAAACCGCACAAAAATTCATCCGTCGCATGCAAAGAAAGTGCACCTATTTACATGGTGAAAATGATTATTGTCTACCACAAGAGTCTATGATTTACTCCGCTTATAAATGCTTTAGCTATTTAAATAAAATCTATGTCAATTACAAACCGATTCAAATAAGCACCAAGGAAAAAGTCTTTAAAGATGTCTTCTTAAAAGAAAAGAAACCAACAAAGAAAAGTATCACCGTGGCAATCAAAGCCATAGAAGGAACCAAAGAAATTGCAATCACCCATACAGAAGGAAAAGAATTAGAAGAAGTAAATTGCAATATGAAATCTTACATTCTCTTTTCCAATCTTTTTGGTGAGAAGTTTGAAGAGAACAAAGAGATGATTGAAGATATCATCAGCGACATTACACTCTTTGAAGATAAAAGTATTTTGGAAAAGAGATTGAGAGAAAAATATCATCTAGATGAAGCAAAAATCAAAGAAATTAAAGGTTATAACTTCAAAGATTACGGAAGACTTTCTAAGCAATTGCTCGTTGGATTCGAGCTCACTAATAACTCTACCGGTGAAGTTTTCAGCAACGTGATTGAATTGATGGAAAAAACAACGCTCAACCTTCAAGAAATCCTATATAATACGGAGTATAATTTAATGGCTGAAATCGACAAGTACAACAAGTCTGTCAACGCAGATGAAGCCACAAATGATTTCAAGTCCTACATTGATAATTATCTTTATCTCTCGCCAATCGCAAAGCGTTCTCTTATTCAATCTTATGAAATTATTGAAGAATTGGAAAAGATTATTAAGCATCCAATTGAACGTTACTATGTAGAATGTACTCGAACAAATCAAGCGAAAAAGAATAGAGTTGATAGCCGTTACGACAAACTTAAGAAATTATATACGGAAGTTAAAAATGATGCAGATAGCTTCAATGTGGACATGAACAAGTTAAAAAAGCAATTAGATGATAATAAAGATAACCTCCGTTCTGATAAACTATACTTCTACTTTACTCAGCTCGGTAAATGCATGTATTCATTAAAACCCATCGATTTAGATAAACTGATTTCTAGCAATGACACCTATGATATCGATCACATTTTCCCTCAAAGCCTCATCAAAGACGACTCTTTGAGTAATCGTGTTTTAACTGAAAAGTCTATCAATAACAATCGAAAATCAGATAAATTCCTCTTTGAAACCGATATTTTGGAACCCAAGTGCTATAAGTTTTACGACATGTTGCTTAAGAAAGAATTGATTAGCAAAGAAAAATATCGCCGCTTGACGTTAAAAGAAATATCCAAGAATGAATTGGATGGTTTTGTTAACCGTCAACTTGTTTCTACCAATCAATCTGTAAAAGGATTAATTGAGGTATTAAAGGCATGCAAAGTGAATAACACAGCCGATATTATTTACTCTAAGGCTGAAGTCGTTTCTGACTTCCGCAAAGACTTTGATTTGCCAAAATCTCGTTTAGCCAATAACTTCCATCACGCCCACGATGCTTATCTCAATGTTGTTTGTGGTCGCGTTGTCGATCAATACTTTAAAGCCCATAATTACAGGGACATTAAAGATTACTATCACTTAAAAGATCAAAAAATCACCACAAACCCGCAGACTATTTTTAAATATGATCGTTATGTCAATGGTTCTCCCCTTTGGAAAAAGGAAGAAACGATTGCAAAAATTAAACACTACCTCTATGAGACTTTTGACGTCTTTGAAACAACACGCGCCTACATCGGAAACGAATTGTATTCCAAAGTAACAATCCAACCTGCTGGTAAAGGAAGCTACCCCGTTAAAGTTAAAGAAAACGATCCGCGTAAAGACACTGAAAAATATGGCGGCTTTTCCGATCCTTCTTATACTTTCTATTGCGTTATTAAGTGCAAAAAGAAAAAGAATCAAATCGAATATCACTATGTCTCTATTCCCGCGTTATATAAAAACAACATCGATGCTTATCTAGAATCTAAAAACTATAAAGATTACGAAATCGTTCTCAACAATTTAAAAATCAACACAGTATTTAAAGTTGGAAAATTGAAATTCTGTGTGACTGGAAACACTAAAGGTTCTTATTATATTAAGAATTTATTAGATCGTCGTTTCGACTATCATTCCATCGTGACTATCAAGAAAATCGAAAAATACTTTGATATGGTCAAACGAGGAAATTATCTTAAAAGAGAAGAAGACAAAATCATTCTCTCCCCTGCTCGAAATGAAAAATGTAAAGAAATTGCATTAGAAAACCAAGAGTTAGAAAAGTTATATCAAACAATTAAGACAATGTTTTCAAAAGAGATTTATTCTTTTAGTAATATCGTTAACATCTGTGGCAAATTACCCGAGTGTTTAAATCACTTGAATATCGATGATAAAGTATATACTTTAAATGAATTGCTAAGGCTTTTAAAAACGAACGAACGCGGGACTGCGGATTTAACTACAATAAACATGTCTTCAACCTGCGGGACTCTTCTTTTCAATGGAACAATTCAGCCCGGAACTCAAATCATCGCGGAATCCGTAACTGGTTATTACACGAAAGTATTGTTTGAGGTGAAATAATGGCTTTTAGAACTGTTTCCATTAATCATCGGTGCAAGCTATCTTATTCTTTAAATTATATGATTGTACGAAAAGTAGATGATGAAAAAAGAATTTTCTTGGATGACATCCGTTTGCTGATTATCAATTCCTTAGAAGTTACTATCACAACCGCCTTAATCAGCGAACTATCCAAAAGAAAAATAAAGCTTATCCTCTGCAACGAAAAATGCAACCCTGAATGCGAAATGGTCTCCTATCAAAACAATTACTATTCCTATAGAAAAATAAAAGAACAAATAGACTTTCCATTAGAGCGCCAACAAAACTTGTGGACGCTCATCGTAAAATCAAAAATTAACAACCAAAAGAGAGTCCTTGACGAAATGAATAAAAGTGAGGCGTCACTCATTCTAGAAAATTACATTAATGAATTAGAATTCAATGACGCCTCCAATCGTGAGGGACACGCCGCTAAAGTATACTTCAACGCATTGTTTGAAATTGGTTTTAATAGAAGAGACGATAATCCCAAGAATAAATATTTAAATTATGGTTACTCTATTCTCCTTTCATCTATCAACAGAGCCATTAAATCCTATGGTTATCTAACAGAGCTTGGCATTCATCACATTGGAGAATCAAACCCGTTTAACCTCGCTTGTGATTTCATTGAACCTTTGCGCCCTCTTGTTGATATTCTCGTTGCTGATAATCGATTGACAGATTCTAACTTTAAAGAAATTTGTATTCAATTATTATCGAAACATGTCATCTTCAATGAAAAAGAATATTTCTTAGATAACGCAATTGATCTCTATGTGGAATCTCTCCTCTCCTATTTAAAGACCGGGAACAAATCCAAAATCAAATTTATAGAGTATGAGCTTTAGATATATGAGAACATTATTATTCTTCGACTTACCCTCTATCACTTCTGATGATAAAAGACATTATCGGAAATTCGTTAAACTCTTAAAAAAGTGTGGTTTTATCATGCTACAAGAATCTGTCTATTCCCTTTTATCCGTCAATCAAGAAAGTGTCAACTCCAAAATAAAAATCATAGAAAAACAATTGCCTCCCGCAGGAAGTGTCATGGTTCTTAGCGTTACTGAAAAACAATTCGCCAACATCAATATTCTTTTGGGTGATTGCCAGACAGATATAATCAATACTACAGATAGGGTGGTGATATTATAAAATGCTAAAGCTGAGTATACCCACATTGAACATTCATATCGGTTTTGATGAACCGATTAAATCGATTCAAATCGAAAATGTTCAAACTTACCGTGAAATATATTTCAATACAGAAAGTTCTCTTCTCTTATTTGACGATTTAAAAGAATTAAACACTTCCACCTTTATCGAAATAATCCACGATATATATTCCATTGAAATCAACAATAGAAAAAACATCTCCGGACTTTATCACTATCTAGAAGCATTTATCACAATGGAAGACAGAGATAAATTGCTCACAATCGAATCTCAATTAATCAATTTAATCGACAATTTATCCTCAGTAGCTGATTTAGCTTTAGATTATGCAACTAGCTTATCCTTCAACCAAGCATTTTCCGTTATGAAACTGAGTTTAGAAGAACCGGAAAAAGATAACATCTTAGAGTATCTTCTCACTTACTTTAAATTGCTTCGTACCATCTCAAAAACAAGAATAATTGTAACTTTTAATCTCTTTTATCTTTTAACAGAACAGGAATTAAATTTATTACGCCATGAATTAGAACTTCATAACCTCTATCTTTTAAATTTCAACATCAATATTCATACAAACAATACTTTGATTATTGATTCTGAAAATAGTATATTTTAGTTAGAAACATAGTCTAGCAGGCCGCAAATATTGGTTTTGAGGTTTGCTAGCTATGTTAAATTCAATACGTTGTATACTTTAAATAAAATTTCTTCTTTTGACCACTTGTTTGCTAGCTATGTTAAATTCAATACGTTGTATACCACCTTCATAAAACATCTATCAAACTCACCGTTTGCTAGCTATGTTAAATTCAATACGTTGTATACAAGGAACGGGCTTACAATCGCTCTCACGATGTTTGCTAGCTATGTTAAATTCAATACGTTGTATACGTTGCGACGAAGAGAATGTCGAATGCCTCATGTTTGCTAGCTATGTTAAATTCAATACGTTGTATACGATCACTGAATAAATGAAAATGAGAATTCATTTACTCACTCACTTAAATTCAGCATATTTCTTTTAACAAAATACCTCATTGTTCATTTTTACATCTTATAAGCATCATCTTTTGTTTTTGTTTGTCTATTTTATATAATGCATATAGGTAACACGTTACAAAGGAGACCAATATGAAAAAATACGCGATCAGTTCCCTCGTTTATGCTATTCTTGCTGCAGTTGGTGGTGTTTTCTACCGCGAATTTACCAAGGGATTTGCATTCACAGGAAAAACAACACTTGGAGTTGTCCACACTCATTACTTCGCTTTAGGTATGATTTTCTTCTTACTCTTATTATTATTAGAAAAGAGCTTCGCATTCTCTAACAAGAAGACAAATTATCTTTTTATCAGCTATCATGTCGGTTTAAACCTCACTGCCATCATGTTCTTTGTAAGAGGCATTCTCCAGGTTTTAAACACTTCCATGACAAATGGTATGGATATGATGATTTCTGGTATTGCTGGTATCGGTCATATCATTCTCGGTGTCACACTCATTTTGATCCTTGTTCAAATTGTGATGACAGTCATCAAATCCAAGAAGACAGAAGCGTAAGATTAAAACAATAAAAAACGGACTTGTCTAAGACAGGTCCGTTTTCTTTTTACAAAATGATTATTCTTCGTGATGATGACCACCGCAGCAGCAGTGTTCTTCTTCGTGATCATGGTGATTGCCACAGCATCCTTCACCGTGATGGTGATGTCCGTGACCTTCCCCACAGCAACAACCTTCTTCGCCTTCTTCACCACAGCAGCATTCACCTTCGTGATGACCATGACCTTCGCCACAGCAGCAGCCTTCTTCGCCTTCTTCACCACAGCAGCATTCGCCTTCGTGATGGCCGTGACCGCCGCAACAGCAACCCTCATGTTCTTCAAAACCGATGGTGAGTTCATCGCCATCTGCAGAGAAGATTGCATCGATTAAAGCTGCGTGAGTGTCTTCATCAATTGCAACTTTAACACCATCGATTTCAACGACGCGTTCGCATTCTTTGCTATCGACAATACCAAGATTAATATCGATGTCGCCATTTTCGCCTTCTGTCAAAACGATTTCGACGCAGTCGACTTCATTTTCTTTTAAAATCTTTTCTAAAAGTGTCTTACATTCATTTGTGAATTTCATGTGTTTCTCCTAATTTCTATATATAAGATACCATTTATTAAAATGAAAGACTAGCAAAAGGCTCATTTTGCAAAGCGATCGATTAAATAACCGATGATATAAAAAACATTGATGATCAAAGAGAAAACGGAATTCACGATGATGCGAGGGCTTGAAATGACGATGCTAGTGACAATCATCGCTATGATAACACCTAACAAAACAAATGAATACGGACCGACAAAACGGGTAAACTTATTATCTAAACCAGAATATTTACAAAGTCCACCGGCTCCTGCAATGAATTGACAAATGGTCTCTAAGGTAGCAAGAACCATAAAGACAATAGATTGCGCAAGGCTTAAATCAAAGTTTTTGAAGACGGAATAGATGACAAAAATGTTAGAAAAAGCCATGCCGATCAAGGCAGCTGAGGAAAGTAGAGTCGACCAAGAGGCAAAGCGATTTACACCCCCTCCTTCATCCCACTTTTTAAAGACATCGCTAGAGTTTTCTACTACTAAGCTATGATCGCTTTCTCCTTCATAAAAACCGATAGAAGAAACTCTTCTGCGAATGCGTAAACCTAGAATACTATCATCGGTGTGCTCGATAAACACCATCGTAACCGCTTCCCAAATAAAGACCGTGCCGATGATATCAATAACTTCTGTGATAATATCGCTTTGTAAACCGGAACCAAACCATCCGTAATTGTCACCAAAAACATACAGAAGCAAAAGCAAGAGTCCTACTACAACCATCAAAATTGCATTGAGCCATGTCCTCTTTCTTTTCTTAGCATAGACATACTGTCCCCATTCCAAAGAGTCATTAAATGTCTCTAAAAGGGTGTTGGGATCATATCCTTGGTAGTCATTGATGTGAAAATTTACTGCAATCTTATATCCTAACGGAAGAGATGGTATAAGTTCATTCAGCTTACTGGATACATCCGGACTTAATTGCGGATGATTCACATCTCCGACATCTGTATAAAGCATATCTTTGGCTTCTTCATAATGAAAAGATAAGCGGACTATTTTATTTTCTTCTTCTACCTCATAATATTTTTTCAACAATTCCAGTTTTCGCGGGTTTGTAATCTGGTTTCTTTTCATAATTTACCCTCTCTTTTTTAATAAATTATAGCGCAATAAAATGACGTTTATACTCTCTCTTTTTTAAAAAGATTTTTTCTTGTCTTTTTTCTATTTTATCCGCTTTTTCCTCTCCTCCTTTTATTGACTTTACACTGCCGTTTTTTTAAAATAACACCTGTTAATTTATTGTCGAATAGATAGATATTACGTATCGTATATCTTTTGTAGTAAATTCTCCCTTTGCTATCATCTGACAAGCAAAAGCTCTTACTCAATTTACATAGACTACAAACATCCGACAAACAAGGAGATAATATGAAAAACAAACTCTTACTTTTAGCGCTGTTCCCCTTGCTTCTTACAGCGTGTCAAGGTTCAACTAGTGAAAGCAATACAGCGACAGAACCTGAAACCAATACCAGTCAACCTGGCACTGACTTTGGACCCGAAAAGAGCGAAATCGATGTCGCCTTCATGTCTAAAGCAAGAGAAAATGCGTTAAAGCTTCAAGATCAGGTCGGTAGCATCGATTTTAAGACCCGTTTAAACAACATCACTCATAACGGCACCACTTATTATGGCGAAAACAAAACATTGATGGAAAGCACCCAGTTGGTGGAAGGAGAAGAAGTTGATGAGGATGGAAATCCTGTTTTAATCCCCACACAAAACATCGCCTATGCTGAAATCGATCAAGATAAGTTTTATAGCATCAACTACAAGGAAAGTGATTTGGAAGTTTCCAACTCTATCGTTTATCTCATCGATGATACCAAAACAGAAGACCAGTACATCTCAAGAGAACTCGCAACACAAGCCCTTCACAATCGCAAAGTATTTGCCTATGACATCGCTTGGATCTTCGGCGTTGCGGATGACACCTATCTTGGCGGCTATCAGAACGTTCACTTTGGTTTAAAGAAGGATGTTGACACCTATACTGTCAAAGTCACAAGCGATTATGGTTTTGATGCTCATCACGAAACTTTCTACACTTACGCCTCCGAATTTGTCTTTGACCGCAACGACACCTTCTTATCCGCTCACTTTATCACCAATCAATACAACAATGCAGAATATGAGCAAGATCCTAATGTATTGCCTTATGCTTCTTTCGAATACAGCGCCACTTTAAACTTCAACAAGACTGAAATCAATTTTGATAAAGCCCCTTACTTCATCAATAAAATCAACGATGTCAATTTCTATTCTGACACTTCTCTTACCGGAAGCAGAGTCAATTTAAACGAGTTAGTCAAATTCGAGATCACGGATTATGAAGGAACAAAAGGTTTAGACTCTTACAATTATTTCATCGCTGAATCCAGCGATGAAACCGTCATCCAAAAACAAGAAAAAGGCTTTGTTGCTGTTGGAACTGGCAAAGCGACACTCACCATCAAAAATTACTATAACGACGTCACTTTCAGCAAAGAAGTCACGGTAAAAAGACCGGATCTTGTCGGCTATAACGCCTATGCTTCTAACGGAGAAAAAGAAATCACCAAGAAAGTCAACGAAACTGACTTTGTCGAAGTCTATTTCTTCCCTGAAGGGGCTCTCCCCGAAGCAACTTTAACAATCGCCGATAAGTCCATCGTAAATGTAACTGGTCAAAGAGTGGAGAAAAGAGGAAATACCACTTATCTCATCTTTGACATCCAGTGTTTGAAAGCGGGTGTCACCAAAGTCACGGTCACTCCAAATGAAGCTCCCGCTTCCAAAATCGACATCACTTACACGGTAACTGAATGATGAAAAAGTGCATTTTATTATTGCTTCTTCCGCTTCTTGCTTCCTGCACAGGAGAGGAACCATCGATTTCTTCGACGGAAACTACCAATCCGCTCCCTCCTTCTGTAGAAACAGAAAAGCCGAGTGAAACCACGCCCGAAACAAATCCGAATGAGTTTAAATTGACACAAGAATTCCTCTCTACTTTAGCCGGAGATTTTTACCTCAGTGGCAACGCAACTTTCACTCATGAAGACAGCACATATCAAAAAGAAGACTATACAAGTACCCTCTCTGTCAACTTCAATGAGATGAGCTATCACAGCAATGAATTGCTCTCTACAGGTTCCCAATACAGTTCTAAAATTATCCGCAGAAACAACCTTCCTTACACCTATTATGTCAACAGTAAAAACGAAATCGCCTACACGCGCGTAGAAGATAGCGGCAAGTCCTACACTTGGGACGATTTCATCAATCCTTTCACTTTCTTAACAGTGGAAAATTTCAAGACAACAAGCATTCCCAATCAATACATGTTATCCAACACAAAATTGATCAATCGAGTCTGTCGTTTAATCACTGGTTACTCCTTTAATTTCACTGTATTTAAAATCACTGTTGAAGATAATGTATTGACAAAAATCGACATGAAGTGCGAAGGAAAGGATTCCTATCTTTATCCGATGAATATCAACTTTGTATACGACACCTTTGCTTTCGATAAAAAGAATCCTGAACCGCAAGTATATGAAAGATCGATTTATCACGATTCTTTAGATCTCGCTTTTGAAAATACATTAAAAGAGGATTTCACTGTTGTTCATACCGATCATCATGATAAATACGGTGATACTATCTACCGCTACTACTTCACAAAAGAGGCAATTTACTGCGATCGTGAAGAAAGCGGTGAAACAACGCCTTTCGGTTATGTCCAATTAGAAGACGGACTTTACAAGTTCACAAATTCTAAAAAAGATGGTTTAGTAAAAGAATACAAGATCAGCGGAAAGACAATTCAAGATTATTACCCTGATTTTAAAGGCTTTAATTCTACAATCATCCAAGCAAAGAGCGAGACTTCCTTTGCTAGCTACGACAACGATAACGCCAGCATCATCGCAAGATATCTTGTGGAAAGCAGTGAAGAGCTTGTCACTGCACAAGCCAGCCAAACCTTAAATGTAACCTTAAAAGATAACCGTTTAGACACTGTCAATTATTTCTACAGCATCTTAGGTGGCTTTACTTATGGCGATGTCACAATGCAATATCAGGATTATGGAAATACGAAGATCGATTTAGATTTCTCCACTATGAAAAACCGTCAGGATATTCCTGAATAAACAAAATGATTTAGCATCAAAAAGGAGCTGTTTGAAACAGCTCCTTTTTCTTTGTGTTTAAATAAGAACAACTTATTTTTGATATGCTTTTAACATCAAGGCGTTGAGATTCTTGATAAAGCTTGCTTTATCATCGATTTCAAAGCCTTCTAAAATCATCGCCTCATCATAAAGGACGGAGGCTAAAGTATCCACTTCTTCTTTGGCGGTTACATCTTTGATCGCTTCGAACAAAGGATGATCCGGGTTGATTTGAAGAACCTTACTTGCTTCAATACCTTCTCCTTCTTCGTTTCTGGCTTCCTGTTCTTTTCTCAAGACGTTTGCCATATTCATCGACATACCTTCTTTACTTGCCAAAGAGACCGGTGCTTCTCCTAAATGTAAATTGAAAGAAACAGCATCAACTTTCTCACCTAACGATGCTTTTACATCGTCTAAAAGACGCTTGTTTGCAACTTCTAAATCTTCCAATCTCTTCTTTTCTTCTTCGCTGAGACTTTCTTTATCTTCGGAAGTGATGTTCTTAAATTCAAGAGAATCATAATCATGCATCATCATAAAGACAAATTCATCAATATTGTCGCTTAAGAAGAGAACATCGATATTGTTTTTCTTAAATTTTGCAAGTTCCGGAAGCATCTCTATCGCTTCTTTTGTCTTACCAGTAGCATAATAGATGACCTTTTGGTCTTCCTTCATATTCTCTTTATATTGTTTTAAAGAAATCTTCTTTTCTTGATTTAAAGAACGATAAACAAGAAGGTCGCTAAGTGCATCTTTCTTCATACCATACGATGCATAAATTCCAAACTTGATGAAAACACCATAAAGATCAAAGAATTTCTGATATTTATCATTGTCATTGTTCATGACTTCTTTTAAGCAATCGATGATCTTGTTTTCAATATTCTTCGAAATCTTATTCAAAATCGGTGATTTCTGCAACATCTCTCTCGAGATATTTAAAGAAAGATCTTCTGAATCAACAAGACCTTTGGCGAATTTTAAATAATCCGGAATCAAATCTTTGTTCTTCTCACTGATGAAGATGCCTTTTGCATACAAGGCAAGACCTCTTTCATAATCTTGAGAATATAAATCATAAGGGGCGTGGCTTGGAATAAAGACTAAGGAATTATAAGAGAGTGTTCCTTCGGCTTTGATATTGATGGACAACAAAGGGTCTTCATAATCGTTAAAGCGAGAACGATAGAAGGAATTCAACTCCTCTTCGGTAACATCTTTTTTGCTCTTCTTCCAGAGCGGAATCATTGAATTGAGCGTTTTGTCTTCGCTTTCTTCATGTGTTTTTCCTTCGATTACTTTTCCTTGTTCATCGTATTCGGGCACTTCTTTTACGACGAGCATACGGATCGGATAACGGATAAAATCAGAATAGCGTTTGACCAAAGATTCAATTTCATCGCTATCCTGATACTTGCTGTAGCACTCTTCTTCTGTATCATCTTTTAAATAAATGCGGATAGCACTTCCACCTTCTTTGATGAAATCAATCTCATCTAAGTCTTCAATCGTATAAGTTTCAACACCATCCGAAGTGAAAAGATAACACTTTCCTTGAATATCTTTGGTATATACTTCAATCTTCTTAGCAACCATGAAGGCGCTGTAGAAACCGACTCCGAATTGACCAATCAAATCCACGTCTTCCTTCTTTTCCTTCATCTCCTGGTACTTTTCTAAAAACTCTTTTGTACCGGATTTGGCTATGGTACCTAAGTTCTTTTCTAAGGCTTCCTTATCCATACCGATACCGTTGTCTTGAACTTGCAAGTATCCTTCTTCTTTCTTCGAAGTGATACGAATTTCATAATCGCGTAAAGGATACTTTCCTTCCGACTGCAACGCCATGAACTTATACTTGTCGATTGCGTCGCTTGCGTTAGAGATCAGCTCTCTTAAAAACACTTCTTTGTTGGAATAAATCGAGTTGATCATCAAATTGAGCAACTGTTTTGATTCCGCTTGAAATTTCTTTTCTTCTTTCATGAATAGCCTCCTAATACACACTATCTATTTTACCCCTTTTTTCCGGGGATGATCATCTTTTTTACCTTTTGCCTCGCATGAGAAAAAAGGATTCAATAAACAATTTCTTTCTTTATAGAAACAAAGAGAGATTCTTTTTGTGTTTACCTTTCTTTTTTTCTCAACGTAACAAACAAAACTTCTAAAGGTTTCAATACATAAGACAGATAATCATCTCCTTTTAGGGTGATATCATTAAATGTCATCTTCGGTATCGACGCCGACTTTAAATATTCGATATTCATGACATCCAGCGACGCGTTTCCGCTTTTGATAGCCAAATCATACGCGGAGCCAGATTCCGAAGAAAGCTCAATTTTTGTCTCTAAATAATCGCCTTCAAATTCTTTTAAATGAATTTGAAATGCTTTCTTTTCTTTATCCTTAAAGAACGCATCCCTACTCTTCATATTGATTTGATAATCCATTTGTCTTGAATATTCATAATTATAAGGAACATAGTAGTAGAAAAGAATTCGAATCTCATCGTCTTCCGTCTTTGTCACATAATATCCATTTCCTTTTTTCAATATGATGGTTCCCAGATTTTTCAAAAGGACATATGCATAGTAAGAAGGTTTTTTGACCCCATAATACGTGAAGAGCCCTAAACCTCCGTGGAAATGTTCTTTGGGTAAGGTGTTTTCATCAATATCATCGGTTAAAGACCAATAAGAACAAGCAGAAAGCATATTGTTTGTCTCTAAAATATTTTTGACAATATAGGCGCTTTTAAATGCAGTGTCTGATAAAAGATCTTTGTGTGAGACTGTGTTGTTCCATTCTGTGATATATAAAGGAGAAGAAATTCCCATTTCATGCAAACTGTTTTTCATCTGAATAAGAAAACGTTGGAAACTGTTTTCATCCGGTGAAAGATAAATTCGATTAGGGATGTTTTTTCTCACCTCTTTTTGATCGTATAACCAAGATAAGTCAATGTCATAATAATGAATCGTGATGAAATCAGGGATGATTTTTTCTTTCTTTGTGTAGGAAAGAAATTGGAATAACCATTCATCTTTCTTTCCGTAGGTAGAGAAGGAAGCAGGTCCTCCGAATTTGATTTTTTGATCAACGCTTTTCAAAGTGCAATATGTATTCTTGTACAAAGAATAGTATTCTTCATCTTTCAATCCAAAAAGATGATTGATGGAAGAAGGCTCATTCCATACAGAAAATAAAAAAGATTCTACAACATTCTTTCCATAGCGGTTGATCAAATGAAGAAGAAAGGTTCTGCACAACATATTCCATTCCGCAATATCTTTCGGATATCCGATGATTGATTTTCCTAAGAAAATGGAGTGAGAAACTTTGCTCGACAACGCTTTGGGCATAAAAGATAACTGAACGAGTGGTTTTAAATGAATAGAGAGAAGAAAGTCATACGCTTGATCAATAAAAGAAAAGTTGAACACAAGTTTTCCATCTTGTCTTGTCACCACCATTAAGTCATCATCAAATACGGAATGAAGTTTAATATATTCAAACCCTATTTCTTTTTGTAATATTTTTAATTCCTCTTGCGTCTTTGAACACAGTATATCTTTTACTCTTCCGCCACCGATCATTTTCAGATATTTTTTTTCATTTATCTCTGAAGAAGTATCGCTCTTTACTAGATCAAACGACAAGATATCTTCGGTGGTTAGAAGAGCGGGAGTTCTTAAATTGACATCTGCTTCTCTGTCAATATTCTTAACGATAAATTTCGTGACCAATGCTCGATCTTCTTCAAATGAATCATCAAGATAATTGAATGAGCGATATTTTTTGATCATCTCATCATTGCTGATTAATGTATTATCTTTTTGATGTTGTTTACGATAGATAGAGGGATTCATTTGATATTTTTCTTTGAATGCTGAGACAAATGAACGCGGATTAGGAAAACCTACTTTATTAGAAATTGCATCAATGGAAAAATCAGACGAAAGCAAAAATTCCATCGCTTTATTCAAGCGAACGTTTCGTAAATATTCAGAAAAATTCATGCCTACATTTTCTTTGAAATAGCGAGAAAGATAGGCGCTGGATAAAAACTCGTTTTCCGCAATGGTATCTAAAGATATTTCTTTGCTGTATTCTGAATTGATATACGCAAGAATAGAGGTCAAACGATTAAGAGAATCTTTGCTTTGTAGCCTCTGATTATTAGACACCCCTTCTGAAAACAAGAAGAACAATAATTTATAGATTAAAGACAATTCCAAAAGCTGATTGCTGGATTCTTCATTCGATGTGTTATTTTTCAACAATGTTGCAATGATATTTCGTATCAGTTTTCCTTTATGCGAAGAAAAGTCTCGTTCAAAACACACGGAATTCTTGTTTTTAGGCAAATGATCTAATTGATCTAAACGAACTTGTAAGGTTGCCAAAAGGGCACCTTTTCCTTTTAAAGAATGTATTTCGTTGCTATTGACTAAAAAAGTATCTCCTTTTTTAAATTCGTAAACAAATTCCGAGACTTGAAGAACAACATTACCTTCGATAACAACAGAAACTTCTAATGATTGATGCCAGTGAGGTTCAATCGAATCAATCTTATTGATAAAAAGTCTTATCGGTCTATTTTCATGGAAGGCGATGATCTCATGATTATAGTTCATGCGTTTTTTCTCCTAACTTTCTTTTATTATACTGCTATTTTTTTGATATTTAATGTCTTATAATTCTTATTTTTAAAATTACAATTGTTAAAATGTCAATTTTTTGACATTATAAGGAAGAAAATAGCGTTTTCATTTACTGAAAGCCCTTATATAATTTTTCTTGTAGGAGAAATCGGGGCATGAAAGAATTATTGGTATCAACAAAAGATCTCACCAAAAAGTTCGGAGACATCATCGCGGTGGATAAGGTTTCTATGGAAATCTACAGCGGGGAAATTCGTGGACTCATTGGTGAAAACGGTTCTGGTAAATCCACCATTTCGCAAATGATCTGTGGAATTTACTCTAAGACATCAGGAGAAATATTCTATAAAGGACGCGAGTTCAAACCTAACAGTTATCTTGACGCCCAAAAAGAACACATCGCTATGATTGTCCAGGAAACAGGTACCATTGATTATCTCACTGTCAGCGAAAATATCTTTTTAGGAAGAGAAAAGGAATTTACCAAAGGCATCTATCTTGACCACAAGAAGATGGATGAAGAAGCAAAAAAGGTGATGAAATTGGTCGGGATGGAAGATATTAATGTCACTCTTCCGATAGCATCCTATTCTTTTGAAGTCAGAAAAATGGTAGAAATCGCCAAAGCGTTATCAATTGATCCTGATCTTTTTATCGTCGATGAAACAACAACTGCGTTGAGTCAGACAGGAAGAATAAAAATTCATGAAATCATGGATGATTTAAGGAACAAAGGCAAAGCTGTTCTTTTCATCTCTCACGATTTAGATGAGCTTTCTTCTACCTGTGATGTTATGACTGTTTTAAGAGACGGCCGCATGATAACGACATTGGAAAAGAAAGATTTCGATGCAGACACCATTAAAAAAGCAATGGTAGGAAGAGAAGGGAAAGGAGATTACTATAGAAGTGACTTCACTCCGACGCACGGAGAAAGAGAAACTTTAATTGCAGATCATATCTCCACCTCTCATCTTCATGATATTTCCCTATCGGTTAGAGAAGGAGAGATCGTTGGAATTGGCGGGTTATCAGATTCCGGTATGCATGATTTAGCAAGAGCCTTCTTCGGCATGGAAAAACTTGTTTCAGGACATATTTACGCCTACAGCAAGAGACAGCCAACGTTTAAAGAAAAGTGGAAAAACAATCTTGCAAAATTAAGAAAACAACCTCTTGTAGAAATCAATGACGTTGTCCAATACGAAATTAAAAGCATTGATACCGCACTGAAAGCATCCATCGGTTATATATCGAAAGACAGAGATAAAGAAACATTGATTTTACCCGATTCCATCAAAAACAACTTATGTATATCCAATTTAGATAATCTTTCTATCTTCGGTGTCATCACTCCAAAAAGCGAAAAGAAATTTGCAAAAGATATCATTGAATCCTTCCATATTAAATGCGCTTCGATGAATCAATCAGTAAAAGAATTGTCTGGTGGAAATAAACAAAAGGTAAGCTTTGGAAAATGGATTGGAAACAATTCTAAAATTTTAGTCTTTGATTCGCCAACCCGCGGTGTTGACGTCATGGTGAAAGCGACAATGTATCAACTCTTCAACCAATTAAAACACGAGGGCTATACGATTCTCATCGTCTCAGAAGAACTCCCCGAACTCATCGGTATGAGCGATAGAATTCTTATTATGAAAGACGGCAAAATCAATCATGAATTCTTAAGAAGCAAAGACTTAAAAGAAGAAGATATTATCAACTACATGATTTAGGAGGGAAAATGAAAGCACTTGCCAATCAAATCAAATCGTTCTTTGCCCCTCGCGGATTAAAAGAACACAAAGGAGAAATCATACAATGGGGTTCTTTGATCTTTGTTGTTGTTCTCTTTTCGATATTGACAGAAGGAAATATTTTTTCAACCTACAACCTTAAAACATTAGTCGGTCAAATTTCTTCCTTGTTAATCATGGCCTGCGGATTGCTCTTTGTCTTCTCCTGTGGAAGCTTTGACATTGCAAGCGGAAGCGTCGCGGGTCTTTGCTCGTTGCTGATGGTACTGATAGCTAACGAAACTGGACAACTTTGGATAGGTATCATCGTCTCCATTGTATTGTCCATGATTCTCTACGCTCTTCAATGTTTCATCTCTATTAAATTCAAATTAGTCACAACAATCGCCTCCTTAGCCATTATGTTCTCTTGCAGAGGTGTCATTACCTACGTCTGTTCCCTCTCGGATGGTGTCGTCCATGTCAATGATTATAATTTGATCTCTAATTTAAAGTCTAATTGGGTTCTTCAACTTGCTATTACAATCATTGTAATTCTCATCACCGGATTTCTGTTTAACTTTACAAAATTAGGAAAACAGGCGAAAGCAATTGGCGACAATTCGTTATCTGCAAAACAAAATGGTGTTAATGTTGACGGTATTAAGTACTTCTCTTATATATTAGCCGGCTTATTAGTTGGTATCGCAAGTATCTTCTTGATGGCCCGCAGCGGAAGCATCGGAAAATCAATAGGATCTGGTATGGAGATGGACATTATGATCGCAATCATTCTAGGTGGCATGAACCTCAACGGTGGCAGCAAATCCAAAATGTCTGCCGCCGTCATCGGTTGTATCACTTATCGTCTTCTCTCTAATGGTATGACCATGGCTGGTGTACCAACAAATTATATTTCCTTAGTCAAAGGAATTATCTTCTTAATCATCATTTTCATGACGTTACGACAAAGTAAAAACGTCAAAGAAATGCCTCGTTAAACGAACAATTTCATAGAAAGGAGAATTATATTATGAAACGTTCTAAAAATTTGATGTTGAGTTTAGCTGTTTTATTAGGTGCTTTAACCGGTTGCGGTCAAACAGGTGAAAGCGGAGGAAACACCGAAGAAAGAATAAAAATCGGTGTTGTCATGTATTCCTTCTCCGATGTTCAAGGAAAAACCATTCAAAATTATTGCAATTACCTTTCTAAAAACCTTCCGATTGACTTTGCTTTCGAAGCCACCAATTATCAAGATGATTTACAGCTCACCGTTGTTGAAAACCTCATTTCCTCTGGTTGCAAAGGCATCATCTCCGGTTATGACACCTCGTTAGTCTCTTGCTTAGATACTGCCAAAAACGCTCGGGTTTATTATTCTTTAGCTTTAGATTTCGCCTCTGCTGCTGATTTCAAAGACAGCCCGGTCAACGAATATTTTGTCGGTGGAACCGAACAGTTCGGCGGTGATCTTACCTCTTTAGGAAAAGCCTATGCAAAAGCTGCTGTCGACGCAGGCTTAAAGGATATCGGTGGTGTTTCATTCCCGGCTTGGGCTTTTGTCGAAGGTCCTGAAATCTATAATGCTTTTAAAGCAGAAGTTTCCGCGCTCGATTCTACTGCAAAAGCAGAAGAGCTCGTTCTTTCTACCGGATTCATGGCAGAAGACGTCCAAACAGCAACCAACAAAGTCTTAACAGATAGCCCCAATGTCGATGGCATCTTTGGCCTCTCTTCTGGTCTCGACTATGTTTATCCTGTCATCCGTGACAAGAATGTCAAATTGCTTTCTATGGGTTACGATGATTCCGTCAAATCGCTTTTCGAAGCGGATAAACTTGTCGCAAGCGGAAATAACAACCACGTTCAAGCCGTCGCTTCTTGTGTCGCTAGATTGGTTAACGCAATCGACGGAAAATCTTATAGCGATTCCGCAACAGGAAAGTATAACAAAGACAATATTGTCAACGGCGTTGCCGGTTATCCTATCATGACCAGCGTAGAAGATGTGGCTGATTACACCACCTATATCGCTCCTAGCGATATGAGCAACGGCGGTGCTGTCACAGCAGATGAATTAAAGAATGTCTTGCTCCGTTATAACGACAAGGCTACCTTAAGTGATCTCAACTCTCTTACCGACCGCACCATGGCTGAGATCAAATCCGTAAGAACATCTAAGTAAAAAAATTACATCGCTAAAGTAATTGGCGATGAGAAAGGCGATTGCAATATGAAAGATAAAATATTGAAAAAAGGATTTGGCTACCTGAAAAGTTTAATATTCCCTTTAATCCTCTATGTCATCTTTGCCATGATTTCTCTTTTTTCTGGAAAGCAAGGAACATACTTTTCCTCTTATACGACAGAGAAAATCTTTCAAGAGTCTGTTCTTGCAACTCTTGTCGGTATTGCAATCGCCGTTCCTTTAAAGGGAGGCAGATGGGATTTTGCCACAGGAACCATTTCAGTCTTAGGTGGAATTATCGGACTCAATCTCACGATTCGTCTACAAGCCCCTTTGATTGTCGGTATCATTTTCACTGTCTTTTTCTCTGTGTTGTTAGCTCTTTTAGAAGGTCTTCTCTATATTGTTTTACGTGTACCTAATATGATTGTCTCTTTAGGTGTTGTTATGATTTATGAAGCGATGACCAACATTCTCTTTGATGGAAAAGGTGTCAATGTTTTCAATAACACTCCCGAATATACCGCCGAGCTATTACAACTTTACGAAGCCCCGTGGTGTTATGTTCTTTTAGTTCTTGTTATTCTCTTATCCTCTTTCCTTTTGTACTATACCCGTTTTGGCGCTGACAATAAGTCTCTCGGTTTGAATTCGAGATTAGCAATCAATGCAGGTGTCAAAGAAAAAAAGAATATTCTTCTCACTTATGTCTTCATCGGTGTTTTATTAGGCTTTGCTGCGATCCTTAACGCTTCCAAAGGAAAAGTAGAAGCAAGCAGCAACCTCTCTTCAACGAGTCTCATGTTTTCTTCTATGGGTCCTGTCTTAGTCGGACTCTTCTTAGAACAGTACTCTACCCTTCCCTTTGGTGTCTTTGTCGGGGCGCTTGGCTTCAATATTATCACCTACGGTCTCCAGGCTTTAAATATCGATTCTTCCATTCAAACAATCATAACTGGTATCGCGATCGTCCTTATTATGGCCTATACGACGAATCAAGAACGTTTAAAGAATTTATTTTGCAATATGTTCACGCGTAAAAAGAAAGAAGCTTAACTATGTCTAATATCAATCTTAAAATTGCGCCATATCAACTTAACGATAAGCAGATCAACAGAATTGAAAAGATGATTTCTTCTATGACTCTAGAAGAAAAAATCGGTCAATTGTTCTTTGTTGTCGGTAGAGGTTTTGATGAAAACTATCTCAGTCATATCATCAAAGACTTACATGTCGGTGGCATCATGCTTCGCCCTTTAAACAAAGATACCGATAGAGCGATTGTCTCCTACGTTCAAAACAATTCAAACATTCCTCTCTTTATCGCTGCAAATCTCGAATCCGGTGGTGCAGGTTGCTGTATTGAAGGAACAAACGTCGCTACAAATATGATGGTTGGCGCTACAAATAACAGTCATAACGCTTATGAATTAGGAAGAATATGTTCTGAGGAAGCCAATGAAATCGGTGTAAATTTTGCCTTTGCTCCTGTTAGTGATATCGATTATAACTTTAGAAATCCTATCATGAACACACGAACATTCTCCTCTTGCATTGACCTAGTAAAAGACTGTGCAACGAATTATATCCTAGCTTCGCAAAAGAATAACGTAGCTTGTTCCGCCAAGCATTTCCCTGGCGATGGAAGAGATGAACGAGATCAACATCTTGTTTCTTCCATCAATGACTTATCCTGTGAAGAATGGGATAAAAGCTATGGGGCAATTTATGAAAGCGAAATTAAAGCGGGTGTCTTAGCTTTTATGACAGGTCACATTCTTCTTCCCTCCTATAGCAAGAGACTTCAACCTGATTTAGCTGACGAAGATATTCTCCCTGCTTCATTATCTCACGAGCTGTTAAACGGGCTCTTACGAGAGAAATTAGGTTTTAATGGTTTAATTCTAACAGATGCATCTACGATGGCCGGTTTCAATATTCCTATGGCAAGAGATGTCGCTGTTCCCTATTCCATTCAAGTCGGAAATGACATGTTTCTCTTTTGCAAAAATTTAGACGAAGACTTTCTTTTTATGAAACAAGGTTTTGAAAAAAACATTCTCACAGAAGAGAGACTTCACGATGCGCTTCTTCGCATTTTAGCCACTAAGATGAAAATAGGACTTTTAGATGAAAACTTTACATTTTTAAGAAAAGCTCCTATTCTCAGGAAAAGTGAAAATATTGATGTGGCTAAAAAAATCGCAGCGGACTCTATTACTTTAATTAAAGAGCAGACTGGTGTTCTTCCTCTTTCTGTAGAGAAAAACAAACGTGTTCTTCTACATGTTTTAGAGAGCGGAGCAAACGCTTTAGGTTATCTCAGAACAGAAGTAGGTGTTCAATTTAAGAATCTCTTAGAAAAAGAGGGATTTGAAGTCACACCCTTTGTCTCAAACGGTACTTATGAAGGTTTACAAGAGGCCTTTGAAAGTGTCAAAGAGAAATATGATGTCATCATATATCTTGCTAATTTAGAAACAAAATCCAATCAAACTACCGTCCGTATTGAATGGACCAATCCGATGGGGGTCAACGTTCCAATTTACATCAATTCCATTCCTACCATCTTTATCTCTCTAGCAAACCCGTATCATTTACTAGATGTTCCACGTGTAAAAACCTATATCAACACCTATGGAATGAATGATTACACATTATCTTGTTTGGTTGAAAAATTATTAGGACGCGATACTTTCCGCGGTAAAGATCCTGTCGATTCCTTCTGTGGAAAATGGGATACACACTTATAAAGAAAGGAGAAACTATGATCAGTAATCGAATATTATTAGATGGCGATGATAGCTATTTAGATACTTATATCCTAGATGATGGAGAATACGATAGAAAAGGTAGAAAGCACCACGCAATTATTGTTTGTCCCGGTGGTGGCTATTCTTATTGTTCCAAAAATGAAGGAGAACCTGTTGCAATGTTTTACCTTCGCCACGGCTATCATGCTTTTGTCCTTCATTATGATTGTGGAATCCAGCATCCCTTTCCTACACAATTAAGACAATTAGCTCAAGCTTTCTTATATGTAAAAAATCACAAAGAAGAATTCTTAATTGACGAAATTGATATCATTGGTTTTTCCGCTGGTGGAAATCTCGCTCTCACTTTTGGCTGTTTTTTTGACAACCGTGATTTGTTAGGAAATCTTTGCACTAAGGATGATTCTTTACGTCCGGATCATATCATTTTAGGTTATCCTGCAGTCACACTGCATCCCCAAAGAGACAAGGGAGATTTTCCCGATGAAGTTTTAGCCTTGATCGAAGCAGGAAAATTACCGGACTTTAGAGGCCCAACCATTCGTGAAATTCTTTTAGGAAAAGAAAATCCCAGTGAAAAAGAATTAGAGTCTTTAAATTTATTACCGCATCTTAGACCCGATATGCCACCCATCTTTGCCTTTGGTTCCTATCGTGATTCTGTTATTCTTCCTTCGGATTTAACTTCCTTAGCCGCAAGATTAGTTGAACTTAAAGTTCCTGTAGAATTACATTTGTTTGCAAATGGAGGACATGGTGTTTCTCTTTGCGACGAAACAGTGAAAGACAAAGAAGAAGTCGACGGTCTCAATATGCAGAAGTGGCCAGAGATGTCTTTGACCTTTATAGAGAGTAACTGAAATGACGAAAGCAATCATTTTTGATTTAGATGGTGTAATTGTATCTACCGATAACTATCATTATCAAGCGTGGAAATCTATTGCAGAAAAAGAAGGTATTCCTTTTGATAGAGAAAGAAACAATCTGTTGCGCGGTGTCTCCCGCAGAGAGTCATTAGAAATTATCTTAGAGCTTTCTACAAAACAATATAGCGAAGAAGAAAAAGAAGCTTTGATGAAAGAAAAGAATGAGATTTATGTCTCGTTGTTAAACAATCTTACCCCGAAAGATATTCTTCCCGGTTTCTTAGACTTCCTTTCTTTGTTAAAGCAAAAAGGGATTAAAACAGCGATAGGTTCCTCTTCTAAAAACGCCAAAAAAATCCTTACAAACATCCATCTGATCGATGCCTTTGATGCCATCGCTGATGGAAACGAAATCACTCATTCCAAACCCGATCCAGAAGTCTTTCTTCTTGCTTGCAAGAAACTTAATTTGCAACCAAAAGACTGTGCAGTTATTGAAGATGCTGTTGCCGGAATTAAAGCAGCAAAGTCTGCAGAAATGATAGCGATTGCTATCAAAGATGCCAAAAAGAGTCCTTTCGCGGATATAAAAGTAGATTCTTTTTCAGAAATCATACCTCTTCTTAAATTAAATTAGAAAAAAGCTATCGCCATTTAGCGATAGCTTTTTTCTTTTACCAAAGAAGTATGACTTTTCAACTAAGAATCTATCCTGCTGATTTTATATCCGATGCTTGTCAATAAATGATACGCTTCATCCATAATTTCATAGTCGTATTTTTTATTTTCTACCTGCGCATAAGCCTCTTGATAAGAAATGTTTTTATCTGCCACAATCTTTGAAGCGGCGTCTGCAAAATACTCATCTAGACCATCAAAACTAGTGATACACGCGTGACGTTTAGAAAACGGATCATCTTTAAACAGCACATGATCCTTGACTTGTACCATTTCCTTGGGCATCGGAATATAGCCTTTTGTTAACATGTCTACCACCCAACGATTATGCTCTAAATAAGCAATGACATTGCGAGGATTTAGTTCATGAGAAAAGACAAGCGGATAAATCACTTTGTTGTTCTCATCTCGTTGAATATCCTGTTCTCTATCATATAAGGCAAAATACTCTTCTTTCGTAATGCCTTCTTCCTCGTTACTATCGGTGATTTTTAAACCCAACAAACCAAATTTGTGAATGAGACTGAAGACACTGTTTTTGTTGCTCAATCTTTTTGACAGAGATAAATTCATCCAATTGCCATCAATATCTTCTGTTTGACTATAAAGAGCTGCGCGCTTTTTCGCAATTTCAAGCAAACGATCGCAGATGATTGTATCCTTACTCAATATTTTTTCATCGCTTCCAAAACAGACGATCGACTCCGGTAAATTGAAATTGATATTCGCGTTGCATTTAACGCGAACGAAGACTACGTATTTTCCTTCTAACTCCCAGTTCTTCAAGCGATCATTCAATTTCAATGCGATATCGATATTTAATAGATCATCGCCCAAGCTGACAATAAAGACATTCAATCCCTTCATCGCCATATTCTCATGCACTTTTTGATAGAAGTGGAATGAATTGATATCTTCAATATGACTCTCAAATTCAAATGAATCTTCTATCCAAGGATAATATTTACTCCGATCTACATTCATATAGCGTATACGACGTAATTTATGATTTAAATTGCTGTTTTCAACTTTATCCTTATTAAACAGATGATATTTCACTTTATACGTTTGAATACGGCCATGATCACTTTTTGCATATTGATTGTTTTTAATCAACTCTAAATATAAATGACGATTGACATGTCCCATGCCTATCATGAACATGTGAATATCGACATCCTCTTTTACCAAACAGGTTTTTCGATCGATCATATCGTCATTGAGATAAGTGGAAATAGGATGATTGATGATAAAATCGTCGCTGATTAAATCATATTTATCAAATAAGAAAATATTAGAATTTTTAATTGTCATCTCTTCAAACGCAAAAGAGAATTCGTCGTCAATTTCAAGATAACAATTATTGTCAACGCTTTGGAAAAATTCTAAAACGTGCAATTTATTTTCGTGATTTTTTAAAAAAGAGATGAATTTGACACCTTTTGTTTTCGACAATTTCAACAAGTGCTTTTTGTTGATACCAACCTTATAAACGATATTATTATTCAAAAGATATTTTTCCAATGGCTTATTCTTTTCATCAATGATCACATAACGATTGCGAAAAGAAGATAAGAAAGTCTTTGCTTCTTCATCATCTTCCATCAATACAACAACCGTATCATTAAGGATGAACTTTGCTTTTAAGAAATTAATCGCTTGGCGGAAGAAAAGATCAATGACCATTGAAAAAGTGATAAAGCCAATAAAGAGAAGTCCTATATAGTAATTGACAACAAACCAAAAGTCATTTCGATATACATCGTTAAATTCTTCAAAGCTATCTTTAAATGTAATAGACAAGATTGCGTTACTCAAAGAGTCGTGGATGCGTCCAAGCTGATTCTCAACATCTAATCCATAGTAAAATATGACAAACATAATAATAAGAATAGGAACATAAAAGATGGTGCTATATTTGAAAAACAATTTCTTTTCTTTTATTAAAAACGCAATAAATATTAACAGGAACAATCCTAAGAAAATCGATATAAACAAATTCAGCATAGTTCTTACCTCTCTAGAGTCATGGCTTTGTTATCTAATGTGATTTTAATGATAGACTTATCATCAAAATAAGGTTTCATCATTTCTTCATCTTGTCTGTTAGACCCTTGGATAATATGGGGTAAGCTCTGATATTTATATGTCTTCACTTTGTTGTATTCAATATAGTCACTTACACCGTCACTCATCAGATAAACAATATCCCCTTTTTCTATTTTGAGATATCCAATATCAAAATATTTCACTGCACAGGGATTTCCATTGATCACTCCATAACCATAAGGCGCTTGCGGCTGATTGACAATTTCGTCATACAGGCGTTTTCGATCTGTTTCTAAATTCAAATAGCGGAAAGCAAATTCAGTCTGTTTTTTGCTGAAGACAATCTTTTGATCTCCCCGGCAAAGAACACCGACACAGTCACCTAATGATCCGTAAAATAACGTCTGGTTTATCAGCAATGTGACAATGCCGACACATCCCGGGATTTCTTTTCCTACCCACTCTTCCTGATGTGCTTCTAAGTAGATTTGAACCGCGTGATTTGCCTGTTTAAATCCGTCTTTTAACATGATGCTGACATCGCTGAATTTCACGACGTCTTTCTTGTTTTTTAACAAATAAGAATGCATCTCTTTTGCAAAAATTTCGCTGACATCTGCCGAGAGAGAATGAAAGTTATGATACTCTTCCGCTTTTCGTGAAATACCATCCAAAACGATATAGATGTGATTTTCTTGGTCGTCGATAACATAATCCTCGTTCGGCTTAAAAAGTTTCTGATTTTCATCTTTTCTGTTATTTGCTACCGAAAGATGTTCGCTTTGAATTTGTTTTAATGTACAGCTGAATTTCTTCTGTAATACATCCTCGATGCGATTGATGTGAATTTCAGCACGCGGATCTTTATCTCTAGAGATAATATCAATATTATCATCCACAAGTTCTGTAATACTTCTCAACATATCGCTTGTGATTGCACTTGAAATTTCTAGCGGATAATCCCGCATGACATGCATGATGATCTTGGAAATTTGCTTTTTACCAGTCAAATCGATCCAAATGACTTGTTTCTTATACTTTTTGATCAATTCCATCTCTTTATAGATGGCATCGCTCTTCAACGAGTTCTCACTTAGATAGCAGATGACACAAGAAGCCCCCTGAATTTTTTCCTCGACAGGACTTTGCCATTTTTCACCCGGAATCACCTCGGCATCATACCAAAAACTGATTCCTCTTGATGCGAAAGATATCAAATCGCAATATACACTTTTGAAGTCTTTTGTACTGTAGCTGACAAAGACATAATTTTCCCCTGGGCGTGCAGTCGGAGGGATTCTATATTGGGGTGGTGGACAGACTTGATATCTTAGCATTTCGTCTTTCATCTTTATCAGTTTTAAGTCCGTTTTGCTGTAGACGCCACCTTTTTCTATATAAGATCGAACGTAAGAACCAAATTGTTCGTAGGTATTCACCCTCATTTCATAATCGTTCGCTTTCGGGTTTTCTAACGCTTTTGCAAGAGAAAGCAACTCTTTGATTGTCTTGAATGTATCAAAGTCGATTTCTTCTTTGTGAAACAGTTTGCTGTAAAAAATGATTTGTGCCTGTAAATAACGATATTTAGCATATTTAGAATTTACTTGAATCGCTTCTTGTACATACTCTTTTGCTAAATTTAAATTTTCTTCATTCGCCAAAGAATAATCCATTACATAACTGTCATTTATACGAATGAAGTCAATTAATCTTTCTATAGAATAGTTTTCTAAATGTACCTCTTCTTTATTGGATTCCTTCTGAGGGTTTTCTTTTCCAAGCAAACCAAGAATAAATAGTTTTTCAAAGAGAGCACAGGTCGATGTTACCACGCCGATTTTGATACCTGGGTTATAACCTGTGACAGGATAACCAAACTTTGTCTCTTAAAAATAAGAAGGCTTCTTTTCTTTAAAACTTTCTACATTTCTCAGCATCGCTTGGTTAATTAACAACATTTTGTCATGCATGTTTTCCATCAAAGCATAATCTCCCAAAACATTTAACGCATAGGGGAAATCTTCATAAAACGCTTCAATATAGGGACCTTTAAGAAAAACAATCATCTCATTGATTAAAAAGTAACGACGGTAATGTAAGGAAATATTTTGATACGCAGCATAAGCGACATCTTGTCGAAAAGCATCAGGATAATTGATATAGTTATCTAACACTTCAAATAAATAAGGCAATAAAAATTTTCCGTGCCTCTCTTCTAATTTTGTGATTGCGAAGACAAAATCATAATCACTCGTTCCAAAATGATCTACAATACTTTCTAAAAAATTATAGACTTTCTTCTGCGCTTCTATATGAGGAAGTTTATCTAAAGAAAAATCATTATTGTAATATTCCATATCGCGATAAACTTCATCCAAAAGTTCTTTTTCTAACTTTGTCATTCTTTCGCTCCCTTTTTTTCATCTTATCATATACACCTATTTATGTCATTAAAACACGTTTCATTTTAAAAATTAAAATGAAAAAACTCATATCACAATTTTCTACAAAGTAAAAATGACCGCCTCTTTATCAAAAAGACGGTCATTTTATTTTTTATGCTAAGAAATTTGTTTCCGGAACAAGGAAGTCTAAGAATCCGATGGTATCGCCTTCCATCGGTTCCGTAATACCGATTTTCAAATCACCAGAAGTGAATAACATCTCATAATTGTTAGTCGGGTCCACCCCTTCTTCAAATCCTAATTCATAAAGAGATCCGATGAACTCGCCAAGTCCGCTCGTATCTGTAATGATACAAGATATCTCACAAATTAAGCCGTCGCCTGTGTTTGTGATACCGCCATAATATTCATCGCTAGAAGGATTAAATGTCGTGTAGAAGGGAACTTCAACAGAACCTGCTAGAGCGATTTCAAAGAACTCTCCAAATCCCATAGTCAAACCAGCAAACGGCCCTTCCAAGTCATCTTCAAAGATAAAGTTCAAGCGCTCATCATCATAAGAAGTCACCTTGGTTGCTGTCTGATAATTGAGAAACACCTGCGGATCGATGGTGGTAGTATTGATGTTGCTAAACTCAATCGTATATTTATAGAAGCTCTCTAAACCCGCGCCATCAAAGGACAAGGAAAATAAATGTCCTTCTTTGGTTGTTAAAGTGATAGGAACCTCACCATAATAGGTGTCCAAATAACTTCCAATTGTCAATTCTTTTAAAACAGGAGTAAGTGATGCATCCCTTAACTCATAGATTTTTTCACCATTTGCGTCTTCTTTAACAAAGCGGAAAATGTCTCCAGAAAAATGCAGTTGAGGTAATAAATCACGCACCGTTCCTTCCACAAATTTCTCTTCCAGCAAAGCGATTTCTCCTAGCTCGTTTTGACTTCCGACAAACTCACCATATCCACCATCATGAGTGTGATATCCGCGATAAGATACTTGGTTTTTATCATTTGTAACTGTGGTAAAAACATCGCTTTCATCGATAAGTGTCACCTCTTGGAAATCAAAATTATCGCTAAATCCGTTGACAGTATAAGGATATGCTTTTAAGGTTGTCTGATAGTTTGTCGCAGATTGTAACTCTGTAATTGCTGTGGATAAATCATCGTTGAGAGGATCGTGACTATAAGGCTCTGTCATCTGAATTTCGACATCGCCAACACTCATCACTTTGGCGACAATTCTACGTCCATAAGAATAATCACTTCCCGGGTCAGAGCTTGTCTTTTCTTCAATGACAATTTGTTCAATCTGATCACCATCTAACAGGATTGTTAAACTCTCTGCAGAAAACTCTCGCATGCCAGTTAAAGAGGTCGCAATATAATCTGCCCAAAGTTCAAAATTTGGAACAGTCAAGTCTAAAGTGTATGTTGTCGCATCTTCTTCAATAAAATGATCTAAGGTAAGATCGCCAAACAAATTATAATAAACCGATTGCGTCCACTTAAACGGTTGCGGACCGCGCGTGACTTGTACTTCATTCATCAACGTCAAATATTTGGATGCCGCATAACCTTCTTCATCTTCAAAATATGTCAATTCGGTGATTAAGGTTCCATCCTGATATGCGCTTAATTTATATTTCCCTTTTTCAAAGAACGCATCTCTCGTTCCAAATAAATTGATGTGTGTATCATTAGGATTTGTCAATGATGTCTGGACAGAATACGTTTCGCTTGCAAAAGAGATATTTTCACTTTGCAGCTTTGCAAAAGCCAATTCAAACGGGTCTATTGCTGGCTGTGTTTCACTACCGGTAGTTTCCTCTTTTGAGGGTGTGGTAACCGGTGGCTTTGCGCTTTCACTTGGACTTTCACTTGTTCTCGGAGCGCAGGAACCTAAAGCTAAAACAGATAAGAATAAGAGAGTAGACATTCGATTTTTCATAAATCACCTCGCGTTTTAAAGTTTGGTTAAAAGCATAATATATGGAAATCAGAAAAGCAAAAATCACAAAATTTCATTTCTTTTATCCTTTTGTATCGGCGTTATTCCTGTTTTCTATTTTCTTTTTTCTAAAAAACATTATTTTTTATACATCACCTTTAAATTGTGTTACTCTTTTTTTTCCTTTGTTATCATGTTTTCTAAATAAATATTACAAATCAAACTCGTTTTTGCTTCTTTTTTATCTACTGTTTTTCAATTTTTTCAAATTATAATGATAAAAAACGATTATGAAACCGCTTTAAATCAATCATACAATTTATCTTCGTGTGTCAGTTAAAAGTTTAAAATGTATTTCTCTGTAAAGAATAAAGAGCTAACATAGTAAGACTCTTTTTCACCAAAATCAAAAAAATAGAAGTGACCAAAGTCACTTCTATTTTACAATTTAAAGTTGATTATCTGTTAAATCCGATAACTTACTTAAAGTGATATTAGATTCATTTCTTAAGCAAATCAATCCGTATTTGTTTTTAGAATAATTTACTACCTGCTTTAAATTTTTCTGTAAGTTGCTTTTTAAATTCAGCTGCGCAATATCCATCAAATTGACTATCTAATTTTCCATCATCATTTACAATATACTTATTCTCATCAATTTCTCTGCTAACTTCATTGTTTGCAAAATTAATGTTATCTAATTTAAAGGTTTCCAATAATTTATCTACTACTATAGATTCGTGTAAGGTAACAATTCCAGCCTGAGAAGTCGATAATTCATAAAATTTATTGTCAGTTATATTTAATTTTGTATATGCGAAATCTTGACTGGGGTTTTTACCTACTTTTTGAATATTAAATTGGAAAAAGCTTCTATTTGCTCCAACAACACCATAAAATTCATTTCCGACAATATTGATAGTAGCACCTTCTTTTGTTTGACCCTTTATGCCTAAAGGTAAATTAAAAACTCTATCGCAATTGATGAATTTTGAATTTCTAACATTTAAAGTTCCTGTATATTCACTATCCCCCTGTAAATTGAAAACATACTTTACAGAATCGATAAATGTGCAGTTTTCAAATGTTTGATTGGTCGGTTTAAAACCGCTGTTATTAAAATTATAGAAGAAACAATTGTTATATGTGATATTGTCTGACTTAAATACGGAATCTTGGAACGAAGCATCAAATACTTTATTTTCTACTGTGGCGCCAGCTGTCAATTCGCTTTGATCACCCTTATCTAATTTTACAACGTCGCTATTATCATCAACATTCACACCATTAATGACAATTCCGTTAGAGACTTTGACAGGGGAATTTTCCACGTTAATATAGTGACCACCTAAGTCAAGAGAATAAGTATCATCCACAAAAACATCTTTAAAGTATGGGCTCTTATCATCAATGTTCACCATGGAAATATATTTCTTAGCATTTTTTACTTTGCTTTGACTATCATTGTTCCATAAAAACCAAAGATCACTTACTTCTAACTTCGAAGTTTCTGGAAAGATTACTTTGCTTTCATTGCCATCAACTAGATACATTCTATTGTTTTCTAAACTATATCCGTAATAATGACCGCTTGTAAACGCATTGTATTTTCCATTAAAGCCCAAAGAATTTAAGGCGTTTATGGAGTCAGCAGCGTATTCAAATTTTCCGTTTAACGCTTCTTCTCCTTGTAAGCCAGTATTCATTTGGGTGACCATAGATTGATCATTTGATAAATTGGCTTTCTTGGTAAATCCTAAGTATCCAACAACAGAGACAGCAGCTAAGATTGCTAAGATAGCAATTACGACTAACAACTCAACTAACGTAAAACCCTTTTTTCTTTTCAGTTTCATTTTTTCCTCCTTTGCGTTAGTTTGCTTTCACTTGCATTTAAGGACAAAATATTCATGCTAAATACTAGTTATATATACTTGCCCTTTAATTGCACTCATTCTACCCCCCCCCCCCCCCCCTTTTTTTTATTTTTTTTTTTTTTTTTTCATTTCTATTTTTATAATTAAATTATTTTTTTTTTTAAT
>UQDS01000008.1 GCA_900539865.1 uncultured Mollicutes bacterium | reverse complement strand
TCGGAAGTTAAGCGCCCGGCGGCGAAAATACCTCTTGGGAAGATAGCTGCAGCCGCTTTTTTTGTCTCTCTTTTTTTTGTTTATTCTTCGTTTTTTATGGCCGTGAAAACCATACTTACGTTTAATCTAATATTGTCTTTTATACATTTTTTGCATATTTTCGCTATTTTTCTTCTTTTTTGTTTTGCTAATTGGTGCGTTTGATTTTAGAGTACAGTTTTAGTATAATTTTAAACGTATATTTTGAAACATTATGAACATTGAAAAAACAAACCAGATTGGAAAAATTAACTTTTCCCTTCAAGCTGTTGCTGACTTAGCAGGTGTTACGGTCACCGGTGTCTACGGTGTCGTTGGACTTGTCAGCAAAAAAGCGATTTCCAAACCACTCATCGAATTCCTTAAACAGGAAGACTATGCTGACGGTGTTTCTGTCAGAAAAGTGAAGAACGGATATGAGGTTGCCCTTTACCTCGTGCTTTCTCAAGACGTTAGGCTTGCGGAAGTTGTTTCTGAAGTCCAAAAACAAGTCTCTTATGTTTTGGAAAAGAACTTCGGTATTCCGTTTAAGGTTGTCAATGTATATGTACAGCGTCTCGCCTGACGCTCTTTTCGGAAAGGACGAAAATTAACATGGTTAAAATAGATGGCGTTATCTTAAAGCAGATGATCATATCTGGCTCTAATAATCTTTATAACTCTTATCCTGAGGTGGATGCTTTAAATGTCTTCCCTGTCCCGGATGGTGACACAGGTACAAACATGAACCTCACGATGTCTTCTGGTGCCAAAGAAGTATTCAATAAAAATGACACAGCAATCGGTCAAGTCTCTAAGGATTTTGCACGCGGCTTACTCATGGGCGCCCGTGGTAACTCTGGCGTTATTCTCTCTCAGATTTTCCGCGGTTTTGCGGAAGATTTGGCTGGCAAAACAGAAGTCAACGCAATGGAATTAGCTTCTGCGTTTTTCAACGCAAAAGAAGTCGCTTATAAGGCTGTTATGAGACCGGTTGAGGGTACAATCCTCACGGTTATTAGAGAAGCTTCTGCTGCCCTTTATGAGAAGGCAGAAAAAGATATGCCGATTGATGTTGCAATCGATATTCTTTATGAAGAGGCGATGAAATCTTTAAATCACACACCGGAACTTCTCCCTGTCTTAAAAGAAGTAGGAGTTGTCGACTCTGGCGGTGCTGGTCTTTGTAAGATCTTTGAAGGATTCTCTAAGGCGCTTCACAATGAAATCGTCGAAAAAGAAATGGCTACTGTCACCGAAAAAGGTGTCAATTATTCCTCTGCAAAACCGACTTCTCACTTTGATGTAGAAGGTCATGGTTCTGTCCAGGCAAAATTCAACCACGAAGAATTTGGCTATTGCACACAATTCTTATTAAAACTTGCCGATCCTAAGAATCTCAACGGTAAAAAAGCGTTCAATGATAAGAGATTTAAAGCTGTTTTAGAAGCGCACGGTAACTCCATCGTCTTCATCCACAGCGATGATCTTGTTAAGGTACATATCCATACGATGAAACCGGGTGTCATCTTCACTTACGCACAACAATTCGGTGAATTTAAAACAATGAAGTGTGATAACATGTCTGAACAGCACGAAGAACTCATGGATGACTTTGCTTCCGAACAGAAGAAAAACGGAACAGAAGCACCGGTAGAAAAGTTCGATGTTGCTTTAAAGGCAGCAGCCACTGTTCCGACAGAAAGAAAAGAATATGCTCTTATCGCTGTTGCTGTTGGCTCCGGCATCGAGAACATGTTCAAAGAATCTTCGGTCGATTATTTGATCTCTGGCGGACAGACAATGAACCCGTCCACTGCGGACTTTGTTGAAGCGATCAAGAAAGTTCATGCGAAGAATGTCTTCCTCTTCCCGAATAACGGAAACATCGTTATGGCTGCGACACAAGCTGCTGAATTGATGAAGGAAGAATGCAATTGTATTGTCATTCCGACAAAGACTATTCCGGAAGGTCTTACCGGTTGTATGGTCTTTAATCCTGACGGAACGGTTGAAGACAATATCGAATCGATGAAAGAGAATATCGCCAATGTCAAATCCGGCGAAATCACCTATGCGATTAAAGATACTACAATCGATGGTGTGAAAGTTGAATCCGGTAAATTCATGGGTATCGCCAAAAAGAAGATTCTCTGCTGTCACAAGCATAAGATCAACACCTTGATGGAACTCTTAGAGAACATGATCGATGAAAATTCTTCTTTGATCACCATTCTCTGCGGTGAAGATATCACACCGGAAGAAAAGGCAGAAGTCGAAGAAAAGGTCAACGCAAAGTATGGCGAAGACTTTGAAGTCGATATCGAAGATGGAAAACAGCCTGTTTATTCCTTCTTTGTTGCTGTCGAATAAACAAATATAGTTAAGCCTCCAAAAAGGAGGCTTTTTTTATGCCTAATAGCGCTTAAGAGGCTTTTTAAGGTATAATATCAATATGAATCAACGTGAACTTTACAACGCACTTTCGGCAAGCGATGATGAGGATATCTTACGCCGCTTTCCAACAAGATATGAAGATTTAAAACCTAGCGTCATACCGCTCGATCCTCAGGATGGCCTGCGCATTGTCGCCAAAGGGCGTGTTTTTAATTTGCATAATATTCCAACAAGAGGCGCGTCTTTAATCCGTTTTAAGTTTGAGACGATGACAGGAAACACGTTATCTTGTGTTCTTTATCAACAACCTTTTTATCTTTCAAAACTCAGTTCTAAAAAAGAATTGCTCATTGTTGCGTATTATTCGAAGAATAGAAAGTCTTACATGGTTCAGTCGATTTTAGATCTGGATTCGTATTATGTCTTAACCGGCTTAAAACCCGTCTATTCCCTGCCTAAGAGCGTTTCTCCTTCCTATTTTGCAAATTATATCAAGAGCTTGCTTTCTTACCCAAGACAAGCCTCTTACATGCTTTCTAGAGTGCCGAAAAAGTATGTGGAAAAATATCGCCTCATCAATGAGTTTGATGCTTATCGATGTGTGCATTTACCGCGCAGCAAAAAAGATTTGGAAGAAGGTTTGCGAGTCTTTAAATATGAAGAGGCGCTCTCTTATTGTATTCGCGCTTTATCTTTGAAGAGCAAAGCAAATCAGAAAAAGAAAGAAAACGTTATTGCAATTGATCATAATAAGATCAACCAATTTGTCGCGGCCCTCTCTTATAAATTGACCAAAGATCAAAATGTGGCGATTCGCGAAATTGTCACTGATATGGAAAAAGATACGGTGATGTATAGATTGTTGCAAGGCGATGTTGGCACTGGTAAGACAATTGTCTGTTTTGCCGTGTTATACGCTAACTGGTTGCGCAAAAAACAAGGAGTGTTGATGGCTCCTACTTTTGAACTTGCAAAGCAGCATTTTCACAATGCGTTGAAGGTCTTTCAACCCTATCCTATAAAGATTGCGTTCCTTTCTGGAAACATGAAAGCAAAGGAAAAAAGAGAAATACTGGAAGGTTTATCACAGGGGACAATCGATATTTTGATATCGACAAACGCCTCGGTTTCATCGCCGATCACGTTTGCTTCTTTGGGTTTATCTATCATCGATGAACAACAGCGCTTCGGTGTCAATCAGCGTGAAATGCTCTTGAATAAAGGGGAATCGAACGACCTTTTGATGATGTCGGCAACACCGATTCCACGCACTTTATCGCAGATCATCAACGCTGATTTGGAGGTTTCTACTTTGAATCAATATCCCCAAGGAATTCGTGATGTCACGACAAAATTAGTAACCCATCAAGACCCTTTAATCGACCGCTCCATCAAGCGAGCTCTGGAGATTAAACGTCAAGTTTTCATTGTTGTTCCTAAGATTGAGGAGAATACAACTTCTTCATCTTCTGCAGAAAGTGTTTATAAAGATATCTCTGATAGATACGGAAAAGAAAACGTTCAACTTCTTCATGGTAGAATCAAAAAAGAAGAACAAGATAACATCATAGAACGCTTTGTTTCTGGTGAGAAGTTAATCTTAGTTTCCACCACGGTAATTGAGGTTGGAATTGACGTGTCTCGCGCGGCGTTGTTAATTGTCTATGACGCGAATTATTTTGGCTTATCTTCTCTCCATCAGCTTCGTGGTAGAGTCGGAAGAAGCGGTGAGGCGGCTTTGGCTATTTTGGTTTATGATGGCATGGACAAAGAGGCAAAAGAGAAGCTTCAATTCTTAGTTGAAAACCGCGACGGCCTGAAGATTTCTCAATTTGATTTAACGCAAAGAGGAGCGGGTTCTTATGGTGGAAGTTCCCAATCCGGCAAGAGTGAATTATCAATTTGTAACTTCGTTGAGGATCTCAATATTTTTCAGTGCGCTAAAGAAGACGCAAAGGAAATACTGGCTTCTTCTAACCAGGAAGATAACAGCAAATACCTCGCATCTCTCTCTTTAAATGACGAGGTTCATTTGGCATAATTATTATTTTGTTTTTATATATAAGTTTATTTTGTTATTATATACTTGGTATTTCCTTATAAAGGAGATTTTAATATGGCAAGAATTGCAGTTGATATGATGGGATCGGATAGCGGTCCGGAAGAATTGTCGAAAGGTGTCATCCGCCATTTGAAGGAACACAAAGAAGATACCGTTATTCTCTATGGTGATGAACCGGTGTTAAAAGGTCTTTTTGAACAGTGTGAATTCAAGGATCGTGTCAGCATTAAAAACACGACGGGCGTGATTCCGATGGAAATCAAACCGTTAGATTTTTTACGGTCAAAAAATTCCTCTATGTATCAAGCTATTTCAGCTGTGAAAAACGGGGAAGCAGACGCTGTTGTTTCTGCAGGCAGTACGGGTGGCTTTTTAACGGGCGCGACAATTGTATTAAGAAATATTGAAGGCGTGCTTCGCTCGGGCCTTTGTGTGCCTTTCCCGACAGCGATAAAGGGTAAGGCGGCTGTCATTTTAGATGTCGGTGCCAACAACTTAAACACAGCGGATGAAATCTATCAGTTTGCGCTGATGGGAAATATCTATGCGACAAAGCTGCTTCATTATGAAAATCCGACAATCTACACTCTTTCTAATGGCGTAGAAGAAGGAAAAGGTACAGATGAGGTTGTTGAGGCATATCACATCTTAAAAGAAAGCAAATTAAGCAATTATCAGGGCAATGTGGAAGCTCGTTACGCCTTAGATGGAAAACACGACGTCATTGTCACAGGCGGTTATGCTGGAAATATCTTCTTAAAATCTATGGAGGGTATGGCTTCCATGATGAATCAGATGATTAAAGATTCTTTTAAGCGTAATCTTTTCACAAAAATCGGTTATCTCTTTGCTGCAAACGGCTTTAAAGAGATGAAGGGTAAGATGGATTATCGCAAATACGGAGGCGCGATTTTACTCGGTATCAATGGTGTAGCAGTGAAAGCACACGGAAACAGCAACGCATATGCCTTCTACAATGCGCTTCGTGTAAGCAAGGAGATGGTAGATGCGAAAGTCGTCGATGCCATCAAAGAGGAGATGAAAAATTAATATGATCGAACATCTGTTGGAATTGTTAGAGGAGTTTCACATCAAACCAAAGGACATCTCATTGTATGAGATGGCTTTTACACACCCCTCTTATTCCAACGAACACCCTGGTTGTCCCTCTTATGATCGCTTGGAATTTCTAGGCGATTCTCTGTTGGATATGATTGTTGGTGATATGGTTTACCAACACTATCCTAAGAGCAACTCCGGTAAATTATCTATGGCAAGATCGGCATTGGTCGATGGAAAGACGCTTTCTCGTCTTTCAGAATCGGTCTATGGCTTTGCGGATTTGGTTCGTTACTCTGTTGGCGAAGCAAAAAATATCCATCATCATTCTCATGTCAATGAGGATGTTTTTGAAGCTTTTATCGCGGCGGTTTATCTCGATCAAGGATATGAAAAAGTGAGAGATATTGTTGTTTCTATTTTTGATCCGTTGCTTGAGATGGCGTTAGAAGTATCGCAAGTGCGTGATACAAAAGGTAGGCTGCAAGCTTATATGAATGGCACCAATATTGAATACGTGGTGATTTCCTCAAAGAATATCAACACAGATGATGTCAGTTATGTAGTAGAAGCTCGCATCGGTGAAGATGTCTTAGGTGTCGGTGAAGGACACAATAAGAAAGAAGCTGAAATCAACGCTGCTCGTGATGCACTGAGCAAGAAAGTGGGTGATTAACATGGGATTAATCAGTTTTTTAAAAAATAAGTTTTCAAAGAAGAACAAGGAATCGGAATCTCTTGAAAAAGAAGAGTCATCTCTTTCTTCTCTTGAAGAAATAAGCGAAGAAGTTCCTCTTGAATCTACTGTTGAAAAAGAAGAGAACAGCGCAGTTGCTGAGACACAAGAGGAAGAAAGAACAAGTCCTTCGACACCGGATGTTGCGGTTGAAGAAAGAACATTGGAAGAACCTGCAAAAGAAAATTTTAAAAAAGAAAAAAGAGAAAATGTCGCTCAGAAAGAAGAAAAAGAGCAGGTCAATGAAAAGAGCGATAATGAAAGCGGCATGTCCAGCGAAGAAAAATATGTTGCTGGCTTAGATAAATCGCGTCTGTTTTTCACAGAGAGATTAAAGAAACTTGCCAAATCGAACAAGGTGATCAACCAAGATTATTTTGATAATTTGGAACGTATTTTAATCGAAGCGGATGTCGGCGTGAATCTTTCCATCGAATTGATTCAGCAGACAGCAAAGGAAGCTGCTGTTGAAAATATAACGGATACAGTAGCCTTAAACGATTTGCTCATCGATAAGATGTTTATCTCCTATGTCAACCAAGGCGGAACGTTTTCAACAGACATTGCCTTTAAAGAAGGCGAACCCACTGTTTTATTCATGTGTGGTGTCAATGGTGTTGGAAAGACCACAACTGTGGCTAAGTTGGCGTACAAGTATAAAAACAAGGGCAAGAAAGTCCTTTTAGTCGCTGGCGATACTTTCCGTGCTGGCGCTGTGGAACAGTTGACCTATTGGGCGAATAAAGTCGGTGTAGATATTCTTTCTCGTCCGAATAGTGACCCTGCTTCTCTTTGCTATGATGCGATGAAGAAATCGTTAGAGGAGCATTATGATTTGGTCATCATCGATACCGCCGGAAGATTACAAAACAAAAAAGGATTGATGGATGAACTTTCAAAGATGGTTCGTGTCATCAAGAAAGTGATTCCTTCTGCTCCGCATGAATCCTTGTTGATCATTGATGCAAATACTGGTCAAAACGGAATCGATCAAGCTCAGGTGTTTAAAGAAGCAGTGACTATCACCGGCATCATCATCACAAAGATGGATGGTTCTAGTAAGGGTGGTATCATTTTATCTATCCGTGACCGCTTGGCTTTACCGGTAAAATTTATCGGTTTGGGTGAAAAGATGGATCAGTTAGAAGAATTTGATTTAGACAAGTATCTTTATGGTCTCCTTGTCGGAAATGAGGATTAATTATCATGGGATTTGGAATGAGTTTATTGATTATCATCTTCCTTAATTTCATCGTTAACACCATCTTGATGATGTTTGTGAACAACAGCATGTTACTGATGATTCTTTCTTCGACCATCATGTCTTTGCTCTTTACGTTTATGCAGCGTAAAGGTGATGGATGGGTCAACTTCATGACTCGTTTCCTCTCGCTTGCACTCTTCTTTATTCTCTTCAATTTATTGTTTACATTCTTATTCGGCGTATGAGAGAGGAATCTGAAATTTTAAAGAAGAAAGAAAGGGTGTCTTTGCTATTTCTTTCTTATGGTGGCCTTCTGACTGCAAAAGTCAGAAGAAGAATCGAATATGTCTACTTGATGGACTATTCTCTCAGCGAAGTTGCTGAAAATGAAAATGTCTCTCGCAATGCAATCTTTGAATCGATTGAAGCTGGAGTCAAAAAATTAGAATTATTTGAAAAGAAATTAGGTCTATGCAAGAAAAATGATAAGATTATCGCGATGATAGACCATGCAAAAGAAATCCAAGACAAGGAGGAACTGATGCAGTATTTAGAAAAGATTAAAGGAGAACTCAGTTATGGCGTTTGAGTCTTTAGGCGATCGTTTATCGGGAATTTTTAGAAAAGTTCGCGGTCAAGCAACCCTTACCGAAAAAAATATGGCAGAGATGCTGCAAGAGGTCCGTAAGGCCCTTTTGGAAGCGGACGTCAATTATACCGTCGTCTCTGAATTTGTCAAAGAAATCGAACAGGAAGCAATCGGTCAAAAAGTTTTGACAAAAGTCTCTCCTGGTGACATGGTTGTCAAAATCGTACATGACAAAATGGAAAAGTTATTAGGCGATGGCGATAATGACATTCCCTTCCGTATGGACGGTAAACCGACAGTCATTATGATGGTTGGTCTTCAGGGTACCGGTAAGACAACGTCTGCTGCAAAATTGGCACAGCTTTTTGAAAAGAAAAATCATAAGAAGGTTCTTTTAGGTGCGCTTGACATCTATCGTCCGGCTGCTGTGGATCAGCTTCGCAATTTGGGTTTGAAATGCGAACCGCAAGTAGAGACTTATTGTGGTCAGCCCGGTGTCAACCCACCTGATATTGCAAAAGCTGCTTATCAGAAGGCAGTTGAAGAAAAGTACAATATTTTAATCTTAGATACAGCTGGTCGTTTGGAAATCGATGAAAAATTGATGAAAGAATTACAAGATATTCAATCTTTGGTTCACATCGATGAAACTCTCTTAACTGTCGATGCTTTATCGGGTCAAAATGCGACAAATGTCGCTTTAGCCTTCAGCGAACAAATTAAAATCACCGGTCTTATCATGACAAAACTTGACGGTGACTCCCGCGGTGGTGCCGCTTTGTCTATCAAACGTATGACAGGCCTTCCGATCAAGTATGCGGCTGTCGGTGAAAAAATCGGAGATTTAGAAAATTTCCATCCTGACAGAATGGCCGATCGAATTCTCGGCATGGGAGATATTGTCTCCTTGGTCGAAGAAATTCAAGAAAAAATCGATGAAAAGCAGGCGGAAAAGACCTCTCGTCGTATGATGCAAGGCCAATTTGACCTCACCGATATGTTGTCGATCATGAAACAGATGAATAAGCTCGGCCCCTTGAAAAAGATCATCGGTATGATGCCGAATATGCCGAAGTTAAAAGACGATCAATTGGATCAGGCACAAGCCGCTTTAAAAAAGACTGAAGTCATCATTCAGTCTATGACAAGAGATGAAAGAAGAAAACCGGAGATGATTAAATCCTCTCGTAAAGTCCGTATCGCTAAAGGTTCAGGAACCGATCCTCGCGATGTTACTAAACTGATTGAATCTTTTGAAACAATGAAAAAACAGATGGCGATGATGAAGAACAATCCGATGCTCATGCGTCGTTTTGGAAAATTCTAAAAACAGAAACAAATAAAAAGTTCGGTACCCTTTTGATAAAACAAGAGAAGTACCGAACTTTTTTAGTCGCTGATGAAACGTTTTCCTTTTTCCATCGCTTTCTTCTCTTTTTCGCTTGGAGAAGAACCGTTTCCTTGCTTGAGCTCTTTGATATATGCGGCATCTTTTTTGGTGTAGACCATTTGATCAAAGAGATCGCGACGATGGATATAAGTTTCACGAATCGATTCTTTGCGGTGATACTCATCGATGATTTGATGGTTTCCACAGAAGAGAATGTCAGGGATTTTCTTACCCTCGTATTCTTTTGGATAAGTGTACTGCGGGTATTCCAATAAGGAATTGTTAAAGGATTCTTCAATGGTGGATTCATCGGCAATTGCGCCTTTGAGCAGTCGGACAATTGCATCGGTGATAGCCATTGCAGGAATCTCACCACCTGTGAGAATGAAATCGCCGATAGAAAGCTGTTCATCGACATAATCTTCAAAACGGCAATCCACTCCTTCATAATGGCCGCAAATCAAACAGATTTCTTCCATTTTGGAAAGGCGGATAGCATCTTTTTGTGTGAATGTTTTTCCTTTCGGACCCAGGAGAATTTTATGAGTGATTTCGCTTGTGTTGGCGCGCATACAATCCATCAAAGGTTCCATGCGCATGATCAAGCCAGCGCCACCGCCGATAGGATGATCGTCGACACGGTGGTTCTTGTCGAGGGAGTAATCGCGGATGTTAATGATTTCAATTTCAACGCAACCATTTAAAATGCTTCTTCCAATAATACTCGATCTCAAGAATTCGTTATAGAATTTTGGAAATAAAGTCAGAATCTTGATTTTCATTGTTTGGAAACTTCGTCTCCCAAGGGAGTTAAAGTGATGCGTTTTTCCTTTTTATCGACAGATTCGATAAATTTTTCTAAGAGGAAAGGAATATAGAGAGTTTCGTTGATGACTAAGTAATTGCAAGCGGGCATCGGGGTGATAGACTGGACAGTTCCGACAAGCTCTCCGGTGGAGTTAACGACAGTCATACCAATCAAATCATCAAAAAAGAAAGATCCTTTCGGCGCACGAACATTCGCTACGATATCTCTTCCAATCATCCACTGGATGTCGTTGATATCGTCATAGCCTTCTAAGCCGATGACAACGATGCGAGAGTTCTTCACCATCAAGGATTTAATAGTGAATTCTTCATCTTGATTCATCGTGTTTTTAATGATGATTTTCTTGCCGGGTTTGAAGCGTTCTTCCGCTTGGGAAGTGGTCACTGAGACTTTAATTTGACCTTTCAAACCGAAGAAATTGACAATGGTTCCTAATTTTTTCAGTGCCATGTTGTTCTCCTTTTATAATGAAAGAAAGAGGGGACCCTTTCGGTTCCCCTCTATTGTATACTATTTGGATTCGTTTCCGTCGAAATCTTCTAAAGATTCAAAGCGAAGATGGATTTTCTTTCTCATATTCTTGACGGAGACATTGGGAATCGTGCGGAGAGAATCGGAGATGACGCCGTGTCTTCCGATGAGCTTTCCGAGATCGTCCTTAGCGCAAAGGATGAGGTAATTCTGTTCTTTCTTGCCTAAATCTTCCGGTTTATCAAGTCTCTTGATTCGAATTTCCTCAGGTTTGCTAACCAACGGTTCGATGAGAGAGCGAAGGTCCTCAGTGAGATCGAGGTTAGTGCCGTTTTCCATATAGATTACTCTTTAAACTTACTTTGCGGCTTTCTTAGCAGCAATTTTGGCGTCGACGAATTTCTTGTAGATGCCATGCTTGGTGAGAAGAGTTTTAACAGATTCAGAAGGGATGGCACCATTGTTGAGCCACTTGAGAGCTTCTTCTTCGTTGATTGTGGACTTGCCAGAGATCGGATCGTAGCTGCCTAACTGAGCTAAAGCGGCAGAATTCGGGATTCTTCTGGAATCGGAAACAACGATTCTGTAGGCCGGGGCATGAGTGCGGCCGATTCTTGCTAATCTGATTTTAACCATATTTTGTATCCTCCAATAATGATATTTAATTCTAGCCTAATAAGTATAAGACTGTTTTTATTGGCTGTCAAGTGTTTTATATTGACAGTAGCAAAATATTTTCAGTTAAACTTTTATTGATTTTACTATTTTACAAAGTGGAGATGATATAGGCTAAATCCCCGCTGATTTCAATGTCGACATCTGCTTTCACAAGGTAAGAATGATACTTGCTTACAGGTAAACCATTGATTTCACCATCGCCACTAACTACTGTAATTACAGCAAAGGAATCGAAAAAGTGATATTTCTTAAAAGTTTTACAAGAATCAGGGTAGACATGAAAATAAGGTGTTTCAATGTGAGAGCACCCTTTTAAATTTGAAGGAGTATAGGCGCAGAAATTGATCACATCCAACGCTTTATCGATGTGGAGTTGTCTTTTGTTTCCGTGAGCATCTACACGATTGAAATCATAGACCCGATAGGTGATATTGCTGCTTTGTTGAATCTCGCAAAGCGTGATGCCTTCGCCGATAGCGTGAATTGTCCCGGGCTCTATCACATAGATATCGCCAGGATGAACGTACACCTTATTTAACAGAGTCAAAAGACGATCATCGGAAGTGTTTTTTCTCAATTCTTCTTTGGAAATAGTTTCTTTTAATCCCAAATAGATGTAAGCATCTTCTTTCGCCTCTAAGATGATCCACATCTCTGTCTTTCCGTTGCTGTTTTCATGACTTCTTGCATAATTGTCATCGGGATGTACTTGAATCGATAACGATTTAGCAGAGTCAATTAATTTGATCAGCAACGGAAAGTCTTGAAACGTAGAAAAACGTGGACCGAGGTCCGAGGGGGTAAAGACCTGGTTCAGTTCATAAGCGTTATTTTCTTCTTTTAAAAGAGAATGGCCTTCTTTCAATTGCGATAGTTCCCAGCTTTCTGCAATGGCATCTAGCGCTGTCTCTTTGTAGGCTTTTAATTTATTTCCGGCCCAAATGTATTTTTGTAATACGGGGATCAATTCATAGATGTTCTTCATGTTTTTCTCCGATGATTCTTTCAAAAGCTTTTTGGTAAAAAGCAAGTTTTTCTTCTACTTTGTTTTTTTCTTTACAGATGACTTCAATATAACATTTGAGTTTTGGCTCGGTACCCGATGGGCGGATAGCAAGTCTTGCTCCGTCGTTGAAATAGAAAATTAAAACATCGCTTTGAGGAAGAGTGAGCTCTGTTTGTTTGTTTTCGCTTGTGATTTGTTTTCCGACTAGAAAATCGTCGATTTGAATCACGGTGCTATGGAAGAACTCATCGAGTTGACAAAAAGACATTTGGCGGAGCGCATGCATCGTTTCATTCATGAATTCCATACCGTTTTTTCCGGCAAATGTGTGCCACAGTAAAATATTCTTGTTATAGCCGTAAAGCTGATAGATTTCTTCTAATTTATCGATGAGATTGATTCCCCTTACTTTGTAATAATAGAACATCTCTGCGATGATTAAAGCGGCGTTTACAGCATCCTTATCTCTTACTTCTGTATTGGTGAGATAACCATAGCTCTCTTCAAAACCAAAAAGGAAGCGGTCTGTTTGTCCTTCTTTTTCTAAACGATTGATTTCCTCTCCAATATATTTAAAACCGGTGAGTACATGTTTTACTTCGATTCCGTTTTTATCTGCAATATGATCGACAAGAGATGTGGATACAATGGAGTGAACGATTTCCTTTTTGCTGCAATCTTTTGTTTCTAAGAAGAAATTCAAAAGTAAAATGGCAACTTCATTGCCGCTTAGAAGTAAAAATTGATCGTGATATTTCACACCAATACCACAGCGATCACAATCGGGGTCAGTTGCTAATAATAGATCCGCATTCACTTCATGGCACAGTTGTATACCAAGCGTCAGCGCTTCTTTTAATTCGGGGTTTGGAAAGGGACAAGTAGTAAAATTTTCATCGGGATCTCGTTGCAAAGCGGGTACACTAACATGCTTAAAACCGGCTTTCTCAAGGATGGTTAAGACTGGTTTTAAGCCAGTGCCATTTAATGGAGTGTAAACAATATTAACGTCCTTAGGAGAAAAATCATTTAAGAGGGAAACGCGCAATGTCGATTGGATAAAATCATCGATGAGTTTTTCGTCGATGTAATGTATCCTCGTTGTTTCTCCTAGAGATGTCAAAGACAAATAATCTTTAAAGAGGTCGATAGAGTTGATGCGTGTTGTGATTTCTTGGGCGGCTTTTAAGGTGATTTGGGAACCTTCGTCATTATAGACTTTATAGCCGTTGTATTCGCGAGGGTTGTGAGAAGAGGTGATGATCACGCCACCGTCTGCTTTTAATTTTCTAATTGCGTAACTGACAATGGGAGTGGGGATTAGCTCTTTAAATAAATAGGACTCAATTCCTAAATTGGACATCACTTTTGCAACCAAAAAGGCAAATTCAAAAGAATTTTTTCGAGAGTCATAACCGATGACAATCTTCGGGTATTGCTTTTTGCTTTTCAAATAAAGGGCAAGACCATGAGTTGCTCGGTAAATAGTATAGAAGTTTAAACGGTTGCTCCCTAAGCCCATCACTCCTCTTAATCCACCGGTTCCAAAAGTTAAATCTTTAAAGAATAGGTCTGTGATGGTTTTCTCATCTTTTATCGATAATAACGATTGATAATCATCTGTAGAAATTGACTTTAAATTATTAAGCCAATATTGATAACACAAGTTTATTTTTTCATCCATAAACTACCTCTGAAAGAAGAAAAAGGGCAATAGCCTATGACCATTGCCCTTTTGAATTATTGATTGAACTTTAAGCTACCTTGAGCAAGAAGTTGGCCGCTCTTGCGATCAAACAAGAGAATTTCTTTACCGATGAAGCGGAACTTACACTTGCTTCCGACACGGTAGTCAACGCCACCGAAGATGACAGAAGTAAGCAAGAATTCATCCAGACGAATCTTGACGATAGTTTCCATACCAGAAGGTAACGCAGAATAGATTTCACCTGTCAGCGGCTCATCGTCATTTAAGAGAATGAACTCTGGACGAATGCCGATGACATATTCATCTTCTGCGATCACTTTTTCCTCGTCGGAAGACATCGTTTCTGTGACTTTTTGGATGTTGAAGACAAAGTCGGTATCTTTGTTTCCTTTGGCGACAAACTTTTTATCTTTCAAATCTTCCTGTTTCTTTGTTTCTTTTTCAGCAAAAGAAGCATCTCTTTCCGCTTTTAAAGCGGCCAGGTCGATTTCTGTTGTAGGAGTGAAAGTGAAGTTCATACCATTAAAGGCGGACATTTCGATAGTTCCGTTTTCGCTTTGATGAGCGTGAACCTCGACAAAGTTGATGGCAGGATTTCCTACAAAGTCAGCGACAAATAAGTTTTTCGGCTTTTTGTAAACATCTAAAGGGGCATCGTATTGCTGCAAGACACCGTTGTTGATTAAACAGATCTTGGTCGCTAAGGTCATCGCCTCTAATTGATCGTGGGTGACATAGATGAACGTGGAACCAGTTTCCATGTGCAATCTCTTTAACTCAGTTCTCATCTCTAAACGAAGCTTGGCGTCGAGGTTAGAGAGAGGTTCGTCCATGAAGAGAACTTTCGGACCAGGTGCTAAAGTTCTAGCGATAGCGACACGCTGTTGTTGACCGCCAGAGAGTTCGCTTGGATATCGTTCCATGAACTCAGCAATCTTGACGACGCGAGAGACATGACGGACTCTTAAATCGATCTCTTCGTTCGATAATTTTCTTAAGGTGACTTTGTGAACTTTTTCACCGTTCCAGTTTTTATCGTTGAAATCGATGGAAGGTATTTTCTCCCCTTTCTCGTTGAGGGTAAAGCCGATGTTGAGGTATTCACTCTTTAATCTGCGCAACTGAATGTCATAAGAAGCGAGTTCTTTCTTGACAGTTTCTTCGCGTGTTTCACCTTTTTGAGCAGCGATTGAATTGAAGAAGGGTAAGAGCGTTTTTGCTGTCTTCATGGTCAAATTGGTGCTTGCCATAATCGCCTGTACTGGTTTTAAGCCTTCGCTGACACCTTTCTTGATGTCTTCTAAAACCTTTTCGTGATTTTTGATTGCGTTATAGGCGAGGTTTAAGGCGATGTAATCTTCGGCGAGCTCCGGTTCAGCTAAAATATAGCCTTCGCTGTTTAAATCAATACCTTTTTCATCGTATTTCTTTTGAATATCTTCTAATTTTAAAGTCAGTGTTTTAATTTCTTCCGAAGTGATAGTTTCGACTTCTCCTGCGCTTTTTTCTGTGAGGTTTAAGGCAAAGACCTTTTCCGCGGTGTACATTGAGACTTTAAAGTAGTCAATGATAGCAATCAACGCTCTTCTCTTGTCGATCTTACCATCTTTGTTGATGTTCTGTTTGCAGAGTTCGATAACTTTTTGCGGGTTTTTTAACACGTTGATGTGATCTTTGATTTGCGTGTAGTTAGAGTCAACAACAGGCATGTATTCTTTGAGATTTTGTAAGCCGAATTCGATGTTCTTTTGCACTGTCATATGCGGCCAAAGCGCGTAGTTTTGGAACAAGAAACCGACGAGTCTCTTGTTGGCAGGAATGTTGATTCCTAATTCGCTATCATAGACAGGAACACCATTGATTAGGATCTTACCAGAAGTCGGTGTTTCTAAACCGGCGATCATTCTTAAAGTGGTGGTTTTACCACATCCAGAAGGACCTAAAAGCGTGATGAATGAATAATCATCAATATGGAGATTGAGATTATCTACAGCGTAGAAATCACCCCATCTTTTGGTGACGTTAATTAAATCAATTGCAGGCATAAATTAACCTCCTATACCCTTGTCTAAGCTGGCTCCGGTGATCTTGTTGATCAGCCAGTTGAAGATTAAGATGACGACAACTAAGATCAAGTTGGCTCCGTTTTGTAAAGCGGGTAAACCCGTCTCTTCTAATTGGAACATCAATGTGGTGAGGATCATACCGGTAGGGGCGATGAAGACGAAGAGGGAAAGCTCTCTCATACAGCTGATGAACGGGAGTAAATAGCCGCTTAAGAAACTGGACTTTTGAATGGGGAAGACGATTTTCAACATACGCTTCCACCAAGGGATATTTTGAATCATCGCCGCTTCTTCGATTTCGTTAGAAAGCTGGAGCATTGCGTTTAAACTAGAGCGGCTGGCGAACGGGATGTACTTGAGAATACCGACGATAGCACAAAGGAGGAATGGTGTCGCATACAACCAAGAAATTTTTAAAGAGACCATGAAGAAGATAGCGGATAAGGAGATAGAAGGGAGCAAGTAAGGTAAGAACGCTAAGGCGTTGACGCCTTGGGCCATCTTGCTCTTTCTCTTTTTACTGACAGCGTAACCAATCAAGAGACCAAAGGTACCAGCGAAGAGAGAACAGACGAGAGAAAGGGCGATACTTCCGCCGAGCGCGGACCAAATTTCAGGTGAGTAGAATAGGCCGCGGTAACCGTTTCGCAGAATCTCTTTGGAAGTCCACCAACGCGTTGTAAATCCGGAAGAATAGTCACCAGGATTTGGCAAGAGAGATTCAAAGATAAAGGAGACCATCGGACCGATACAGAAGAAGAGAACAAGGATAGCGAGGATGCTAAAGACAACCCATCTTCCAACTTTACCGAGATTGACTTTGGAAATCTGACCGGATTTGCCGCTGACAGTCGTGTATTGTTTGCGGCTACCAGTAGAGACTTGATTCATCGCTAAGATGACTACGCCGATGAGAATGAGGACCAATGTAATAATAGAACCAAATCCTGCTTGGTCTGAATATTTACCTTTTTGCAGCATGACTTGCATCTGCGTAGCTAGGACCTCAAAGTTTGCGGGTCGTCCTAACGTGATGGCGACAGGATAAGAGCTCATGGCGCTAGAGAAGACAAGCAAGATTGTGCTTAATAATGCCGGTTTGAGAATCGGCACTGTGATTCTTGTGAAAATTTTATAGCGAGGAACATTTAAAATTGTGGCTGCTTCCTCTAAGTTGGCATCCATGTTTCTCAGGATACCGCCGATTAAAATATAGGCAAACGGGGTGTAATGTAGACCGAGAACTAATGAGATGGGGAAAGCTCCGTATACTAACCATTCCGGAGAGGCAAAACCCGTGAGTGCCTGAAGTTCACCAACGTATCCTCCGGGGCAATTTGTCGACATGAAGAAGTTTTTCCAGAACAAGGCTAATGTCCACTGAGGCATGATGTAAGGGAAGATAAAGACAGAAGAGATGAGCTTTTTGCAAGGCATATTTGTTCTGGTGATCATGAAGGCGACAGTGCCGCCAAAGAGAACTGCGAAGACGCAAGAGAGAACAGAGACAAGCAAGGAATTAAAGAGAGGCTTATAGAAATAACCCCAGCTTAATTCGGAACCGAATACTTCATAAAAATGATAGAAGGTGAAGTCTCCTGGTTTGGCGCCAGGAACACTTTCCATCATATGTACGGTGAATGAGTCTATTAAAATTGTAATAAAAGGGACGAAAGTCAGAAGTAAAAGCACAAAGCCAAAGATGACAAGAATCGTGTTTGCAGGAACACCGAAGAATGTCAATCCTCTATTTAGTGCACGTTTGGCTTTCATCTTCATTGAATTTAAGTCAAGTGTGTTTTCTTCCATAAACTACTCCTTAAAAATGACTAAGAAGGGCAGATCTGCCCTTCTTAGATTTTATGACGAAATTTATTTGTCGGCGATGACTTTTTTGATGAAGTCGTTGACGTTGTTGTACTGACTGACGATGTAGGAAGGAGTTTCAATGACTGCGTTTGCACCCTTTTGATCATCGGTCCACCAATCGGAAGAAGGATCGTTGAGACAAGGGAAGACGTTAGGCTTGGAAGAATCTTGCGTGAATTTGTAATCAGCGCTTAATTCACCATGACCGCCTAAAGTTCTATCAACGTTGATAGAAGGCATGGAAGGATAGTCGCCGATATCGTGTGCCCAAGCGTCATAACCAGTAGTGGTGGTGCTTAAGAAGTTGATGAATGCACAAGAGGTGTACGGATGAGAAGTATAAGGCATAATCTGCAAATAATGCTTATACATGAAAGAACCAAAGCCCTTGATTTTGGAGGTGCCAGGATTATTGCCATCTTCATGGTCAGAACCTAAAGCGGCGATAGTGATATCCTTCTTAGTGATTTCTGCAGATTCCTGGATGGAAGCGATCTTAGAATAGACGATCCAAGCGATACCGCCTTTATCTTTCATGAAAGCATCTCTTGCTTTACCGTCATCTTCATAGAAGATTGCATTGGTGAGATACTTATCAATAAAGGCATAAGCGTATTTCTGTTTTTCGCCTTTGCTTTCATATTTAGAAAGATCTAAGCTCTTGTTGTCATTGGTCGGATCTTCAAAAGCTGCTTTTAATACATCGCACCATTTGTCTTGAGTGAGCATGATAAGCCAGTCTCTGTTGACGTTTTCGTTGTTCGGGGACATGGTGTGAAGATGATTCTTGAACTTGTCCTGAGTAATATCCCAAACGTTATCGATGACGACGTCTTTTCCGGCTCCGCCATTGTTGACCATCCATGTCTTCATGTTGTACTGAAGACTGAACGGATTTCCGTTGAGTTCTTTATTTGTATCTGTAGCTTCTTTCCATTCTTTCGGTACATAGTTAAGATAATAACCAGTATCAATACCGAGTTTTTGGAGCTGATAACCATCCTGAACTAAGGCGGCATCATAACCGGAAGTGAGACCACTTTCGATTTCGCCGTTAAGCTTTAAATAAATCTGACCGTCGACAGCAGTGTCGGTGGTGATCTTCATATCAGCGCATTTAGGATTGTACTTTGCTAACTCTGCCTTAAAGGGATCGATAGCGTTTTTGAATCTGGAGCTGCAGCCGACAAATTTTAAGGTGCCATCTCCAATTTCGTTGGCGGCTTTTTCCATGAGGGCATCACGGGTAAGGCCTTCTGCTTCTTTGATAATTGACTTATTGTTCTCTTGGATGTCTTTGACACCTCCGCCACCGCAAGCTGTCATCGCACATGTACAGATGACGGTCAATAAGGATAATAAATTTTTTGCTCTTTTCATTTTTTTGATTCCTCCTTCAAAAAATTTATATGTGCCCTTATTATAAATGTGAGCGCTTTAAAAGCAATAAAACATTTTACAATTTGCGAAAAATAATATGGTAAAAATATAAAAAGCGCCGATATTATCGGAATATTTTAAAATTTTAAATTGTAAAAATTATATATACATTGTTTTGACTTTATCAAAAAAATAAAAATAAAAAACAGCTTTCACAAGAAAGAATACTTGTAAAAAGCTGTCTGTTTTAAATCAGTCCTGATAGTGAATTGTAAAGGTACTACCACTTCCTAAGGTGCTGTCAATGCTGATCTTGTAACCATAATAGTTGCAAATGTATTTTACAATACTCAGTCCTAAACCGGTGCCTCCGTTTTCACGACTTCGCGCTTTGTCTACGCGGTAGAATCGTTCGAAGATACGGGCTTTGTCTTCATCTTTGATACCGAGACCGGTATCTTTAATAGAGATATCATGTTTTGTTGTGTCGATGGTGATTTCGATACTTCCCCCCGTTTTATTGTAACGTATTGCATTTTCGATTAAGTTCTTAAAAAGGTTGTAGAAATCATCGATGTTCATCTTGATGATCACCTTTTGGTAATGCTTGATCAGTTTAATCTGATTCGCCATGATTTGATTTTCTAACATGGCTAGGATATTGTCGAGCTCTTCACAAACGTCGATCTTTTCAATTGCGCGGAGATTATTGTTTTCTAACGAAGATAGTTTCAGCATCTCCATAATCAGCTTTTTCATGCGTTCACCTTCTTTGATCGTGCGAAGATTTGCGTTTTCTAATTCTTCTTTGGAAGTTAGAATGCCATCGCTGATCAGCTCCTGATATCCGAGAATGGAGGTAAGAGGAGACTTCAATTCGTGTGCTGCGTTAGCAAAGAAATCACGTTTCATCTTTTCACTGTTGTATTTATCAGTGATATCGACCATGAGTAAAGAAATCATTGTCTCATTTTGGTTATCGAAATCTACTTCTGCGACGTTGATGTTAAATTCAATATACTTACCTTCTTTTTCTTTAATAAATACCATTGGCCTTTTGGTAGATAATAACACGCGTGTATTAATCAAAACGCTCTTTGTAAATTCATCCTCCCCCAAGACTTTATCGCTAGAAGATAGGTTCATCACCGCCCTTCCTTTATTATTAGCTAATAAAATTCGGAATTTAGAGTCAACGACAAGAATACCTTGCTCAATAGAGTCGAGAATGAAGTTTATCTTTTGTTCAGAGATATAATTTTTCTTGATGCTTGCTTCCATGTGTTTTCTTGTATCACGGACAATATTGGCTAAATTTTCAATATCGTTATCATATTCAACCATGGAATCGATTTTGGCGATTGTTCTTAACTTTCGCACCTGGTTTCTTAGATAAATTGCCGACTGCTTATATTTGATGAAGTCAAAAATGCCATAAGAAAGAGAAAGTAAAAAAACACTGATAGGTCCAAAGATGGTAAACCATTTCAACCACACTAGAACATCGGTGTCGCTGCTTACTACAAAGACATAGATATCTTCAGCAACATCGTGAGTGACATAGCCGTAACCGGCCTCGTGCCTGACTTCTTTATTGGAATATCGGAAGCTTTCGTTTAGATGTTTTTTGATTTGATGATATTCTTTAGAGGAAATATTAGATAAGGTAGAGCAAAAGAGGTTGGAGTCAAATGAAAATATAGTGATTTCATAATTTTCCTGATCGAGAAAAGAATCTGTGATTTCTTTTGCGTTATCCGTCGTGACTTGTTCAACAATTTGGGCACTTAAAAAACGCGCGTCCTTTTGCAGTGATGTTTTTTCATTGAGAAAAGGAAATAGAAGACTTATCAAGGTGATGAGAATACTAATTACACCGAAAAGAGCGATGTATAAGGTACGTTTATATCTATGCATCAGTCAATTTTATAACCTGCTCCATAAATGGAATGAATGAATGTTTTATCTATATCCCCTATTTTTTCACGGAGGGATTTAATATGCATGTCGATTGTTCTAGAGTCAGATTTGACATCATGACCCCAAACTTCTTGAAATAGTTCCTCTCTAGTGACGACGTTTCCGTGTTTGAGAAAGAGATACTTCAAAAGTTTAAATTCGTTTTTGGTCAGTTCAACCTCAGAATTGTATTTATAGAGAATCTCATGTTCTTGATCCAATGTAAAAGGACCGATTTTAATCATAAAACGGGAAGCGAGATGCTTGCGGTAACGCACGTTGATACGGCTGATTAATTCTTTGACACTGAAGGGTTTACCGATGTAATCATCTGCGCCATCGTTTAGTCCTGCGACTTTGTCATCGATCATCGCTTTTGCACTGAGAACGATGATGGGGATATTGTTGTTTTCATGCTTGCTTCGAATCAAGCGTAATATCTCATCTCCTTGTATGCCAGGAAGCATAATATCTAAAAGAATAAGATTGGGTTTTTTATTTTCAAATTCTCGTAAGAAAGATTCCCCGTCTTCAAAGGATTTCACCGGGAAACCGAATTTGGTGAGAGCGATATTGATGAGGTTTGAAATTTCAAGATCGTCTTCCACAGAATAAATTAAATAATCTTGCATATTTGTTTCCTTTTTCACAATTATAACATGTGAAAGGATAAAATAAAAAAGTTTAAAATGAAATACGAACAAGAAAAATTTATATATTTAAATAATTTAAACAAAGAAAAATATTTAATTATACTTTTGAAAATAATCGCTATATAATTATAAGCCAATTTATAAATATTTAATAAGGTGTTTTAAAAATATCCAAAGGGTTTTAAAAAAATAGAAAAATTTTCTTTTTAATTATCAAGCAATTGTAAGAAATGAAAAAAGGACCGCAAACGCGGTCCTTGTCACTTTCATTTAAATAAGATGAATTTCGTTGAGATGCTGATTAAGCAGCAGTCTTATCCTTGCGGATAACGACTTCTTCCAATCTGGCAGCCCTACCAGTTCTGGATCTGAGGTAGTAGAGTTTCTTTCTTCTGACCTTAGCGTGCTTGAGGACTGTGATGGAAGCGATGACAGGAGAGTTGACGAGGAAGTTTCTTTCAACACCAACACCTGCGGATTCCTTACGAACGATGAAGGTTCTGCTGGGGCCAGTGCCACGGACGGAAATGACAACACCTTCGAAGGCCTGCTGTCTTTCCTTGTTGTTTTCACGGATGACAACCATGACTCTGACGGTATCGCCAGTGGTGAAATCCGGAACATCATTTTTGATTTGAGTTGCAGTGATCTGCTGAACTAACTGTTTGTTCATTTTTCTGTTCTCCTTTGGAAATAATTGTATTTTCCCTGAGCTCATAAAGGAAGTGACGTCCCCAGCGGAGCGAAGGTGAGCCTAAATTTTCGCATAGGCATTGATTACTTTATCACATTCTTTGTTCGGTATCAATAAATTTTTGAAATTTATCTTGCAACCATTAGATATATATTATATAATTTTTTAGGTTGAGACACTATGTTCATATGGGCGTAGTGTGCTTAAACGAAAAACGTGGGAAGTCAGTGACTGACTGATCGTACCACACAGGTAATAGGAGGAAATACACATGCCTGCAAAAAAAGTCACAAGAGTGATGATTATCCGTGCTGAAGGTGGCGGTGCAAACCCGGCCAAATTAGGTCAGAAATTAGGACCTTTTGGTATCGGTGGTAAGTTCTGCCAGGAGTTCAATCTCAAGACTGCCGATCGTAAGGGTGAAGTTGTCCCTTGCATCTTGACAATCTATGAAGATCGTACTTTCGAAATGAGTTTTAAGACTACCCCGGTTACTTACCTTCTTTTGAAGGCTGCCGGCATCGAGAAGGGTAGAAAAGGCCCTGATCATGGCGGAAGTAACAAGGAAGTCGCTGGTCGTGTTACCAGAGCTGATGTTAAGAAGATCGCTGAATACAAGATGCCTGATCTTAACGTTGACTCTCTCGAAGCCGCTGAGAGATGCGTCGAAGGTTCTGCCAAATCTATGGGCATTGCCATCGATGACTAATTAGAAGGAGAACATTGACCATGAAAAAATTATCCAAAAAATATGCTGCTTCTTTAGCTCTTATCGAAAAGGGTAAGAAGTACACTCTCGCAGAAGCCTGCGAATTAGTCAAAAAGACTGCAACTGCTAAGTTCGACGAATCTATCGATGTCAACTTCAACCTTAACATCGATCCGAAACAGGCCGATCAGCAGTTAAGAGGAACGATTGTTCTTCCTCATGGAAACGGCAAGACTGTCAAGGTCTTAGCTATCACTGATAAGGTTTCCGAAGCAGAAGCTGCTGGTGCCGATTTCGTCGGTCAGCAGGATATGCTCGATAAGATCCAGAAAGAAAACTGGTTTGGCTTCGATGTCATTGTCGCCACTCCGAACATGATGGGTCTTCTCGGTAGAATGGGTCGTGTCTTAGGTCCTAAGGGCTTGATGCCGAACCCTAAGAGCGGTACTGTCACCCCTGAAATCGGTTCCGCTATTCAGGAAATCAAGAACGGTAAGATTTCTTATCGTAATGACAAAGATGGTAACCTTGCTATCAACTTCGGTAAGGCTTCCTTCGATGCCGAAAAGCTTGTCGATAACCTCAAGGCTGTTGTTGAAGTTGTCAACAAGGTTAAGCCGAGCACTGTCAAGGGCACCTACATTCTCTCTGCTACTATCTCTTGCACTTATGGCCCTGCCATTAAGCTCGCTCTCTAATCGCTATTATTTATCTATATTTATATAGTCGGGACGTTTTATCCGTATGATTCGGGTGCCTCAATATACCAAAGACAGTAACTGCCGATAAATAAACGGCTCAATTTGTTACCGAGGATATGAGTAACTATTCAAGTCAAAAAGTATATTGTGAAATACACCAAACCTAAGATAAGGAGGTGAAAAGATGAATCAGCAGATCTTAGCTGAGAAGAAAGAAGCTGTTAGTAAGATTAACGATACGCTCAAAAATTCTCAATCTACCATTGTCGTTTCTTACTCTGGCCTCAGCGTTTCTGAAGTCACCAAGCTCCGCAGCGACCTTAAGAAGGCCGGCGCTAGAATGACTGTTCACAAAAACACCCTCATGAAGAAAGCTGTCGATGAAGATGGCCTTCAGGAGTTGGATGCTTTGTTGAAGGGTCCTAACGCTTTAGTCACTTCTACTGAAGAAGGCGCAGGACTTAGTGTCTTAAAGGATTTCGCTCTTACTCACAAGAAGTTCGAAGTCAAAGGCGGTATTATCGATGGTACCTTCTGCAATGCTGAAAAGCTTGCTGAACTCGCTGCTATCGGAACCAAAGAAAACGCAATTGCCGTTTTCCTTTCTGCCCTTCAGGCTCCGCTCACCCAATTTGCTCTTGCTATCAAGGCAGTTGGTGAAAAATTGGAAGCTTAATTTAAGCTTCAACATGTCGGGACGTTATTAAAACCATATTATTGGAGGAAAAAACTATGGCTAAGTTAGTTAAAGAAGAAGTCATTGCCGGTTTAAAGGAAATGAACATGGTCGAGATCATGGATCTCGTTAAGGCTATCGAAGAAGAATTTGGTGTCACTGCCGCTGCTGCTGTTGCTGCTGCTCCGGCTGCCGCTGCCGCTCAGGAAGGTCCGAGCGAAGTCACCGTCACCCTCAAGTCCTTCGGTACTGCCAAGGTCGGTGTCATCAAGGCTGTCCAGGCTATCACTGGTTTAGGCCTTATGGATGCCAAGAAGCTTGTCGACGGCGCTCCTGTCGCTATCAAGGAACACGTTTCTCCTGCTGAAGGCGAAGAAATCAAGAAGCAGCTCGAAGCCGCTGGCGCCGAAGTCGAAGTTAAGTAAGCTTCCCTTTTATCACTTACGTATTCTTTGTCCCACCCTGTCTTTTTGATGGGGTGGGCTTAGTTGTCTTAAGAGATTTTGATTTTCGTAGGTATTTTATTTAAAACTAACCTTAAAACAACTTAAATCCGTATAACACGGAAGAAAGACACGAGGTAATAATATGGAAAAATTAGATCTGAACAAGTATCACAAAGTACCAGGTAGTGATCGTTACGATTTGTCTAAGACTTTCTCTCAGGTTCCACTTCCGGATCTTTGCGATGTTCAGCTCAACTCTTTCAATTGGTTTGAAACTGTTGGGGTTGATGAAGTTTTCAAAGAAATCTTTCCGATTGAATCTAACAAAGATAAACGTGGGCATAAAACGGATACCAGCGATGAAATTGCAGTACTTGATTATGTCTCTGCTGAATGGCGAGATAAGAAGTACGACTTTTTTGAGTGCAAAACATCTGCGTTGACATATTCCCGCCCGCTTTTTGTCACTTTCCGTTTGAAACATCCGAATGGGTCTATTGAAGAAGACGCTGTTTATATGGGTGATTTCCCGACCATCTCTGCTTCGGGCACCTTTATCATCAACGGCTCTGAAAAGTGTATTGCTTCTCAAATCATCCGTTCCTCTGGTGCATACATCTCTAAATCTGTCGTTGAGGTGATGCCGAAGAAGGGCGATGCTAACGCTACCAAGGAACTCAATATCGTCTATGGTTCTGATATCATTCCGATGAGAGGTATTTGGCTTGAATTCTTCAATGACAATCGCGATATTGTTTCTGTGCGTATCGACAAACAAAAGAAAGTCCCCGCTCTTGTCTTATTGAGAGCATTAGGTCTTGTTTCGGATGCGGATACATTGGCTGATAGTTCTCTTCCTTACAATAAGGATAGAGGCGAAACTCCGGAAACGATTACCGGTGTCTTGGGTCTTTTTGGTGACAATGACTTATTAAAGGAAGCTTTAGAAAAGAATCCGGTCAAGCCGCAAAGAACCATCTATGAAAGAAAAGAATATGCTGTTGGCGAAATTTTCACAAAACTTCGTCCCGGCGAACCTTATACTTATGAATCTTCTTGCGAAATGCTTCGCACAAGATTCTTTGAAAAAGAACATTATGACCTTGGTAAGGCCGGACGTTTTAAGATTCAACAAAAGTTGGGTATTTACAACCGTCTTCCTGGCCTTGTCCTCGCTCAGGATCTCATCGATACTGAGGGAACTATTGTCGAATACAAGGGTGTCACTTTAGAAGAAGGTCACAAACTTACTCTTGAAGAAGTCAACTACTTGAAGAGCATTCACTTCTTTGAAGGCAGATATTCTTATGATGATCCTTTCACCGTTCATCTCTCTTCGAACTTAAACGTTATTTTCAAGAGAGAAGACCTTATGGAAGAAAAGGTTTCCGAACAGGAAATCTTGGAAGAGAGCACTGTTACTGTTGTCAAAGTCAAATCTCCGATTAACCCGGATAAGGTTGTCAATGTCATCGGTACTAACCTCGATTCCAACGCAACTCATATCACCATTCCGGATATTGTCGCTTCCTTGTCTTACATGTTAAATTACACCGAAGGCATCGGCGAAGATGATGATACCGACCATCTTGGAAATAAGAGAATCCGCTGTGTCGGCGAATTGATTCAAGAAAGATTCCGTTCCGGTTTAAGCAAGATGAAGAGAAACATCCACGATAAGATGTCCACTGCTGATCTTGCCACCGTTACCATTTCTAATTTAATCAATCCGAAGGCTTTAACTTCTGCGGTGAATCAGTTCTTCAATTCTGACTCTCTCTCTCAGTTCATGGATCAGACAAACCCTCTTGCTGAACTTACTAACAAGAGACGTCTTTCCGCTTTAGGTAAAGGCGGTCTTACCAGAGATAGAGCTTCTTCTGCTGTCCGTGACGTTCATCCGACTCACTACGGTAGAATTTGTCCGATTGAAACACCGGAAGGTCAGAATATCGGTTTGATTTCTAACCTTGCTTGTTACGCTAAGATTAACAAGTATGGTTTCATTGAAACTCCTTATCGTCTGGTCCATAACGGCGTTATCGACAATGATGTCGACCACGTTTTATGGCTTACTGCTGACGAAGAGAAAAACTATGTTATCGCTCAGGCAAACGTCACTACTGACGAGAATCACAAGATCATCGATGAGAAGGTATATTCCCGAAAGAATGGAGAATACATCTCTGCATATGTAGATGAAATTGACTTGATTGACGCCTCCCCGAAACAGATCGTTTCTATCGCTGCCGCCTGTATTCCTTTCTTGGAAAACGACGACGGTAAACGTGCTTTGATGGGCTCCAACATGCAGCGTCAAGCTCTTCCTTTACTCCGTCCGCAAGCTCCGTTTGTCGGAACTGGTTTAGAAGGAAAGATTGCTCATGACTCTGGTGAAGCTCTCTTGGCAGAAGAATCCGGTGTTGTCACTTATGCGGATGGTACAGAAATCCTCATCAGAGAGACGTTAACCGGTGCGGAAAGAAAATATCCGCTTCGCAAATTCATCCGTTCCAACAAGAGAACTTGCATCAATCAGACCCCGATTGTCACTCCTGGTCAGGAAGTCAAGAAGGGTCAGATTATCGCCAATGGCTCTTCCATGGATAAAGATGAATTGGCTTTAGGTCAGAACGTCCTCATCGCCTTTACCACATGGCATGGCTATAACTATGAAGACGCCGTTGTCATTTCTGAACGTTGTGTCAACAGCGACCTTTTTACCAACCTCATCATTGAAGAGTACACTTGCGAACGCCGCAAGACAAAACTCGGCGATGAAGAATTCACACGTCGCATTCCTAACGTAGCCGAAGAAAAACTTTCTCATCTCGATGAAGAAGGTGTCATTTTAATCGGCACTGAAGTTAAGGAAGGTGAATATCTTGTCGGTAAAACCACTCCGAAGGGTGAAACTACCGAAACCAACAACGATCACTTGATGAAGTCTATCTTCCCGTCCAAAGCAAACGAAGAAAAGGATTCTTCCTTGAAAGTTCCGCACGGCGGTGAAGGTATTGTCTTAGATGTCAAGAAATTCTCTAGAGAAAGAGGCGATGAACTCCCGCCGGATGTCATCGAATCTATCAAGGTTTTTGTCATCCAGAAGAGAAAGATCCAAGTCGGTGATAAGATGTCTGGACGTCATGGTAATAAGGGTGTTATCTCTAAGGTTCTTCCTGTCGAAGATATGCCTTATTTACCTGATGGTACTCCAATTGATATTCTTCTCTCCCCGATGGGTGTTCCTTCTCGTATGAACATCGGTCAGGTTTTGGAAGTTCAGTTAGGATACGCTTGTAAGAAACTCGGTATCAAAGTTTCTACCCCTGTCTTCGATGGTGCATCCAACAAAGAAATTGCTCAGTTTATGGATCTTGCCGGAATCGATAGCGATGGTAAGACAATCTTATATGATGGTCAGACCGGTGAGAGATTTGACTCTCGTATTGCTGTCGGTGTCATGTACATGATTAAACTTGACCACATGGTCGAAGATAAGATCCACGCTCGTGCAACCGGTCCATATTCCTTAGTCACTCAGCAGCCGTTAGGCGGTAAAGCCCAACACGGTGGTCAGAGATTCGGTGAAATGGAAGTCTGGGCATTGGAAGCTTATGGCGCCGCTTACACCTTGTTAGAAATGCTCACCATTAAATCAGATGATATGGTTGGTAGAAACAAGACATATGAAGCAATCTTAAAGGGCAATCCTATCCCGAAGCCGAACATGCCGGAATCCACTCGTGTTCTTATCAAAGAATTACAGGGTCTCGGTATCAATGTCACGCTCTTAGATGATCACCATCAAGAAATCAATGTTAACACCCTTTCTGAAGATGCGGAAAGAGATGCTCGTAAGATTCATCACGATATCGTCAATTTTGACATGAAGAAAGAAGAGAGAAGATACGAAGACAGCTTGCGTAATGCTCATCTTGATGAAGATGTCGAAGAAGATATCGTCGGTTATGAATACGAAGATAATCAGCATATGGAATCGGAATCTGATGAAACCGATGATATGAATGAATAAGGAGGTCTTGAACAATGTTTGATCTCAATAAGCTCCATTCGATTAAAATCGGACTTGCCAGTCCGGATCAAATCCACAGCTGGGGAAGAGGTGAAGTCACCAAACCGGAGACGATCAACTATCGTTCCCAGAAACCGGAACCGGATGGTTTGTTCTGTGAAAAAATCTTTGGTCCTGCCAAAGATTACGAATGTCATTGCGGCAAATATAAGAAGAACACTTATGCTCGCAAAGTCTGTGAAAAGTGCGGTGTTGAAGTAACTCTCAAAGCGGTTCGCCGTGAGAGAATGGGTTACATCAACCTCGCCTTCCCTTGCGCTCACATTTGGTTTGTCAAAGGCTCTCCGTCCAAGATCGGACTTGTCTTAGACATTCCGCCGAAGCAATTGGAAGGTGTTGTTTACTTCAGCTCCCATATTGTCACAAATCCTGGTATTTCCAAATACCTCTCTTATCGTGAAGTTTTAGATGAAAAGAAAGCTCGTGAAGTTTTCTACACTGTCATCCGCGAAGAAATTTTGGATGTTCGTGTACAACCTGAAACTCCTGAGTACGCCAGAGGTTATGATATTTCTGAGCGTTTGAAATATCCTAGTCAGCCGTTCTCTTTTGACACAGTCGGCGCTTACATCAGCAAGTACATTGGTGCTATCTTTGGTATCGGTGCTGATGCTATTCAGACTTTGTTAAAGGAAGTCGATCTTGAAAAGGAAATCGAGGCTGTCTCGGAAGAATTAAAGAAATCTGTCGGTGATAAGAACAACAAGAGAATCAAAGGTATCAAGCGTTTAGAAACCTTGAAATCCTTCCAAAATTCCGGTATTAAACCGGAGTGGATGGTTCTTTCTGTCATCCCTGTCATTCCGCCGGAACTTCGTCCGATGATGCAGTTGGATGGTGGTAGATATGCCACTTCTGACCTCAACGATCTTTACCGTCAGGTCATCATCAAAAACTCTCGTCTCAAACGCGAAATTGAAGAACATGCCCCTTCCATCATTCTCATCAACGAAAAGCGTATGTTACAAGAAGCTGTCGATGCTTTGATTGATAACGATCGTCGTACAAAACCGAATACCAATGTCAGCGGTAACGTCTTGAAATCTTTGTCTTCTTCCTTAAAAGGTAAGCAAGGTCGTTTCCGTCAGAACCTCTTAGGTAAACGTGTTGACTACTCTGGTCGTTCTGTCATTGCTGTCGGTCCGGATCTCAATATGGATGAATGCGGTCTTCCGCGTGAAATGGCGGTTCAGCTTTTCCGTCCCTTCATCGCTCATTATTTGATGAGTCAGAAGGATTCTCAAATCACTTCTCAGAAGATGGCAGATGAACTCATCGCCAAGAAGGATCCTCGCGTTTACGATGCGATTGAAGAGATTGCAAAGGATCATCCGGTTCTTTTAAACCGTGCTCCTACTTTACACCGTTTGGGTATTCAAGCCTTTAAGCCGAAGCTCATTGAAGGTAAAGCAATCCGACTTCACCCGCTTGTTTGCCCTGGTTTCAACGCCGACTTCGATGGTGACCAGATGGCTGTTCACGTCCCGCTTTCTAATCAAGCACAAGCCGAAGCGAGAACATTGATGTTAGCAAGTCACAACATCCTCAAGCCGAGTGATGGTATGCCGATTTGTGTACCGTCTCAGGATATGATTTATGGTAACTATTATCTTACTTTGGAAGATGATCTTGCCATGAACGAGATGTATGCTAACTACTATGAAAAGCGCGGTGATCAGGAGATGGCTGATAAATTTAGAAGCTATTCTAAGTATCAAGGTAAAGTCTTTACTGATCCGAAGACTGCGATCTTAGCCTATCAAAATGGCTTGATCACTCTTCGTACCCGTGTCTATGTCCCTGGTCATTCTCTCCATAAAGAAGATTTCACCGAAAAGCAGAACAATTCTTATTTGCTCACTACAGTTGGTAAGTTGATTTTCAATGAAATCTTCCCCTCTGACTTCCCGTATATTAACTTCCCTGTCAAGTCTTCAAAGACAGCGAAAGATGATTACGAAAAGAACTTCGATCACACTTTAGATGAATTCTTTGTCACTGCCAAGGAAGCTTATGATGCTGTGATCGCCCATGGTGAATTCCATGAAGGCGATGACTTTGATGTCTTCAAGGAATACTGCAAGCTTCAACCCTTGCGTGCTCCGATCGATAAGAAGTACATCAAAACCATGATGAACAGAGTCTTCCATCACTACCACGAAGATGCAGAAAAGACTGCCCATATTCTTGACTTATTCAAGAACCAAGGCTTCGACTACTGCACCAAGTCTGGTCTTACGGTTTCCTTAGATGATATGGAACCGTTAGAAGGAAGAGAAAAGCTCTTCGAAGAAGGCGATCTTAAAGTTGCTGAAATTCAGGAACAATATGAATTAGGTTTCTTCACTGATCGCGAACGCCATGATGCAATCGTTAATTATTGGTCTGAACTTAAGAGTAAGAAGATGGGTAAACTCTTATCTGAACGTATGGCTTCCGCTCCGCGTAACCCGATGTTCATGATGATGGAATCCGGTGCTCGTGGTTCTACTGATAACTACATGCAGCTCATCGGTATGAAGGGCTGTCCGCAAAAGGCTAACGGTGAAGGTATCGAAATCCCGATTAAGTCCTGCTTTGCTGATGGTTTCTCTGTCTCCGAATACTTCTCCTCTACTCACGGTACCCGTAAAAACGGTTCCGACACTGCGTTGAAGACTGCCGACTCTGGTTATTTGACCAGAAGACTTGTCGACGTCTCTCACAATGTTGTCATCCGTGAAGAAGACTGCGGTTCTGACCACGGCCTTATTGTCACAGAATTAAGAGGTGCTAACAATTCTGTTATCGCTTCCTTAAAGGATAGACTTGTCGGACGTTTCCCGATGCACGATGTCTTAGATCCTGTTACCGGTGAAGTTTTGGCTTCTGCCGAAGAATGCATGGATGAAGCAGTTGCTGCTAAGATTGTCGCTGCTGGTATCGAGAAAGTGGAAATCCGTTCGGTTCTCACTTGTGAATCCAAAAATGGTATCTGCGTCAAGTGTTATGGATGTAACCTTGCTACTGGTAAACTTGCCGAAATCGGTGATACTGTCGGTATTATGGCCGCTCAGTCCATCGGTGAACCGGGTACACAGCTTACTTTAAAGAACTTCCATAACGGTGGTGTTGCTGGTCAGCAAGATATTACTACCGGTTTACCGCGTGTTCAGGAATTGCTTGAAGTCCGTAACCCGAAGACGAAGAACCTCTCTATCATCTCTCACATTAACGGTAAAGTTGTCAACAAAGAACAAAATGGTTCTAGATTCACTTTCACTGTTAAGAATGATATGGAAAAAGAGGTCTATACCACTTATAACGGCGCCGTCCCTTGCGTTAACCAGGGCGATTATGTCAAAGCCGGTGATCCGCTTACTAAGGGTCATATCAATACCATTGAACTTCTTGAATGCTCTGACTTAACCACAGTTAGAAATTACATCATCAAAGAAGTCAAAGGTGTCTACAAAGATAACGCTGGTATCGATATCTCTGATAAGCACCTTGAAATCATCGTCCGTCAGATGACCAACAAACTTAAGATCATCAACTCTGGTGATACAAAGTTCTTGCCTGGTCAGAATGTCACGGATGTTCAGTTTACCAAAGAAAACGAAAGCTATATCCTCCATCAGGAGAAGCCCGCTGTTGGTAGACCGATTATCTTGGGTATCACAAAGGCAGCTTTGGATAACGAATCCTTCCTTTCTGCTGCATCCTTCCAACAGCCTATCACTGTTTTGACCGATGCTTCCATCAAGGGTAAGGAAGACTTCCTTAAGGGTCTTAAGGAAAACGTCATGATCGGTAAGTTGATCCCTGCTGGTACTGGCTTAAAGCCGTTATTGACAGAAGAAGATGACTCGGAAGTCGATGATGTCGTCACCGAAATCATCGGAAATGTTCAGGGTGATTCCTTCTTAGCTGATTCTGATAAACAAATTCTTCGTTAAGTTTAAACAGCCCCCTTTGGGGCTGTTTTCATACGCGGCCGTAGTTCAATGGTAGAACGATAGCTTCCCAAGCTGTATACACGGGTTCGATTCCCGCCGGTCGCTCCATACAGAATGAATAGGTTTAATACAAGATAGCTATTAAACCTTTTTTTATTAAAATTTTATATGAACGGCTATGTAAAAAATAGATATGCTATTGAAAAAAAGAACAAATTACATATATTATAAGTATAAGATTTCAATAAGTTGAGATGTTTTAAGATATAGTCATAAAGTTTATGTATTTAGCATTGTAGATTTAGAAAGTTTATCTGTCTGTTTATCATTTTAATAATTATGTTATAAATGAAAAGGAGTACTGCGGATGTGGACTAAGAAATTAAGCATTTGTTCGACGTTTTTATTCGTTTTGTGTTCTTGCTCTTCTACCGATTATTTTTTAAATGAATTCAATGTGGGTGATGGAGTTGGAACAGTAGATAAAGTTGTTTCTTATAGTCATCTTTGGTATGGAAACGAAAAGAATCAGATTGATGATAAAAACAGCAATCACACTTACGAATTCAAATTTAACCAAGTAGAGGAAACGGTTTACGCTTGTTATGTCCCTTCTAAGAATATCAACCAATATAAAGAGGGAGTAAAAAGAGAAGCGGGGAAGTTTGGAACTCGTTTTGATTTAGATGAAACTGTTGTTGATGGTAAATTTTTATGGCTCTTCCAAGAAGAAAATCGTTTTCCGGTCACATGGAAAGAAGTGACCTTGGATACGCTGTCTTTTATTGACGGAAACAACACTTTGATTTTCGCTTGCGAAAAACAAAAGGCAACCATTGTGCAAGATTTGTTCACGAAAGAAACGTTGAATAAAAATGTGGATATTTACACAATGATTGATCTAATCGGAGATAAAGAGACAAAGAAATTTGAAACGGTTAAAAGAAATATTGTTCAAGAAGAAACAAAAAAGTGGATTTCGCCGCCTCAAAATTTCAATCAAAATTTAATTTGTTCTCCTTATTTTACCTACAATCGAATTGTAGAAGCGAGTGTAGAATTACAACTTGTGAACAATCAAGAAGTAATCTCCTTACCTATTGCTACTAAATTGAATGGCGCTTATACTTCCCTTTTTGAAAATTTAGACTTTTCTTTCCGACTCGGTGATGTGTATGGAAATTTAAAAGAACAATTTAAAGCAATCTTGTTAGATGAAAAAGAATATCCGTATTCTTATGAAGGTGAAGATCAATACGGATATTATAAAGTGAGTGATGTTCTAAGCATCATTGCTTCCTTGCACGGAAATAAATAAAGGATGATTCCTTTTAGGAAGATTTCTATCTGCAAAGGATAAATTGAGCTCTTCTTCTTGTCTTTGACAAAGGGGAGCTCTTTTTAAGTTGCTTATGATTAAATCACGCGAATATTTTTTTGTAAAAAAAGTTATAAAAAATTAAATTCTTTCATTTATAATAATTGCAAAATTATTATGGAGCATAGGATTATGACAAAAAAAGTATTGAGATTGTCCTTATTAGCATTGTTTGCTCTAGCTTCTTGTTCTTCGCCAAGTACGGAAAGTAGTAACGATTCAGTTGTACCTGTTCCCCCTTCAATACAAGAGACACCGACGGAGTCTAAAGAGCCCGAAGTCTTTTATGATGATCAAATCGCTTTAAGAGAAAAAGAATTCAATTCTTTAGTCACATTGACTTCTACGAGTTTAAATGAAACTCCTCTTACTAGCTTTTATAAAGTTTATGTAGGTCAGGATTATTATACTTTTGAAAGTTATGAGAATTTTGATACAATTATGCCACTTTCTTCCATGTACTATATCAATAAAGAAAACAAGGCATATAAAAGACAATTGACACCGAATAACGAAGTTGTGGATACAGATGCCAAGAAAAACTATGATGAATCATTCTTTGGATACAACAATTTAGATAAATTTGATATTGTTGCGGATGAAGTTGGCGAATATGATGCCCTTCCATTTTTAGATGAAACGATGCACTTCAATGGTCTTTTGACTGCCGGATTAACAGGAACGTTGACTCCTAAGGAAGCAAAGTTCTCTTTTGATGGCGCGGAGTTTATTTATGAGACCGCATATGAAAGCAATGGCATAACATTGAATATCCATGCAAAATTCAAAAGCAAAGATCAAGAGCAAGTAAAGAAATTAGAGACGTTGCAGAACGACGAAAGAAATCACTCAATTGCAGAAAAGATAGACGAATTAAAAAATAACAATTACACAGTTGAAGTTAAGGATGTAAATGAGACAACTGTGAAAACACTCTTTGTAAATAAGGATAAGACCTATATTCGTGAAGCCTCAAACAATTTAGGTTATGTTAAGACGGAAACCGGTTTTGATGAAGTGAGTGTCACAGAAGATGAGACAAAGGTTGTATTAAATAATAACAGTGAAGAAGCTTATGAATCTCTGTTAGCAAAGTTTAATATTTCAAAAGATGTCTTTTATCCTGAGGAAGGAAAGTTTAAACCGTATTTATTCATTCAAAATATAGCCGAAGAATTTATCACTATCGGCTTAGAAGAATTTGTGTTTGATAACCTGACTTTACAAGTAGATGAGACAAGTTTAACGTTAAACTGTCTCTCTACTATGAATAAACAATACACAGTTTCTTTTAAAGATATCGGAAATACACAAATTCCAGTAGATTTGTCTCAATATGGAAAGAAGACTTCCTGGAATGATGAGAATTCAGAAGTGATTACGGCGCTGGAGACATTTTTCGGTAGTATTTCCCCATTGCCATATATGGATACGGGTTACGGATGGAATTACTGTGATTTAAGCGAAGGGGAATATTTGGAGATTATCTCTGAAGACGTCCCGGAAAGTGAAACCCCATTGCTGAAAGCCCAATATGCGAAGTTGTTAGAAGAAAACAATTATCGAAAGATGACTCCTTCGGAAACAGAGACACTTGGCTTTGTATACGCGTTAGAAGAAGATCAGCAAGTTTATGATCTCGGAAACGGATTTGCAGTGGAAGTCTATGATGGCTTTGTCGATTCGTTTGTCATGGGATTGGGTTTATATATTCAACCGATCATATAAATATTATTAGTTAACAAAAAAAGAAACCTAATTTGCTTAGGTTTCTTTTCTATTGTTTAAATAATAAAAACAATTTGTGAAAATATAGAAAGTTTTATATGCTGAATCTCTTATCTGAAGATTAAGAGTTTGGTTTGTAATGTTATTCTTTATAATATAATTTACGATATTTTTGTAAGGAAGAAATTTTAGCAAGAGCCAAGATATAGAAGAAAGTGAAGAAGGCTAGAATCATAGAGAAACCAAAATATTTCCAAGACATGGTAATATCATAAATTGCTCCGAAAGCGACAAAGTCGATGGAGTTGAAAAGAATGTGAAAACCAATCGGGATGATCTCTTTGTCAAAGTAGATGGCGAGGTAAGAGCATTCCATAGTGATCAAGAAGATAAAGACCAATTCGTAGACGGCGATTTCAGGATCGTTTAAGATGAAGTTGTAGGAGTGAAGAAGGGTGAAAATGGTTGCACAGCAGAGCATGGAATACAATTTTGATTTTCGCGTTCGACATTCAAATAAATCGAGGAAGAAGGAGTTTAACATATCGACAAAGACGATATCTTCAAAGATGGACAAGAAAATATCGCAGATAATATCCATTGCTAACAAGTCTGCTCGAATTTCATCTAAAGGATTGATACCTACTATGGTGACATAGATGAAGTTTGTAAAGCAGGGGATAATCAAAGGTATTAACCAATAATAAGATATTTGTCGAACTGGACGTTCGATTTCAATTTTATTACGGTGCTTTAAATAAATGGATAAAGCAGCAAAGAATAAGAGGGTACAAAGTCGAAAGGTGAGAAAATAATATTGGTTTGGGATCCACCAGTGAAAGGGTATGAAGTTGAGCAAAATATAGAAAGTAGCCATAACCACAATTACGCTTAGCTTTCTTTTTGTTATCTGTGACATAATCTACCTCGCGCGATTTTCAGTTATCTTATCTATTATAGCGAAAAATCATTTGAATATTATGCATTTCGTTACAAATTTCCTATCCCTATTTTGAAAAGATATCGGGTGTGTTTTAAGCAACCCCACATGAATTAACAAGTTGTTTAAAATACTAAAAAAATCCTAATTTTCGGCACTTTTATGGATGTGTAATGTTTTCAAAAGTATTGTGAGCAAAAGCATTGTATTTGCTCTTTGGTTTCGTGATAATAGAAACTAGACGTCAGCCGAAAGGAAGGTGGCATCATATGACCGCAAAAATTGCCGGACTCGTTCCGCATTCTTCGGTCAATGGTCCGGGTGTGCGTTATGTCGTGTTTTTTCAAGGGTGTCCACATCATTGTAAAGGTTGTCAAAACCCTGACACATGGAGCCCTGAAGGCGGAAAAGATATAGAAATTGGTTCTATCATCAAAGAGATATTAGACACAAAATATATCGATGGTGTCACACTCTCTGGTGGAGATCCTTTTTATCAACCAGAAGCATTAATGGAAATCGCCAAAGCTTGCAAAGAACATGGTATCAACGTCTGGTGTTACACTGGTTGGACATATGAAGAGATCTACAAAGGCCACGTAGGAAACAAAGCGCAGGAAGCATTGAGCTTCGTTGATGTGCTTGTTGATGGCCCTTTTATTATCGATCTTTTGTCTGACACATGTATCTATAGAGGTAGCTCGAACCAAAGACTTGTTGATGTAAGAAAAAGTAGTTGTGAAGGAAAGGTTATGGAAGTCGAAGGATTAGACTTCGGTTTATGAGAGGTATCGGATATGAATTTAATTATCAAACGTGACGGAACCAAAGAGGCGTTCGAGCCTGAACGCATTGAAAACGCTGTTGCTAAAGCGTTTATTTCGACAAGTGAAATTCCGGCAAGAGATATTTCCACGATGGCTCGTGCCATTGAATTGATTGTTGTTTCTTCTTTAAATAATAAAGGAAAGACAGAGCCTCATGTCGAAGAAATTCAGGATGAGGTAGAAAATGCCATCATGAAGTGTGGCTATCCGACAACTGCAAAGGCATATATTCTTTATCGTAATCAGCACGAAAAGGCGAGACAAGCTGAAAATACCCTGATCGACTATAAGAAATTAGTGGATGGTTATATCGGTACGGAAAAGGATTGGCGTGTCAAAGAAAACTCCACCGTTACACTGTCTCTTGGCGGTTTAATTCTTTCTAATTCCGGTGCGATCACTGCAAACTATTGGCTTACAGAAGTCTATGATAAAGAAATTGCGGATGCTCATAGAAAATGTTTTATCCATCTTCACGACCTCTCGATGCTTTCTGGCTATTGTGCCGGATGGTCTTTGAGACAATTGATTAAGGAAGGCCTTGGCGGAGTTACTGGAAGAATCTCTTCTTCTCCTGCAAGACATCTTTCAACTTTATGCAACCAAATGGTCAATTTCTTAGGAATCATGCAAAATGAATGGGCGGGTGCGCAAGCGTTTTCCTCCTTTGATACATATTTAGCTCCTTTTGTCAAAGTAGATTCCTTATCCTATAAAGAAGTGAAACAATGTGTTCAATCCTTTGTCTATGGTGTCAACACTCCTTCTAGATGGGGTACACAAGCTCCCTTTACCAATATCACTTTAGACTGGACTGTTCCGGATGATATGGTTCATACCCCTTGCTTAGTTGGCGGTAAGGAGATGGATTTCACCTATGGTGATTGTAAGAAAGAAATGGATATGATCAATAAGGCTTTCATCGAAATCATGATTGAAGGTGACAGCCAAGGAAGAGGCTTCCAATATCCGATTCCGACTTACTCTATCACAAAAGATTTCGATTGGTCTGATACAGAAAACAATAGACTTCTCTTCCAAATGACTGCCAAATACGGAACACCTTACTTCTCTAACTACATCAATTCGGATATGAAACCGAGTGATGTCAGAAGTATGTGCTGCCGTTTGCGTCTTGACTTGAGAGAACTCAGAAAGAAAGGTGGCGGTTATTTTGGTAGCGGTGAATCTACCGGTAGTGTCGGTGTTGTCACCCTCAACTTACCTCGTATCGCTTATCTTTCCAAATCGAAAGAAGATTTCTACGAAATTTTAGATCATTATATGGACATTGCCGCTCGTTCTCTTGATGTCAAGAGAAAGGTAATCACCCGTTTGATGAATCAGGGTATGTATCCGTATACCAAGAGATATTTAGGAACATTTAAGAATCACTTCTCTACGATTGGTCTTGTCGGTATGAATGAAGCGTTAGAAAACGCCGCATGGTTCGATGGTGGAAACTTAACTACCGCTGAAGGCAATCGCTTAGCAGAAGAAATTCTCAATCATATGAAAACAAGACTCTCTGATTATCAAGAAAAGTATGATGCGCTCTTCAACTTAGAGGCTACACCGGCAGAGAGTACCACTTATCGTTTTGCTAAACATGACGTCGCCGAGTTTAAAGATATTAAAACAGCCTCAAAAAATGGAGGGGCTCCTTTCTACACCAATTCTTCTCACCTCCCTGTCAACTATACTGATGACATCTTCAAAGCGTTAGAAATGGAAGATAATTTACAAATTCTTTATACTTCTGGAACGGTTTTCCACGCTTTCTTAGGTGAAAAACTGCCGAACTGGCAAAGCGCAGCTTCTTTAGTAAAGAAGATTGCATATAATTTCAAACTTCCTTATTTCACCCTTTCTCCGACTTACTCTGTCTGTCCAGAACACGGTTATATCGCAGGAGAGCACTTCACTTGTCCTCACTGTGGAAAGGAAGCTGAAGTTTATTCTCGTATCACCGGTTACTATCGTCCGGTCAAGAATTGGAATGATGGCAAAACCAGTGAATTCAACAACAGAAAGACATATAATCCGTTAGAGCTTCGCGGTCAGGAAACTCCGGATAATTGCATTGAGGGTACTGCTGGTAAAGGACCTGTTGCTTCGACTCCTGTCTATCAGGCAAAAGAACAAACTCGTCCGATTCTTATCACCACTTCCACCTGTCCGAATTGTCGTATTGCAAAGAATATCTTAAATAACGCAGGCATTGAGTATGATGTTCTTGTTGCCGACACGGATGAAGAAGGTAAAGCGCTTGCTTCTAAATACAACATCACACAAGCTCCATCTTTGATTGTCGCAGAAAATGACTCTGCATCTATCTACGAAAACCTTTCTGATATTCGCTCTTATATTGAACACCACAGATAAAGTCTGTAGTATAATTTTCCCTCCTAGAAAGCGGTTTGCATTTGCTGCCGCTTTCTTTTTTATTGTAATTGTGCTATGATTTCATTTCGGGAAAGCCTCTCTTTATTAAAATAATAGCTTTCTTAACGTATTACTCGCACGGTACTCTTTGAGACTGTAGAAGGAGAATGCCAATGATTTTTTTAGCGGACTTAAGTAACCTCTCTTTTTCGTTTGCTCTTTACGACGAGAAACGAACTCTTTTATGCAGTTATAAAACTTATGCAGATAAGACAAAAAGCGAAGTGGAATACGCGGATATTCTTCGCCAGTTTTTTGCATTCAACAAAATCGATAAAAAGGAGATCGAGGGAGCAATACTTTCTTCTGTCGTTCCTTCTCTTACCAAACGCATACAAAATGCGATTGTAAGTGTGATTGAAAATCGCTGCTTATTGATCAACAGAAAAATTAAGACAGGGTTAGCAATCCGTATGGACAATCCTTTGGAAGTGGGAAGCGATTTAATAGCTGCAGCGCTAGGAGCTGTCAACGATTACCATTGTTCTTGTCTTATTGTCAATTTATCCAGTGTTGCTTCCTTTACGATTGTCACCGAGAAAAAGGAATTTATCGGCGGCGCTCTTTTCCCGGGCTTGAGAACAAGTGCAGAACAGATGTGGTCATCTTCTGCTCAATTGATGGACATCGATTTAGAAATTCCTAGCCGCTTGATAGGTAAGAGTACAAGAGAGTCGATGAATGCAGGTATCATCGGAGGTTATCTCAGTTTAATCAAGAATTTCTGCAAGGAAATGGAAGAAGAGTTTAAAGCGCCTTTAAAGAAAGTTTTAACAGGACCAGACAGTAAAATTATCCTGAATGACTTGTTTAGCGATTTTGAATATAATCCACAACTTGTTTTTGATGGCTTATTTGATATTTACTGTAAAAATAAAATAGGAGAATAATTATGAGAAGATATAATAATGTTTATATTTTAACCGTTTGTGCTCTGATGATTTCTATCATGTTACTCTTTGGTTTTACCCCGATTGGAACGATTTCAACAGGTGCGCTTACGATCACTTTGATGGGCATACCTGTAGCGATTATGGCTTGCCTTTTTGGCCCAATCATGGGAGCGTTAGCTGGACTTTCTTGGGGACTGATTTCCTTAGCACAAGCATTCATGGGTATGGATGCTACCGGTGCGATGATTCTTGCTTCTGAAAATTTATCACCATTTACAAAATATTTTGGTTTGTTTACTATTTGTGTTGTCGCCCGTGTGCTTTGCGGCTTCCTCTCTGGATTTATCTATGATTTAGTAAAAAAATTTGACCGCAAAGGATTTTGGGCCTCTTTAGTTGGCTCCATGTCTACCTCTTTACTCAACACGATTTTCTTTATGACTTTCTTCTGTTTGTTCTTCTACAATATGCCTGAGATTCAAGAACAGTTTAACCCTCAAAATGTCTTTGTTTTTATCTTTACTATCATCGGGTTTAACTTTATCATTGAATTTGTTGTCAACGGCGTTGTTGGAAGTGCTGCAACTTATGGTATTTGTAAGGCCGCCGATCATTTAGGCGTGAACAATCCGCTTCCTCGTTTTTTCCAAGAGGATCGGGTGAAAGAAGTAAAAGAGAAGTAAAATAATAAAAGGTTGCTGAAAATCAACGACCTTTTTTCATTAATGAACATTTATCTAACAATAATAGTATATTATTGAAAAATTTTTGATACAATAAAGATGATGAGGAGGCCTAATAACATGCCTAGATTTGAAAATGAGTTTATCGTCAATCTCGGCGATGAATATGATCCTAAATTTGAAGAAAAGAGAACGATGGTCATCCGCTTTGGTTGGCTGATCACAGGTATTTTTTCTGCGCTTGGTTTACTCGCCTACACTTTGGTTTCTTCTTATTTTCCACAATTTTGGAACAGCCTTTGGGTTTTACTTCTCTTAGGCCCAGTCGTATCTTCAATATACGTCTCGTACATGACGGCACGAATGGTATATTTCTTCTATCCTCTGGCCATGATCATGTTCTATGTTCCGCTTGCTTTCACTTATAACATTTTTGGCCCCTTAGCTTGGATCTTTGCCTCTCTTCCAATCTATTACTTCATCGGTTATCGTGTCGATAGCATCAAACGAATCAGAAAATAAAACTGTCCCGATGGAAATAAGATCAATTCTTTGAGGGTAGAGTTGACTAGGTTTCTTATCAGATCATAAATAAATTTGTGAACCTACTCGCTGTGCATCACTTCTATGGACCGGGTAGGTTTTTACTTTGAAGAAGTGAATCCCTTTAATTCCTTTGTTGTTTTTTAAAGGGGGGATACTTGTTAAAAAGATATGAAATGAGATTGATTACAGCGTATGAAAAAAGATAAATACTGCTGTAAAAAGAAGATGATTTTGAACAATTATCGTTCTTGTTTGTTAAGGCAAAAGTGAAATTGCATCCGTAGTTTTCCAAGGAGAAAAAGTCTTTTCTCTTCTTGATATCACTTTAGGCATTTAAGTAGATTTGATGAAATTTTTCTTATAAATTTGAAGAGAATTTGCACACTTTTTACTAATTTATAGTCCAACACTTAAAAAGTGCTTAAAAACACTTTATTTTTTATAAAAAACAACTACAATAATAAAGCAATACCATTTACATACGAAAGGAATTTTATTATGAAGAAACGAAGCAGTCTACTATATTTTTCACTTGTTCCTCTGCTTTTATTAACCAGTTGTGGTGAAAAACAATACCCTGTGGAAGACTATCGTCTTTCGATGCCATATGAGGATAATTTTAAGATTCTTCAATGGTCGGATATCCACTTAGGAAATCAGAGCAACACCCATGATATTTTAACGCATCTTCGTTATGATTTCGTTCAAGCGGATAACCCGAATTTGATTGTTATTACCGGTGATACCTTTATGGGTGCCACAAGATCGCAAATCGACACTTTCTTCAATTTTATGGAGACTTTGACTGTCGAAAAGGAAAATGGAGAAAAGAAAAAAGTTCCTTTTGCTTTCACATACGGAAACCACGATATTCAAGGTAATTATGACACGGATTTCATAGCCAAACGCATTATGAAGTGTGAAAATGCGATGTTTATGGATTATGAAGATGACAATATCTTCGGCCGTACAAATTACTGCATCGATTTGCTCGATGCAGATGAGGTCAAATACCGCCTGTATATCATTGACTCTAACGCTTATATTCAAACTGGACATACCTTCGGATATGATAATATTCATGATGATCAACTTGATCATATGAAAAAGCTTCACGATACCTTTGGTGATGCTCCCGCCCTTGCTTTCTTCCATATTCCTTTATATGAATTTGCCGATGCTTACGAATCGATTGACTCTTTACCGCATGATCCAAACGGTCAATTGAACGAAGGGGTATCGTATCCTGTTTATCGAACAGATGCCTTTGATCGCATGAAAAACGAATGCAATGTCAAAGGTATGTTTGTCGGTCACGATCACGTCAATAATTTCACCATTGAGTATCAAGGTGTTGTTCTTTCTTATAGCACCAGATGCACGGATCAGGTTTATGGCGATAAAACGGGAGTGACGACCATCATCTTAGATGACAACAAAGAGTTCAGCTATACCGACGTCCATAAGGAATTCATTTATTAAAGAGGAGAAGAAAGCCATGAATAAGATTACAAAATATCTCGCTCCTGTCGTTGTTACGCTCGCTACTCTTTTGATGAGTTTGATTCTCTTCCATTCTTTCTATGGCGTCTATTCGACTGCGATTCAAGAACTGAGACCACTTGTTGACTTTGCCCCATCGATCTTCACTGGTCTGATCACATTCTTGTTGGTTGATTTTTATCTCTATAATGCCTTCTTGCGCAAAGCAAAAGATCTTACGAGTAAGATTTATCTCACTGCGCTTGGTGTAATTGATCTTGCCTTAGTTATTCTCTTCTTTGTTCGCTCTGACTTCCATTTTGACGGTTTTTATGCGAGAAGTCTTTACTTCTTATTGATCAATACATTCAACATTATTGTTTTGGCTCTTTGGCTTTTTGCTCTTTATGCAAAGAAAGATATTTTCCTTACAAAGTGGATAGATAAGAGCCCGAAATACTATTCTTCTCTTCCGACGCATACCTTTGTCAGATACAGTATCATCGCTGTCTTTGCCTTTGGTGCATTAGGTGACATTCTTCCTGCGATTTTCCGCTTTGGCTATTACCGCATAGAACCGGTTTGGTATCTTGTCTTGTTGTTTGCAATGATGCTTCCTACAATTTCCTTGGTATTAGAAATCAGACAGCATTACAAAAAAGATGCAATGCGCAATTACATCAACATCGGCGTGAATGTTCTTTTCTTCGCCTTGATGTGCAATATCATCTTTAACACAAACGCCCTTGCCTACACCGCTCAGAACATCTTCTATCTTGACTTTGCTGCTTCTATGTTTGTCTTCCCTTATATACTTCTTTTGTTCAATCTTTACTTTATCGGTCATGGGGTATTCGTCCTTTTGAAAGATCGCTTAAAAAAAGAAGAAAAAGCGGTAGCGGCAGAGTAAAACACTATTTCTTTCAGTTCATGATAAAAGAGGAGATTTTTCTCCTCTTTTTATGTTTTATTCAATTTATGAGTGGAAAGAGCGATAAATTTACTTTTTCTTCTAAAAAAGTGAAAACAAAAAGGCTACCGATGAGACGGTAGCCGATAATTATGCTAGTTGCGGAGGATAAAGGAAGATGGAAATAGCGCCTGCGGTATCTAAAATCGAATCATATAATTCTATCCGATATCCGTTTTTACTATAAGAAGTCCCATCTTGGATCCAACCATCTAGGAGCAATAGATCAATATAGGAAGTGAGAGAGTTTGTATCTCTTGTCCAAACGTAAATGCCGATACTGCCATCGAGGTTGATGTCATTTAAGTATAGCTGATAATAGAATCCGTCGCAGGAGGGAAGCACAATATCGATTTGATGCTTTTGAAAAAGAGCATCTAATTCTTCTTTTGGCCAGGTTTTACTACCTTCTTCTTTTGCTTTGACTTCCATTTCTGCAAATCCTTCCTCTTGATTGTAATAGATGAGAATTTCAGCAGAATCTGTAGGATCAAATGCGGTGATGCCGACATCGGAAGCATATACATCAAACCCGGCTTGTCTGAGTGTCTCTTGATAGCTGGGAATAAAGTTTTCACCGGTGATGTTGAGAGTGAATAGTTCATCCCCTTCGATATAGTCAATCTGATACTTTACATCAGCGTCAATCGCCGGTATGTTAACACCATCCAAGTTTAGATCGTGCAACATCTTATTGATTTCCTCTGTTGGGAAGAGGGTAGGATCGACATAGGGATAAATATTGATAACCGTGTAATATTCCTCCGGGAAGATCATGATGGCGGTATTGGCTGCATCATTTTTCAACTCATAAGCGTTGAAGAACTCGTCAATGAGTATCCACCCTGCTTTTTCTAAGGTGTTCTTGTAGCTTAAGGCGTCTGTCCCTCCATTGGCAAAGACGGTTAAAGAGGGGCCTTCTTCACTTTCAGTATCAGCGACGTATTTCAATTCATAAGAGAGACGTGGGAAGTTAAATTCAGGCTCAGGAATCAAGACATTTTCAAGTCCCATCTTTGTCATATAATCAGCGATTGTATCAGCAGGCCACTGGATATAAGTCTCCACATAGCGTTGAACGAGAATCAAAGTTGCATTCTCCTTTTCGTTATAAGAGACATCCAACATCAATGTTTTGTTTTCGTCATATGCCAAATAAGTGGAAGCAGAATCTTCTAAGATTGTCCAGTGTTCTGCTTTTAATAAGGTTTTGTATTCTTCGACAACGTCGCTACCATAAATAGTGATTTGGAAGATGTTGAGTATCAAGTAAGTGTCGTAAACATCGATGTGTTTGATTTCATTTCGAGGAGAAAGCGTTGGCAGTTTTATCTCGCTTTGGGCGATGGAAGAAGCGGCGCTGTTGATGCGATTTTCATCCCAAGTTGTAACCGCCTCGTTTAAAAAGAACGCTGCCATAAAGAAACCAGAACCGGAGGAGATGTATTCGTTGTTTTGGTTGACCACACCGACTTGACATTGAATATAATTGAATTCATTGTTGATATCAAAGTGATTTTCTAAGACACTTTGTCCAGGTTGAACCTGATAAGCTTCTGTCGTATCTATATAAGTTTCATCCGCGAGTGCCAACACATATTCTTCTTTGATGCTGTAGTCGACATTTTCGGCAGCATAAACAAGGGCATCGATGTCTTTCAGATAAGTCCAATGTGCGTTTTCAATCGTGATATAAGGTACAATCTGACCTGCTAAATGCTGGTCCATCAAAGTCAACTCGCGATCGTTCCAAGTAGGAAGAGGTTCCGGGGATGTCGAAGGAGGAATAACTTCTGTCGGCTTTGTTATTTCCTCTGTATTAAGAGTGCTTTCACTTGGATTTGGATCTGAACATCCGCTGAGAGCAAGGAGTGTAGAAAGGAGAATAAACGGGATAGTTTTCCTTTTCATAAGCACCTCCCAAATCAGAGAGTGGAAGTAGGCGCATAGACAAAGATTCCAATAGAACCAAAGGTTCCTTCGATATCTTCCATCATCTGAACACGATAGTTTTCTTTTTCATATTCGCCCATAGAGCCAGTCCATCCTGCGGCGACTAAAGCCTTTTCGTAATTTTCGTAATCGGCACGTTCTCTTGTCCAAACGTAGATGCCGATACTATTATCGATGTTGATATCATCTAAATAAAGCTGATAGAAGAAACCATTGCATTCCGGGATTTGAACGTTGAATTTGTAAGTGTCAAACGCCTTTTGTAAATCTTCTCCTGGCCAGGTTTTACTTCCTTTTTCCTTTGCTTTTACGGTCATAGTTTGCATGTAATCATCTGCGCTGTAAGACAAGAATAATTCCACGGTGTCACTAGGGTCAAACGCGGTTAACGCAAGAGAGTTAGTGTGAACTTCCCAACCGGCGTTTTGCAAAGTTACCTGATAGGAATCGATGCAGTTTTCACCGACCATATAGACATCAAAACGATCATCACCATCGTAATAGTTGATTTCGTACTCAAGTTCAAGAGAAGCGTCTGCTTCTGGAATTACAACAGAGCCTAAGCCGAGAGTGGTCATCAATTCAGCGATGCTTTCACTGGGGAAGAGTGTTGTATCGACATAAGGGAAGATGTCGATTTCGGTGTAATTATCATATCCTTTAAAGAGGTCAATCTCACAATTCTTCTCTTCGTTGTAGAGATAGAACTCTGAAGATGCATCATTGTAAACCGTCCAGCCGGCAGCGACAAGCGCATCTTTATAGGTGACAGTATCTACACCACCATGCGCATAGATAATCAAACCATCTCCATCAAAATACGTCAGTTCATAGGAGGTCACTGTGTAGTTGAAAGTGGGAGGCAAAATAGTGACACCATCTATGCCCATAGAAACGAGGTAGTTTGCGATTTCATCGGCGGGCCAAAGCGCTTCCTGTGGACCCTCCGTCTGCGAACTTTGACTCTCTTCTTCTGTTGTTGTTTCGCTGACAACGGGAGAGGATACATTCGATTCCTCTTCTGTTTTTGGTGTTGTGATAGGTTCTGTAGGTGTTTCTACTGGTTTTTCTGTGACATTTGTAGTGTCGTTTGTTTGACTATTTATGTCAGAAGGTACACCTACTGGTCCGTTACAGCCGATTGTAGAAACAAGCGTCATCAATGCAACAAAAGGTAATAATTTCTTCTTCATAATCAATTCTCCTTGCTGATTTAGTTAAAAATATCACAACAAAAAAGACAAAGCAACATATCATTCAAGATCTTTTAGCGAATAGATGTGTTTCGTTATCTGATGTTTTGTCTAGAATTTCACAAGAAAAAGAGTATTTTAAATGAAAAATAGAATGATGAGAACAGCGCTAAAAAAGAACATCTTATTTTTTTAGCAAAAGAATTTTGAAAATGATAGATACGAAAATATAAGAGGAATTTATTTTTAAACATAATTTTATAAATCATCAATAATAAAAAACAAACCGTGTTCAAAATATAAAAGACAAAAGCAAAAGAAAGGAAATCTAGAAACGTATTATTTTTCACTTTGATGTGAAATTAAACCTCTTTCTTTTTTTGAAATTAAAGATATTTTATTTTTACACAATAGAAATAAATGATAAGAAAACCCCCTCTAAATTTAGAGGGGGTAACGTGTTAAGTTAGCTTAATCTTCGGAGTGTTTGTTTCTGATCTTTTCCATATGTTCCGGAAGCAAGAGAGAAACATTGTGTGCTAAAGCCCAATCGACGCAACCTTTCAACGCCTTGGTCAAGAAGATACGAGGGACTTTGGTCATGGTTTCGCAAGCTTCTTTACTGAATTGAACTCTGGGGTCAATTCTATTTGCTGCGTACATGACAGACTGAACATCGACCGCTTTTGCTTGAACTGTTTCAGCATAGGGTTTCTTCTTTCTGGCAATCCAGAAGTTTTTGCTATCGCGATAACCGTAGTCGACCGGTAAAGGCGGGAAGCCGCTGGCCTTGACACCTTCTAAGATTGTTTCGTGATATTTTTCCTTCAATAAGATTTTGTCGATTCTTAAGATGAAGTGAGCGCCGAATTCACTGGTGATACCATTGCAAGTATGATAAGGACCCTTGTAGGATTCTTGCACGTGGTCTTCCCCTGCGCCATCAATTTCTTTCATCCAAGTGCATTCAAAGACTTGGAAACACTCATCGATGATTTTAGGGAACTTTTCTTCCGGATGTTCCTTCTGCATTTCACCATCGATCATCGTGAGTTTGAAATCTTTCATCTTCTCTTTGGCTTCATCACCAGGGAAACCTAAGCGAACAGTCTCTTTTAAAATGGCTTTGTCATCGGGAACAAAGTTCAATGTACATTTGCCTGTTCTCAATAAGTTTTTGCAGGTGTTAGAAGAGTTTCTGCAGTTTAAGATCATCGCGTGATAATCTTTGCCGGCGATGTAAAATGGGAAACATAAGGAATAGGCGCCATAAGTGGTGCTTCCATCCTCTGCTAAGGTACCGACTAAGATTGTCGGCATCGGGAAGAAGCTTGATGTTTGATAGAAGTTGTCACAGATTCGAATACTTTTAAATTTTTCGTTTTTCATATATTCTCCTTCTTTTGAATACAATTTTTTGGCGAGGAAATAATCGTTGACAGCACTGATAATGACAACAACACCGGTCAAAGCGAAGATAAGGGAGAGCTTTAATGTTCGATCGATTTGTACTTTTGCTATTGCCAATGCAAGAAATGGCAAGTAGCAAGCGAGCATTATATATTCGATATAATAATGCATGCGGATTTTCTTTTTCGTCTTGAATAATTTTTTACTTAGGATAAAACATACAATTCCTACATGCATTGCTAGCAAAGTGAAAATAAATCCGACTAAATTTTCACTGGCACTGACGAATTGCAATAGGCAGATAAATCCAAAAGTAATGATTTCGCCTAAAATAAATAAGGTTAAAATACCTATTTCAGGCTTAATTTTCTTTTTCATTGCACCTCCTTTTGCTCTTAATTTTTACGCGGACAATGTTTTAGTTCGCATAAAAATTATCTTAATTCCTTAATTTCATAGTATCATTATCGATTTTGAAACTCAAATAAATTTCGTAAATGTGCTGGGTTTGAAAATTAAAATGAACCAGCGTTTTTAAAGTTCGTAAAAAAGAATGCAATAGGAAACGGAATAGGGAGATTTAAAGTGGAAATCACGTCTTATATCTGCCTATTCTATTTAGCATGTTCATAGACAAAGAACCCTTGATTTTTCAATCTGTTCCAACAAAACATCTAAAATAAAAGTATAGACTTAAAAAGAGATAGAAAGCGGATAGATATCACTATATTTAAAGTTGAACTGGTATTAAAGAAGAGTAGAAAAAGCGAAGTAAAAAAACCTCGTAAAAATGATCGCGTATGAATGCATAGCCAGTTTCTGTTTTTAAATTCAGTTCAACCACCCAAAATTTCTTAATGGCTTTGTATTATTTGGTAAAGAAATTAAAAGTCTCAATAATCCGGGCCTAAATAAGAGTTTTTCTACTTTAGAGAACATAAAAAAATCCCAGGTTTCCCTGAGAAGTTTGCCAATGGCGTTATGCCATGGTATTTCATATCCGCACCTCTTATGATGAGAAGAAACTCATCTACTATACGAAGGAGAGGACACTCGGAAAATGGTGACCCTGAAGAGATTCGAACTCTTGACCCTCTGATTCGAAGTCAGGTACTCTATCCAGCTGAGCTACAGGGCCAAAAAGCCTAAAAATTTAGAGCGTGTATTGAATATTATAGTTCATTTTTTTGTAAAAGTATTCTAAATTTTAGAAAAAGTTTTATGAAAGCGTATTTCGTAAAAAAAGGGTTGAAAATAAATTTGCTTTTGTTAAATTAATTATGGAAAAAAGGAGGAATTTATGAAAAATTCCAAGATGAGACGCTTTAGTCTTTTGACACTCGCTCTTGCCTCTATGACGTTAGTTGCTTGCGGAAGTGGAGAAACATCGGGAACAACCGAAGCCCCCAATACAAACCCGCCTTCTATCACTGCACCTGAAAGCAATATTGAACCCCCGGTCACTACACCTACAGAACCGGAAACAACCCCCGGAACAGAAGGAACTACTCCGGTAGAGAAGGTTTACACCCTTGCTGAAGCTGCTGCCAAAGCAAATGAAGTCGGTGAAACTCCTTCCGATCCTATTATTATTAAAGGAACTATCAAGTCAATTTCCAGCTATATCTATGGCGAAATGATTCTCGCAGATGAAACTGGTGAATTATCTATCTATGGTGTTCGCGGTGAAAATGATGAGTTTTTTGACAAGCTCGATTATATCCCTAAAGTTGGTGACACCCTTACTTTAAGAGGCCCTGTCTGCACGTTTAAGGGAACCCCTCAAATGAAGAAGGGAAACATTGTTGAATTAGAAAAGACTCACACTGCTCCGAACGCGGAAGAATATAAGGCGACCACAATCGCGGATGCTCGCAAAGAAAAAGACGGCACAAAGATCAAACTCACTGGTGTCGTTGCAAAGAACACACTCACCCAAAAGAAGAATCCTAACGGCTTCTATCTTGTCGATTCCACGGGTGCTTTCTATATCTTTGGCGGCGCTTCTGCTGTTCAGGTCACCAAAGGCAACACTGTCACTGTTCTTGGTGAAGTCGCTCACTATATCTCTTCCAAGGAAGCTTCTTTTGCTCAGGCACTTGGTTATACTGGTTCTATGCAGCTTGATAACACCTATATCTTAGAAAACGATAAAGGTAATGCCGCTGTCGATTATTCTTGGGCGCAGGAAAAGACAGTCAAGGAAATGCTTGACATCAACGTCAAGGATGAAAACATCACCAATGTTGTCTATAAGACTCAGGCTATTATCAAGAAGGTTCCGGGCAGTGGTTTTGTCAACTACTACATCAATGACTTCGATGGAACTGGTTCTTATGTCTACACTTCTAACAATGGTTCTGACTTTGCCTACCTCGATGAATTCGTCGATGTTCCGGTGGAAGTTTATCTCACCATTTGCAACTATAAGTGCACAGACAGCGGTGCAATTGCCCGTTTCATTCCTTTAGAAGTTTCTAAGATTGAAAACTTCGTTTATCCGGAAGATAAGTTTGCTGATTTCGCTCTTAACTATGGTGCCATGCCGCAATTCGAAACAGAATATGCAGGCGATCCGAGTTTAGAAGTCATCACCACCTATTCCAACGATATCCTTGGCATTAAAGATGTTAAGATCGAATATGCCTCTAGCAACGAAGCTCTCGCTTATTTCGAAACGATCGAAAATAAGACAACATTCCACGTCAACCCTGTTGCTGATCAGACTGCCAACATTACTGTCACTGCTACTTACAAAACTTATCAGGCAACCTCTGAAATCACAGTCAGCTATAGAAATGTCACCGGTGATGCCGGCGACGTCAAGTCTGCAGTTGATGCTGCTGATACCACTTCTGTCAAGATTCGTGGTATTGTCGGTCAGAAGACCATCAATAAGAATGGTTTCTATCTCATCGATAAGACCGGTGCAATTGCGGTCACTGTTGCGGATGCTTCTTCTTTAGATAATATTCACACTGGTGATGAAGTTGTTATCTCTGGTACAAAGAACCATGTCTTGAAAGAGGGCTTTGTCGGTGCTGGTCAGGCTGTTGTTGAAAAGTCTACCATCGATGGTGTTGTCTCTGTCGACAATACTATTCCTACTGATTCTTTCATCACAAACGTTGATTTCGATACCCTTTCCTCTTATGAAGTCAGCGCGGATATCACCTCTGCTGTCTACACCGTTTCCGCTTATGCTTTTAAGACCGATGGTCAGTATGCTCAGCTTAAATTCTATAAGGATGAAGCTTCTAGCACTACCTCTGATGCTCCTTATATTTCGGTCTATTCTTCTAGCCCGAGTCAGTTCTCTTTTGCCGATTCTATGGTGAACAAGCAAGTGACTGTCACTTTCGCATTCGTCAACTGGAACAGCAAAAATTATTACAGAATGTGCCCGCTTTCTATCACCGATGGTGTTAACACTGTTTCTAACAATCTTTAAAAAACTGTAACAAAACAAGATAAAATGTAACAGTCCGGGGCGTTTGCCCCGGATTTTTTTGCATTTAAACCTTTAAAGTGTTATCTCATATAGAGAGATAATTTTATTTTGTTGAGGGGACTAGAGATGAATTACACGTGCGTTGCTATAAAAAATACTTTCATGGAGTTGTTAAAAGAAAAACCATTAGACAAGATTTCTGTGAAAGAAATCACTAAGAAATGTCAGATTAATCGCAATACCTTCTATTATCATTATCATGACACTTACGATCTTCTACAGAAGATTTTTGAAGAAGAAGCGGAAAAGTATGCGACTCCTTATTTGGACAATGATATGGAGTGGAAGGACTGCTTTATTCAGGCGGTCGGTTTTGCTTTAGAGAACAAAGAAGCGATTTGTCACGTGTTTAATTCTATGCAGAGATCCACGTTAGAAAAATATCTCTTCGATGTTTCAGGGTCCTTGATGGCTAGCATTATTAAAAAGAAATCAGAAGGATTGGATATCTCTGCAATCGATAAGAAATACATGACAATCGTCTATAAACACGCGATTGTCGGTATCATCATCGAATGGTTAGGAAATGATATGCAAGATGATCCTTATACGGTGATTGATCGCATGTCGAAGATCTTTAATGGAAGCATCGAATTCATCTTGCAAAGATTGCATGATACAAAAGAATAAAGGAGTGTTCTCCTTTATTTTTTTATATGGGTACATTGCAAGAAAATTGTTGATATTTCGGAAATTTAACAAAAAAATATATTTGTAACAAAAAAATGGGCACAATGAGAAACTTGTCTAGTGTTTTATTTATGCAGAAGAGAAAAACTGTTCGCTTTTGTAGATGAAAAATAAATCTTTGTGTTCATTTTTATTGAAAAAAATATAAAAAAAAGAAATATTTTCAAGAAAAAACAAGAAAATTTATTCATTTTAAAATGCAACAAATACATGACTATGTGTTCATATGTTTATGCATAAATAATTTTAAGAAATATAGTTTTCCTTTCTTGGTGTTACACATATGAAGAAATGTCTTATTTTAACGGCTTTATTAGTCAGTTTATTATGCAGTGCCTAAAATTTGGGCATGACTTTTTCTGTGTTGATTGCAATGGTTTTTTAGAACAACTAAGATATAAACACAAGGCAAGCTTTTTGTTGCCTTTGAAAGGAGGTGCATACCATGAGCGTTATTGAAGTTCATAACTTGACCAAAGATTATGGCTCGGGTAGAGGTGTCTTCGACGTATCCTTTGATATCGAGGAAGGAGAGGTCTTTGGTTTCCTTGGACCAAACGGCGCAGGTAAATCCACCACGATTCGTCATCTCATGGGCTTCTCCAAACCGCAATCGGGCGAGACGAGAATCTTTGGAAAAGACACGTTCGACAAGTATTATGAAATTCTCTCTGATGTCGGTTACATTCCAGGTGAGATTGCTCTTCCTGCTGGTTTGACGGGCTGGGAATTCATCCGTATGATGCAGGATTTGCAGCATAAGAAAGACGATGATTATCTGCAAAAGATGTTAGATCTCTTCGACCTGAAGAGCAATGTCTTAAAAGGGGACACCAAACACATGAGTTTGGGTGTAAAAAGAAAACTTGCTGTTGTCACGGCGTTTATGGGAGATCCTAAGGTGCTTATTCTGGATGAGCCTACCTCTGGTCTTGACCCTGTGATGCAGGATGTTTTTATCAATTATGTCGTTGATCAGAAGAAGAGAGGTAAGACAATCTTGCTCTCCAGCCACATCTTCTCAGAGGTGGATGCTACTTGCGATCGTATCGCCATTATCAAAGATGGGAAAATCGTCGATAACTTTGTCGCAAATGATTTAAAACACACCGATCAAAAATGCTATAAGATCCGCTTTATGAATCACGAAGAATATGAAAAATTCAAAGGGGATTCTGATGTCCAGCGTTCTTTCCAAATTGTGAAAGAAGTACCGGATAACAACTGCGTTTACATCTTAACTACAGATAAACAGATCAATGGTGTCATCCGCGATTTAGCAAAGTATCGCATGATTGAATTCTCTCATAAGAGAGAGACTCTTGAAGATTACTTCATGAAATTCTACAAAGAAGATAAGAGTTTTGAGGGGGTGAAGTGATGGAAAACGAAAATTTAAAAATCGAATTGCAGAACTTGACCAAAGACTATGGCGCTTCTAGGGGTATCTTCGATCTCAATTTAAAGATCAACGAAGGAGAGATGTTAGGTTTTGTAGGTACAAACGGAAGCGGAAAAACAACAACGATAAGAAGTATTCTCGGCTTCATTCAACCGACAAGTGGAAGAGCGTGTGTCAACGGACTCACTTCTTGGGAACATTCTCCTGAGATTGTTAAAGACATCGGCTATGTTCCGGGTGAAATTGCCTTTCCCGATCTTCCTACCGGTACGGCCTTTATCAAAAGTCAGGCGGAGTTCTTGCATTTAAAAGATATGTCTAGGGCCAATGAAATCATCGCGAAATTACAGTTGGACACCAAAGCTACTTTAAAGAGAATGAGCAAAGGTATGAAACAGAAAACGGCGATTGTCGCCGCCTTCATGGCAGAGCCAGATATATATCTTCTTGATGAGCCGACGACTGGTCTTGACCCTTTGATGAGAGACGCTTTCCTTGATTTGGTAAAAGAAGAACACAAAAAAGGAAAGACCATCTTGATGAGTTCACACATGTTCGAAGAATTAGAGCCGCTATGCGATCGCTGTGCATTGATCTCTAATGGTCATATTGTAGAAGTCGCTGATATGAAAAAAATCAGAAATCCAGAAGAGAGAGAATACAAGATTGAATTTCATCAAAGAGAGCAATACGAGAGGTTTAAGACAGAAAATTTTGAGATTGTTAGAGACCAAATTCAGTATCAACAACTTACGATAAAAATTAAAACAACAGATATTAACAATCTATTCACAGTTTTAGAAAATTATGATGTGAGAATGATTGTGGAAGTCCCCTTCACTTTAGAGAAATACTTCAAGGGGATTCTTGCTTCGAAAGGAGGTGACAACTAATGTTTTCAAAAGCGTTATTTAAACAATCCTGTAAGGCAAATGGAATTATGTGGAGCATCATCACCTTCGCTGTTTGCTTCATGCTCGCTTGCGTTATGCTCATTTCCGGCGGTGGAAACCTTGCCGAAGTAAAAAATGGTATCCAAGATACGATCATTCAAGGTGAGATAGAATCGAAGACAAAAGAAGCCTCGATCCATTATTATGACGCGGGTGCGGATGGTCTCTTCCGCTTTAATGAATACTTTAAAGAAGAGTTCCAAAACAGTGACTTTACTGTTCCCGAAGTAACGGGCAATATTGCAAACGCAGAGGCGCTTGGCAAGCAATTTGAAGAAGAGCTTGCAGAAAAAATCAATGCGGCTGCCAATGCTGCTGGCTTAAAAGCTGGTAACAGAATGATGGAATATGCTAAGACCCAAAGCGCAGATGCGAAAGAAGTGGAACAGCTTCAAATGATCTATGGCTTCCTTCTTAACCCAGAGAAGAATGGCTCGACGGAAAGAGAGGCAGACTTCGTTTACAAAGAAACTGGTGAGACAGAAATGATTGATAATGGGGAAAACTATTATCATGTGATGAATGTCCATGTCACCGGTGAAATCTTAGGTAAGAAAATCGATACCATCACACCGAATGAAGACTGCGGTATGACATTAAATGTCCATCTCACTGCCAAAGTTCAAACGTTGATTAACCTGCACATCACAGGAACTTATGAATTTGCCAAAGACAATCAAGATTATCTTCTTTATCACTGTCGTAACACCTTGGGTATTGTTGTCGCTTATGGTGTCACCAATGAAAAGGCAGTTACCGAACTTGTCGAATCGTTGGAAGAATATGGTATGACACGTGAGAAATATGATTCTTACGGATACACTTATCCGGTGGTCAGAACAATTGCTGACCGCGCTCGTGAAAGCTATATTTCTCAGTTGAAAGTCTGCATTGCTCAACTTCCTGTCGCCGATCAAACCAATCCCATTAAGATTGCAGAGGTGAAGAAAAAAGTAGCCGGTGATGTTTTCCACGGTTTCTTAGAAGCACTTCCGGATGAAGTTGCGGAAGCTCTTCGCGAGACAGGTAGCATGGATCTTTATAACTTAGTTGTCGGATCTATCTACTTTAAGATGGCGGGGCTCTTGTTACCGATTATCTATGTCATCATGTGTGCTAACTCTTTGATTGCTGGTCAAGTAGATTCCGGATCGATGGCCTATATCTTATCGACCTCCACGAAACGTAAACAGGTCACGTTTACACAAGCGATTTATTTAGTCTTATCCATCTTCTTGATGACCTTGTGCACAACAATTGTTTCAATGGTTTGTCTAAGCATTGTAAAGACAGAGGATATTTCGATGTCCTACGGGCAGTTGCTGCTCTTGAATCTAGGCTCTTTTGTCACGCTATTTGCAATCTCGGGCCTTTGTTTTATGACCTCATGTATCTTTAACCGATCCAAGCGAGCGATGGCAATCGGTGGCGGTTTATCAATGTTCTTCTTAGTCTCGACGATGTTAGGACTCTTTGGTTCACCGGTTCTTCCTTCTTTGATTCGTTTGGATGCTTTAAACAACTTCAACTATGTCTCTTTAATTACGTTGTTTGATGTCGTCTCTATTTCCGAAGGAACCTTTGACTACATTTGGAAATTTATCATTCTCGTAATCATCGGTGTTGCTTGCTACATCATCGGCGATATGAGATTCAGAAAGAAAGATTTACCTTTATAAAGGTTTCTTCTCCCTTTTCCTTTTTTGTTTCTGTGTTATGCTAATGTTTGTTTGGAGGTGAAGTATGAAAATAGTAAAGATAGAAGAAAGTCAAATCGAGGAACTTTTATCCTTGATTCATGATATGGCTCGTTTTGAAAAGTTAGATCATGAAGTAACGGCAACGAAAGAAAGCCTCTATGAGACTATCTTTGTAAAAAAAGTAGGTTATTGCGATTTCCTTTATGTCGATGACCAGGTGGCCGGTTATTTGATGTATTTTTATAATGTTTCGTCATTTACTGGCTGTGCGAATCTGTATGTGGAAGATATTTATGTAAAACCGGAATTTCGCAGACAAGGTCTTGGAAAAGCTTGTTTTGTCCACCTTGCAAAAAAAGCGGTCAAAGAGCATGTACAACGCATCGATTGGATCTGTTTGGATTGGAATCAAAGAGGACTTGATTTTTATCAAAGCTTAGGTGCAGATGCTTTATCCTTCTGGGTTTTGCACCGCTTGGATGAGAAAGCGATCAAAGAATTAGCAAACGAATAAAGCGATGATGCTTTTGAAAGACGATAACAAAATATTTTATAAGAATGAAAAAGACTGCGTTGCAGCCATCTTGTTTTGAACACAAGAGACAAACGCAGTCTTTTTTAATGATTAAGCGGCAGGGATGAAGACACCGTCAGCATACATCATGTATTCGACAGTGAAGTCATCTGCGACAACGACACCATTGAGGTTGCTGTCCTCAGGAAGCTTGAGGTTTGCAGTTTGTTCACCAGCATTGCTGTGGACTAAGAAGTTGTTTAACGGGTTGAAAGACGGGAAGTAATAGATGTTATCAAAACCTTCCACCGGTGTTAAAGCAACGCCTGGCCATGTGGTGCTATCTAAACCCCATGTGTGGATGTAAGGGGTAGTCCAGTAGCCAGGAACTTGGATATAAAGATCGATGTTTTCAACTTTAGGAAGAGGCTTCTTTGTCGGTAATTCCGGCTCGCCTTCTTCGGGGGTGTAAACATCCGCGGTAGCGACAAATTTACCATCGGCGCCCGCTTCAGTGATGACAAAAAGATTCTTGTCTTGGATCAAAGTGAGATCGGTTGTTTGAGCAGAACCATCATTGAAGATGACCTTTTCGACGCCGGCCGGGAGAGCAAAGCCCCAAACGCTCTTCACTTCATTGACTTTAACCATTGTCTCACCAGGCCACACAGAGATGTAGTCTTCTGCGATGAGACCTTGATCTGACCAATAGTAGACATTGACCGTTTCCCAATCTAAGGGAGCTTCCACATAGAGCGCATAATTTTCAGTGGAAACGGTGGGAATTTCTTCGACAGGTTCTGTGGGAGTGGGTTCTGTGGGAGTAGGTTCCGTCGGCAATTCTTCTGTCGGTTTCTCTTCTGTCGGCAGAACTTCCGTCGGCTTGGGTTCAGTGGGTTTATCAGTGGGTTTCTGATCGTCCGTAGTAACTTCGCCTCCGCAGGCGACTAATGAGATAGAGAGGAGAGCTAAAAGCGACAACTTTGTAATTTTCTTCATAATTTTATTCCTTTCATTTCAACGCGATTAAAGTTTTTTGGATGCGATGATAGTTTGGAAGTTTTGCAACGGAGTTGTATCGGAGAGAACGGTGTTAGCATTCAATGTATCTAAGTAAAGTTCATATCCGGCAAAGTCGACAAATTTATCGTCAGCTTTCACGCCGTTTGTATGAGCGATACGATAAGTGACATTGTTGACCGTATCAGTGACATCGTACCAGATGAGAGAGTAATTCTTGTTCTTATGGATGACGATATTTTCATCGATTTCTTCTCTTGTTTTACCAAATAGCTCTTTTTTCTGTTTTAAGGCAAGAAGCTTTTGATAGTTCTTAAACATATCTAAATTCTTTACCTTTAAATCGTAATTGAGTGCGTTAACTTCATAAGAAGCGTTATAAGAATTTCCGTTTCCGTTTTTGGTACGAAGGAATTCTTCACCGGCTAACATAAAGGTGATACCTTGACTGGTGAAGACAACGGAGTTGGCAAGCATTGCCATCTTCTTGATTGTCTCTGGATCCTTGATACCCGCCTTTTGGATACGGTCGTGTAAGGTATAGTTGTCGTGGCAGGTGACGTAGTTTACAGTCTTATAGGGTTCTGTCTTGTAATTTAAGGTTTTACCGACAATACCGTTTTGCATGCCCATAATGGAGCTGACACGGGCGGTGTCGGTGATCCAGCCTTTATCGGTAACTGCACTTAAGCCACCGCGGATGAGGTTGTCTCTCATTTGATCGTTAAATTGACCGAAACCTTGATAATTGATGATGGAGCCTTGGTTGGCAGAAGGCTTTTCTAAAGCGGAGGTACCACCGGTCCAAGGTTCACCATAGACAGTGAGACTAGGATTGACATTGTCGTGAAGATTCTTTGTCAACATGTTCATTGTCTCTAAATCATGGAGACCCATCAAGTCGAAACGGAAGCCGCCTAATTTATATTCTTTCGCCCAGAAAGAAGTAGAGTCGATCATAAATTTGCGATACATCGGCATTTCGGAGGCTGTTTCGTTTCCGCAACCAGAACCATTAGAAGCTTTACCTTGGTTGTAACGGAAATAATATTTCGGCATGAGGATGTTAAAGTTCGAGTCATCTAAGCCGTTGACGTGGTTATAAACAACGTCCATGATGATGTTGATTCCTGCTTTGTTATAGCTTTGGACTAGGGATTTGAATTCTTTGATTCTCGCATAGCCGTCGCTAGGATCAGAGGAGTAAGAACCTTCTAAACAGTTGTAATTTAACGGGTTGTAACCCCAGTTGAATTCGCGGTTTTCTTCTCTTTCATCATTTGCTTGGTCAAAGATCGGAAGGAGTTGAACGGCGTTAGGAGCTAATTCTTTGATGTGATCAAAACCTGTTTTGACGGTGACTTCGTCTTTGGTGTAGGTTGTACCTTCTTCCGCAAAGCCTTGATATGTCTTTGCTTTTGCAGAGGTGCCATTCCATGTTTTGCTGGAAGTTAAGTCAGCGATATGGGTTTCATATACCGTCAACTGTGTGGAGTCATAATTGTGAAGGGTCACATCTTCCCAACCAGTCGGGTTCGTTTGGGCAAAGTCGACAACCATGCCGCGTAAGCCGTTAAGACCGCAAGATTTTGCATAAGGATCGACTACTTCTTCCTTTTGGAAGAAGGGGTTAGTGACTACATATGTATAATACTTGCCAGCCATGTCGGCGTCTAAGGTCTTTTCAAAAGTTCCTTTTTCACCGGGAACCATATCATATTCAGTGAAGAGATCATCGCCTCCAAGGCTTGCAGGGGTTCCGTTATCATAGATTCTCAATTTGACAGAAGAAGAAATGGGGGACCAAACACGGAAGGTGGTCTTCTCTTTGGTGTAAAGAGCGCCAAGCTCACCCTGATAGGTGTAAAGAGCATCAAACTCAGCAGAGCTATAAAGAGGAGAATAATCAATTTCCTGCTCTAAGGTTGTGTTTTCAAAAGTGACCTTGAGATGATAAGAATCTTTAAAATCCGGAAGATCGTTACCGATGTGATAGAGTCTCATCGTTGTACTCTCTTCTATGAGACTATCTGCACCAATGGTCATATTGAATATGACAACACCGTTTTTGGTGATTTCAAAGTCATCGAAGGCGACATTTGTCTTCATTAAGATGTAATAGCCGTCGACTGCGTTATAATCGACGTTAAAATGCGTGATCTTTTCTTTGATCTTTCCGTCAGCTGTCGTATATATTTCCGGGTCTTTAGACTTTAAGTAGATGTTGTAATAACCGTATTTATCTCTTTCAATTTCAGAGAAGTCTAAGAAACGGTCACCATCGACATCTTTGGCAGGATTTTCCGCCCACGGCTTGTTTTGTTTTACGATAAAGCCGAGTTTGCTGTTGATGAGAGTTTTAGGAAAATCGACAAATTGATAACGAGCATAAGCACCATAGCTATCGGTTCCGTTGAACTGATAGTCTTCGCCAGGCATGGTGTTATCATCTGACCATAACCAAAGGTTGTAAAGATATTTACCGTTTTCCATCTTGGCGTTGTCAAAGTGGATGGTAAAACCGACGTCGGCATCTACTTCGGGTAATTCGGGTTCTGGTTCCACCTGAGAATCAGGAACAGAGGTATCCACAGTATCCGATGTCGGTGTGTTACTACTATCGGGTTTTGTAGATTCTGTAACCGGTGGCTTTTGGGTTCCGCATCCGACCAAAGTGATGGTCAAAAGTGAGGCGACTAAAAGTTTAGATGCCTTTTTCATAAAAAATACTTCCTCCTTTTTATGGATAACATAAATAGGGTTTGTCTGATATAAACAAGTCCTTTTGCTATGTTTCGCTTGCAATCATTGTAGTGAACAAAAAAGAAATTGTCAAAGAAAACAGCGAAAAAAGTAACAGGTGGAAGAAAACGTATATAGAAATATATTTCTATGTATACTCGCGTAAAGATTTATATACAATTTTTAGAAATAAAAAACGCAATAGGAGTAAGATACCTATTGCGGTTAAAGTAAGTTTGTTTTTTTCTTACAAGCCTTTTTGCTTTTCGATATAGACAAGACCTTTGGCATTTTCGTCGTCGTAAAGTAAGGAATCAAGATCTTGGACACGAATTGTTCCTTTATAGGGATTTTTGATACTTTGCACCTTGCTTAAAATCGTAGCGTTGACTTCGGAGCGTTCAAAAGCTAAATCGGTATCGATCATTTCACAATCAATCAAATTTAAATTTTTACAATAACAGAAAGGTTGCGTTCCGATAATCTTACAGCGAATCAAGGTGAGATTGTTAGAGTACCATGCCAAATATTCACCTTTGATAACACTATCTTTTACCGTGACATTGTCGCTGTGCCAAAAGGCATCTTTCGTGTTGAAATCACATTTTTCAAAATTAGCATTTTGAATGTATTGGAACGAATATTTCCCTTGAAAGTTAACTTTGCGAAAATTGAGATTCTTTGCTCTTAACATAAAGTATTCGCTGATCGCTGTGGTTTTGTTCATGAAGATATTTTCAGTGGACCACCCGAATTCTGGAGAAATGATGTCACAGTGATCAATGGTGACATTTTTACATTCTCTTAAAGCTTTAATACCGTGTAATTTACTATCTTTAATCATGATGTCGTGTGAATACCAAAGTGCAGCTCTACAATTTTCTGTCATTTCCGAACGCTGAATTGTCAATTTATCATCGTGCCAAAATGGATAACGAAGATTGAAATAACAATCATCGACAAGAATGTTTTGACATTCCTTTAAGGCGCTTTCACCATCTTCTATTCCGTCGATATGAACACGGTGCAATTTGAGGTCTTTCATACCATAGAGAGCACGTTCTTTTCCAAAGGATTTATTCTCGATAACTTTCATAGTATCTTCTTCCTTTCTGTGTCATTTGTGATATTTTTTTTATTCTAATCATCTAAACGGATAATTTCAAATCATATGAATCGAGATAAAACAAATAAAAGCAGTGCATCTGCACTGCTTTTCATCATGTAATCTTAATTCTTCTTTTCTTTTTTGTTCTTATAATCAAAAAGTTTACGTCCTTTTATTTCGATATAGGGAACAATGAAGAGAATATTCACCAACATAAGGAGGAGTGTGATTAGAGGGAAAATGTAACTCAATTCAACGATTAAAGATAAGATAAAGAAAACAATATGAACTAAGAGAAGGAAAGAATCTATCAGCAAGATATACTTTGCGAATCTTTTATTTGCCCAATCCCATGTCTCATCAGAGAAGAAAGAAAAGGGAGTACGATAACCAAAGAAGTAATTCCTTTTGATGCGTTTTGTTAAAAAAGCAATCGCTAATTCAATCATCAAACAGGCGAAGACAATTCCTACGATACCGAGAGTATAAATGCCCATTGTGTTGAATTTATTTGTTGTATTTGTAAAAGTCATAAATATGTTTCCTGTCTCGTTTAATTATACTATAAAAATTACCCTAATAAAACATTCTTAAAACTATAATGACATGAATTATAGGAAAAAACAAAACTTTTTTAATACGATATCCTTCTATAGTTTATTGAGTAATAATTAAGAAAAGTTGTTTTATTTATTTAAAATTATATTAGTAGTATAAAATAAAAAACTTTTGATTAAAATAAAAAATGTAAATTAATTATACCATTGAAATATAAACAAAAAAATAAATTTTGTATTTTAAATATGGAAAAAATAGATTGTAAATTTTGAACAAAACAATGTAATAAACACTTTTGATTTTACGTTGACAAAGGCACAGGGTGAGAATAGAATGAGGGCAAAATTGAAACAAGTGTATATAACTAGTAATTAGTTTATATAAAAAACAAATTTACGATCTTTTTAAAGCTAACGCAAAAGGAGGAAAACAAAGTGAAAAAAAGGAAAGGTTTTACGTTAGTTGAGCTGTTAGTCGTAATTGCTATCTTAGCAATCTTAGCTGCTGTCTCCGTTGTTGGATA
>UQDS01000007.1 GCA_900539865.1 uncultured Mollicutes bacterium | reverse complement strand
TTGGTTCGGAATAGTGTAGTGCTGGCGGTCTATCTCTTGTTTTCGGTTGCTTGCTTCCTTACCGTACATGAGCATTTATCCACGGAAACTAGCACATCAAATAACGATATGACCTTCTATCAGGAGGAAAACGGCCGCTGGTACAACTGCGGTCTTCCAACCTTGCGTCATGTTGCTAGAATTAAAGCCTTTACAAAGACAAAGCAGCGTGAAGTACCCTTAGAGAATGACTTGCGCTATGTCGAGATGAAAATCGATCCTTCTTTTAAGCCGCGCTATGGTCAAATTCCCGATAATATCGATGTCACCCTCACTAACAACGGAACGCGTTTACAAGAAGGTATAGACTATCTTTTAGAAGAGGTTAAAATTACTCCTAAAAGCGACTTAGATGGAACATCATCCGATTATGACATCGTTGCAACGGGAACGATAACCGCTACAGGTATCGGTGCATGGCATGAAAGTATCAGTGTATCTTTCCCAATACTTGTCGGTTTTCTTGATCTTAACATCTTTGGCGAGAATGCATTTGATGGAAATGAAATCACCTTAAATGCAGATGCTTCCCATAAAAATTATAAAGATATTCCTCTTCCTGAAAATTGGTCTTTCCTTTTCCCTAACGACGCTTTAAACGCAGGTGAAAACACCGGAAATCTTTTGCAGTATACCGGAGCAGATAAGGCATATTATCGCCGTGATATGTACCCGGTAAAAGTATATAAATCAAACGAAATCCCTTCGAAAATAAACTTATCTAACGCAAAAGTCACACTCGTAGAAAGCGACTTTACCTATACGGCTAATCCGCACACTCCTAGCGTTGTAGTCACTTTAAACGATCAAGTTCTTACGCTGAATCAAGACTATCGTTTAAATTATGAAAACAATATCAACGCCGGTGTAGCGAAAGTGTTAGTCAAAGGCATCAACCAGTATGAAGGTACTGCGGAAACAAATTTCACCATCAAAAAAGCGGCAAATAAAATCACTTCCTTTAAAATTGTTAATCTCATTCCAAAAGCGAGTGCACTCTTTGGTGAAGTGACCTTCCAATACTTCAAAGAAGAAGCTTGTCTCCATGAAATCGCTAAGCCGACAGAACCGGGAACCTATTACATCCGCGCCGTTGTTTTAGAAACAGCCAACTACGAAGGCGCAATCAGCACACCTCTTATCTATGAGATCACCAAAGAGGATAAACCAGTTGTGCCAGAAATTCCCGATACGGAGCCTCCTGCTAGCACCGATCAACCAGAAGTAGAAAGCCCCACAACGCCCGACTCTTCTCCTAGCGACAACTCTTCTACCACGGAGAAGCCAACCACTCCGGAGCCACCTTCCTCTAATGAACCTCTACCTCCAAGCAAGAAGAATAACGCTACAATCATCACCGTTTCTATCGTCGCATCTTCTGTTGTCGTCCTACTTGCTGTCGGTGTCTTTATCTTTGTAAAGAAGAGAAAATAAAGCCGTAGTACAAGAGGATTTCCTCCGTTGCACTACTGTGCTAGAATGGCATGGAATAAATGAATTATTTCATGCCTTTTTCATTTTTTTGTTTGTCTAGTTGATTATTTGTTGTCTTTCATTAATAATCATCCTGTTAGGGAGGTCGCTATCTATGGTTTTAATGATATTTCTCATTGTTCTCTTTGTCTTAGCTCTCTTTGGAAGGTTGGCTTGTTCCACTATTTGTCCATTAGGATGGATTCAAGAATTGCTCTATAAAATACCAATGCCTAAAAAATTCAAAGATCTTCCGCATGACAAACAATTGAGATACCTCAAATACTTCGTTCTTGTCCTCGTTATCGTTTATATTCCAACATCTCAATATATACCCGATACATACGGATGGTGGCTGGGTCTCTTAATTTTTAAAATCACGACATTTTCTCTCATATTCATCTCCTCTTTGTTCCTCTTACGCCCTTTTTGTAAATACTTGTGTCCTATTGGTCTTTTCTTAGGATTTTTTAATAAAATATCCCTTTATAAATATCGTAAAAAAGATAATTGCAACACCTGTGGTTTTTGTAAAAGGGATTGCAAAATGTCATTGGAGCCTTTCAAAGACTTCAACAGCATTGAATGTATCCGCTGTGGAAGGTGCCTGAAGAAATGTCCGAGAAAGTCTTTAAAAGAAGAATATTTCTACGTCAAGAAAAAAGAAGAAGAGGAGAAAAACAAACAATCCTAACGATAGCTTTATCCCACATCGTAAAACCTTTGTTATACTCTAAACACCTAAGCCTTAAGATTGACACAATGATCTAAGAAAGTCGATTTTCTTTTATCTTATCCGTTACTTTCTTTATTTTGTACATTATCAACCATTTGTTTCACTTACATAAATCAGCAAAACCGATGACATAGAAAAGAGGATGCAGTTATCCTCTTTTCATTTGTCATAACAAACGTTAAAATAAAAGCGTAGGTACATATTATGAAATTGAATTTAGAAAAAAAAGAATTAGAAACATTAGAAGCTTTATTCGAGCAAAACGCCAGAAATATCGAAGTCAGCCAATTGGTAAATCAATACCTTATCCAGGGTTTTGATTGCATTGATGAAGAAGATATCTCACTTATCAAAAACAGCGAAGGTTTCCTTGAGAAAGAGGCTTTCGAAACGCTATTTTATTCTTATTTAAATGTTGCCGAAGAAGATCCGGAGATTGAGACAATGAAAAAGTTGAATCACTTTGGAGAATTTGATCTTTTAAATCCCAAAGAGTTCACTTTAAATCCCTTCTACCAAAACATCAAAGTAAAGGAAGTAAAAAAAGGAAATCTGCATCTCTTCTATAATCAATTTGCACCTTATGAAGGTTTTGCCTATGAGGAAACAAAGAACAATCCTAATCAAAATTATGCAGAGTCTACTCCTCTTGGATACTTTAAAACCAAAGTGCCTTACCTTGCTCTTGCTGAAAATGATGTCGTCTGGATGAGCATTACTCCTCATGAGATCAACACCATGAAAAACTGTATCCAGAAAGCGACTGGCAATGTCATGACCTTCGGACTGGGGCTTGGTTATTACGCTTATATGGTGAGTATTAAAGAAGAGGTTAAAACTGTCACAGTCATCGAAAAAGATAGCAAAGTCATCGAGTTGTTTAAGCAACACATTCTCCCTTTATTCCCTCATCCGGAAAAGATTATCATTTTACAAGGCGACGCCTTTAGCTGTATGAACAAGGCTGTCAACTTTGACACGCTTTTTATCGATATTTATCACACAGCAGAAGATGCCTTACCTCTGTATTTAAAGTTTAAACGCCGTGAAAGTAAACTTCACTTCCCCTATGAAATCGATTATTGGATTGAAACTTCTATTCTTGCCTTACTAAGAAGATATGTCCTTGTTCTTCTGCAGGAGAATTTAGAAGGTTATGAAGAATCTGATTATTTAAATGATACAAACGAAGAAGAAAGAATTCTGAAAGCTCTCTTCTTTGCATTAAAAAATTACCAAGCAAACTCTCTTGTTGATATTCACACACTCCTAAGCGATGATGGTTTAAAGAAACTTGCAGCTTCGGTAAATTATTAAAAGTGCCCTCGCAATAAAATGCGAGGGTTTTTAAGTGACAACACTTTCCGCTTAATACAAGTTTGTATCTTAAAATATAACGATATTTAAATAAAAAAGCTGAGTTTTCACTCAGCTTATTTCACATTGATAGAAGGAGGTGTTTGCTCCTTCATGCTGTAATTTTCTACGACCAACCTCTTATACGGAATAAGGATATTGTTGGCGCGGAAAGCAAGAAGAATATTTTCTAATAGCTGGAAACGACAATCCCAATAGTTTTCGTTTCTGACAAAGCAACGCGCAGAAATCTTAATGGAATATTCATCTAAATTTGTGACGACCACGTATGCGCTTGGCTCTTTTAATACACGCGCATCGTTGTTGAATACGTCCAGGATGACACTTCTTACTTTATCGATATCAGTATTGTAATCTACGCCGATATCTAAGACCAATCTTCTCGTTGTAACACCGGTATAGTTTGTGATGACACCCTGTGAGATTTTGTTGTTTGGAACAATGATTTTCTGATTGTCAACTGTAACTAATGTTGTAGTGATCAAGCCGACAGAAGAGACAGTTCCTTCACAAGTACCAATCGCATGAACAATGGAGATATAGTCACCTGTTTTAAAGTGTTTTGTCTGTAGGATGACAATGCCCGCAGCAAAAGATGAAATGAGATCTTGTAAGGATAAACCTACAGCAACAGTACCTGCGGATAAAATCGAAGCAAAGCTAGAGAGATTCACTTTCAAAATCCAAAGTACAAAGAATGCTAGTGCTAAATTTAACAAGACACTTAACAGCGATAAGGTGAATGTCTTAACAGAGACATCGACGGTAAGCTTACTTTTGACACCGAATATTTTTCGAAGAATATTCATGATCAACTTTACAAGCAATCTACCTACGATGATGACAATAATCGCAACGATGATTCTGGTTAAAGGATTGATACCTGCTTCATCTTGGGTCATAAACCAAGAGCCGATTCGATTGGCGATATCATTCCACCATTGAACAAATTTTGACCAACTCATATTTGTTATTTTACAATTTTTCTTCTATAAATGCAAAGAAAACATCCCGGTGAAAACTTTATTTCTTTTTTAGAATTACATTTAACCATTTTGTAGACTCCTGGCCTTTCTTCTGGCCGGAAGTAATATAAATTTCTAACACCTTAAATAAAGAAGCAGGTAAGTAATTTAAGATAGTTTTTTCTGTCAGGTATAAATAATGTCGTTGATCTTTAACTCCTTCAAAATCACCGTATTTAAAAGAACAATACATGAGTCCATTTCTTTTTAAAATCGAATGACAGCGCATGAAAACTTCTGTTAATTCCTCGCTGGATACATGCAGTAATGAAGCGCAAGCCCACAATGCATCATAACAATCTCTTTCTTCTAAACTCTGTACATTTTGCAATTTGACAGAATAACCCAATTCCTTCATTCTACACACAAAAGCGTTGCAAGTGTCAATGCCACTTACCTCGTAACCTAAAGAAGAAAAATAAATCATGTCTCTTCCACTGCCAAAACCAATATCTAAGATTTTACTTCCCTTATCTAAATGCTTTAAAAACGATTGATATTGTTGTGTCATATCCAAAGAGAGGGTAGCTTCAATATATTCCTCTTGATATTTATCATAATAATCCATACCTTTCCCTCTCTTATAAAGCAAAATCCAAAAGTCGCAATATCATCTCATGATACAACTTCTTTAATATATTCTAAGATTTCCTTACTTATATCGACGCCTGTACACCGATTCAACCCTTTGAAATGGGCGTTGCTATTCACTTCACAGATCAGGGGGTCGCCACTTTCATCTAACAAAATATCAACGCCGGCAAAAAGACATCCGGTAGCTTTTACTGCTCTTATTGCAATATCGATTTCTTTCTCATTCATATGATATGGTTTTGCCTGTCCACCCAGTTCGATATTACTTCTAAAATCATTTTCGTTGAATCGAAGCATAGAAGCAACCACTTTATCATTCACGACGTAGGCGCGAATGTCTTTTCCCCGGCTCGCTTTGATAAATTCTTGTAATATTAAATCTTTATTAGATAATCGATGAAATAAATCTTCTGCTTGTTTATCGTCTTCAATGAAATAAACTTGCCATCCAAAAGACCCGTGCACTTCTTTTAATATCATCGGAAAACCCAATAACTCTTTTGCTTTATAATAGAAAGACAAATCATTATATCCTGGTCTTTCAAATGTTTTTGGAACCAAGATTGTCTTTGGCATTCTTATACCATGCTTTAGTAAAGCGAGACAAGTCAACGCTTTATTATCACAAGTGGCGATAGCTTCGGCGCTGTTGATCACACGGATTCCTTTTTGCTCTAACAGCATTGCTAAACTGATGTCTTTGTCCCAAAAAAGAACAAAATCTGGTTTTGTTACACCAAAAAAATCCTCTTGTATTGTCTGTACAAGCTCAGTCGTTTTATAATGCGTCATTTGAATATTTAACTCATTTGATGCTCGAAGAAGAGATTGAAATAATTCGTCGAATTTGTCCCAGTGAACAAATCCATTTGTAACTAACCACGCGTTTAACATAACAATATTATATAATATTTATCTAGTATAGAAAACGAAAAAAGCAATATAAAAATGCCTCATTTCTAAATGAGGCATAAATAATGGATTAAGCTACTTTCGTAAAGATAATCAATGCATAGCTCTGTTTCATTCCCTTGTAAGAGACATCAAAGAGCAATCTGCACTTTTCTTCTTTTTCCGTAGTTCCGACAAAACGTATCGTATTTTCATTTTCAAGCCTTACCGTATTTGTAGGATCATCAATACCAGTCCAAGTGATCTTAGCTTCTTCTAACGTCTTTGATTTTGTCGGTAAAACAAAGCCATCTTCTGGACGTTTAGGAACAAAATTCATCACTTCATAATAGACATTATCTAAGATTACCGTCCCTTCTAACGCCATTACCTTAATCGGTCTATCATAGGTTTTACTAAACCCTATAGTAGATATAACAAGGTCGATAGAAAGATATTGATCATAATCTCTTCTTGTTACCTTTCCCCTGTTTGTAACAATAGATTCATCACGAGAAAAATACTCTACCTTATATTCTTCGTAACCTTCAAATTCGTATTTAAATTGAATATCTTGTGAAACTTCATATGGGATAGATTCAAAGACTTCTTGATACATCTTATCTGCTTTTTCTTCTAAGGGAGGGACACTTTCTACATCCGTAGGCGGATTCAACAAAACGTTTCGAACGTAGAAATACGCCCCCAACGCTCCCGCTCCCAGAAGAACAACAACAGAACTAGATACAATAATTGTAATTTTCCAAGCTTTTTTCATATGATTTCTTAATAGGCTGGGGTGTAATCTGGCATATTGCTTAAATTATAGGTGACAGGTTCTTTTTCATCATTTACAGCAGTAAGATAGAACTGGAATTCGATGTTATATTTCATAAGGACATTATCTGTGGATTTTTCTGCTGTTTCAGTCAAAAACTCATTTTGAGAAGACTCGATCTTCATGGTGTCAGATAATTTTGAATCGGGGATTTCTTTTCCAAGCGCTTTTACATACAAATGTGTCGGAACCAATATAGAAGGAGACATCTTGTTGTTATAAACAAATTTACCTTTTCCGTTGTTAAACATATCTTTAATTTGTGATTTAAGATCAAGAACACTCGAGGCAATACTACCTAAATTGCCTCCCACAACACCTTCTATCATTTGTTTAACTTGTTCATTTGCATTGTCAAAATCAAACCAACCATAATATTTGTAATTATCTAATTTAAGATGAATATGATGGAACGTAGTAATACCTTTTCCTCTACTGCCAGGGAAGAATAAAAGACCAATACCCATCTGTAAGCCAGAAGGTTGATTTAAGTTAGGATTCACATGAGTGTTTTTAATGTTGATATTAACATCTTTTGTGGAAGAACCATCCGAATGAAGTTCAATGGCAACAGCACAGGCTACAAAGGTACAATTTTCGATTGTAGTATCTTTTTCAGAGGCCAAACTACTACCTAAGATACGAACACCTCTCATCGCATTTTCAATTTTGCAATTGCGAATGACACCACTAGAAATGACGTTAATGCCCGTGGCAGAAACATTAAAACTAGCACTTGGATTATATTCTTTTGGCATCGCTAATTTCACATGGACATTAGCGATTTCGCTATTGTTAATTCTAATAAAGCTTTTAGAGTTATCATCTTCATTTTGAATATTGATCTTACTTCCATCGACAGTATATCCGTTACCATAGAATTTACTATTGTTAACAAAATCTATCATCGGATTTGCAAGCGCGGGAATCTTACCATAATAGACTCCATTTTCAGCAAGCTCTTCTCCTGCTTTTGCATCGTCAAAGACAATGGAGTTATTTAAGACATAAGTTCCACCGTTATGTGATCCGATTAAATCGGTATCGGTGTGAATATTTTTAGCGTCAGCAAATCTAAACTTCAGACTTGCATTTGCGTGAGTTCCTTTTTTCGTTTGAATTGTTAAAGTGCAATAATTATCTTCTTGGAATAAGGAAGTATTCTTTTTGCTTTCCTCAGTCAATTCAATTTCAAAGAGATAGTGGGTTTTATCTGCTTTCGGCTCGATAGCCTGAATGGATTTGACATTGTTTCCAACAGCGTTGTTCTGCTTGTCTTGAATGGTGATTGTAAAGTCGCTGGGGGTTAACTCATTTCTGATTTTACCTTGGATATCAACATAGAAGAACATTGAGTTCTGAGATCCATAATAAGGCATTTTAGAAACATCCTGTGCCTCATTGTGCATCTTGGAGATGATATTTACACTTGTAATACCATATTGGGAGATTGCTTTAATTGTCTTATCTTGAACAGCCGCTTCATTATATTTTAAAGACAACGAAAAGATTGTATCCTGACCGAGAATTTCATTGTCAATGATATTACCGGTTTGATCATCGTAGGTAGCGCTTGTTCCAACAGTTTCACGGACTGTGAAGATGTTATTTAAATAAATAGCGGTTGCAAAGTCATTTTCTGATTTGAAATCAACTAATTTAATATTAGAGTAATTAGCGTTAGTAGCTAAGATTTCGTTGAATTTCTGTAAGAGAGAATAATTGCCACTTACATCAAATTCTTCGATGGAAAAATCTGCAGGCATTTGCTCAAGAATATAGGTTCCTACTTCTTGATAAATAACATGTCTATGATACAAACCGGTTGCATCATTCAACACAGGTTTTTCGTTCACCTTGGTGTCATTGTAGAATAAACCATAGGCAGCTTGACCTTGAACATAATCTTTTTGACCAAGGTTCATCTTTTCGTATTCTTCATGTAAAGTCTGAACGCGAGATTTTTGAGGGTTTGTCTCATCCGCAAGACTATAAATATCATATTTGTTGTTCTTGCTGTATTCCACCAAAGCGGTGACATCATCGCACCACTTTTTCAAAACTTCAGAAGTTTCTGATTCAATTGTTTCACCAACTCCATCCAAGGTAAGTTTATCCTCTAAAAGTTGATAAGTTTTACCATCGTAGTGAATATCGATTTCATTTTTAGAGTAGGCTACACGCGATTTTAATAATTCTTCCGCACCCGTCTCATCGACAAGTGGTGTTTCAATATAAATCTCAGCGTCTTTTCCAAAGGCGTTAGGTTCAAAGTTAAACTGCGGATTTGTGGTGTAATAATTAACTAAAGTATTGTTATCATAAAATGTACCAGTCGCAATTGTTGTGATGTTGGAAGGAATGTAAAAAGTTCCGCCATCAACCTTTAACGTGTCGTTTAACGATTCCACAGAGCTGGCGATTAAAATTCTACCTTGATCACTGGAATTTGCTAATTTAACGCCAGTCTTATCGACATCGTTGCTTCTGTAAACAATCTGAGCATCTAAAAGTTTGTTGAAATATTCCGCCTCTTTACCAAAGGTGCGTTTTGCAAAATCTTCTGTGGTCTCATTTTCTTGTAAATACCATTCGTTGATATTTCTAAGATTGTATTCACCAGAGTTCAATTTCTTCAAAAACTCAGCGAACTTTCCTGTTCTTTGGACGTAGAGATAAGGAGTGTCGACAGACCAGGCAAAGCCGTCTAAGTTGTTGTATTGAACATAACTTGCAGCACGTGCGTTTTTCTTGTTCTCTGCCTCTTTGTTTTGTTTTGCTTCAGGTAAACCGTTGATGATTTCTAATTCGTTCGTGTCAGTATTATAGAATAAATTGTAACCTTTATCTGAGCTTCTCAAAGCAAAAGTGTCTAAATCGATTGTATTATCTGTCGCTCTCTTTACAAGGGAATTGAGATCATCCGAATTTTCCACTTTCAAATTTTCGGTGACAGACAATGCTTTTAAAGCGGTGTTGACCTGATCCACTTCCGATTGGTCAGCAGAAAGATTGGCTTTGTTGACAAAACCAAGATATCCGACGACAGAAACAGAGGCTAAAACTGCTAAGATTGCAATCACTACTAATAATTCCACTAAGGTAAAACCTTTTTTCTTTTTCATGTCTTCCCTCCTTAATTATCATTTTAGATTAAATATTATATTATAACCTGTGAACATGTCAACTTAGAATAATGTTCTGATGTGTCGTAAAAAAACAATATATTAATATTGCTTTTTTCAAATTTTAGTCTAAAAAGTTTGAAACTATTCCATTCTAAACTCATTTAAAAAATTTCACTTTTTTTATAAAAAATAAGCACAATGAACAAAATGACAAAAAATACACGTACAAGATGGCATCCGTCTTAATTTGTTAAAATCAGAAACACATTATGACTGAAGCGAATAATTTTATGAGTATCTTCCATATTTATAAGCTGTATTTAACATATGTATCTTTTGATTTCCTTCTCAACCAAAGGAAAAATAAACAGACACATAATATACAAGAAAACGCCATCCAAAGAAGATGGCGTAATCGATTATATACGTTCAAATTCGACAGAAATCGCACCTTTGCGATTTGCGGTTTTCACCATGACTTTCCACTCATCTTGGAAGATGAGGTTATCTCCAGCCGTAGGAAGTCTACCAAAGATAGAACAGAGCCAGGAATTGATCGTTTGATTCAGATCGGTAGGGTCTTCTTCATCTTCATCTTTGAGCTCAATATCCATGATTTCTAAAGCGTCTGATAAAATTTCTCGACCGTCTACTAAGAAATGGTTTTCATCCACTTCTTTTGTTTCTTCAATGATTTCATCTGTTTCATCAAAAATTTCACCGACAAGTTCTTCCACGATGTCTTCCATCGCTATCAATCCTAGCGTAGAGTCAAACTGATCTAAAACAACAGCCATATGGAATTGTTCATCTCTAAATTTCTTAAAGATAACAGATATTTTTGTCTCCTGTGAGACAAAGTGAACCGGTCTCATGATTTCGCTGATTTTAAATTCTTTATCCATGTTATTTAAGAGATAAGAATAAAAATCTTTCTCATGCAAGATACCGATGATGTTATCAATGGTATCGCGGTAAACCGGAATTCTTGTGAATTTACTTTCTTCGTAAACTTTATGAATCTCCTCGACAGAACTTGTCACTTCGATCGCGACAATATCTTTTCGTGGAGTGACAATATCTTTTACTTCGATGTCATCAAATTTGATGGCAGAAGTGATTAAATCTTTTTCATAGGGTTTGATGATACCTTCATCTTCAATTTCATCGATGATGGTAAGAAGTTCATCTTCGGAAAATTTATCATCGACCTTTTTGCCTTTAAAGAGCATATTGAAGAAGCGAGAGATTTGTTCCAAAAGCCAGGAGAAAGGTAAAAAGATATAAATCAAGAAGCGAATGATCGGATTGACAAAGCGAACCACTCCTTCCGAATGAAGCTTAGCAAAGCTTTTCGGGCATACCTCTCCAACGATCAAAACAATAATAGTCATCACTAATGTCGAAACCCAAGAGCTTGTCTCCGGTGACATATGACGAGAAAATACGATAGTGGCGCAAGTAGCCGCCGTAATATTGACAATATTATTACCGATAAGAATCGTCGAGATCAAGCGGTCGTATTTATCGATGGTTTTCAATACTTTTTCCGATTTCTTATCGCCATTTTCCGCTTGTGTTTTTAATCTGATTTTATTGACGGACGTATAGGCAGTCTCTGATGCCGAGAAGAACGCCGACAAAATAACGCATACTACAATAACTACTATCAAAGGTAGGTCATCCATGTAATGTTTTACCCCTTTCTAAAATAAACATTAATTCATTATATCAAAAGAGTGCTATCTTTCCTAATGCAATGTGATAATTGTATGTTACAATTTCTTTTTTTCGTATAACAACAAAAAAAGAAATAGATTTTCCGCCTTATCTAGCTCATAATAGTTTCGAAAAAGGTTATACACTACATGAAAATAGAAAAGAAAATCACATTCTCCGAATGCAATTATCGCTCCTTTACTCCCCTGGAGGAAATACTGAAAATCTCCGAAAATATGATCACGCAAACGCTGGAGGAAATTTCTTTAGATAACGTTTCCCTGAAAGAAAAATGTCACGGCATGTGGGTTTTCACCCACAATAAGGTTCATGTTGACTCTAGGCCTTACTACAATCAAACGATACGAATTTGTTGTGAAATTGTGAAATCAAACGCTCTCTTTGCTTATATAAGAACAATCTTTATAAACGAAGAAGGGAAATGCATTGTCACTGTCTTAACAGAGCTTTGCGCAATCGATATTGTCTCTTTCCGCTTTTTGCGTTTGACTGCAATCGATTTTCCGAAAGTGAATCAAGAGATTGACACATCCTATGACTTTGAAAATATCCCCTATGATGAAAGCGTCACAAGAGAAGTTTTACCTTCTATGTTAGATAGCTCCATGCATTTAAACAATGTCAAATCCATTTCTATGTATTTTGACACTTTCTCTTTAGAAGAGCTGGATTCATTTTACGCTCACTCTTACGACTTCATCATCAAATATAACGCACAAGGAAAGTACAATGACACTCTTACCTTAGCAAAAGGAAAAAGAGATAATATCTATGGTTATGAATTAAAATCCGCCGATGGAAAATGCATTGTCACAGCGCAAATTGTTTATCACTAAAGTTGAGATTAAAAAAAACCTCTGTGTTTGTAGGAAATACCCTTCAAATAACAGAGGTTTTTCATTGGATAAGATGTTACCAAGTCGGGTCGCTTGGAGTAATCGGTCCCGCACTCCAAGTTCCCTCATAGACATCGTTGTTTCTGAAGTAAAGATCTGTCGTTGTATTCAGATGCCAATAATATTTTTCCACAAGCAAGTATTTTAAGAACATCTCTGTGATAGATTGCGTATCTGCCTGCTTCGTGTTTTGACTCATACCGAACTTATCTACATCCGCATTTCCGAATTCCATAAAGAGAGTATCCTCTTTATTGACTGTCTTGGTGATGCCGGCATAAAGATAGCTTGGAACATAGCAAACAAGGTTACTGTATTCCTCGGTGACATCATATTTGACCGCTTTCATTGGAATGTGAAGCGCATTGCAATTGGTAAAGATTTGGTCTCCTAATTTCTTAGAGACATCGATCAAACCTTTTAATGTCTCTTCTCTCTTCCAATAAGGTCCTGCCATGACAAACCAGTGATCAGCAATCATTTCATCCAGCTTTTCTTTGAAATTTTCTTCCAGGAAACTGTGGAGCAAACCTTTGGTCAATATACCGTAAGTCTTCTTGACTTCCGCTACTTTTGCCCAACCGTAAACTGTAGTGTTATTGAAACTGACGTCTACGTTGCTAAGAGCATCATAAGCGATTCCGTCTTCGCTAGGATAATAGAGGGTAGCAACACCGCGAGATAAGACATTCTCTGCAGTAGAATCGGAAATCTTCGTGTCGATAACGGTATCTTGAAGTTTGACAATATTCGGTTTGTTCTGAGAATCTTGATGTGCTAAAACGGAAACGACATTGCCGCGGAAGAAAGAGTTTTTGACTTCCATCGGTTTACCGTTTACATCACCAAAGGAACAGATGCCAGCCAAACCGCCTTCTACACTTACATGGTCAATGGTCGCATTGTGACCCTTGATACCGGAGGCCGCTTTTTCAAAGCTTTCATAAGGGGCAAAATCTGTCGCTCTTTGCAATTTGATATGCAAGCGTTCAATCTTTGCTTCTTCAGCATAAATGAGGGCTTTTGCTTTATCCTTATTATCTTGATAAGTGACTTTAGATGCATCCATGATGCAGCCGTTACCATTGAAATTCTTTTGATAGAAATTCATTTGTGGATTGTTCTCTCCGATGTGGACATGGTAATTGACTTTTCCGTCTTTATCGATGACATAGTAGCTGTCATTGGGATCAAATGTAATATCACAAGTGATGAAATTATCCTTGGCAGCGTTGTCTTTTAAGGTGATGGAAGTAGGGTTCAATTGTAAACTAGTTGCATCATCTTTGACGCGGATATTCATCTTCTCGGTGCTTACATATTCACCGCAGAAAATCTCATACTCTTTCAATTCCATCGCGTTTGGTAAATTAAAGTGCATGCGATAAAGCTGAACATTCTTTCCTGTCTTTTCATTTTTCACTTGGAAAGTTTCACTGAGGTTGTCCTGATAATATGGGGCTAGGGCTCCTAAGCGGAAGATATTTTCAACCTTTTCATCTTTGAATTTATCGTAAATCGCATTCGTATAAATGTAGAGATCAAATTCTTTTCCTACGGTCATATCGGTAAGCGACGTGTGAATCGCAGCATAACCAGAAAAGCTAAAAGGAATCTCAACATGGTCCGTTCTATTTCGCGGAGCTAAGAGAACAACACCCGCTTGATCTTCATTAGGAAGATAAATGAAGGAACGATCCATATCGATGGTGATATTGCCTTTTTGTGTCATCGTAAAAAGCGTTTTAAAGCACACGCCATCTGTAGATGTCTCATCGCTTAATACAATATTGTTATTGCGGAAGAAAACTACGAGATCTAAAGAATCAGATGTTCCAAAATCATCTACGGAAATTAAAGATGCTTTTTCTTTAATCTGCTCGATCTTTCGCTCATAAATAGAAAGTCTATCAAAGATACCTGTGTTGAGAGAAAGATGATCACCTGTGTTGTTATAGAAAGCAGCATAGAGATCTTGATGATGTTTTGTGAGATAATCCTTTTCCCAAAACTCAAGATTTTGATATCGATGATCACACTCTCTGATCAATTGATCGATCGTTGTCTCTTTGTTCTCTTTTGTCACCGCTTGGAACAAGTCATATCGATTTTCCTTCAAAGTGTCTCTAAGGAACGTAACGTCCTGAATAAAGGCGTTGATATGTTCTAAGTTTTCTTCGGGATAAGCGATGTATTCGCTTTGCTGTGGTCTACTTAAATTGATCAATTCATCCCCGTAAAGCTGATAGGTGTCATGGTTGTAATAAATGGTCAATATGTTATCAACTTTCGTGCCTTGATGCATCTTTAAAGGAGCGATATGGTTCTTTAAGCCATCATCAAAAACAGTATCGATATATAAATTTGCGGGTGTACCAAAAGCGTTAAAGTTAAATGTGAAGTTTTCGTTTGCTGTGTAATAATTATTTTCAGAAGCGTTTCCTAAGGCGTTGTCAAAAACAATATCGATATTATCCGGGAAGGTCATGTTGACATGCTCTAACACCTCTGGTGAAATAGTATCTTTCTTTAAGGTGTCAACAGAGCTTGCAAAAAGAATGGTCTTTTCTACTTTGCGGGTCACTTCTTCTTTAAAGTGGAAAAAGCTTCCCGAGTGATCCTCTTGATCGTCAGTGTCCCTTAAGACAAGATAATGTTCTTGAATCGCATCAAAATACTTTTGTTCATGTTTTTCTTCTAAAACATTCCAAAGGCTGGTGTTGCTGCGATTATATTCACCGCTGTTAAGTTTATGTAAATAACTTCCAAAATCACCCGTCTGTGTCACAAAGAGATATGGTGTCTCTGTAGTCCACAAGAACGAGTCAATCGTCGCATATTTATTAAAACTCGGAAGTTTATCCGGAAGAAGATTGACAGACTTCTTCAACGTTTGTTTTTGTTCCTTCTTTGCTTGCGGAATTCCTTTTAAGATTTCCAATTTATTTTCTTCTGTATTGTAAAAAAAGATGATAATCTTTCTCTTGGCTGCGCAAGGTAAAAGTATCTAAATCAAAATTGCCTTTTGTCGTTTCATAGATGGCGTCACGGACATCTTTCGCACTGGTAAGATGATTACTATGCTTAACAAAATATGCTTCTAATGCCTTGTTAGCCTGTTCTACCTCTAATTCATCTAGCTTTAAATTATTTCTGTGAACATAACCATAATATCCAAAGACCGAAACGGTCGAAAGGATGGAAATAACACAAATCGTAACTAACAGTTCCACCAATGTGAAACCCTTCTTTTTCTGCATGACACAAACCTCACATATAAAACTAATTTATAACAATAATATGTTATAACTTCCATTGATTTTGCTACGAAGTATATGCGTTGTCAATTGTTGGAAATTCAAACTATCAAACCAACAAACTATTCTCCTTGCAATTCATTATAAAAACTCAATCTTTTCATAAAATTCGATGTTTTTCGATGTTTTTTTCTTATTTTTTAAAAACTATATTTTAAACACAAATTTAATATTTAAATGTTATTTCAATAAATCTACTCTTTATAAAACAAAAAATTCCACATACATATTGATGCACTTTGTTCAATATTCAACAATTTGACTACTTATTTAATCACATGATTTCTCTATCCTTTATATACATCCTATTTTCTTTGCTTTAGAGACGATTAAAAATGCAATTCCTTATTCGGTTTCAAAATATCAAAAAAAGAGCTCTTTGCAGAGCTCTCTAAATTGTTAACGACAAAGTTTTTATTCTTGAACTAAACGTACAGTCGCGGTTTCAACTTTAGTGTGAAGCTTATTGTAGATGAAAGGCCAAGTAAAGAGGGTACAGCATAAAATGACTAATCTAGGGATGATCATAATGAAGCCTAAGGATCCACCAGTTAAAGACCATTTTTTGAGCGTGTTTTCTTTACTAACACAACTTCATTATCCGATTTGGATTTGATTTTGAAACCGTTTGCGTTATAAACGGAAATCGTGTTCTCAAATTCGGATCTAGTCGAAACAGTTCTAATGTTTTTTGCCATGTTATTTTCTCCTTTCGCTCGTTTTAAATACATGTTAATTTCATTATATTTGTACACATTCCAAAGTCAAGATTTTTTCCTTCTTATTTTTTGGTTTTTTCAATGTGTTATAACTCAAAAGAAATGTGCAGTAAGTGATGAAGACTGATGTCTACTACGAAACAATCTTCCCTTATTTAAATTACTATTTTACACTTTTTTAAAATTTAATCAGAAAATCAAATACATCCTGTTTGTATAAGAAAAACATTCATTTTCTTCTTATTTAAAACTATTTTCGTCTTTATAATGTTTTACAAAATCGCATTATTTTCACGTTAGTCTTTTAATTCTTATATAGAATTTCACCGTATTTTATTTCTTATCATTTTTTCAATTTGAATACAAAAAGCAAAACATTTCAAGGAATCGATACACTCTTTTCCTTATTTTAAACACAACATTTATCTAATGTCATTTTAAGAAATTAAGATACAATTGCATATGAATTTCTATATGATTATATAATTCTGGCTTACAGGATTCTATTTTACGATAAAAAGAAAAATATCTATAACATTAACCTATATTCTCTTCTCGTTGATTATCTCAAAAAGTAAAATCAGTCGCTTTTTCTTCCTTTGTACTTTTTTATCAATACTGTTACCATGGAATAAAAATTATATTGTTATAATTGAAATATATATGGAGAACATCACATATGAAAAAATAAAATGATTCATACTTTCAGTGCTCTTTTTCATTTGTTTCTATAGCATCATGTTCTGGGAATTATTCCCTTGCTGATTTAAAACATGAGTTCGCCATAAAAAATTTCAACAGTAAAAATTATCATTGCAAGCATAGACTCATTCAACAAAAGAGTGAGATCGCGGGTGATTACTATTTAACAGACACAAATCATTACACGTCTTTTTTAAACGGGAAATCAATAAAATACATTCTCCTCTAGTAGCCAAAAGAGCTGGAACATCAACAATCTATGTGGATCAAGTCGGTGAAAATGCGATTTTTTTACGATTCCTTTGGAGAAAAAATCCGTGCGTTAAACGCTTAAAAAAGCAATGATGATTTTGAAACAGATTATTTGATCGTTGCGAAAAACTCCAGGATTTATGAAGTGTTTGATGATTTAACTGTTTCTGATAAAGACTTAAAGAATTAAAAATATTAGAGAGAACTTTTTTAGATGATGACAAGAAAATCGCTTTATTTAAAGAATTCGAAGAGTCTCATTTTTATGCAATAAATTTACATTATGACTTAGAAACGGATAACTACATTGCATTAGATGATGTTTCAAACATCGAAGTACTTAACGACACTGAATATCGTGTGTTCCATGAAGGAAAATATCAGCGCGTTAAAGTCGCAGAGCATCCAATTCAATCTGATATTTATTTTACTGGAAATATCCAAATCCAAGAGGAGCAAGATAATTCAGATACTTTTAATGGATACAATGACTACATCCATATCTACTTTGCTGATTTTGTCTATGATGGTAAAAATACAAGGCGATCGTTTCCTCAGATAATAAAATCAACGAACATCCTGATTATGTTCTCTATCCAATTTTAATAAAACTTTCCAAAGATAAATCTTATGCCGTAGCCTTAGGAAAGAAAATTCTAGAAGATGGAATATTATCCAACACAAATTATACTTATATTATTAAAGACAATAACAAAGTAGAAAAAGAATTGAAAGATACTTCTATCATTGAAGATAATAGAAACATCATCTTCAATGATAAGCTAGTATCTCTCGAAGAAGATGAAAATTTGGTTGTATTAGATAATTCAATTAAAGTAACCAAAAAAGAAAAGGAATTAGAAATCGTTACTTCACCGGAAAACACTCTATCTTACAATGGAGATTTTTCGTTATTAAGCAACGCTTCCATTGAGGATAAATATTTATTTGTAGCTCCACGGGAAGATTCTGTTTGGGATAATCGATATTACTTCTTAAATAGAAAAACTGGTTATTTTCAAGAAAGTAATAGAACTATCGATAGACTGATTGACTCTAGAGGTATCTATCAATCTGGTTTATTTATATATGCAGGCTCAAATCCCCTAGTTGAAATTGATGCCGATTATAAAGTCAGTTCTCTTTCTCACACCATCTTTGGAGAGAAAGAAGAAATCGTTAATATCAGTTATAACTTTGACTATAATAACAACAGCAACACTTCCTTACTGATCAGATTCGTTTTAGAAAATAACAATACAAAAAAATGATTTGTCTTTCTTAATATCTTTGCTTTTCTTCTTTGTTTTTCACCAAAAATAGAAGGTACTATTTATATTCTATATTAAAATAGCCCTTTGTTTTATAAACAAAATTCTACTCTTTTGTATGAAACAAAATTATTTCATTTAAATGTTTACTCTTTTCCAAGACGATATGCGCGCGGTGTGATTCCAAAAGCTTCCTTGAAGGAGTTTTGAAAATATGATTGACTTGAATAACCTAATGCCAAACTGATTTCTAAAACAGATTTATCGCTATACTTGAGAAGTATTTTTGCTTCCTTTAATTTTTCATTGTTGATATAACTTCCCAAATTCTCACCTACTTCCTTCTTGAACTTTGTCAGTAAAGTCGTACGTGATACACCAATATAACTGACAACATCCATGACCTCTTTTACTTTGGAAATATTTTTCTTGATGTAACCTATTGCCATACATACTTCTTTCGAATAATTTAAGAGCTTTTTTGATTCCGCAATACGTTTAGTGAAATCATATATTGCATTATATTGAAGATTCATCACTTGTCCAACATCAGAACACTTTTCGCACTCTATCGAATATAAATCAATCAAATCATAAGCTTCTTCAATATTTAGTCCACCATCAATTGCAGCAGTTTTTCCTACCAAAGCAAGCAGACCAATACAGACATTTTTTGCCTGCCTAATTTCACTATCTCCAACTGTTCCGATCTGATAGTTAAAGCCACTCATTGCTTTTTCAAAAAGAAGATTGAGCTTATGAATATCTCCTTCTTTAATACATGAAAGAAGTTGTTTTTCAAATAGATAGGTGCCGTGTTCTTGCTTTAAATTATCAATTTTACCAATGGTTTCCGTTATTTGTATATCGTCTTTAACATCTTGATTAAAACCGCCTAATTCTAGTGGATTGACAAGTTTACCATTCAAAGAAAAATTTATAAAACTTACGAGATTTATAAATTGATTATATGTATATGTTGTAATCATAGAAAGGTTATAAGATAATTGTTCCATTGTTTCTTTTTCAAAAAACAATTTCTTAGAATATTTTATAATTTGTTCTTTGTTCGGCCGTTGATCGAATACAGGGCCAACAACGATAAAACATTTCAAATCATTAATTTTGATTATGCCAAAAGAGCCAATCTCTTTTGTGTTAACAATGGTAGGAAAACTATCAAAATCAAAAGACGTAATCTCTTTATTTAATATTTCATTCAATCTTGAAAAGGAAGAAAAAGAGATTTGTTCTTCGCCCATGATTGTGATTGGTACATAGTGTGATGAATAAAATGACTGGCAATAATCTTTTAAAGTTTCAATCTCTATCATGTGTACTATATTACAAGAAAAAGAACTAATTTACAATAAATAGGCCCCTTTATCATGTGAAAATATAAAAGAGGCAAAGTGTGGAATTAGATTTTTCAAGAGATTGGGTTTTAGAAACGAGGAATTCATCCCTATCTATTCAGCTTCCTTATGACGCAATGATACATGAAAAGCGGTATAAGGAATGTGCAAGTGGTGAAGAGTCTGGTTTTTATCCTGGCGGAAAATATATTTATAAAAAAGAATTTTATCTAGATAAAGAAGATAATGAATATTTTGGCTTGCGATTTGAGGGTGTTTATCGAAATGCTACTATCAGATTAAACGGTGTAGAAGTCTTCAAGAACAAGTATGGTTTCGGCGAGTTTGAAATTGATATCTCTCATCAAATAAAAGAAAACAATATTTTAGAAGTTTTCGTGGATAATTCACTTACTCCCAACGCCCGATTCTACACTGGCAGTGGAATTTATCGTCCTGTCTCCTTGATTATAAAAAAAGAAAAACAAATTTATCATACTAAAATAAGAACCATTGATTATCAAAAGGGATTAATCAACATTGATATTGCTGCAAAAGAAGAAGCAACTATTGTTATTTTAGATCAAACAGGAACCTGTGTTTATAAAGGTAATTCGGGAGATATCATTCTCAAAAAGCCCCACTTATGGAGCGAATTTGATCCGTATTTATATAAGGCAATCATTAAAACATCCAAAGATGAAGAATCTGTTTCTTTTGGTATAAGACAAGTAGAGTTTATAGAAGCAAAAGGTTTGTTTATCAATGGAAAATTGACGAAATTAAGAGGAGCGTGTTTACATTCTGACAATGGAATATTAGGGGCTAATTCATATAAAGAAATTGAATTCCATAAAGTAAAATTGTTAAAAGAAGCTGGATTTAATGCGCTTAGAAGCGCTCATAATCCCGCTTCAAGGTATATTTTAGAAGCTTGCGATCACTATGGTGTTTATCTCATCGACGAATTATATGATGGATGGTATATTCCTAAAAACTATCATGACCACGCGAGGGATTTTTCAAAAGAAGAATATACAAAAGATATCACCAGTATGATTAATAAAGACTTTAATCATCCGTCCATTATCGCTTATTCTTTGGGAAACGAAGTCAGTGAAGTTGCTCATCAAAGTGGTCTGGATACCTTAGCTGAGATGGTAAAGTTATGCCACGAATTAGATCCTTCCCGAAAAGTAACTTGTGGAATCAACTTATTAGTCTGTGTCTACGAGCAATTAGGTTTCGGTATTTACAAGGATAAAAAGAAATATGAACCAATTCCTTTAAAAGAGAATAAGCATAGGAAAAACAAAAAGAGCGGATCTGCATTCTTTAATTATTGGACACAAAAATTAGGCAAAATAATTTTTCTTGTATCTAAAAGTAAAAGGGCGGATAAAATCGCATCTAACATTGCGAGTAGACTTGATATCCTCGGTTTGAACTATGGTTCCTCCCGATACGAAATTGACAGTAAAAAATATCCAAATCGTTTGATGATTGGAACAGAGACGTTTATTCAGGATGCGCCTTATAATTATCTCAAAATGAAGGAAATACCAACGATTGTAGGTGATTTCATCTGGGTGGGATTTGATTATTTGGGTGAAGCTGGTTTTGGGGATTGGACTTACTACTCCTATGGTGGTCTTCCTCTAACTTATGGTTCTGGTGCCTTTGATTTAATAGGAAATAAGACAGCACAATTGTCTTATCTACAAGTGATTTGGGGATTAAAAAAGGAGCCTGTTATCGCTTTGAGACCCGTAAATCATTATCGTGAAACTCCAAAAGTTTCCGCGTGGAAAATGACAAATGCCATTGAAAGCTATAACTTCCAAGGATATGAAGGGAAGAAGATGATAGTAGAAGTATATTCTGCCGCTCCCTATATTAAGCTTTTGCAAAACGGAAAATGTTTGGGCATAAAAAAAGTTAAAAATTGCGTCGCAATATTTAAAGGAAAACATGAAAAAGGTACGTTAAAAGCAATCGCACTTTCCAAAGATAAAGAAGAAATAATGTACTCGATATTATCTTCGAAGGACGATCATCCACACATCCATGTCGATATATCTACAACGCATATTGATTTTAAAAAGAACGAGATTATCTTTGGTAATCTTGAAATAAGAAATAATGACAATCAACGATTGCCTTGCTATGAAGATGCGATTCAAATAGAACTGAGTAACAATTTAACTCTACTGGCATTTGGAAGCGGATTATCAAACAATAAAGAAGATTATCTTTCATATCAACATCATGCTTACCGCGGACAACTTGGTTTTGCTATCACTTCTAATAACGCTGGCAAGGGCTTTGTTAGTTTCCGTGGTAAGAATATCAAAAGAGTTGAAATAGAAATAGACATTGAGGAGAAAAATGATTATGAAAGGATTTCCTAAAGACTTTTTGTGGGGTGTATCTACCGCAGCAGCACAAATTGAAGGCGCGTATTTAGAAGATGGGAAAGCACCTAGCATTTGGGATGTAGCGAAAGAAAAGAAAATTAAAACTGGTGAAAATTGTCATAATGCTTGTGACCATTATCACCGCTATAAAGAAGATGTAGCTATCATGAAGAAACTCGGTGTTAAATCCTATCGTTTCTCTATCTCTTGGCCAAGAATTATGCCAGAAGAAGGAAAAATCAATGAGAAAGGTATCGCTTTTTATAGCAGTTTAGTAGATGAATTGTTACAAGCGGGGATTGAGCCGATTATCACCTTGTATCACTGGGATTTACCGCAGTGGATTCAAAGCAAATACAAGGGATGGTTAAACGAAAAAATCGTCCCTCTGTTTGAAGAATATACCAAAATAGTGGTCGAAGCTTTATCGGATCGAGTAACTTATTGGTTGACTTTTAATGAACCGCAGTGCTTTTTAATGAATGCACATCTCACTTGCATTCACGCACCTTACAATCGCGTCGTTTTCCGGTTTAATCGCCTATTAAGAAACTTTATGAAAGCAAATAAAGTTTCTGTTGATACAATCAGAAAATATGCAAAAAAAGTTCCCAAAGTCGGTTTATCCTGGGGCGCTGGAGCATATATACCTGAAGATGAAAATGATCCACAAAGCATTGAAAAAGCAAGGGATAAATCTTTTGAAACTGGCAATGGTTTAATGAATAATAGATTATATTTTGATCCTGTAATTTTGGGAAAAGGAGCATCTGGTTATCTCATCTATCATATCAGTGATAAGTTTGCTAAATCTATCCAAACTGATTTTGATTTCATTGCCTTTAATAATTATACGGCGATGAATTACTCCACTTGGGGAATTAAGAAAATCGATTTATCCAAATATCGCACCACTGTCATGGGCTGGGTCATTGATGGTCGATCGCTCTATTGGACGGCAAGATTCTTATATGAAAGATATCAACTTCCTCTATTGATTACAGAAAACGGTATGGCAGCCTATGATAAAGTGGTCGATGAAAAAGTAAACGATGACGATCGCATTATGTTCATGGATGAATATATTTTCCAAGTCAAAAGAGCAATTGATGATGGAATACCTATCTTTGGATATCACTATTGGTCATTATTAGATAACTTCGAGTGGGAAAGAGGTTATAAACCAAGATTTGGTTTGGTTTACGTCAATTATCAAACATATGAAAGAACAATCAAAAAATCCGGTTATCACTATAGCGAAATCATAAGAACAAATGGGGAGAATTTATAATATGGAGCAAGCAAAAAAGGAAAGAAGAAGTTTATTTGATTCCAAATTCTTCGACAGCAAAATTCAAACAAGAACGGTTTCAAAAAAAGAAAAAATTTTAGGCCACTTAATTGGCCCGTTAGGTTTGATTTTTGTGGTCAATACTATCGCCGCACTTGTGGAGAAATTCTTCACACAACAAACCGGACTTATTTATGGGCCGGAAAATGTTGATGCCATCAAACAAATGGGAAACATCTACGAAATAATCATGACTGTAGTTAGACTTGTTTCTGTGGCATCTGGTTTGTTAATTTCATTTATCATTTCTAAAAGTAAGTCAAAATACGGACGTTTCCGCCCTCTTTACTTAATTTTTGGTTTTATTACTTTAGCCTGTGGCTTTATGATTTTCTTATTCCCTGGTTCAACCATGGGCGAAAATTATTGGATCTATTTTTTCACAATCTTCATCACTTATCACGTTTTGACAGTGACATACTTTAATATTTTCCGAGACAATATCGTTTCCGTTTCAACGCGTTCTCCTAAGGAAAAATATCAACTTAATTTTGTTAGAAAAGTCAGTTGGACTATTATTTCTGGTATCATCATCGGCTTATTAGTCAACAATGTCGTGTTGCCATTTTGGTTAGAAAAAGACATCAATGGTTACGCTATTTTGATGATATCCTTGTCTGTCGTCTCCATCCCGCTGATCTTCATGGAATTTTATTACACCAAAGAAAGAATTATTGAAGACGATACAAAAGACGATGGAGAAGAAAACGTCAATAAAATACCCATCAGCAAACAGCTAAAGGCCCTCTTCACAAATAAATATTTTGTCATTGTCACCTTAATCATGACGATGATTGGTATTTGTGATTATTTCAAAGGTGGTAATGTTCAATATTTTTATATCAAATTTCTTTTAGATGGTGAGAATAATCCAATCATGTATACGTTATATATGATTGCTGCTGGTTTTCCTGTCGGAATTGGTGCAATTGCTATATATCCTTTAGCAAAGAAATTCGGCATTAAAAATGTAACTATTGCTGGCTATATCTGTGTTTTAGTAGGATCTGTATTAGGATGGATTTTCCCTTCTAACATGTATATCGCTATCGGTGCTGGATTCTTACGCAATTTAGGTATGATTCCAAATTCTTACGTGTTTATCACTCTTCTTTATTATGCCTTTGACAGCATTGAAGCAAAAACCGGTTATAGATTAGAAGGATTAATTGGCACAGGTATTGTATTTGCTATCCAAAACATCATTTACGCTCCTTTTGCAGGCGGATATGAATCCGGATTATTGCAACGCGGTTTTGTTGACGCGGAAGGCGTTACCCCTTCAAATGAAGTCATCAACTTCATCGTTATGAGTTTCTATCTCTTCGATGTGATTCTAGCCGTTTTAGCAATAGTGACGTTACCATTTGTTGATGTAGAGAAGAAGATGTCACAAATTAACCAGCAAATTATAGCTAGAAAAAAAGAAAAGTGCTTGGCTGAAGGTAAAGAATGGATCGATCCCGAGATTCTCGCGCAACAAGAAGAAGAAAAATTGAGAATAGAAAGAGAAGAAAACCGTATCCTTGATTTGAAAGATCACTGCAATAAAAAAGGTCTCGATTTTGAAGTAGAGAATCAAAAATATTTAGCAAAAGAAGCTATGAAACAAAGAAAAAGAGAAGAGAAAGCCGCCAAAAAATTAGCGAAGAAAAAGAAACAATAATCTTAGAGGTACTATCATGAAAATTGATATTGATATTAACGCTTCCAGAAAAAAAACGGATTATTCTTGGCAAGAAGGATTAGGCGCAGATCACGCATGTCAATTTCACCGTTCAGACATGGTAGAGCAACTCAAGTTTGCTCATGATGAACTCGGAATTAAATCCTTGAGATTCCATGGTATTTTTGATGATGACATGTGGACTATCAGCGATTTATGTACGTTTTCACCGATGCCTGGAGGACATCAAGTAGGCGACATAAATTTTAGACAATGTGGTCATGTTTATGACAATCTTCTTTCTGCAGGTGTGAAACCATTTGTAGAACTTTCTTTTATGCCCACACAACTTGCAAAAAAGAAGACTTATGGTCTACATTATAAAAATTGCACTTCCATACCTAAGTCTTATGAGATGTGGAATGACTACATCCAATCTTTTGTCAAATTTCTTCTAAATAGATATGGACAAGAAGAAGTGGAATCATGGAAATTTGAAGTTTGGAATGAACCGGATTTAAAAGGCTTTTTCCACAATAAACAAAAAGATTATTTTAAATTATATGAAGTAACAGCAAGAGCGATTAAATCCGTGGATGATCGAATTCAAGTCGGTGGACCATCCACCAGCGCATGTAAATGGATTGATGAATTTCTTCAGTTTTGTAAAAGTAATAAGGTGCCACTTGATTTTATTTCTACACATCATTATCCCGGTGATGCCTTTGGAAATATGATTACACCTGCCAATTACTTTGCTATTTTCAAAACGATGAACAAAGCAGTAAAAAACAAGAGTGATTTAACAGAGACTTTAGGAAAAATGTTTTTCTATCCAGATAAAGCAGCTAGAGTCACAAAAGATGCTTTAACAAAAATGGACGATGAATTGGTAAAGAAAGTAGGTGATTTACCTGTTTATATCTCAGAATGGAATTCCATGGCCATATTTGCAGCTCCTATTCATGATGAGAAATATTCCGCTGCGTTTGTCACAAAATCCGTTCTTGATTTAAACAATAAATTCCAAGGCTATATGTTTTGGTGTTTATCGGACTTGTTCGAAGAACAAATTCAATTGAACAAACCTTTTATTGGTGGTTTTGGTATTTTAACTAACGATGGCATTCCCAAGCCAAATTTTTGGGCTTTTAAGTTGCTTTCAAAATTATATGAAGAACGATTAAATATTGGTTTTAGAGAATTTAAAGAAGTAGAATACGGCGTGTTTAAAAAAGAGAACTCTTTGCAAATCTTACTCACTCCTCAAAACAACGATCCTAGATTAAATGATGTCCATCAAATTGAGATTTCCATTAATTCAAACATTAAATCCGTCAGCATTGAAAGAATAGATGACGACCACTGCAATCCCAAACAAGAATGGATTGCTCTTGGTAAACCAAATAATTTAAGCAAACAACAAGTGTTAGACATAAAAGAAAAGACCAGATTAAAAAGGGAGTTATTATCTTTTGAAAACCAGAACGATACAGGTCTTGTTTCTCTCAAGATGCACACTAACGATGTCGCGTTATTAACAATTGAATTGGAGTAATTGAATGTCAAATCCCTTTTTACCATTAACTGAATATATCCCCGACGGAGAACCTCATGTTTTTGGCGATCGCGTTTATCTCTATGGCAGTCATGACAAAGCAAATAGCAAGAGATTTTGTGTGCAAGATTATGTCGTTTATTCAGCTCCTATAAACGATTTGAGCAACTGGACATTTCATGGAGTATCTTATAGAAAAGAACAAGATCCCCGTTCAAAAGAGGGTAAATTGGTAGATTATTATGCCCCTGATTGTGTAAGAGGAAACGACGGTAAGTATTACTTATATTATTTTGCCAGCGGACAAAACACCACGCCTTTTGGCCCTCTTTCTGTTGCTGTTTCCAACACACCAGAGGGACCGTTTAACTATTTAGGTGATATAAGAAACAAAAAAGGTGAAGTTATTTTAGATTTTCTCACCAATGATCCCGCCGTGATAAATGATAAGGGAAGAATCTATTTATATTATGGTTGGGGATTAGGATTAGACTTTAGAAATAGACTTCTAAAACCTCTTTACAATCTTGTCCTTTCAAAGCTCTGCCACCGCAACAAGAAAATTGTAAAAGAGACCAAACCAAGTATTTTATCTTATGCATTTGTAGAATTAGAAGATGATATGTTGACGGTGAAAGATAAACCAAAAGCAGTTTTAGACAGCAAAACAACAGCGCCTTTCAACAGCGAATTATATAAGCATCCATTTTATGAAGCTCCATCGATTAGAAAAATCGGGGACTTATATTATCTAGTTTATTCCTCCAACGAAAATAACGAATTAGCCTATGCTACCAGTAAATATCCTGATCGTGACTTTACTTTTCGCGGCGTAATTATTTCCAATAGTGACCTAGGTTATAAAGGAAATAAGATAAGAAAAAACAATTCCAGCACAATCCATGGTGGAATCGAGTGTATCAACGGACAATATTATGTATTCTATCATCGAGCGACAAATAACACTGACTATTCCCGTCAAGCTTGTGCAGAACCAATTGAGATAAGTGAAGATGGATTTATAAAGCAAGTGGAGATGACTACACAAGGAATGGATAAAAAACCATTGCCTGGTAAAGATCTTTATTCCGCAACTTTATGTTGCAATTTGATCACAAAAAGAAGAATAAGAATGGGTGTGGGAAAACAACAAACGAAACCAAGAATAACTGAACAAGAAGGAAAACCGCTGTTGAAAGATTTGACGAAAGGTACAAAAGCAATCTACAAATATTTTGATTTATCAAACACGAAATCTCTTAGATTAAACTATGAAGGCAATGGTATTGTTTCTGTCAATGATCATGTTCTAAACAAAGATGGGCGAGTTTTTCTTACTGGTAACAAAAAAGATATTATAACGATTGAAATTCTAGCCGGAAAAATAGATATTATCTCTTTTGAATTAGAGTAAAAATACTTTTTTATTTCTCTTTTCTTGTAATTTTATAATTAACTACTGCGGTGAAAGATAATATTGAAGTTATCAAGCATATCTAACCTCTAGTGTCCACTGCTTTTTGTATTGTCTAGATTTTAGTGTGCATATCAATATTTGGTAGACCTGCCACCCCTATTCCTGATTGTTTTGATGAAATTGTTAGGAGATATAGAAATAAAGAAATAACAAGTGTTGAAGCTATAACCTTATCTAGATTGACTAGAGGTACTTTCTATAGAAAACTAAAATCATTCAATTAGTTTTCTATTATTCCTAGTTAATATTCAAATAACTGAACAAATTTATAATAAACATTAAAAGAACTCGTTCTAGTACATTTCCCTGTGTTTTATATCTAAGAAGTTGTTCCAACTATTCTAAAAGCTCGTGTTCTAGACATGCAATTAAGATTTCTAAATAATCATAAAGAACTACTTACCGAATGGTCATGCGATTGCTGATGGGTATTGTCAAAGTCATAAAAAGAAGCAAATGTTTTCTTCTTAAATTATTAATGGCGTAAGAAAATTCATAATATATAAAAAATGAGCCTAACAGGCTCACTTGCTCTGCTTTTTATTTCTCATCTTTTATAAAGATTGGTCGTAAGTTATATAAGGATAGACCAGTTCCAACTGATTATAATGATGATATAGATGAATACATCTTCGATACTGACTTAAATAAACTGTATTTCTATTTATTGCAATTTGGTAACCATGTTAACATCATTGAACCTACTGAATAAAAAAATAAACCAAATGCTTTTCATAAATCAGCAATAAATTAAGAAAAGTAAATTTAATGCACGGATAAACATATCAAAACTTCCATTTGTACCTTTTTCATAAATTATCTTATAAAACAAAAAGGTTTGACCAGCTATTTTTACTGTATCAAACCTATGTTTCTAATTTGTGGTGAGGCCGAGGGGAATCGAACCCCTACGTGTTACCACTAGAACCTGAATCTAGCGCGTCTACCAGTTCCGCCACGGCCTCAGCGGTATTTAATGATAACGTAAACACGATCATTTTTCAACGCCTTGTAAAAAAAGAAACAATTTTATTCCATAAATTAATAAAAAAATTAACAATCATTTGCCACAGTGGCTCTTTTCTAACATTTTCATTTTTTAACACTTCCACAGTCAATTGTATATTGATAATTTCTCCTTCTTCATCTTCGATTCTCAAAGTCATTTTATGGATGCCGACTTTCAAGTCGTCATTTAATTCTTCCCCTTCTATGATTTGGTAATTTCTATATCGTTTATCTTGTAAAACTTGTTGATCAATCAAACTAGCAATCACTTCATCGATGCTTGGAACATTTCCTTGTAACACGGTGAAGTGACATTCTTTCACCGCATATTGTGGACTTGTCTCATTACCAACTGTTACAACAATAGTCTTTCTACTTTCGTTTCCAGAGTGATCTATTCCCTGAATTGTAAATTGGTAAGAACCTATTGTGGTTTCATTGTTTCGATATGTGTTTTCAATAATATTCGCTTCTATATGTCCATCAATTTCATCTTCTATATAAAATAAGGAAAGAAGATAAGAATCATTTACCGGTTTTGTAGTAGAAACAAAAATTTCGTTTGCATCAGCATAAATTATTGGTGGTACATCATCAATGACATTTAATATAAAGTTTTCTTTTTGTCTGTTGTTACTTTGGTCAGATGCGATGATTTCACAGGAAAATTTCCCAATGGTATTTAAAGGGATTTCTTTTCCTCCGATCAATCTGATTTCTGTTTTTACTTCCTGATCTAAATTATCTTCGATGATAAAATGCTTTAGAAGAAATTCTTCACTGTTGATATCTTCGGTGTAAGAAGCTGTGATTTCTTCTTGGTCTAACAATGTTATATTTGGTCCAATATAATCGACAATTTCAAACGTGAAAGTTAAATTTTCTAACACTTTATCACTTTTTGAGTGATAGCACACAATAGAAAAAATAGTTCCTAAGGAACCCGTATCTCCTTTCACAAAATACTCGTTCCTATCATCAAATTGATCAAAGTAATAACTCTTCTTACTATCTTGTTCCATGAAGGGGAATTTGTGTTTTAGGTAATCGAGTGAATAACAACTTCCATACTGACTATTTAAATGAATCTTCTCTTTTTTTCTTGGATCGATGTAGTCATCTTGATAGATATCGTAATCGCCAACAAATTCTTTTTCAATGACACGCTCAATGTCCTCAATATGTGCGCTTAATATTACATTTTTTAACGGTTTAGGCTTACGGCTATAAATGTATTGAAAGGATTCGATAATCGCACCTTGCGGAAGTACGAAAGAGAGTGCGATTGCGTTTTTGTTTGGTATTACATATTGAGAAGTAAAGATCTCATTATAATCCACTTGAGAATCTGTGATTTCGCTCTTACCATCCCAATAAAAAATATCTTTTAATGACTTCTTTAAAAACTGACCGTTTTTTTCGACTCTGTTTTGATCTTTTAATAAAACTGTCAATGAAAAGCCTAAATATAACGGGGAGGATGAGGTTTCAAACTCTAATGGGTTTTCTTCAAAAACAATCGTGAATTGAAGGTTGATTCCATAAGTGCTATGAAATCCTAACCCCGGTATCTTTCGCGAGGCTGTACCACCAGCATAACCGCCTACTTCAATACCACCGGATTGTGGATAATTGCTATAAAAAGAAGGCGGTAAATAATTTTGATCAGAAGAGGAAATCTCCTGATAAAAAACCGGTTCGGTTGTTGAAGTTCTAAGGGGCAATTTTAACGTTTCACGTTCTTGATAGATATCAGGCAATAACAGAGTGACTAAAATAAACTGCAAAATTAATAACCAATTCATTTTTTATCTCCTATATCCTATATTGGAGTGAAATTCTCATTTTGTGCAGTTTAATACATTAGTTTCTTCTCAAAATGATAAACTTTTGTGTAAAAATTGATTGTATTATTCATTTGTCGGGTTTATAATGAAAGCATCTGATGGAGAGCAAAGGAAGTTCGTCTATACTTTTGTAAGAAAATCCTTGTTCAACACGGAATTGTGCTAAAGCGGTGAGAGTTTAGCATAATTTTTTGTTGAAAATTTTCACTCCCTTTTGTTCATCCGACAGATTTTGTCAAAGTTTCAAGTCAAAGGAGTAAAAATATGGAACTTCACAGACCTGTTAAGGTAGACATTTGGATTCGTTGGATTATGTTTACCGCAGCCATCACTGGTATGGCACTCATCGCTGCTTTCTATCCGTTAGCAGGAAACATTCCGTTGATCGTCATCCCCTCCATCTTAGTCTTAATCTTCTCTAAGCCTGTTGTCTTCGAAAGATTAAAACTTACCACATTGGTTACGATGCGTATCGTCATCATCTTCGCAGCCCTTGCTCTCTTTAACCCGAACGTATATGTCGATTTCATCTTGTTGGCTCTCATCGTCAACATCATGGAAGCCACCTTGTTTGACTTCTTCAAACACCACAAATATTTCAATGGTGTCTCTGGTCTTGCCCTCGCCGCTGGTGTCTTCACTTTAAGAGGTACCTGGCCGGCCGAAAATCTCACTGCAGACTTCAATTACTATGTCACCATGGGTATGGCAAACGACATGAAGATTGCTATGACTATCATGATTCTTTATGCCATCGCTTACACCATTTGGAACTGGATCTTCGTCACTGACGAATTCTCACCTGCCGTTTCCTTAATGCACGTCGGTTTCTTAGGCGCTCCGCTCATCGGCTCCATCTGCACTTTAGGTTTAGGTGCATATGGCGGTATCGGTATGTGGTTGCTCTTACGCGCCAACTCCCTCTCTATCGGCGGTTGGATGCAGATCGCTGCTAAAGATTGGTTTGAAGAACAATTCTATAACGAAAAATTCGCAAAATTCATCGAATGGACTCATAAGACAGCACCTCAGATTGTGTTCATGATTATCAACCTCGCCCTCATCGCCACTTGTTTCGTTCTCATGTCTCAGTATGGTGGTTTCCATGTCGACTTCCCCGGCTGGAGCGCTGCTGATTGGATCACTCGTTTCTAATTGACAAAACATAAAAAACGCTTCTTTGTTAAGAGGCGTTTTTTTGTGCTTTCTTATTTTCTACCTATGTTATAATTAACTTGTTGTGCCCGTAGCTCAGCCCGGATAGAGCGTTTGCCTCCGAAGCAAAAGGCCATGGGTTCAAATCCCATTGGGCACACCATTAAAGTTAAGAATAGCCGATACCAAGATTTCACAATAAATTTTTAGATAGTGTTAATACCCGGTTGGCTTTATATCAATTAATAAGGCGGTAGGAAGCTAATTTTTTTAATAAATATGCATTTCATATCCTTTTGTTTCTCGAGTAAAATACATAGAATTATATAATCAAATAAACGTGACATATGGTTATAATATTGATACAAGCGCAAAAGGAGGTTTTATAAGATGATATTATTTAATGACTCATTGACAATGAGATTGAATACTCTTGAAAGAAATATAAAGTCAAAAAGTAATTCTTTTTATGATTCCTTCCTTGATCTATTAGAAGCGACAATCAAATATTTCTTAGATGAAAATAATATAAGTTATGATGATTCTAGAACTTGTGGTTATTTAGTTAAAGAAGAATCCGTAAAGAACTTTTTGTTAGTCATTCTTAAACTTGATGATTACACGTATAACAAACTTCCTGATTATATTAAAAAATGTAATGATCATAAGCACAAAAAAGAAAAGAATCTCGGCATCGAGAGCATCATTAACTACCTGAAGGTTTATTTCGATTTCATCAATTACTACAATGATTATATCAATAGCGCTAGGGTTGAATTTAACGCTAATTATTTCTCATCCATTTATGGTGAAACTGAAAGATTAAATAATGAATATAAAGAAGAAGTTCAAAGGCTTAAAGATGAATTAAAGGACTCCTATGAAACGAATAAATTATCTAAGCAAGATATTGAACAATACAAATCATTATTATCACTTAAGGATATTGAATTATTAAATCTTGATGAACAAAATAGATTACTTCAAGCTCAAATCAGTGTTTTAAAAGATATAAAAATCAGTTCTATGGAAGAAAAGCTGAATAAAGCATTAGAAATGCTTGTGAATCTAAATGATGCAATACAAGAAAATAGAGTAGCTACAGATGCTGTTTATAGATCTATTACCGGTGAAGATATAAAAATAGCACTGAAGAGAAGAAAGGATAATAACTGATGGCTGATAACGAAAGATCTGTATATGAAAGATTAGATTCCATTGAAGCAACGCAATCAGCCACCCAAGCACAGAATGAAGAAATCATCGGATTATTAAAGAATCTCAACAATCAACAACCTGTACAACAAATTGTTGAACGGAATCCTAAACAGCAAATATCTGATCAACAATTATTACGTGATTTTTTTAAAACGGCAAAAAAGGAACATATTTGGCGCGGGACCATAAATGAATTTAATCAATCGAAAATAATAGTAATTATTTTATGTGTTGCTTTACTTCTTGTTGGAGTAATATCGACAGTCCTCACTAGTATCGCACTTAAGCTATATTCAATATTTTCTTTATTCGAAAATGTTTAGTTAATCTTTGCCTGTATCATGTTTTCTCATTCTATTCATCTAAAAAGAAGAATGTCACATACTGATTTAAGAGATCATTCCATCACTGAATTTATTCAAGATGAAGCTGGAACCTGGAGAGATAACGGCAAAGAAAAGAAAAGATATATTTGTTTTCGAACTATTTCTTATGGCGCTGTGATCGGAAACATTATCGTTATATGGTTTTTTTCTCAAGGTGCAATTGCAATAACAGCGACAATATTGGAATTGGCTTTCGCTGGTTTATCCATTGGACTAAGGATAGCTTATGCCGATTTATTTGGAATGTATGGTCTTTTCATATTATATACTGGTAAAAATGCATCAAATACTAAAAATATAACACTGGTATTTAATGTTGCAGGAAATACATTTGCACCTTATGAAGACTACAAAGAGAAATTTTAAGATCGTATCTAAATTTCAATAATTGGCCATTCAAGAACAGGGCTGAATTTATGAAAATTCAGCTCTTTTTTTGATATAATAAAATCATGTCAGATGACATACTCTGGAGCATTGGTACAAACATACCTTCGCAAAGGAGGTATTGCATATGACACACGTAGATGAAAGACTAGCTAAGGTTGGTCAAAATCTAAAAAAATTTATTTCTGAATCCAAGTATAAGACACAGGTAAGTTTTGCCATAGATGGTATGGGTCAAGACCCTTCTGTCATTCGTCGCTGGATTAAGCATGGCGTTAATAGTTTATCTACATTAATGCACATTGCAGATGTTTTAGAAATAGATTTTATAGAGCTTCTTAAATAAGAAGCTCTTTTTTTATTAAAAAAAGAAAAAACATGAAAAATATATAGATTTTTTTATTTTTTCTTCCTTTCTAAAGTAGTGTAAAAAGCGTCCTATAAAAGACTCCTACTTTACAATAAAATAAAGAAGAAATTAAAGGAAAAGAGCAACATCATCGCATGAACCGTTTGGTTTAATACTTCATAAAAATAGATGAAGCTATTAACAAACGGCAAAAAGTGTATCAAAAGTTGCTGAATTCAAACAACAAGGGAGGTACAAAGATGGAGGCGTATTATGAACTAATTATTATCATAGGAGCAATCAGCACACTTATTAGCACAGTTGCTTGTCCCATTATTGCCGCTCGCAAATATAGAAGCGTGGTCGGTTGGATATTTGGCGGATTGTTTTTAGGATTAATTGGAGTAATAATCATTTCGTGTTTGCCTAAAGATTATAGTAAAATTTAATAAAAATAGGCTCATCTCTTGTTAATACAACAATATGTATCGAAGAACTATAACAAGTTATCAGCTAGACCATAATAATTTCTAAGAATATAATTCAATTACGTTTTTGATACAAACAATGATCGAAATCATCTATATAAAGTCTCGTGAAATCGAGGCTTTTTCTTTTACATTTGTAAAGCGATTTATGATTAAGGTTAAATTCCATCAAAGTGTAGTATTTTTAACTACCTGCTAAATAGAATAGATAGTAAAGTAACAATTGAAAACAAAGCCTCTGATTTTAAATATTAGGTCCGCAAAATCCTAATTTGTGCTAAAATATTGCTAACACTGGTGGGACATATATTGGATTGTGCCAGTAAAATAAAAGAGCATTGAGAATAAACATTCTTGATTCAAAAACAATTAGCAAAGAAGCTAAGCGTAAATTACGTTACAATATTCCGTTTGAAAACCAGCGGATATGAGCCAAACAAAAACCAAAAGAATCTTGTTTGTCTCTATGCTGGAGTTGATATGAAAAGATGACTGAAAATAGTGGTTATAATGGCTTTAAAAATTGATAATTCTGATTACTCCACTGTCTACTAATAGTCATTAAAAAAGAGAAAAGTTATTTTAGTAAATAGTATTGAAATAAGAATGATAGTAGCGCGAAACGTTTTTAAGTAACTAGGAAAAGCTCTTTAACGAACACAAAGCAATTAAATGTAGAAACTATACTTGATGATTGAAGCGCTAGTTATAAATCTAAGTTATATCATTATCAACTTTAATTGTTGAATCAAAAATGGAAGAATCATACCCATACAAAAACAATCGTTAACGTCGAAAAATAAAATACCGACGTGTCAAAATGGTTAAAGAATTAGATTGACGTTTCATCCCTTAAAAACTGAAAGGTACCATAACTTCTCTACACTAGGAGTTATGGTGCTTTTATATGAATCGCTTTATAATCCTTATCTCTTTAATAAAGACAAATAAAAAATCATCACTCGTTTTGGGTGATGATTTTTATTTTTATCAGGCCGGCATCTTAAAACCGAACTTCCGATGCCGAAAAAGTTTTTGCTTGATAACGAATCTTTTATACGGTTGTTTATTATATTGTATTAATCTATTCTTAAACTAATAAAACAATTACAGATAAATAAATAACTTAAACTTTACCTCTATCTCCAATAAATTTTAGTAAGAGAAAAATATCGTTATCAAGCCGGAAAAGGTATTACAATTCGATTTGATTTGTTAAATTTGTGCGATCAATTGCCATTTGCAATTGGGCGATCAAATTGAGTAACTCATCCAATTCTTCTCTGACTTTCTTCACATTGAATAAAGTTTCTTTGAATTCTACTTTATCCGAATAATCACTAGAAATACGGCTTACTTGTTTAAAGGAAGAATAACGTTGAAGAAGCATTCTCTTACCGTTTAACTGAGCTAAGTAAACCAAGCATTCCCCAATGGTCATGTTGAACTCAGGGACGATTGTTGTCGCATTCGAATAAGCTAAAAGAGCTTTGTATCTTCTGATGCGAGTATCAATTTCTTCCACTTTCGCTCTGGTTTCCTCATAATTGTAATCGGACTTCATCTTCTTTTCACCTTCGACATAGGTGATCATGCACTCTTCCTCTTCTGTGCTTAAGATATCATCTTTTTTCGCCTCTAAAATCTTGATTTCTTTCATCAATTCAGAATTGCATTTTGTCATGTTATTTCCCCTTTTATTTTTTCTCGATTATAGCACATTCTACACTTTATTTATATATTTAAATCATTTTTTGTTTTTCACAATTGTGATAAATAACACCAATTTCCTGATTAGAATAAATGAATTTTGGTATTTTATATCAATATATAAAGAAGATTATTCATACCTCTATATTTCACATATTAATTATCGTAAATTTGTTCTTATATAGATTTATTCTTCCTTTGTAGAAACTGTCTTTTTTCTTGATAAATCTTCCTTTTTAATTCATTTTCATTTTGGTAATTTATTATTATATAATTCATAAAAATTACAAAGATGAGTCTGATTTTTCAAAGGGCAGAAGACTTCTTCTTGCTTGATAAATTGAAACCCACACTTTTGTATCACTTTCAAACTAGCGACATTGTTTACTGCTGCCTTGATCAATATTTTTGTATAACCTTCCTGAAATAAAAGCTCAATTAATTTCTTACACGCTTCGGTCATAAAACCTTGATTCCACCATTTTCTTCCAAGGACATACCCGATTTCAGGATTGCCGTTTACGAATTCAACAACAGAGCATGATCCAATCAATTCGTGTGTTTCTTTCCACTCTATAAAATAATGAAATTTCTTAAGATTTAAACTTTCCTTTTTCCACATCTCAAACACTTTTTTTGTATCTTCTATAGATTGATGTGTTGTCCAAGTCAAATATTTTGTAACTTCATCATCATTTGCGTAATTACTAAATACAGCATCTAGATCAGTATCATCTAAATAGCGTAAAACTAACCTATTTGTTTCCTGACTCACAATCCTTACTCCTTATTCATCTATTTAAAGATAACTTCTTTCAGTTTAACTTTGTCGATTGAATTCTACAATGATTTAATCTTGATTATGATGCAATAATATACTGTTTATATTAAAACATGATAGATCTAAAAACTCATCTTTCCTTTTTAAAATAACTTTGTCAAATTTAACAAATAAATGAACACTCACCCCTTTATGTTCTAAAAGCAATGTTTTAAAATGAACACGTTCACTAAGGAGAAGTATGAAACAAGAATACAGTTCAAAAGAAGAAATCGTTGCCAAAGCGAAAGACATTATTCTAGAACAGGGAATTGATAACCTGTCGATGAGAAAACTTGCAAGTGAATGTTATTTGGCTTTAGGTACACTCTATCATTATTTTGCTAGTAAAGAGGATTTACTTGTAGCAATCATGGAAGATTATTGGAAGGATCACTTTAAAATCTTTTTCTCCATGTCTTCCACCAATGACTTCAAAGAGATGTTCTCTAAATTTTATGATGCATCTCATTTGGCTTTTTCTAACTTTGAATCCTTGTTTATCAAACGAAAAGTCGACGGCGGTAAAACGTTGATGATTCGCGGTAAAATGCGCGAAGCGCAATTTAAAGAACTTATTTCCAACGTGTTAATTCAATCTATCCTCGACGACAAGAAAATTGACAAAGCGATTTTTAACAACGTCTTCCCATTAGAAGAATTTGTCTTAACTCTTGTCGACATGGTTGTTCTCTCATTAGTGAATCATGACGATAAAAAAGACTTCTTACTACATTTGATTAACTTAATCTTATACAAGGAGGTTGCATGAGAGCAATATTCGAAAGTACATTTGATATCATCTATTTGATTTCTGTCATTACGATTGGAATCTTCATGATCATCAAAGGAAAAAAGAACAAGCAGTATCTGTTATTCGGTATCATGGCCGTTGTCTTAGGAGGAGGCGACTCTTTCCACTTAATCCCTCGCGTCATGAGTTTAATTTCTGGCGATGAAGCAAAATACTTAGTCGCAATGGGAATCGGTAAAGCCATCACATCCGTGACCATGACCGGCTTCTATCTTCTTCTCTACTATGTCTATCGCATTCGTTACAATGTCAAAGGTGAAAAGACCATCCATATTTCGTTATATGTCTTAAGTTTAATTAGAATCATCTTATGTTTGCTCCCGCAAAACGAATGGACGAGCGCTAACCCGCCTCTTTGGATCGGTATTGTCAGAAATATTCCCTTCTTATTTATCGGTATCATCATCGTCTTATTCTTCCTCAAAGCCAGACAAAACAACGATAAGAACTTCAAATTTATGTATTTGACCATTGTCTTATCCTTTGCTTTCTATATCCCTGTTGTCTGCGCTGCGCATCTCCATCCGATGGTTGGCTTATTGATGATCCCTAAAACAATGGCTTATGTCTGGACTGTTGTTATCGGCTTAGTCGATATGCTTAAAACAATGAAGCAAAACAAACAACTTACAGAAACAAACAATTAAATAGCATTGATGCACCCTGGAACTAGAATCTAGAAACCAGGGTGTTTTTGTATCCTTTTTTCTAGTTTTAAACCTAGCTTTCTATGTCTTAAAGTAGACAAGCTTTAATCAACATTAAAAAAAACTATAAATATTTAACAAAAGAATACTTAATGATTGAAAGTTAATATCATATTGTGAATAATAATGGAAAAAAGGAGCCAATTATGAAGAAGATATTTAAGTTGATGACGTTATGCTCGCTGTTATTTGTTCCCGCAACTGTCTTATCCTCCTGCGGTGAAACAGAAACCACCAGTGAACAAAAAACAGACACCGTTCCTCCGGTAGGTTCAGACGAAGAAAAACCAAGCGTTCCTTCCACAGATAAAACCTTCACCACGCAAACATCCGATAATGGTTTATCTATCGACCAATCCCATTATCTCTTTGCTAACGCTACGGAAGAAACAGATTCTTTCCTCTATCCTGCTGAAGTAGAAATTTTAGCAGATGACACCTGGCGTTATGTCACCGCATTGCTTGAAGACAAAACCACTTTGACAGCTGAAAATGAAGCGGTGATTCCTTCCGAAGCTCTCAGTTATGAAATTGTCACCATGATGGATATCTATGGTTCCTCCGGATCCAACGAAATCTATTCCATCAAAGTGAAATTCGATCGCAAGCTCATTCATGTCGGTACTACAAAAGTTCAGTTCGTCACCAAACCCTCGAATGGTTCTTCTACCATTTATAAAGACACAACCATCTGTTTTGAAGTAGAAGTCAAAGAATTCGGAACAATTCCTGTCGATCACTACAAAGTGAACTTCACCCTTAAAACCGCCGGTATGAAAGACCTCTTAGCGGATAAGAAATATCAGAAATACGAAGATGCCTACTTCTCTGTCAACGATGAAATTGAAAATCCGATTTTCGGCGGTGAAGCTCTCATCGGAAAATCCGTTGACTTTACCGAAGAAAATCTCAGCGCTGACATTTCCTTTGGCGAATTAAAATTCGCAAAAGATCATGTTTACAGCCTCGGTTTCACCATTCGATACAGAGACGATAACCAGCGCATGATGTTAGATACTTATGCTGCTACTTTCTCCGACATGGATGCCGTTGAAATCGTAGAAGGCGGAACAAGAACAAGCTTTAAAGTATTAAAAGACTGCACCTTAGACATCAGTGTCGGCGATTTGATTCAAAAATAAATTCAAAGACAACTCACATTATAAAAGGGAGGAAATGATTTCCTCCCTTTTTAATTGATCATCTAACTACTTAACCAACGATATAGTAATCGCCCTGTTTCTTCGGTGTTAATCCTAACTCCAAATCAGATAAATCACTGGTGAACTTACCACCTAAGATACTTAAGTATCCATTTTTCTTATCTAAGTGGACAGCCTTCTTATCTGCGCCGCCACCATTGAAAGTACCACCTTTAACAAAGACTCTTGCATCTTGTTGTAAACCGCCATCATTGCTGTTACCAACAAACATAGCAACTTTGTCAAGGGATGTGAATTCACCACCGTTAATTGTGATTGCAGTATTACCTCTTTCACCGGCGAGGTATAACGCATAATGACTTGTTCCAGCGTGTGTTTCGCATTTGACAGTCTTGATGCTACCACCATTGATTTCAGCGCCACCAGAAGTCACTGCTAAACCGCCGTGAACACCTTCAATATAAACACCATCATTGATTGTGATGAAGGAATCTGCCGCACCACCGCTATAAACAGAATAGATATAGTGTGTTAAACCTGTTGTTCCCGATGCATAAATCGGACATTTAGAGCAAGATTTACTAAGGAATTTACCACCATTTAACGTTGCTTGACCAACGTTGCTTAAAGCTGCTCCCTTAGGGTTGTTAAACTCACCGCCATTAACAGTTAATTTACCTTCATTTTTAATTACACCAGTTCCAGAAGAAGAACATACAGCAGTAAAGTAACCGTCATTGATAGTAAGGTTTCCTTTATTGGTGAATAAATTATAGTTAGCTGTAGTCATCTCATAACGTCCGCCGTTGATGATGACATTGCTTTTACCATCCTTTGTATTTATCAACTCAACAGAAGATTTATATGTACATTCATTTAAATACAAATCGTAATAACTAGAGGATTCAATGACATGCCCACCTGCGTTATTTCCGCTTCCAACATTAGCGAAAGAGACGTTGTTCATATAGATATGCGGCTTGCTGTTTTCATCAATATCACCATTGATATAAATTTGATTTACTTTTGTTTCGTAATCTAACGTTCCGTTTTCAATGATACAAGTTAAATCTGTATTAATTTTTAAACCGGATGTACCTAATTTTAGGGTTTTTCCATTTAAATCAATTTTCTTTGTCACTTTCCAGAATGAAGCACTAGAAAGCGTAAGAGAATCGCTCAATGTAATGTCATTATTTAATTTGACAAATGCCGAAACATGATCTGTAATTGATACACCAGGGAGCGCTTCAGCTTTCTTCTTTTTACCTAACTCCTTAATTAACTTATCACTTGTACTGACTAAAACTTCCTGAATGATTTGATTATCACCTTCCGGTAAAGTGACAGAACCTTCCGGAAGTTCAACGCCATCCGCTACAACAACAGTGATATTGTCATAATCAGTCACTTGATCTGTGACAGTGACTTTGGCATTAGCAGAAGTGATGTAAATTTCATCAACTTTACTGTTAGGCATGAATTCAACATGTCCAGAATTCACTTCAAGTTTTCTAAGGCTTCCATATTCATGATAAGAATTTGGAGCAACTGCAGTGACTAAAACAGTATCTGCAGAACCAAAGTGAGAAACATTGTCTTCAGATGCATTAACAATAATTTGAGAAGCGTTTGTATTTAAGATAAGGTTTTCAGCTTTACCATTGCTATTATTCAATGTCAATTTAGCAACACCGCTATTTAAACCATCAAAACCATAGGTGAGTTCTAAGTCACCCTCAACGACAAAGGAATCAACTAAATAGACAGAGCACTTTGCCTTCATGGCATTGAGAGAATCTACATCTTTAACGATATACCAGTAATTCGCATCGTTTAATTGTTCAATTTCTTTTTGATTAAAGATTTTGAATCTGTTTTGAGAGATATCATAAACAAATTCATTTTTGGAACTTGTCGGTGTCAAATTCTCAACAACGAATCCGTTTTCTTCCAAAACATTGAGCGCTTCACTCATCGTTTTAGGTTTGCCATCTAACACTTCATCTGCTTGCAAGACCTGATTCAATTGAGTGATCAATGTGTTATCATTGCTATCTTTAGCCTTTTCCGTAAATCCTAAATAGCCAACGACAGAGACAGCTGCAAGAATAGCTAAAATTGCTATTACGACGAGCAACTCAACTAACGTAAAGCCTTTTTTCTTTTTCATTATTTTTCCTCCTTAAGCGTTAGTCATAAACTATACTGGATCTCATGAATACACAAAACACTAGTTGCAACCACTTGTCCAATAATCGCCCCAATTGTACCCCCCCCCGCTAATTTTGTCAACAAACGCAAAATGCACTATTCGTTAAGATAAAAATATAAAGTAAAATAAAAAAATATAATTAAAGTTGCAATTTTTTCGAATAACAGGGGCTTTTGTTCATTTATTCTTTTCTTGTGAACGTGATTAAAAAGCAAAATTGGAAATCAAGATATTTTTTAAATCAAACACAAATGTAGACAATTGTAACAAAATGTAACGTTTACTTATGTAAAAATATAACAATATGTTCTATATTTTATTTATATTGTTAGAAAGGAAACGTTTGTATTAATAGAATGAAAATGGTGCAACCCGAAAGGTTGGTTGCACCATTTTGTATGAAGAAAAAATATACCCAGTAATTATTTTCTAACAATACGATACAAAGTGTTTTCTTCTTTGACCATATGTGTCGCCGCTACATATTTACTAACTTCCTTGTCGGAATAAAGTCCACCAGTCAAAGAGAGTGTGTACGGCAAAGGCTTAATGCCCCAAGAATCATAGACAAGATCTCCGACAACTAAGGTATCATCACCCGTGACATCGACCTTGATTTCTTTTGCTTCACTTGCATCAATCTCGGCATAACCAAAGCTCAACAAAGCGTGTCTTGCAGTGCCTTCCATTAAATTTTGAACTTTACAATTATCCAGATTTATCGTTGTATATCCAGTAGCAATTGCAAACGTTCCAAAATTATTCGATGTGCCATCATACTTTTTTGTACAATTCAAATTCGTCTCTTTAAGGTTGTAAATAGAACCCTTAGAGTTCTCTTTCATATAGATAGCCGACCAACCATAGAATGTACTCTGATTTACATTGATCGTCGCTTTTCTATTATTGTAAATCGCATATCCAGAATCCGTTGCTTGTAAGATGGAATTATTGATCTCTACATTAATATTTGCTGCGTCTTTTTGACCATTATTAACTATACAAATCGGTTTACCATTTGTAGCATTATTAATAAGTTTTACATTGGAAAGTTTCAAATCAGAGATAAATGTATTCACGGCTAATGTAGTAGCTGTTCCAGTGGTAACATCATTTTCGATTGTCAAATTATTAAGTTCAACTTTATGTTTTGCATTTGTATCTTGACCACCGGTAGTCAATCGCAATGTAGCTTTGTAGTCATAATTATTCACTGGATTTGTTCCTGATGGATAAGTTCTATGTCCGTAAAGTTTATAACCATTACCATTGATAATCGTGCTATCTGCAGTGATGAGATTACCATCAAATCCTAACTCATTGGTATTGATATCATTATCAAAGATGACATATTTTGCTTTCTTTGTATATAAGGCATTATCTAATTCAGTGATGTTCTTAACATGAGTTGCTTGAAGCTGAGGAACTTCTTGACCACTGATAGAAGTATTCGGTAATTGATTGGTGTCATCAATGACTCTTTCAACTGTCGCACCATTATCAATTTCAACTTTCACATTATCAACAACAGCGTCAGAAGTAACTAATACTTCCGTAGTTTTTGATCCACTCTCAATAACAACTCTTCCATCTTTAATATTTAAAGAAGATACTATACCAAACTCATGATAGGAATGAGATCCAACAGAATTCACTCTTACAATACTAGCTTCTCCATAATGGTAAACAGTGTCACCATTTGCACCGCTGGCACCATTGACAATCACTTCGCCTCCATTTGTATGGAAGACCGCCTTTTGTTTGATGCTGTTATCATAGGTGACTGTATATGCATCCTGAACAAAACCAGCATCAAAACCTTTTTTCACAGTTAAGGTGTTATCTTTATTCGTTCCTTCCGTGAAGGTGCTAGTAAGATAGACAGAATATCCATCTTTAGATACCGCGTTTAATTCCTCTTCGTTATCAACGAACTTCCACAATTCTTTTGAGTTCAAATCTAAGACTTCATTTTCAGGGAAGATGACTTCATTCTTCTTATTGATTAAATAATATTCATTGTCGGTATGATTATAAACAAATTCATTACCATCTTTATTCGGATACTTTTCTAAGAGCAAGCCGTTTTCTTCTGCTAAAAGAACTGTTTCGTGCATCGTCTTAGGTTTACCACTCGTAGTTTCTTCTGCTTTTAATAAAGTATTAAGCTGAGTGATAATACCAATATCATTGCTCTCTTTTGCTTTATCCGTAAAACCAAGATAAGCAACGACAGATACTGTAGCTAAAATTGCTAAGATCGCTATGACGACCAACAATTCAACTAACGTAAACCCTCTTCTTTTTTTCACTTCATTTTCCTCCTTATGCATGTTTTTGCTTTTTAAAAGACTTGGATAATCTGAATACTAGTCTTACCCACTTGTCCTATAAGCGAGTTTATTAAAGTATCCTCTTTCTATAAATGTCAACATTATTTAATTATATGTTTAATCTTATGTTCGTTTAATTTCGCTTTTTAAAGCTATAATTTATTAACAAAGTGAAAAGTTTATAATAACATTGAAATTATTTATTAAAATATATCGCCGTTTATTTTTCTATTTAAAAAATAGGAACGAGCATCGCTTCATGCTATTTCCTTTTTGTAATATTTTTTTGAAATTAAACAAGTCTGTGATACAATACTAGCGTTAAAAAGTGAGGATGCTATGATTGGAATGTTGATGAAAAAAATCATTTTTGCCATCGCTAGAATGAACAAAAAAGCTTCCGCAATTCTTTTGTCTATTCTTTCTTTCTTCTTCATCGGTGGACTTTGTATGATCTTAGCTTCCGCAATTTACATGACAAATGGTTTAGAAAGCCCTGCTTGGGCATTACCTGTTCTTATCACCGGTTTTGTCGTTTTAGTTATCATTATCTTCATCATTGCATGCACCGCTCTTTCTAGCAATTATGTAAAGAGAAATCCAGATAAAGATCCTCATAAAGAAGATTAAACTATTGCTGCGATGGCGGAACTGGTATACGCGTGGGACTTAGAATCCCATGGGCAACCGTGCAGGTTCAAATCCTGTTCGCAGCACCACTTTGTAACTAGTATTTTGATACAAACCCTGTGTCGAAATTGCCGATATAAAGTCTCGATTATTCGGGGCTTTTTCTTTTTGCATTTGTTGAGCTAGTAGAAGATGAAGCTAAAAACAAGCAAAATATAGGCTTTTTACCTACTAGAGAAACAAAAGCACTACTAGAGAAACAAAAGGTAGTACTAGAGCAACGATTGCTAGTGAGACACCCTTATAGAACATTGCAGATTAATTACAATTGACATGAAAACGACATGAAATAATGATTTTAAGAGTATTTGTGGTAAAATTAATTAGAAAATAAGTCGACGGGAGGATCTCAATGTTGACAGCTAATCACGATAATAATTCATATACAATAGATTCTAACCTTATCGCCGAATTGTTAAAGGATAGAACTACTAATAAAAATATTATCTGGGGAACTAATAATTATTCTTCTCGTGGATACAAATCAACCGACCAAATACCAGTCGATATACTGCTTAGAAAGAGAAAAGTAATAAAACCTAGAATTGAAAAGAGCAAAACTGAACAGCAAAAAAGATCTAAAGATAAAGCTGAAGTATTTACACCATCATGGGTATGTAATAAGCAAAATAATCTTGTAGATATTGCATGGCTTGGTGGTTATAACCCTTTTAATGAAGAAAAAGATAATTCATGGACTACTAAAACCGATAAGATTGATTTCTCTAAAAGCAGTAAGACTTGGCAAGATTATGTACTAGATTTAAGGCTTGAAATAACTTGTGGTGAAGCTCCTTATTTAGTTAGTAGATACGATACTGTTAGTGGTAAGTTCATTCCTGCTGAAAATAGAATTGGCTTACTCGATAGAAAACTTAGGGTTGTAAACGAGAATACAGAGGCAAAAGAAGATTGGCTTGAATGGACTAAAAAAGCCTATCAATCAGTCTATGGATATGAATATCAAGGCGATAATCTTGTAATAGCAAGAGAAAATTTATTATTTACATTCATTGATAATTATAGATTAAGATTTAACGAATTACCCGATGAAGAAACTTTAAAAGATATAATTAACATCATTACTTGGAACATCTTTCAAATGGATGGTCTTAAATATGTTGTTCCTGAAAGCTGCAAAAATGTCAAAGGAAACCAATACACAATGACTAATCTTTTTGGCGAAGAAAAGATATTTGGCGAACCTGAGAAGAGATGCACAGGATGTGTTAAAAATAATCCCTATGAACATAATGGTAAGTATTGTTACATCATGGATTGGACTAAGAATAAAAAAGTGAAGTTTTTAAGTTTACTTAAAGGTGTATAGTGATTATGGAAAAGATTAATTTTGAGAACACTTTTGAGTACAAATTAATTTATATATTCCGCATCAACGATGAGACACATAAAGGCTATTTAAAAATTGGTGATGCAACAATTCATACTAATAAGCCATATGATGCCTTTCCTCCTTCTTGCCATGATTTAAATTATGCTGCAAGAAAAAGAATTGATGAATACACATCAACAGCAGGTATTCCTTATGACCTCTTATATACGGAAATTGCTGTCTATAAAAATGAAAATAGAAAAAGCAGTAAATATGGTAAGGTATTAGCCTTTAGAGACCATGATGTTCATGCCGTACTTAAAAGAAGTGGAATTCAAAATAAGCAATTCGATACTCATAAGAAACAAAATGAGTGGTTTAAATGCGATTTAGAAACAGCGAAAAAGGCTATAAAGGCGGTTAAAGAAAATAAATCTGCTTTAGATAATAAAGATGTTTCACAAGGTCAGAATCCTATCGTTTTTAGACCCGAACAACAATTAGCCATAGATAAAACATTAAAGCAATTCAAAAAGAGTGATAGGATGCTTTGGAATGCTAAGATGCGTTTTGGTAAAACTTTAACTGCTCTACAAGTTGCTAAAGAAAGTAAGTTCAGAAAAACAATCATTATTACACATAGACCAGTAGTAAGTGATGGCTGGTATGAGGACTTCAGCAAAATTTTTTATGATGACTCAAGCTATGAATTTGGATCAAAGACGCATGGCAAAACCATTGAAGAATTAGAAAAGAGTTGTAAAAGCTACGTTTATTTTGCTTCAATGCAAGATCTTAGAGGCTCTGAACAAGTCGGTGGCAACTTTGATAAAAATAACATAATCTTTAAGATTAACTGGGATTTTGTTGTGGTAGACGAAGCACATGAAGGAACTCAAACAAAATTAGGACAGGCTGTTTTACAAGCAGTCATTAAACCTGAGACTAAGGATCATGTAACTAAAACTCTTGAACTATCTGGCACCCCATTTAATTTGCTCGTTGATTACGAAGATAATGAGATTTATACCTGGGATTACATCATGGAACAAGAAGCTAAGCAAGACTGGGCTCTTAATCATTATGGTGATTCTAATCCTTATGAAGAGTTACCTAAGCTCAATATCTTTACATATCATCTAGAAGAAAACTTTAAAAAATTCATGGATTTAGAAGATAAAGCCTTTAAATTTAGTGAGTTTTTCAGAGTTTGGACAGGCGATATCAATAAAGACTATGAGAGAATACCAGAAGGTAAACATATAGGTGAATTCGTCCATGAAGATGATATTAAAAGTTTCTTATCTTTAATTTCTAAAGCCAGTGATGAAACCAATTACCCATTCTCAACTGAAGAATATCGTAACTTTTTTAAACACACACTTTGGGTACTACCAGGAGTTAAGGAAGCCAAAGCTTTAGCCAAATTATTAAGAGCACATTCTATTTTCTCTCAATTTGAAATAGTAAATGTGGCTGGTGATGGTGATGAGGAAATTGATAGTAAAAATGCTCTTGATGCCGTTAAAAAGGCAATCGGCAATAATCCTGATGAAACAAGAACCATTACTTTATCATGTGGGCGACTAACAACTGGTGTTTCTGTTCCTGAGTGGACTGCTGTTTTAATGCTCGCAGGTTCTTATTCAACACAAGCTAGTCAGTATCTACAAACTATCTTTAGAGTTCAAACACCTGCTAATATCAACGGAAAAATAAAAGAAAATTGTTATGTCTTTGACTTTGCACCTGATAGAACACTTAAAATGGTTGCTGAATCAGTACAACTTTCTCAAAGAGGTATGGGAAGTCAAAGTGCTGAATTAAGGCTTCAAAAGTTCTTAAACTTCTGCCCAGTAATTGGTATTGATCATACTGGAATGAAGGAATTCAAAGTATCTTATTTACTTCAGGAATTAAAGAAAGCTTATGCTGAAAGAGTCGTTAGAAACGGCTTTGATGATACTAAACTATATAATGATGAATTATTAAAATTAACAGATGTTGATATAGAAGAATTTGAACGATTAAAAGGAATCATTGGTGCTTCCAAAGCTCAAGAAAAAACTAAAGACATCGATATAAATGATGAGGGCTTCACTGAAGAAGAATATGAAAAAGTTACAAAATTAGAGAAAAAGCCAAAAAAAGAACTAACTGAAGAAGAGAAAAAAGCTCTGGAAGAATTAAAGAAAAAAAGAAAAGATAGAAGTAACGCCATTTCAATTCTTAGAGGTATTTCAATAAGAATTCCTTTATTAGTTTATGGTGCTGATGTTCCTATTACGAAAGATATCACTATCGATGAATTTCCTAATTTAGTTGATGACTTATCTTGGGAAGAGTTTATGCCAAAAGGTGTAACTAAAGATGATTTTAAGAAGTTTTCAAAATACTATGATAAGGATATCCTTCGTAGCATCTACTTTCAGAATCAGATATATTGCAAAGTCAGCAGATGAACTTGAACCAACCGAAAGAGTAAAGAAGATAGCTCAATTGTTCTCCACTTTCAAAAATCCAGACAAGGAAACAGTATTAACTCCATGGCGTGTTGTTAATATGCATATGTCAGATACCATTGGTGGATACGATTTTTGGAATGAAGATCATAGCGTTGAAATAGAAAATCCTCGATTTGTTGATAGAGGTGACGTTACTAAAAATATCTTTGAAGATCCGAATGGCAAGGTGCTAGAAATCAATTCTAAAACTGGACTTTATCCTTTATATATTGCATATACATACTATAGGGTCAAGGCTACAAAATATAATGAAGATGAATTGACTTTTGAAAAGAAACAAGAAATATGGGATGAAGTAGTAAGAGACAATCTTTTTGTCGTATGTAAAACTCCTATGGCAAAACAGATAACTAAACGTACACTACTAGGCTATAGAGAAGGAAAGATGAATGCTCATGCCTTTGATGATCTCATCAATCAAATGAAATCTAAACAAGATCAAATAGTAAAACAATTGACTAGATCTCAATTTTGGGGAAAGGAGGGAGATAAAATGGTATTTTCAGTCGTCGTAGGTAATCCACCCTATCAAATAATGGATGGTGGTGCTCAGTCAAGCTCAATACCGATTTATAATGAGTTTGTAAACGCATCTAAAAAACTTAAACCTAATTATATTTCCTTAATTATGCCTTCTCGATGGATGACTTCAGGAAAGGGATTAGATGATTTTCGATTTGAAATGATTCATGATAAAAAAATCGAAATTTTACATGATTATATTAATGCTAAAGAATGTTTTAGCAATGTAGAAATAAAAGGCGGTATTTGTTATTTCTTATGGAATAATCAACACGATAATAAATGTTTGATATACACTCATTATGACAAGCAAAAAATTGTCTTTTCTGAAAGATTTTTAGCTGTTGATGATGAAAGTGATTTCTATGTTAGAGATGAAAGATTGGTCTCAATTTTAAATAAAGTAAAAGAAAAAACTATCACAACATTTGATACTTTAGTTTCCTCTCGTAAACCATATGGTTTAACAGGCGCCTTTTTTAAAGATCCAGCTAAATATAATCTTCCACCTGTAAGCAATTCGCCAATTCAAGATGGCTATAGAATACTTGGATTGGGTGAAAAGCAAAAAAGAGAATATAAATATATTAGTTCTAATTATCCATTGCCTAAAAAGGATGGATTACAAGAATTAAAAATTTTTATACCAGAAAGTTATGGTAATGGCTCGATGGGTGATGGTCCTTCTAACCCTGTTATTGGCGATTTAGGTGACCTTTGCCTTGAAACTTTTTTACAAATAAGACCTGTAAAATCATATTTAGAAGCAAAAAATATAATTCATTATATGAAAACAAAAATTTTTAGATTATTAGTTGGCATTATAAAAAATACTCAGCACGGAACTCAAAAAGTTTATAGATTAGTGCCAATACTCGATTTTAATATTTCTTGGAATGATGATTCTCTATATAAATATTTTAATCTAAATCAGCTAGAAATAGATTTTATTAATGAGTTAATTAATTGAATTATGGGATACAAAGAAGATAGAGAATTTACAAATTATATTCATGATAATTTAGCTATTCCACTAATATATAATCCTTTGAATTGGAAAGTTCAGAAAATGAACTCAAAACGTTTAGCGGAAAATGCTGATATATTTGCAGCTATTGATGCTTTTTTAATTAATATAACTAAAGAAAGGATTATAACAGTTCAAGAGCGTTTTCGTGAATGTAAATATGTTAATTATAATGATTTTACAATTCGATATAAACGTGATTTTAATAGCCTCGATGAAAGAAAATTATCTGAGTTTTTTAAATTAGAAGCAGATTATTTTGTTTATGGAATCATTAATGCTTATAAATATAATAAAGAAAGAGCTACTAAATTTTTAAAGTATGCGGTTATAGATATTAAAATACTTAAGTCTCTTTTCGAAAATAATCAAATAATTATTGATGAGTCAATAAAAGGTCTTTTTTGCGTAGAAAAGAACAACAAAATTTATGTGCCAGTAAATTATAATCGTGATAGATCTTCATCATTTATTCCAATAGACATTAGACTTTTAAAAAAATTGTTTAAAAATAGTGGTGTAATTGTAGTTAGTGAAGGGTTCTAAGGCAAATTAGAAACATAGGTTTGATACAGTAAAAATGGCTGTTCAAACCTTTTTTTCTACAAATATTTTCAGAAATTAACGGAAGAAATACTAAATTTATCTTAGTTTGTTTGCGATAAAATTAAGTTTGTCTCATGTGATTGATAAATCATTAAAATGAAACATGCGCTGAATTAAGCACGCGCAATTACAGCAATAAAACACCATTAACAATTGAAAATTTTATGTTTTAAATGTAATAGTTATCGATTGTGGATTTCCCGATATTCATTCGGTGTTTTTCCCGTATACTTTTTAAACACACGAGAAAAATGGCTTTGTGAAGAAAATCCTAAATATGCGCTGATTGCAGCAGCTGTTTTATCAGTATACCGAAGGAATCGTTTTGCTTCTTCCGTCTTTTCTCTCAGGATAAAATCCACAAGGTTTTCCCCTGTTTCTGCTTTAAAATTCGAAGAGAGCCTAGAGCGACTCATAAAGAGGGCTTTTGCTATATCCTCGGTATTGATCGCCTCCGATAAATGGTGTTGAACATAATTGGCGACATCAATTACCAGTTTTGATTTTGACTTGCCTGCCCGCAATTTATCTACGCGTTCCGTATAGTCTAAAACCATCCTATACTGAAGATTGTATATATCGTCAACATTGGTAAACAACTCACATTTTTGGATATAAGCATCACTTAGCGAGAGCGAATCTTCTACACTCATGCCCCCTCGGATTGCAGCCCTTGCAACAAGAGTGGCTGTTACAATAAAGGTGTTTTTTTGTTGCCTGATTTGTTCTTGAGCAAGAGTTCCTCCACGAACAGCCGGAGCTGAACGAAAGCATTTTTTAAGTGCAGCAACATCGCCTCTCCGGACAATATTCATAATTCTTTGTTCCAGCGCAAGAGTGTTATGTACAGCAAGCTGTTGATCTGGAATAGTATTCTTCTCTAAATCAAATATATTTTCGGCTCGTTCATTTTCCATCAGTGAAATCAAATTTTGTTGTTTTGCCTCATAGATACGTATATCTCCAAGACTGAGCTTTTCATCATTCATAACATAATTCATAGTACACATAATTTGCATCACACTTTCCAGCGGCATTCTTACAATACTATTCATTCCTGTGATGAATTCATTGACTTCATCTACAGGGACATCACATTTAAACGCGATCTCTCGAACATCCTTTTCGCTGATCGGCACTTGACGAGTCGGACCAATCACTATTTTATAGGGGGCAGAGTTTACAACACCATAATAATTGAAATAAGGGGTGATGTAATAACCTACATTATCCCAAATTGCAAAAACCTCATCCCGACATATCACAAGAGGATCTTTGGGCAAGTAAATCAGCGAATTATAAAATATCAGATTATCATTTTCATATAGGCGAAGCGGAATCCCAGAAAGATTACCGATGACAGTGCACAGGTATTTGTAATCAATATTTTTCATGGCATCTCTCCTATTTTGGAACAATTATGCACTAAAAAGCACAAATATGCAAGAAAACAAAATCTAAAAAAATTACAATAGAGTCATAAAATGGCAAAGGAATATGCTTTTATGGATATTTTTAAATTTGTATCCCAATTGACCGTCGAAGAAAAAGCCGCCTTAGTCTCCGGCACGGATTTTATGTACACAAATTCCATTCCAAGACTTAAGATTCCTTCTCTTAGAATGTCAGATGGTCCACATGGTTTACGAGTGCAATCAGAAGGAGGAGATAATGGCGTTACAGGAAGTTCTCCTGCAACATCATTTCCTACCGCTGCTACCACAGCGAGCAGTTGGAATCCAGATAATACGAAAAGAATGGGGGAAGCAATTGCAAAAGAGTGTTTGCATTATGGCGTAAATATCCTCCTTGGTCCTGCGACAAATATCAAACGTAATCCGCTTTGTGGTAGGAATTTTGAATACTTTTCAGAAGATCCTCTCCTCGCCGGAGAAATGGCTGCTGCAGAAGTGAAAGGCGTGCAATCGAAAGGTGTAGGCGTCTCCGTCAAACACTTTGCCTTAAACAACGCTGAGAATTTCCGCTTTATGGGTGACAGTCTTGCAGATATGCGAGCCATACGTGAAATCTATCTGAAAGTATATGAGCGCATTGTTAAGCAAGCGCATCCCTATACAATGATGTGCGCTTATAACAAAATCAATGGGACCTACTGTTCCGAAAACAAATGGCTCTTAAACGAAGTCCTTCGCACCGAATGGGGATTTGACGGTGCAGTGATGACTGACTGGGGTGCAGTCCATGAAAGAGTTAAGAGTCTTAAAGCCGGTTTGGACTTAGAAATGCCTGGCGATACTGCAATTTGCAGAAGGCGTATCATCGATGGAATTGCCTCCAGCGAACTATCCATGGAAGATTTAGACAAAGCAGTGACGAATATACTAAAGCTCATCGAGCGTTGTACGAAAACAGAGAAAACGGATACTGTCGACTGGGACGAAAATAACAAACTCGCATCAGAGATTGCAGAAGACAGCGCCGTGCTCTTAAAAAACGACGGCGTATTACCGCTTGATAAAAACAAAAAATATTGTGTCATAGGTGATTTATTTGAAAAGATGCGCTATCAAGGTGCAGGAAGTTCGATGATCAATCCCACACGATTGACCACTCCAAAGAACGCTTTTGACCAAAAGAAGATCATCTATGATTTTGCACGCGGATATGATGAAAATAAACTGACACCGCAAGAAGATCTCATCGAAGAAGCAATCAAAAAAGCAAAAGATCACAAACTCGTCCTTTTCTTTGCCGGCTTGACCGACTATGTAGAGAGCGAAGGTGGTGATAGAGAGAATATGCAATTACCTCTCAACCAATTAGCCATGATCGATGCGTTGATAAAAGCGAATAAAAAAGTGGTTGTCATATTATATGGAGGTTCCCCCATAGAACTTCCCTTTGCAGATAACGTTTCCGCAATTCTTAATATGTACCTTCCTGGACAAAATGGTGGAACGGCAACACGAAACTTACTATTCGGAGAAAAAACGCCGAGTGGAAAACTTGCGGAAACATGGATGAAGTCCTACAAAGATGTTCCGTTTGCAAATGAGTATTCATCTACAATAAACGAAATTTATAAAGAAAGCATCTTTGTCGGTTACAGATACTATGCTACAGCGAAAAAGGGGGTACAATACCCGTTTGGTTATGGTTTATCTTATACTTCGTTTCATATTCGTGCCATACAGGTTGTAGAGGAAAAAGATAAAATTCGTGTCTCTTGCGAAGTCAACAATTGCGGCAAATACGAAGGTGCTGAAGTTGTTCAAATATACGTACAAGGTCCAAAGGATGGCGTGTTTAAACCGATTCGAGAGCTTCGTGCCTTTCAAAAAGTTTACTTAAAAACAGGTGAGAGCAAGAAAGTTACACTGAGCATTGCCAAAGAAGATCTTCGTTATTGGAATCAAAAAGAAAATCGTTGGATGATGGAAAAAGGAGAATATGCTGTAGAGATCTGTTCCGATGCAAACACCGTTCTTTTTGAACATAAGATTCATCTTGATGGAGAGAACATTTCCATTCCTTATGAAGAAGACATCAACGAAATCTATAAAAAGGTGCTGTTTGATCAAGTTACAAATCAGGTATTTGAGAAGATGAGCGGGCTTTGCATCCCTTCTCTTCCTCCTTCTAAACCGATCACCTTAGAGAGCAGATTCACTGATTTACGTCTTTCTTTCCTTGGCAAAATCTTATATAACGCAGTACTTAGTGTTGCCAAAAAGGATATGAAAGCAGCTAAGAAAATGCCCGAAGGTGTAGAGAAAGAAAATAAAATCAAAGGTGCTTTGTTCTTAAAACGCATATTAGAAAGTAACTCACTACGTTCTATGTCCATGTCCGCAGGCAAAAGCATGCCTTATAACTTTGCAAATGGATTCATGCATCTTGCCAATGGAAAATTATTCAAAGGAATCAAGTGTTTTTGCACAAAAATACGTGTTCCTAAATTACCGAAAGAGAAGGAGGATATTTAAATGTCAGCAATGGGAAAAATGTTGAATGGAAAAATATTTGACAGCCGAATCCATTCTAAAAATGTAACCGGAAAAGAAAAGTGGCTCGGCTATTTACTCGGCCCATGTGGCGCTTTATTGCTAAACGCAGTTCTTGCATCTTTTTTAAACGTCTACTATACCGACGTTCTAAAACTTACAACAGTCTGGGGAGGTATCTTTCTCGTCGTATTTCCTCTCGTAAGTAAAATCATTGATGCTATCACCAATGTTATCATGGGATACATCATCGATCGCACCAGGACCAAACAAGGAAAAGCTCGCCCCTGGTTGTTATTGTCTGCTCCCCTGCTATTAATTACAGGTATTTTGCTCTTTACTGTTCCTAGCGGTAATCAAACATTACAAGTTGTATGGGTTATGATTTCCTATAACTTATTCTATTCCTTTGCTTTCACTATCTATAATATGAGCCATAACCTGATGGTTCCACTCTCTACCCGCAACACCATTCACCGCGGAGAATTATCTGTTTTCAATCAAGTTTCTACCATCATGATGAGTGGTATTTTAGTCGCTCTCGTATTTCCTATGGCAATCCGTCCTTTGATGGGCACAGACCAGATCAACTGGATTATTGTCATGGGAATCCTTTCTGGACTCGCATTACCTTTAACGTTAGTTGAGTATTACTTTACCAAAGAGCGCGTCACAGAAGAACAAATGGGAATGGAAGAAAAGAAAATTCCTTTCTTGACCCAATTAAAAATAGTATTGACGGATAAATACATGCTTGTCACATTCGTTTATTTCCTCATTTACACATTCGGATCCTCATTGAAGAATTTAGGTCTAGTTTATTATTGTGACAACGTGCTTGGAACCTATAACGACGGCATCACACAGATGCTCGTGTCTGTCATCGGTGGTATCCCTATGGGGATTGGTATCTTTGCTGTATGGCCACTAGCTAGAAAATTCGGAAAAAGAAATGTCACCCTCGTCGGATTTTTACTATACGCTCTCGGCAGTGCAATCTGTTGGATGACCCCCGAAAATTTAGTTATTGTCTTAATCGGTCAATTCATTAAAAATATCGGTGGACTTCCCTGTGCTTACGTCTTTATGGCCCTATTTGCGGATGGCCTTGACCATCTCGAATGGAAGAGTGGTATTCGCTGTGACGGTGTAGCAATGTCCGTCTACAATATTCTTGCTGTAGCCATTGTCGGTGTAGCCACCTCTGTATTCAACGCTATGATCGCCGGGGCAGGATACATTCCACCCGAAACAATCGATGGTGTAACGCAAGCCTTTGCTCAGCCACAGGCTGTCAAAGATGTCATCACATTTGCATTTGTGGGTTTAGAAACAATCACAGGCATAGTTTTAGCAGTCTTGCTTATTTTCCTCTCCGTTGAGAAGACAGTACAAAGAAAACAAGCGATGATAAGAGCTCGCCAAAAAACTGCGTGTGAAGCTCGCGGCGAAAAATGGATAGAACCCGAAGTAAAAGCAGCACTAGAAGAAGAGCATTTCAAACAAGAAGCCGAACGCATCTTCCGTGAAGAACTCAAAGAAAAGTGTGCAAAGAAGGGTTTGGATTATGATGCTGAATTAAATAAACACATAGCTTTCGTAGCGGCAAAGGAAGAAAAAGTCGCGCAGAAACGTTTCGCTGCCCAAGCAAAAGCAGAAGAGAAACAGCGCCTTGCAGAAGAGAAGAAAGCGGCTAAATTTGCAAAGATGACCAAGGAACAAATTGCCAAACGTGAAGCTGCTTTACAAAAGCGTGCTCAACGCGATGAAAAACAATGGCAAGCAGAACTTCTAAAAGGCGAGGCTTACTATCAAAAGATTCAGGCAGAACTTGCTACAACGGAAAACGAGTAACGTCAATCATGTCATTTACAGCAAAAAGCAGAATTTGGACGGTGCGACACTATAAAGCGTTTGCATCGTTTAAGAAATACATTATCAGTCCTCGTCAGTATGCTTTTGTAATGCAGGCATATCAAATCAAACAGTTGCAATGGTTTTTTCCTTTACCTGTAGAAAGTACAGTGAATGCACTCAATACAATGTGCGAAAGGATAGACAAAGGACAAACACTGTTTTATTCCTTGCCAAACAAGGATACAGGAATATACGCCTTTACCATTGGACAAGATAGACCCTTCGTGCTTATTCTTCCCGGAGGGGGATACAACAACGTGTTTTCATTCGTAGAAGGTTATACAACAGCAATAAAACTCAACGAGCTAGGCTACAACGCATTTATCGGCCAATATCGCGTAGGTAAAAACGCACATTATCCTAATCCCCAAGATGACGTAGCAGAAATGATTCAATGGATTTTTCTCAACGCAAAACGTCTTGGAGTAAATACGAAAGACTATGCAGTGTGCGGCTTTTCCGCAGGTGGACACCTTGCAGCAAGTTGGGCGACCAAACAACTCGGCTATGAAAAATACAAGTTACCCAAACCGAAAGCAGTGATGCTTGCCTATCCCGTTATCACAATGGGAGAACATACCCACCCAGGGAGCCGTAAAAAACTTCTTGGGAAAGACTATCAAAACAAAGAAATCCAAAAAATGTATTCGATCGAAGGTCTTGTTGATAGTGACTATCCCGCAACCTACCTTTGGCAGTGCAAAAAAGACTCCATAGTACCGTTTGTAAATAGTCAGATGTTTGCAGAGGTGTTAAAAAAGTATAATTGTCATTATGAATACCTTTCTGTCGACGGATCCGGGCACGGCTTAGGACTTGGCGAAGGTACACCTGCAGAAGGTTGGCTTGAAAAAGCGATTGCTCTATGGCAAAAGGAGGAATTATGACTCCAGAAAAAATAGCAATTATCACAATTACATCTATAGGTGTTTTTATACTTATATCCTGCTTCATTGGACTGCTTGTGGCAGGAAGCCTTTGGGGTATCCCGCCATTTGGAAAGTTGATGAATAAACGCCTTTCTAAACGGGAAGGAAATGGTGAAAAATACAACTTAGAAAACGTTCCGATGCTGAAAGATAGCCCGCTTCAAGGTTATCATATTGCCTATCTTGGCTCATCCGTTACGTATGGAGCATGCTCTCAGCAAATTGCTTTCCCCGAATATATTTCAAAACACAACGGCACGACATTCGTCAAAGAGGCCGTGAGTGGAACGACGCTTGTAGAGGGGAAAAATTCATATGTTGAACGCCTTCAAAAGATGAATAAATCAAACTCGTTTGATCTCTTCATCTGCCAACTCTCTACAAACGATGCCACTTTAAAAAAGCCAATTGGCAGCGTGAACACAATAGATACAACGACAGTGTCCGGCGCAATCAATTACATTATTGACTATGTGACACAGACGTGGAATTGCCCCATTGTGTTTTACACCAATTGTTACTATGAAAACGAACACTATGTCCATATGGTAAAGACGCTAAAAGATATACAAGCTAAAAAAGCAATTGGAATTATCGACCTTTACACAGATAAAAACTTTAACAATATTACAAAAGAACAAAGAAAACTTTATATGGCAGATGACATTCATCCTACCAAGGCAGGATATCTGGAATGGTGGATGCCAAAGATGGAACAATATCTATACGATTATATAGGTGATTAAATGAAAGCGATCAATTTAAAAACAGAATATTTAACGAATCCCATTGGGATCGACATCAAAGAACCGCGTCTATCGTGGAACTGCGAGGGCGGATTAAAACAGACAGCTTATCGCATCATAGCTACAACATCAAAAGAAACTGTGTGGGACAGTGGAAAAGTATCCTCTTCTCAAATGACAGGAATTGTCTTTCCTGTAGCGCTTATCTCTCGTCAAAGAGTTGAATGGAAAGTTACGCTTTGGGATGAAAACGAAAAAGAAGGCGAACCCTCTTCTGCTTTTTTTGAAATGGGATTGCTCTCTTTGGATGATTTTAAAGCCAAATGGATTGCAGGTAACTATCGTGTCAATAAAAAGAAACGTTATCCTGTCGACTGCTTTAGAAAAGAATTTTCCGCGGACAACATTCATAAAGCCCGTTTATATATCACCGCTTGCGGTCTATATGAGGCGAAACTAAACGGAAACAGAATCGGTGACTTTGTGTTGGCACCCGGTCATACCGATTATAGAAAACGTGTCCAAATGCAAACTTACGATGTGACTCAGCTGCTACAATGCGGCAAAAACGAAATCACAGTACAGCTTTCCGATGGTTGGTATAGAGGAAGCACCGGCGCTTGGGGATTGAAAAACCAGTACGGTAAACAGACAAAACTATTTGCACAACTTGAAATCATCAAAGAAGACAAAACGTCACAAATCATCTGTACAGATGAATCTTGGCAATGGTCGAATGACGGAGCGATTACCTTTGCAGACAACAAAGACGGTGAAGTAGTAGACGCAAACAAAGAAGCTACCTATCAAGGTAAGGCAAAAGTGGTAAATCACAATGTTTTGCCCTCAGCTTCAAACAATGTTTTTATCACCGAACATGAAAAGTTCAAACCGACAGTTATCACTATGCCTAGCGGTAAGAAAGTGTTAGACTTTGGACAGAACATAGCCGGTTACTGCTCTTTTGTTCTCAACGCGCATAAAGGGCAAAGTATTCGTCTTCGCTTTGGCGAATTGCTAGATGAAAACGGCGAATTTACACAGAAGAACATTCAACTTAGCATGGAAAAAAAGACAACCCCTTTACAGCAGATTATCTACACCTGCAAAGAAGGGGTCAACGAATATAAGCCTACTTTTACAATCTTCGGTTTTCAATATGTCTTAATAGAAACAGATATCCAGTGGAATCCAGAAGACTTCACTGCGATTGCCGTCTACTCTAATATGGCGGAAGCGATAAAATTCGCAAGCTCAAATGAGCTTTTAAATAAATTTGTAACGTGCACCATGTGGTCAGCAAAGAACAACCACGCCGATGTACCTACCGACTGTCCTACTCGTGAAAGACACGGGTGGACTGGAGACGCCCAGATCTTTTTCAATACCGCAAGTTACCTTTTGGACTATGCTGCATTTGCTAAAAAATATTTGCGTGATGTATACGACTGGCAGAAAAAGAACGGTCGACTTCCACAGATTGCTCCAGCAGGAGGTGTAGACTTCTACATGGCAGTTATGAACGGATCTGTCGGTTGGGCAGATGCAGGTATCATTATCCCTTATGAATTTTGGAAAAAATACGGAGATACTAGCATTCTTACCGAATATTACGACCGGATGAAAAAGTACGCTAAATTTATGATCAAGCGTTGCGGTAAAATGACAATTTTATCTAAGCCGCTACACTTAAAACACAAATATCGTAAGTACGCTGTCAACTATGGACAGTCCTATGGTGAATGGGCAGAACCTGCTGATGTCTTCCCGAACCATTGGACCGATATGATCTTACCACACCCCGAAGTATCTACTGCATATACCTATTACATGATGACATTGATGACAGAAATTGCTAAGGTGCTAGGAAAAGAAGAAGATGCTTTGCTCTATCAAAAATATGCAAAAGGGACAAAACAAGCCTATCAGGCAATGAGAAAAACCAAAGCTTTTCCGCTTGATACCGATAGACAAGCGTTACTCGTACGTCCTCTTTACCTCGACCTGTTAGAGGAAAAAGACAAAGAATACGCAAAACAACGACTGATAAAAGCAATTCAAAATTACGGATGGAGACTTGGAACTGGCTTTTTATCCACACCGCTTATTTTAAATGTATTAAGCGATATAGATGTAAATGCCGCCTATAAATTGCTTGAAAACGAAGAGATGCCCGGATGGCTATTTATGCCCAAGTCAGGAGCGACTACTATTTGGGAAAGCTGGGAAGGCACAAAAGCTCAAGGTGGGATTGCAAGCCTCAATCACTATTCCAAAGGCGCAGTATGCGAGTGGATATTCAACAAAATGTGTGGTATTCAAGTGATGGGAGAAAACGCCTTTCAAATCGCTCCACTAGCGGGCGGAAACTTCAAATACGCAATTTGTGAATATCAAAGCGTATACGGAAAAGTGATCAGCGGTTGGAAGAAAGAAAACAAAAAGATAATTTACACCTTAGAAATTCCTGCTAACTGTATCGCAAAAGTCATCTTGCCTAACGGAGAGAAGACAATCAGTTCTGGTAAATTTGAATATATCGTTCCATTATCAGAACAACAAGAAGAACAGAACACCATCTAAAGTAGTCGATAAAACACATTAACCAAATAAGATTTTAAAGTCCTTAATACCATCACTCTCTTCAAAAGGTTTCTATTTTCCTCATGCAAAAACATAATACTTTAATAAACCAATAAAGGTGATTCAATCTATTTCTCCTATTTTAAGTCAAGAATCGTCTTACCAACAAGAAAACAGAACTTGAGGATATAATCCATCAAGTTCTGTTTTTAACTTGCATATGAGATGATTTCTTCTTTTCCTTTTAGTATCATAGAAAAAAGGAGAATTTCTATGCCGAAAAAATTACACGTCTATGAAGAGCGTTGCCCTAAGAATCACCCTTGTCCAGCGGTGAGAGTCTGTCCAACAAAAGCCTTGACTCAAAAAGACAATCACTCTGCACCTGTTGTCGATTACTCTCTTTGCATCAGCTGCGGTAAATGTTCTAACTTCTGTCCGATGCACTGCTTGGTTTTAGAAGACGTCGACTCTTCGTTTTAACAAAGTTGAATAAAACCAACTTTATATTATTTTCATAAGTCTATAATAAAAAATAAATTGAAAAAACTTTGTTTTTTAGTCGATATTTATTTATTTAAAATATTATTAATTTAAGTGAAACACTTCCTTTGATGATTCAGTAAAAAAGTTTAACCTGCTGATAATTCCTGAATAAAACACCTTCAAAGAAGTCTCTAAAGATTACTTTGAAGATAATATTTTATGTGGCTAAATATCGACTATATCACCGCATCAAATTCACTTTAAAAGTCTTTTATAGTGGCTTCTAAAGCTCACTGTTATCATTCCTCTCTTTATCTTTAATTTAACTTCTTTGATTCATTTTCGGCTTCTCTATTTAAAGAAAAAACGGAACTGGTAATAAACTTAAAAACAACATCGGTAAAAAAACACAAAGCAGGTCTGTTCTTTAACTCATCCTAATTTTATTCAAACAAATAATTGATAACTGATAGCAGTGCTTCAAATGAGAGATAATGTGTGTTCCAATTACTATAGTAAAAAACAAAAAAGGATGCCAACTATAAGAGAGAGGCATCCTTATCAATCTCATGAAATGATAAAACTTACAGCTTCAGTGCTTAGAATTTATATTTGTTTTAAAATAAGTAAGTTTTATTTTTAATTAATTCTTCTTTATTTCTTTTGATAAACAAGAGCAAGCATACCCGGTCCAGTATGGGCGCCGATGATGGGGCTTAACAATGTGTGATGGAATTCACTTTCGGGCTTTCTTGCCTTCAACATTTCCATCAATTGCTCACGGAGTTTTTCTTCATCAGAATCTATGATAAAGATCGGACCTCCTGCATAATTTTTATCAAAGCGATCCAATAAGAAATCAATTGCTTTCTTATGTCCTCTCACTTTTGCCATTGTCTCTAATTTACCTTCTTCATTGATGCAAAGAAGCGGAACAATATTTAATAAGCTTCCTACGACTGCGGCAGCCGAAGAGACTCTTCCTCCGCGCTTCAAATACTCTAAATCTTGTACCATGAATTCTGCAGCAATATGTTTCTTTGCTACATCTAATGCATTTGCGTTCTCTTCTAAAGAAACACCATTATTGCGATTTTCGATCGCTTTTAAAATAAGGAAACCAATACCGCTTGTCGCAGAAAGAGTATCCACAGCGACAATTTTACGTTCAGGATATTGATCTTTTAAATCTAAAATTGCTGTTTGTACACTTTGATAAGTAGAAGAAAGACCGGAAGAAAGGCAAAGATAAAGAATATCTTTTCCTTCTTCTAAGAGAGGCTTAAAAAACTCTTCATAGGCAAATGGGTTGATCAGGGTAGTCTTTGTCAAATCTCCCTTTCTTTGCGCTTGATAAAGCTCTTTCGCTTTTTCATCATCTTGAATGGACCACAAGAGCATCTCATCATTCAAGGAACAGCTCATCGGGATAATATGAATGTCGTTTTGTTTGACAATTTCACTTTCTAAATCAGCGGATCCATCCATGCAAATAATATATTTCTCTTCCATACGGTTAACCTCCAGTTATAAATTTAAATCGCTCTCACTAAGAATCTAAATGACATATCGTCACAAACTTCACTAAGAATATTCTATAAAGAAATTACAAGTAAGAACGAAGCAGAAGCGAGGAATAAAACGAAGTATCAGGACCATCGAATCTCTATTATTTAGCGAAAACTATCTCTAAATAAACAAATGTAAATTTATAAGTCCCACCAAACTTCCGCCTGTGTTTTTACACACCTGTTATTTAATACCATAGATTTATAAACATATCAATGATTATTCTCATTAAAACGCTTGCATTTGTTACACATGTTTAGTATAACAATAATTGATGAAAGTTTTCGGACAAAACTGTATAATAATGATACAGATTTAATTGGAGGGTATATGCGCAATAAAATCGATAAAAGAACACTGAGAACAAAAAAGGCAATCAAAGAAGCTTTTACACAACTTTATCTCAATCACCCGTTAGAAGAGATTAATGTTGTCGATATCGCTAAGCTTGCTGAAATCAGTCGCAAGACATTTTATTATTACTATGAAGGTATCTGGGAACTTGTCGAAGAGATTGAAAACGACATGACCCAAGACATCATCAATTGCATCAGCTCCTCCGATATTGAAAAAGCAATTCACGATCCGTCTTTCTTTTTCGATCCCATCATTCGTTTTTTAAACAACCAAGAAGAGTTCTATTGGAAAATCATTCGTTCGGATCAAAAGACGATGATTTGGGAAAAAGGTTTTCATTTGATGAAAGAAAAAATCTATGAGACTTTTAAGAACAGAGTAGAGATTGACGATCGTGTCTTCTCCTTGATTATCGACTATCATCTCACAGGAATTTTTGAAGCCTATAAGAACTGGATGAACGATAAAGATCCGCATAAGTTGTCCGTCGAACAGGCTTCTAACCTCATCTCCCATATGATTTATCATGGCATCACCGACATCCTCGCTGCCACGAAAGATAGAAAGGACTAATCTATGGCTTGTACAACAATTCTCATCGGTAAAAATGCCAGTTATGATGGATCTACTATCATGGCGAGAAACGACGACTCTCCTTCTGGTGTTTTTACAAGCAAAAAACTAGTCAAAGTAGAAAAGAATAAAAACGGAAAAAAGTATTGTTCTGTCATCTCTAAGGTAGAAGTGGATCTTCCCGAAGAATCCTTATCCTACACTTGTATGCCTACTGTAGAAGAAGGTGAAGGCATTTGGGGAGCCTGTGGAATCAACGAACTCAATGTCGCTATGACTGCCACAGAAACCATCACTACTAACGCCCGTGTTTTAGGTGCAGATCCCCTTGTTGTTTACGACAAGAAGAAAAACATAAAAGGCGGTATCGGAGAAGAAGATCTTGTCTCTTTGGTTTTACCTTATATTCATTCCGCAAGAGAAGGTGTTTTACGCTTAGGTTCCTTACTTGAACGCTATGGAACTTACGAATCAAACGGCATTGGCTTTAGCGATGAAAACGAAATTTGGTGGTTAGAGTCTATCGGTGGTCACCACTGGATTGCACGCCGTGTCAAAGATGATGAATATGTGGTCATGCCCAATCAATTTGGCATCGACCAATTCGATTTCAATGACGCGTTTGGAAAGAAAGAGAATTATCTTTGTTCAGAAGACTTAAAAGAATTCATTCAAGAGAACTTCTTATCCCTTGACATAGAAAACAATTTCTCACCGCGTCTTGCCTTTGGAAGTCACGATGATTCCGATCATGTCTATAACACTCCAAGAGCCTGGTATATGCTTTCCTATTTCAACCCAAAATCTTTCTTAAAAGGTGGGGTAAATGAAGAAAAGACACCGATGAGTGATGATCTACCTTATAGCATGGTCCCGGAAAGAAAAATCACTTTAGAAGAAGTGAAGTACATTCTTTCTAGCCATTATCAAGGGACAGAATATGATTGCTACAGCCGTTTTAACGACTCTTGTAAAAAGGGAGCTTATCGCCCTATCGGCATCAGCCGCACTTCCTTTATGGCTATCTTGCAGATCAGACCTTATGTCTTGGATCAATTAAAAGGTGTAGAATGGCTCTCCTTTGGTTCCAATGTCTTTAATTGTTCATGTCCATTTTACACTAGCGCCACTCTTGTTCCGGACTATTATGGAAACACCACAACCACCGTGTCTACTGATAACCTCTATTGGCAAAGCAGACTTTTAGGAGCCTTAGCGGACAGCCATTTTGGAACATGCGAAATCTTTATTGAACGATATCAAAACGCCGTCGCTAGCGCTTCTCATCAGCTTCTTAAAGCATATGATGAGAAGATTGAAAAAGGGTTAGCAACGTTGGAAGAGGCAAACCAAGCGATTGCCAATATGGTCAAAGAAGAAACAGATAAAGCACTAAGCAAAGTCTTATACACCGCAAGCTGTCAGATGAAAAACGGTTACTCCAGAAGTGATAACTAATTACGACACCAAGAGCTTGTTCTCTTGGTGTTTTTCTTTTGTTTTCTCACTTTCTTTATTAAACTAATAAATGAGGTGTCCCAAATGAAAAAACTTTATGATGAAAATAAATCGTTAGTCAATGTCGCCAATTCATTTTTAAAACATTTCGGTTTTGTAACCTTGCATCCTTCTTTACCTTTATTAGATGAGATATTAAATGAGAACAAAGAGAAAAAAATCGCCTTAGTATTACTCGATGGTTTCGGCGCAAGCATTCAAAGGCAATATCAGGATCGTTGCCCCTTTCTTATCAAGGGAAAACGAGAGGAAATCACCTCTGTTTTTCCACCGACAACTGTTGCGGCAACAACAGCACTAAGCACCGGAAGATATCCGTCAGAAACCGGCTGGCTTGGTTGGCAACAACAGTTTGAAGAATACGATGACGCGGTTCTCATGTTTGCATCTGCTTTTATGACCGCCCCTCAAACTCTCACCGATAAAAACACCTACGACATGTGTCCCTATGTTTCCATTTATGAAAAATTCAGTCAAAGAGGAATACCGACAGCAATAGTCTACTCCTTTACTTACAAAGACGATCCGTTTTTCACTTCCTTCTTTCACGCTGCCGATAATGCAATTAAAAACAACCGCTTTTCCTATATCTATTGTGCAGAACCAGATGGATACCTTCATTTCTATGGTGTCGGTTCTAAAGAAGTGGGAACCATAATCGAATTGTTAGATTGCCAATTGAAGACATTAGTAGAAGACAATCCAGATACATTATTCGTTGTCTTAGCCGATCACGGTCATAAAAACGCTGTCTCCTATCCGATCGATGAACATCCGGATTTCTTCTCTTGCTTAAAGAGAAAACACTTCGCCTTAGAACCGCGTGCTGCTGCATTTTTTGTCAAAGAAGAAAAACAAGAAGAATTTAGAATCCTCGCGCAAAAGTATTATGGAAACAACTTTGAAATACTAGACAAAAACGAAGTCATAAAAAAAGCGATTTTCGGCCCGGGAGAGCTTTCCAATCGCAGCGTTTATACTATCGGTGATTTTCTCCTTATTTCTAAGGGAGAAGCGTGTTTTAAACAAGCAAATGATGAGAATGGTCTTCGCTCTCATCACGCAGGATCTACAGAGGAAGAGAGAAAAATCAACATCTCCATTTTCAACAGCTAAACTTACATCTGAGCCAAGAAAGATAAACCGGTATAGATGATGGCTTGACCGACAAGATAGGTCAACATGATATAGAAATCACGGCGTTTAAAATCTTTCTTAAAAGTAGCTTGTGCCAATAATATATCGGAGCTTACGCAGAAGATATAACCAAGTAAGATGACTCCACCGTCAAGATAATACCCCATTGCCATCGCAAGGAGCGCCAAAATAATGTTGACGATGTGTAAAGCTGAAAAGCCAAAGGTTACCAATCCCATCCAATCTCCTGACTGCATCAACAAACCTAATAAGGCAATCACTGCGACAGCAATTGCGATGTAAATATAAAGCGTCGGCGTCGGGTTTTGAACCAAAACGTTGATTTGCGTGATCATATTTAGAATATGATTTAAACCAAAGAAGAGGGCTCCTAAAGCAAATAGGGGCCTCTTTTTATTCCAAATCAAAACCAAATCACCCAAAGCGCTTAAGAAACATGCGCTTGGAATCAACGGATATTGAGGGACATAGAAAACCAATCCTAATCCTAAGAGGACAAGCAAAAATGGTTTGGTTATCTTTCTTTTTTGTTCATCTTCCTTAAAACAAAAATAGAGATGAACGACACTCATCAAACCAAAGAGAGTGAAACACACAATCATTCCAATTACATTCATATGTTCCAATTATACCAAGAGCCTTTTGAAACTGCAATCAAACTCACATATTTTAAAAAAGAGGTAAATAAAGTATAATATTTTTATCTTTGTAAACCCGCAAAGATGAAAGGACCATACGATGTTAACTTTACAACAGAAAAAGGGCATTTATGGTATTCTTCTTCAAAATTTTGAGAGGGAAGTCGACATTCCTCTTAGCTCTGTCTCTTTATATCTACAGAGTAAGAACATCGACTATGCGAAATTCGGTTATAAAAAATTGAAGTCGCTCTTAAACGACTTAGAATTTCTCTCTCTGAAAATGGTTGGAGAAAAAGATCATCAGAATGCCTTTGTTGTCATTCACGAATTTTCTAATGACAACAAAACTTCTTCTCTCCCTTTAAAGAATGAAAAAAAGAAGAACAAAAAAGAAAGCAAGAGCAAAAATTTGGATAAAAACAAGGTGCTCAAACTCTTGCACGCCAAGTTTGAGGTCAACGTAGAATATCCTGTCTCCGTTGTCACACAATACTTGATTGACAACAATATTCATTACAAAGAATTCGGCTTTAAAAAGATCAAAGATTTCTTGCTTGCACTCGGAAATGAGGTAGAAGTCTACAACAACAAAGACAACAATATCATCTACTTCCGTTTTGTCTTGAAAAAAGAAGAGAAAAAAGAGAAAATTTCTTATCCTATCATCAACAAAAACAATTTCTTAATTCCAGACAACCAGCTTTTTTCTCTCAAAGAATGGACAGGGCTTACCATCGAAAACAACGCCTTTTTTCAACAGTTCTTGGAAGATTATAACAACGCCAAAAAGAACGATAAAATCACTTTGAAAAATGACACCTATATCTTCCCGTTGTCCTTTAAAACAAAAAGTAACGAAGGGCTTCTTTGCGCTTTTAAAAAGGCATCCGGAAGCCTTCCTTATGACTATTACAGCAACTATATCGGATCGGATAAAGAAAAGCCTAAAGACAGCCTGAAAAACGCCATAGCTTTTGAAGATTATGACAAGTGTATTCAGGATCTTGCTTTATTAGCCAAACACGAAAACTGGTGTTATCAGCATTCCCCTGATAATTACATCATCTTGAAAATTTATCTTCAGTACACCTATTTCCGTTTAGAGAATCAAAACAAAATAGCTTATGATAAACAGAGCAATTTTGCTTGTTTCAACACCGGTTTAAAAACAGATGACTACGAAGACATCTACGCGGTGTTATTAAAGAACAAAAACAAAAAAATCGAACAGAAATATCTCTTCCAAGGCTTTGCTGTCCCCGGAAGTCAAGGACTTGGTAAAATTATTGTCGAACACTTCAATCCCCTTCCGACACCCGCTACTTATCTCAACAGCAAAGACGATTGTTTCTACGATACAAAATGCGAGCTACACATCGACTCTTATCACATCATCATCGACAACCTCGATCGTTTCCCCTTAGATTTTCTCTCTACTATGGTCGCTCCTTTCCCCACAGAAAAGAAGATATTAACTTCTATCGCAGCCTGTAAAAACGATTATCAAAGAGACAAGCTCTATCAAAAGCTTCGCCATCACGTAGAAAAAAATCTCATTCTCTATACACTGTTAAAAACCTCATTGGAATTGACCATTGAAAAAGCAAAACGCATGATTGCCTACGATTATCGTATGGCGTTACCTTCTTACTTTCCTACCCGCAATGTCATCTCTATGATGTTACCGCTGGAATTTGTCACCGGAAAAGGTATCCACGCTGTATTGCTGGTTGAAAAAACAGCAAGTGGAAACTATCAAGGTCAAACAATACTGACGGCAAAACAGAGCTATGTCAACGCTCGTTTGATCGGCCCCTTAAACAACACCTATTTAGATCCAAGCAAAATTGAAGATTAAATAAATTGCACTATTTAAAAGTTCCTTCTAAAGAACAGAACACAAGATACCCATTGTCTTCTTTCTCTTAGAAGGGCTTTTTTAATCAAAAAAAGTAGCATAGCTGTAGATACAAGACTCTATAAGCTTGTATTGACTTAAATGCTACTTTTTTCAATATGTTGAAATACTAAACTCAATTTCACAAAAAGATGAAAACGTGCAATTACTTTGACATCTTGTGACGAACGTAGAAAGAAAGGACATCAATGTCGCTAGGATGGACGTTGGTGATACGGCTTGCTTCACCCAAAGTCTTCGGACGATAAAGGTGAAGTTTTTCGCGCGCTTCTAAAGATAAGCCAGCCATGTTGAGATAATCTAAACCTTCCGGAAGCTCTAAATCTTGATAAGATGCTCTGCGTTCCGCTTCTTTTCTTTGCGCAGCGATATAGCCTTCATATTTCACTTCTGTCTCACATTTAAACTGCTCTTCTTCATCTAATTCCGGCAAGAAATCCACGCACTGTTTAATCGCTTTATAACGGGTGTTTTGCCTGCGCAAAGTCTGTTTTAATGTCTCATTTCCATTCGGTTCAGCAAAGCCTAAAGACATGATATATTCTCTAAGTTTTTGATTAGATGCAACTTGATGAGAATCTAAGAGTTGGATAGCAGCACAGACCTTTTGTGTGCGCGAAGACAAACGCTCATAGCGCTCCTTGCTGTTCAACCCAGCATCATAGCCGACTTTACAAAGTCTGCTATCGGCATTATCGCTTCTTGTGATAAGACGAAACTCGCTACGCGAAGAAAGTAAACGATAAGGTTCTTTTGTTCCCTTCGTCACGATATCGTCAATCATGATGCCGATATAGGCTTGATCTCTCTTTAAGACAACGGGCTCTTTTCCTTGGATTTCTAAGGCGGCATTTAAACCAGCAATCAATCCCAAAGCAGCTGCTTCTTCATAGCCTGATGTACCCGTGATTTGTCCAGAAACATATAAACCTTTGATGTTACGCACTTCTAAACTGTGAAGCAATTGACTCGGTTCAATCGCATCATATTCAATCGCATATGCATACTTTAAAAATTTCGCGTGCTCTAAGCCGTGGATCGAGTGAACAATCATCTCTTGCACATATTCGGGCATAGAAGTGGAAAGACCATCAACATAGCAAGATTCAAACTCTAAACTTTCCGGTTCCAAGAACAATTGATGTCTGATTTTATCTTTAAAGCGAACAACCTTATCTTCAATCGATGGGCAATAACGAGGACCAACACCTTCAACAACACCTCCGTACATCGCAGATTCATCTAAGTGTTCCCGGATGATTTGGTGTGTCTTCTCGTTGGTATAAGTCAAATGACAAGGAAGCATGTCTTCTTGCTTCATAAATTCTTTGGTGTCGTAAGAAAACGCCAATCTTCCTTCCCCGCCTAACTCGATTGCTAAGTCGGAGTAATCGATGCTAGAAGGATCTAAGCGCGGTGGCGTTCCCGTCTTCAAACGCAAAAGATTCAAGCCAAGAGAAGCGATAGATGCGCTTAATCCATGGGTGGATTTTTCACCATCTGGTCCTTCATCTTTGATGTTGTGTCCGCGAAGAATACGCGCTTCCATATGCGTACCAGTCGCTAGGACAATCGCTTTGCATTTGATATAAGCGCCATCTTCTAAAACAATACCGAAGACACGGCCATCGTGGACATCTAAACTTTTCACTTCACTTTCTAAAATATCGAGATTAGGCAAAGAGAGAAGATAATTTTGCATATTTCTCGGATAGCCGATTTTATCCTCTTGTGCTCTTAAGCAACGAACCCCAGGGCCTTTAGAAGTGTTGAGCTCTTTGATTTGAAGCAAAGAACCTTTTTTATCTGCAATACGACCCATGATGCCGCCTAAGGCATCAATTTCACGCACGACAATACCTTTAGCAGAACCGCCGATATGGGGGTTACAAGGCATGTTAGAAACCATGCGAAAATTAAGACAAACAAGAAGTGTTTGCATACCTAAGGCGCTGGCAGCATGACAGGCTTCCGCACCTGCATGTCCACCACCGACAACGATGACATCATATTCGTTTTTTCTGATATTAAACATTTTAAAATTAACCGATTGAACCTGACATATCAAAGCGGATCAGCTGATTGAGTTCGACAGCATATTCCATCGGGAGCTCTTTGCTAAAGGGTTCTAAGAATCCCATGACAATCATCTGCGTAGCATCATTTCTCGATAAGCCGCGGCTCATGAGATAGAAGAGCTGGTCCTCATTGATTTTAGAGACTGAAGCCTCGTGTTCCAAATAAGAAGTCGAATTGTCAACGCAATTGTGAGGAATCGTATCGCTGAAAGAATGATCATCTAAGATTAAAGTGTCACATTCTTCATGTGCTCTTGCGTTGGTTGCGTTTTTACCGATTTTGATTTCACCACGGAAATTGCTAGTTCCACCATTGCGGGCGATAGATTTTGAAATAATCGTGGAAGAAGTGTCCTTACCCAAATGAATCATCTTAGCTCCGGTATCCTGGAATTGCCCTTGAGAAGCAACAGCGACAGAGATAGTAGATCCTTTGGAACGATCCCCTTTTAAAACACAGCACGGATACTTCATGCAGAGCTTAGATCCGATATTTCCGTCCACCCACTCCATCAATCCATCTTCCTCTACAATCGCTCTCTGAGTGACAAGATTCAAAATGGAATTCGACCAATTTTGAATGGTTGTATAACGCATCTTTGCGCGCTTTCCTACATAGATTTCAACGATAGCAGCGTGTAAAGATTCTTGCGAATACATCGGAGCAGTACAACCTTCTACATAATTCAATTCTGCGTCATCATCAACGATGATTAAGGTGCGTTCAAACTGACCGCTCAACTTATTATTGATGCGGAAATAAGACTGTAAAGGCTTATCTAACTTAACACCTTTCGGCACATAGATAAACGAGCCGCCGGACCAAACAGCGGAATTTAAAGCCGCATATTTATTGTCCTGAGGAGGAACAAGTTTGCCAAAGTACTTTTTAAAAATCTCAGGATGTTCTCTTAAGCCAGTGTCGGTATCTAAGAAGATAACACCTTTATCCGTGACTTCTTTTAACATGCTCGAATAGACCGCTTCTGACTCATATTGTGTCGTGACACCGGAAAGGAATTTTTGTTCTGCTTCGGGGATACCAAGTTTATCAAAGGTGTTCTTCACCTCTTCTGGAACTTCTTCCCAGTCTGTAGCAATCTTGTCAGACACTTTGGTGTAATAGGTATAATCTTGGAAATCGATCCAATCCAAAGCCGGGCCATATCCGGGCTGGTGATGACTGAAAAATTCTTTTAAGGACTTGAGACGGAAATCAAGCATGAACTCAGGTTCACCCTTGATGCGGGATATTTCGCGCACTGTATCTTCCGTCAAACCTCTTTCGGTGCGGTAAATAGCGACATCTTTGTCGCGGAACTCATATTTTGCTCTATCGTCAGAGTCAAAGAGTTCTTTTTCCTTTTCTTCATTCATGTTCTTTCTTCTCCTCTTCCTGGAACGCTTTCGCTAAGCCTCTCCAGGAAATGTTAGCGCAAGTGATTCGACTCGGTTGTCTATTGACATTGACAAAGCAAATCGCATCGCCTAAAACTTCTTCATCGAAATCTTCTCCTGCTAACATCTTGTTGAATTCTGCCATAATTTCATTTGCTTCTGTTTCACTCTTTCCTTTGATCATATCTGTCATGATCGATGTGGAAGCAGAAGAAATCGCACATCCTTTTCCATGCCAAAGGCAATCTTGAATGATGCCATCTACAATTTTCACTTGAATGTAAATATCATCGATACAAGAGGCAGAATCCATATGGATGGTGATATAAGAAGGATCTTCGGTTTCACCAAAGTTCCTAGGATTTTGATAATTGTCGACAATGATCTGTCTTAAGATCTCAGGGTCGTTATAAGAAAAAGGCATCTAAGAAATCCTCCGCTGTTTTACAAGCTTTTACAAAAGCTTCTACATCTTCTTCTGTATTGTATAGATAGAAAGATGCACGCACAGTGCCCTGCGTCTTTAAAGTCTCCGGGAGAATCTTTGCACAGTGTTGACCGCTGCGGCAGAAGACACCCTTGCTAGAAAGATGCGTGGCGACATCTTGAGCAAAGACACCATCGATATTGAATGTGATGATGCCGCTATCTGCATCTTCATTGTAAATAGTCGCATTGCCATTTGCTTTCAGGCCTTCAATGGCAAGTTTACGAAGCTTCAATTCATGTTGATGAATCTGTTCAACACCGATTTCCTCTAAGTATTCGCACGCCTTAGCAAGGCCTAAGGCCCCTGCGATATTTTGCGTGCCTGCTTCTAAACGATAAGGTAAATCATCCAAGGAAAGATATCCGTCAGAATTAAAACGAGCATTCATTTCACCGCCGTAGAAGACAGGAGAGACCAACTCTAATTTTTCCTTTTTTCCATAGAGGACACCAATACCGGTAGGACCGAGCATCTTATGTCCAGAGAAGCAAAGGAAGTCGACATCTAAATCCTTGACATCAATTTTCATATGGGGAATGCTCTGGGCAGCATCGTCGATATAAAGAGCGCCTTTTTCATGTGCTAATGAAGCAAATTGCTTCACAGGCAGAGCGTAACCCATAACATTGGAAATGCTCGCCAAAGCGACAATTTTTGTCTTGTCACTCAAGTGAGATTGATAAGCTTCTAAGGTGATTTTACCCTCCTTATCAATCGGGACATAGCGAATGATCGCCCCCGTCATTTTAGCGACTTGAAACCAAGGCAAAATATTAGAAGCGTGCTCTTGAACCGAAAGAAGAATCTCATCCCCCGGTTTTAAAAGATGCATCAAGCCAAAGGCCACTTCGTTAAGCGCCATCGTATCACCGGAAGTGAAGCAAATCTCTTCCGTTTGAGCATGAATAAAATCAGCGATGGTTTTTCTTGCTTGATCAAAGGCAACATCCGCAGCGTGAGCGAGAGAATAATCTCCTCTTCTAGTATTGGCCGTGATATCTTTGTAATAATGATTTACAGCTTCGATAACGGTATAAGGCTTAAATGTGGTCGCAGAGTTATCCAAGTAAACCAAAGGCTTACCCTCATAAAGAGAGTTGTGTTCTTCATACATAGGGAAATCTTTGCGAAACACATAAGGATCAAAAGCTCTCATAAGGTCAAAGCTCCTAACGCGTCTTTTGCTTCTAAAAGCAAATCTTCATCATTGATTTCTTCAATGATAGGAAGCAAGGTTCCGAAGGTGATCAATTTCTTGCTCTCATCCATAGTTAAACCGCGGCTCATAAGGTAGAAAAGGTGGTTTTCATTATAAGCGCCTAAGGCGGCTCCATGGCTTGCCTTAACATCATTTTCCTTAATCAACAAAGAAGGAGAAACTTCGCTCTTGCTGTCCTTGCTGAGGTTGGTGATTTTACCTTCTTGTCTCGTATCACAGCGATGTGCGCCGTTTTTAATATAAGAAGCACCTAAGAACTTCAAGATAGATTTTCCAGCATTGATACCGGCCATCTTCGTTCTAGAGTAACCGTCGCTCTCTTCGTGATTGGTGTTGATTTCATAAATCTTTGATGTTTCATTGGTGTTTAAAGAAGCGATAGAGATATTGGCTCTTGCTCCTTTCTTCAATTCGACGTTCATCTTTAGATGAATGTCGCTGTTAGAGAAATCAACCAATGTAAAATCTAAAGAAGCGTTTTCCGTTAATTCAAAATCGATGAGAACATCTTTTTCTTCTCTCTTTTCGGAAAGAAAATAGACAAGTTTATTTTCGTCTGTAAATACCTTCGTCCCGGAAAGAGCAAGAGGATTTTTAATCGTATCTTGCATGAATTTTATTCTCCTTTCGGCGGAACGACTTGTTTCACAGCACATGTGCCGATAGAAACAGGCTGTTTTTCTTCCTTGGCAATCTTAATACCATATTCTTTTTCCAAGAAAGAATAACCTTGTTTCGAAACTCTCTTCGCCAATTCCTGATCTCCCTCAATAGCGATTTTACCATTGACCATAATGGCTGTACGGTTGATATTGACCAAATCATAAAGACGATCATAATGAGAAATGATGATAAAAGTTGTACCTTCTTCCTTCAAACGGTTGATAACTTTAGAAATGATTGCTAAAGCATCGACATCTAAACCAGAGTCGATTTCATCAATCAAGGCGAGATCCGGTTTTAACATAAGCATCTGAAGAATTTCATTTCTCTTCTTTTCGCCACCAGAATAGCCTTCGTTTAAATGACGGCTTGCCATATCTGAATCGAGGTCAACTTCCTCGTAAGCTTTGGTGACTTCTTTATAAAACTTCAAAAGAGAAATCGGTTTATCACTTCTGGCGTTAAGCATAGCGCGATAGAAGTCCATGGTGACAACACCAGGGACATCCGGCGGGTTTTGAAAAGCCATAAAGACACCTTTTTTGCTTCTTTCATCCACCGAAAGAGAAAGGAGATTTTCTCCATCCAAAGTGATACTTCCCTGTTCTACCTCATAACGGGGATTACCCATGAGTATATTTAAAAGCGTCGACTTACCATGACCATTCGGGCCAAGAAGCGCAATGCAATCTCCTTTATTCACTGTGAGAGAGACATCCGTTAAGATGTTATTTCCTTCCGCTTGGCAAGCGATGTGTTCAATTACAAGTTTCTCCATAACTACCCTCCTAAACTATCGTTGATATTGATAATTATATATATATTATTAAACAGCTATACTATTGTATGCATTAATGAGAAAGTGTGCAACAAAAACGATAACAGAAACGACCTGTTTGTTACGAATTAGAGAAAAAGCGAAAAAAAGACACCCGAAGGTGTCTTCTTAAATACCTTTTTGAATGGAAGAAAGAACAGATTCCATATCACCAGCAGTCAGCTGTTTCGGCGGGAACTCCAATTTAAGTCCGTCATCGGTATAACGAGGAATAACATGAACATGGAAATGCTCCACTGTTTGTCCAGCTGCGTGTCCGACGTTAGAAATGACGTTACATCCGCTAGCTCCAAGCTGTGCAATCTGAGCTTGTGCAATCAATTGAGCGACTTCAAAGACATGGTCAAGAATATCGCGCGGACAGGTCACCATAGAAGAAAAGTGTTCTTTCGGAAGGACAAGCGTATGTCCTCTACTCGCGGGATTAATATCTAAAAACGCGATGACTTCATTGTCTTCATAAACCTTATAACAAGGGATTGTTCCATTAGCAATCTTACAGAAAATACAAGAAGTTTGTTTTTCTTCATTCATAATAATGTTGCTCCTTTTTTGAAAAAGAGAAGGCGGATCCGCCTTCTCTTAATTAACGAAATTTTACTTTAAGACGATCCAATCTTTTTCTTCGGTTGGAGTATAAGGATTTTCTTCTTTGAAGAGATCTTTATAAGTAGTCTTCATGTATTCGAGGAACTCTTCGTCAGAGTAATCAATCTTAGTGCGGCTGAGATAATAAACAGCAGCATTGGTCTTATAAGAACCAGTGGTGGACATCGCGTAAGCAACCTGACGAGAGATCAATTCTTTCTTTTCGTCAGTGTCGTAGATTGTGGTAGAAGAAGAGTTAGATAAAGCAGCGGTGTCAACAACGTCAAGAAGACGGGTAAGATAATATGTCTTGCTATCTGCATCGTAATAAACGATTTCATCGTTAGAACCGGTGAGGGTATCAGCGATAGTGAGATAACGATAACCATCTTTACCGTATAAAGAGATATCTTCTTTGGTTCCCGGATTTTCCTTCATCTGCTTGATGAGGTTCTTGTTTGTGGTGAGCTTCGTGGAGAAGATACGGGTAGAAAGATCAGAAGGAATACCAGTGATACCGCTGGAAGAAAGGTAGATGCCTTCGGTGACAAGATTGCTCTTAACAATATCATCGATAGCTTTACGCACACCAGTTTCAACAGTGTAAGCATAGCTTCCTGTATAAGTAGATTCTAAGCTTGTGTCGACAACATTGACATTGTCCTTACCAGCCTGAAGTTTCTTTTCATCGGATAAAACTTTACCGACTAAAGTGTTGGAAGAGACAGCATCATTTGCAGAATCGCTCGGGAGAACCTTATTTTTTCTCAACCAATCGACTTCAGCTTCTGTCAACTTTTCAGAGTCATAACGGTTTCCGTATTTGTCAGCGACATCCGGAGTGATACCTTTCCAAAGTCTGGATAAGAGCTGGAAGTCATCGTCTTTTTCAACGCCTTCAATCTTGCTAGCGCCTTCTCTTTCAAAGATATAAGCGTTGATATAAGCGTTGATAAGATTCTTAGCCGCGCCCGGAACATCACTTCTGTCCTTCAAACCGATGATTTGAACTTTACGAGCATTAGAGTTACCGATAGAAGCGCGAGACTGGGTATAGATGTATTCGGATGTGAGATAGTTGATGCGCATGTCGTTGAAGAGCTCACGTTCCATATACTTGGTGTAATTTTCATCTGCGGAGAAGAGATCTTCAAATTCAAGAGAAGGGGAAATGACCATCTGCTTGTTGTTATTCTTCTCGATATCAGCAAAGTTAAGATAGAAATAATTGTCGGCAAGATATTGCGCATATTTCTTTTCTAAATATAAGTTGTCTTTGCTGTATGTTCCACCTTTAACAGTAGTTACCATACTATCTTTCGCTCTGGAAAGAAGGTTTTCTTCTGCTTTTAAAGAATTGGAATCAAAGCTGTCAGCAACAGAGCCTTCAAAGGTGTCTGCAACGACAGAGGAAACGTCGTGATTGGTAACTGTTTCATCACCATAGCCATGAGCGACCTTGGAGATGTCAATCAAGATCTGATTGGCAGCTTTCTGCTGAATATCAGAAGGAGTAGAAACAGATCCGTAATAATCTTCGTTCTTGTTTCCAAAAGTCGGATCTTTGATTTCTCCGAGGTTGTAAATCGGATCATCGTAATCGACAGGAAGCTTCGTATTTTCGTTATCGCAACCGACTAAAGCGATTGTAGATAATGCGATAACTGCAAGTTTGATTTTCTTACTTTTTAACATGGCAGAGATCCTCCATTCCATCGAAACTGCCGCCTTCGAAAGCGGAGACACAAACTTCAGGGACAATGCCACGAGGAGATACCTGTTCCTGAACAGTGAGCTTATCAATATAAGTTTCCCAGCTGGAATCCAAGTTGTTTTCATTGGTCACAGCAGAACCCTTACGGACAGTTGCAATGTATTGATTAATGATAGCTGCATGTTCACCTAATACCTTATCAAAGGTGTAATCCGGATGAGCAGCGTTGAACTTCTTGATATTGCTATCCCAAAGGTTGAATTCCATATTGCTATCGCTAGCCTTGATCACTTTGGTAAGAGTATCTCTTCTGGTGTTATAGGTAGTGTTGGTGTTGTTATCCGGTTGGACAAAGTTGATAAAGGAAGGATTCTTGGAATAATCTTTTGTATCGGCACCATCGCTGACATCACCGTTCTTAGGAACGTTGGTACGATAGTACTTATATTTGTTCTGAGCATCTTCAAACGGGTCGTTGTTAACAACGATGAAGTGAATGCCCTGATAAGAATCGGCACCGGCACGGGTGACAACGATCGGATTCTGTTTTTCATCGACAAGGATCTTCTTGCCGTTTCCGACAGATTTAAATGTTGTTGTAGAACCAGTGGTATCATAATTGACAAGGCTATCAGAGATGCCATCGACAGCAACAAATTTGTCAGAGGAGATATTTTCAAGCTGTGCTTTGACATATTCGTATTCAGCATATTTCTTCGGAAGTTCGTTCTTGACATCTTCTAAAGAATTGATGGTCTTCTTAGCGACTTCGCCAACTTTCTTGGCATCCGCTAAGAATTTTGCATCATAATCCGCGCTGTCATCATAGATGAAGTTGACACCATGATAGTTGAAATAATTGTTGAATAAAATATTTCTCGGATATTGTGTTTCCGAAGCAAAGTCGACAGAGTTTCCGTTGACTGTGTTCTTTTCGATATCCGCGACATAGCCCATAGTGAAGCATTCAGAAAGAGGAATACCAAACGCTTGCTTCTTACCAATTAAGGTGTTGTTGATTGTTTCAGCAACAGAAGTTTCGTTCTTGTAATCAAAGCCATTGGCGTTGACTGCCTTACCAGGAACTCTCAAAGATGCGCGAACCGCATCATCGTTCTTGGTTTCAGGATTCAAGAACGCATCATAGGCGTAAAGGCCAAGCTTAAATTCGTTGACATAAGAAGTGGTCTTTTCCATGGCGATCTGAGCAGAGCCATCACCAGAGGTGTAAAGTTCACCATAGAGTTTGGCAGAGCCAGTATCATCCGATGCGATTTGAGCAATCGATCCGAAAGAATCGGCAGAAGAAAGCATACGGACAACATTACCGATTTGTCTCGAGTCATCTGCAGAGATCTTTCCATCCCAGAGACTGTATCCGTCTGCAGAAGCATCCACCTTAACTAAGATGTGGGAGACGTGGTAAGGAGCTTGATTGGTGACATAGTTCTTTGTCATTTCTTCCGAGATGTAGAACTTGTAGTTCTTATCCGTTGTGCCATCTGCGTTAATGTCATAGAACGCATTCGCATTTTGGGTGTTTTGTTCTTGAGCGATGTATTTATCTCTCAATTCTTCGACTGTTTCAACCTTTTCGGAATCCAAAGTCTTTTCCATCTCTTCTTTGTAAGAAGTAGAATTTGTTCTAGCATCCGTTTTCCACTTGTTCTTTAAATCGTTGATTTTAGAATCGACAGTGGAAAGAATTGTGCTTGTTCTCGGGGTGACAAGCTGAGCTAAAATATCCTTGGCAACATTGTAATATGCCTGTGCGGATCCTTTGGTTTCATCCAAAAGTTTATAAACATCTTTATACTCATAGTTCTTACCGCCGACATTGACGATCACACCATCTTTCCAGGATGCATCCGGATAGACGTAATCGCTCTTGTCGCAACCAGCAAGAGTGGCAATAGACAAAATAGACATTGCCAATGATAAGGTACGTTTGCCTTTCTTCATAAGAGTCCTCCTCATTGAATAGTTTGCACACAAAGACAACTTTAAATAATATAGTGGTTTCTCGTCATTATTTCAAGAAGAAAATAGTTAATTACACTATAAATATATATTAATATATATATAAGTGCCTTTGCTGTTGTCTTTTCATAAAAGGAAAGCCTACTTTTTCAATTGCAACCGCAAAAGAACAAAATTTATGGTACAATTTATTTATGGCTAAAATTATCGCAATAACAAACCAAAAAGGTGGTGTTGGAAAAACTACTACCGCATATAATCTCGCTTCGAGTCTTACTCGTTATAACAAACGTGTTCTTTTAATTGACATGGATCCGCAAGGCAATTGCTCTCAAGCTTTAGGAATTGATCCTACGCTGAGCAAACGCACCATGAGCGAATTGCTCTTAGGACAATGTGACTTAAAACACGTCATCCGTAAGACAAACTTTACAAACATTTCACTCATCAGCGCAAATTTAACGCTTGCGATGGTAGAAACCAATTTGATTTTGCAAGGAAAAAGTTCGACGACTTTGTTGAGAGAAAAACTTCAAGATGCCAAAAGCTTACGACTTTTCGATTATGTTTTAATCGATTGTCCCCCTTCTTTAGGTTTCTTAAATTTGAACGCATTAAACTGTGCAGACGATATCATCGTACCGATGCAGTGTGAATATTTTGCAATGGATGCTCTTGCTCAACTTTTATCTACGATTGCTCGCTTACAGCAAAATGAAAACCCATCATTAAATATATTAGGCATTTTATTAACCATGTATGATCCGCGTACAAAGTTTTCAATGGACATTGAAAAAGAAGTGCGCAGCAATTTTAAAGACCACGTATTCACCACCGTCATTCCACGCAATGTCTCTATTCCCGAGGCGATTGCCAATGGCTTACCTGTCAATCATTACAAGCCTAACAGCGCAGGTGCATTAACCTATGCTGCTTTAGCGAGAGAGGTAATTGAACGTGTCAGCAAAAAAGAAGAAAAGAACTGATGTCAGTTCACTAGTCAAACGCTATCAAAGACTCTCGGTTGTCAATGAAATCGAGGCAAATCTTTCTAATGTTTCCCGTTTCAATGTCACACCAGACAAGCTTTTCCTTTGCCCGCTTTTTAACAGATCAAATTACGACCTCTCTCGATATAACACCCTCAAAGAGTCTTTAAAGAAAGATGGTTTTTTAGTTCCTTTGGTCGTTGTTGAAAACAAACAAAAAGGCTATGAAATCATTAATGGCGTGAAACGTTTCTTAATTGGAAAAGAAATTGGTTTAAAAGAAATTCCAATTATTAAAGCAGATTTATCACAAGAACGTAAATTCTCTTATATTTTAGAAAACATTCAATACGAAAACGATTCTCCCTATGTTAAAACTTATGCATTTCAAAAACTAAAGACACAATACAATTACAGCGAAGAACAAATTGCACAAGCAGCTATGATTTCTGTTTCTCAAGTGAAAAACTTGCTTCGTTTAGAAAATCTACCCGATTTTTTAAAGCAAGCTTTAATTTCTTTCAACTTGACTTACGGAGAGGCAAGGACCTTACTCAATTTACCTTTGGATATTCAAAAACGCCTTTTTGATGACATTCAAAATGGAACGATCAGCGTCCGTGATTTAGAAAAAGCAAAAAGAAATTACCTCGGAAACGAAAGAAAAACGACAGTTAGCCTCAAAGGCAAAACTGTCGTAATACATTTTGAAAGTGAAGAAGACGCAAAGAAGAACTTTATCAAGATTCAGAGGGATTACAAAGATTAGCTTTTGCCCACTTGATTTCTTCCCTCTCTTGTTTAGAAACAAGGCATCCACAGTAATCTTGGCGATACAGAGAATAGGCTTTGGCAATATCAACGCCTTTCTTCTGTCCATCGCCTTTTTTAAAGTCTGAATATAAATATTTTGTTTCGGGATAAAGTTTAGCTAAATTCTCAGCGATTTCATTCAGTTCCCTGCTGGGCTTCTTGCAAGATACTGTCATCACTGTTGTGAAGTAATCAAAGTGATGATCATATGCATATTGATATGCTAATTTCATACGATATGCATGACAGCGCAGGCAGACTTTACCACCTTCTATGTCATCTTTTCGATCTTGGAAAAGCTTTTCGTATTGAAGAAAATCTTCTTTATTGACAACAAGAGAAATATCCGCTTGCTCATCTTTACTGTATTCTTTTAAAAAGTGTTCTAAGGTGATGAGACGTTTTTCATATTCTTCAAGCGGTTGAATGTTCGGATTAAAGAAGCCGACAGTCACTTTAAAGTGCTTGATTAATATGGATAGAGGATAGGTGAGACAAGGGCCGCAGCACGCGTGGAGAAATAGCGTTGGTTTTTCCGGCAATTGATCAATCTCAGAAATAAGATCTTCAAACTTGCGCTGGTAATAATCCTTACGGTTTCTATCGTTGATCATCTTCAAAATCTTCGTTGGTCAAAAACATAGCATCGCCAAAGGAGAAGAAACGATACTGCTCCTCTACAGCGTGATTATAAGCGTGAAGAATGTTGTCTCTTGTGCTAAAAGCAGAGACTAACATCACTAAGGTAGATTTCGGAAGATGGAAGTTGGTTACCAAACAATCGATCGCTTGGAATTGGTATCCTGGATAAATGAATAACTTCGTATCACCTGAGCATTCTTTAAAGGTGGAATATCTCTGATACACAGATTCCAAAGTACGAGTAGAAGTCGTACCGATTGCGATGATTCTTCTTCCCTCTTTTTTCGCTAAATTAAGACGATCTGCAGTTTCTTTACTCATCATGTAATATTCAGAATGCATATCGTGATGACGAATATCATCATCCTTAACAGGACGGAAAGTTCCTAAGCCGACATGCAAGGTGACATCTAAAACTTCAACACCCATCTCTTTGATCTTTTGAAACAGCTCAGGAGTGAAATGAAATCCAGCGGTCGGTGCGGCAGCACTTCCTTCGATTTTGGCATAGACTGTTTGATAACGGGAGTTATCACCAAGCTGTGCATGAATATAAGGAGGAAGTGGCATTCTTCCAAGTTTTTCTAACACTTCCATAAAGATTCCTTCGTAATAAAAGTGGAAAAGACGCAAACCTTCTTCTTGAATCTCGATGCACTCTGCAACCAATTCATCATTTTCACCAAAGCAAACCTTCGTTCCAACTTTGACCGTTCTTGCATTGCCGACAAGACATTGCCAGACATCTTTTTGATCTGGTAATTGGTTGAGTAAAAGGACTTCGACATGAGCATGTGTCTCTTTCTTTTCACCTAAAAGACGAGCAGGAATTACCTTTGTGTTATTTCTTACAATGACATCGCCTGGATGTAAATAATTTAAAAGGCGATAGAAATAGGGTTCATCTTTAATTTTTCCACTTTTTCTATTCATGACCAAAAGGCGAGATTCATCTCGCTTTTGAGCCGGAGATTGGGCAATGCGATCTTCCGGAAGATCATATTGATAAGAATTTAAATCATATACATCAAAATCAAAACCAGGGGTATTCATCTTTTTTCTCCTAACATCCGCGGACAGATCCAAACTGTTCCAAACGTTCTGCCGCATATTCTAAGAAACGATCATTTTTAATCGCCTCTCTTGCTCCTTCCATCGCTTGAATCAAGAAACGAATGTTGTGAATGGAAGCGAGTCTAGAACCGAATCCTTCTTCACATTTCATCAGATGATGAACATATGCTTTTGTATAATTACGGCAACAATAACAGTCGCATTCAGGATCCAGCGGCGTGAAATCATTTGCATACTTGCTCTTGAGAATATTGATTCTACCATGATGTGTCATAATGGAACCATGACGAGCAAGACGAGTCGGAAGAACACAATCAAACATATCTACGCCCTTACGAATTCCATCGAAGAGCATATCCAAAGAACCGATACCCATAAGGTAACGAGGTTTGTCATAAGGAAGATACGGAATGGTTAAAGAGACTTCATGGTATTCGGTAACGCGAGGTTCACCAATAGCAGTACCTCCGATAGAGAAGCCTTCAAAAGGAAGCTTTGTAAGTTCTTGTGCACAGTACTGACGAATATCAGCAAAGTTCCCGCCTTGGCAAATACCAAACAAAGCTTGATCGTCCCTTGTTTTAGCAGCTAAGCATCTCTTCGCCCAGCGAATAGTACGATCAACAGAGTTTTTCATATACTGTTTACTACAAGGCCAAGGAGCACATTCATCAAAACACATAATGATATCTGCGCCGATATCTTCTTCCAAACCGATGACAGATTCCGGAGAGAAAAAGTGTTTATCACCAGAAAGAGGATCCTTAAAAGAAACTCCTTCTTCTGTGATTTTGTCGCGGAGTTTAGTCAAGGAAAAAACCTGATAGCCACCACTATCCGTGAGCATCGGGCCCTTGTAATTCATGAACTTTTGAACGCCGCCAGCCTCTTTGACAACTTTTGTACCTGGACGTAAAGCAAGGTGATATGTGTTTGCCAAAACAACGCCGGCGCCAAGGTCTGTCAACTCTTCCGGAGACAGATTTTTTACAGTAGCTTGGGTACCAACAGGCATGAACATCGGAAGTTCAACCGTTCCGTGCGGTGTATGAAGATAGCCGTATCTGGCGTGACAATTTTTATCTTCATGAAGAATTTCAATATAAAAATTATTAGACAT
>UQDS01000006.1 GCA_900539865.1 uncultured Mollicutes bacterium | reverse complement strand
GAAATTGACGTATTCCTTGTGTATGTACTGGTCATCCCGTTTAGTTTTCAAAGAGCGATCGTATCTGTTGCCGTTTTGGGTGGCAACTCAAATAAGTATATCATGAAGTTTTCTTAATGTCGAGAACTTTTTTTATTTTTTCATTTTTCTAACTTTGCTTGGAAAAAACCTCTAAAATCAAGCTTCGATATTATATATATTTAAAAAGGAGATAGCAAGATAGATGCTTTATCTCAATTTAAACATCGGAATAGCATTTATGAATCCAATATAAATATAGATATATACATGAAATGGAAACAAAAAAAGGTGACCGATCGGTCACCTTTTATAAACTTATTGAATATTAGATGTGAAGGCTGTAAAAGAGAGGATCCTGATAACCAACGTTCGGATCATATCCGTTTTCAACCGCAAGTCTTTCGTGAAGCTTTGCTAATTCAAGTTGTTGACGAGAAGCGTCAATTTCCGCCATGGAATGATAGCTGACACCAAGGCCTCTTTCACCAGCCATTGCATAATAGCGATAAGCTAAGTCAAGATTTCGAGAGTCAACAACTTTGGCGCGGAAGCAATCACCGATAAAGGAGAGAGCCCAAGCGTAACCTTTGCGAGCGGAAAGGATGATCAATTCATGACCCTTCTTCGGGTTGAATTCAACAAAATCTTTATCTGTATAAAGAACACCAAGACGATATAAAGCGACGGCAGAGTCGTGCTCAATAGCCATTTCATAATATTTCTTTGTCAAAGCATAATCTTGCTCGACTAAAGAGTTGTCACCTTCATAGAGATAACCCATGAGGACAGCTGCGCGGGCAGAACCGTTTTCAGAAGCTGCTTTTAACAATTCAACAGCGTCGAGTTTATCTTGTTTAGAAGCGGTGACAGAGTCGAGGATACGAAGCGCCTTTAAGCAAAGCTGTTCCGCATCGATGACGTCAGCGATAAGCGGATCGACAACCGGTGCAGGTTCGCCTTCAGAAGTGATGACAGGAGCGACATTTTCAACGCCACTAGGAGTTTCTTTCACCTGAGTATCGGGAGTGAGAATCGGGTTAGCAGAAGCAGAACCGACGCGCTGCATACCACGGATTTCTTCCGCTCTTTGCTGAGCGACTTCATCTCCTTCTAAGGTTGCTAAATCATAATATTCTAAAGCGCGGTTAAGGTCGACGTTTTCACTTCCAAGACCGTAGTGATAATATTCGCCCATTTCGCGGTGATCTAAACTATCGCATTTTGTGCTCTTGAAATGTTCCATAGCAGCATCAAAATAACGCTTGCTTTCTGCCGGATTGGCAACGATACCAGCTTTTCCGTCTTTGATAATAGAGCCGATAGCAAAATAGGATTTGCCTTTGGTAGTTCCGGTGCGAGCGGATTTGTTGATCAATTTCAATCCCGCGACAACCTTCTTACCTTCTTCCACAAATTGCAAGCCTTGTTTTAAATCAGAATCAATGGTGTAGGACATATATTTTCCTCCAAACTTCTACATTTGTTTTATTATAATTAAAAGCGGGCAATCTTGCAATAAGAAAACACCTGTTTTATGAATAAATCGGCGAATTTTAGCAAGTTCCATTTTTTAAAATACTTGGTGTTTCATTAAGCTTTCTTCTTGGGAAGAGGAAGTTGAAAAGGAGCGATGTGTTCCTTACGAAAAGAATAATATTTTTCATTGTTGACAATAAGGGAATCCAACAATAGAATTCCTAACACTCGCAATTTGTCACACAGCGAGGTGACTGCCTCAATGTCTTTGGAACTCGGATGAAGGGAACCAGAGGGATGATTGTGAATGAGGAGAACAAATTTCGCACGCGTTCCATATGCTTTTTCTAGAATTTCTTCCACGGGAAAATCGACTTTTGAAACTTCATAAGATGAATAGCGAATTGTAGCGATAATGTTTTTTTGCCTATCCAGAAGATAAACTAATAGAAGTTCTTTTTCTTGTGCAAAAAATTCCCCTTTTGTCTTTTCAAAAGCATCGTCTGCGCTTTTCATTTTTTCCTTTTCTAAATAAGGCAAGCGGCGGAGAATTTCTTTAATAGCCAAAAGGCGGAACACCTTTGCATCTTTTACGCCAAACGAGGTTAAATTCGCTTCATTTTTTACAAAAATTCCGCTTAGTCCGCCTTTTTCTTTCAAATATCTTTGACTCAACTCCAGGACATTTTCCGACTTTGTGCCCGTCTCTAATAACAGCGCGAGCAATTCGTAATCTTCTAAAGACTCTATTCCTAGATTCCGGGCTTTTTCACGGGGCTTCAGGTGGTGGTTTTTTGAAAAAAAAGTATTTATTCCCATGTGAAAGTCCACCCTCCCGGAAGCGTGACTTTTGCTTCGTTGCACACAAAGAGTTTATAGACGATGACACTGACAATCCCGATGACTAACAGGGCTAACACTGCCGCTAATGTCACCGCTTCTCCGCCTTTGATTTGTCTTTCTTCCTGAGCATTTAACTGAATCATAAAAAAATGCCTCCTTCACTTCCTGTTGGAAGAAAGGAGGCCATTTTTTCAATTTATTTTGTATATTTTGCAAGCTCTTCTTTGTTCTTCTCTAATTTCGTCTTTTCTGCTTGGACAACTTCCGGTTTTGCCTTATTGACAAAGTTTTGATTACCGAGCATTTTTTCGCCGCGCATAATTTCTTTCTTTAAGAATTCAATGCGCTTTGCAATACGTTCTTTTCCTTCGGCAGAATCATCTTCTTCAAACGCTAAGGCAAATTTAGAAAAGTAAATATAATCGTCACGCTTTTCAAGAGAGGTTTTGATCTCTTTGGCAAAGCCGAAACGAGAGAGATAAATCTCAACCATATCTTGCACTTCTTTTTCACCGTGGAAAATTAAAGTGATGGGGGCGTTTGGAGCCAAAGAGAGCTGGCTCTTGTGATTGCGGATTTCTTTGATTGCTCCTCTTAAAGAATTTGCAACTTCAATTTTATCCTGATCATAAGAGAAGCCAAAGAGCGTTGGATAAGATTCTTCATAGATAGAGACAAGATGATCCGGGAGATAAGAGTAAATCTCTTCTGTGATGAAAGGAGCAAAGGGGAAGAGAACAATAAGAACCTTCTTCAAAATCGTATAAAGAACATTTAAAGTGACTTCTTTGACCAAGGGATCGCCAGAGTTCAGACTGACCTTAGAGTATTCAATATACTCGGAGCAGAATTCATCGTAAACAAAGGAATAAAGATAATCTGCAGCTTGACCAAGTTCGTATTTTTCCATGTTAGTGAAAACATTTTCTAAGAGATTATCGCTCTCTTTTAAGATCCATTGATCTAAATAAGAAAGCTCATTACTACAGAGTTTACGAGGTTTGAAATTTTCAGGAAGTGAGGAAAGGATGTAACGGGATGCATTCCATACTTTATTGAGGAAGTTATGAGCTTGTTCCACTTTGTTAAAGCTGAAATTAATATCAAGTCCAGGAGTGCCACCGGTCGCTAAGGCATAGCGGAGGGAATCTGTTCCATACTGTTTAATCACATCAAAGGGATCAATGCCGTTACCTAAGGATTTTGACATCTTTCTACCTTGAGAGTCACGGACAAGACCATGGATGTACACTTTCTTAAACGGCATAGTGTCAGTGAAGTAAACACCTTGGAAAGCCATGCGTTCTACCCAGAAGAAGATGATGTCGTATGCGGTGACCATGACATCAAGAGGATAGAAGCGTTTGTAAAGGGGATCCTCTTTGTTCGGCCAACCTAAGAAGGCAAAGGGAGCAAGCGCGGAAGAAAACCACGTATCTAAAACGTCGTTATCCTGTTGCCATTCTTGAGGATCTAAAACCTCTTCGGAGCAGACAACTTCACCTGTCTTTTTGTTCGTAAAGACAGGAATGCGATGACCCCACCAAAGTTGACGAGAAATGCACCAATCATCCGTGGTAGAAAGCCATTGGTCGAAGATATTAAAGAAACGAGATGGGAAGAAATCGGTTTTGTTCTCGCTGTTTTGCATATCTAAAACCGCTTGGGCTAAAGGCTTCATGGAGACAAACCACTGCTTAGAGAGCATCGGTTCTACAACAGCTTTGCTTCTATCGCTGTGACCGACATTGTGGTCGATGTCTTCAATCTTGATCAAATCGCCTTGTTCTTCAATCTGTTTGACCAACTTTTTACGGCAATCGTAACGATCTAATCCCACATATTCTTGCGGGCAGTTTTCATTCATTGTCGCATCATCGTTCATCGTCTTGACAAACTCTAAAGAATGGCGTTTCGCAATTTGGAAATCGTTAGGGTCGTGAGCCGGTGTACATTTCATAACGCCAGTTCCGAATTCCATATCTACGTAGCGATCTGCAATCAAAAGTAACAGTTCACCGTTAGCAGGATTGATGACTTTTTTACCTTCTAAGGAATTGTAACGTTCATCATCCGGATTAAAGCAAACTGCTTTATCACCGAACATAGTCTCAGGGCGAGTCGTAGCCACTTCTAAGTAACGGGAGTGGTCCTCTAACCAATATTTAAAATAGTAAAAATGGCCGTGGTCTGTCGAATAAGTAACTTCGATATCGCTGAGCGCAGTTTTTAATACTGGATCCCAGTTGATGATTCTTTCTCCGCGATAAATCAATCCTTGATCATAAAGTGTCTTAAAGACGCGGTTGACTGCGACACACATATTGGGATCTAAGGTAAATCTCTCTTTGGTGTAATCCATAGAAAGACCTAACGCTCTCCACTGTTTAGAAATATAATCGCCGTGTTCTTCTTTCCACTTCCAAACTTCATCTAAAAAGGCTTCGCGGCCCATCTCATATTTGTTTTTACCTTCTTCGCGCAACTTAGCCTCAACTTTAGCTTGTGTTGCAATGCCGGCGTGATCCATGCCAGCCAAAAAGAGGACATCATAGCCTGAGAGTTTTTTGTATCGGGCGATAATATCAAGAATGGTAGTGTTGGTCGCATGGCCAATGTGAAGAATTCCAGTGACATTCGGGGGCGGAACAATCATTGAAAAAGGTTTCTTGTGAAGATTTTCCTCTCTCATCGCTTCAAAGTAATGATGATCTTCCCAAAACTGTTCTTTTCCTTGCTCAACTTTTTCATGATTATAGGCTTTTTCCATCTCTTTCATAATAAAAAGTCCCTCCAAAATAATGTTTATTTTGAAGGGACGCAATATTTATTTATTGCGCGGTACCACCCCTCTTCGGTATGACCGCTCTTCGTTGTGTTTTTATACAAGTATCTCTTGTTTGGCTCCAGGACGACAAGATATCCTTTCTGCACCCGCTTCCACCATCCGGGCTCTCTCTTACAGCGTTTAGATATCACTTTCCTTTCTTCACCAAAAAAATTATATCGATTATAAACAAAAAAAGCAATGAAAAAGGGAGCTTTATGCTCCCTTAATCGTACGGAAAATATCATCTCTTAAGGTCTGGTATCCTTTTTCGTTTTTTAAACCGACATCAAAGCATTTCACTGGTGCGAGTTTTTCTTTTTGCAAAGCAAGATAATGCTTCTCTGAGGATGTCATACGGTCTGTCTTTGTAAAGACAAAAGCGTATTGGATATGAAGTGAATCAAGATACTCAGCAAACTCTTCATCCGCAGGAAGAAGAAGACGGCGTCCGTCGATGAGAATGTAGACTTTTTTCAAAGCAGGATTGTCCTCTAAGAAGTCTTTCATCATCGGGGCAAAGTTATCGCGCTTAAAAGTGGCAAAACCATAGCCAGGAACGTCGGCAAGATATAATTTATTGTCGATCAAAGCGTAATTCACCATGTTCGTCAAACCAGCGGTCTTACTAGTTTTCATGAAGTTTTTGTGGCGAACCAAGGCGTTGATAAGCGTGCTTTTACCCACATTGCTTCGACCGATAAAAGTCACGACAGGTCGATCGAAGAGAAACTGACTTTTATCCGGTGCAGAACGGGCAAAGACAGCGTTTTGAAAATTGCTATCTGCCATATTATTTCACCTGTTTCTTTGTGGTTTTCTTAACGGGCTTTTCTTCTTTTTCGCTCGAGGTTTCACCCTTTGGAGTAGTGAGCTTATAAATTTCATCTTTCATCTTGTAGATGTCCTCGATATAGACATGAGAGAAAAGCTCAGGAACTTTCTTCACTTCGACAATTTCTAATGTATCAGTGATTTCCTTTGGAACCTCTAAGATATCTTTGTGATTTTTCACCGGAATCAAAACTTTCTTAAGATGTTCGCGACTAGCCGCATTGGTCTTTTCACGAAGGCCGCCAATAGGCATGGCGTTACCGCGAAGATCTACTTCACCAGTCATAGCGATATCATTGCGGATGCGCAATTTGCAAATCGCAGAAATGATGCAAGTAACAGTTGCAATACCCGCGCTAGGACCATCCTTTGGAGTAGCGGATTCAGGGAAGTGAATGTGAATGTCGTTATGGGCAAAGAAATCCGGATTAATTCCAATTTCAGGACCGATGGATTTCACATAGCTTAAAGCGGTAGAGCACGCTTCTTTCATGACATCACCAAGGTTACCAGTGAGGATTAAATTTCCACGTCCAGGGAAGGTGTTAACCTCGATCTTTAAGACCGAACCACCAGCCATTGTATAGGCAAGACCGTTGATGACACCGACTTGAGAATCTTCTAAGTTATATTCGCTGACAAAGATTTCAGCGCCGAGATATTTTGAAACAACCTCAGGGGTAACAACAAGATGGTTAAGAGAAGGATCACGTAAGAAATCGACTGCATATTTTCTATCAATCGTTCCGATTTTACGGCGAAGTTCACGGACACCAGCTTCGCGTGTATAGTATTCAACAATATACTCTAACGCTTCGTCTGTCCATTCCATCATTCCTTCTTTAATACCGTTGTCTTTTTCCTCTAAACGGATGAGGTGATTTTTAGCAATGGAGAGTTTTTCACTCTTGGTATAGGTTTCTAATTCAATCATTTCCAAACGATCGAACAAAGGTCCAGGGATCTTAGAAACATCGTTTGCAGTACAGATGAACAAGACATTGCTCAAATCAAAGTTTTCATCCAAATAGTTGTCGTTAAAGTTGGCGTTTTGTTCAGGATCTAAAACTTCTAACAAGGCAGCAGCAGGATCTCCGTGATAACCTCCTCCGACAATTTTATCGATTTCATCTAAAAGGAAGACCGGATTGTTAGTACCCACTTTTTGAAGTCCGGAAATAATTTTACCCGGCATCGCACCGACATATGTCTTACGATGGCCGCGAATTTCAGCTTCATCGCTGACACCGCCTAAAGCGACTTTGACAAATTTACGACCCAATGCTTGAGCGATGGATACCGCAAGAGAAGTTTTACCAACACCAGGGGCACCATAGAAGCAAAGGATTGGAGATTTCAATGAGTGTGTAAGCTGTTTGACAGCAAGATACTGAAGGATACGATCTTTCTGTTTTTCTAATCCGTCGTGATTTTCATCTAAAATCTTTCTGACAGATGTCAGGTCTTCATTATCTTGAGAAGAGATTCTCCAAGGTAAAGAAGTGAGAAGTTCGACATAGTTAGAGATGACACCAGATTCTTGACTTCCGTAAGGAAGAGCTTTTAAGCGGGCAATTTCCGTGTGTACTCTCTTAATGATATTTTCTGGATATAAAGATTGATTTTCGTCGACTTTCTTTTCTAATTTGTCGATGCTGTCGCCGCCGTCAAATTCCTTTAATTGGTCCTTGACCGCTTTCATCTTTTCGCGAAGAACATATTCGCGTTGGTTCTTATCCATCGCTTCCGAGACTTTCTTTTGAATCTCGTAGTCGATTTTAGAATCCAAGTTAAAACGATCGAGCTCTGTAATACAAGCTCTGAACTTATCAACCGGGTCTTTTTCTTCTAAAAGACTCTGCTTTAAGCTGTTTCCAGAGGAGAGGAAGGCAGCGAGATGATAAGGTATATTCTTGACTTCCGGTACAGTCTGTGAGAAGTCAATCAATTCCGGAAGCTGGGTATACTTTTGACGCAAAGAAGTATAGGCGGTGGTAAATTTACCAAGCATTTCGTAAAGTTTGGAATCTTCTCTTTCATAGACCGGTCGCGAGTTGATATTAGCCATGACAGTTCCAGAAGTCACATCAATATTAAAATCGCTTAAATCTACAGGTTGTTTACCAACAACAGTGACTTTAATACCAGTATCTTCTACCACGACATCTAAGACGCGAACAAGACATCCAGTCGTTTTGACACCCGGAAGGATCAAATTATCAAAATTTCCGTAAGCGTCATCTGTGGAAGCAAGAGATATAACAAATTCATCGCCCTTATTCAGGCGAGAAAAAAGGTGATTGTCATAGGTATTTCTAGCGCGGATAGTCATCTCGATATCCGGCAATGCGACTGTAGTCTTATTCGGTAAGATTGGAAGTCTTCTCGGGGCATATGTTTCCATAAATATCCCTCCTTTCAAATTGGGATTAAATTGAATAGCATTTTCATTATACTGACTTTTTTAGCAATTTCAAGTTTTGAGTGCTAAATATTCAATTATTTCGCAGTTAGAAGAGAAAAGGGGCAAGGAATATCTTGCCCCTAATTATTTTTCAATTATTCAGCTTCTGCAGTTTTTTCAACTTCTTTTTCCGCTGTTTCTTTCTTAGTAGTCTTCTTAACTTCGTTAAGCTCTAAGATTCTAGCCTGAATCTTACCGCTGAGAATAGAAGCGAAGACTTGGTTGATATAACCATTGATCTGTGCATCAATCTGTTCATCGCTGAGCTTCATGCTCTTAAGATAAGAGGTGTAGTTCTTAGCGAATTCACTGATCGGAGAACCAATCTGATCTTCAATTTCTTTCTGAGTCGGAGCTTCAATCTTTTCCGCAGCAGCAAGAGCCTGAAGGACTAATTGGGTCTTGAGTTCAGATTCAACACCAGCCTTGAGAGAAGCTTCATAGCCTTCCATGGTATTGTTGGTGAGCTTGAGATATTCACCAAGGGTGAGACCCTGCTGACCGATGGCATTTTCATCGCTTTCCTTACGATCCTTTACCAATTCAGCAATGTATTCGGTCGGAATGACATATTCAGAATTTTCTCTGATTTGGAGCAAGTAGGAGTTAAGCTTTGCGTTCTTGAAGTTTTCTTTGGCAGTGTTAGAGAGATTCTCTTTAATCTTTGCCTTGAGTTCAGCAAGATCCTTAGCGACATATTTGCCAGTGAGAGTTGTAGCAAATTCGTCATTGATTTCAGGGACTTCTTTGACCTTAACAGAGTTGAGAGTGACCTTGAAAACAACAGCCTTACCAGTCAACGGTTCAGGATAGTTTTCAGGCATGGTCAAAGCGACATCGAACTTGTCGCCCGCTTTATGGGTGAGAATTTGTTCTTCAAAGCCAGGGACAAATTTATGACTTCCGAGTTCGAGATCAAATCCTTTGGCAGAGCCGCCTTCGAAAGCTTCACCATTCATAAGACCGACAAAGTCAATATTTGCAGTATCGCCGATTTCCGCTTCCTTATCTGCTTCGACGAGTTCCGCGTTGTCTAAGGCAAGTCTCTTCAATTCCGCTTCGACATCAGCGACAAGGACTCTCTTGAGCTTAGCTTCTGTCTTAAGTCCTTTGTACTCAGCGAGTTTGCTGACAACAGGAACAAGGATCCAAGTGACAGTGAAAGAAACTTCATCTTTCTCGTACTTGTTGATCTGGACATCCGGACGGAAGCGACCTAAAAGCTTGTTGCCGGTGACATATGCCTGGAATTCATCATCTTTGGCAAGGTTCTTGTCTAACATTTTGAGCATGGCATCAACAGAACCGTTGATGATATCAGACTCATTCAGTCTGCCAATCGCTCTTTCTTTTGGGGCATGGCCCTTGCGGAAACCAGGGACCGTGACATTAAGGATAAGCTTATCAATGGCTTTATCCTGTGCTTTTCTGATCTCTTCGCCATCAAAGAGTACTTCGGCGATAAGATGACCATTTTCATTCTTAAAGGTACGCTTCATAATTTAAATTCTCCTCAATTGAATAGTAAACGTGACTAATTAATTATATTACATAATCTTGCTATTGCAAGTAGAACCGCATGAAACGCGGCGCAATTCATCTTAAAGTCAACTCGCATAAAGTCAGAAGATAACGATAAGAGCAGATCAATGCGGAAATGGATTGAGTATCTTTTCGCGTATAGGAAGCAAAGCTTTCTATCGCGGACAAGATCGCTTTTTTCTTATCGAGATCTTCGTTTGTCTTTAAATTGTAAGATGAGATTGAAATCGAATCAAATACGGAAAAATAACGGATATAGTGATCTAAACAAAGAGAAAGTTCTTCCTCATATGGCTGATTATCTTTTACTTTCTTTGCAAGTTTTGCTAAGTGCAAATAGGTTTCGATTTCATCATCGGATGTCGGTGATGCAGGATGATTCTCTTTGAATTGTTTCAACGCTAAAGTGAGATCCTTTTCCATTTAATGAATCTTCTTCAGGTGCCAAATATCGCGGTTGTATTCCGAAATGGTACGATCGGAAGAGAACCAACCGGAGTTAGCAATGTTAGCTAAGCACTTCTTTCCCCAAGTCTCGCGATCGAGATATTGTTCTTCGATCTTATCGCAAGCTTCACAATAAGAGGCGAAGTCTTTCAAGACCATGAATTCATCATTGCGATAGAGAATTTCATCGTAGATTGCTCTGAATTGTTCACGGTCAGAAGAGAAGGTTCCGTCTAAGAGGGAGTTCATCACCATCTTGACACGCATGTCGCTGTTATAGACATCAAACGGATTATAGGAATTGTTGTATTTCAGTTTTTTGACCTCTTCTTCTTTCATACCGAAGATGACACAATTATCCTGACCGACAAAATTGCTGATTTCCACATTTGCACCGTCCAAAGTTCCTAAGGTAAGTGCGCCATTCATCATGAATTTCATATTGGAAGTACCAGAAGCCTCTTTGCCAGCCAAAGAAATCTGTTCAGATATATCAGATGCAGGAATAATTACTTCTGCCTTAGAAACATCATAATTTTCTAAGAAAACAACTTTCATATATTTACTGACATGTTCATCTTCTTCAATCTTCTTACTCACAGCTAAGATCAATTCGATAATCTTCTTAGCGTAGTAATAGGAAGGAGCAGCCTTAGCGCCAAAGATATAGGTGTGCGGATAGATTTTCTTATTGGGGTTGGCTTTCAAATCCAAGTAACGATAGATGATATGGAAGACGTTTAAAAGCTGTCTCTTATAAGCGTGAAGTCTCTTGATTTGTGTGTCGAAGATCGAGTCAGGATCAACCGTGATTCCCGATGCTTCTTTGATCAAGTTGACAGCGCGAAGCTTGTTCTGCTTTTTAATCTCGTTGATCTTCTGATAAATTTCAGGATGATTTCCATCGCAGTAAGGTAAGAGATCTCTGAGTTTTTCCGGTTCGCGGATAAAGTCATCTCCGATTAAAGAGGAGATATAATTGCTCAAGTTCGGGTTAGCGACAAGCAAGAATCTTCTATGGCTGATACCGTTTGTCTTATTGTTGAACTTCGAAGGATAATAATTGTAAAGATCTTTGAATGTCTGCGCTTTAAGAATTTCTGTGTGGAGATTAGCAACACCGTTGACACTTGTTGCGACATGAATCGCTAATTGACACATGTTGACATTGCCATCGGAGATGACAAGACAATTTTGAATTTGCGCATCGGTGAGTCTGTCTTCTCTCATCTTTTGTAATGTTCTTCTGTTGATTTCTTCGATGATCATGTAAACACGAGGAGCAACAGAAGCGAGATAACGGCAAGGCCACTTTTCTAAAGCTTCCGGCATAACGGTGTGATTGGTGAAAGCAAAGCACTTGCTGACTATTTCATATGCTTCATCCCAACCATATCCATTTTCATCCATGAGGATTCTCATGAGTTCCGGAATCGACATGATGGGGTGTGTGTCATTTAATTGGAAGACATAATGTTCATAAAGGTGATCCAAATTACCGTAAAGCTTCTTTTCGCGGTTGACAGCAAACTGAATACCAGAAGAGACTAAGAAATATTGCTGACGGAGACGTAAAAGCTTACCTTCTTCGGTAGAATCGTCTGGATAAAGTCCGTGAGTGATATCGCGGATAAATTTAAGATAGGCGTTGAAGTCTGTCGCTTTCGGAAGTGCTTCTTCGCAGGGTTCTGCATACCAGAGACGTAAGGTGTTGACGATATTGTTCTTATATCCAATGACCGGAACATCATAAGGTACAGCGCGAACCGCGTAAGAGTTTGTCGTTCTCCAACGGATTTCACCAGTTAAAGGATCGCGATAAGTTTCAGGATTGCCATAGAAACGAACGATGACGGAATCGTTTGGTTTTCTGATTTCCCAAGGGAATCCTTCTTGTAACCAGGTGTCAGGGAATTCCATCTGCTTACCATCGCGAATGCGCTGATGGAAGAAGCCATATTCATAACGGATGCAGTTTCCATGACCGGGAAGGCCAAGGCTAGCAATGGAATCAAGGAAGCAAGCGGCAAGTCTTCCTAAGCCGCCGTTTCCTAAACCGGCATCGGGTTCTTTTGTCTTTAAAATGTCGTAATCTACGCCCATTTCTTTCAATGCTTCCGCGACGTCGTTTAAGACATCTAAATTGTAAAGGTTAGTAGAAAGAAGACGACCGATTAAAAATTCCATCGAGAAATAGATCAATTGTTTATCGTTGTCTTTGATAGTTTCTTCTTTGCACTTCTTGCCTAAAACATTGGCGTAATCTCTTGTCATAGTGCCTAAGACATCATAAAGTTCGGCATAATCGAGATCTTTCGGATCACGAGAATATTTTTCAACACAGCGGACAGAAAAAGTATTTTTGAAATCTTCTTTGAATGTCGGACTCTTCTTAAATTCAAACATTTGTTTTCTCCTTTTTGGAAACCTAGTAAAAACAATCCATAAAAGTTATGGACGAACAGAAGGTTGAAGAAACGGTTTCCAATTTCGCATTTCTTCGCTGATAAAATTTATCTATTTAAGTCCAGGGACTTCTAACGTCTTTGTTCCGTCTTTCATCAAGACGAATGTTTCATCTTCTTTTTTCTCTTTGCGGTGTACAAGGTAAATGGCACCGAAAGAAGGAATCTTCAATTTGATCTTGTATTTTTGATTGTGTATACCATTTTGACCATGTGTCGTCAACGGCAAACCATTGTATTGATTCCAACCGCCATAAATCGCTTTATCGGTGTTGAGAATCTCTTCATAGGTTCCCTCATATGGAACACCGATATCGTAATCCCAATAGAAGTTAGGTGTCATGTTAAAGATGAAAATCATGCACTCTTCTTCACTTTCACGGCGGAAAACATAAACGGATTGGTCCGCGTTATCTGCCATTGTCCATCCGAAGCAAGAAGGATCATATTCTCCTTTATACATAGCCGGATGAGAGCGATAAATAAAGTTCAAATCGCGGATCAAACGCTGCACACCAGCGTGTTTTGGATAAGAAAGAACGTTAAACGGCAAAACTTCGTATTCTTTCCACTCATCAAAGGAGGCGATTTCATTGCCCATGAAGTTAAGTTTTTTACCAGGATGAGCATATTGATAAGCATAAAGGTTACGCACATTGGCAAACTTGTTGTCATAATTGCCCCACATCTTATTAAGAATCGTTCCCTTCATGTGAACCACTTCATCATGAGAGAGCGGTAGGACAAAGTTTTCACTGTAGAAATACGCCATTGAGAAGGTGAGCTGGTTATGACAATACTTGCGGTAAACAGGATCTTTTGCATAATATTTCAGCGTGTCGTTCATCCAGCCTAAATCCCATTTGTAGTCAAAGCCTAAACCTTCTGAATACATTCCTTTGGTGACATGACCATAAGCAGAAGAATCTTCGGCAATCATCATCACATCAGGCAATAGCGTATGAACAAATCCATTGACGCGTTTGACAAATTCTATCGCACCGGAATTTTCGCCTTTGTCCGCATTTCCATCCCAATAGATGACATTGCTGACCGCATCAAAACGGAAACCGTCTAAATGGAATGTCTTTGCCATATAGAACACAGAAGATATCAAGAAACTGCGAACAGGATCTTTTCCTAAATCAAAGTTCTTTGTACCCCATTGAGAAAATTCGTGCTCGTTGCTGTATTCAAAGACACAAGAGCCATCAAAGCGTTCTAAGCCGTGGGAATCTAAAGCGAAGTGAACCGGAACAAAGTCCATGATGACACCGATTCCAGCTTTGTGCATCTTTTCCACAAAGGAAGCAAAATCATATGCGTTTCCCCAGCGAGAATCAATTGCAAAATAACCTAATGTCTGATAGCCCCAGGATGCATCGTTAGGATAAGAAGTAACAGGGAGTGCTTCGACATGCGTATATCCCATCTTTGTCAAGTAAGGGATCATGATGTCAGCTAACTCGCTATAGGTATAATAACTACCATCTTCTTTTCTCTTCCACGTGCCCATATGGAATTCATAAATAGACACAGGTTTATCGAAATTACGATCGCGTTTTGCAACGAATTCTTCATCGTTAAAGTGGATGTTTTCGATATCGATGATGATAGAACAGGTCTTTGCACCTGCTTCATTTGCAAAGGCGAATGGATCTTGTTTATCTTTCCAATAACCATCACAACCTAAAATATGAAATTTATATTTTTGGAATTCTTTTGCACCGGGAACAAACAATTCATAAAGTCCACGGAAGTCGACTTTATTCATTTTTCCTTTTAAGGAATCCCAGTCATTGAAATCACCAATTAAATCTATTTCCTTGGCCAAAGGAGCATAGACGCGGAACAAATAACCTTCTTCACCGTTTTCTTTCACATGATGTGCGCCGAAATAACGGTAAGCTTCTGGAAGTTGACCATTGAGATACTGCTCAAGAAAAACGTAGTCTTCCATAAGTAAGTTGCCTCCTATTTTGAAATTATATCATAATTTTGAAAATTGCATAAACATATATAATTGATTTGTAAAACTTAATTAAAATAATTATAATTTATAAATGCAGTATAAAAGGAGAATACATCATGTCTACTTACAAAATTATGTGTGTCAATGCTGGTTCCTCTTCTTTGAAGTTCAAGCTTTATGAGATGGATGCAAAAGCCAGCGACGCGAAAACATTGAGAGAGAAAGCAAAATATCTTCAAGTTCTCACTTCGGGTATCGTCGAAAGAATCGGTCATGAAGATGCGATTTTCACTCTCAAGAAACCCGATGGCTTTAAAAACACAGAAGTCCTTCCCGTCAAAAATCATGACGAAGCCGTTCAATTGCTTCTCAACGGTTTGATCAAATTCGGTATCGTCAAAGATTTAAAGGAAATCAACGGCGTTGGAAACCGTGTTGTTCAAGGCGGAAAATACTTCTCTGACTCTCATATTTTTGATCAGTACACTTACGATAGAATCGAAGAACTCATTCCCCTCGATCCTCTTCACGCCGAAGCTCACTTAACTTGTTTCAACGCCTTTAAGAAAGCTTTGCCAGAAGTCGGTGAAGTCGCGGTCTTTGACACAGCGTTCCACCAGAGCATGGAGCCGAGAGAATTCATGTATGCTCTCCCTTATGAATACTACGAAAAATACGCTGTTAGAAGATATGGTGCGCATGGTACATCTCATAAATATCTTTCTGAAGTTGCTATTGAAGATTACCTCAATGGCAAAGAGCATTCTAACATTATCACTTTACATATTGGCTCTGGTGCCTCTTGCTCCGCAGTCAAGGATGGAAAGTGCATCGCCACTTCCATGGGTCTCACCCCGCTTGCCGGTGTTATGATGGGTACAAGAACAGGCGATATCGACGCTTCTTGTATGCCTTATCTTTGTTCTTGCACAGGTAAGAGCGTGGATGAAATCTATCAGGAATACAATTCCAAATCCGGCCTTTTAGGTATCACCGGATTGAGTAATGATACACGTGATGTAGAAGATGGTTATTATAAGGGCGATGAGAAGTGCAAACTCGCCATCGATATGTATTGCAACAAGATTGCTGAGTACATCATGATGTATTATGGTAAGTTAGGTTCTTGCGATATGATCATTTGTTCTGCCGGCGTTTTTGAAAACGCTCCTTTGTATCGTATGGAGACTTTCAAACTTGTCGAAGAAGCTCTCGGTATTAAAATCGATGAAAAACTCAACAATGAAACAAGACTTGGTAAAGAAGGATTCATTTCCACGCCGGATTCCAAGATCCCTGTCTTAGTTCTTCCGACTGACGAAGAGTTGATGATCGCTTTAGATACTGCACGCATTCTCAAACTTTAATTGTAAAGATTCAACTTTTTTAACCAATGAATTTAAAAGGAGGATAAAGCCATGAAAAAGAAGAAAGCAAATTTGATCATGAGTTTTATCCTCCCTTTTGTTTGCACGACAACCTCCTGTTCTAGCGAAACTCCAAAAGTTTTATTGTCTCGTCATATCAATGTTCAGTCGACGATATCTTTGTCTTCTGCCAGTCAGTTCCAGAACGCAACACGTTTTGAATCTTGTGCTGTATTTGTCTCAATGGAAGGCTGCGGCTATTGTGAAAGAACTTTTATCAATCTTCAAACTTATATTCAAAAATATAAAGCGATTATTTATGAAGTGGATTCTCACTACTATAAGGAAGCCTATAGCGACGAATCTAACCGCACCGGGAAATATGCCAACATGTATCCCAAATTGGGTGGCTATCCTGCATTCCTTTTCTATCGAGATGGTAAACTTGTCGATGCGTATTTAAATTCTGCAGTAGAATACGATCAGCTTGAAAATGTTATGAACGCTTATACGTCTCTTTCAAATTTTTACATGCTAAACGATTTGACCTATGATGAAGTAAATGAAAAGAATTACTTGGTCAACGCGTCCGAAGAATTTGAGGAAACGAAAAAGCTGGACACCTTTGGTTTTTCTACTAAAAATTTAGATGCATTGATTGCTACCCCGGAAAAGAAGACCATACTTTTCACTTGGAGAAGATGTCCAGACTGTATTGATTTTAAAACTCGTGTTTTAGATAAATTTATAAAACAATATCCGGATGAGAAAATTTATTATTATGAAACCGAAGGTTATATGGTCGGAAAACGCCATGACGATGAAACAATCCATCAATTTGTCTCTACGCTTTGGTCTGATTTTTCTCAACAATATCACCTTTCTGATTATGCAAAATTAGATGAATATAATAACCTTTCTGGATTTGTCCCCAGCATCATTTCCTTCGATGATGACTCCTATCGTCTTTGTGTTTATTCCAATGCTTTAGATATCAAAGTCAATAACGATATGACACTTTCCTATTCAAAAGCGTTCCACGAAGAAATTCTTTCTTTAAAGTCCGACACCAAAGTAAAAGCAGATGATCCTTTAGCGTCAGACTACCAAAAAGCAAAAAAAGAATTGAACCAAAAAAGACAAAAAATGGATGATGAGCTCTCCTTTGCTTTCTTAAAAGAGGTTCTTTTATGAAATTGAGAAATGTACTTTTCTTCCTTCCTCTGCTTCTCTCTTCTTGTGTGGTAAAAGGAGGATCAAATTCTTCTCTCATCCCTGTTTTTCATTATGAAAACAGCGTTTACAAGATGGCAGACAAAGAGCATTATCTCACCAATTGGGTCGGAAGTGAACAATTGGAATATCTGATAAAAAACAAGGCAAGTTTTCCTCTTTTTGTCTATGCGCAAGGCTGCTCTACTTGTTCTGATTTTCCCAATATATTAAAGGCATATATCAAAAAGTATCAAATCGTTTTTCCCTACACATTGCTTTCCTCTTATTTAGATCTCAATATCGATAAACCCGCTTTGAGCCAAAGCGCTCTATTATTTTATAAAAATGGCAAAATCGTCAAGCGATATGATGATATTGAAAATGAAGTGATGACAAATGAAGAGTTTGCTTCGCTGATGCAAAAACATACCGTTGATACGAAAGTGCAAATACTAAACCCAGCAAAGGCGACAATTCAAAAAGCAGGTGTTTTTCCTTATTATTCCTTCACAAGTGATTTCACACTTTATAAAGATGACATAGAGTATTTGCCTTCTCTTTTTCCTGATGAAAAAAGCACCGATACTTGTGTCTTAATCGTTGATGATTCTAAATCATTTTCTTTTGTTGATCTCAACAACAATTTAACAAATAATACCGACATTGTTTCTCTTTTATTCGTTGGTAACGAAAACAAAAAAGGAAATATAAAAGAACTCATTAACTTTGAATTAAATGCAGTTTTTACCAAAGCAAAATATCAAGATAATGTCCTGATTGAATCTATCTCCCTTCCGCTGGATTCAGATCGTTAGATTTCATTCTTTCTCTATTCATGAGAATAAAAATTTAAAGCGCAGATAAAGAATGAAACAGGACCGACCATATAGTGATCTATCAGATTATGTAGCAAATTATAACTCAGTAACTATCGAGATTATAGACACGCAATAACGTAAGACATCTAGAAATGATAGATGTTATAATGGTTCCTCTGATGTTGCCATGAAAATTTACAAATAATTAGACAAAGTTTCCACAGTTTTTGAAAAATGATTTGAAATACACTTTTCAATTTTATAAATTAGTTATCAAAGATAGTGAGTTTATTTTTCCTTTTGAAATAATATACAAACTTAAAGGCAATTAAAGAAAATGCCTCTATAAAATTAAACTAGATATCACTCAAATTTCGAATGAAGCTAATGATAAATTTGATGGAAAATATAGATTTTGCATCAATGATTTAACCAAGATTGTTACTTCAAAAAAAGTACCCTTTCCTATTTCCTAGGTTTTTGGGTACTTTTTCATTGTTTCTTATTCTTCTAAGGAATCGATTGTCTCAATCAAGGAAGGTAATTCATCTAAAGAATCGATATGACAACCAGCGGCATAATCATGACCGCCGCCACCAAACTTCACAGCGGCTGGAGCAACGTGCACGTGAGCGGAACGCAAGGAGACACGATAGTGATTCTTTCCTTCATCCCAAGTTACGGATGCAACGACTCTCACACCTTTCATATTACGGAAAATATTGATGTGAAGGTTACCGTGGTCAACTGTCATATTCAACTTTTCCATCTGCTCTTTTGTGAAAACATAATAACAAGTGCCTTTGTCGTTGATCTTGTAATTGTTTAAGCACTCTTTCATGATGGCGATTTGTCTTTGATCTAAACGATACATTTGGAACGTGATGTCGCTGACATTGACACCACACTCTACCAAATCCCCAGCGACGCGGAAAGTAGCTCCGTCTGTATCTTGGTAGCTGAATTTTCCAGTATCGCCAACAATACCACAATAAAGATAACTCGCAGCTTCTTTACTGATAAAGTATTTTTTGCTGCGGGATAACAAAAACAAAGCAATAAGTTCACTTGCTGCCGGACGGTCCGGATGAACGATCAAATAATCGCCATAACCTTCTCCTTCTTGGGCAGGTAATGGATGATGGTCAACTTTGATCACCTTATCAGCACGATCGAGGTGATTTTCAGCAATGCGAGAAATATTGGAAACATCACACGTGATGGCCAAATGCTTTTTAGCATAAACAGTTTCATCTAAAGTTTCTGGATAAGGGAAAAGATCAGGCATTAAATCCGGATGATTGTCTCCTACATAGTGAACTTCTTTACCAGGGAAATTTTCCTTAATCCAGGTGTAAAGACCCATTTGCGAACCTAAAGCATCGAAATCCGGAGATTGATGACGATAGATGATAATGCAATCATATGCCTTAATATTCTTTTCTAATTCTTTAAACTCGACATTCAAGATTTTTATTTCGTCGTTGCTGATCATAATATAACCTCTTTCCATTGTTATTTTTTTTCTATTTTATCAAAAAGTAACGTTTTTGTAAAAAGACATGATTTTTCTTTTTTGTAGTTGCAACCTCACTTCTTTTGCGGTATAATTAACAGGCTAAGGAAATATGGGGCTGTAGCTCAGTTGGATAGAGCATCTGCCTTCTAAGCAGAGGGCCGAGTGTTCGAGTCACTCCAGCCTCACCATTTAGCAAAAAACGCTCAGCTTAGGCTGAGCTTTTTTCATTCTAAATTCTTTTATTTTTTAAAAAAACGCCCGTAAACGACGGGCGTTATTTTAATTTAATTCAGCTTCATTATAGTGGCTTGCCAAATCGCTTAAGGTAAGAATACCGCGCAATTTGCTATTTTGGCTACCATTGTCTGTAACAAAAACACAGGCGACGTGTTTTTGATGCGGTTTTCGTTTTGCCATATAGGAGAAGACGTCATCGATACTGCTTCTTTTACCAGCGAAGAGAAATGATTCATTATGATGTTTATCTAAATCGATCAAATCGCCGAAATCAGCAATTGTCATCTCAGCTTTCGGATGTCCTCCTTCGCTGAAAAAATCGAAGATGGTGGAACGAGAAAAGACACCGACGACATGCATTTTATCATTTACAACAGGAAGGTGAGAAATGCTGTATCTCTCCATAATTTCCATGATATCTTTCACCGGATCTTCTTTTCGACAAGAATGGATCTCCTTTGTAGCAATATCAAAGAGGTTCAAAGGATTTTCAATATTGTGCAGAACACGTTTCATCTGTTGAATGAACGATTCGGTAGGAACACAGGTGTCAGATTCATGGGAAAGAATATTGCGTATATCAGAGGCTGTTCTTAAAAAAGCATAGACATCATAATCAGAAAGAATCAGATTTTTCTTTTGATGGAAACAAGTGTTCAATGCACGAGAAAAGGAAACATAATCTGAATCGCGAATTTGACTCTGGGACACAACTTCCTTTTCTAATTCTTTAAACGTTTCTAAGAAAAGATCAATTCTTTCTTCGTCTGTCATATTATTCACCTATAGTATCTTCCGGTGTGCTGTTTTTAATGATGGCATCGACCGTCTGATTGAGATAATCAACATGAAGCGATTCAATTTCTCCTCTGTCGACAAAAGTGGAAATGTTGCTATCAAACGGAATTTCGTCAAAGACAGGAATGTTGTGTCTCTTTGCAATCTCGCCGTCATTTTTGCCATAAAGATCGATTCTCTTACCGCAATCAGGGCACTTGACATAAGACATATTTTCAACCATTGACAAAAGCGGTACGCTGAACATTTCAGCCATTTTAGCACTCTTTTCAACAATTTGAGAAACAAGTCCTTGTGGAGAAGTGACAATGACTGCGCTGGATAATCTGATCTTCTGGAAGATTGTCAATGCGATATCACCAGTTCCGGGAGCCATATCGATGATCAAATAATCGACATCCCAAAGAACTTCGGAATAGAACTGTTCAATCAATGTAGAAATCATTGCGCCTCTCCAAACGATCGGGTCATCGGGATGATCTAAAAGAAGGTTAGAGGACATGACTTGAATGCCGGTCTTAGTCTCAACAGGCATGATCAAACTTTCGTTAGAATAGACAGGTCCAGAAACACCAAAAGCAAAAGGAACGCTCGGGCCTGTGATATCGGCGTCTAAAATACCGACTTTATAACCGCGTCTCTTTAATTCTGTTGCGATATAACAAGAGGTGAAGGATTTTCCAACACCGCCTTTGCCGCTTAAAACAGCGACGACATGTCCGACATGTGCGCGTTCATCCGGTCTTGTCTTAGGGATGAAGTTTGCACTCTTTTTTTCTTGATTGTTGTTTTCCATATTTTTCGTCCTTTACAATTTCCTCATTTATTATACTCTAAATACTATTTTTCTGTAGCGTTCTGCATCAATTTTGTAGCCAAAGTGAAGTAGACATGGTCTAAGTGGCTAGCGCCTAGTTTTGTTCCGCCGAAATATCGAACAATGAAGATTCCGAAGTCACGAATGTCTTTTCTTTCTAAAAGAGAAGCGGTCTTCTTCATAGAAGAAATCGGTTCCTTATCCTCACTAGATTCCGTAACATAAACTCCATATTGGTTTTTATATCGCATTGCTCTTAATACGTGGCGTGCCCCTTTATGTTCTGTTTCAATTTCTTGCATACATTGTTTCACATCAAAAAGGGAATCAAGTCTAACTGCAATCGCAATGAATTTTGATGATTTTTCTGTATAAGTTATGGTATCGATGACATTCATATGCAATTTGATTCCTCCTTTTTTAAAAGAGAGGTCTTTTGAAATGAGACCTCTCTTATGTTTATAAGATGTGGGTTGAAATATCGGTGGCGACTTGATGGAAGTTAGAGAAAGGTATGGAGAATTTCGTCATTACATTCTGCAACGAATCCGGTCTAGCACCGGCGGTATTTTCTTTAACAACGGTGTATTTCAAGAGATAGCTTTGCAACTGAAGAGAAATTGTCGCATTATATCCAGAATAAATCAAACTGTCATCAGAATCGCTGTGTTTTGCATTTTGATAGAAGTACTGAAGCAAGGTTTTCGTCGTGGAATCAGCGACAGATTCTGGTTGAATACCAAAGAGGGAATAGATATTGAGCAAGTGTTCTTTAGATGTATATGCATTCAAAGGATCGGAAGGAAGCAAAGACGTGAGTCGAACATTCTCTTTGACAAAATCAATCAATCCATCGACTGCACGGCCTTCGATTAAATTGACCAAGGCGTGATTATCGGCATAGAAATCAAGGGAGACAAGGTGTGCGCCAGCTGCAAGATTTGGGTTCTTGAAGAATGTGGAAAGCATACCAGCGACAATTTCACTTGCTAAATCGGAACGGTACAAGGTACCTCCTTCTAAAGAGTAGCATTGATTAGTCAACGTTTCGAAATTCAAGGAGATACTACCGATATCGGAAGTGTTAAAGATATCAACTACGTTCTTAAGAACAATATCGGCGACATTCTTAAATAACGCAAGATCAACAGCGCATTTATCTTTATCCAATACGCCATTTGTCATCAATTTAGGATTGCGGAAGAAGAGTTCTTCAATGCGATATACTTTTTCGTTTTCACCATAGGGAGCATTCTTTGCCGGAGAGAAAATCATCTCAGCAGGGCTTTGTGTTGTTCCTTCTTGTTTATAGTGATCTGCGATATTGTAAATGAGATAAGAGCGCACATTTTCAAACAATTTCATGCTACCTAAATGATAGATGAAAATCGGGTCCATACTTTCGAAATCGATATTTTCTACCGAGGAAGAAGGATTGCTGAAGATATCTTTTAAGCCCCCTTCTCCTAAGACCAATTCCAAGATGTGTTCATATTCATTATTCCAGAAGTCGATGTCTTCTTGGGAGGTGGTAAGGTGAACTTTATAATCGACATCATGGACAAGAACTCCTGTATCCGGATCGACGAAGTAAGCGTTGAGATTCTTCTCTTCAAATGCGTTTTTGATCAAGGCAATCGGAACTTTATGGAAGATGCGAGAGGTGTTCATGTGCGTGAACACACTCTTTGCAGTGACAAGATCCAAGCCGCTGGTGATACCAATTTTATCTGGAGATAAACCTTGTACATCTTCTACGATGTGAAGTAAAGAAACAGCTTCCTCACCCCATTTTTCATCGTAAGAAATCTTGTGCAACATTCCATAGAGCGCTTCATCTACGCGCGTCGGTTCAAAGACGAAAGTGACATTTTGTTCCATGCCAATCGACTTTACCAAACTGGCAAACATATTGATCAAAGGTGAATGTTGCTGACCTTCGCCGATAGATGACAAGATTGCAGAAGAGCAAAGTGCGCTGATGAATTCGGAAAATTCATCGAATAGTGTGACATTGGTTCCATCTTCTCTGGTAGAGACGATCACCGACTTCAAATCGAAGATGTGCTCTAACATATAATTGATCTTGTTGTATTCAACTCCCGAAACCTGAACAGTTTCTTTGCTCAACTGATAAATGTTTTCAAACAATTTTAAGTCGTTAGCAAATTCAGTGGCGCTCATCGTCATAAACGCACCAAAATCAACGGAGCGGATGATGTTGTTGAATGTAGGACTAATATCGATTTGAGAAATGACATTTTGAGCCTGTTTGGAGATGATGGAGCGAATGAGAACAGAGTTGAGAACACTCTCTCCGCCGTTGATGATTTCTTGTGCTAATCCGCTAGGTAAGCCTTGTTCGGTAAAGCTTTCTAAACCGAATTTTTGGAACACTTTCAACAAGTAACAAATCGAATTGATTTCACCTTCTGTCGTAATTTCAAATTGACGGCCACTTCCAAAATCTTTCAGTTCTTTTTTCAATGTCCACTGATTGTTCGTGTTGAATGTAGAAGCGGAGATATCTGTGATTCCCAATTTTTCAAAAAGACCTTGTTTTTGTAAAATCTGGTAGAGGACAAAACCGAAACGATCTGTGAAATCGTTGCTGGTCTTGACGATATTCATATCGGATAAAACAGTCAATAAAGCATTGAGAACATCCGGATTGAGTGTATTGAGATCAAGGTGATCTAAGTCAATTTCCATCAAGATATGCAAGATATCATCAAGGGAATTCATATCGTCTTTCCACAATTCGTTACGCATATCGTTGATTGAAATGTGGAAACCAAGTTTTTGCATGTATTGATTCAAGGAGTTATCAATGATAGAGAGAATGCTAGGAGAAAGCAATTTGCTTTCAAACCCTTGGACAGCAATATCTGCAATTTTACCAGGATCAACAAGCGTAGAAAGATCCATTTGTGTACTGGTTAAAAATTCGGCGTTGACTTTAGCATCTTCGATGATATTACCTAAGACATCAATTTCGCCTTTGGTAATTCCATTTCCCCAATAAATCTCTTCAAATTGTTCTCTTGTCGGAACTTTAAAGCCGATGGATTTAAAGGGTTCTTCCGCAAAGAAGTTCGTGAACAAAGTATAGATATTTGCATTCTTTTGACTGTTAGAGGTGATGCCTGTCTTTTGATCGGAATTTAAGAAATCAGAACCAACTGCGATATAAAGAAGCTTCTTGACGCACTCAACATCGATTGCTCTCAATTTATCTGCGTTGGTTGCGCTAGGATCTGCAAGAGCCTTTTGCATTGTTGCAAGATCCGGGATCAAGGAAAGTATCGCACGGAAGTCTTCGAGGAAGTCTTCGGATTCGAAGTTGAAATTGTACGCGGAAAGACCATATAGATTTGCAGACAATTCACCATTGCTGCGGAACAAAACAGCTTTCATAATGCTCGGATACAAGCGATTGAAGATTTGACTTTCCATCGCCAATCCTAACAGTTCATCTAATTGCGCAACAAATTTTGGGTCGGTATAGTCAATCTCATTGAGATTTCCTAAACCCATATCTAAGGCTTTGCTAGCCAAATCGAACATCTTGCGGAACTCATTCTTTCTTCCTACTTTATCTAAGGAATCAATGACGCTGACAACGTCAACATTTTGAACATAAGAGGAGATGGATGGAACGGAAGAAAGGACAGAATTGACTACAGTTCCTAAGGATAATGCGGAAATCAAATCTGTATCCAAGAGACCGCTAGGAACTTGGGAATCTGCGCTGCCACAGATGAGATCGGCAACTTGGCTTCGCTTTACATCATCTTTTAATGCAGCCAAGATTTTTTCTTGGAATTCATTTTGTTTAATATTAGGGGAAATATCTAATCCAATGGTGCGGAAGAAACGCAAGACAGCGTTGGCAAAGACCGCCAAATCGCTACTGAAATCCACTCCAGAATATGCTTCTGTATCTGTGGGAAGTATACTGAATCCTTGCGACTGCAAGAGGTGACCGATTGCCACTAAAATATTCGGAAGATTCTTTTCAACAGATTCCATTTCACCGAGCTTGCGGCAAGCGTTGACATATTTGTCAATTTCAGCGTCAGTCATCGTAGAAGTTTTCAAAATGAAGTTTTGAGGATTGATCTGAGGAGTTGTCACCATCGGTTTAATTGCACCGTCATAGATTTCTGCATAAATATCTTTTAAGAGAGTTAAATCATTTTCCCAATTGATATTGCTAAAATCCAAGCCATCGACAGCAACAGCGTTCTCACCTAAACTATTCATAGCGACATCGATGAGCGGAGGAATCAAGGCGATGATCATCGGGGAATTCAATTTATCGACTAAGGATTGCACGGTTGTGATAGAAAGCAACATGGAAAAATTGATGGTGACAGTGCCAGCTGCTTTGTCAAATGTGATTGTTCCGTCTTCTAAAAGTGGATCGGCGATATCAAGTAAAGTCGAAAGTAAGCCACCAAAACTCACGCTCGCATTGTTGAGTGTGACATTCGTTGCTTGATTCATCAATGTAGTGTCAAAATTACCGATTCCTAGCAATTTGTAAATGATAGAGTTTTCAACAATCGTAAGAGATTTATCGATTTCTTGTGCTTCCTGTTGCGGAAGATCTAAGGAAGTAACTGCTTTATTTACTGTCTCTTTATTGGTGATGATAACGCGGGATAAACCAGTGATCGGAGCCAAAAGGCAAAGGACAAAAAGGAATTCTTGTGCTCCCCCTAAGACAAATCCAGGGAAACGAAGAAGCGGCCATTTTTTGTGAACCTTTGCTTGCGTGCGCGCTTCTCCATCTTCATCTAAAATATTACCGACAAGAGCATACTGATTCGAACTGGAAGCTTTGGCAATGGCTTTGTCTGTGACATTTTCCAATTCTTTTCTTCCCTTTTTGCGCTCTTTTCTTTCTTTTGGTGTCTCAACGGGTAAGAACCAACGGAAGATACCGTGATAGAAGATTGCTGTGATCAAAGAAATTAAGCATTGAATGACAATAACACCGGCAAGGAAGGTAGCAAAGGAGATCAAGGAAGTCGCTAACAAAATACAAGTTTCATAAATTGAGATACCATTGATCGGAGAAACAAGGTCTGTCTTTTGGATGGCATTGGCAATGAAAGAGAGAATTGTTGTGTTCGTCCCTGGTTCTTTTGGGTTAGGAAAAGAGAAGTTACCGATATAAACACTGATTGTCGGTGTAAGAAAAACCAAAACTAAGACAGCAATAAATTTTATGATTGTCTTCAATGTTGTCTTATAAAAGCCTTTCATCATACCAATAATGGCACCTAAAAGGGTGGCAAATATTAAAATGCCAAACAATGCCCACATAACGATATTAACAATTCCAGAATAATTCATATGTTCGCCTCCTTTACAAAAGTAATCAGAGATGCAATTTCTTTATGCATAATATATAATACCATAGTATTATATTATTGTTAGAATATTTGAAAGGAGTTTTTTCAAAATGGAAATCTTGAATGATACTGAAGAGCAAAAAAAGCCAAATAACAATCGCTTATTGCACGACTTTCCTACCAGTTTGCTTAACTTCCGCATTCCACCCATCACAAAATTGATTTTCTTCTTCACTGGTTGGCTTGGCCTGAATTTAATCGCGTTATTTTTGTCTTTGATCATGCAGCTCACTCCCTATTTTGATACCGAAACCGGTAATATCTCTCCCTTTGGTTCTTCCGTTTATCAATTTTTGGTCTATTTGATTCTCGCCTGCATTTTCCTGGGGATTATCTTCTTTAGCAAAAGAAAATATTACAAAGATTTTTGGGAAGACTTGAAAGGTGGAAAACATTATATTTTTGTTCTCTATGGTTTTTTAGGAATATTATTAGTCAATATCGTCTTTAATTTCATCTTCTCCTTTGTTCCCTTCTATGGGCAAAACGCCAATCAAGACACCATCGAAGGTATGATGGGGGCTAGCCCTGTTCTCGCCTTCTTTATGATTGTTATTCTCGGTCCCTTCTGCGAAGAAATGACTTATCGTTTAGGCCTTTGTGACAGCCTGAGTAAAAAAAGTCGTTGGAAAGGAATTATCCTTTCTGCTATCTTCTTTGGACTCATCCACTTCAACATACCTTTAGTCATCAACGCAATTGTCGAACCTACTCAAGGCAATATTGAACTCATGGCCATCGAATTCATGAATCTTCCTACTTATATTCTCAGCGGCATAGTCCTTGCCTTTGTCTATGCAAAATCCGGAAAGATTTCTTCTTCCCTCGGCGCTCACATATTGGTCAATCTTTACTCTTTTGTTTCTTTCTTTATCCTTCAAGCAGTCAATAACTCAGGGGCAACAAATACTGTTGTTTCTTTCTTTTTGAGATAAATTATGGAAAATACAAAATCAAAATTCGGACTCTCTTCTTTCTGGTTGAAAGTCTTCGCATGCCTCTTTATGACTTTAGACCATATCGGTTTATTATTTGTCGTTCCTGGGGAGCCAGAAATCAACACAGCTTATTACATTCTTCGTTCTATCGGAAAAATCGCTTTTCCTATTTTTGTCTTTTTAGCTGTGGAGGGAGCATATAAATCAAAAAATATTAAAAATTATTTATTGCGCTTGGCTGTCATGGCATTAGCCATGGATGCTTTTGGTTATATTTATGGCGCTATGAAAAATATAGACATTGCCAACAACGGTCTCATCGGTAATGTTTTCACTGATCTTTTCATGGGTGTATTAGCCATTTATTTCTTGCGCAAGAAAAATCTTTATTCGCTCTTTGTACTATTCCCTATCGCCTTTGAATTTTTAAGCCATCTAGTCATCAGCCCGACTTACGGCACTTTAGTCAAAGCGGATTGGGGAAGCTTTTCTATCGTCTTATTCGTCGCCTTCTTTATCGCCAGAGAACTTGCCGACTATTTTGGAAAACGCAAAGCAATCAGCGACGGTTTTGATCCGGATACGTATTTAAATTACGAAGGATTAAAGGCGAGAAAAATTGCAAGTGTCATCGCTTTAGTCAGTGTAGATTTAATCTATTATCTCATCTGGCGCTTAAATTATATGAGTCCTGTTTTACCAAATGGCTTTGTTCCTTATGGAACTTTTTGTGCTTTAGCAGGTATCTTCATCGCATTGTATAACGGAGAAAGAGGCTATGACCCAAAATGGGTGAAATATGGCTTCTACTTTTATTATCCTTTCCACCTCATTCTTTTAGGAATCATTTCCATGTTTTGCGGTGTCTTAGCGATGTGAGCATATCATTTGTATTCACAGATTAAAACAAATACAATAAGGGCACTTAAACAAAGGAGAAATTATATATGATTATTCATTTAAACAACGTTGAAGAATTTGCAAAAGTTATCCAGGAAAACAAAAATGTCGTCGTCGATTTCTTTGCCACTTGGTGTGGACCGTGCAGAATGATGGGTCGCGTCTTTGAATCCATCGATTCCGATTATGAAGATGTTGTCTTCTTAAAGGTCGACACCGATCAATTCGGAGCCATTGCTCAACAATTCGGTGTCATTTCTATCCCCACCATGGTTGCTTACAAAGATGGTAAGAGAGTTCACTTCAACATCAACGGTTCCAAAGAAGAAGCGTTGATTGGTGCTCTTCCGGAAGCTGGTTTCCGTTCCGTCATTGATGCCACTTTCCGTAACTAATTAAGCGATTTTCGTTTCATATCCTCCTTAGAAAGAAGACAATGCTTCCTTTTCATTGAATATGATTTCAACAAGTATTACAATTTGATTGAAAACATTCAATAAGGAGGATATGAAATGTCGAAAGAAGAAACAAAAGAAATTGTCGTAGACAAACCGACAAAAAAGAAAAAAGAAAGAACGCTTTGGAAAGAATTTAAAGCATTTATCGCCAAGGGCAATGTCTTAGACATGGCTGTAGGTGTTATCATGGGTGGTGCTTTCAATGCCATTGTTACAGCTTTCACTAAAATCTTAATGTCCATCTGCACCTGGGGTGTCCCTGGTGGTATCAGTGGATTAGTCACCGTCTTGCCGGCCGCTACTAATGCTCAGAGAGGTTTGCAATTCTTAGAAAATGGTGAGAAGGTCTTCCGCCAATCGTTTGAACTTGGTGATCTTAATACCATGGTCATCAATTGGGCTGCGAGCCAAAATGTCATTATCACCACAGATAGCGACAGTTTTGTCCAGTGGAAAAACTCCCTCTTAACCAATTACACTTTGCACGGAACTACTTACACCTATAATATGTCCGCTGTAATTGACTGGGGAACATTTATCAATGCTGTTATCTCTTTCCTTATCATCTCTGTCACACTCTTTGTCATTCTTAAGGTCTACACTACTTTAAAGAAGAAACGTCTTGCCTTTGAAGCAGATTTAAAAGCGAAAGCAGAAGCGAAATTTGCTCAAATGAAAGAAGCTGATGTGAAAGAAGCAGAAACAAAATAAGAAACTAAAAAGCTCAGCAAATGCTGGGCTTTTTTTATAAAAATAAATCTTTTATTTTCGCCATGATTTTTTTATGAAAATGTTTTGCTTTTCTTCCGTTTCGGTAATCATCATAACAAGCATAGCCAGAATAAAGATGATGGATCACTTCTTTTTCATCGACAGAAACGATAAATATTTTCGGTTGATCTGGTGAAAATATTCTTTGGGGAAGATGAGAAAAGAAAGAGGAATAAGCAAAAGAATAAATATTATTTTGATCTTCTAAATCTTGAAATAGAAGATAGTTTTTATTTTTGATCTTTTCTTTCCCGATGCAAATCGCAAATTTTTCTGTTGTTTTTTGTCTCATGCTGACATTATAGGAGAAAACGATTGCAAAATACAATTGTGTTTTGAAAAAACAAAAACTGCCCATCTCTAAAAAGAACGGGCAGTGATTTTTTAAAATTTGATGGTAAACTCCATATACTTTTGATAGTCAGACTCTACCGAAATATCATAATTCATTTCAGCGCAAGCTTGACTTAAAATGGCAAGTCCTAGACCGGATCCTTTTCGTTCGACATCGGATCCGCTTGTTCCTTGATAGAAGCGATCGAAGATCTTATCTAAATCTTCATTCTTTACTTCACAACCGGTGTTGAAAATAGTGAACTCAATCTTGTTTTTCACCTTCGACAATTTGACACGAATTTCTTTTTCGTTACCGTCAACATACTTCATCGCGTTATCAAATAGAATATCTAAGATTCTCTGTAAGACCTTCCGGTCCGCTTTCTTCAATATGATTCCAGGTTCTACCTCATAGGTGTATTTGATTTGCTCTTCAAAGGCTAAAGCATCAAAAGAGACACAGAGATTTAAAACAATAGAGGATAAATCGACTTCTTCAAAATCAAACTTTCGCATATCAAGTTTTGTCAAATTTACCATGTCGACAACCGATTTGTTCATCTTATCACATTCGGAATTGATGAGATCAGTGTATTTCTTTGCTTCGGGGAATAACTCGCTTAATACCGTGCCATTCGCTTTGATGATCGCAAGCGGTGTTTTTAATTCGTGGCTCGAGTTGGCAACAAACATTTTTTCCTTTTCTACGGCTTTTTTCATCGGTTGAACAAGCATGCCGGACACGTAATATGTCAAAGGAGAAATAATGACAAATATCACAAAGAGTATGAAGAGTAGGTGGCCGTTTAACTTGGCCGTGTTTTGCATTTCTTTTTCAACATTCATACAGACAAAGATCACTTGATTTTTATTGAGATAAAATTCAGCAGAGGGAGTCTGTGGAATGATTTCATAGTTGTAAACACGCGGGCTATAGACACCATAAAAGTGATTTTTCACAGCCGCTTCTATCATGCCGTGCTCGGTGACACTTGTCTTTTTGATCTCTTCAAAGATTTCGATATTTGTGGGATCGTTTTCATTTCCGTAAATCCAGTCGTATTGTTCCATATCTGTCTTTACGACAACAAAGGCATCGTGAGTGATCAAATGTTCTGGATAGTACTCATCTTCCAAATTGACATTTTGTTTCGGTTCTGGCGTCAATGCGCTTTGTTTCACATAAGAATCGTAGGAGCTGACACAGATGTTGTACATATCGCCGTAAGAGGAACGGGTCATGTAGGTGTAATTCATGGTGGAGAAAATGATAATGATGATTAAAAAGACAAAAAAGATGTTCAACAAAATAACCCAGGTGATATTCCACCTTGATTTGCTGATCAACACTTTTGTTGTGGTAGACTTTTTTTCATTCATCTTGTTTCAACACCAATTTATATCCGACATTTCTGATCGATTTGACAACAACATTGGAATTGAGAGCTTCTAGCTTGCGGCGGATAAAGGAGATGTAAACTTCTACTGAATTGTAGTAAGTATCTGCGTCATTTCCCCAAACGCGCTGTAAGAGGACTGCCTTATCCACGATTCCTTCTGTGTTGTTAAAAAGGGCTTCTAAAATTTGATATTCTTTCATGCTCAAGGCCAGGCTATTTTCATCTTTATTCAAGGTGTGATTGAATTTATCTAAGCGGAGATCGCCAAATTCTACGATGTTAGGAACCAATTGATTTTTTCTTCTGGTCATGACATATAAACGGGCCAATAATTCTTCTAAGACAAAAGGTTTTGTCACATAATCATCGGCACCGGCAAGAAGGCATTCCACTTTATCATCGGTTGAGGATTTTGCAGTTAAAACAAGAATCGGAATATTATTTTTATTTGCGCGCAAATCTTTGATTACGGAGAGACCATCTTTCTCCGGTAACATAAGGTCAAGGATCATCACATCATAAGATTCTTTACTTGCGTGTTCATAGCCAGTTAAGCCATCGTTGCAAATATCGCATTCGATTTTTTGCAATTTTAAATAATCGCTGATAGCATCTGCTAAGGGCTTTTTGTCTTCTACAATCAATACTTTCATATCTGCCTCCCATTTTTTAAATAAAAAACAAATAATTTCTAAACTATTAATAATTATATAACAAAAAATGCTTATTTAAAAAAACTATTGTATATGGAACATCATTTTGTTCAAAGTTATTGTCTTTAAAAAAAGCCCTAAAGAAATTCTTTAGGGCTTATTCTTAACGGTGATATCTTTCGATATTGCTTTGAATGAACTGCTTTAAGTCTTCGCTGAAATCTTCTTTCTTCGCACGATAAGACCAGTTGTCTTCGCTTAAAGAAGAGGGGAGGTTCATGCGTGTATTTGCACCAAGAGCAAGCAAATCTTGTAAAGGAAGAACCGCAAAGCGACAAGGGGATGCATAAGCCATCGAGCAGGTGGTCAAGCAGAGGCTTACAACATCATCGCCTCTGTAATCCACATCATAAAGTTTGCACTGTTCTTTTAAGTCATTGCGATAGGAAGAAAGTGCCTGTTCATCCAGCTGTTCTAAATAGCCGCGCAAAGGCATATTGTCATGTGTTCCGGTGTAGCAGCAGAAGTTTTCTGTGCTGTTTGTCGGCTTGTGCGGATTATCTTTATCCCCATCAAAGGCGAATTCTAACACCTTCATACCAGGATAGGTGGATTCGCGTAAGAGGGTGTATACATCTTCATCTAAATCACCTAAATCTTCAGCGATAATCGGGAGGTCTGTCTTGTCTTTAAAGAAATCCATACCAGGGCCTTTCACCCACTGACCGATACGGGCATTTGTCATGCCAAAGGGAATTGTGAAATAACTGGAGAAACCGCGGAAGTGATCGATGCGAAGCAAATCGAAAACTTTGAGGTTCTTTTCAATTCTTTCGTTAAACCACTGATAACCGGTTTTCTTCATGTAATCCCAATCGTAGATAGGATTGCCCCAGAGCTGACCGTCCACACTGAAATAATCCGGCGGAACACCAGCGACAACAGTGGGATTGTGCTTTTCATCAAAGAGGAAGAGCTGAGGATATTTGTAAGCTTCCACAGAGTCAAAAGCCAAATATAAGGGCATGTCACCAAGTAAGACAATACCATTATCATGGACATATTGTTTCAACTGATTGAATTCTAACAAGAATTCATATTGGGTCCACTGATAGAAAAGATAGAGATCGCTGTGTTTCTGACGCATTTCAATCTCTAAAAGAGGAGTGTAATTGCGATACTTATCTTCCCATTGATACCAGGGAGCAAAGCCGTTTAAGGACTTCAATGTCATGAAGAAAGCGAAGTCATGATATTCGCCTTTGTTGACAAAATCGACAAAAGCTTTTTCTTTTTTGTCGAAGCGTGAAAAAGCGAGTTTTAAAAGCGGAATTCTGTTGTTGAACAATTTTCCGTAATTGACTCTTTGGGGATTATCACCCATGTCGCAAGCTTCTACTTCCTCTTGAGTTAACAATCCTTTTTCGACGAGAACTCTCAAGTCGATAAAATAGTAGTTCAAACCATTCGAAGAAGGAGACTGATAAGGGGAGTCACCATACGAGGTGACATTCAACGGCAACATCTGCCAAATTTTCACATGGCAATCTTTTAAGAAATCGACAAACTGATATGCCTCTTTTCCTAAGGTTCCGATTCCATACGGAGAGGGTAAAGAGGAGATATGGAGCAGTACGCCCGAAGAACGTTGTTTTAAGTTCATTGTATTTATCCCTTCGTTATGACATATTTTAAAAAAAGTGCAAAGATATTTCAACAACACATAGTAAATATTTATATATATTCTTTTTTTATGTATAATGAAAAGTATGAAAAACGCTATTGAAAACAAAATTATTTATCAAGTGTCCGTGCACAACTCTACAAAAGAAGGTACTTTTCGCGCTCTTATTCCGCAATTAGACACCTTCAAAAAACACGGTGCTGACATCATCTATCTCTTGCCGTTTTATTCTGTGGGTGAACTTTTTAGAAAAGGAGAATATGGTTCCCCTTATTGCATCAAAGATTATTTAAGTGTCAATCCTTGTTTAGGAACTATGGAAGATTTTGACTTGTTGGTCGATGAAATTCATCGCCGCGGTATGCGAGTGATGATTGACATTGTCTTCCGTCACACTAGCTATGATTCTCTCTTAGCGAAAGAACATCCGGAATTTTTCTATCGTGATAAAGAAGGAAAATTCTATTCCTCTGTTCCTGAGTGGCCCGATATTATCGATTTGAATACCGATAAAGAAGAAGTGCAAGATTATCTATTAGATGTTTTAACTTTCTATCAAAAGCGCGGTGTCGATGACTTCCGTTTTGATGTCGCCTCTGTTTTACCTCCGCTTTTCATTCGTAAAATGAGAGAGAGATTAGGTGATGAAACGATTCTCTTAGCAGAATCTTGCGCCCAGGATTTCAACGCCAATCAGAAGCGTCAACACAGACATGGCTTACATCCAAATGAGCTTTTTGCCGCTGGTTTTGACCTTTGTTATCACTATTCTAGCTTCCTTTATTTGCGTGAATATTTAGAAGAGCACAACAAAGAGAGTCTCTATGCTTATAAAGCGGCTGTCGAGGCTGAATTTGCAACCAATCCGAAAGGAAAATTCATCCTCCGCTGCATCGAAAACCACGATACACCTCGCATTTGTTCCTATACGGATGATGTGAACATTCAAAAGAGTTTATTAGCTTATTCTTTCTTTACTCCAGGACCTGCTTTTGTCCTTCACGGGGAAGAGTCGAAAGAAGACAAAAAACTCGACTTTTGCAATCTTGGAAAAGTTTCACTTGCCAATTTTGAACCCGAGTATTACGACTTCTACAAACGCTTAGTTGATTTGAAAAAGAACACCGATTACTCCGGTTTTGAATACAGTGTTATTCCTATGTCACATAAGGAACAACTCTTCGTCATCAACACTTATCAAGATCACCAAGAAATCGGTCTATTCCCACTCTCTAACAAAGATCAAGACTTTGCCTTACCACATGTTCCAGATGGCGATTATCTCGATTTGATTTCACAAAAGATGATTCACGTTGAAAACGAAACAGTGATCACCCCTGTCCCATTGATTCTTTATCGCGACGGAAGATAACTTCTGTATGGTCTTTATTTTCTAAGATCACAACGCTTTCAGCAATGCCATCACCATATGTTTCCATGATGATTTTTCCTTTGATTTCCTCGTGTACAGGATCAAAATAGAAATCAGGAAAATAATGCACTTTGCTATCTTCACTAAAGCGAGGTGGAATGCTAAATTCCAATTTCCAGGAAAAGGGATCTAGCTTGTAATCGCTGATTTCAAGCTCTTTGATAAAAGGGAACCACTTGTTTAAAACAATGGTTCCTTTTTCATTGAAAGAAAGAATGATCTTTTGCTTTGGCTTTGAGATATTCTGATATGTTCCAATGAGACAATCTTTTGAGGGTAACGGAAATGCTCTCACTTCAAAAGTCCTGGTTTCTCCACTTTTTACACTTGTTGCAGTCAGTGAAAAATACGTCGTTCTTTTTAAATTTATCAAATCTAAAAACAGACTGTTTTCTTGGATGTAAAAGGGGATATCTTCTCGGTCACACTGAAAAGATATCCCGCTGATTTCATCCTTGCTTTTTATGTGTAATTCATGGACAAATCCGCAAGAGAGAGTCAATTGTTGAAGCAATAATTTGTCATGATAAGATTCATTGTAAAAATAGAAGAAAAACTCGTTATTCACGATCTATATTCTTTCTTTTGTGTTCCTTTGTTTTAGAAACTTTGTAAATATAAGGGTATGACTGGAAGGAATCGATAAAGTCATTGAGAGAAGCGATGTCGCTGTGATACGCAAAGAAAACATGCACTTCTACTTGTTCGTTTCCTTTTGGATCGACAATATCATTGGTTTCGATATTCTTAATCACCAAGCGGTATTTGTCAGCTTGGGAACGAATTTCGTGAAGAACCGGAATGTTTGGAGCGACGACTAAATGAATTTGGGGCGCTCTTTTATCCATGAGTTTTTCAATATAAGTAAGACCGATCAAGAAGGTCATCGCAATCAAAGTGACAACGATTGCTTCCATGATGAAACCACATCCGCAGGCCATGCCGATAGCAGAGGCAAGCCATAAAGTTGCAGCAGTGGTAAGGCCGCGAATATTCAAGCCGTTTTTGACAATGGCGCCTGCGCCCATAAAACCGATGCCTGAGAGAATACCTGCGCCGATTCTTGTCACGTCTAAGTTGAGATTCCAAACTTCTTGTTTACCAGTTCCGGAATAATCCAGAGAGAATTGAACAGCGAAGATAGAAATAATCATTAAGAGAGCAGAACCGATAGAAAGTAAGACGTGGGTTCTTAAGCCAGCGGGTTGTCCTTTCATCTCGCGTTCTATACCGATCAATGATGATAGAATGCCGGTGAGCACAATAGCGATAAATGTAAAGAGGATGGAACCCCAGCCATTCCATTTATGAATTAAAGAAAGAATCATTTCATCCACATTGACCATAATCTACCTCCGAAAATTCCCATTTAAGTCTTATTATTATATCCTAAAAAAGCGCTTTATTCCAACTTAATTGAGAACTTTCCTTAAATTATCCTTCGCCTGGATGGTAGATATCAAAGGCAAAGGTAAACTGAGATAAAAGGCCAGCAAGTGATAAGGAGATAACAAGGAGTGATAAACCGATATATAAAATTTCTATTTTCTTTTCTCTGCCTTTGTTTTCTTCTTTGCTATCTTTTACCAAACGATAGATTTCATAACCGAGGATTGCAAGTGCAAAACCCATCGGAATAATCGCAAAACCACTCATGCCGATTTGAGGAACAAGGGTCAAGATAGAGAAGATAGCTAAGCCAAGAAGAAGGTAAAGGGCCATCGATTGAAAAGGAGGAAGTTTATGCGTCTCTTCTTCTTCAACAATGTCTTTGGGGATCAAAGTTGTCACAAGAGGAAGTCGGAAAGTAGTATAAAGTGCACTTAACATCAAGGTGATGACAATCATGCAAATGACAATGCTAGGAATCATATAGGTGGAGTTATAGGTGATAGAATAGACAAAACCACCCCAGGTAAAGTCAGGAATGATATGTTCGTAGTCGGCGCTGGAATTAAAGACGAGCATACCGGAGAACAAGTGACAAACCAAGCGGATAGCACCAAAGATTAAAACAGATACACTCGGTGCAAATGCTTTCTTTTCAAAAAAGGCTTTGCGGAAGAGGCCGGCGATAGCACAAGAGCCAAAAGCAAGGAAATAATCTAAGACAAAGGAGAGAAGGATGATGTAAGGGTTAGAAGACCAACCGACAACACCATCGATGAAGAAATTGATTAAACCATAGGAAATGCCGACAAATCCACCCCAAACAGGACCGCAGTATAAGCTTGTTAAAACCAAGGGAATCAACACCAAGGAAATCGATCCTCCGTTTGGCCAGTTGGCCATAGGGATGTACATAAAAACGACTTTGATGATGAGTGCAATCGCAAGCATCATCGAAGAGATGACCATCGCGGCTAACGCCTTTTTCTCTTTTGCTCTGCTCGATGGTCTTTTAACAGAAGCAACCATTTCATTTTCGTTCATCATGAACCTCCGATAAAAAAATGTGCCCTGACAAAAGCCAAGGCACACGAAGAAAGTTCATTGATACAATTGACTCCCTACACTGGTCTTGACCAACAGGTTCGAAGCGTCGGGTGTGAACCCTCTCAACTGCAATGCAGTCCCGCTGTCTAAAAAAATCATACCACACTGAGAATGCTTGTCAATCTTTTTTTGAATCCGCAAACTCTTTTGCGATGACATCTTTCACTTGTGAAAGATCGATTTCTGGATATTTTCCTTTTGCGTGTTTGGAATGGATGATATGATGATTTACTAAGTACACCTTTATACCCAATGCAGAAGCGCAATCTCCGTCTTCAAAATCGTCATTTCCAATGAGCAAAACTTCTTCCGGTTTTAAATTAAATTTTTCTAAAATCGATTTAAAGTAAAGTGGGTTTGGTTTGCAATAGCAAGAATTCTCATAGCTTGTAACATAGGCAAAATCTTCTTTTTTAAGTCCAACGAAGGACATTCTTGCGATTTGTCCTTCCATAGGGAAAATCGGATTAGTAGTCAAAAAAGAGATTAAACCAATTTCATGAACATAATCAATGATGTTTTTGGATTCTTCGGTCTGTTCACAAATCATGGAGAGATTGTACATCTCGTTTTTATAGAACTCATCAAAGTCTTTTTCTTGTTCTCTTTTATCTTCGCCAAAGTTTTTGGCAAAGGCATCCCAGAAGACTTCTCTGTTGGTTTTACTGCCGTCGTTTTTAACCATATTCTTCATTCCTTCTAACAGGGTGGCTATAAACTCTTCACGGCCGTAATGGTACTTTTTGCCTTTGCTCTCCAACAGCAATGAAAAATACAAATTGCGAAATTCTTTTTCGTCAATCGGTAAAAGCGTCCCATCTAAATCAAAAAACACTGCTTTTAACATGAAGGTTACCTCGCTTTCTTTTTCTTTTGTATATTTTGATCAATTGTTTTTAAATCTTGCTTTGCAGCTAAAATCAAACGCTTGATCTCCTCGCGGTCTCCCGCTTCTTGTATTGCGATAATCAGATTTCCTAATGTGTGAATCATCAAAGAATACAGCTTTCTTTGCTTTTTTGATGTTACGGGAGAGTAATTGAGTGCGACAGAATATAACTTAGCCCAAAAATTGAAATAGATAATGCTGATATTTCCTTCATAGAGCATATCTAACGTATGATTGAGCAATTTAAAGTCATAATAATCCGCTTGTTCTAATGGGCGTCTTGATAGAAGAATCATTTTTTCTTTCGGATCTTCCATGCGTAACGCTTTGCGGACAATTTCTTCACGGATGTAATAATCAAAATTGATTGGTCCTTCAATCTCATATCCCTTCTTGAGGAACTTTTTCTTCAATTTGTCGTATTTTCGATTGGAGATACGGTGGGCTTTCTCATTGAAAAGCAACGAAAAATACTCTTGTCTAGAGACAACAATGGTCTTGTGTTCCCAATCGATTTTTAAGTAGTCGATCATCGGGACTTCTTTGACTGTAATCTGGCGATAAAATAACTGCTCCGTAATCTGTTTTTTCATTATATTTATCTAAAGCGCGAAAGGACCTCGTGTTCTTCAATTATCTCTTTCTTTGTCGTATATGTCAACTCACGTTGATAGGTTTCTTCATAGACAGCTTTCCAATAGCGATAATTTTGAACCATCATACGCTCTGCGTTATCGCTGGTTGAGTAATCCGGATCGGGTGCAATGGGCTTTCCGATATGAATGGTAAGTTCTTGAACAGGGAAACCGTCTTGATCTTTATATTCGATAGAGTCTTGCATCGTGATGAAGACAGGGATTACCGGGACACGATTGTTAGATGCAAAGGTGAACGCACCCTTTTTTAACGGTTTTGGTTTACGGTAATTCCACCACATGGATTGTTCGGGATAGAAAAGAACAAAATCGCCGCGCTTTAAGATCTGATCCGTGGAAGAGATAAACTTTTTCATCGTCTTAAAGTTGCTGGAAAGAGGAAGTGTGTCACAGTGTCTCATCAAGAAGCCATAAAAGCCGGGGAAGGTTGTAAAATTCCCCTCGCGAATGACACGGAAGAATTTGCGTTTTTTGAACTTGCCTTTTTTGGCGCCGATGCGCTGATAAGCAAGTTGAATGGCAAAAGAATCCATCGGTGAGAAATGGTTGCAAGTGATAACAGCGCCGCTATTTAAATTGGCTACGTTTTCTAAACCGATGATATCTTTGACGATGAGTTGCTTTTTCTTGATGATTCTATTGAGGTAAATTCTTGCGATAGAAAAGGCGAACTTAGACTTTAATTTAGAAGAGAATTTCTTTTGTAAATAATCCACTTCATTTTCCATCAGCATGCGAGACGGCGGGTCTTTTTCCACGTCGACATCGAATTTACCCTCGCGTTCATATTCTTCGATCAAATGCAAAATACGAACTCTTTCTGCGTTGCGCTTCGCAAGTCTTTTCTGATAAAAATTGTTTTTATTTTCCGCTTCGCGATTGCACTGTTCATTGATGCAGGGTATGACTTTTTCGTCTTTTTTACGCTCTTCATCCGTATAGGCATCACAAGCCGCTTTCATCTCATCATAATAAGGCGTCATCTTAGCATAATTCCAGAAATATTCAGCAAAGGGGGCGTCTTCATAATGCCATGGTTTGTTTGCCATGATGTAATGAAGGATGCGATAATCGCTCTCATCTTCTACCATAGGAAGCATTGTTTCGACATTCCAAATCTTTTTTAAGATTTTAACGTGGTCTTTACAGATGACGTTAAGATAGTCTTGATCTTGGGCGACGACGAAATTGTATTCGTTTAAAAGGCTAGCAAATTGATCGAGAATTTGGTGTTTGCGGAACTCTTCTGTGTTGATCAGAAGAACGCCGGCATTAAAGTACTGTTCATGGGGAACACCTAAGACTTCTTCGCTGTAGCGTTTTGTCTCAGGTAAGGTCATGATCGCTTCTTGTGTCGCACCTAAAATATTGTCACCGATGTCGTGATGATAAAAATCAGAGATGTCACCTAAGACAATCAAATCGGAATCTAAATAGATTGCTTTATCGTATTCTGGGAACATGTCTGCGATGAAGAGACGATAATAGGTGGTTTTAGAATAATAGTCGCGAATCGGCAATTTGTCTGAAATCGCTAAGAGATATTTAGAAACATCGGTGAAATTGATTTCGACATTGCGCGTTTGTAACGATAAAATCGCTTCTTGGTGTTCCTTTGAAATATCCGTACACATGACATAAATGCGATAATTGTATTTTAAGGAAGCGTTTTTGATCAAAGAAGTGAGGGCGATGACCAAAGAGGACGCAAAGGAGTCATCCACAGCAAAGAATATCGGGATGATTTCATTATTTTTACTCATTGTTTTTATGCCTTTCTTGGAATTCATCTAGTAATTTTTTGTATTCCTCATAAATATCATCAAACTGATGATAGTGGAATACACGGTGAATTCTTTCTATATCCCACTGCTTGATATTATCGATATGGGGATACGGTAAATAGAATAACCTCTGGGAAAAGTGTCTGACAACTGTTTTCTTATGCAAGTATTTTTGATCGTTGAATTTCTGTTTCATATAACGCCTTTTTGTGGTGGAACGTATCAATGCAGATTGATCTGCAAAGGGTAGCTTCTTTTTGTTAATCCAGTTTCTTGCTTTTTCAAAGAGGTGATTTTGGATGGCAAAAGGCATGTTAAAAAGAAGGACACCGGCGTTGATATAAAAAGGAATCAAGTATTTTCCATAGTGATCTCCACTCGCTGCATATTCATATCCATTTAAATCGGTATCATATAAAAGATGAATATCGCGATTGAACATTACATCACAATCAAGATAAAGCAGTTTTTCTTGACAAAGATCCGGGAATTGATCCGCCAAAAGTCTTAACAAAGTATAAGGAGAACAATAACATCCCTCGTTAGGACTGTGTCCTAACTTTTCTTCATACAAAGCGGTCACATCATAGGCGATCACTTCGTTTTGAGGGTTGTAACGTTTGACTACTTCATCTAAAAAAGCAACCATCTTCTCGTCGATAGCAGTATAGGTCTCTTTGATTCTCGTAAGGTCCATCGTCATGATATGAATGCGATAGGTGTCTTCTTTGCTGCGTTTTAAGATCGATAGCATACAGGTTAAAACACCGTCAAAGACATAGGAATTGCCACAAAATAATAAATTATTCATTTTCTTTTCTCTCATAATGAATCACTTCAACATCGCTGTTTTGTGCTCTTTTTGTCATCACTTGATAACAGAGGTCACGCAAGCGTTTTTTATTTTCCACCATCGATAAGTTTTTATCCGGATAGAAGGGGCCATCGATATAAGTGATAATATCGACTCCTTTCTTTCTCTTTCGACGCTGGTACGTATTTGTAAAACAATAGACAGCAGTGTCATATTTGACAGGGTAGTGAAACGAGGTGTCGACAAACGGTCTTATCTTCGTGTAATAAGGCCAGATGTGCGCCTCTGGATAGATGCAAATCGCTTTCTTTTGGGAAACTCGTTTGTCGATACATTGGATGAAGTTTCGCATCGCTTTTAAATCATCTGGTAAAGGTATGGCACCAAGATAAGGGGTAAAATGCCCTAAGAATGGCATGGAAACATTGTTAGGATGAACGATTGCATAAGTGGTTTTTGGATGGCACACAAAAGAGGGGATGAGTGCATCCGCAATCATCTGTGTGTGATTTCCATATATAAAAAAGGGTTTCTTTTTATTTGCTTTCAGTTTTTCTTTCCCTTTGATGCGATGATGAAATTTCAATTTTAAATAAAAGAAGGCCAAAGGAAAGGCGATGATGCGATATAAAAAAGCGTGAAAGAAGGAACCAAAAACAGTCTTGTGTAGATATGGATAATCTTCTCCGATGTATTTGGCTTTGATCCCTTCTACCGAAAACTCATCTTGGAGTTCATCGGTGTAATAGATCACTTCTGGTGTTTTCTGTTTCACGCTTTAGATTATATGAAAAAGTGATAGCAGTGACAAGCTTAAAACAAAATTGAGTCTGGATGTTATTTTATAAAAAAACTGTTTGAGAAAGAGCTTCTCAAACAGCTTAATTTAATCAATATATTGATCTAAATCGACAGTGACATCACGCTTTTGATATTCTGTTCCTTTTAAATGATAAGTATCTAAAAAGATTTTTTCTGGGTCGATATTTTCAAGCGGTGTCGGTTTCGGTAATAGATCATGCGGTAAGAATTCCTCATCTAAGAGCATCTCCGCTAAAACTTCTTCTGGTGCATAATCTCTTTCTTCCTCTTCCATCGACTCTAATCCAGAAGGAAGATCGGGAAACAAGAACGTGAGGTCAAACTCTGTCTTTACAATAATAACAGGATAAGTATAGGTCATGATTCAATACGCGGAGCCTGTTTCTTTGTAATCGGCTCTCCTTCTTCAAACGCTCTTCCGTACCCCTTGAGCTTTCCACTTGCATAATCGTGATATGCTAGGATGGAGTTACGAATGGTACGAATCGCTTCTTGACGATCGCAGATGGCTGTTACATTGGTCTTCTTTCCTTCTAAAGTTTTGTAAACACGGAAGAAATGACGGATTTCATTTCCTAAAAAATCCGGCAATTCTTTCAGTTCATCATAACCGTTAAAGAAGGGATCGCCATAAGGAACAGCGATGATTTTTTCATCGATGTATCCTTGATCGACCATACGAATCATACCGATGGGTTTTGCTTCGACAAGACAAAGTGGAGCAAGCGATTCTTGACAGAGAACCAAGACATCCAAGGGATCGTTATCTTGGGCAAATGTACGAGGGATAAAACCGTAATTCGCAGGGTAGTTTGTCGCAGTATACAAGACGCGGTCTAAGCGAAGTAAACCGGTTGTCTTATCTAATTCATACTTGCAATTGCTTCCTTTGGGAATCTCAATGACACAAGTAAAGCTATCTTCTTTGATACGGGAAGTTTCAATGTCGTGCCAAATATTCATATCAATCCCTCCTCTTTTCTAACACTTCATCGATGGTAGTAGTAGGTCTTCCGCGGGTATTGATAAGAATGTTGTGAAGATAAAGACAAACGATACCGATGAAGAAGATGACAAGAGAACAGGCAAAGAAGACAGAGAAAAGAATCAAACTGATTCTTGTGTACAATTCGGTTCTAGGAAGAACACCCGTTAAAGAGAGTATCCAAAGAATTAAGGAAGTGAGGAATCCTAAGAAAGTAAAGCCCGAGCTGATCGCACCAAATTTAATGGGGAAATAAAGCGGTTTTGCCGTTGTCGTAGAAATGAGATTGAACGCATAGGTGAACATCTTAGATATATTGTACTTTGACTCACCTGCTTCGCGTTTTTGACGGACGAAATCAATGTTGCAATTTTTTAAACCGATGAGTGGGACCATAGAGACATAATAGCGATCTTTCTCGGGATACGAAAGCAAGGCATCCACTGCTTTACGCGAGAGGCCACGGAAACAATTTACATTTTCAGGAATGACTTTTTGTCCTTCTAAGCGATTGATAAAGCGGTAGAACATACCTGCTGTTGTTCTTTTAAAATAGCTGTCTGTTTCGCGAGAGGCACGATGTGGATTAACAACATCATAACCTTCAGAAAACTTTTCACAAATGGCGATTAAAAGTTCTACAGGATCTTGCAAGTCAGCATCCATCATGATGACATAATCGCCTTTTGCTGTCATTAAACCGGCAGTAAAAGCGGCGTTTTGACCGTAATTTCTGCTTTCGTTGACGACGGTGATATCATCTCTTGTCTCATGCAATTCTTTCATGACTTCTAAGGTCTTATCCTTCGAGCCATCGTTTACTAACACGAAATCAAAAACGTAATCTTTGATCTTCGCTAAGACAGGATCGACAGATGCAAAATACAACGGGAGAGACTCTTGCTCGTTATAGCAAGGTAATACAACAGATACTTTTTTCATATAAAAGTTCCTTCCATTGCTTATATTATAGTTTCTTGCAAAAGATTGACAAGTACAATCAAAGAAAAAGGGGAGCCAACGCTCCCCATTGATTTATTTAGAAATAATACTCCATCGGATAAGTGAGATAGCTCTGAGGTTCTAATTGATCAGCAGTGACATAGCCTGCAGGTGCTGCAAGAAGCGAAGGAATACGATTGACAACCGTCGCACAAGTGTGTTCTACCGTGCAAGGTTTGACAACGTGGAATTCCGTATCGGGTTCACCGGTGATCTTCCAGTCGCACATATCGCCGTCACCCGGTTCATAGACTTTGCCGATTGTCTCTTCGACAATGGTGATTCCTTGCATTGTTTCGACGGTAACAACGGCGGACATACCATAGCAATTACCTTTTTTGATTGTTTTATTTAAGGTAGCAGAGAAAATATCATGCTCCGCAATGCACGGGACATGTTCTTGCGAAATCTTCTTGATGGTCAAACCTAATTTGTTCACCAATGCTTCGGTAGCGTTCCAGGCATAAGAAGGTTCAAATACTTCCGGATGAGCGATTTGTTTTTCAAATTCTTCCGGTGTGAGATCGCAGCCGTGTGCTTTGGCTAACGCGAGGCCGTATTCATCGACGTTGTAAGAATAGGCACCTTGAATCTTTGTGATTTTATGACATCCTGCAGCGACTAATGCAACCATGTTAATCCAGAAGATATCTTGCATACCGGAACCGCAAATCGTGCATCCAGTCTCTTTGGCAATGGCATCCAAACGATTGATTTCTTTGGCGGCAGTTGTCCAAGGATAAATCGCCTCTTCGCAAGTGGTGATTACATTGATGCCGCGGCTGACACATTTTTCAACGTGATCTTCAATATCTTTGATGAAGCTAAAGAGGGTGACAATAGCGACATCAGCATCGCATTCATCTAAGACTTTGTCGGCATCATCAGAAATTAAAATGCCAGTCTTGACTCCGAGTTCTGCAAAGTCACCGACATCCATGCCGATGATGTCGGGATTGACATCAATTGCACCGACGATTTGAGCACCGTGCTCATAAAGATAGCGAAGGGTGTACTTTGCCATCTTACCGCATCCGTATTGAACGACTTTGATTTTTTCCATAAAAGCTCTCCTTTTTCTATGTTGTATCTATTCTACAGTCTCATCTTAGGATAGAGTCAAACATAGATTAAAGCGCTTTATTTGTGAAAGATTACTGGTATTTGAAGGCGCATATTCATGAGGTTAGGACTGTTTTCAAAGACGTTGAAACCAGAGAGTACTTCGCAGATGTAATCTCCATTGATTTCATACTCATTTTCTTGACAAAATGTCAATAATTGGCTCAAATAATCTATTTCTTCATCATAATTATCCAAGTAAACACACGCGTACATACCGCTGTCGATCACTTTGCCTCTTTGCGGAAGAGAAAGCTCTCGATTGTTGAGAATAAAGATCTCATCCGGCACCCATTTTTCCGCAAGGAAGTTATTCTTTTTTATGCTCGTTCCTATATTGTAAGAGTTGATTTGTAACAACCCTTGTTCACTTAAAGTGTCGCGTAATTTCTGAGCGCATATCTCGTAAGAATGGACATCTTTCTCATAAAAGTTCTCTTCGCATTTTAATCCATAAGAAAATCTTCTATCGATGTATTCTAGCGAAAAAGTCCCGTTTTTCGGGGATTTTCGCAATCTTTCTAAAGAGAGGATTGCTCTTTCGACCGCATCGTGCTGTTCTTTCATTTTGCGCATTTGTTCGTGAAGCTGTTCGTTTTTTCTACCTAATATTTCTTCGATGACAGCGATGTCTTCTTTCTGAAACACCTCTAAAATTTCGTTTAGTGACATGCCAAGTTCTTTCATGTAAATGATCATGTACAAACGGGAGTTTTGTTGGGTTGAATAATAGCGATACCCGGTGGATTCATCGACATATTTCGGCTTTAGAATTCCCCATTCATCATAAAGTCGCAGTGTTTGAATGGATACTTTATTCATCTTTGCCATTTTACCAATCGGAATTAGTTTTTCCATGTTTATATTCCTCAAATACTCTCAACTTACTATAGAGTATATCATTTTTTGTTTCGCTTTTTATCTTCTAAAAAAGACCAATATGAGATAATTGCAATCTTTTTTTACTTGCTTTTTTCTTCTTTTTGCTCTTGGACTTTTTTCTAGTAATTTATATTAGTTTATATTACAATATGCAGGTTATTGTTTATAAGGAAAAAAACATGAAAAAAAGAAATACAATCATCCTTCTTTCTGCTCTCTTCACCTTAGCTGGTTGCGGTGGAAATACACCGAGCGATTCCACTTCTGTGGATACAAGTGTCAGTGAAACTACACCGAATGAATCTACTTCTGTGGATACTGGTGTCAGTGAATCCAAGCCGAGTGATTCTGTTGACACGGATTCCAGTGGATCTTCTGAGACAGAAAAGCCGACGGAACAAGTCGTCGCTGTCACCGGTGTCACCTTAAACAGTGAAGTCGACACCTTAAAAGTCAAAGAGACATTACAACTTGTCTACAGTGTCCTTCCGGAAAATGCCACAAACAAGGAAGTGCGCTTTGAAAGTTCAAACCCCGCTGTTTTAACTGTTTCTGACACTGGTTTAGTCACTGCACTCACAGCTGGTACTTCTGTCGTTGAAGTCACCACCGTAGATCAAAACAAGAAAGCTTCTTTGACCTTGAATGTCATCGAGGATACCATCATCACCGAAGATTTAACTTATGATGATGTCTTCACTCTTTTAGATCAGGCTAAGCAAGCGGAATTGTCTTCTGCTACTTCTGGCACTTTGAAAGACAATTTACTCTTTGATGTCGATGATACTTTCACTGTTTATCAAAATGGTATTCAGGTAAACAACGCCAGTGAAAAGAAGCTCACCTGGATTGAGAATGAAGAAGTTAAGACTTTGACTTTAGATACTTCTGTAAGCCTTTCTTCCGAGACGATTGACGGTTCTTATCTCACACAAGAGATGGCCAAAGAAAAAGCTTCTCTTTACGAAGAAAAGGGTCTCTCTATGAAAATCAAAGAAGATATCTTTGAGCACAACAGCCGTTTGGGTAATGCTGAAGCGAAGAAAGCAGCAAAAATCACTCAGGTCGATGATGCTTCTGGTAGAAAACTCACCGTGAAGTCGGAAGCCGAAACTGAAATTTTCTGGTCCAAAGCCTATCTTGTTCAAGATCTTAGCATCAGCTTTGACAAGGAAGGTAAGCTCCTTTCTTATCAATATGAAAATGCTTCCTATGACCAGAACACATACGACTTTGAAAATCACAAGTTCAAAGTAGAAAACCCGACTCCGAGCGAAGAGGGTACTTCTGTTGGTACTTTAGTCTACGGAACAAGATTAGAAAGCGATGAAAACCGCTTAAAAGAATCTGATTATCGCATTCAATCTTTCGATGTCGAGATCGATGGTACACCAAGTGAAATCGCTGTCGGTGAAAGCTATTCTTTAACCATCAAGAATCACACTCCGGAAATCTTCATCGATGAAGACTTCAAAATCACCAAGATCAGCGATGAAAATATCGTTAAGAAGAACAACTACAATGCGCTTCGCTTTGAAGTCTTAAAAGCTGGTGACTGCGATATTACTGTCGCTTCCGAATCCGGTGTAGAAAAGACAATTTCTGTCCACTGTGTCACTCCGAAGGTCGACTCCATCAGCTTTGATTGGTTGATGAGCAGCGAAGTGAAGGTCAATGAAATCATTGACATTAAAGTCGAGGTCGGTCCTAGCGGCGCATTGGATAAATCCTTCACTCCTTCTTTAGGAACTGGTGAAGAAGAATTTGCCCAAATCATCAACAATGAGGATGGTTCTTATTCTTTAAAGGGACTTAAACCGGGTGTTGTCCATCTCACTGTCACTTCCAATGAGAACAAAGAAGTCAGCGCCACCAAAGAAATCACTGTCAAGAAAGTTTTCACCTTAGAAGAAATCAACAAGGCTTTGGTGGAAAAAGATTATATCGATGGGTCCACCCGTTTACACTTCAACGCCGATAAAACCGGTTCTCTTTCGTTATATGGTGGTGGTGAATACACCTTCAACTGGGAAGCAACAGCAGATTTCAGACTCAATTTCACCAATGTTGTCGAAGTAGTCAAACCGACAGATGATTACAGCTTCTCTGGTAAAGCCGGCACTAGAATCAGTGAAGATTGCACTACAATCACCCTTGTCGTTTACGATTCTTTCTGGGACGAAAACAGTACACTAACCTTAAAAAAGGAGATCTAATACGATGAAAAAAAGATATCTCATCGCTCTCTTACCGCTTTTGGTCGCCTGTGGCGGCCAAACCGGAACAAGTGAGAGCTTGCCCGTTGAAAAGCCTAGTGAAACAACACCGGTGACCGACTTTAAGATTGTCGGCCCTGAATCCGTTGCTGTCGGAGATGTTGTCACTTACAAGGTCGATAAGGATATCTCTGTAGACTGGTCTAGCTCCGACGTGGATGTTTTAGAAATCAACTCAAAAGGCGAGGCTGTCACTTATAAAGAAGGCCAAGTCACAATCACTGCCAAAGATAAAAACAGCGAACAAAAAGCAACCTTTGATGTCAAAGTCGAAAACACCTTAACTATTCCTAATGATGAGATGGGCATGTCCCAACTTTTCCAGACTATCTATGAGAAGGAAATGTTGGCGAATGAATTTTCTTTCCGTCAGACGGATACAGATATCAAGCAGGAACAAACTCGCAATGCAAAGATGTACGACGCCAATTTCTTTGTAGAAGAATACGAAGATAAGTACGAAAACTACAGCGGACAACATCACGATATTGAAACTCGTTTTAAGGGTATCGATGAAAATTACTACACGGAAGTTGTCGAATCGAATAAAAAAGGTCTTGCTTTACGCATGAAAATCGTTGATGAAAACCCGTCGAATATTCAGATCACTCGCGAAGATGCGATCAAGCGCGCTTCTCAAGTAGGCTATGCTTCTAGCTTCTATACCAAATTATCTGATATGTGGACGAGCGAACGAACATTAGACCTTTCCATTGTCAGTGAAAAAAACGAAGATGGTTTTAAACTTCAATTGAACAACTACTACCTTTTCATCTGGGCAAACGGCACAAGCAATGTCTGCCGTGGTTATGAAGCTACCTTAGATGTAGCTGCGGATGGTTTCTTAAAGAGCGCCAAGTTCACAACGATCACTTACGAAGATTCTCAATGGGATGTGAGCAACAACAAATTGAAAGATGATGCTGTTGTCAGAGATACTGAGACGATTGAATACGCTGCCATTCGCGGTGATAAATACCCGGCAAGTTCTTCTACATTCCATCCGGAAGAATACTTTGTCACCTCCGTGAGCAAAGCAGTTTACCAAAGTGATGCTCCTGTTAAGGTCGGCGATAATATTTTGAGAAACAATATTGTCATCGAAGAATATCAGGGACCGAAAGCGTTAGATTTAGCTTATTTCAACATCACTTCTGTAGAAAAAGTCGATGAAAAAGATGTGGTCGCATATGACCCTATCACTGGTCAATATACGGCTATCGGTGTCGGCAAGGCGAAATTAGTCTGTCAGATGATTATGAGTGAGGACGTCACTTTCACTGTCGATATCAATGTTGAGCCTACGAAGTAAGTGCTCGCAAAGGAGAATTATGAAAAGAAAACAATTAATCCTTTTTTTACCTTTGCTCACCCTGCTTGCCAGCTGCGGTGGCACTGGTGATTCTACAGGATCCACAACGGTTCCTCCTTCCGCTACAGAAACTCCTTCTGACACGACCAAACCAAGTGAACCTGTAAAGACCGAAAGAGAAAAGATTGAAGAAATCTTATCTCAAATCGATAATAATTACACGATCAATTATCGTACCTATAGCGGAAGATATAATATCTATCGCACGAACGATTATATGTATGATGAAGAAATCAGCGGTGGTCAACTCGTTTTAAATGATGACACTATGTATATTTACACGGTGGAAAATGGAGTTGTCATTCCCTTTACTCCGAATGTTGGAACAAGAAAGACATTTGAAGAAAAATATCCTGTTTTCGGTGTCGACTTAACCAACTTTGTTCAAGAGGGTGATTCCTTCTTCACAACCAATGTTGAAGATTTGACTGCTCTTTCTATCTTGGTCAATTCTCAACCCTATCAAAAAGCGGAGCTCTTCATGGAAAATGATTTGCTCAATTTCCGTTTCTACACCAACAATAAAGTCGCTTTAAATGGTAAGCTTTACAATCTCAATAACACCCATGTAGAACTCTTAGATAATTACATCAGTCAAGTTACTTTCCCCGAGAAAATCAACAATGAAAACAAGGAACTCTTCTCTGTTCTCTCTTCCTTAGATTGTAACTTTATCTTTGAAGGTAAGAATGTCTCGGGTAAATCTGTTGCGATGTTATTAAATGAAAATTATGTCTTAAACTTCTCTGGTTCTAAGACGAATATTCAAAACGGTGTCGGTTATATCCAATTAGAAGACGGCCTCCACTATGCAGAATTAAAAGATGGTGCGCTCGATGTTGGCTTCGATGTGGAAACATCGGAAGTGACCATCAAAGAAACCTTCTCTTTACAACGTCATGACTATTCTAAATTCATCAAAGTGGATGAAAACACCTTTGTCAGCACCGATTATTACAATGTGACAAGCTTTGCAAACTTCCTCTCTTTAGAAAGCGACAGCATGAGCTTAGTCAAAATCAAAGTCGATCCTGCAACAAAGAGTGCCCATGTCACTCTCATTGATAGTTATGGTAGAACTGCCATCGAAGGCACGCTTTCTTCCATCAACAAAGCTAAGCTTGCTAGCTTTGATGAGTATGTGGACAAAACAAAGGTACCTACACTTCCCACCTATGAAAATGCGGCTTTGATTGAAGCCACCAAAGATCTCGGTAACAATTTCACCTTTGTCAACACCTATATTCCAGAAAGCTTACCCGAACCTACCGAAGAGTTCTTCGGTGTCATGTCAAATGAGAATGGTCGTAAAGAATTTAAAGAAGAGCACAACAACTTCCCTTCTACAGACTACATCTCTTATGATGATTACGCTTTCCGTTATCATTTAAACAATAAAAAAGCAGAAGCTAAGCCGTATGATTACATCTCGGCAAAAGAATACCAGAGCCGTTTCTCCTTCCAAAGTATTGACTTCCATCACTTTGTACCGAATGGAGAAAACTCTTGGAAAACCACGTCCTTAAAGTACATTGGTATCCTCTCTGATCTTGTTGGAAGCAACCCTTATGCAAAATACCATCATGAAGCTGTTATCAACTTAATCGATGGTGTATTACACATCGAAATCTCTTCTCAGGGATCTTTGAACACAAAGGGTTATTTAAAAGACATTAACGCGACAAAAGTCACCTTAGTTGATGATTTTAAAACAAGTGAAGCAAAGCCTGTGATTCCGCATAATGAAAACACAGAATTAACTGAAATCAACAACAAGTTACAAAAAACAAACTTCACCATTGCTTATCAGGATGAACCAGAAAACGAAATGTTCTTCACAGAAGAAGATTATGATTACTGGACTGAAGATACCTTCTACAACGGTTTCTCTAACGGCGGCTTTATCACTTCTCCTTCTTCTGGCTATGTCTATGAATACGGCTATACCTCTGATACCGATAAAGAAGATCCTAACAACCTTGTTTTAGTCAATCATCCTAATGCGACTGTAGAATCCATTGCAACCTACAATCCCTTCTATCGTTTCGATGCAGATATGATTTCTACCTTTATGCCTTTTGGTGAAAAAGAACTGATCTCCTTTGACTTTGATGTCATCTCCGTCTTTGTTCAGGCTCTTGATTTAGGTGGTTCTTCTCTCCTTGGTTATGCCGGTGTTATTCTCAGTGTCGAAAAAGAACAGTTGAATGTTTCTGTTATCGACACAATTGAAGTGACTTATTCTCCGGAAGGAACGAGAACAGAAACTTATTCTCGCTTTGCAAGCGCAGCAATCAAAGACATTGGTACTACAACCATTCCTTCCTTTGCTGTCATTCCTACCATCAAATAAATAAGACTGTGTTGCACAAAACTGTGCAACACAGTTTTTATTTCTCATTTTAATTTAGAGCGTTCCAACACGATTACAACGGATGGTTTTCCTTAGGAAAATCTATGGAAAATTTTATTAAAATTAAGTGTTTTTCTTTTACAACTTTTTTGTTTTAGTCTATAATGAAATCACATGAATTTTAGATGCTATACATCTTAGTGAAAGGAAAAAGTAATATGAGTTTTTTAAAAGGTAAAACTGCAATCATCACAGGTGCAGGAAGAGCTGTTCTTCAGGATGGAAGCTGTGGTTCCATCGGCTATGGTATCGCAACTGCTTATGCGAAAGAAGGTGCGAACTTAGTCATCACAGGCCGCAATGTCAAAAAGCTTGAAGATGCAAAGGAAGAGTTAGAACGTTTATATGGAATCAAGGTATTAACCATTCAAGCAGACATCAGCGCAGGAAATGATAACAAAGCAATCGCTGACCGTGTCATTAAAGAAACGATGGATACCTTTGGTAGAATTGACGTTTTGATTAACAATGCGCAAGCTTCCGCTTCCGGTGTCACTTTAGAAAAGCATACGACCGAACAGTTTGATCTTGCTATGTATTCTGGTTTATATGCTACCTTCTATTATATGCAGGCCTGCTATCCTTATTTGAAGGAGACAAAGGGTACTGTTATCAACTTCGCATCCGGTGCAGGATTATTTGGAAACTACGGCCAATGCTCCTATGCTGCTGCCAAAGAAGGTATTCGTGGTCTCTCTCGTGTTGCAGCGACAGAATGGGGCCCGGATGGCATCAATGTCAACGTTATTTGCCCGATTGCTTGGACTACTCAACTTGAGAACTTCAAGAACGCTTATCCGGATGCTTTTAAAGCCAATGTCAAGATGCCTCCGATGGGTCATTTCGGCGATTCCGAAAAGGAAATCGGTCGCGTTTGTGTCCAATTGGCCAATCCTGACTTCAAATATCTTACCGGTGAGACCTTAACTCTCGAAGGTGGTCTTGGTTTACGTCCTTAAATTTTAATTTAAATTAAAAAAGATGTATGTTTGATCATACATGAAAATCCCCGTTCCTGTTTATTAGGAAAGGGGATTTTTCATCTCTCTTGAATTTGTCTAATTGGAAAAAAACATCAAATTACATTTATTTTGATTCAACCATTGTTATCTTTGATTTATTTATGTTTCAAATTAACTTAATCATTTCTCACACTATCATCTTTTATTTACATCTTCTGCATATTTTTTTCATAATCAACAAATATAAAGCTTTGGTAAAATTAATATTACACCATACGGTTTCTGTATCTTATGTGTCCTTGTTTTAATTTCTAATATAAACAATGATGTTTAAATATATTTTTTCACGAAGCCATTTCATATGCGTTATGAAGTCTTCACAACTTATGGTATTTCATTTATTGAATTTCTGGATTCATTTTGCTGATCAATATTTTTCTTTAATTGTCTTCATCAAATAAAGACATTTGAATTTGTTCGCTATCCATATCAGAAACGTCTTTAATTATGCTCTCAAACAATCGAATGATCAACTCATAGTCTTTGACTTGGTTATTTGCAATTCTGATAACTTTTATGCCGTGATTTTTACAAACTTGTTCCTTTTCTCTATCGCGTTGAGCAGTAATAGATGAGCCGACATGTTCGCCACCATCAATTTCAAAAACCAAGATTGGTCTGTAGTATCTATTAAGGAATCCGTCTGTAGCTTCGACTACAAAATCAAATTCCTTTTGACCGATTAGTTTCGTCTCATCATCATTATACGGCCTTATAATATTCTTCATCGGAATGTTTCTACTCATTCTAAATTTCGTACCCTTCTTGTTGAAATAGGGGGTAACCGTTTCAAAGAAATCTTTTTCATTTTGAGAGTTATTCGAGAAATCTGTGCTGATTGTAATATCGGATTGAGGGACTACGGCTTCACCGTTTGAATAAACATAATCAGAAAGAGACTTTAAATCACTTACTTTTTTGTCATTTTTACTCCTTAAATCAATCGTTTCTTTATCTCCTACAAATATAAACTTTTCTTTTGCTCTAGTTACTGCCACATTGATCAATTCATGATTGTTCGCTACCCAATCCATTGTTTTCTTCCCTGTAGTGGGAGAAAGAGCTGAAGAAAGAATAATTATCGGCTTTTCAGAACCCTGTAATCTATGAACTGTACCAGCGCGAACATTATTAATCCCTTCTTTACTAAGCTCTTCATTTATAAGATTGGCTTGATTCACAAAAGGAGTGATAATTCCAACATCGTTATAGTTATATTTCTTAACAATATCGACTATCGCTCTTGCTTCTTGTATGTAAGAATTTCTGGCACTGGAATGATTTGAATTTTGAACAATAACATACTCTAACTTACCATTTCGGTCATTAAAAAGTTTGAGTCTATCTTCATAGAATCTCTTATTGACAAAGTTAGCGATTTTCCTTCCGCATCGATAGTGATAACTGAGCAAAATCGACTTGGAATTGACATCCTTACGAAGCATTGTCGATAGAATTGAATTGGAAACATAGTCGTATTCCTTACCAACATTATATTTTTCCATCAAGAAATCGTTTGTCTCATTTTCAATGACAGTAACAGGTTGAAGTTGGTTTGTATCGCCAACTAAAAGTAAATCAGTTGCTCGAACAATTGGTATCAAGGACGTTGCAATATTGCACTGACCAGATTCATCCATAATACATAAATCAAACTGTGGTTTTGGTGCACCTAACTTATCACAAGAAATATTAGTACATACAATAATGGGGAAAATATCCGTGAATCTCCTTAGCTTTTTATCATCACGAATATATTTGTTTAATTCTTTAACAGCAGTCTCTTCTTCGGGATTGTTGATAATATCTCTCAAATCTTTATATGTCGCATTGGTTAATTTTAAGATGCGCATTAATGATGAATAATATATCCAGTTTTGAAAGTCTATATTCTTTGAAGCTGAGATAGCGTATTTTGTAACGTCACTATCTTTAATTTGCCACATTTCTTTAATCTTTTTATTGAGATTTGCTATTTGTTCATCAATTTTAATATTTACTAGTTCAGGCTTTTGAATCGTCTTAATTTTCATTAACTTTTCGACTTTTTCTTTTGCCTCTTGTATGTCTTCATAATCTTTTAAGATTTCTCTTAATTCAGTATAGCCAGACATTATCTTTTCTTTACTTTTTTCAGTCGCTTCCGCTTTAAGTGTTGTACTGGCCTTTCTCTTAGCGAATTCCAATATAACTTTCAACTTTTTTAGAGTTTCCGTCATTTCTTTATTACTACCTAAACGCATGATTGGAAAGACAACGTCTTCGTATTCAGAGGAAAATATCTTCTTGTGTTTAAGCGAGCCAGTCATCTTTTCAAAGATATCGTTTACTGGATGGTTATTGTTTGAACACACTAAAACTGTCTTATCATTTGCATAAGCAGATAAAAGGACATTGAATATTGTTTCCGTCTTGCCAGTGCCGGGAGGACCTTTAACATAGGTGACATGGTTGACCATTGAATTATATACAACTCTCATTTGGTCAATATTAATTTTATCTCTATCAAAGACAACGATATTGGGATCTTTTTGCGTACCTGAACGTGATTTATTACGGCCAAAAAACGCTTTTAAAGGAATAGAAAGCGTATTGTTGTTATCCATTTCTGTGATAGCTTCAAAGGCATTATCTACACCTTTAAGAAATTGTCTATCAATTAAAAAGATATTTGGCCTGGTGTTGACCTTTTCATTTCTATGAAAATTTTCTTCGATGTATGAAATAAATTCTCGTTTTCTCGCATCAAATTCAGCACAAAACTCATTTGGGTTTGTATCCAAGTATGTTCCTAGAGTTACTGTTTTTTCTTCTATTAAAAAGGTTTTGTTAATTGTTGAATGTTCCGCCATCACAAGCGTTTTATTTTTGAAGTTCAAACCAAGCTTATGATATGCAACAACATATTGTTTTCCATTGATATCAATAGAGAATGAATTGATTGCTAAATCCTGCTTACGATAAATTCTAGAAGTGTCATTCCTATCTTTCTTAAAAACTTGTTCTAAAATAACAGCAAATTGTTCTGAATCAAGTTCGTACCTTTTATTCTTAGCAAGTTCAGTTAAATCAACTCCAGGGATCATAATTGTATCTTTTAGGTATGGGTCGTTATCCAACTGATAGGCATCCGCAAGATAATGAAGAATATTATTATCAAATTGTTCAATTTCTAAATAATCTTTTAACAAGTCACTCTTTTCGATTTTTTCAATCAAATCTTTTGGAGATTCATAATAACTTTGTTCTAGAACTTCTGCCTTCTGAATTCCAGAATATAAAATGAGCAAATCCTTTCTTTTCAAGCTTTCATTAAACAAGGTTTCGCTTTTAAAAGGATTAAAAATATCACATGTGATTATATCTTTTTGGGCATCGATGTCTTTAATGCCAATATAAAAACTAGTTTCTTCTTTTTTTCTATTTACATAATCAATTTCAATCCATTTGTTTTCTAAAATGGCTTGATATAAAGTATTTTTAATCGATTGTTTCATTTTTGTTTTTCGTTGACAATACCTATGAATGATTGTTATGGCATCTTTTTTTCAAAAATCCTGTTTTTACTAGATTCAACTTTTTCTTTTTTCGCAAAATGTACGTTGTACACATTCAATTATATCACGATAAAAAAGATTAATGACCTTCACATTCCTTGCTTATGTTATTATTATACAAAAATATTTTATTTATTCTTCTTTTTTTACCCGATCTGAATCAAAAATAAAGGGATGATTCTTTGTTATCATCCCATTTTAAAACCGTTATATTTCTTCAATTCCTAAACTTTTAAGATATTCATAAGTCCCATCATAATATTCAGGAAGTCTCGTACTATCCTCAGGGAAACCGCTATAGGTTACATTTGAATTTCCAGTCGGAACACATATAATCATCCCTAATCGAGCACGAGTTAATAAAACACGATATGCGTTAAGCATATATTTTCTTAGTTCTTGGTTACTTTCCGTATTTCCAAGTTGCTCTTTCCACTCTGTTTTTCCGTTAAACCTGTAGAAATGCCACTTTCCATTTTCACATCTCATATCAGCATCCCAAAGCAAACAAGTATAATCAAGTTCTAAACCTTGTACTTGAATTTCGGTAGCGGCATCCTCGAGAAAATTTGATGCACGTATATCGGTTTTATCTTCTAAAAACCAGTGCACTGCATTTTCATCTCCGGATGGTAAAACATGGATTGATAACGGTTTATATCTTGCAGATTCTTTTGTGACGAGAACGCCTGTTCTCTCGCTTCCTCTTACTTTATCATTCAACCATTTTTTGGCTTTATGCATATCCCTTGTCAATTTAATTGGATACTTATCTTTAATTTCTTTATATATTTCACAAGCTGTATTTGTATCAAAGGTAAGTAAAGCGTGTACAAATGCAGATAGTTTTTCGGCCCGAAACGATCTTAAGGAAACAGCCAGATGCAATTCATCAGAGAAGATGACTTTTTCATTGTTTCTTAGCAGCTCGTTTACCTTACCTTCCGCATATTCTGGATCAGTTAGTTTACTTGAAATATGAACATTCCAATGCGGAAATTTATCATTCAATGCTTTAATCCATTCCGATATCCCTGCTTCACCTGTGTTGATTTCTTGACCGCCACCAACCAAGCATACAATTGTCGCCCAATCCTCTCTTTGGTCTAAAGACCAAATTAAGAAAGCTGCTTCGGAAAGTGGAAAATTAGGAACTTTAAGCTTATTGCCATATGTTCCACCTCTTTTAAGATAATCTGCTAAACGCTTATGTGTCCAAGATCTTTGTGCTTCGTCGAAAATGGCAACATGTTCAACTTCACCAAAGCCTGCCTTTTCAACTTTGACTGCCTTTTCAGGATCAATTTCTAATTTTCCGTCAACTACAGGATTTTTAATCTTCATCAGCATGTTATCACGATAACGATGAATAATCTGAATTGATTTCGAAACTTCACGTCGAGCATCAGAGAGCTTTTTTGACTTACCTTTTTCTTTTGTTTTCTTCACATTGTCCTGTGCTAATGCTTCTGTTAAAACAGCGACAAAAGGTCCGTTACCAGATAAATATACGGCGCTCTCATCTTTTACCGGTTCATCATTTCCTTGATACGTTTGTTTTACTGCAACATCTAAGCCAACGAGTGTCTTTCCAGCACCTGGCACCCCAGTGACAAAGCAAATGCTCTTCTTATTATTGTCTTTACTATCTTTGATCACATTCAAAATGTATGAAATAGTTTTATCGGTATCCACCTTATCCGCTTCGTGTCTCGTTATATCTTCCACAGTATGGTTTTCATAGAGAGCTCGAGCGGCTTCAATAATGGTTGGAGTAGGAGCATAGGGACTAATGATCCAATTAGGATCAATTTCTCTTTCTGATGGATACTCCTTTAGGATGTTTTCTATAAGACTATCTATGCCTTTTTCACCAGTTACTAACGGATTAAGAACGTTGTCCAAATAACCGGATTTTTGAATTTTACTAGAATTTCTGCTTGTTTTAGTAGCAATCAAAATCGGAACAATAATTCTTCCTTGACTGAATTTATGGAAATTAGCTAAATCGAGAGCATAATCAAAAACCTGATCTATGTCTCCTTCGTGAATGATCGACTCACCCACTTTAAATTCAAGACAAAAAACAATGCCTTTAAATAACAATACAACATCGATTCTTTTACCTAATCTAGGAATATCATATTCAAAAATTATTTGTCCGTCATCATTATGATAGGAAGAAAGACACTTTTTAAGTAAAAATATTTCTTCTTTCCAAGCATCAACTTGTGTTGAAGAAAGTTCTCCATGCTATTTTTCTGTTAAGTTACCTAGAATTGAGTTTTCCTCCTCGGAACAAAAACTATTAAAATCGTTATTGTATAAGCAGCGTTCACTTTTAATCATTGTTCTTCACCTCAATTTATAGATTTAATTCAATTATACTATTTGTCTATGTTCTTTTCTCTATTTTTCGATGATTAACTAATAGTTATTTAAAAATGTCAAATTCTCGTTAGACATTTTACAAATAATTATCATTTAATCGATAATATTTTCTTTTACATTATTAATATAACTCTTAAATATTTTTATAATTTTTTAAAAAATATATATATATAACAAAATTTAAATCACTATAAAGTGCATGTAAAAAAGGTTTGATGTTTTTAAACAAAGGTAACTTTAAGACAAACACTCATCAAATCACGATTTATCATGCACGAGGTGGCGGCATGAAAATGTATAAAATTAAAGAAATTTGTCATCTTGAAAAAGGAAAACAAATTGATACCACCTTATTGAGTCCTGCTAATCCTTATAAATATATCAATGGAGAACCAAAGAATCTGGTCTCTACACCACATACAATAAGAAAAGAGAAACTGTACTTATATCAGAGAGGTGGAGCTTCTTGCGGATGTGTTACTTATATTAATGAAAACTTTTGGTGTGGATATTATTGCTACAAATTGATCCAATGTAAATTCTCACCTAAATATATTTATTATGCTTTGAAAGAAAATCAAACTGAGCTCATCTATTAATAAATTTAGCCACTCCTTTATTAACTGTAATTTTTATTGTCAATTTTCATTATTATTGCCACAAAGTTCTTTAATTTGGATCACAAGAAGGAACACAACAATTTTATATTGATTTTTCAATTTCAGCCAATGCATCGAATAAACACGCTTCGGTCGTCTCAAAATTGGAGCCAGAAGTAAAGCCTGTAAGATTAGCCAAAGCGGCTAGTCCTAATAAAATTGAACTCATTTTTACCTCTATGATATATAGCTTAAACAGAAAATGACAGATGCAACACAAACGAAAGCATCCACGAAAAACAAAAGGTAAGTCGCTAACCTTAAAAAGGCAGAATATCGCTTTTCTTTAAAGATAAAACATGAGAAAGATAAACAAACCAAAGCGAAGCTAAGAAAAAAGGAAATTAAGCCGATCGGATTGCCGTGCTCAAACGTTCCGGAAAAAATGCTCGCAAAAAAATACTCGCGGTTTGGGTAATCCTGCCCTGGGGGAATCGGATAGACGTACCTATTTCCCTTAAGCATCGGGATGAAGACGATAATTGAATAAATTGCGGCAAGAGCCAAGATGAAAACCAAAGAGATGAAACGAATTCTTTTCGAGATGTCTTTTGTCTCCACCACAATCAGCGTTGTTTCATCTTGAACGATGAGCTCGGAAACTGGTACATCGAAATACAGTGCGAGCTTTTCCAATGTTTCCCTGTTTGGATACGCTGCACCGGTTTCAAATTTTGCTATCAGACTCCTTGAGACATAGATACTCTCGGCAACCTGGGCTTGCGTGACACCTTTTTTCTTCCTTAAGTCTTTAAGACGATCTTCAAACATTGTCACACCTTCTTTCAAAACTAATATATCATAAAAGCATTCCTAAATTTTGTTAATTATCAAGAACATTTGTGAAATATTAAGAACATACTTCAGGATGGGCTTAAAGGAAAGGATTTTGCTTTTAGAAACATCGGATGTCGTCTACCTCGATTTCGTGTCAAAAGAATTGCTTTGAGATATTATGGAACAAACAAGATTCCATCAATATTCAACATAATTTGAATAGAAACATAAGACAGGGAATGAAAATAAGTATTACAATTAAAAGAAATCCCAAACCAATGTCCGACTTTTTTATCATATTGATATTTCAATGTTACTAACCCGAGAAACAAAGAAAATTTAACAACGATATATACAAACGCAATCCAACAGAAGAAGCGATAAGGTTGTTCATATATTTTTCTTTTGATAGTAAAATTAAAGCGTCAATCAAATAACACCATTGGTGTTGTTCTTTTGATGATGACACATCTATCCAATTAAAATCAATCATGCACAAGGACACGATCAAGTTCTTATGATTTCAGTACAAAGAAACAATGACAAGGCTTAAAGTAGTAATCATATCGATAATCCATTTAATTCAAAAACTCTGTATTATAAAGTCGTGATGATTTAAGAACAAAAAAGACCAGTTTTACCGCAAAATATTGAGGTATTGCTGGTCTTTTACTTCATTTAGTTGATTTTTGTCACTGCTTTTGTGCTCAAATTAATTTGATAGAAATGAGCATCACCTAATAATAATTTTGGAATGTAATTCAAGAAATACAAGTAGCCAGAATCAGAGATAGATAAATTGGAACCATAGTATTTAGAATCATATCCAACTAATAATTCTTGGGTTCCATCCGCGGTAGCATCCTTACTAACTCTATAGAAGCCTGCACTATATACAGAAGAAGCAGCATACGAATAGTAATAAACATAGTTGCCGTTTAATAAGATTTCGTTCGGATTTGTCTTACTGGAAGCCAGTTTTGTTCCTTCGTCTAAAGATGTGAAGTCTGTTCTTCTAACGGAATTATCGATTGTGCCGTTATAGATATAAAAGATATTGTTACCGTCAAATGCGAATTGTTTAACGTTCTTAATGTTGTCAGAGAGTCTTGTTGAAACAAGATCTTCGGTTGTAGATGTGATATCACTCAGTGTAACATACTCGATATAGCCGTTGTCTTGACCTGTAGAACAATTGATGTAATAAAGTTTGCCGTCTTTGACGGTAAGGTTCTTTGCGCCATTAACTTCCGAAAATTTAACATATTCACTGCCATCAAGTCTCATTCTAGACATACCACCAGAGACGCCTGCCCAGTTGTAATGAGTTGCATATAGATAAGTTCCATCGCTAACCATATTTCTAACATCGTTGGAATTGATTTTTATGACATCATCACCCATTGCTAAGTTAACAGCATATAAGTCGTTGTTCGTTAACATTGTGACTTGGTTGAAATACATAATTCCATTATAGATATAGAAATCTTCAACTTTATTGGTTGTTAATTGAGAGCTCTTTTTGCTGGCTTCATCGTAGCAATAAAGTGTCTTACCTGCATACATATTTAAGTAATATGTTTTTGTTCCAAAAGAAATTGTTTGACCACCGATGTTTAATGGTGTTAATTCCGGAGCGACAAAACCATCTAACAAGTCTGTAGACGTCTTCGTAGAAGTGTTATAGCGATATAAATGCAAATTCGATGAATCGGTATAAACCAAAGAGTTGTATGATTCGACATCAAATCCATTAACACCAGCATTCGCTAATAATTGTTCGGGTAAACCACCGCTTGTTCTAATTCTCCAAATTCCTTTAAATGAATCATCAATTTGGGCGAAAAGGTCAGTGTAGTTGTAATATAAGTAACCATTTTTAACTGATAAGAATTCACCAGCTGCATCTGTTAATTTGATTGGCTTTGTTGCTGAGCTAGACAAATCAAGATAACCAATATAGTCATTGACTAAGCTGTTGACTGTGCAATAAAGCTTATCGTTATCGATTGTGAACTCATGAACCTTTTCTTCCATGACCAATGATGTTTCACCATTGGATAGATTCATCTTATATAAATAATTGTGATCATTACCATTTGTGAAGAAGAGATTTTCACCATAGATAGCTAAGTTATCACTCTTACCTTCAAATACTTTTGTAACAATCGGCTCGGCATTTGGATCAGTAGCATCCACTTTGTAGATACCCGATTTGGCTGCTTTTAACGCATTGCTGGAGTAGTAATATACATTCTCATCATATTTAACGAAGTCATCGATATTAATATCCGTATATAGAACAGTAGAGGATCCACCACTAACTTGTTTAACAGAATTGAATAATGTAGATTCAGCAATAAATAAAGCAGAGAAGGGACTATACTTATTGAATTCTTTTGGTGAAGAGTAATCGATAAGTTTAAGTTCTCCTGCACTTAAAGAATATAAATAATTATTGTGTAATACGTTCGAAAAATAAATTGTTCCATCACCTGCCACAAATACCGGCATATTTTTCTTTTGTTCCTTAATTGTCAATGTGGCATTTAATGTCAAAGTATTGTAGTTACTATTGGAAACAACGCAAGTATAGGTATAAGTTCCAACTTCAACCGCGCTTGTAACTATTTCATTTTTTGAGTTTTTGACAGTTTCTTCGGTAGTTGTTCCCTGAGGGAATATTCCTACTAATTGAATGTCATTAATATGATCAACGCCATCATATACAACCGTTTTACTTTCATAGGTGTATCCAGTAAATGTAGCGGGAGTAATTGTTAAAGTCGCATCCAAAGTTTTGTCATTATAGCCTTCCTTGACTAATTTAGCAGAGGCGTTATAAGTACCAACGTCAGTGTATTCGTTTCTGCCAGTATAGGTAATTGTTGTGTTTTCAGGAGCGCCAACCACTTCTGCAAGAATGTGTGCCTGTCCATCATAAACATAGGATGCACTTTCAAACGAAACACCAGTAAAATCTAATTTAGCGGGTTCGCTACCTGGTTCTGAGCTACCACCAACTTCACTACTTCCAATACTTGGATTGTCGCTAGTTGTTGATGAGCCTCCGCCTCCGCCGCCACCGCAGGCTGTTAAGAACATTCCTAACAATGCAGTAACTAAGACTAATCGTTTCTTTTTCATTTATGTTTCCTCCTTAAAATGTATCTTGATAGTCAATACGAATATTATGAATTAGTACAAATGGGAACGATATTCCACCTAATATTGCCGAAAGAACAATCGCAAACAGGAGTGCGAACACACCTATCAAGAATCCTAGTATAGCAAACAATATCTTCATCGAAATCAACCATGCGAAGCCCTCTAAATCCCATGTGAAAATGAGAGCGGGAAATTTGACAGATAAAGTCGCACACCATACAAATACATCACCAATATACGATCCAGATAAGATACAGTAAATCATCGCAAACATTCCGTAACCGATTAAGATACTATATAAAACTCCAAGGCCCGGATATACTACATCTGTATGGGTAAGAAATGCCGCCAAAGCGATAACCAAAGAAATCACGCCAGCAGCAATACCCCATCCAAAACATTTTTTCTTGTTTGAAGATCCTCTAAACTGTCTTGCCCTACGTTCCGTTTCCTCTTTTTCCTTTTTAAGCTCTACTAAACATGCTTTGTGATAATAGGTTTGACAAACACTAGCGTTTCTTGTTGATCGTCCGTACCTTTCTTTCTTAGTGTCATCCACTGAAACAAGTTCCTCTTCCGGAATGTCTTTACCACATTTAGCACAAACATGTGTTTCATTTTGATGAATGATGATGGTCTTGATAACCACTTCCGTTGGAGCTAGATCAATTATCGGTTCTTGTACAGCCACCTCCTTTGGTGTTTCTTCATTATCACTTAATAAATAATCAAACGAGCAACCAAAGAATTTAGCTAATTCCTTTAATGTCGAAATGTCAGGTTCGTTAATATCACTTTCCCACTTACTGACTGTTTGGAAAGTGACATGTAGTTGATCCGCAAGATTCTTTTGAGTTAAGCCTTTTTCCGTTCTTAACTTTTTTAATTTATGTCCGAGTGTCATATATGGATACTCCCTTCTGTAACAATATACACTAAATCGGGGGGTACAATAACCAAGTTAGTGAATTGATTCGCCGAAAAGTAGAATTGACGTTCTATTTACTTTGTAAATAGACTTTTCCTTACACAAGAAGTGCATGTATATGCTTTAGATATTATTTTATTAAAAGAGAAGAATCACAAGCTTTATATAAACTATATTCTTCTTTATGTTTAAGAAAAAATTTCTTCATTTTATAAAAAGATGACTATATGCCATGAGAAGAATCATTACATAACTATCACAATATTGTAGTTATGTTTTATTTTAATCTTTTTAATCTACTTTGGTCGATTATCTACCTAATAATAGGCTTTATCACCTGTTAAATCATCAGTGTTGATTTTATTTACAAGTTAAACCCTCCATTGAATTGTCTTCATCATAACTCTCAACTTAAATATCCTCTAAATTCTAATCACACTAAATCTATTGATCTATACAATTTCAAATGTTGTCAGGATGACCATTGACATGTTTTCACATTAATCCACTATAAAATATTCCTATCGATTCTTTCTACCAAACAAAGTTTTTCTAAATTAACAAGGTAGCCTTTCAGTAATTATCATGTAGAACTCCTTCCAAAAGAAAATATAATCTTTACAGATATTGAGTACAATGTTGCAATAGATTTTAATTATTCATCTCTAAACACAACTTCTAATACGGAACATAGTCTTAAATTATCGGATTATGTAGACATACGAATTGTAAACAGGGCGTCAACCACTAAATTTAATCCATCTGTTAATTTCCTACTGATCTCTTTTATGAAGGAAGTAAGTTTCAAGAGCTTAAGTAATTGGTGTTTTTAAGGTGGATATCTCAAATTGTATCTTCCTCCTAATACCTAGAATGGGAACTAGGTTAATAAAGTAGAATTTTCAACAATTCGCATATATTCACTCTTCTAATAATAAACTGCTTTTTTCCATCGGATTGCTTAGACAATACATTTTTTATATCCCAGGTGACTTCCAGAAACTAAAAAAGTTCCAGGTTTCAAATGAAAAGCAAAATATTAGATCGGAATAAAAATAAAAAGTCATCCATTTACTTGATTTTTTGTAAATGGATGACTCTTGTTTGTTAAAGAAATTAGCACGAAAAAGGTATAAAAAACTTTAAAGTAATTACTATTTCTTTAATGTTAAGCACACAACCGTCTCCACGTGCAACGTATTAGGGAACATATCGACAGGTTGTACTTTTGTCACTTCATACATATCAGTAAACATCGCTAGATCACGAGCAAGTGTAACTGGATCACAGGAGACATAAACGACTGTTCTAGGAGCGATATGTTTCACAGCATCAATGAATTCTTTTGTGGATCCACGGCGCGGAGGATCCATGATAACAACATCGAACTTCTCTTTGCATGTGAGCATGTATTTGGTGCAATCGGCCTTATAAAAATGAGCGTTTTTAATGCCGTTGATCTTAGCATTTGTAATTGCATCATGGACAGCATCCGGGACGATTTCTACGCCGATTACTTCTTTTACATAATCAGAACAAGAAAGTCCGATTGTTCCAGTTCCACAATATGCGTCAAGTACAGTATCTGTCTTTTGTAAACCTGCAAATTCAATTGCTTTTCCATAAAGCGTTTCAATTTGTTTTGCATTTGTCTGATAGAAAGACTGCGTAGAAATCAAAAACGTTTTACCAAAGATTGTGTCACTGATACGAGCATGTCCGTAAACGCGAGCATCTTTTTCACCCAGGATGACATTCGTTTTTCTGGGGTTGATATTTAAGACAACACCTTGTACTTCTTTTACTTTATTCATCAATTCTTTGGCAAATTCCAAGCGGCCTTTTAACATCTCGGTCATGACAACTAAGGTGACAAGCGCTTGTTTTTGATCGCTGCTTGTCTTGATGAGGATGTGACGAATCACGCCAGTCATTTTATCTTCATCATAGGCGGCATAATGATATTTTTTAAAGAGAGATAGTAAAACATTAGTGATGCGGTTTGAGAGTTTTGTCTCCATTAAGCAATCTTTGACAGAGACAAGTTGATGCGTTTCATTTTGATAGAACCCTGCTTCTATTTTCTTCGTCTTTGCGTTATAACGAATCGGTTTTTGAACTTTGTTGCGAAAGCGGATGGGTTCTTTTAAACCGATGGTATCCTCTACTTTAATATTCAGTTTGGCAAATTTTCGGAGCAAATCTTTTACTTTTTGAGTCTTATACTCTAATTGTTTTTTATAAGACAGATGCATGATTTGACATCCGCCGCATTTATCATAATACGGACAGGGTGGATCAATTCTATCTTTGGAATCGCTGTAGCGTTTGACCAATTCTGTTTCTGCTAATTTTCCATAACGAAAAATGGTAGCGATGTCTGCTTCTTCTCCGGGAAGAAGATCTTTGACAAAGCAAGTGTTATTGTCGATGTGAACAATACCTTTTCCAAAGTCGTCAATTCCAGTGCAGATTGTTCTCGTGACACGTTTAGACATAACGTTTAATTTCCTTCCTCCTCGTATTTCATGCGGAGATAGACTGCGATTTTCTTCACGTCATCCATGACATTGCGAATGACAACTTTTTCGTTTGGATGTTTTTCAAAATAATTGTTCATGAATTTCATATACAATTCAAAAATGCGATAAGAAGATTCATAAGTTAACATCAGTGCAAGCGATTTGATTTCGACTTCGTTTGCATAGAAGAAAATAGAGGAAGAGTGGGAGATTTCACTTGTGCCGCGATAAAACTCATTATAGTCATCACGAAAACCGGCAAGTTCATCGACACCGTCGTTGAAATTGAGTTTGAATTTTGGATGTTTTTCCATATCAAATTGAGAGCAGTCATAAAGCCATCCATACTCCAAGAATTTCTTCATGTCTTTGCTCTTTAATCCGTGTTGCGTCATCGTCGCTTTGATTTCGTTTTCAAAGATACCATCGCGATATTCGTCATCGTATGCTTGCGGATTGTAATACAAATCAGAATATAAGATATGTCTTAAATAACTCTGTCTTGTCTTTTCTTCGTTGTTGACCAAAAGATAGATTGTCGCTTCTGTTTCGTGAATTGTTCTCCATGCGACATAAGCGTCTAAATAGAGTCCTAAGACTAACATTTTAGTAAAGCCGATAATCTTCTTAAAGGTCGTTTCAAAAATATCGTTGAGCAAGGAGAAATTCGGATCGTGTCTTGCTAACGGTTCGTTTAAGGACTCGATGACCATCGCAGCTGTTGCCAAAGTGGAGACGAGATGGTTTTGGGGTTTCATGCCTTTGCTATAATCGCCGCTGTCTTCGGAGATACGTTGAGAGACGTATTTGTTTGAGATTTTAAAGTACAATTCCGCATCGCTGATTGCGGCGACACTTTTCGGTCTATCTTCACGGTAAAACTCATATTCTCCAACAGTGTAATTGACAAGAGCAACCAAGGCAGCTCTTCTCTTTAATCCCAGCATTCTTTCGCCAGGATAATTGTTGAGAATGAGATCGTAAACATTTAAAAAGATGCGTTCAATTTCATCGGCGCAATATTCTTTGTGGCTTTGTTTGATCACAAAGTCAAAAGATTCGGCCATATCGATATCACGAGGGTTTTTCATAATAAAACCTCCTTTCCAAATTTAAATCCTTCTATCATTGCCATACCCATGTTATATCCACCGCAGATAAAGGCTTGTTGAAGCATTTCGCCTGCAAGAGCTATATCTGGGTATTTCTTCAGTGTCATATTCTTTTTATTGATCTCATCGAAAGAAATGCCACCATAGGAGATTTGACTTTGACTAAAGGGATAAAGAGATGCGAAGGTGAAGTGAAGATCGCTTCCGGGTTTCACCTTGTTGATTTTAAAGTAATCGCGTAAAAATTGCGGATAAGAATCCAGAGAAACTTCTTCTTTAGCATAAGAAAAATCATATGTGAATCGCTGCGTTTTCTTTTCTTCTAACGCTCTGTTTAGATATAGGGTAGAATCAAAGACACAAATTCCTGAAATACCATCTTCTTTAAAGAGGATCTCTCCTTCTTCTTGATAGATGATCTCATTCTCTTTTTTGAGCGTGAGTATACCTTTTAACCTGTTTTTATTTAAACATTGCGGCATCTTCTCTTTTACTTTCACCGGACATAGGCAAGGGGAAAAAGAACGGGTTTTTAAGTTTAGATTTTTTAATAAATCAAGAGGGTCAGTCTTTCTCTCAAGACTCATTCCGCCCAATGCTAAAAAGAGTTTACCATATCGAAATACTACCTTTTGACCATTTTCTAATAAGTGCACTTCTTTTTGATCGGGGTGCACCGATAAAAATTCTCCTTTGATCACTTCCACATTTTGTCTTTTGCACTGTTGTACCAACAGATTTTGAAGACATTCTGATTTGTTAAAGAAAGGGTAAAAGAGATCCCCCTCTTCACGATATGTGAATTTCAGCGTTTCTCTAAAGTAAGAAATCAACTCTTTTGCATAATTTTTATCGTCCGATAAGACAATATCTTTGACAGCAGAAAACTCATCTTTATCATATGTTTTCTCGTCTAATAAATTACGGTTGAAAAAGTTTGCTCTTCCGTTTCCAGAGACTAATATGCGTTTTCCTAATTGAAACTGCTTACTGTCGCGTTCGATGAGTGTGACATGATAGCGTTGGCTAGCTAAAAGACTTGCAAGCAAGCCGCTAGGTCCTGCGCCGATAACTAAAATGTCAGAGTATCTTGCAGCCATCGATGCGGCGGTCCTTCATCGCCGGTTTTTCTCCATCGAGATAACCGATTGCAACAGTCTCAGAGGGAACATATTCTTGGGAAAGTTCTAAGACTTCTTTCAGCGCTTTTCTACCTTCTTCAGTATCTAAAAGCTTTCTTCCGCGGTGGATCCAACAAGTCGCTACGCCAATGCTCTCTGCTTCTAAAAGCACGTTTTGACAAGCAGCTCCCGCGTTGAGTTCATTGAGGTGATCTTCCGTGCGAATCAAACAAAAGAGAATGCTATCCGCTCCGTAATAACACTCACGCAAACCGGGAATTCGCTCATATAATTCCTCTTTTTTTCTCTCATTTTGTAAGATGACAAAAAATAAAGGCTGGGCGTTTCTACCAGTAGGTGCCAAAAGAGCAGCGCGCATGAGCAAATCGAGTTTTTCTTTTTCTACTTTTTGAGAAGAGAATTTTCTTACGCTTCTTCTCGACTCTAGAATATTTATGATATCTGCCATAAATTATTCCCCCTTCGTCCATTTTTTATTATAAAAGATAAAGGGTTCATTTTCATCAAGTACAAATGAAAAAATCGCTATTTTTATCAAAATTGACACCCAACAATTTAAAACAAGAAAGAAAAAACCTTCCGGTTAGCCGGAAGGTGAAGTTTCTTACTTACTTGTTCTTAGCAGCTTTGATGGAAGCAACAGCAGCTTCATAACGAGCAGTATCTGTATTCTTAAGATACTTGAGAAGGTTGTTGCGTCTAGCGATCATGATGTCCATACCACGCTTGGAGGAGTAGTCATGCTTGTTGTTTGTCATGTGGATAGTGAGCTTCTTGATCTTCTGAGTGAGAAGAGCAATCTGAACTTCAGCGGAACCAGTGTCCTTTTCGTCCTTCTGAGCGGATTTGATCGCAGTAAGCTTTTCTTCTTTGTTTAACATTTTGTTATACCTCTTTTCTTTCTTCCAATCAACCAGTCGGTAGGTGCTAGAGGACTCAAGCCTACCACCAGTCAAAAGGCTTTAAAATTATACATGTTTCTGACGATTATTTCAACAGTTTTTTATAGGAATTGATTTTATTGAGTGATCATCACTTTTTCTTTGGTAAAGAGTTTGGCTGTCAATAAAATGGTAAGTGCCGTATAGATTGCATTGCTTATAATCGTAAATGTGAAGAACAGTGTCAAATTTGCGTTTGTATTTCCAATCAATTGTGTCATATAAGAGACAACATTTAAGACAGGAACAAAGGAACAAGCGATATGAGAAGTATCTAAGAACATGGAAGCGACTGCAATCATCATAAAGATCACCATACAAGGACCCATATAATTTGTCGCTTCTTTGACACTCTTACAGACAGTAGAAACCAAGGTGGCTAGCGCGATGAAGAAGAGCAAAAGCGTCATGATGCTAAAGAAGAGAGCGATGCCGCTACCTACCGATATTCCCATATTGGAGATACCGGAGCTATTGATCAGTTTCGGCAGAGAGAAGAAGATTCCTAAAAAGGAGACGATGCCAGAACTTAATCCTACGACAGTGAGTGCAAGAATCTTACCAATGACAATTTGGCTTCGTTTCACAGGCGTAAGAAGGACAGAAGCAAAGGTGCCTCTTTCCTTTTCACCAGCGATGGATTCGGGGCAGATACCAATGACTGTAGAGAATAAAAGAGAGACAGTGACGACAGGGAAGATCATCGCCATAACCTTGTTGACTACAGCATCTCCTTTTGCAACATTCGATTGTATGGGTTTGTTATCAATGATATTCACTTGATAATTTTTATAGACAGAATCAAGAATGGATATTCCTAAATTATACACATAAGCGGATTTACCAACTTCTGCGTTGTAAAATAAAGCGACATAATTTTTACTAGGATCACCATCCAAATTGAATTTGTTCTCAAAATCGTTTGAAAACTGAATCAGCAAATCTGTTTTCTTCGCAAGAAGATTTTCTTTTGCTTGCTCCACTTTTGAGGTTGGAATTTTTTCGGTGATCACTTCGTTGTTGCTTTCTCCACCCGTCAAGGATAAGAACATACCATTGATGATTCGAGGCATGTCCTTTCCGGAATTATCGGTATAGGTGATATGTATTTTTTGATTTGTCGGTTTCTCTACGACAGATCCTGCTACATTTTGCATCGTAGAGCCAAAGATCGTATAAATGATGAAGATGAGAATGCCAGGGATATAAAGACCGATAACCATACGTTTATCAGTGAATACACGACGCATCTCTTTCATGAATATGGTCTTGATATGATTCATTTCGATTCTCCCCTCTCGTAAATGTCAAAGAAGACAGCTTCCAAATTCTTTTCTTTTGTCACTTCTTTCATATTGCCTTCTAAGCGAAGTTTTCCTTCTAAGAGAATACCGACACGGTCGCATAATTTTTCCACCAAAGAGAAGATATGGGTAGAAAGAAGAACTGCTTTTCCTTCTTCTTTTTGTCGGATTAAAAATTGTTCCACATCGCGACTAGCGACAATATCTAAACCGTTGGTCGGTTCATCAAAAATGATGATCTGAGGATCATGACATAAAGAAATTGCCAAACTCACTTTTTGTTTCATACCGGTCGATAAGTTACCGATTTTTGTCTCGGCGAATTTATCGATACCAAAATATGTGAATAACGCTTCTTTGCGTTTGATAATCTCTTCCTCTTTCATTCCGTATAGTCTTCCCATATAGGTGAAGGTATACGAAGGAGTAAAGAAATTGTCTAATTTCAGTTCGGATGTCAAAAAAGAGATGTTCTTTCTGTAATTTTCAATATCTTCTTTGATGCTTTTTCCACAGAAAAGAACTTCGCCTTGTGTCGGTTCAATCAAAGAGCTGATCGCGCGTAAGGCAGTTGTTTTTCCAGCGCCGTTTGGTCCTAAAAGGCCATAAATTTCACCTTTGTTTAACTCCATAGAAAAGTCATCTAAGGCAGTCAATGTCTTCTCCGTCGTGTTTCTTTCTTCACGCTGTTTTTTATTGAGTGAAAACTGTTTGGATATATGATTTACGGTTAACAAATTGTTATCGATATTTTCCATTTGTAGACTCCTAATACAGGCTTAATTTTAACAAACATAAGTTATAGTGTCTATTATTTTAGGTGGAAACCAAGATAAAAAATGTATATACTATAGTGTCTATGAATGGTTATTTTTTATTAGATAAAGAAAGCGGATATACTTCCAATGATGTCGATTGTATCATCCGCAAAAAATTCTCACTTCGAAAAGCCGGTCATTTGGGAACCTTAGATCCTTTTGCCACTGGTCTTTTGATTGTAGGCGTCAACGACGCGACAAGGTTGATGTCTCTTTTTGAAGACGATGAGAAATCTTATATTGCCACATTGCAACTTGGAAAAACCACTGACACATTAGACTGCGATGGAACAATCATACAAGAGGAAGAAGTCCGATCCTATTCTTTAGAGGAAATCAAAGACGTCATCGCTTCCTTTTTAGGAAAACAGAAACAAGAAGTTCCTTTATACAGTGCAAAACACATCGACGGAAAAAGAGCATATGAACTTGCAAGAGAAAAGAGGAAAGTCAAAGCTCCCATCATCGATATCGACGTCAAAAAGATTGCGTTATTACAATACAAAGATCAGGAAATCACCTTTTCTGTCACCGTCTCAAAAGGAACTTATATCCGTTCCTTAGGACGCGATATCGCTTTGCGTTTGGGTACCATCGGATATTTGAGTTCTCTTAGAAGAACAAGCGTCAATCAATTTGAGGTCATCAACGCGAAAAAGCTTGTCGATCTCAGCGCAGATGACCTTTTGTCTATCGAAGAAGTTTTTCCACAAATACCGACCTTTGTCTGTGACAAAACACAAGCTAAGCGGGTTTTTAACGGAAATGACTTACATCTCGACAGTCAAGAAGAGAATTATCTCTTTATGAAGGTGGAAGATAAGATATTAGCTCTTTATAGACAAGATAGACCGCACCATTATATTTCTTACAGAGGATTTTCCCGTGAATAAACTTTCAGTACAAATACATAAACCACCGATAGATTTAAAGGAGACATCCTTGGCAATAGGTTTTTTTGATGGCCTACATCTCGGGCACTTAGAATTGATACAAGAGACGAAAAAATCTTCGTATCCATCTGCTGTCTTAACTTTTACGAGTGATTTAAAAGATAAAGTAGAACACAAATCCAAGAGTCTGTTGTTGACTGATACTGAAAAAGATAACACTCTCTCAAAGCTTGGTGTTGATTACGAATACGTCTTGCCCTTCAACCGTGAAACAATGAGTACTTCCCAAGAAGATTTTATTCAATTTTTAAAAGCTATTCACTGCAGAGAAATTGTAGTTGGAGACGACTTTACTTTTGGTTCTTGCGCAAAGGGTAGAGCAACTGACTTATTAGCTTTAAAAAAAGATGGTATTCTTGTTAAGATTATCACTCTCAAAGAATTTGACGGTTCTAAAATCTCTTCCACTAGAATTAAAAAACTTCTTGAACAAGGCGATGTCAAGGAAGCGAACAAACTTTTAGGTTATCCTTTCTTCTATACAAACAAAGTCATTCACGGTTTACATAACGGTTACATCCTTGGTTTTCCTACAGCAAACATGCGCTTCCCTAAAGATAAAGTCCTGCTTCCACCAGGTGTTTATAAAACCAAAACCCTCATCGATGGAACTTGTTATGACTCGATGACAAACATCGGCAATCATCCAACGATTGACGCCTTAAATGACAACATTGTCGAAACGTATATTCTCGATCAAAACATCAATCTTTACGGCAAAGAAGTCACCGTCTCTTTCTTGGATAAAATTCGCGATCAAATCTGCTTTTCTTCCATCGATGAATTAAAGACACAGCTCTGGCATGACAAAGAAGCTTGCAAGTCTTGATCAAAAAAACTAATTCACTTTGAAAGAATAAACGGGTTTTATTTATCAAGATTTGAAATTAAAATACAAAAATATAGATCAATAAGAATACTTTTCGTTTCTTCATCATTGAAACAACTGTATAAAATCTATGTTTGATTATTATTATTTAAGTTGATAAAATAAGCATAATCATAAGGAAATTATTATGGAATTATTAAACAACATACTCTTCTGGGTAACGATGGTTTTTATCATCATGACATTGATTGTCTTCTCCTTCCAAATTCTCTTCGGTTTCTTGTTCTGGTTAAAACCAAAAAAATACAAGAAGGCAACTCAATTTCACAAGTTTGCAGTCATTATCCGCGCCCACAACGAAGAAGATGTCATCGCGGATAGCGTTGACTCTGCTATGCGTTGTGATTATCCCGAGGATAAGAAACAAGTTATTGTTTTCGCTCACAACTGCACTGATAAAACAGCCGAAATTGCCAAAGAGCACGGTGCAAGAGTCGTCATCATTCACGATGAAGATCCTAAGCACAAAAAATTATCCTACTGCATGAAATTAGGTATGGAACAGCTTAAGGCTGATCCAGAAGGTACGTATGAATACTTCTTAACCTTAGATGCAGATAATCAAATTGATAAAAATTATATTCGCGCTTGTAATGACGCAGTCGAAAGCGGTGTTGTCTTAGGTAGAACCTTTGAAAACAGCAAAAATCTCACGGACAGTGTCATCTCTTGTATGAACGGCCTTTGGTACATCCGTGACAACGTCTTCGCTTGCCGTTCGCGCAGCGCTTTGAATATCGGTTGTGTCATGACTGGTCCTAGCGGTTTAATCAAAGCAGAATACGCGTTGAATTGGGATGCTTTAACCGCCAGTGAAGATATTGAATTCACATTAAAGCGTTTGAATAAAGACGGATTGAAGGTCGACTTTATCAATGAAGCTATGGTATATGAAGATATGCCAGCGACGATGACCGATATGTTCAATCGCAACAGCCGAATGGGTAACGGATTATTCCGTTTGTACTTTAAAGAAGGTATCACCACCTTAAAGATGTTCTTTAAAACACTCTTTAAACGCAACGTTCCCTTCTCCTTAAAAATGACTTATTTGGATCAATACTTCAATATTGCATTGGTTCCTTTCTCTGCTATCTGCATGACTTGGATTCCTCTTTACTTTATCTATATTCTCATCTATACTGGCCTTGGAAATGTCGTGGTCTTATCCGGTTTAAATGCAGTGCTTGACTTCAATTGGTTCGTCATCTTTGTTGTTGTTGCTTGTTGCGCTTGTTACTTCATCCCCTTCTTTTTCCAGCCGATGTTCTCCTACTTCATCGAACGCAAGCGTATGAATGTTCAAAGAAAATGGGTTGTTTGGGTCACTATCTTATTGTACCCTTGCTATATCTTATTTGACGCCTTCTTTATCTTTGCTGGATTCTTGATGAAACCTCGTTGGAAAAAAATCAAACGCAGTCAAACTAAAATCGAACAGTGATTTTTCTAACAGAAAGGAGAAGTAAATGAAACGAAAAATTTTACTTTCACTATCCTTCTTTTTGCTGATGATCACCAATGTTTTTTCTCTTTCCTCTTGCGATGTCCACGTCAATAACATCAATACATCCTATGCGGAAAATCTTCTCATTCGTGAAAAAGCAGTCGGTGAAATCACCGCGCTAAGCGATCAGGATAACAATGTACACAATATCGTAAAAGCTTACGTTCTTATCGAAAATAGCGGTGCGGAGTTATCGCTTGACTTCACCCTGTCTTTCGATATCGTAAACGCCTCAGGAGACAAGTTAAACCGCAGCTCTATTTTTAAATCTATTGATGTTTATTCTTCGGACAGAGTTCTCTCTGATAATTACATTTATCCTGGAGAAACAAAATATATCGACTTAAATATCACATCTAAAGATGTCAATGGTTATGTCTTCTCTACCACCGAGACGTATCGCATGTCGAACGTCAAAATAGAATGCGCTTCTTCTCTGAAAAAATTCAAATTGATTGAATCGGATCAATTAGGTATTACCTTTTCTGACTACTCTCTTCATTTCATCAAGGAAATCCCTAACATTAACAGGGGAAAATACATTTATCAGTTAGATTATCAGATCTCTTATGATCCTTCTAAAAATCACGACGTAGATTATTTAAACTACATACTTTATCTCGATGGTCAAAAAGTAGAATATATCGACAATCTCGGCATGTCTAATTTCCAAGACGCCTCTTCCTTACAATTCCTCACTTCTTCATCGCTCGACTTATCTATCGGCCACACAGTTAAATTAAGTATGGTCGGTGTAAAAGAAGCACAATTGGATACAGACAAAGTAAACGATACGCTTCGCATCACAACGATTGTCCTCATCTCTGTCTTCGGCACTTTATTTGCAATCGCAGTCATCATCGCTATCTTTACCATCATCTATTTGATCCGCGACTCTAAGAAGAGATAAAACAAAAAGAAAAACCTGGATCTAGAGTAATTCTATCCAGGTTTTTTTATTGCAGATTATTTTTGGTTTTCTAATTCGTTTTCAAGGATTGTTTTTCCGTTGAAATCTTTCAACCAAACAATTTTATTTTGCTTTCGAGTCTCTTGTACATCGATGACTCTTTGATTGGAAGATCCACGCCACTTTAAGATAGAAGGACCAGGATTTTTTTCTTGTTCATATCTTCCATCGATGAGAACATCAATATACTCCATCATTTCCAAATCTTCGATTTGTTCATAAAGATATCCAGTATAAACCCAGATTGTCTTATGAGGAAATAAAGACTTGATCCAAGCCATGAGTCTTGTCGCATCTTCTCTATTTAAAGGATATGTAGCTTCCCCGCCAGAGAATGTGACGCCTTCAATCTCTTCACGTTGGAGATCTTCTTTTAAAATATCGTAGTGAAAAGAAGATAATTCAACGCCGAGATTTGGATTCTGCGCTTCTTTGTTGTGACAATTCGGGCACTGATGGTTGCAACCGGCACACCAAATGACATCTCTCAAGCCTGTGCCATTGACTTGATTGTTACGCTCTATGGAAATAATTTTCATACTTACATCGACTTTCTATCATGGACTTCTGCAAGCTTAGCATCATTCATCTTAGTATCTCCACAGACTTTAGAATAACCAAGATAGCCGCAGACGCGATTGATTTCCGTGATTTCATGGCTGTGGCAGACAGGGCATTCTTCGATGCCATCATCCACTTGTGCGCCGCATTGATTACAATAGCTCTTTTCAATATTGACACCAAAGTAATATCCGAGTTTCATCGCTCTTTCAACACACTGCGAGATGTAAGCTTCATTCATCGCTGTGACAAAGCGGCAGTATTGAATATGTCCGCCGCTAGCAACGTGGAAGTAACGAAATTCGGCATCCTGCTTTTCAAAAGGAGTGATTTCTTCGGAAACGTGCATATGGAAAGAATTGGTAAAGTATGCGCGATCAGAAACATGCGGAATCACACCGTATTTCTTTTTAAACTGCTCTACTTGCGTTCCGCAAAGAGATTCTGCTGGAGTCGCATAGATCGCGGCAATGTAAGGAATATCTTGATCGTAATGTTTCTTCTTATCTTCCACATAGTCATTGATGTACTTTAAGACTTCAAAGGCAAATGCGTGAGGATCATCTTTGACTTCGTAAAGTGATTTTTGATTGTAAAGTTCTTGCAATTCATTTAAAGCGGTGAAGCCAAAGGAGAACGTGGCTCTCTTGACTAAAGGTGCAATTGTCTCATTGGGCTGAAGATAACCAAATCCACCTTGACTATAGGAAACAGGAATAGCACTCGCTTTGATCTTAGAGAGAAAGTCAAACGTCTTAATGTGGATATTGTTAATCATATCCAAATAATATTTCAATGTCTCATAGAAATCTTTTTGTTCCACTTGTGCTTTTCTTAAAATCATCGGAAGATTCAAAGAGACAGCCCCGCCGTTAAAACGGCCGGTAAAGACCGGTTTATCATTCTCATCTGCCGGTTGTAACTTTCCTCTTTCATAATAAGGAGAAAGATAAGCGCGGCATCCCATAGGAGAGATGATGCTATCGACCCATTCAGGATTTTCTTTTACATTGTTATTTTCGTCTAAATACCAGCGAGATACACCGAACTTATGATATTTATGGAAAACTTTGGCAATCGAGGGTTCAAAATGCATTGTCTGGGCAGAAGTAACAAGCGACTCATCCGGTAAATCTAACGAAAGCCAGTCTGGATACATAGCTTTTGCCGAACAAGCGATACCTTCTTTGTACAACCAGTGAAGAGGTTTTCCCTCTTCGTGAAGATCTTTTGTATAAAGGAAGACAAGCTTGGGGAAAATCGCAGGGCGTTTGTGGCCTTTGTGGCCTTGGCCGCCTCTTCTAACCTTCAATGCGATAGACCAAACCAAACTCGCAAAGAAGTTATCATCACAACCGCCAGTAAAGGTCGTGAAAGGATAATCGCCACGGCTAGAGGCAACGGTATTAAAAGTGTGTTCAAAGCCTTGGAATCCTTGCTCGATCTCACGGCTTGTTCTTCTCAATGCATATTCTTTCGCCTGTTCTTCATCATAAGAACCGCCGACTTCTTCGACAATCTGTTGAAATTCAGAGAGATATTTTTTATAACTTTTCTCCGCATAAGGCGCAAGAACAGAATCAATTTCAGGAACAGTGAAACCGCCATATTGCATCGCAGCGCAATTTAAGGTGATATCAGAAATGAGGTTGCAGGCTGTTCTTACATCTTTCGGTTCATTGTATCCGATATTCTCCCATTCAAAACCGCCAGCTAAAACTCTTCCCATATCAAAAAGAGCACAGTTATAAGTTAAAAGTCGAGAGGAAATATCATGGATATAAATATATCCGTCATCGATTGCTTCTAATTCCGCTTTGTTTAAAAACGTCTTTCGATAAAGCTGTTTAGAAAAAGCGTTATAAGTAAGTGTTCTTTGTGTAGAGACGAGCGTAGATGTCGTGTTTGCATTGGAGCGATCCGCAAGGAAATTGAGAGAGTCAACCGTCTTGATTGTCTCATCCATCATGCGGACAAAATCTTGTTTATAATTGCGGTAATCGCGATAACTTTTTGCCACAATTGGCACCACGTGATCCAATGCAAGTTCAACAAAAACATGCATTTTAGAGACAGGGATGTATTCCGAACCGGAATTTCTCATCTCTTCCTCAACAAAACGTTGAATGTCACTCCATTGCTCTTCGCTGATTACAACATTCACTCTAGCTGCACTCTTGTTTACTGCAGCGATGATTTTTGAAAAATCATAGTCAGCTAATTGTTCATTCTTTTTAATAATTTTCATTGTGGTACCTCGTAGTGAATTTCGACTCTATCATCATACCGAAATAAGAATAGGTTTTGTAGCAATTTGCTCAAGAAAAAGCTAGGCACTTTCCTTAAATAAAGAAAGAAAAATTGAAAGGGTTGTAATCTGAATAAAATTTCAAATTAACAACTTGAACACAAGCTCGGTATGGTCAATCTTATAAAGCTTACAAGAATGTTAAACTGTAAAGAGGTCTCGCTAGGAGACCTCTTTACATATTTGTTTTTAAAGATAATTTCGATTTGAAGAATCTATTCTTTTTTGCCTTCTTCATCTACCATGTGGTAGTCCTCACCAAAGACATCTTTTAAGGTGACTGGCTTAGCGTTGATTGCTCTTTCTACAAGCTCATTCATCGCCTGCTGTTCTTCAAAAGATTTATCCGCGAAGAACTTAAGCTCCGGTGTCTTATAGATGTCAAGCTTAGCAGCCAACATGGAGCGAATCTTCTTTGCATTGTTGTTTAAGAAAGCAACAATTTCATCCGTTTTTTCCGGGTTGATATCAGAAACATAAACCTTACCATAGGAATAATCAGATGTGATTCTAACTGCATTAACAGAAACAAACTTTGTCAACGGATACTTTAATTCATAGAGGATGATATCGGCAAGATTCTTTTGAATAATCGCCTGTACACGACCGTGTTTATCAGCCATTCTTGACTTCCTCCATACCGAAAGCTTCTAAAATATCGCCTTCCATCAAATCGAATTTATCGGAGATAGTAAGACCACATTCAAAGCCTGTTAAGACTTCCTTAGCATCATCTTTAAAACGCTTTAAGGACGTGAGATGCGTCTTTAAAATCAATTCTTTGTTGCGGAACACACGGATTTGAGAACTGTTTGTAATCTTTCCGTCGGTGACATAACAGCCGGCGATTTGTCCAACTTTACTCGCCTTGAATAAAGAGCGAACTTCACAGTGACCATAGATCACTTCTTCAAAGACAGGGGCTAAGGTACCCTTCATTGCAGCTTCAATATCTTCTAAGAGTTTATAGATGACATTGTAATCGCGAACTTCAACATTTTCCGCCTTGGCCATTTCTTTGATCGCGGGAGAGACTTTCACAGAGAAAGCCAACACGACCGCGTGAGAGGCACTGGCTAAGACAATGTCGCCTTGTGTGACATCACCGGAAGAGCAGTGGAGAATAGAGAGTTTCGCGCCAGGAACATCAATCTTTTCTAACGATGACTTTAAGGCTTCTGCAGAACCGATAGTATCGGCTTTGACAACCAAGTTGATATTCTGCATTTCACCGCTTGCTGCGCTTGCAGCTAAGTCAGCTAAAGAAACGCCAGCATTGTTAGATCCGATCAAAGCTTGCGCTCTCTTTTCTGCGGCAGCTCTCGCCTCTTTTTCATCCGCAAAGGTCATAAAGCGGTCGCCAGCGACAGGAACACCAGTTAAACCAGTGACGGAAACCGGAGTAGAAGGACCAGCAGTCTTTAACATCTTGTTAAATTCGTTGGTCATCTTACGGACCTTACAATAGTAAGGACCAATCGCTAAGGTATCACCGACTTTCAAGGTGCCGTTTTGAACCAACAATGTGGCTTTTGCACCTTCCTTCTTATCCAATTCCGCTTCGATAACAGAACCGATAGCCGGTCTGTTTTCATTGGCCTTTAACTCCATGAGTTCTGCAAGGTCGAGAATACCTTCTAAAAGGGTATCGACACCCTGGTTTCTCTTTGCGGAAATCGGGAACATCATAACATCGCCACCCCAGTCTTCTGCTAAAACATCGTAGCTAGTCAACTGTTGTTTGACTTTCTCAATATTTGCAGTGGGTTTATCAGTTTTGTTGATTGCGACAATGATCGGTACTTTGGCAGCTTTGGCATGGTCGATTGCCTCGATGGTCTGAGGTTTGACACCATCGTCAGCTGCAACGACTAAGACAACAATATCTGTCATCGAAGCACCACGAGCACGCATGGCGGTAAATGCCTCGTGTCCTGGAGTATCGATGAAGGTGATTTTCTTTCCTTGAACTACTTTCTGGTAGGCGCCGATTTCTTGTGTGATACCACCGTGTTCGCCACCGGTGATGTTCGAGTGACGAATACAATCGATCAAAGTTGTCTTACCGTGATCGACATGTCCCATGATGGTGACAACAGGACAACGGGAATCGTGGTCACAATTGCTGTCAAAAATCGGGACTTTCGTAAAGTCATCCACCGAACCACCTGTTTCCTTTTTAAAATCAAGTCCGTTTTCGATGCAAACTTCTGCAACGATTTCATCGCTGAGCACGGTATTGAGGGAGATCATTCTTCCACTCAACAAAAACTTTTTGATGGTGTCGGTAGCTGAGATACCTGTGCGTTTGCAAAGCTGATCAAGAGTGATGCTTCCGTTATAAACAAAGCAACCGTCTTGCACTTGGCCCTGCGCTTTTTTTCCAAAGGAAGGCTTTGTTCCGAATCCTTTTTTGTTATGCCTGGATTTGCTCATAATTTTCCTCCTTTTCTATTTCCAATTTCATCGTCTCGTATATTGCTGCAGCCAACGATGAATCCATGATGCCTACAGCTTTCAATTTTTCATATCCTAACTGACCTTTTACGTCAAAAGAACCAGTGTAACGAATGTGTTTACAATTTTTTTCATCGCGGATTAAGCGAATTAGTTTTTCCTCGTTTTTTGTAGAACATTCTGGAAGCACAATTACCAGTGCAACTTTGTTCTTCACGAGAAGCTCTTCTAATTTCAAACCGACGACAGTTGCTCTTTTGCGCGATGCAAAACCAAAATAAGCAGCTAGCTTTTTTTCTATCTCTTCAGTCATTTTTGTAAACCGCCTTCAAAAATTCTTCGACGCTGAGCTCGCCGAAAAATCGACGCGCTTTTCTTTTTTGAAACATTTCGCGGATATATTCTTCGTTGTCATAAAGGTAATAGCCGCGACCTTGCATGTTCTTGTCTTTGTCAAAGACCAATTTACCATCGACTTTGACAAAGCGGAGAAGTTCCCGCAAGGGATAAGTCTTGCGGGAAATCATATCCATTCGATATACGATGAATTTCTCTTTCATTTAGTTCTCGTCTTCGTAGTATTCATCATACTGATCGAGATCTTCATCATCATAATTGAAGTCGTCGAGGTTATCGTCTTCTTGCTGATCGAATTGAGCAAGCTCTTCCTCGGTGTAAATCGGCATGGCAGCAGATTGACTTGCAAGAGAAGGTGCGCTTTCTTCCTTGACTTCTTCTTTCTTCTTTCTGCGGTAAGAACGTGTTTCAGAAGGTCCTTTCTTCTGTGTTAAAGCAGCTTCCAAAGACTCTAAAGAAACCTTCGGCTTGTTCATGATTTCGACATGCTCGATTTCTTCCTTCGGTTCTTCTTTCTTCTCGGGAACAACTTCTACCGGTTTGACTTCTTCTTTTTCTTCCTTGACTTCTTCTGTGATAGAAGGCTTTTCTTCGACGCTTTCAACCGCTTCGACAACAGGAGCAACTTCTTCCTGGAAGGTCGGGGTGACTTCTTCGTTTTCAACGATTTCTTCATCTAAATCAGCAATGTCTTCTGTCGGAGTTTCAACAGTAGCAGCAACGTCGACAGCATCAGGATTCATCAAAGCGATCGCTTTGAGAATCTCCGGAACCATCATAGCCTTGACGCCTTTCTTCATCGCGTCGTCAACTTCGCTGACTGTGAGTTTGCACTTGCAAAGACGGGAAGCGAGACGAACGTTAGAACCGCTGGCACCGATTGCAACACCTTGGGTGTGGTTGTTGACAATGACAGTGATAATCGGATGGATGTAATCTCTGTCATTTTCAAATTCTTCAAAGTGAAGGTTAGGATCGAAGAAATCTTCCGGGCAGGTAAGACCGATGACATCTGCAGGTTTCATCGCTTCGATAATCTGCATCGCCTTGTTTTCATTCCATTTGCAGAAGTCGATTTTTTCACCTCTTAAAACAGCAGAGATAGAACGCTGACGGCTGGATTCAGGACCGATACAAGTACCGATAGGATCGATGTTCGGATTGAGAGAAGTGACAAAGACTTTGGTTCTTCTTCCTGCTTCTCTGGCGATGCCTTTGATGACGACAATACCTTCTTTTACTTCAGGAATTTCTCTCTCCATAAGTTTTTCAACAAACTTCGGGGAAGTTCTTGTGACATCTAAAGAAGGCGGATTCATTGTTTCCGAAACTTTATCAAGATAAACTAAGACGCGTTCACCGATAGCGAATTTGTCGTTCGGAAGCAATTTGTTAGAGCCTTTTCTGATATAGGCGCTTGCCTTGCCGAATGAAATTTCATAGGTGGAATTTTCCGTATCTGCTTTGATGACAGTTCCTTCGATCAATCCGTTCATTTGATCCTTATAAGCGGAAAGAATCGCCTGACGAGAAGAATCTTTTAACTTGCCTTGGAAAAGCTGATTCACTCTTCTGACATAGGATTTATCCAAAAGTTTAACATCGAAGGGAATCGCGACGACAGAACCTAAAGCAGGAGCTTTCTTTTTGGTAAGTTCAGTATAATCTTCCGGAGAAATCTGATAAGAGTCATCATCGATTTCATCATCTAAAGTGATGACTTTTTCATCGAAGATTTGGAATTTAGAAAGGTCGTCCTTAAAGACGATTTTGCAGCTGATTTTCTGCTTGTCAAGCTCATCGGCGGCAGAGCAGTTCTTATCGCGGAAAAGACCAGGATAAGACCATTCTAAATACGCTTGTTTCATGGAATCGATAAGGATTTCAGAAATCTTTTCTTGTGAGACCATGGAATCTTTCTGGATGTTATTCATCGCAGAAGTAAAGGCGTCACTGTCCACCTTACCCGTGATCTTGTTTGCATCTTTCTTGCGATAGCTTCTCTTTTTCTTAGGAGCTTCTTCCACAACAACTTCTTCGTTTAAAGCGTTCTGTTCAAGTTCAGACATATTATTTATCCCTCCATCTAACTTTCTATATTTAAGCTTTATAACCCATGTGAATCACTTCGACATCATCACAAGCAAGAACTTCTTTTTTCTTACGCCCTTTAATAAAGTGATGCAGTGTCGCTTTTTGACCATCGAACTCATCTAACATCATCGTGATGACTTCGCCATTTTTTCTTAATTTAACATCCAACCAGCGTCCGATGAAGCCAGATAGCATGTCAAAGGAAATAACTCTTTCACTTCCCCCGGAAGAAATCTCTAAGGTATAACCCTCCGAAGAGTCATCAATCTCATCGAGAAGCGGATTGACTTTTTCCGTGTAGGCACCGATCTCCTCTAACGAAATATTGAAATCCTTATCGATAAGAACTTCTAAAACTGGTCCATCTACACCTTGGGGAATATACTTGCAAGACACAAGTTCAAAACCCATTTCATCGGCAGTTTTTTGGAAGATTTCTCTCGCTTTTTCTAATGTAATTTGGTTCATTTTTCCTCCGATAAAAGAAAGAGTGGACCCCCAGAAGAGGTCCACTCTTAATTTCCATTAAGAATGTTGCGTTTGGAAAATCCAAACATCAGTTTTCACTGACATTGCTATTCTAATGAATCCCCCATAGTAAGTCAACCAAAGCAAGCAATTCCATCCATCTTTCTTGTTACAAACGCATTCATTTGTCATATTATTTATAAATATATATATATTTCAGAAAAAAAGTGTAAAATATTCGGCAGTCTATCAAAGGAGAAAGCATGAAACAGAACACACCAATCTTAAAAGCATCTGATACTTTTAAAAGACATCCTGTTGCGTTCATTCTCGGTCCCGCCTTAAAAATGATTGAGGCAGCGTTTGACTTGATGATTCCATTATTCATGAAGGCAATTATCGATTTGTCAAACAACGTGATCAACGGCAATGAACTCTTTGCAGGTTTATCGAAAGTCAACCGTGTCTTTGCGCAATTCATCGTGATGAACGGAACCTGGGTACAAGATCAAAAACTGAATTTTGCCTTAATCGGCGGCACTTACATTTTACTGATGGGTATTCTCGGTTTTGCCACAACAATGGTCACACAATATGTGGCAGCAAGAACCGCTGTCAGCTGCGGTAGAGATATTCGCGATGCCCTTTATGAAAAAGTGCTCACTTTATCTAAGACTGACCGAGAAGGTATCGGAAGCAACAAATTGTTGACAGTCTTAAACAACGACAGCTATCAAGTACAACAAGGGGTCTTAATTTTTATCCGTTTGATTGTCCGTGCTCCTTTTATCATCTTGGGCGCCTTAATTATCTCTTTTATCTTATATTGGCAAATCGGCCTTGTTTATGTCGCTATCACTCCCTTGATTTTATTGGTCATTTTCCTAATCATGCGACGTTCTAGTAAAGAATATCTTAAAATTCAAGAGAAATTAGATGAGCTTTCCAGCAAGACAAGTGAGACATTAGATGGCGCCAAAGTGATTCGCGCTTTCAACAGCGTCGAGGAAGAAAATCGCAGCTTTGCTCAAAAGACGACAGAATATCGTCAAAAAGCGACGCACGTTCAAAAGCTCAACGCCATGATCAACCCTCTCACTTTTGCTATCATTGCAATCGCTACTGTCTTAGTCGTTATTTTTGGAGCTCTCCCTATTTTAGGCGCTGGACTTGAGCAGGCAGAAAAAGTCAATCTCTCTACGACAATCATCACTGAAATCGCCTATTTATCCCAAATTTTATTCACTTTAGTTCAGTTGACCAATGTCGTTATGATTTTAACCAAAGCGAAAGTTTCCATGGGGCGTGTCGATGAGGTGCTAAGCATTCAACCTTCCATCCTCAGCAAGGAAGGTGCAAAAGCGTTTGACATCTTACAAGGAGAAGAATTTTTACGTTTTGATCATGTCTCTTTAGGATATAAAAAAGAAGGAAATTACGCCTTAAAGGATATCAATTTTACACTCTATAAAGGACAATCCTTAGGTATTATCGGCGGTACTGGAAGCGGTAAATCCACGTTGATTTCCTTGATTGAACGCTTCTTAGATGCTAGCGAAGGAACTGTATATTACAAAGGAAAAGACATCAAAGATTATCCGTTGACATCTTTGCGTGATGAAATCTCTTTGGTTCCTCAAAAATCCAGTCTCTTCAACGGCACAATCCGTTCCAATATGCTGATGGCATGTCCAAATGCTGATGATAAAGAAATTACAAAAGCGTTGAAAAATGCATGTGCGGAAGAATTTGTCTCAAAATTCTCTGATTATCTTGACCATGAAGTGACCGAAGGAGGCAAAAACTTCTCCGGCGGACAAAGACAACGTTTATGTATCGCAAGAGCCTTAGTAAAAGGCGGAGAAGCAATCATCTTAGATGATTCTACTTCGGCCTTAGATCTTCTAACCGATAAGACGGTGAGAGATAATATTGCAAACGAATATCAAAATCTCTCTAAAATCATTGTCTCCCAACGTGTAGCAACCGTCAAAGACTGCTCCTTGATTCTCGTGTTAGACGGCGGACGATTGATACAAAGCGGCACGCATGAGTCCTTGCTTGTCCATTGTGATATCTATCGTGAAACGTATGAATCACAGACGAAGAAGGAGGCGGAATAGTATGGAAATCAAACAGCGTTTTCTCATTTATATTAAGCCTCAACGAAAACATCTTCTGTTCCTCTTCCTCTTTGCTTTCATTTATGTACTCGCCCAGTTAT
>UQDS01000005.1 GCA_900539865.1 uncultured Mollicutes bacterium | reverse complement strand
GTTATCGCTATTTGATTTAGCAAAACTTCTTTTATTTGAGAAATAAGCAGTTAATTTAGTTACAAAATCAGAAATTGTATAGGTGGACGACAAAATATTTTGTCTCTGTTCTTTTATGATGTGATAGATTCCCCTACGGCGCAAAAATTCGTCGTAGCTTTTACCAAGGTAACAAGCAAACTTTGCAGCCTCTTGTCTGCTATCTGAGAAGGCTAGGAACTGTCTGCCTGTTTTCTTTTCCTTCTTTTTGCTTGAAACGGCTCTTGCAAATATATTTGTGGTTTGATTTTCGTTTGTTTCATCTTCCTCGTATGTGATTTCGGGTAATTCTTCATATAACGAAGTCACTAAAACTGCTGTGGCTGCATCATTACCAAGATAAAATCTCTTGTAGGTCCCTCTATGACAATTGCCACATCTAGCTCCAAGCGATAATGTTTTTGCCTTGACCACTCTAATGTAATCTTCCTTGCCACAGTCACAAGGAAGGTTCTTTACTTGATCTTCTGAAACGAGTGCGCCACAATGAGGGCAAAGATAGAAACGCTCAAGTTTTGCGTTTTCCTCATCCTCTGACTCTATTTCATCATTTTCTTCATCCGCTAAAAAATAGTACGCAACCTTTTCATCCAGTTTGTTCGCTTGTACTAAATGGTTGTCCTGCTCTTTTCCGACGATAGCAAACTTACCGCACTCATCACATAAAGCAACCTCGAAGACGGCGAATTTATCATTATATTTTTGTCTAATAAGGGAAAGATGCCTTTCCTTGTTTAATGATATAAAACAACCCTCAAGACTTCTGATGAAGAAGTGGTATCTTGCGTCAATCAATGATTTTCCATTCTTTTGCGCTCTTGTACATAGTGATATGAACGCTGTTGTTGTGTCAATGTCCAATCCTAGTATGCTTTGAATGGAATCAAGACTAGTCACTTTTTTAATTTTCGCTCTTAATCTATGATATAAATTGGATGAATACACGAAATCATATATCAGTTCGTTCTCAGATAACGATTCATCGATTGATATACCATTCTCTTTCAACACGGAAGCCACCTTGTTCTGCTCATCAGCCAATTCTATTATCAATTTTGTTGAATACTCCTTAGAATCGGCAATAGGTACATACTCTTCCCGTGTTGCTCTGATGATGTTTTCCTTTTTGAAATCGACTCCACATAAATTGTTTGCAAATTTAATGATATCATCGTCGGAATCGCTGCTATTGCCTAAAGTCGCACTAGTCAAAATGAACTGGGTTTCTTTAGTAGACGTGATTCTTGCTCTCAATCTTCTAAGAAGAATGGATGTCTCAATGCCGGTAGCCCCAGCATAAACATGAGCTTCATCAAGAACGACGAATTTAAAATCGGCCCCGCTGAAAAGAACATCATCTTTCGGTCTGAAAAGCAGGTGCTCAAGCATTGCATAGTTCGTGAACAGAATATTAGGTGGATTCTTCTTCATTTCTTCCCTAGAAAGCAATTCATTAGACAATCTGCTCCTTAATTCAGGGATAGGATCTCCAGAGAACATTGCCTCATAAATAGAAATCGCATCTTCCTCGCTGTTCTCGGTTCCGCCATTATATACACCGAACGTGATATCCGGATAGCACATCAAAATCTTTCTGATGTTCTTCATCTGGTCGTTAGCAAGCGCGTTCATAGGATAGATGAATAACGCTCTTACTCCCGGACCTAATCTTCCCATTTCTTTTTCTTTTAACAATTCGTTGATGACAGGTATCAAAAAGCAGTTAGTCTTACCGCTACCCGTACCTGTGGAAACGACTGTATTATTACCAGATACTATTGTGCGTATTGCGTTCTCTTGGTGCAAATAAAGCGGTCTATCGATTGGAAGACATCTTTTATAGAGACTAGTATTTGGCTTTTTAGCCTCTAAATCACGATATAATGGCGAAAGAACCCCTTCGTCTATCAATTGGTTGATGGATTTTCCACTCTTAAAAACATCGTTTGTCTCAAGCAATGGACCCTTAGAAACGATTTTGTTCAACTCTTCGATGAGCTGTTTTCTCAATTTTTCGTCGGCAAAGGAGAAGGATGTAGATATGTAACTTATAAATTCTTCTTTTATTTTTTTTGATGCCTTTACTGGATTAAACATTCTTTTTCACCTCGAATAGAAAATAGTCTATACTCCTTGTTTTTTGCCCAAACGATCTTAAACCGATTGCCATCTTGCCCTTGTTATCTAAAGTGAAGTCGTCATTGTATTCAAAATCGGCATCGTACGGGTCTAAGTCATACCCTAGATAGCAAGAGGATTCAGTTTTTATCTCGATTCTGACTGGATTGATCTTCACATTGTTATTTAATTCGTTCCTAATTGAATCCAGATAAATTTTTCTTCCATCTCGGGCTATGACAAATAGTCTACCTGAATAGTAGTCAAAGTTATCCTTATTCCCAAGGTATTTGATCTGGTCGATGTAGACTGGCCTTACAGGCTCTGGCTCAAGTTTATCGAACAGCATTACCTTCTTGATAAGAATGGCTTTGTCTTTATACTTAAATGTTTTTTCATCTCCAAGGAGAAATTCCGCGGAATAGAGTTCTCTCTCGTTTTTGAAAAATCCCCTAATAAGGAGTGTAATTTTGTATTTGTAATATCCTTCTTCGATATTTGAGAAGGAGAAAGATTGTTTCGTCAAGTCCAGTTCTTTTGAGAAAACGCACCTATCTGATTGATCAAACACATCGAATCTCAATTTCGCATCGTTGCCGCCAATGAAAGACTCAGGCGACCATAACGCTTGCATCACTTTAGAATGGATGAAGAAAGGCTCCTCTGTGAAGCATTCTCTGTAATATATGTCCGAAACCAGATAAGGCACGTTCTCAACCTCTATGAATAAAGTGAAGTAATCTTGTGGGTACTTGCCAATATCCTTCAAATAATAGATCGTTTGGCCTATTTTATAAGAAAGGTCTTTTCTTGATGGTATGATGACATCATTTGTATTTAATCTAACGCGGCATGTCATGGTCTTTGGGACATCGAATGTGATGATGGATGAATTGGTCATCTCCTTGTACCACATCCCTTTTTGGTTTTCTTCAGTGTGCCATTCACCATCATCTATTTTCCATCTCAATACCGGTGGATACAAGATGATTTCGCCATCATCTACCAGCAATGAAATTTCTTTGTTTTGGATATCGAATTTAGCCTCGACGTTATAGTTCTCTGTCGTGAAACTGGCTTTTCCGATGACACCCTTCCCGTAATATAGCGGCTTATCGAAATTTATTCTAATGGTATTGAATTTGATTAGGTTGATGCTTGCGACAATGGTGTTATCACTATATCTGAAAATAGAGATGTGTTGAGTTTCTCCGACGTTCAAAAGAGCGGATATCATAAATCTTCTTTTTCCATTAACGCTTTCACTTCCAAAATCTGAAAGCTTAAAAGACACAGATTCGTATCTGACTCCTAAGTCTTTGACATCTATATTTTCAGAGACATCGATGTATAGTTCTCCCTCAATTATATTGTATTCCTCGTCACCGCGTCTATAAATCGCGTCATTATGTTCCTTTGCAAAGAAACACAAACCTCTGCTCCCCTTCTCGCTCACGAACAAAACGGACCGGTTATGGCTTTGGATTAAATCGCCATCAATAGCCTTTAAGCTATATATATTTGGTACACTTTTCTGGATATCTTCAGGATATCTAAGTAGCTTATGAATGTTCTTTGTATATAGGAAATAAATACCTGGAACGCATTCTTGAGATAATACTTCTTTAGAATCTTTGAACAAGATGAATTCTCGCTTCAAAAAATCCTTGGAGTTGTATATAACCTTGTCACAGTGTGTAATTTCAATGACAATATCCACTGTGGATTCACATTCAAATGATGATATGTCATATTCGATGGCAGTTGTCGTCATAATGATTCCAGAGCCATGCGTACTCATTCTATCGCAAGAAAAGCGAACGCCATTGACCTTAATTTCTATATAAGGATCGAAATCATAGTTATCAATCAATCTTATCGAAGGAACGATGAGTTTTGCCACGCCGTCATCATCAAGGATATATTTAGGTCTAATCTTAGAATAATCTGTGCAAATGTGTTCCCTGTTGGAGTGCCCCCTTCTTCTTTCTATTCCAAATGTCGTTTCCTTATTATTCTTCCACCAGGAATTGATCATCTTATTTATGTGTTTATCAAGCCTCAGCGGCTCGTTGTTGAACAATGAGTGGATTGCACCCATAGTCTTATCAAGAAGGCAAGTCATCAACGTGGGTTGAGCGATTGCTAATCCGCGAATACCTGCTCGGAAGGAATACACCTCGCTTCCAATTTGGAACTCCTCTTCGTCTGTACCACAAGACGAAAATTTTCTTTTTAAACTTTTGGCGATTAATTCGAATGTGGGGTCATTCTTCTCGTATTGTTGATCAAAGTCCTTGCAGTATATCTCCCAACACATATCGAAGAATGATTCTGTAGAACTGATGGGAGCGAACGAATGACTACACAACGTCGCATAATACTTTTTGGTATAACAATCCAGCATGAATATCTTTCCGGAAGTTTTCAAACTTTCTATTAAGAATTTTATTTGATTGTATATTTTTCCCTCACCAACCCTGCTTCCTAGAAGCCTTCTATAGATGAATTTGAAGAACGCATCCTCATCGGAATTCCATTCCTTCGCAAGGTTTACAAGCGCAACAAAAATAAGTTCGAAATCGAAGCTGGATAATTTAGCTCCCCTTTCTCCTTCGATTCTTCTCAAAGCAAAACCGGCATCATTATAAATTGATGTGAGTTCTTCATTAGTAAAACATAATTACCAACGAAGTCTTCCTCCATCGCCGAACGTATTTTGTTCTCAAGTTCTTGCTCCACTAATGTTATTTTCCTTTCAGCGTTTTATTGTTCTTCAAAATTATCTTCTTCATCTTCTATTTCTTCTATATTTTCCGTTATATTTTCTGCTGTGGCAGAAGATACATAAAATTCATCGTAATTGCACCAGGTAGCTTTAGCAAATTGGATTAGAGCCTTTTTTCTTGACTCATGAGATTCTATTCTCCATTTGCCATCCTTCATAAAATCTTCCAATTCGTTTTGGCATTTATAAGGGGCTTTGTTGAAGTATTTACTAACCTTTTCATCTACGTCCTTTTTACCTTTACTCGAATTAGCTGATTGAGGATCTATGGTCAGATTGCCGATTGAATTCAAATATTCTTCGTTAAACTTGGCCCCGTGTCCAACGACGATAATACCCTCATCGGCGATAACTCTAGAATGTTCTTCGGTGTTTTTTTTAGCGACAATATGCTCGATGGACAAGTTTGCCTTATTTCCTTTTACTTTTTTCAAATCCTCGTGAGGCATTACACTAGCTATCGGTTGTCTGCTTGTTCTTAAATAATTCTCATATTTCCAGAAAAAATAATTTTTAGTTGCAGAACTGTATTCGTCGAAGAAATCCTTGCGTTCCAAATCAGCAATAAACTTTTCATCACCGCCAGATTCCACCGCTTTGATTAAACCAATGATTGAATTTTCCAAAGCATCAAAATTTCCATTGAATTGCTTTGCAAGATTAAACCATTTTGTCTGGAACTTATGCGTGGGTTTTTTTCTTATTAAGTAGACTCTAAAGACGAATATCTCTAAAAGTCTGCAAATTTTCCTAAACGATTTCTTATCAGAAGAGGCGTCTAACTTAAACGTTTTTATCAACAAGGGATAAAAATTATACATGACGCCCAACACTTGAAGATCCTTGAACTCCTCATAGTCCAACGAGAGCAGCTTCTTCATCGTGGAGAACGATTCCTTAAGGTTCGTTGTGTATTGTTCAGCGTATTCTCTAAATTCAGAGTATTTGCCCTGTTCCATTAGGAGTTCTGATTTTTCCCTCATGATACTCATATAGTGCTGGTACTCTTTTTTATTAGTCCACTCCTCGTGTGCGATAAACGTATATTGAAGAATGGAATCCTCCCCTATTTGCTTTTCTTCAAAAGAAGCATAGTCCTGATAAATCTGGTTAAATCTATTTTGAATGGCACACAACAATTCTTCTGCGTCTTCGAGCAACGACACCTTATACATCAAGTAGCTTTTAGTTTTTTCGATATTCGTGAGTTGTTTTCCCCTATCATTCGTGGTTTCAAATATCAAAGATGCCTCAGAGCGGCTGTTTACCTTGTAAACCAAGACATTGGTCACATTAATTTTGTTCATGAATGACAAAACGACATCATCACTTGTCTCTTTTAATAATTCTGTAAATTTTTCTTTTGCATGGAACAATCTTTTTTGCGATGGTGTTCTGAAATCGTCCGAATATACTTTGTCATCCAAAACATATGTACGGAAGAAGTCGTTGTCATCCGCTTGCAAAGTCAATATGTGGTTGTGCTTACAAATGATAAATCTATCATTAATTTTCTTGATTTCATCGTCATCGAAATCATCACCTCTGTTGGGAATATCCTTTATTCTTTTCAACAAGCAATAGATAAAGATAATCAGTGTCGTAAGTCTTTGTTGACCATCGACTATATCGTATTTCTCTCTAACTCCCTCATCCCGGCTTTGAAGAAGGATTGTTCCGTAATAGTACCTTTTATTTACACCATTGTAGTTGGATTTAAAATCATCAAAAAAATCTTTGAGTTGCTTATCCTCCCACGCATAGTTTCGCTGATAATCAGGGATATAGAAATATCTATTGCCGGTAAATAATTCCGTCAAATCCTTTTTGCCGCTTTCCATAGATGAGGCCTCCTATTTTTCCTCTTTCTTTTATATCTTATATAACTTCTTTGCTAATTCATCCACGACTTTCGAATAGAAATCCGAGTTATTGAACAGTTCGTGAATATACCATTATTTTCTAAAAAGTGTTTAGTGACGATGCCTTTAAACTTATCTAGAAACAAGCTCTTTATGAAATTTTTGGGGGGGTTATTATCCTTAACTTATCTTTAATATTTTTTGATTTCTTTATCGTTTAATCTCACAAGTTGCTTCGTCATTCATGTTATATAACACCAATTTGTTTATCCTAATTTTGACGTCATAAACTTGGTTCTGATCTGTTGTATTATCAAGTTTTGTAACCTCTAGAAATCAAGAACAAAAGTAGCATCCTTTCCTGTTGTGTTTTGTTTACTCTTGATAATGTTGGAACTACGTTGATCTAAACTTGCTCTTTTTCCTTTACTAGAAACCTGAACTTCACAACTATATTCTTATATATTTGAGTATTATATCATGGAATGCTTCACCTTTTTGAAGCTTTTTCAAAGTTTATTAATTTCAAAATCTTGGTTTCACGCATTTCTAACGTGAGACAGACAATCACTATCAAGCAATCATTTTTTAAAACCGAAAGACACATTTTTATGAAGTACCAATTATTCTTTCACTGATTTTAAAATGCACATATTCAAAATATAATTTGAAAAAGCTTTAGAACTTTCGTTTTTTCTAATAAACTGATAATTTAAGTAAACTTATAATAAATCGTTGTTTCAAAGATGGTGTAAGGGTAAGATCCTAGTAAAGAGTAGTTAGACATCCTATAACATAGCCCCGTTTAAAGAAATAAAAAAAGAAGTGATTTCGTATCACTTCTGTATTTGTAATTTGGTGGAGCTGACGAGGATCGAACTCGCGACCTTTTCGTTGCGAACGAGACGCTCTCCCAGCTGAGCTACAGCCCCATGCTCTAAGATATTACCAAACTAAAAACGTTTTTTCAATAAAATCTCAATTTAGGTAATCTAAAATCACCCGATACGAAGAAATTAAAGATGATAAAGACATTGCAGCATTTGCAGCAGATGGACTAGGTAGCATAATGTTATCTTCCCCGATGAATTTACGGTAAAGATTTCCTGCCTTTGTTCCTGTGGTGAAAACCTGAACAATTTGTGTACCTTGAATCAAAGCTGGTATGTCTGCTACTATCACGTTGCGAATAGAGCTATCGCTCGCTCCTTTAATTTCGCAAGATTCAATGACATCATATAAAGCAATATGGTGTTTTTGAAGAAAGGTTTTTCTCTCTTCTATATTCACCGGCGTCTTTTCTTGAAAAACGCCAGCCAAAGTTTGAAAAAAACGATTGGTTTTATATGCATAATAAAATTGAGCTTTTCTCGATCCTGGCGAAGGAAACGAACCCAAGATCAAAATTTTAGCATCTTCAGGGAGAAACGGTTTTAGGCAATCGTGATTTACTTTTATATATTCCATAAATTTATTTTACCGCAAATAAAAAAATGGATGAAGCATTTGCTTCATCCATTTTGTTTACTTCGATCTTTTCGAAATGTCAATACGAACCAATTCTTTGTCGGTAAAGATAGATACCAAGAGCAAGATGGAGTAGACAAGCATGATGATACCTAACATCAAACCGGCAAAATCTCTAAAGCTGTCTAACAACCAGAGGCAGATACCTAAGGTAAAGGAAACAGCACCCATAGAGAAGATGATAACATTCGTCGCTTTGAATTTTCTGTCGAGAATCAAAGTGACAATACCATCGAAGATGAAGGCTGCACCGATAACCATCATAATCATGGAAATGACGCGCATCCAATCGATTGCAATGGTTCCAGGAAGAGCGGGTAAGAACATAACGCCAACTGCTAAGGCTAACGTTCCTAATAATCCGATATCTGAGACCAACGTCTTCATCAGGACAAAGGATGCGACAATCATAGTGACACCAGTACCTAATAATCCGACGGAGATAATCCAGTTGATAACTTCGCTAGGATTGACAGCAGAGATGCAAAGGAGAATACCTAAGACCATGATCAAAATTGCTTTTAATAAGTTACTTGTTTTCATATAAACCTCCTTATCATCAATTATTTTATCATGATAGAATAAAAATATGAAAGCAATAATTATATGTGATTCTTTTAAAGGCACCGCCTCCTCAAAAGAAGTAAATGCTCTAATAAAGGATGAGTTTGAAAAACGTTGTCCTACACTGCAAACGGAAACGATTACATTTGCCGATGGAGGCGAAGGATTTTTAGAAAGCATCAAAGAAAATCTCTCTGATGTAAAGGAGTTATCTTTCCCTTGCTTTGATTCGCAAAAGAAAGAAAAAAGCATCCCGTGTCTCATTTCCAATCATAAAGCCTATATCGAGATCGCATCGTTGGTCGGTTTAAAAGACGTAGAGGGCTTTTCTTCTCCTTTAACAGCTACAACCTTTGGAATAGGTCAGTTATTACAAAGCTTATGTTCGCTGGGAATACGAGATTTTATCATCGGCTTAGGAGGTAGCGCCACCAATGACATGGGTGCAGGGCTACTAGCCGCGTTAGGTTATCACTTTTATATTCAAGAAAAAGAGGTCTTCCCTTACGCCTATCTTTTAAAAGACATCACTAAAATTGAAGGTGATTTAAATATTCCCGATGGTTTGACATTTACTTTATTTAGCGACGTCACTTCTCCTCTCTTAGGAAAAGAGGGGGCTACTTATACTTTTGCAAGACAAAAAGGAGCAACAGAGGAAGAATTGCCCCTTTTAGAAGAATCGTTATCTCACCTTCATGATCTTTTAGAAAAGAAGCACCATATTCAAAGCAAAAACAAAATGGGATCGGGTGCAGCAGGAGGTCTTGGAGCGGTTTTTTATTATTTAGGAGAAACGAAAGTTATAAATGGAGCACAAGGGATTTTAAACTTATGCCATTTTGAGGATAAAATTAAAAATTGTGACTTTGTAATTACCGGAGAAGGAAAATTAGATTTCACTTCATTAAAAGGAAAAGCACTCTCTCAAGTAACTTCACTTTGTCAAAAGAACCATATTCCGTTTACGATTTTATGCGGAAGAAAAGAAGAAGGAATAGAAAATGCTTTTTCTGCCTATCCGCTGCTTTCTATCATTCCTTTCCACAATCAAATCCACGAACTTTCCTATTTACAAGAACACCTTGAAAGAGATGTAAGAAAAGGGGTTGAAAAATTTCTTAATATTCTTAAAAATACACCATTAACTTAAAATTGTTGTGATACAATAAAAATATGAAACAAGGAATTTTAATCATCCTTTCTGGACCTGCTGGTATCGGTAAAGGATCCGTTAGAAAACTCGCCATCCACGACGCCTCTCTTCACTGCTTTTGCAGTGTCTTAGATACGACAAAAAGAAAAAAATTCAAAGGAAAAGAACCCTATCATTTTATCTCCCCTTATGAATTTTACAGAAGAAAAGAAGCGGGTTTTTACCTTGCTACTTTTGAATCTCAAGGCAATCTCTACGGTATTCAAAAAGAAGAAATTTTACAAGAATTAGCCTCAGGCAAAAACATCGTCTTAGATGTAGATGTTCCTATCGCTTTAAAGTTGATGGAACAATTCCGAGGAATGTATACACTGACAGTATTTATTCAACCTCCTAACTTAGACGAATTAAGAAGAAGATTGAACAATTCCCATGATGTCGATAAGGGTGATATTGACGCCAAGATCAAACAAGCCGAAGAAGATTTAAAATCCGCTCCGCTTTTTGATGTTGTCTTGACAAATTATGTCTTAAAAAAGACTTTCAAACGCTTTGTCACCTCACTTGAAAACAGAACTCGTTATATTCTCAGCATAGAAAATAACACTTCCGAGATGGAAAACTACCTTATTAAAAGACCTTAACAATGTTTTATTTAGTCAAAGTGCTCATTGGCAGAGCTGTCGCGAGTCTCGATCGTCCCTTTTCTTATTACAGCAAAGATGATAGCATTCGCAAAGGAATGCGTGTTCTTGTCAGCTTTGGCCCGAGCAAATCCACCATCGCTTTTGTCATCGAAGATCCATTATACATAGAAGAAGATTTATCCTCTTATCAGGAGAGACTCGGCATGAAGCTCTCTCCTATTTTAACGAAAGTCGATGAAGAACCCTTGCTCAATGAGGCCCTTTTTGACTTGGCAAAACACGTTTCCAAATATTACAAAGCAGACATGATTCGTGTCCTGCAAACGATGTTACCTCCCAGCTTAAAGCCAAAAGACTCCGCCTTAAAAAAAGCGCAAGGAAAGACAGTGGACTTTCTTTTTGCAAACCCTTTTGACATCCATCAACTAAGCGCACAAGAACAAAAACTTTATCAAAAAATTAAAGTAGAAGAAGACGGCGTGAGAAAGACGACTATCACTGCAAAAGTTTCTTTAGAAAAACTTTTGACTAAAAATGCAGTGAGAATAGAAAAAATCCCCGTCAGCCGCATTCCTGAAATTGTTTTAAAGCACATGCCCTCCTTTGATTTGACAACCGAACAACAGGAAACTGTACAACATGTTTTGCAAGATGAAGATAAAATATTTTTGCTCCAAGGTGTCACCGGCTCTGGCAAAACAGCTGTTTACCTTGCTCTGGCAAAGAAGTATTTAGAGCTTGGAAAAGGGGTGTTAATCCTTGTACCGGAAATCGCACTCACAGATCATATGGCCTTACAATTACAAAGTCAGTTTAAAGATACTCTCTCCATTTTAAACTCCTCTTTATCCGACGCGAGAAAATACGATGAATATCAAAAAATCTTACACGGAGAAAGTAAGGTTGTCTTAGGAACAAGAAGTGCTGTCTTTGCACCAATTGAAAATCTTGGACTCATTATTATAGATGAAGAACATTCTTCTTCTTACAAACAGGATAACACCCCGTATTACGACGCGATTACCGTCGCTAAGATGCGCGTGTTAAAAGAAGAATGTAAACTCTTGTTAGGCTCTGCTACACCGAGAGTAATTGATAGAGCACGTGCAGATCGCGGTTTATATAAACTGCTTCGCATGAATAGACGCATCTCTCTCAATCAAGAAAAAGAAATCATCATGGCAAACATGAACAATCCAAAACTGCTCGATCCTCAGAAATCAAGTATGTTTTCCCTTGTTCTCTTAAGCGAGATTGAGAAGAATTTAAGGGCACATCAACAGACGATGATTTTAATCAACCGCCGCGGTTACTCTCCCATTTATCTTTGCAGAGAATGTCATAAGACATACCTTTGTCCGAATTGTAATATCCCGATGAATTATCACAAAAGAGATGACACTTTGCGTTGTCATCACTGCGAATACCGCATTTCCACTATCGGCTTAAAATGTCACTGTGGAAGCGATCGTTTTCAAACCCTTGGTTATGGAACAGAACGAGCTTATGAAGAGCTGCGTGGACTTTTTCCACTTGCTAAGATCACCAGACTGGATTCTGATGTTTCTTCTAACGAAGTCCGTCATCAAATATTAGAGGATTTTTCTTCCGGTGAAACCGATATTCTTATCGGAACAGAAGTGATTGCAAAGGGTCATGATTTCCCTAAGGTCAGTTTGGCCAGTATTCTTGATTGCGACAGTTCTTTAAGAATGCCGACCTATTTGGCAAACGAAGAAACCTTTGATCTCATTTCTCAATTTGTCGGTAGAGCAGGAAGAAAAGATCTCAAAGGTAGAGTGGTTTTGCAAAGTTATGTTCCAGATAACCCCGTCATTCAATTGGCTGCAAAACAAGATTACGACACTTTCTATGAAAAGGAGATGGAAGAACGCAGAAAATACCTCTATCCGCCTTATACTTATTTGACCAATATCACCATCAGAGGGGTTCATTTAGAGGATGTTTTAGAAGTTGCAAAATCACTTCATGCGCACATCATCGAAAGCATCGGAAATAAAAAATTCAACGTTTATGGTCCTCTTTCTCCCTATATTCCTTACATGAATGGAAGATATTACCGCACAATTTTGTTAAAATATAAATCGCCGAAAGAGGCAGATGAAATATTAGATAATATCAAATTGCTTCGCACTTCCTATGACAAGGTCGAAATCAGCATCAATGTCGACCCCGGAAACGAAAGCATGTGATACAAAGGAGAACAATTATATGATCATCATTTCTTTATTAGGCATGGATCACTATAACGCGATCGATGTCACCAAAAAGCTTCACCAAGGCTTAGTCGAAATCTATGGTTGCGAAGATGACGAGCTTCTTTTCTATGCGCCACAGTCCTTTTTAATTCACAATGGTGTGGAACAGACTTCCTTTATTCTTCACATCGATGTCGATGCCCCCGAAACTTACATTTCAAAAGAAGAAGAAGTAAGAGACTTCCTCAGCGAATCCTTAACCGATATCGCCATTCACTTCCACTTTAATTTCCGTTATTTTGCACCGGAACACGAACATCTTGTCGCAAACGAAGACTATCCTCTTTATATGACAGAAGACAACACGGTAAAAGCCTCTGTTCAAGACGATGATGATTTTGATACCGATGATAATTTTGACGAGGAATACGAAGAACCCTACATGGATGAAATCATGGAAGAGTTTGACACTTACTTACAAGCGCATCCCGATATTTCTATCGATGAGGTGTATAAAAAAATCAGCGAGATTCGTGAAACGGTCATCGCCAGACATCACGATCACGAAGAAGACTGCTGTTGTTGTAAACACGATTAAAAACAATAGAAAAAGCGCTCAAAAGAAAGGAATCCTAATTCCTAGAAACTAGGAAAGGTACCTTCAAAAAGAGCGTTTTTTTATTGGAAATATGTTTCGTTTTTAACAAAAAATTGTTAAGAGGAAAACCTCTTAACAATCCGTTTAAAATCAAACGCCGCAACCTTCAATCTTACCGCCGTCTTCCACTTCGTATCCAGCAAAAGAAAAGGCGATTCTCAACATGCTATCTGGTTCAAACAAATTGAACCCGTCATAGGAAAGAAAAAGATCGTTTTCTCCGATTTGTGCCTCTTTTAAGACATAATTGTCGCACTCTTCTCCTTCGGCTTTAAAGTTTGTAACACCGTGGAAATGAAGTAAGAATAGATGGCCGTTTAAGCCTTCACAACAACAATCGTGCTCTTCCTCTTCTTCGTGAGAATGGTCATGTTCTAAATCTTCTTCACAATCAGCAACAACCATCAGGGTAAGATTGTTCTCTTTTAAACTATAGCGAACCAATTCACATTCCTTTAATAAAGAAAGATCCTGATCTAAATCGACTTTGTTCATTTTTTCTCTTCTTCTTTCTTTTCTTCAACAACGACAATTTTACCGCCGACCACTTCTTTTCTTGTCACCGTCTTCTGTTCCATCTTCTTAAAGAAGAAAGTGTACACAAACAAGGCACCCAACAAGATAGAAAGAATCCAAAAGAGAGAAAGAATACCTAAGTCTGTGGAGGTGACTTGCATTTCTACTTCAGAGCCATTATAAGAACTGTCTCCAAAGAGAGACATTCCTTGTGCCATCTTCACCGACATGCCGATGCTCATATAAAGCAAGAAGAAGAAGACAAGTCCCATCGAAACGATGATAACCCAGTCGCGTTTTGTTAGCTTAGAAAAGCGAGACCAATAATTTGTGTTTTTCATATTTATGATTTTATCAAAATTAAAAAAATAATGAAAGAAAAGAGACTTCAAAGTAAAAGGTACCCTGTCTTATATCGAAGTATCAGGGTACCTTTTAAACTACAATCTCGTTTAAACTTTCTCAGAATTAAAGTTCAGCGTTGTGATAAACGGCCTGGACGTCTTCAATTTCATCCATGGCATCGAGAAGGTTTTGTAATGTTCCCTTATCATCCTCGGAGATAGAAACTTTATCACCGGTAGGAATAAAGGTGACCTCGCAAGTAGAGAAATCGTCTTCGTTGACACCAAGTTCATTGATGATAACTTCTCTCGCGTGATTAAGATCAGAATCAGTGACTTGAATTTCGAAGGTTGTTTCATCCTGATCAACAGCCTGAACGTCAACTTCGTTCAAGATGAGGATTTCTTCAATCTCTTCCGCAGTCTTTTCGCTATCGAAACAAATGACACCCATACGGACAAAGTTGAAAGCGGCAGAACCGCTGTTTCCGACTTTGCCACCATGGTGTGTAAAGCATGCTCTGACAGCAGAGAACGCTCTCTTTTCATTGTCGGTAAGTGTATCGACCATAATAGCGACACCACCCGGACCAAAGCCCTCATATCTGCCGGCGACAAAATCGGCAGAGTCTTTGTTCTTTGCTTTGGCGATTGCTCTGTCGATGACATCACGAGTGACGTGCTGAGCTTTCCATTTTTCAATGGCGGATCTTAAAGCGAGGTTATCCTTAGGATCGGGGACACCACTTTTGGCTGCAAGATAAATTTCTTTGCTTGCTCTGTTGTACAATGCCGATTTTGCGGCATTTGTCTGTGCGATTTTCTTCGCTCTGACTTCATGTGCTCTACCCATAGTTTTACCTCTTTTCTATGTTTCATTCATTTCTAGGCCACAATAAAAGTACCTAGATATATTTTAATTATAGAAACATATATATATATTCTCAAGATAAATTTCATTTTCTATGTAAAAAGCCTCAAAGATGAAACAGTTTTGAGGCTTTTTACACATTGTTATTCTTCGATGTTCGTGACTTCGTATCCGCAGGATGCAATCGCGTTTTTGATTTCTTCATCCGACGCTGTTCCTACAAAAGTAGCGATGCCGGACTTCAAGTCAACAACAACTTTTTCCGTTCCGCTTAACTCTCTTAACGCTTTCTCCACATGAGCGACACAGTGCATGCACATCATGCCTTTAACATAAATTTTCTTTTCCATATTTTGTTTCTCCTTTTTTAACATATTGATTTCTTTTTCTTCTATTCTAGCAATATCCGGTTTAAACAATTTTAATCTCAAAGCGTTTAAGACGACAATAAGAGAGCTGACACTCATCGCCGCAGAAGATATCATCGGATTCAAGGAAACACCAAGAGAGACAAAGACACCAGCAGCTAAAGGAATACTGCAGAGGTTGTAGATAAACGCCCAGAAGAGATTCTCTTTCACATTAAGAATTGTTCTCTTGCTCAATTTCCAAGCGTTGTAAGCATCTACCAAAGACGAATGCATCAAAACAATATCCGCCGCATCTAAAGCGACATCTGTACCAGCGCCGATAGCAACGCCAATATCACTTTGCTTTAATGCAGGGGCATCGTTGATGCCATCTCCTATCATCATAACAACTTCACCTTTCTGCTGAAGCTCTTTGACAAAAGTTGCTTTGTCTTGTGGTAAAACGCGCGCTTTATAATGTTCAATTCCTACTTTTCCAGCAACGGCTTTTGCGACACTTTCGTTATCTCCTGTCATCATATAAACTTTCAAACCATGCTTTTGGAATTGCTCAATGGCTTGTACGCTGTCTTCTTTGATAGAATCCGCAATGACAAAATAAGCGACGATTTCTTGATCGACAGAGAGATAAAGAATACTTTTTCCTTCCTTTTCATAAAGGGATGCTTTCTCTTCGTATTCTTTTAAATTATGACAGTCTTTACAAATTCTCTCATTTCCACAAAGGACATCGTGACCATCGATTGTGGCTTTTAAACCGCCTCCGACGATAGAAAGATAATTGTTGCTTTCCATCAATCTCGCCTGATGTTCACTTGCGTACTCCATGATTGCTAAAGCAAAAGGATGCTGACTGTTTCTCTCTAAAGAATAAGCATAGTCTAAGGCAATGGATTCTTCTTTTGCAAAGAAGTGTTCCACAACAGGCTTACCCGCTGTGATTGTTCCTGTCTTGTCTAAGACAATAGATGTTACTTTCCCTGTATGCTCTAATGTTTCCGCATCTTTATATAAGATACCCAACTGCGCTCCTTTTCCGGTTCCAACCATAATTGCAGTCGGCGTAGCAAGACCTAATGCACAAGGGCAAGAAATCACAAGAACAGAGATACCCATATTGAAGCCATAAGCAAAATCCGCCTTGATAACAGACCAAACAATCATGGTAATCAAAGAGATAGCAATGACAATAGGAACAAAATATAAAGATAATTTATCAGCGAGACGAGCAATCGGCGCTTTACTTCCACCCGCTTCTTGCACCATGGAGATGATTTTTCCTAAAGTGGATTGTTCTCCTAAGGCAGTGACTCGCACTTGAATCGAGCCATCTTTATTGATGGTTCCACCTACCACTTCATCGCCGATTCCTTTTTCGCGCGGAACAGATTCTCCTAAGATCAAAGATTCATCGATGCTTGCAGCTCCACTGATGACAACACCATCACTAGGGACAGACATTCCTTGTCTTACCAAGATGATATCGTTGATACGCAATTGTGAAACCAAAACTTCTTCTTCCCCGTTTTCAGTTATTCGTATTGCTGTTTTGGGGCTCAAATCAAGCAATTTAGAAACAGCATCTCCTGCCTTTGTCTTAGAAATTTTTTCTAAATATTTACCGACAGATACTAATGTAAGAACCATTGCAGCTGATTCAAAATATAGAATGTGAGAATACTCATGGATCAGATTGATATCATTGTGTCCAAGACCATATCCAATCGCAAAAAGAGCGACAACACCATATAACATACTCGCGCCAGCGCCTAAAGCAACTAGTGTGTCCATCGTCGGCGATAATTTAAATAAAGCTTTAAAACCACTGATGAAAAAACGCTTGTTCAATACGCAGACGACTAAGCTAATCAAGAATTGAAAGAAGACATAAGCGAAAACATTTTCATCCCCCGCAAAAAACCAAGGAAGTGGCCAATTCATCATTTTTGCCATGCCGACATACATTAAGACAACAAGCAAAATTGCACTGATGATAATCTTGATCAAATCGATGCGATTGCCACCGTTTTCTTTTTCTATCTTTCTTGGAGAAGAACCTGTTTCACCAAAAACACTCGCCCCATAACCAGCAGACTCTACCGAATGAATAATCTCTGCATCTGAGAGCGCATCGTCGTGTTCCACTTCCATTTGTTCTGTCATCAAATTGACGTTGACTTTTTGCACCCCGTTTAACTGCTTTACACTCTTTTCCACATGCGCAACACAGCTTGCGCAAGTCATTCCGGTGATTTTGTATTTTTGTTTCATATCCATCACCTCCCAAACGATCATTTTTTTAATAATATATTACAACGTTAAATCATCGTGTTGTAAGATGCTTTTTCATTTTTTCTCTCTTTAGTTTCCTTGATAATTTGCATGAGTAAATTCATTTTATTACTTGTTTCATTAGATACTTTATTTTACTTTGTTTATCTAAAATTCCTCCTTAAATAACTTATAAAAAATCAATTGAATATTGTCATTAAAAAGCTTAAACAAAGGAAGATATAACAGATGATATAATTCGACCTCTCCGAATGTTTGAAAGTCGTTCATGATAGCAACTAGATTATGTCTCAAAAAGGCATTAAATAGATAAATCAGCAATGATTTTATTTATCCATGTCTCTTTCTAAATATTTTCGTTACGTTTTATAGAAGAGATATCAAATCTGTATCAAAACAAAATTTGTCACAAAAAAAGCCCGATTTCTCGGGTATTTTTTTAAACTGGCGGAGCAGAAGAGATTTGAACTCTTGCTACGTTATTCGCGTACTGACGGTTTTCAAGACCGTTCCCTTCAACCACTTGGGTACTGCTCCAAATTAATCCACGAAATTATATTATATTTTAACTTGATTTGCAAATGCGTTCGAGCCCTGAGCCAACAAAACGAAAAAAGGTCACCCGCAGGTGACCTTTAATTTGCAATGGTGGGCACTACAGGGCTCGAACCTGTGACCTTCCGCACGTCAAGCGGATGCTCTCCCAGCTGAGCTAAATGCCCAAAGCGTAGTTGATTATAAATTATTCTACTTTTGTTGTCAACATTTTTTAATAAATTTTATATCAGTTCATTTATTTTTATTGAAATCGATACATAAACGATTTATATGTTACTAATTCCCTGTGTTTTGTGATATATTTGAATCATGGAAATGAAAACAAGAAAATTCAAGCTCTTTATTTTTCTTTTGCTCGGGCTTGGGCTTATTCCAACTGTTGTCTCTCTTGGCATGTTTGACTTGAAATCTTTGGTTTTTACCTTGATTCCCTGGGCGTTATCAGGCTTGATTTTCTTAACTTTCTTTTTTCCAAAGGATGTTGTTAAACACAATATCGCTTTTATTTTTAGTTTTATCGCCCGTTATGTCCTCATTCTTATTTCTCTTCTTCTTCCCATGTTGATTTACGCTTTTGTTCCTGGATTTAAAACGGGTGTCTCTTATTTTTGGTTTTTTGCCTCTTTTGCTATTGTCATGTTATCGAATTTACTTGCTACGATCTATAGCGCTAGTGATAAAATATTAAGAAAGGACAAGTCGAATGATTAAAACCCTTGAAGGTCTTAATTTTGGCAATATCTTAAATCCTGATTTTGCTAAGATGATCACGCCAGAATTCATCACCTCTTTGATTGCGATGTCATTGATCATCGTCTTTTCTTTTGTCGTCTTTTTTAAACAGCGTAAAGTCAGCGCCTTAGATAAACCAAAAGGCATCGTCAACCTGGCGGAAATGGTGATTACTTTCGCAGATAAAAACGTATCGGAACTGATGGGGTGTCCAAAATATTTTTCTAACTTTGGCGCTTACGTGATCCCTTTGGCCTTATATATCTTCTTCGGTTTCTTCGTCGGCTTCATCGGTATACCTAATCTCATCGTCTTAGGACCTGCCAGCGAAGGATACATCATGAACGAAAGTAAACTCTTTGCGACATTGCCCTCTCCCTTTACTAATCTTACGTTTACCTTGCTCCCTGGTTTAATTACTGTCTGTCTTATTGAATTTACAAAACTACGTACAAATAAATGGAATTATTATAAACAGTTTATCTACACCTTCCCTCCGCTCTTCCCTTTAGTGACAAACTTTGTTCCGATGATATCTCTTGGCATCCGTCTTTTCGGAAACGCCTTTGCAGGATTTTGTGTCCTCACCCTCTCTTATCAAGCGCTCTACGCCATGATCGATGGCTTTGGCTTACTATTCGCACCCTTTATCAACTTCTTCCTCCATTTCTACTTCGACTTGTTCGGCGGTTTCATCCAGACGATTGTCTTCTTGATGATCACTATGATGAACGTCGGTCTACAAGCGCCCGAAGAGGAAGATGAAAAAATTGTCAAAGCAGTCAACATGCGTGGCGCTGTCGAGTTGAAACACACCAAGTAAATCATAAAAAGGAGGCAAATTTATGAATTTGGTCAATTCTTTATTTAATTCTTTCACCGCATTAGTCGAAAGTGCTGGTGGCACCGCTTTTGATGCCTTAGGAAACCTTTACATCGGTATCGGCATCATCATGATCGGTATGTCCATGTCTTCCATCGCTGAAGGTATCGTTTGTCATGCCGCTTTAACTGGTATGGCTAGAAACCCGGAAGCCACAAAGAACTTGAGATCCAGTATGATCTTAGGCGTCTCTCTTTGTGAATCTGTCGCTATTTACGGTCTTGTTTTAGCCATTCTTTTAATCTTCGTCAAATCTCCGGTCATTGCCTAAGAAGATGAATTGAGGTCACTATGAAGAAAAAGAAACTTCTGTTGGCCTTATCGTTACTTGTTTCGTTTAGTCTCACCTCTTGTAATGTCGACCAGGCAAGCGGAAATATCTCCGGCTCTGTCAACGAAACAATCAACAATGCGTTGCCTAACCTCTATGTCGCTTTAGCGCAGTTAGCTGTCTTCGCATTGATGGTTTTCGTATTCTTTAAATTCGCATATAAACCGCTGAAAAAGAAAATTAAAGAAAGACAGGATTATATCGAAAAGAACATCCAGGACGCTGAGCTTAAAAATCAAGATGCTAGCAGAAACTTAGAAGATACCAAGATGAACTTGGATCAGTCTCACGCTCGTGCGGACGACATCATCAACCAAGCGAAAAAGACTGCTCAAGTTTCCGCTGATCAAATTCTTGAGGATGCTAATAAAAAAGCAGAACAGATTCGCATCCAAAGTGAAAAAGATGCGATCGAACTGAAAGAAGAGGCAAAGAGACAGGTGCATGATGAGATTGTCACTACTGCCATTGCAGCATCCAAAGAAATCTTAGGTCGTGAACTAACCAAAGAAGACAACGATAAAGTTATCGATGATTTCATCGATAAAATAAAAGAGGATAATGAATAAAGATGAATCTCACTCTTTTGAAAAGCTACGCCAAAGCGATCTTTGGTATTGCCAAAGAAAAGAATTTAATTGAAGAGGTCAGCAATGACTTAACTTTTCTGTGCTCGCTTTTTAAAAAGAATCCGGATTTTGTCAAATTCCTCTCTTCGCCAATGATCAACCACCAAGAGAAAGAGGAAATGTTAGATAAATGCATCAAAGAAAAAGTTCAAGGTTGCAGTTACGCGTTCCTCAAAGTCCTATTAAAACGCCATGCGATTCAATATCTTGAAAAGATCGTTGAAGAATATCGACACATCTACAACGAGAATCACAATATCTTAGAAGGCAGAATATTCACTTCCTTCCTGTTAGATGAAGAAAGGCTGCGTCAGATTGAACAAATCTTTTCCGAAAAATATCACAAACAAGTCGTCTTAAAAAATCTCATCGACAAACGAGTCATCGCCGGCATGAAAATCTACATTGCTGATACGCTCTACGATTACTCTGTCGATTCTAAACTCAATCAAGTCAGAGACAAAGTTCTCTACCACAAGAAATAGAAAGGAGTAGCTTATGGCAGAAATTGATTCCATTACAAACCTGATCAAAAAAGAGATCAATAGCTACGAAGACAAGATTCAGACCAACGATGTCGGAACCGTTGTCTCTGTTGGCGATGGTATTGCAACTATCTACGGATTGGATAAAGCCATGTACGGCGAACTCCTCTCCTTCCCACACAACATCTATGGTATGGTCATGAACTTAAACGAAGATAGTGTCGGTTGCGTTCTTTTAGGAAAAGACACCGAAATCTTTGAAGGTGACCCCGTTAAACTGACAGGTAAAGTTGTCTCCGTTCCTGTCGGCGATGCGCTGTTAGGAAGAGTTGTCAACGCTCTTGGTCTTCCAATCGACGGAAACGGTCCGATTGAGACGACTGAAACCGCACCGATTGAATCTCCCGCTCCTTCGATCATGTCCCGTCAAAGCGTGAACGAACCTTTAGAGACCGGTATCAAAGCAATCGACTCCATGATTCCGATCGGTAAAGGTCAAAGAGAACTTATCATCGGCGATAGACAAACTGGTAAAACCGCTCTCGCTATCGACACCATCATCAACCAAAAAGGAAAAGACGTCATTTGTATTTATTGTGCAATCGGTCAGAAAAACTCTACCATTGCTCAAATTGTCACAAAATTAAAAGAACATGATGCGCTCGCTCATACTGTCATCGTCAACGCCAGCGCAAGCGAAGCTGCTCCGATGTTATATGTCGCCCCGTATGCCGCTACTTCCATGGCCGAATATTGGGAAAAACAAGGGAAAGACGTTTTAATCGTCTATGATGATCTATCGAAGCATGCGGTTGCCTATCGTGCTCTTTCTCTTTTATTGAAGAGAGCTCCAGGGCGTGAAGCCTATCCTGGTGACGTCTTCTATCTCCACTCCAGACTTTTAGAAAGAGCTTGTAAGTTCAACGATAAATTTGGAGGCGGATCAATCACCGCACTTCCGATTGTCGAAACACAAGCAGGCGACATCTCCGCTTACATTCCGACAAACGTCATTTCCATCACGGACGGTCAAATCTTCTTGACCACTGACTTATTCAACTCCGGTCAAAGACCGGCTGTCGATAGCGGTCTCTCTGTCTCTCGTGTCGGTTCTGCTGCGCAAATTAAAGCGATGAAAAAAGTCGCTTCTTCCTTAAAAATCGAACTTGCTAACTACAACGAAATGCTTGACTTCTCACGCTTTGGATCTGATTTAGATGATACGACCAAGGCTATTTTGACCCACGGCGCTATCTTGATGGAAGTTTTAAAACAAAAACAATATTCTCCTCTTTCGATGGAAGAAGAGGTCATCGACATCTATGCTGCTCAAACAAAGAAACTCGATGTCATTGAGCCTAGTCGTGTCTCCGACGCCTTAGAAAAGATCCGTGGATCCATCAAAGCAAATCACCCCGAAGTTCTCACTTCCCTGCGCGATGAGAAAGTGATGACTGACGAAGTAAAGAAGATTATTGATGAAACAATTGACGGAATTATCACAGGTATCAATTAAAAGCAAATTATAAAAGTTATTCAAAATGGCAGAGTCATTAATCAATACAAAACGACGCATTAACACAATTGAATCCACCAAAAAAATCACCAAAGCAATGAAGCTTGTCGCGTCTGTTAAATTCCAGCGTTGGAAACGTTTCTATCAGGATGACATTCCTTTTAGAGATGGTATGTATGAAACCCTGATCCGCAGCACGATCGGGTGTCCTTTAAGGAGCCTAAAAAATTCGCGTTGCCTCATGGAGTTTGACAGTGACAAAAATCTTTATATCGTTGTCACTTCGACCTTAGGGCTCTGCGGTGCCTATAACTACAATATCTTTAAAGAATTTGATCCGCTGATTCGCAAACAAGACGAACTTCTCTTCATCGGTCAAAAAGGCAGTATTCGTTATCATCAAAGAGGTAATGTCACCTACGATAACTTTGTCAATATAATGGATAAAGACTTCGCTTTTTCCAAAGCGCGTCGTTTGCGTCATGTCATTTTGCAACTGCATATGAAAAACCACTATAAAGGGATCTATCTTGTCTATACCAAATATAAAAACTCTTTAACTTTCATTCCCACAATCGAGAAACTTGTCCCCTTTGATATCGATGAGATTGAAAAAGCACAAGAAAAATACAATGAATTTGATCCTGTCGAAGTGGATTCTTCTCGCAAAGAGCTTGTCTCTCATCTCCTCCCTCATTATTTAGACGCTTTGCTTTATAACCACTTGTTAGAAGCTGAAGTATGTGAATTATCATCGCGTAGAAACGCGATGGAATCCGCAACAGACGCTGCCGATAAGATTACCAAACAGCTAAGAATCACCTACAACAAAACAAGACAAAATCAAATCACACAAGAAATCACCGAAGTCGTCGCCGGTGCAAATGCCGGTAAAGACGAGGAAGCATAGGAGGTTAACATGGAAAACACTAGCTATGGAACATTAGTACAGGCAATCGGTCCTGTCATCGATGTACGTTTCGACGAAAACAGCATCCCTCCGCTTTTGATGGCTTTAAAAGTGACAACAAAAGAAGGAAAAGAACTCACTTTAGAAGTTGTTCAGCATATCGGTGATGATACTGTTCGTTGTATTGCTATGGGCGCAACCGAAGGAATTCAAAGAGGATTGAAAGTCTATAACACCGGCTCTTCGATTCAAGTTCCTGTCGGTAATGACGTCTTAGGTAGAATGTTTAACGTCTTGGGCTTGCCGATTGATGATGCCGGAGAATTCACTCCTACAAAATTACACTCCATTTATAATGATCCGCCGAAATTCCAAGACCAATCCACCAAAGCAGAAATCTTCGAAACAGGTATTAAAGTTATCGACCTTCTTTGTCCTTATATCAAAGGCGGCAAAGTAGGTCTCTTCGGCGGTGCCGGTGTTGGTAAAACCGTCTTAATCCAAGAATTGATGAACAATATCGCCACGCAAAAACACGGCATCTCTGTCTTCGGCGGTGTCGGAGAACGTTCTCGTGAAGGAAACGACCTTTATTATGAAATGAAAGACTCTGGCGTTCTTCCCAATACCGCATTAGTCTTCGGTCAAATGAACGAAACTCCTGGTGTTCGTATGAGAGTCGCTCTCTCTGCCTTGACAATGGCGGAATATTTCCGTGACCAATCTCACCAAGATGTTCTTCTTTTTATCGATAACATTTATCGTTTCACACAAGCCGGAAGCGAAGTCTCCGCCCTTTTAGGACGTATGCCTTCCGCTGTCGGTTATCAGCCGACTTTGGCTACGGAAATGGGTCAACTTCAGGAACGTATCGCCTCAACTAAAAATGGTTCCATCACTTCCATTCAAGCGGTCTATGTTCCTGCCGACGACTTGACTGACCCTGCTCCAGCAACAACCTTCTCTCACCTTGACGCTAAGACTGTTTTGGATCGTAATATCGCTGCTTTGGGTCTTTATCCTGCCGTTGATCCTCTCGCCTCTTCCTCTAACTTCCTCGATCCTAACGTGGTAGGTGCAGAACACTATCGTGTCGCACGCGAAGTTCAATCCATTCTTCAGCGCTATAAAGATTTACAAGACATCATTGCTATTTTAGGTATCGATGAGCTCTCGGAAGAAGATAAGCTTATCGTCGCTAGAGCAAGACGTATCCGAAACTTCTTATCGCAACCTTTCTTTGTCGCTGCCAAGTTCTCCGGCTATGAAGGAAAGTTTGTAAAAATCGAAGATACCATCTCTTCTTTTGCAAGAATTCTTGCCGGTGAAGGTGACCATCTTCCGGAAGCCGCTTTCACCTATGTTGGCACCTTTGATGACGCTTTAGAAAAAGCAAAAGAATTAATGGGTCAACTTCCGACAGAAGGTAAATAATATGGCCGATACATTCACACTCGAAATCATCACGCCACAGAGTGTCTTTACCGAAAAAGCTGTCGAATATCTCTCTTTAGAAACGACCCGTGGCGCCATAGGAATCATGGCTCATCACACTGATATGATTGCAGAAGTTGCCATTTGTCCGATGAAGATCAAAACGACGATGCATGAGACACTTTATGCTATCAGCGGTGGCACTTTACAAGTCATCCGGGATGAAAACAAAGTAAAGCTTTTCGTCTATGCCATTGAATCTTCTGCAAATATCGATCTTGCCCGTGCGTTACGTGCCAAGGATATCGCTTCTAGCATCGTTGAAAAAAGCACTTCTCCTCGCGATATCACCCGTGCTCAAATTAAAATTAAGCGCGCTTTAAACCGCATCAAAGTCAAGGAGATGAATCAACCTTAATACGAATTATGTGAGCTATCACTGTTGTGGTAGCTCTTTTATTTTTTATTTTAAAAAATAAAATTCATACCTCGATTATTTTTTGCTGATTACCTCTTCACCAAAGATAAAAATTATAAAAATCAAAATTTACTGAATATTAAACGCCTAAAACAATTAGCCAACTTATTTTTATTGCATGGGGTTTTATATTATTTTACTTTTTTAAGCCTTTGATAACACCGATTGGATGAAACACGACCTTTTTTACACTAGATATATTTATATATAAATATAAACTTAATTCGAAACTTTATGAAAAATAATATATAATGTAATGATGTTGAAAGGAGACAATCATGAAATTTGACAACATTACATGGGATGAATACTTTATGTCTATTGCTATACTCTCTGCTATGAGAAGCAAAGATAGCAACACCAAGGTCGGTGCATGCATTGTTTCCGATGAACACAAAGTTCTTTCACTCGGTTACAACGGTATGCCTATCGGCGTTAATGACGAAGAGATTCCGTGGGCTGGCAGCAATGAAAACAAACCGTTTTTAGAAACGAAATACCCTTATGTTTGCCACGCGGAATTAAACGCTATTCTCAATTCCGGTCACGATTTAAAGGGATCAACTGTCTATGTTACCTTGTTCCCTTGCAATGAATGTACAAAGGCAATCATTCAATCTGGTATTAAGAAAATCATCTATCTCTCCGATAAATATCACAATACGGATGCCGAAGTTGCCGCTAGAAGAATGTTGGATATGGCCGGTATAGAGTATGTGCACTATGAAGGAAAGGTTCCGACCATCAAATTTGAAGATGAAGAAAAATAAAAATGAATATGAACTTCGTAGCCGTTTCCCCTGGAAACGCTGCTTTGTTGCCACGGTAATCATCTTGCTTTGTGCAGTGATGACAGTGGGTTTACTTGTCACTATCCGTGACTTTACAAATATTGGAGATTATAACTGGATAATCATTTTAGTGTGGTCCCTTGTCTTTGGCGGAATCTTAGTATTCTATTGGATCATGCAATTCATTCGGTTTCAGAAAAAAAGAAAAGATGAGAAGTAAGAAAAAAGAAATTGAAATCACCCGCAGAGATGAATCGATTCCTCAAGATAGCGCCATTTATTTAAAAAATCTTTGCTTTGGCTATCTTCCCGATACGCTCAATATCAATGATGTAAATCTAGATATTAAAAAAGGTCAATCTGTCGCTATCATCGGTCACAACGGCTCGGGAAAATCGACATTAGCGAAACTCATCGATGGCATCTTAGTTCAACTACTCGGTGATATTTATATCTTCGGTGTCAAAATGACCGATGAGAATGCGCTGCTCTTAAGAAAGAGCATCGCTTTAGTGTTTCAAAATCCTGATTCTCAATTCATTGGCGCTACTGTGAGAGATGACATTGCTTTTGGCTTAGAGAATGAATGTGTCGATCCTAAAAAGATGCCTGAAATCATCCGGCTTTGCGCACAAAGAGTTGGCATGGAAGATTATTTAGATGCCGAACCTTTCCATCTTTCTGGAGGACAAAAGCAACGTGTTGCTATCGCCGGTGCTATCGCAAGACAAACTTCCATTCTTATTCTGGATGAAGCAGGAGCGATGTTAGATCCAAAGGGCAAAAATGAAATTCGCCAAATCATCAAAGAAGTGCGCGCCAACAATCCTGATTTAACTGTTTTGAACATCACGCACGAATTAGAAGAAGCATATGATGCAGACCGTGTCATTGTCATGAACAAAGGAAAAATTGTTATGGATGATACTCCCGAGGTCATCTTTTCCAGAGATGACGAGTTGCGAGCGATGCATTTAGACATTCCTTTTGCCCATAAACTCACTCGCTACCTAAGAGAAGAGGGATTAGATATAAAAGATGTGAAGAATGATGAGGAGCTGCTTGATTTACTATGCCATTAAAATTAGAAAACGTCTTCTTCACCTATCAGCCGAAATCACCAAATCATCGCGATGCTTTAAAAGACATCAACTTAATTTTCCCCGAGAACAGCTTTGCTGCGCTCATCGGCAAAACCGGTTCTGGCAAGAGCACTTTAATTCAACACCTCAACGCGCTCTTGTTACCTTCGTCAGGGAAAGTTTCTATCGATGACTATCTCATCGATATGACTTTGGTATATAAGAAAAACGGCCAGGTCAATGAGCACGCCATGAAGAAGAAACATAAGAAGAAGCTCAAAGACATCAAAGAAGTCCGAAGAAAAGTGGGAATTGTCTTCCAGTTCCCAGAATATCAGCTCTTTGCAGAAACTGTTTTAAAAGATGTCTCCTACGGACCTAAAAATTTTGGAAAAAGTGAAGAAGAAGCATTGCTAGATGCCAAAGAGGCTTTGACCCTCGTCGGCTTAGATGAGTCCTTCTATGAGCGTTCTCCCTTTGAGCTTTCCGGCGGTGAAAAAAGAAGAGTAGCTATTGCCGGTATCTTAGCATTAAAACCCTCTGTTCTAGTCTTAGATGAACCGACCGTAGGCCTAGATGCCAACGCAGAAAGAAACCTTATGCTTTTGCTTCGCAAATTGAGCGAAAGAGGAGTTTCCATCATTTTAGCTACACACAACATGGATGTTGTCTTACATTACTGCAATCGCGCCATTGTTTTAGATGGTGGAAAAATCATCTATGATAACACGCCGCTTGACTTGTTCCAAGACCGTGAATTCTTAAGAACATCCTCTCTCGAACCTCCAAAAGTGTTTTCATTCGCTTTAGCTTTAAAGGAAAACGGATTAGATGTTGATCTTTCCCGTGTAAAAGATACAAGAAGTCTTGCGGAAGAAATCGTCAGAGTCAAAAAGGAGTCTATCCGATGACCAGCTTTGGTAAATACATGGGTTACGATACCCTTTTCCATCGCATCGACGCTAGGATCAAGCTGATTGGCATGATTCTTTTTATGGTTTCCATTTTTTTAAATTATGGAAATCCTTGGATGTGTTTTGTCATCTACGGTGTTATCTTCTTGATTTTGCTCACCTTCACTTTTGTCAGTAAAGCAAGTTTCTTATCTCTCTTCCGCTCTCTCAAAGCGCTTTGGTTTATGATCTTACTGATTCTCATCATCAATATTTTCTTCAGCGGCGATACCACCTCTTTAATCTTGGTGCAATTTCCTAACACCAATATTTGTATCCGTTTGGGAGCCGTTGTCAATGTCAGCTATATTTTCTTACGCCTTGTCTTAGTTCTTATGATTACCAATATTCTCACTTCTACCACTAAACCGATGGATTTAACAAATGCAATTGAATGGCTCTTCCACCCTTTGACTTGGCTTCATATTCCGGTTCATAAATTTGCTATGGCACTCTCTTTGGCGTTGCGCTTTGTCCCCTCTTTACAAGAAGAAACTTCTCGTATCATGAAAGCCCAAGCAAGCCGTGGTGTCGATTTCCAAAACGGAAATTTCAAGACCAAAATCAAATCCCTTGTCTCCTTGATTATTCCTTTATTCATCTCTGCCTTTTTAACAAGTGGAGAGCTTGCCGATGCCATGGAAGCGCGCGGTTATGATCCAAATAGCAAACGCACAAAATTCAAACATTTGCACTGGGGATGGAAAGACACTGCCTCTGCTATTTTCTTGGCTTTGTTCATCTCCGGTATCATCACAATGGCTGTTTGTAAGTTCGATTTATTTGCGGCATTAGGTATTCAGGTTCCACAGTTATGAAAATCATGATTCGCATTTCCTTTCTCGGGAGAGATTTTTATGGGACACAGCGTTTAAAAAACGATCGTACGATTCAAGGGGAATTTGAAAGACTGCTTTCGGAAATTTATTGTCAGGAGGTAAAAGTCTTGATTTCTTCCCGACTTGATCGCCATGTCAACGCCTTAGATTTTGCCCTCACATATACGCCTGTCGATGAACGTATTTCTTTTTACGGGCTTTCAAAATTCTTAAGCGCACACCTCTCTCCAGAAGTGATCATCAAAGACATCCGTTATGTCGATGACAATTTTTCTTGTCGTCACCACTGTAAATGCAAAACCTATTGTTATCTTATTCAAAATGTCAAGCCGATGAACCCTCTGTTATCCTCCCTTTCTTACATGCCTAAGACACTGCTGGATGTCGATAAAGCAAGAGAAGCCATACAACTTTTTCAAGGCCATCACAACTTTGTTCGCTTTGCTACTCCCGAAGGGGATGAAGACACCAATCTGACCATTGATAAAGTTTCTTTCACAGAAAAAGAAGGTATGCTTTATCTTCGTTTCCAAGGAAAAAATTTCTTGCGTTATCAAGTTCGCTTCATGGTGGGAAGTGTTATCCGTTGCGCGCAAGGAAAAATGAGCTTAGACCAAATCAAACGCCTCTTAGCGGGACTGGATCCTGACTTTCCTAGATATAAAGCAGAGCCCCAAGGCCTCTATTTAGAAAGCATCTCTTATCCCGACGATATCGACGCCGGAAAAGAATCTTCTTTCCCGGGTGTCTCTTTTGATAATTTCACGATATAATTTATAAATCACGCGATTGATTTAAATAAAAATAAGGTATAATAAATAAGCAAACTTATGAAAACTGAAAAGAAACAGAACCTCACCACCGTATTAAAGCATTATTTCCGTAAAGAAGATGTCTTCTTGATACCGAATATTCTCTGTTATTTCCGTATCATTCTTGTCATTGTGTTTTTTGTCATTCATTTGACTCCTATCACAATCGCTGGTAATGAACATGCCAATATTTTTATCGCAACAGGTATCATCGCTTTGGCTTCCTATACTGACTTTATCGATGGCTTTATCGCAAGAACATTTGATCAAAAATCCAATCTTGGTAAATTGGTCGATCCCTTCGCTGATAAGCTGCTTCAATTCGGTGTTGCTGTCTCCTTATGTATCAACCTCTCACAATTTGTCGTCATCTTTGTCCTCTTCGGTGTCTTCTTCTTAAAAGAAGTCACGTTGATCATTGAAGATTTTATTCTTGCAAGTCGTAAAAAGGCGATTGATGGCGCAAGCTGGTATGGTAAAGTCTCCACCTTTGTCTTCTATATTGTCTTAGTTACACTTCTTTTATTTGAAGCTTCCTTAATCAACTTTACCGCTAACAATCAACTCTTTGTCAACATTCTTTGTTCTGTTGCTATTTTCTTCTTGTTGCTTGCTTGGATCCTTTATTTCTTCCGCTTTATCAAAATATTAAAGAATGGTGAAACCATCCACCAAGAAGAAAAGGAGGTTAAAAATGATTAAAATTTATTTATCCCCCAGCTGTTCTAGCTGCCGAAAAGTAAAAGCCTGGTTTGAAGAACAGGAAATCCCTTTTAAAGAAATCAACATTTTAAAAACTCCTCTCACTGAGGAAAATCTCAAAGAAATGTTGAATAAATCACTCGATGGAACAGACGAAATTGTCTCTACACGCAGCAAAGTCTTCAAAGAACAAAATATCGATGTCGACTCCATGTCTGTCTCAGAACTCTTAAAGTTCATTACAGAAAACCCTTCTATCTTAAAACGTCCTATCATCGTCGATGAAGATAAGATTCAAGTAGGCTACAACGCAGATGAAATCGAAATCTTCGAACGTCGTAAAAAGGAAATCCTCGCTGCTAAACGCATCGCTGCTTCTATGTGTACCAAAGAGAATTGCCCCCAGTACGACACTTGCGATCACCGTTTCACGGATACCAAAAAAACAGTTTCCTTAGAACGTTTAAAAGAATGCAAAAGATAAAGTGCAACAAATCGTTGCACTTTTTTTATATAAAAAACTGCCCTGAAGAGGGCAGTGTTACGATACTTATTTCTTTGCGGCTAATGTGGCGTTGATTGCTCTTGTCTCCTTCGAAAGAAGGTTAGGAACATATTCAATCTTGTATTTATCACAAATTTCACGTAAGACAGACTGGGAATTTAAAGCAGAGTCAGAGTCACACTCTAATTCATAGTCCACTTTATCAACATAATAGTTCTTGGAAATGTTGATAGAGGAAGTTCCGTAGGTGGCTTCTCTACGTTCCGTAGTCAACTCAGCTAAGATTTTAAACTGAACCGGATCGATGTGAAGAATGTCTAAGAAATCATAGACTTCGCCTCTCGGGAAAAGATTGCTCTTGATCAAAGCGTTTGCATCTTTATCAGTGAGCATCTGGCTCTTTTCTAAAAGGCCTTCGGAAAGAGGGGCTTTCATGGTAAGCTTATTTCTCCCCTCTCTTTGGCGAAGACGAACAATAATTCCATATTTTTTCAACATGCGATCTTCGCTATCTAAGAAATAGTTTTTCTGAACCTTTACTTCTTCGTTAAAAGGAAGTTGTTTAATCAATTTTTCGTAGTCTCTTTTGTTTAAAAGTACCTTGGCTTCAATTTCAATGTTATTGCTAGACATTTTAACACCTCTTTTTCTATGTCCTTATGATACAATAACAAAAGGAAAATATAAAGTAACAACAAATGAAAATGAAAAAGTTTGTCATTATTTCTAAATATAAAGAAAACAATCGCGCTTCCTTGGATAAATTAAAGGAAGCTTTGCTCACTCACGGCTATGTGTATGACGAGGAAAACCCCGAATATATTTTTGTGCTCGGAGGAGATGGTTCTTTATTAAGAAGCATCCATCAATATCGAAAAGAAGGAAAATATATTCTTTTAAACACAGGTCACCTCGGTTTCTTTTCCGATTATGATGCCGATGACATCGATAATTTTGTCACCGATCTCTTAACAAAAGAACCGCTGGAGACAAGACTTCCTCTTTATGAAATCGAAAGCGATGACATCAAAGACCGCTTTATCAACGATATCGCCATCCAGTCAGCACAGACCAGTTTCTTAGACATCTATGTCGACGATGAGCTGCTCACTTGTGTGCGCTCTAACGGTATCGTCATCTCCTCTCCCATGGGATCCACAGGTTATCTCACTTCTTTAAATTCACCCCTTGTCATTGGTAGCCCTAGCATCTATCAATATGCGATCATCGCTCCTTGTTATAACCGCCTTTCTCTCAACCCGATCACCAAAGCGATTTTGAGCAATGATCAAGTTTTAAAAATCAAAGTTCGCGATGGAAATCCGGATGTGTACATCGATGGTATCTTCAAAGAAGAATTGGAAAAATCACCCGATGGCACTCTCTTTACCATACGAGCTAGAAAAGATGAGTTTGTCCGAATTTTACACTTTAAAGATACATCCTTAGTCAAACGTCTGCGCAAAAACATTTCCGGAATGGAGGATTAATATATGAAATACGCTCAAGAAGCTCCTATGTCGACAAATATGATTATCACGATCGTTCTCTCTGTTGTCCTCGGCGTTCTTTTTCTCACTCTGCTTGGCCTTTCTTTATACACGATGATCAAAAAGCATAAAATAAAAAAATCAGAACAAAAAGTAACACAACAGATCAACGATTCTACCACCGGCCTCATTCTTGCTCTCGGCTGCAAAGACAATATCAAAACCGTTGAAGTGATGGGCTCCAGAGTCAGAGTGTTACTCAACGATTATGAGAAGATCAACCGCGAAGAAGTCTTAAAGCTTCACGATTCTGTTCTCTTCATGAATGATAAAGTGACCTTTGTTGTCGGAAGTTTAAGTCAAGAATTCGCTGCAAAATTAAACGAACATCTACAAGATGAAATAAAAGGCTAGAAAAAATCTAGCCTTTTCTTATGATAAAAAGCCTAGCATCGCTAGGCTTATCAATCAATGATGTGAAGTTGAAATAAATCGTCTTCTAAATCATCTCTAGGAAGACCAACAACTGTATAATAGTCTCCTTTTAAGATTTTGCATTCGATGCAATCCTTATCTTGAATGCCATATGCTCCCGCCTTATCAAAGGGAGAACCTGTGTCAATATAAGCCTGAATTTCGGCATCGGCCATTTTTTCAATATAGATTTCAGCGGTGCAAATACGATGAACCAACTCTTTATTTCCTTGGTAGATCGCATAAGCAGTTACCACCTCGTGAACATCTCCAGAAAGCATGCGAAGCATCCGATAAATATCTTCTTCATCTGCCGGTTTTCCAAGCTGCTGACCTTTGTATGAAACCATTGTATCCGCACTGATGACGATGTCATTTGGATACTTTAGAGCCAGTTCTCTTCCTTTTCCTTGCGCTTCTAACAAGCAAAGTTTTTTGACATCTTTTTCATGAACATTTCGTTCATCGAAGGAAGAGGGAATGATTTGAAAAGGAATATCGCCTAATATGTCTTTTAAAATTTCCTTACGTCGAGGAGATTGACTCGCTAAGATAATCACTGTAATTCTTCTCCTGTATAATCCAAAATGACGGGAATAACCATCGGGTTACGATGACTCTCACGATAGAGGAAATGACTTGTTACATTGCGAATTGTATTTTTTATATCGGAATAGGTGACTTTTTGAGTAGAAGAAAGCAAACGGTTGATTTCAATACCGATGATTTCACTTGCCTTCTTTTGCAGCGCGCGTTTATTTGCTGTGATAAATCCTTTACTCTCTACATGTGGTGTGGCGACAAGACGATTGTTCTTTGCATCTAAGACAACAAAGACACCTACCATACCTTCATTGATCAAAGTGCCGCGATCTTTAATAACAGCGTTAGAAATACCAACCGGGTTTTTACCATCGATATAGATGCTATCTGCCTGAATAGAATTTCCGCGATAGACTTTATGATTGATCAAAGTAAGAACATCGCCATTAGAGCAAACAAAGGTGTGATCTTTTGCAAGTCCACACTCTACGCCAATACGAGCGTGAAGCTTTAACATACGATATTCGCCGTGGATCGGCATAAAGTATTTTGGTCTCGCTAATTTTTGGAGCAAACGCATCTCTTGTTTCGAAGCGTGACCAGAAGCGTGAAGATTATATAAAACAGAGTTTGTTACAACATTGGCACCCAGTCTGGACAATTGGTTGATCACCTTATTTACCGCGGATGTATTGCCAGGAATGACAGAGGAAGAGAAGACAATAGTATCACCCGGGAAGACTTGAATAAAGCGGTGGTCACCGCGAGCGATACGAGATAAAACCGACATTGGTTCACCTTGTGTACCTGTGCATAAAATCGTAATTTGATCCGGGGGTAAACGCTGAAGGTCTTCTGGTCCTGCCAAATATTCATCCGGGACTTTAATATAACCAAACTCTCTTGCAGCCTGCAAATTGCTTTCCATGCTTCTTCCAAACACAACGATCTTACGACGGAATTTTATGCTGGTTTCAACAATCTGCTGAATTCTAGATATGTTCGAAGAGAACGTCGAGATAAGAAGTCGGCCGCTTGCTTCAGAGAAAACATCTTGAATGCCGCGGATGACTGTCTTTTCACTCTTGGTATAGCCTTCTTTTTCGGCGTTAGTAGAGTCAGCCATCAACAAGTCGATACCTTTATCTCCAAAGCGTGTGAGCTTAGAGAAATCAAAATCTCTGTCCACGGGAGTGAGGTCGATTTTAAAGTCACCTGTCTCTAAAATAGTTCCCTGAGGGGTTGTAATATAAAGTCCATAAGAATCCGGAATCGAGTGGGTGACATGGAAAAACTCAATTTTAAAGTCACCTAAATGAAGGATGTCATCTTCTTTGTATTCGACTACTTTTGTCGTATAAGGGAATTTACATTCTCTCAATTTATGTCGAATCAAAGCGCAGGCGATCTTCGGAGCATAAATAATCGGAATATCGATTTGTCTCAACAAGAAGGGAATGCCTCCGATGTGATCTTCATGACCGTGCGTAATGATTAAAGCGTTGATCTTGTTGGCGTTTTCCACAAGATGGGAAAAATCCGGAATAACATAGTCAACGCCAGGCATCGACTCATCCGGAAACATCACGCCGCAATCAATCATGAGCAACGAGTTGTTGTTTTCGACACAATAAAGGTTTTTACCTACTTCTCCAAGTCCGCCGAGAGCATAAACATCTACCGACGATGAAATAATGTTTTTTAAATCCGCCATAAATTATAAATACCTCAAATTCAATCAATCATAAAAAGTGCTGTTTGCGCTGTAATTTATCAAATAAATCTAGTTTGTTTCGATTTATTTTAATCACTCAAAAAAGAAAGTGCAATAGTTATACTCCGTTTCTCAACAGATATCTTAAAATTCACTCTTAATTAAAGAGAAACGGCACCTTCTTCCACATAGAACGGCTCTTTTTTATTGATGCGGTCAACATAAAGAATGCCGTCCAAATGATCATATTCATGCTGGAAGACAATGGCAGGATAACCAGTTAATTTTAAAGTGACATCCTGATTAGACACAACATCAAAGGCTTTGATTGTAATCTTGTTATATCGATAGACATAACCCTTTTGATCCACGGGGACAGAAAGACATCCCTCTCCACCGCTTAAGAACGCTTTTTTCACCGAAGTGGAAGCGATTCGCGGGTTGACTAAACCATACTCATATGTTTTATCTTCATCTTCAAGATAAACAGCAAAAAAACGCTCGGAAACACCGATTTGGGGTGCAGCGATACCAACTCCGGGACGAATATTATTCTTTTGAGCAAATTCATCATCCTGACTGAGTTTTAAATACTCAACCATATCCAAAATAAGTTTTCTCTTTTCATCAGAAAGAGGCATATCAACAGGCTTTGCCTTTTGATGGAGGACTTCATCGTCCAATGTATATATTTTAAATAAATTCATAGCACCTACATTATACAATAAAATTCACTGTTTTAATCTCTAAAGGTTTATCTGACTGTTGCAATGCAATAAATATAACTGCTTTCATTTTATATCTGCGCTAAAAAAACAGAAAAGATGTCTGAATATCTATGAAAATAAGTATTGATATTTAGACATTTCTTCTTCCGTAATACTTAGAAAATCAATAGCATGCTATAATATCATGAACATGAAAGAACAAGAATTTATTGAACGAGAATTTGCCTTCTTAGACAACATCAAGGCTTCCGCCTTATACCAAGAGTGCAAAACACTTTCCGATCAGATTAATAAGGATGAAAATTTACTCCGCCTAGATCACGAAAGAGAAGAGATTTTAAAGAGTGCTGATGCTGAGAAAGACGAAGAAAAAAAGAGAGCTTTGCTCATCGCCTACAAGGAAAAAGATGAAGAAATCCGTCACACTCCCTTGATGCAGGAATACCTCGTACGTTATGAAAAATTAAGAAAGATTCTCAACCGTCTCACCGATGGTTTTATAAAGGAGATATACTCATGATACGTATCATCGCCGGAAATTACAAAGGGAGATTTTTAAAAGTTCCCGACACCAATGTCACCCGTCCTACTATGGATAAAGTGCGTCAGGCAATCTTCAGTGCTATGAAAGATAAAGTAGTCAATGCGACAGTGCTCGACCTCTTTGCCGGCTCCGGTGCCATGGGTTTAGAAGCGCTCTCACGCGGTGCTAACAAAGTCTACTTCAATGACAAAGATAAGAGAACCTTTCAAGTCATGAAAGAAAACATTCTTTCTTTAGAAGAAGACAAAGAAAAATATGTCATGTCACTAAGCGATTACCGCCTGTTTTTAAAAAGATATAGCGATGTGCAATTCGATCTTGTCTTTTTAGACCCGCCCTATCGTTTCAACATCAATGCAGAAATCATCAAAGATATGCAATTTAGAAATATGCTTGCAGAGGATTGTCTCATCATCTCTGAACAAGAGAAAGAAAACCCTCCGCTGGATGGCTTCAGCATGAAAGAATATAAATACGGACAAAAACATGTCGCCTTCTATAGAAAGGAAGAAAACGAATGAAAATCGCAGTATACCCAGGATCCTTTGACCCTCTGACAAACGGTCATATCGATGTCGCTTTGCGCGCAAGAAAAATATTTGACAAAGTTTATATCATGGTTGCTAACAACGCCTCAAAAAGCAGCCGCTACCTCTTCAGTGTCGAAGAAAGAGTCCGCCTTGCCAAAGAGACTTTCAAAGACATGGATGGCTTTGAAGTAGTATCAACAGACAAATTAGTTGTCAAAGAAGCGAAGAAACTCGGCGCTCAAGCTTTGATTCGCGGTTTGCGCGCTGTCACCGATTACGAGATGGAATTTCAACTCCACGAAGTAAACGAATACTTAGAGCCTACAATTGATATGGTTTATCTTATGGCACATAAAGATCAGATGTTCGTTTCCTCTAGCAACATCAAAGAAATCTTCAATCAGGGAGAAGATATCTCCTCTCTTGTTCCCGAACCTGTCTTAAAGGCGATGATTTTAAAAAGAGATCAACAATGAAAATTGCCCTGTTTTACACAAGACTAAAACAGGGCTTTTTATATTATTAATTTTTGCTAATTAATTAAATAATTTAAATTACCAATTGTATTTGCGTTGAAAGGATTGTTTCTAAATCCTTGTCATTTTTGCAATCAATTTCGGATAGATGTTTTCCACAAGCCAGGGTTCTGATGAAGCCGCCAATACTTCTTCTTTTTTAAACCAGCGCAACCCTAAATTCTCATCTTCTTTTGCTTTTAAGATATCCGCTTCATTTGCTTCTAATAAATAAGTGACATTGAGATGCAGGTGCGATGGCACATAAGATCCTTTTTTTACATGCCCGTTTACTGTCAGAACTTCTAAAGAAAGAATCTCATCCGTAACCGGTGTAATATGAAGCAAAGAGCTTTCTTCCTTTGCTTCTTTTAAAGCAACCGATAGAAGGTTTTCATTTCCGTCTGCATGGCCACCTAACCAAGTCCAGGAGCGATAGATCTTATGATAACACAACAAAACTTTATCTCTCTTTGGATTCACGATCCAGCAAGAGGCGCTCATATGATAAAACAAATTGTCACGATAGAAGACTCTCTCATCGTTGTTTAGCGCCGAAAGGATCACTTCTTTATCCTTTTCTTCTTGCTCGTTAAATGGGCGATAAGCTTCTATCTTTTTCATCAATTCTTGTCTGTTCATATCTATTTCTTTATCCGTTTATAAAAACAATTCATATCTAAAATTTCATCCAAAGGTGCTTGATAAACTCCGTTGATGATTCGATATTGCATAAAGTTATTTTTTTCTAATACCTTCATTGATGCTTTGTTGTCTACAAAGGTTGTCGCTGTCACTATCGTAAAGTCAGTGTTTTGTTTTAATGCATCCAGTATCATCGAGACAAGCGCTGTCATAATACCTTTATTCCAGTATTCTTTCGAAAGAACATAACCGATCTCGACAACTTTTTCATTGAAAAAGTCTTTGCTCAAAAAGGTGTTGAGTTTAAAAGAAAAAGAACCTATCACCTTTTTGTTCTCTTTTTCCACAATCGCATATTGTCCTGGTTTTGCTAAAAAGAAGTTATACAACACCGCCTTAGTCTCTTCTTTATTTTGATGATGTTTCCATCCAGCGCTTTCTCCCACACCACTGATCGATGCATATTGATAAATGTCATCAAGATCATTTTCTTCAAACGGGCGAAGAAAGACGACCTCTGTCTCTAAATATCTCATAATTTATTTCCTACCGCATAAATATTATATAAGAAAAGGCTCTCTTGCGAGAGCCATTATAATTAATGATTTCCTTTGTATTCCTTAAGGAAGTAGATATCGCTCATGCAAACAGCGACGTCACGAGCAGAAGTGAAGCTAAGACCGGATAAAGGTCCAAAGATAACTTTGCTAGGAGTAGTATACTGAATGACATTGCTCTTCTCTGTATCACCGTTGTAAGCATCGATATTGGTGATGTAATTTGTAGCGCTCTTATCCTTGATGAATGTGACAAAGCAAGGAGCAGGAAGTGTTCCGCCGTTATCCGTAGCAGTGAGGTCCTTATTGAGAACTTCTTCTGTTACGCTGGTAGCCTTATGAACATCGTCTTGATCAAGATAAACATTCTTGATTGCATTTTGCACATCGAACTGCTGTTCGATAGAGATGTATTCGTTCTTGTAATCGTTATACTTACCTTCGTTAGCAGTGGCCTTATCTGTATCTTCGGTATCCCAGCTAATATCGATGGTGTAGAGCTTGAGGTTGCCCTTGGCATAATCCTTATCATTGGTTGTTTTATACCAAGTTTCAAGAGGTTTCTGAACCGATTTACAATTATCGCAATTGCTCTTTTCAAAGAGAACAACGAAACCTTCTTTGCTTTCATCATAACCGTCGTTACCATCGCCGATAATGCCGTTGCAAGAAGTGTCCTTACCCTCTAAGAAATTATTGAGAGTTGCATAATTGATTCTGTGTTCTTCATAGAATTTAGAATCATCTTTTGCGAGTGCAGAAGAGATACCCTTAACCGCGTAAGGGATAGAAATAACTAAACCAACAACGACGACAATGATCAACAAAACTTGAAGCCATGCCGCTTCTTTAAACCATTCCCATGCAGCAATCGCATGAACACTGGCTTTGCTGTTTTTCTTTTCTTTAGAAGAACTCATTGGGTTTCCTCCTTTAGCACACATATATACAGAAAATTGTTTCTATTAAAAATGGTGCCCCGAGCCAGAATCGAACTAGCAATTGGTCCTTACCAAGGACCCGTTATACCACTTAACTAAGGGGGCACATGCGAATGAACAATAATCAACCGCGTGAATTAATATATACAATTCTAGATAAAAAGTCAATAAAGAACATAGTCTTTTTACGATTTTTTCAATTCTTTATTAAATAAAGACAAAGATTCTTCGCGAATGTCGTGAACAACAAGGGTGTCATATTTAAGAATGTTGACTAAGCCCACCTTGTTTGGATTCTTCTTCACATCTTTTTTCTTCGCCAACATCACCGTTCCATTATCCAAATGCGAAAGGTATAAGGCTAACTCACAGGCAGTTTCAATCACATCTTTATTCTCTTGTCCCTCAAGAATGACAACATGAGAACCAGGATAATCTTTGACATGCAAGAAAATATCGTCTTTTTTCGCCATGTTAAATGTCAGCTCTTCATTTTGAAGTCCGTTCATACCAAAGCCGATTTTTCCGTTTGACAAAGTGAGAATATGCGGTTCATAACGATGCTTCTTAGAAACTTTGTACACCGTATTTCGACCTTGTTTTTCTTTGATGTAACCTTCTTGTAGAAGTTCACTTTTTAACTCCATCACATCGCGCGGAGTACCGTCTTTCGCTTCATTTACTTTTTTTGCAAGGTATTCAATTTCATCCTGAGTTTTGAGGATCAAGCCAGCCAAAATACCTTGTGCACTTTTCGCTTTTTGGTATTTTTTGAAATATGTGTTTGCGTTTTTAGGTGCGTCAAAAAGAGGATTTAAGGGAATAGAGTATCCGTCGCGTTCTAAAACTTTATCTCCTTTTTTAATTTCACCTTGATAGAGATAAATCAACTGTCCGTACTCAAGAAATTTCATGCGATCTTTCGCGTTTTCAAGATCTTGCTTTAAATTGATTAACTTTTTTTCTGCAACTTTCAAAGCGTGTTCGATCAAAGAAACAAGTTCTTTAATTTTGTTAAACTTGGCAAGTTCTTTTTGATTTGATACAAAAGTCGTATATAAATCAGAAACAGGAACTTTACTCGCCGTTTCTAATCCAAAGTGAAACGAGAGAATATCTTTCTTAGATACATAGATTTCTCGCGAGTCAATCATCTTTGCTAACGTATCATCTAAATCGTTATGTAGATCATTTACATAGTGTTTGAGATGGCGAAGAGTTGCGTTTGGAAGGTATGGTCTTGCCTCCTCCGGATCGCTGAGATGTCTTGGTAAAGATCCGCGCGGTTCAGGATATTGATACAATGCATTGCGCGTGAGAAAAATACCTTTTTCTAAATCGGTGTGCTCACGGAACAAAGATACAATCTTTCCATAAGGATAAGCAATGATATAGCAATTGGGACGATTCGGGAATAATTCAATGATGAAATCATAGGACTCGTTTGTTTCCATAATGTCTGCTTTATTCGCTAAAACATGCATTGTGACAATGCGTTCTCCTGGATACTTATTCACTGACACAACTTTTCCTAGAGCGAGTTTTCTCAGCGAGTTAAAAAACGGAGAATTATCCTCTACTTTTTCAAAGCGAAGTTTAGAATAACAGACATAAGGATTGGTCGGTTCCAATGAAAAGATGAATGAGCCGTGACGGATGTTGCCCTCAGAGATCGCTTCCGAATAAGGAAAAGCATAGGCGCCGTTTCCCAAAGCGAAAGGTCTACCTAAATCCGCGTTTTCCATCTGACGCTTCAATTCATCTACGATGATGTTTAAAGATAAATTATCTACTGCCATACCAAATTAATATATCATTTCTTTACCCAAAATAGTAAAAAGTCTTTTTCTTCTTATCTATTTTATTAAAAAAACCTAGGCGGAAGCCTAGGCAATCATTTCAAGTGTGGATAGCAATTAATAATTACCATCGAGAATGTTGGCAAAGAAGCCATCAGCAAGAGCTTTGAAAAAGTTTTCTTTGCTTGCCTTCTTTTCCTTTCTTTCTTTTTCAGAAAGAGTCTTTTTTTCAAAAATTTTCATAACGTCTCGTACCTCCTAATAGATTGCCTTGTAGATCGACAGTGAAAGAATAAGTGGGTCGTCTCATCTCGTCTCGTCTAATCGACAGGATGTACATTCTATAATAGAAAAAAGAAAAAATCAAAATTAAATTGATGTAAGTGCTTACTTGGCTTTTTCACGTTTTTTAAGCTTTTTTTAAAATGATAAATAAGAGAAAACTCTTTAAATATATCGTTTTTTTATTTTTTCTTGCAAAAAAGAGATATTTATACAACTTGTGTTTTTTTATTGTAACATGTGTTATTCCCTCAAACTAAAAAGTTCAAATATACATTTTTTGACTATTTTCGGCATAAAGAACTAAGGTTTTACTAACTTATAAAAATCTCCTTTTAACAATTTCATCACCATCTTAAATATTTTTGGTATATTTTACTGTTTCGTGTGTTCTATATTTGAATCCTTAAAAGATTCATCCATCCTTAAACAATTGTTTACCTTTTAAAAGCATCTGTGAATCGGTCATCTTCTTCATTTTTGTAACAACGTGATTTGAATACAAAAACATGCTTTTGTAATCTCTCCTTTCAGTGGTACAATACTTGTCTAGAAAGTGAGTGTTTGTTATCGTGTCTGTATCCAATCACCTTGTTGAACGATTAAAGCGTAAAGAAGAAGATGCGTTTGACCAAGTCTATACGCAATATTTTAAGTTGATCAAACACATCGCCTATCAAATTCTTCCAAGCGATGAACTTGCAAACGACATCGTTCAAGAAACCTTCTTGAAAATGTACGAAAACATCGACACCTTTACTGACAACATCTCATTCTCCGCTTGGCTTTGCACCATCGCGAAAAACCTAGCGCTCAACGAAAAGAAAAAGAGAGATCGCGTTGTTCAACTTTCCGAGGATATCTCTTGCACAAGAGAAGAACAAGAAACGCCAGCACATATCTCACAACAAAATTCTCTTTTAGAAGAAGTAAAAGACCTCTTAGGCGAACGAGATTATAGTCTTGTCATGATGAAAGCCTACCATGGAATGTCGTATCAGGAATTATCCGAATTGACAGGAGAGACAGTCGCTGCTTTAACCAATCGTTATCACAGAGCAATTAAAAAAATCAAAAGGAACATAAAACCATGAACAAAAAATTAAAAAATCAGCTGTTCCTGGAATACGAAAAAGAGATGAACTTCGTCAACAAATTAGAAGAAGTAAAATCTCATCTTCGTTTTCAGAAAAACACCGAAGAAATGCCAAAAGAAAAGAAAAAGATTTGGACAATTTATGTCCCCGCTCTTTCCGCGGCCTTCGTTTGTTTATTTGTTGTCGTCTCTCTTTCTGTCGCTCACAGCGGAGTCAATAAAAGCCATAATTTCGAAGGTGCCCCTAGCACATTAACGACAGAATCATTAGAAGAAAATTTTGCTTCTTTCGACTCTAATTTATCTACGTCTTTCGACACTTCCTTCTCTTCCTAAAAATCAATGGATTAAAAGCCCTTGTTTCCGGATGGCTATCAAAGATAGTCTGTTTAGAAACAAGGGTTTTATCTTGGGCAAATCTTAAGACATTTTGTGTTTTTAATATAAATATGCTTCATTTAATTATTTTGTTATTCGTCAAAAATTATAAAAAGGGTGGCAATTGCCACCCTCAAAACACAAAGATTAATATCAGTCAAAATAAACTACAGGTTTGATCAGATCCTTCGGCTTATGATGCATGAGCTCTAAAGCTTCTGCGATGTGTTCTTTTCCGTGGAATTCGTGCGTGACCAAAAGGCCGGTATCAATTCTTCCATATTCGATCATGGAAGATAATTTCTCCATGCGGAGACGACCGCCGGGCATCAAACCTCCAGCGATAGTCTTATGTGACATACCGCAACCCCACTCTACTCTCGGAATCATAACATAGTCGCCTTCACCAAGATAATTGACATTTCCGATTCTACCGCCAGCCTTAAGCATTTTGATCGCTTGGGCAAATGTCATATTGTCACCACCTGCAATGATGACTTTGTCCACACCTTTTCCGTTGGTAAGTACCAAAACTTGTTCGACGATATCTCCATCGTGATAATTGACAATATCAGTAGCACCATAAATCTTAGCGACTTCAATGCACTTAGGACGAGAACCAATGGCAATAAGACGAGATGCACCGCGCAGCTTAGCACCAGCGACAGACATCAAGCCAACAGGTCCAATACCGATTACGACTACAGTATCGCCGAATTGAACATCAGCAAGTTCAACGCCGTGAAAACCAGTAGGCACCATATCGGCACACATGACAGCTTGCTTTAAGCTGATACCTTCCGGAATCAAAGAAAGATTCGCATCCGCTTCATTGACATGGAACAGATCTGCAAAGACACCATCCTTGAAATTAGAAAATTTCCAGCCAGCGAGCATGCCGGTAGAATGCATCGGATACCCTGCTTGTGAAGCAACATCGCCCCAGTCTGGAGTGATTGCTGCAACAAGGACACGATCTCCTGGTTTGAAATCTTTAACCATGGAGCCGACCTTTTCGACTACACCGACAGCTTCATGACCTAAAATCATGTCATGTCTATCACCTAAGGCACCGGAATAGACAGTGTGAATATCACTAGAGCAAGGTGAAACAGCTAAAGGGCGAACAAGCGCATCCATCGGTCCACATTCTGTGGCCTCTTTTTCAATCCAACCGACTTCACCGATTCGTTTCATTGCGAAACCTTTAATTTTCATAACATTCTCCTTTCGAAAACATGTAACAAGTGTAACATAATTGACAGCAAATATCTAGTACCTTGCTTTTTTGTCTTCTAGAAAGGGTACAAGAATACTATCCTAACTTTTTACGATTTCTATTACTTGTGTTGAAAAATCGTTTCAATCAGACAAGAAATAGCTTAAAATAGGAAAATTATATAAAGGTATTACTATGGACAACACAAACCAAATCAAACCATCATTGATCAAACGAAGTTACACAAAATACTTTCTCAACACTTTATTTCCGATTCTTTTGAACGGTTTATTGATCGGCCTTGCAGTCGGTTCTTTGGTGTGGCTTTATAACCAAGGCGCAGAGCATATTTTAAAATTCAGCGTTAAAATTTATTCGCTCATCGGTCAAAACTTATATTACCTTCCCTTGCTGCTAGCGATTCTAGTTGGCCTTGCGTTCTTAATGGATTACTTATTAAAACGTGTTCCTGAACTTGCAGGCTCGGGAATTCCTTATACCGAAGGTGTCATGCGCGGACAGTTGAAATTCAAAAAGGTTTCCATGTTCTTTGGCACCATTTTCTACAGCTTCATTTCCTTCTTGGTCGGCCTTCCTCTCGGTTATGAAGGTCCTTCCATTCAACTTGGAGGAGTGATTGGTGATTCTATCAACGCTCTAGAAGAAAAGAAATATTGGAAAGCAAAAGGCTGGGAAAGAATTTCTATCACCTCGGGCGCTTCTGCTGGTCTTGCCGTAGCTTTTAACGCTCCTTTAACCGGAATCATCTTCGCCTTAGAAGAGGGGCATCGACGTTTTTCGCCGATGATTCTTCTCTCCAGTGCCTCTTCTGTCATTTTTGCGATTTTAACCAGTCAAACATTAAGCTACTTCACAGGTGTGACAGCACAAAAAACAGGAGATCCTAACGCTTGGAATTTCTATGTCTTTCCGCAATTAGGAGAAAAATTAAATGCGGTTCCCATCTCCCAGATATGGATGCTTCTTCTCCTTGGTCTCTTCATCGGTCTCTCCGCATGTGCCTTTTCTCTTATGTTGACTTATGCAAAGAAATTTAATGAACGTTTTAAAATCAAACGCATTTATCTCTTGTTGATTTCTTATCTTTCTATCGGTATCATCGGTGTTTTCTATTTAGATGTATTAGGAGGAGGTGCTGGCTTGATTGAAAAAATCACTTCCGGAAATCCTCTTGATCTCGCTTGGACTTTCCTGCTTTTAATCCTCTTTCTCAAAATGACAACCATCACTCTCTCCTCTTCTTCCGGCAGTACAGGTGGACTCTTCGTTCCTCTTTTAGCCGTCGGAAGCCTTCTTGGAGCTCTCTTTGGAAGATTGTTTATGCTGATGGGTTTAGATCCTGAAAACTATTACATGATCGTCGCCTTGTCGATGACAGCTCTCATGGCCGCTGTAGTAAGAGCTCCCTTAACCGGCACAATTCTCATCGCGGAAATCACCGGTTCCTTAAGCTCTGGCTTTTTACAAGGAGCTATTATTGTCATCATCGCATATTTCATCGTTGAACTCTTTTCCGTAAAGCCTCTATACGATGAACTGTTAGAAGGAACACTGCATCGGATCCACGCCGGAAAAACATTCCAAAAAGTAGAAGTAGAAACAGTGATTGAAGATGGTGCGTTTGTTGTCGGAAGAAGCATTCGCGATGTCCTTTGGCCTGCCGGTTGTCAATTGCTGAAAATCGTTAAAATCAACAGCAAAGGCGAAGTAGTCACTCGTTCAGGAAAAGATGGAGAACGTCTGATTCGACCAGGTGATGTCTATATCATCAAAATGGAAAGCTATGACTTAGAACAATCATTAAATGAGCTGCACGCCTTAACTTGTGCAAACAAAAACAGCGAAAAAAGCATCAAACCTATCACGGATTAATTCATAAAAAAAGACAAGGTGTCATCCGTACTATAATGTAGTACAAAAGAACATCTTGTCTTTTTATTTATGGTTAATTTAATGTCTTTAACTTGTTGCCAACTTATAATATGCACTTAAACATTTACGAGATTTTTACCGCGTTCATGTTCAAGTATGAAGAGGCTCTATCACGGATAAACATTGTGCCATCGTCTTTTAATGTAGCCTGATAAGTGATGGTACCAACTTTGAATTCAAAGCCTTCTAAAACATCAAAAGTGACTGCTTCTGCGGTTTTATCATCTAATAAGACACTTCCGTCTTGCTGGATGACAAGGGTGTGTTTTGCTTTATCGCCGATTAAATTAGTACCTTCGTATGTTCCCACATACTTTGCAAGAGTCTCTTCTTTATCAGGAACAACAAATTCTAATTTGCTATCCAAACTGGTATTGTTGACCTCTTTGATAATCACTTCACGTTTTTCTTGAGGGACAATTCCGCTCTCATAAATTCCCATGACAACATAGGTAAAGCGATCTAATTTTCCATCCTTTAAGGTGATTTCAAAGTTACCTTTAATTCCAAACTGGCTGATAAGAAGAAGTTCATCTCTTGTATTTGCCATATAAGCAGCAGCAATACTTCCGATTCCATAATCATCGATATAATAGGTGTTCTCATCTTTTTGTTGATAGAGTTCTACACTCACTGCATCATATTGAGGATATGGTTTTTCATCTGTGTAACCCGGAACAACTTTTCCATCTACCACTTCGAATTGACGAACACTTCCATCATTAAAGGTCGCAATTCCATAAGGGTTTACTCTACCAACAAAATAATCGGCAGGATATAAAATCGCTTCTTCTGTGTAATATGTGGATATCGTCTTTGTCTGATCCGTGTTTTCCAGATTTGTTCTTGTCACTTCATAAGTGTAATTGTGACATTCGCTCATTTCTTTTAAAGCGGTTTTTAACGCATCGTGATAAGGTTGGTGTTCATAAGGAACAACATCTTCCACCACTTCATCTGTCAAGGTGATAACGCCTTTTCCATAGGTGGTGTAGTCTTTTCCAGACGATTGATAGACAATTTCAAAATTATCTTCGCTGCGATTGTATTTCAACGTGAGATCTTTTATTGTCTCCATATAGTAAGAGATCGGAGAGAAGAAATTGTCTCTCACTCTCGTATCCAAGAAATGATAGGACTGATCTACTCTGGAATAATAGATGTCCGGTTCTGTGATAAAGTTAAAGGGGTTGCTGTAACGAGAGTCGAACGCTACCGGCTTGTTATTGGACGAATAATAAAGGTTTTCTTCTTTGACTGTGTTGTCGCTTAACAACATCTTAGTCATCGCATTCCCCTTACTATCACGGAAGATCTTAATGTCGCTGTTATAAATTTTGTAAGCGCCAAGAGTATCTACAAAATGATAGCGTCCTTCGCTGAAATGAATGTCAGTATTATAGATGTTTCCAGCGCCATCTGCTATACGAGACACACTGCCGGTAAAGCGAATATTTCCCTCTTTAAAACGGTCTAAAACATCCTGATCCAGTATATGTTCCTCGTTTTCCGTTGCAGATGGTTTTTCTGTATTTTCCGTGTTTTCCGTGTTCGGTCCACTCGTCTCCGGAGTAACGTTCTCTGAGGGTGAGGAGGCAGGGCCTCCACAGGCGGTCAAAGCGAGAGAGGAGAGGGCAAAAATTCCCATTGCTAATTTATAAGTATGCTTCATAATTTATTTTTTCCCCTTCATATTTTGTCATTGTGCCTTTTTCATATTGAACGTCTTTTGTTGAATACGTGTAATTCGTGTTATCAACAAGCGATTGTAAAGCGGTGATTTTACTATTTGTAATCGCACCATCTTGAATGTGAATATTGGCTTCAATTTCCATTTTGTATTCAAATTTATCGTCTTCACCAACCAGGCATTTCAAATAAAAATATTTATCTCCACCGGTAGAAAGATCGACCGTATCAAAATTGTGAATTACCTTACCTTGTGGATACGATTCTCTAAATTGCAAGATACCATTAGCCATTGTCTGACTAAAGAAAGCAGAGAAGCCCACGGAAAAAACAGTTAAATCATCATCAAAAGGAAGGCTGTATTTCACGGCTGTATTTCCGGAAGGATCATCTGGAAACGCGGTGACAACATAATAATTTACGGAATCAGCCAAACCGGTTTCTTTGATGAATTCATACGGGGCTGCACTATCAATTTTTGTCGTTCCCTTTTCCTGAATGAACTTGTCGCTGTAGAGAGTCGAGGTCGATTGTGATTCTGATTGGATGACAAAATCGGCTCCGTAAAAATCTTCTTGTTTTGTTGTCTCATGTCTTTTGACCACATTTTGGTCTAAAAGATACATGCTCTCCGAAAGGCGTGCAAAGAGTTCTTCTTCCGTCTCCGGAACAACACTTTCGCTCGGTTTTTCTGTATTTGTGCTTTCTAAACTCTCTGGAGAAGAAAGCTGTGAATCTTGCGAGTTATTTTCCGATTCCTTGCCGGTATCACTACTTTGACACCCTACAAGAAACAAAGATATCACACCCAAAAAAGTACTGATCGTTTTTCTTTTCATAATTTCTCCTTATAAGGCGCGATAATGGTGTGTCGCTAAGGAACCATCACCGACAAACCAGACAAGTTCTTTACCATCTCTTGAAACTCTCATGCTCTGTTTGTCGTATGCGTAATAGGTGTCTTCAGCAAAAGTAATATCAAAATGATAGGCATCATTGACTGTGTAGTCAAATTCAATTTCCTTGGTTGCAGATCCGTCGTTGTCCGTGTAAATACCCTTTGTTTCACTGACAAACTTGACCTTGTATTGTAAATGAGTATAGATGTTCTCATAGACATATTCATGACTCAACAAGAAGGAAGAAAGCTCTGTTGCATTCAATTTCTTCTTCAATTGGAATTTGACAACCACGCTTGCAGATGGATTGCTCTTAGACTTAAAGGTGATTGTTGTATCTGTAACGTTGTTCGGATTTGCAAGAACATTCAACTTATAAGTGATATTCTTTTCTGTAGCAGTCTGAATTTCAAGCTTCATCAACTCAGGATGCTCATAAACAACTTCGATATCATCCTGATTCAGCTTTTCGCCATATTTTGCTGTAAGATAAAGGGAATTATACTCAGTTTCATTATAAACTTGATAAATCAACTCGCCGTTATCATCATAAGTTTTTTCCATTAATTCATCAACACAAGTAAAGTTAAGCTCCGTGATTGCACTCTTCTTGAACGTGACAATCTTATTGAAATAGATACCCGTTGCCGTCTGGAAAGTAAGCGTAGAAGAACCTTCTACTTCCGCAAAACAAGTTTCGCTTCCAAGAGTGACAAAGTCTTTCGAGGTGTTGACAGGATACATCATAATATCCACCGCTTTACTCGGTTCATAAGTCAATGCTTCAAAGCGGATGTATTTATCGACCGGTAATGCGTTGGTATCAAGGTAGATTTTTTTATCACCGTCAGCGATATAAGCTCTGATTTCACTGACCTTGTTAATAAAGTAATCCTCTACCTCAATTCTTGTATCGACACTCGCATCTCTCTCCCCGTAACTGACTGCATATTCGATCGTATCCGTCGAGAAATAAACATCGTCTTCTCCTTGTGATTCCTCTGTATGATAAACGGTTTTGGCATCTAAAAAGCGATTGGTATCTTTCTCTAACTTCACGTCAAAAGAAATATTAACCGTCGTTGTAATTCCTTCATCTTCATAATTATAAGAAAAATCATGGAGATAATAAGATGTCGTATTGTCCGCGTTGTCTTTGATATAAACAACAGGAATGATTCCGCCCAAGTCCTTGTTGTTTAACAGATAGGTGTTGATAAACTGGGCGACAAAGAGAGAAGATTGTTTACAAAGCTGCGCATCGACAGAACTTTCTAATAAATAGTCGACACCTTCTTGACCCACGCCAGCTTCTTTTAAAATAGGCAGACGAGTCGCTCTGTTCTTTTCTTTCTTGTTTTCATAATCTGTGACATCATAATAAACCATTTGGTTATTAAAAAGTTTTGCCTCACTCTTACGGATGTAATGGTCCACATTATCAAACGAAGGGGTCTTTACATACTTCACGTCGTGAGAGCCGTAATAATAAGTTTGCTGATTATTTAAAATGTGAATATCTTCTAAAATGGTTTCGGTGCGATTGGAATTGTTGATCACCTCTTTAAAAGAAACTTGATTAGAAGATTCTACTTCTTGACGAATCGCATCTGTAGTCAAAAGAGTATAGATATAATCTACACCCATCTTATCGACAACCGGTTCTGACGGCACGCTCGGCTTTTGACTGTCGGTAGTTTCTATCGATTCGCTTGTCGTCGGCGCTGCGTTTGAGCAACCAACAAGAGCAAGCATAGGCAAAAGTAATATCAAAGCTAATTTAGTGTTTTTCATGATTCCTCCAAATATAAAGAAACAGTTAGTGCCTTTAGGCACTAACTGTTATTTTAAACAAAAGTAAAACAATATTAAAGTTATTTTTGGAAAACGACTCTCTCGACGACAGTCGCTGTATACGTCTTAACACCAAAATAATCTAAATCAACACTGAAGGAGGAAGTGGAGGCGGCAACAACGTCTTTCAACTTAGTATCAGAGTCACCACCTTCTGCTTCTGTGATAACAAAATCTAAGCTGGATTGATCTAAAGTCCAGGTGAAGTTGTAATAAGTATCTGTAAAGCTGCCCCAGCCATCGTCTTCTTGGTTGCGCATGATACCAGTTCCATCCGTTTCAAAGTTGATATCATACTTGTTATATCTGCTTTCTGCATGAATTGTCTTTGTTGTGATAGTGGTATAAATCGCATCGTAATTCGGTTTTTCAACAACAGTGAGTTTGACATCTTTATAGACGCTAGGTTCTACGGCAGAGCTAACTCTTAAAGAGATAGTTCCAACAACCGTACCTGTGATGGTAAAGGTGCCATCGCCATTGTCGACAATAGTGCAATCGACAGAGCCTTCGTTCTTGACAACCAATGCTTTAGCATCACAACCTTCCGGTGTAATCTTGACCGTAAGCTTTGCGCTGTCACCGACAAAGACACTTTCTTTATCTAAAGAGACCGTCATGCTTTGCGGAGCAGGTTTCACTGCCTTGAATTCAATGGTTTTGATTTCTCCTAAACCGTTGTCGAAATTAAGGTGGAAGACACCTTCTTGTAAAACTTTAGCAGTAGAAGTGCTGATCTCGACAATTCCTTCTTCGCCTTCGTTGCATCCGACTAAGGTCGGGGTAACCAAAGCTTCATCACGGTTTCTGAAAGTAAAGGAAAGAGTAGAGCCGACATATGTTTCGCCACCATTTGTGGTATAGAAACTCTTGCTGCCCACATAACTCTTGGTGAAGACATCGTAATCAGAAGAAACATAGTTACGTAAATCAACTTTAGGTAATGTTTGTTTATATCCTCTCGTCGCTGTATAAAGGGCTGTTCTTTCTTCTTTGACTACTGCATCTTCTTTTAAAACACCATCGACATATTCACTATTTGCGTAAGTCTTATAATTAAGATCGATACCAGTGACAAAGCTGTTTCCGTCCATCACTAAGCTAAAGCCAACAACATAACCATCAGAATAGGAGCTAGTAGATACTTTTTCTAACGCCACCTGATAAGTGACTGTCGTTTTATCTTCACTCAATTTCTTTTCAACTGTTGCATCTGTCCAATTGAAATAATAACTGTCAAAATACTCGTCGTTGAAACGATCAAAAACATCATAGAAAGAGACATTCGTCTGCGCTTCTGCCAAACCGATTTCATTAGAAGGAACATCTTCTAAATTCGAAACTTTCTTAATTTTAACTTTCGAATTATTCTCCACTTCATAATAACGGCCATCTACCATACCGCGCTCTAAATGATAAGAATTTTTGATGGTAGCATTCGGAGCAGCAAAGAAACCATCGACCTTTAAGACATCATTGATACCAGCTTTGATCTTCACATCATAGAAGTTAGTGTAACTAGTCGGGCTGGATGAAGTTTCCTTGTAGGATGCTTCACTTAAAAGCAAACCATTTTCTGCCTTGTGCTCAGAAAGATAAGTATATAAGGATGCGACATCACCCGGTAAAGCAGCAAAAGCTTCATCGGTAAAAGCAGCAGGAGTAAGAACACTATCATCGCCTAAAACAATAGCGGTGGTAGAAATTTCCACGTCCTTATTCGGCATAACAAAAGTATATTCATCAGAAAGAGCAAGAGATTTACCATCGACAACAACAGAAGAGATTTCATATTGAGCAGAGAGAGCTTCCACTTTGAAGGCAACCTCTGTTCCTGCTTTGTAGCCCTGTTTTCCACTTTCAGTAAGAAGAGTGACTTTAGAGCCGAATCCTTCCTTTAAAGAAATAGCAAATTCTGTTTTTTCCGGTTCCGGACAAGTCGGACAAGTCGGACATTCTTCGCTAGGAAGACTTGGACAAGTTGCTTCTGTTTGTGAACCTGTACCACCACAGGCGACTAACGCGCCAATACACAAAAGAGACAAAACCAATATATTAGTTTTTTTCATCAACGATTTCCTCCATTAATTTCATGTACATTTTTACATGAGTTCAACAATAAATCAAGATTTGTTCAAATTGATTTTTTTTAGAACCTGACAAAAAAAGGCAGAAGCAACGCTTCCGCCCTTTTCTTTTTTTCAAAATGATATTTCTATCGAATCGTTCCCTGAACGCTAGTTGTTCCATCCTTTGTAAGGAAAGTTTGAATCGGTTTTTTCGTACGATAATTCAACTCAGATATCTTTTCATTGAAGATCGTATTTTCGTTCAAAAAATACTCACCAGATCCTTCAAATTTACCGGATAAACGGTTTGTTCCAACTGTATGTAGTGTGCCTTCGTTGATAAAGGAAGCCGAAGACGGGAAATTGGAGTTGTTATATTTATCGCTGAAAGAATAGCCGCTATAAAAGCCGTGAGGATCACTTCCGGGGTCAGCTTGAGCACCTTCAGACCACTCATAGACATAGAGGGCTGAGTTATTTAAATACAATCTACCGCCGTCATGAACGTGCATTTTTGCACCCGGTAACAGTTTGATTCCTTGCTTTGCGTTGATATCTAAGATAGCTCCTTCGTGAATATTGATATCAAAATTGCCATTGATCGGTAAGACCATTTTATCAGTATCTACCACGCCAACGCCGCCAAAACCTGCTAAATTAATATAAAGTTTGTTTAATGCTAAACGCCCATATAAATCGACTTTAATCTTTCTTTTGCTATCAATTGAAAGATTGATTGTTCCGCCACTCATCTTAAATAAGGAGTTATCATCATGGGAAATGATTGGGAAGAGGGATTCTATTTGGATATCGAACAAAACTTTAACAAAGACACCAAAATTCAAATTGAGTTTGCTTAATCCTGTAAATGAATAATTACCAGTAATTCCATCCACAGCATAGTCGATAAAGGGGAAGATGTTATTGTTGTTACTTGTCGAACTAAGAGAACCACCTTGGAAATTTGCGACCGCTCTTGCATTGAGCACACTGCTATCATTCATCACGATTTGTGTACCTGCATTCGGGTCCTTAGAATTGATTATTCCCCAAGCTTCCAAAACGGCATTTTCAGTGTTTTGAATAGAGCCTCCCTGTTCGAGATTTAACACAGCATAATCTCCGGCAATCTCTCCAGAGAAGTTACCGCCGGTTGCATAATTTTGACCGCCGGAAACAATGATTTTACCTTTGTTTGTAACGCTGTTTGCAAGGTTTAAAGTTCTAAAAACTTTTCCTTTGAAAGCGCTTTTTTTCGTAAATAATTTACCATCATCATCGATTTTTTTCTCAACGATGAGAGTATCTGCAGCACCAACTGTAACTTTTTCGCTAATTCTATCGTCAGCAATTACGCGAATTGTTTCTTTTGCGCTAGAAGATGCGGTATAAAGCAACGCTTCATTTATAGTTTTAAAACCGTAGTTTTCATTTCCTTTTTCATCGCTGACACGTGCTTTGGCATCCGCTTTTTCCTGATAGGTAATCTCAAGAGTATAAGTTCCATCTTGGTTCTTAAATTCTTCTTCTGTTTTTGTAATAGGTAAACGATAGGTTTCGTTAATCAATTTGAAAGAGACATTCTTTCTTGCGCCTTTATCCGAAACAAGTTCAGCTAAGACAACATCATAATAATTGTATTTGTTCTGGTCATTTTTAGGTTGAGCGTTAACTGCAAAGTAAGCAGCGCCATTGACACGCATTGTCTTTGTGAATTCAAATTGACCTTTGTTGGCAATGGTTTTTCCTGTGCTATCTTTTTGAATGACATTTACTTTGGAAAGTTTTTCTTCTCTATCCGCTTGAGAAGTGATCTCTTCTTTTAAGGGGGCATTATTTAAAGAAGAGATAAATTCCGTAGACGCAACAACTACGACATCATCATCGCTTCCGTTTCCGTAACGGATCAAATTGTAAAGTTTATCTTCTGCAGTAGCATCGATACTTACCTTGCGAGGAATGTCGATGATGTTGATGCTAGAAACGTCGCCTAATATATCGTCTAATACATAAACTGTAAGTTCCGTTGCATATTTGCTAAAGGTAAGATAAGTCTTTCCGCTTAAGGTAGTACCTTTGATGAACTGATTGTTCTTGCCGATGAAGGCAGCATTGCCAACATAAGAATCGACAACTTCACCTACCGGTCGATTTTTTTCTTTCAACTCTGCTAAAGCATTTGCTTGATCAAGCGTAGACTCTGCATTGCGGATATCGCTGATCAAAGTAGAAATTCCAGTCTGAGATTTTTGACCGACTAAGACATATCCAGGAACAAAATTTTCTAAGGAGTTTGTAGTAGACAAAACTTTGTTTTCCTCTACTCCATTGATTTTTGCTTTGACTGCAGTAGATTTTTTTCACCTCGGGATAAATAGTTTGATAGTTTCCTTCTTTATCGATAGAAGCCAATTCAACTCTTCCTTTATCGGTGTTGTAAAACAAGTCAACATCTTTCGACTGTGTTTCTAATTTAAATCCTTTTTGTTCCAAGTTCTCCACAATATCAATTGCAGCGACAGGAGAATTGGTAAAAACCTCATCCGCCATCAAGACGCTGTTGATATTCGCTACTAATTGCTCATCATTAGAACGTCTCGCCTTTTCTGTAAATCCTAAATAACCGATGACAGAAACAGAGGCTAAAACTGCTAATATTGCAATTACAACCAGCAATTCTACTAGTGTAAAGCCTTTTCTTTTTTTCATATACACACCTCTTTAATATTAAACTTAAATAAGTTTAATATTTGAGAAGACCGCTGTCAAAAAAATTGCTCAAAATGTTACAATTTGCCATTTTTTTCTTATCTTTTTTTATGCTTTCATAACTATTTTCAAGAAATGTTAAACACAATAGAAAAAATTGACATGTCAACAATGTTAAATCAACAAAAAAAGATTGCTGATCTCAGCAATCCTTTATGCAATAAACTTTGTATTTATTTTTTTTGAAAAATCGCTTCATACGCATCTTGAATAGATCCGTTGAATCCCTTCTTTTCCAATGCGATGATTCCTTTTATCGTTGTTCCTTTAGGAGATGCGACCTCCTCTTTTAAAACACAAGGGTGTTTTCTAGTCTCTAGCATCAATTTTGCACTTCCTAAGACCATTTTAGCAATCAAAGGATAGTTTTCATCTCTTGGTATACCATAAGCGGTCGCACTATCACTCATCGCCTGCATCATCATAAACACAAAAGCAGGAGAACAACCTGCGATTGTTTCATAAACGCTCAACATCTCTTCCTCTACTTCTTGAATCAGCGCAATCTTAGAAAAGGTATCTTTAAACATCTCATATTCCCGTTTATTTAAACGATGTTTCTTTGACGTGATTAAGATTCCTTCTCCCACTTTGATCGGTGTATTCGGAATGCTGATGACAACATGGAAGTCTTTGGGATGAGAAAGATACTGATCAAAATCAAGTAGAACTTTTGAGGCCATAATCGAAACGAAAGTCTTTCCCTTTGCTTCTGACTCTATCTCTTTTAAAACCGTTTCCATCTGGCCGGGGTTGACTGCTAAGACAATCAAATCCGCTTGTTTCACCACTTCTTTTGCCTCTTTGCACGGATTCACTCCTAGCGCTTTGCAATCAGAAAATAACTTTTCTTGATTTCGACGATAAACAAAAATATTTTTAGCGGCAATTTTGCCTTAGCGTAACAATCCCTCGACAATACATTTCCCCATGTTACCAAAACCAATAACTCCTACGCGAACTGTTTTCATGCTTTTTCTCCTTCCTTCTTAAATTTATTGTACCACCCTTATTATTCTATAAAAGACACGTGTGAAACATTCCTGTTTTAGATTAGCAAAACATGTGATATAACAAAAGAAAACACTTCTCTTTTCTATCGTTAAATAAATATTAAGAAAGGATAAAAATGAAATTAACAAGTATACATCATATTGCAATCATCGTTTCAGACATACATAAAGCAAGATCTTTTTATGTTGAAAAACTCGGTTTTAAAGTGATTCGTGAAAATTATCGTGAAGCACAAAAAGATTGGAAATTAGATTTACAAATCGGCGAAGGTGAAAACATAGTTGAACTGGAAATTTTTGCAAAAGAAAACCCGCCAAAGCGAGTCACTCATCCAGAAGCCTGTGGCCTAAGACACTTAGCATTTCATGTAGAAGATATCCTAACTGCAGTAAAAGAACTGAAGGATTTAGGAATTGAATGTGAAGAAATCAGATGGGATGGATACACCAATAAGAGAATGACATTTTTCTCAGATCCCGATGGTCTCCCGATTGAATTGCACGAGTAATATAAGATTTAATTTTATTATTATTTCTTAAATAAAAAGCATTTATTTCTAGAAACAACTTATAAAGAAATTAAAAACGCAAATAAAAAGTGTGTGGAAATTCCACACACTTTTTCATATCTTAGGCAATAACAGTACTTCCGATTTTGTTAACGGTGATTGTGACTTTACCATTCATACCACCGTCGCCGACAAAGACAAGATCATTGTCGCTCAAAGTGACTTTGAAAGATTTAACCGTATTCGCTAAAGTGTCTTTCGGGAATCCTACCATCTCTCCTATTTGATTGATGGTCTCAACACTGGTGACACTATAAGTAAGGTCCATGTTCTTCTTTGCCTGCAACAAAGATTCATCATACTGAGCAAAGGAAGAAATAACGGCATAAAGATCTGTTTGTTCCAAAGTTTCAACATCTTCTTTCTGACCGTTTTTCAAGAGATAAGATGTGACCTTTCCATCGACAATATGATAACCGATAGATTTGTCAGCCTTGTCACTATTATTGAGATAATACTCATTCTCTGTAAACTGAATGACACTATTTCCAATGTCTAAATTGGGAGTAAAAGCACCAAAGGTTTCTTTCACTTCCACAGTATAGTTCTTGCTTGTCTTTAACAAATTTAATTTGTCTTTCAAAGCGGTAGTATCGTTTTCATCAAAATCGGCGACGGAAGCGATAAAATCTTCAATCTTTTGATTTTTTGCTGTACCGATTTCCGAAACAGAGACCTTGTAATCCATTTCGTTTTCCTTGTGGAAAAGGAAGTCAAAGCCAGTCTCTGTGACATTGGTAAAGAGCGCATAATCTGTCTTCGGATCCACAGAACCGAAGAAGGCAGAAGAGTGAGCCATGTTGTAGAAAGTAGTCAAAGAAGAAACGTCTGTTGCCAATTTGATTTCACCCGTTTCTAAAGCTTCAAAGCTTGCGTTAGATAAGTTGAGCAAAGAGAAATTCTTAAAGAGATTTAAGGTCCAAATATCGCGAGAGGTAGATCCCATATAATTGACCTCTTCTCCTAAGCTTACAGTTTCTCCTGTCATTTTAAAGTTATAAACTTTATCCTGTAATTTCACATAGCCTTTAGACTTAGAAGCATCCTTTTTGTTATCAGAATAATAGTATTCATCGTTAAAGATATCGACATAATGTGTCGTGTCCGTAGTGACTTCTACTTTGTACTTCTTCGCAGACTTAACCGCATTTAACACCGCATATAAATCTTCACTGGGATTTTCTTCTTTCGGACCCAATCCCGCTTCTAAATAATTATAGATCGGATCTAAACGGGTGCTGTCAATATCGTGAAGTGTACAGATGACGTCACCAGTATAGGCGCTGCTACCTTCCGGTGCAAAATGAACAGTAGCAACAAAAGATTCTTCTCCGGTCACTTCGACAGTGACGTCAATATACTGGGTAGTGACACCATCGCCATAGCCAGCCATAAGAGCAAAGAGAAGCTTGTTGCTCGGATCGGTAATCTGATATTTATTATCCTCTGTTTTTTCAGCGCTAAAGCCATCTAATTTAAAGTCATAGAAAGAGATGATTTGCTGATTCCAAAGATCTGTGATGATTTTTCCATCTTTGTTGCGGCAGACTTCTCCAGGAACCACTTCTTCATTTTCAATCACATAATTGAAAACCTGGTTTTCTTTTGATTGAGCATAACCATACGGCTTTCCGCCATGCTTTTCTTGACTCGGCTGATAATAATAATAGTTTTCAGCAAAATACATGGTCGTCGTGACATCTAAAATTTGATCTTCCATCGTATAAGTGTAATTTCTTAAGTTGGCGATATTGGTCATAACCTCTCTTAAAGAAGGAAGCTCATCCACGATTTCCGGAGTCGTTTCAGATGGTTTTTCTGTATCGCTAGGTTTGACTGTCTCAATCGGCTTTTCGGTATCTGTAGGGGTAACACTGGAGGTTCCCGGATTTCCGCAAGCGACTAATGTCGAGCACAATCCCAACATATAAAGCGTTTGAAGTAATGTTTTCTTCATTTGTTTTCTCCTTTCATATTTCTATCTCTAATATGTGTATAAAAAAATACTATGCCATTGTATCAAAAAAGATAACTCTTGTAAAAAGATAACTTACACATTTTATACCAACAAAACAAATGCAAAACGCCATCCAATAATCGCTGTTCTTTTATTGACACTTCGACATCTTCTTTTTTGTCTCGATCTTGGCAATTACCAGATATATTAAAGTTCGTTATATAATATAAGGATAAGACAATAAAAAAGGAGGGAAACTATGGTCTTTACACCAATACAAAAATCACAGTGGAAACAAGTCAAAAAGATTTACTTTGAAGCTTTTCCAAAAGCAGAAAGAAAACCGTTTTTCTTAATAAAATCTTCTTCAAAACCCGAAATTTTCACCGCTTCTGACAACAATCAGGTATTTGGATTTGCCGTTGCATTTCCCTATAAAGATCTTGTTTTAGTCGACTACTTGGCAGTGAATGCTGCCTTACGAAGCAAAGGAACCGGTAGTTTCTTGCTACATGAAATATGCAATTATTATCAAGATAAAAAAATACTCTTGTTGATCGAACGTCTCGATGAGCAAGCCGAAAATAAAGAACAAAGAATCGCAAGAAAGAAGTTCTATTTGAAAAATGGTTTTTCCTCTACCGGTCTATTTGTAAACGGTATCAGCGGAAATATGGAAATCCTCAGTTACCAAAAACCAATTTTAAAAGAAGAGTATTTATCTATTCAAAAATACACTTTAGGTTCTTTGCTTTTTAAACTCTCTAAAATGAAAGTAGTTGACAACGAATAACAGTCGAAAAAGCACCTCAAATCCTAACCGATAGAAAAGTGTTCAACATCCATCTAGTCGCCTTTGCAATAAACTATGTCACCCTATTTGTATTTCAAAAATATCACACCGTTTTTTACTAATTTTTAGGACTATCCAAATCGACCAGCTTAACGTCGTGAATGTATTTCAATGATAAATTTTACATTTTAGCCTTATAAGCTCTAATTTGCACAATTAAATACAGAACGTTTCAATACCATTACAAGATTTCGTTTAACACTATTGATGCGCAGTATAAAATGTTGCAAGACCTCTACCATATTTAACAATATGTTTTGCTGCTACAAGTTCTCTCAATGCCTTCTCAACGGCAGAACGGCTAAGATTAGAGCTCATCTCCATAATATCACTTTTAGTTATCCTACCCAGTTTTACAGCAAATACTTCTTTTACCATTCCCTTTGCAGTTTTCTTGCCAGATATTATTTGTAATCATTCTTCAAAATCTCGGTAGGCAGAAAGAACAATACCAAGAATATATTTTATAAATGCTGAGTCATCTGTTTTAATTTTCTCTTTTACAAATTCTACATCTTCAATTGTAACAACACCCTCATAGATTCTCTTCTTTATTTTATAAGTTCCATAGTGTCTTCAAGATTAATTTCTAGTTTCATTTTTTTACCTCCATTACTAGATGAGAAGAAAAGCTCCCTCATATATAAATATGTAAAAAAATTGATTTTTATCTAAAAATATTTTTTAAAGAAACTATTTATTACTATTCAATAAAAAATTTTTATGAACATGAAAAAAGACCACTACTAATCTATCGCTAGACTTTCGTGGGCTCATTATAATTATTGGTTCTTTAATTCATCAATTTTAGATGCAATTTGAGTTTCAATATATGTATCTAAATTACCGTGTGTAGATGTAATAAATTTTTTTAAACCACCAGATAAATTAGATAAGATACATGTTTTAGCTTTATTAAGCGCTTCAAGTTGTGCATTTTTATCAAATTTCCCTGACTCTTTAAGACTAGCTACATAAGTTTGAAACGTTGATCTAACTGTATTTGGCCCGTATTTTTCGAGAGCTCCCTTGTGCGGTACCCAGCCTTATTTTTAAAGCAATACTGGGGTGGTAAGGTAAAAGAAAAGAGGACCTTAAAGATCCTCAAGTATATCATTCTATTAATTCTACTTAATCATTAAATATTTATCATTAATCTTATAAGCTTTAACAATTTGATTTGAGTCCAATTTAGCATTTGTCCATGAAGCAAGAAGTAAGCCTTTAATATTTTTGTCTTCGTGGATACCTTCAAAAGTGACATTGTATGTGAACATCCAACCCTTTAAATTTATTTTAGTTAACTTAATTTCAACAATTTCACCATCTTTTACCTTAAAAGGTTTAAAGGCATTGCTAATTTTGATGAGAATATAGAAAAATATTGAAATGAAAAATAAGCTAATTACTAAAGAAATTGGTGCCCATATCCACATTCCATACCCAAACCCAAGAATGGAAAGGATAAGAAATGCTAATGCTCCATAACATAATATGCACGATAAAGATACTATCGCACCAAAACCATAAACATTGTGGAATTTCATAAAGTTACCTCAAATATGAGCTGATTTGAGAAGCGTTTTTAAACCCGTACACTGTCCCATTAATAGGAGATTCGTCCGAAATATAAGTGATATAATTTGAATTATAAAGATTTGTATCGGTAATCCTATAGACCGGATGAAAGTCTATATAATATTTGGTTCCCCAATCAAACTCACTTCCAAAACGATATCTGAATCGCATCATAACAACTTCTTTATTTGTGCTATATCTACTTACTTCCATTGCGGCTTTTAAATTAATTAAGAAATCTCTAAAATCTCTTAATTTTGATGTATAAGCAGAATTAAAATAAGCACTGAAGAATTGTCCAACAACGGCAATCACTGTTGATGTAATACTAACAGCTAATCCTAATGGGCCAGTAATGCTAACAGCGATATTAGCCAAATTTGTAATACTTAACGCTATTGAGCCAAAGCTAACAACAATAGATACGCCGTTTATTGACATATTTACTTTATTAGTTTCGTCTAATTTGTCATTAAGTTTTGCGTCGATTTGATTTAGTAACTCTTGAGCAACAGCATATATGGCTGCTCTAACATTAACATCCCAAATATAAATTCTAGCATACTCTATATCTTTATCTTGGCCATTGTACTTATCATATAGATGCGTTATGTATGGATAATTTTTGTAACAATCAAAACGATATTTTGCATTATCAACACTTAATGAAGTCGGCTCAATTCCGACAGGATTATATCCAGATCTCCAAATAGCACCTAAATCGCCATTATTTCTACCCGTAGTAATATTATAATTTTTGGTGGCGCTAGATGTATTAGTTTCAGTTTGCTGGAATTGAATTAAATATGATTCATCACTCCATGTTTTATCTTGATATGAGTACACTGCAATATAGTAAGTTCCGGGAGTTACCGAATAATTTATTTCCTCATCAGAGTTGCCACTTTTTTGTGATATTGTTAAGTAGTTATCAAAGTTAAGGCTTGATAGAGTGTTATCTTTAGAGTTCGTATGTTTATACAAGCGCATATCATAGTCACATCCAGAAGGAATGTTCAAAAGTTTAACATTTAATGTGCCAGAAACAGTAACGTCAAAAGAGTAGAAGTCTTTATCCACATATTTCTTTTCCCAGAGCCACCATCCGCTTGTTTTTTTGTTTATGGTTGCTCCCCACTGAACCCAATTTCCATAGTGACCTTCGTCTTGACCAACTAGATAAACAGCAGATGCTTTATCGAACGAGTCATTATCTTCATTTGGATCCGTGTCTAATGTTTGAATTGGTGATGGGTTATAATTAACGACACTTATAGTTCCATTTTCGTCTATTGTCTTATATTCTGCATTAACGCTTTCAAAGATGTCTTTACTTTCAAATTCATCGCCAGGATTTGAAATATACACATCGTCAGGGACACCTAATTGGTAATCAAAATCATCATCTTTTTTTGTTTCATCTTCGTAGTATAAATTCTTATTAGCAGCTTTTTCAGTTCCTTGAAGTTTATCATTCGTCTGAGAAGAGTTCAAAAATCCTACATTAAAATTTCCAGCAAAAGTTAAGAGAAATGATGCACCAATAGATAAAAGACAAATTTTTTTAATTTTCATTTATTTTTCCTTCTTTTAGCGGCAGATTGGTGTCGTTACATTTATTATAGTCTCATTTGCTCAACATGACTCTTTTTTCCTAATTTGTTGGCCCACGTCATATGAAAAAGTTATTGCAAAAATATTTTTTGCAAGATTTAAGTTTTGCATAAATTCGTTAAAATAACGCGATATATCGATAAAAATTGACCGGAACAATCGATTTTTTATTGCAATCCAATTGTCATTGAATTTTCATTTTCGTCCAAGAAAAATTTTGATATGAAAAACAAGCTGTTTATACTGAAATATAAGCTCAACAAAAGGTGACCAATTGTTTGTGTCTTTATCCACAACAATATCGATCTAAAATATCCGAGTTTATCATCTCTCGTTGTATTTGTTTACTATTTATGGAATAGATTTTCTGAAAGAATTACATCAGTAGTAGGGATGTAATTATAATTGATTATTTTCAAAAAACCCTTTCCATATTTTTTTAGCGCTAACATATATGGCGTTTGGTCTAACAAAACGCTTCTTATGTAGCTGTTTATGTGTGAAAACATTAAATCTAAATCTTCTTGTTTTTATGTTATTTAAGGATTTCCTTTTTTTGAAGATTCTTCTGATTAATGAATGATTATTTTCGCATTCTGCTTTATCACTGGACTTATAAGATCTAGTGCAAAAAGACTTTGTAATCATCTTCAACAAAGCTTTTTTCTAAAGAATACATTCGTTCAAATTCACTTCCGTTGTCACAAAGAAACACTTGGAAAATATCTAAAAACGAATTACCAATTAAATGTTGTAAAGTATAGAAAACATCTAAAACTATTTCACTACAACCTTTCTCAATAACAAAGCCAAATTGGAAATTAATTTCTGGATCCGTAATTGTGAGAATAGCAAATTTGTCTTTTCTTTTTCCTATTACCGAATCTAATTGAAAAACGATTTTTTTGATGATTATTTTAGATATAATCAAGAAAATCTTGACAGTTTTCACCAATTTTTTCTTTGTTTTGAGCTCTTTTTCTAGAATTTTCAACTTTCTTTCTCTTATGAGGAAAATATCATAAATCTTGGAAGATCAGAACATTTCGCTGTAAATTTTCCGTTTAAATGTATCTATGGATTGTTCTTTCTGAGCAATATCTCTTCAAATTACAAGCGACATAAATATGGTGAAGTCCAAGCTTCTGTTCCATTAACAGTGGTGATATTATTTCATCAAGTTGCTTAATTATCTCATCACTAAGTTTAATTTTCTTACTGGAATTTTGGCGTAACTTACTAGCCTTAATCCTAGCCTTTTGTGCATCGAAATAAATCTTGTGTTTAGACAATATTTCTTTCTATCGCAATTGTGCACCAAAAAGGAAATCGATTTCACTTATCACATTTTGGTTCAAAGTAATTAGTACATTCATAGTTTACGATATTGAACATAGAACACTTACCCTCAACTCGAATTCGCTCACAGCTGCCACAAGTTTTTCCCGAATATTTGTGTATTGAATTGCGAGCTATTTCTTTATAAATAGAACTGAGATCTTTACCTAATATTTGAGCAATTTCTTTTGCGGTTTTACCCTGATTGATATATTTGTGTAAATCAAGGCGACCATCATATGTTTTTTTTTGCTTTGACATAATACATCCTTTCTACAACAAGAGATGATCATTAATATTGTCATAGAAAAGGAATGATTAGTCAAAAAATTTTCCCAATTGATTTGTCATTTGGCAATAAATTATATTTTAATGATTGATATTAAAAAACATCAAATTAGATTACAAAACAATATTAAAATGACAAAAAGTTTTTTGTGAAAAGTCATAATATTAAACACTCATCAAACATCATAATAAAATCGATGCTTATTGCTCAATTTGTGCTAAATATATCTTAAAATCAGCTAATTTTGGTTCAAAAAAGGTTTGACCAGCTATTTTTACTGTATCAAACCTATGCTTTCAATTTGGTGGAGATGACGGGAGTCGAACCCGCGTCCAAACAGGAATCTCTAATAAGGACTACAGTTTATCTATTGTTTGATATTAAGACAAGGTGGCACAATAGCAAACCACTCTCATCCGATCCTTCCTGATGTCGCATGCGTAAGGAAAGGAAGCTTACAACATGAGTCTGTCTCTAAACTCCCCATATCATGAAACAGCGAGATGATATGAGGGTCGTGCGTCAGATACTAAGATCTGAGAAAAATGCTGAACCTAATTAAATTAGGCAGCGCAGGCCATCATGGCCGGAGCACGGAACATAACAGGTTTTTTGGCACTTGTAATTGTGTCGGTCGATAAGGAGACCAAACCACTGCCCTTAAAAGTCGTTCCCGCCTGTCGAAACCGGAACATCCCCAGTGAAATTATTATATCAAAGTAAGAAAAAAATATAAATATTCATTTTTTGTTTTAAAATCACAAAAAAAGCACTCCTTTGAGGTGTACTCCAAATTCTGGATAATCCAAGAATGGGGTACACCTCATTTTATGAAGTGCTATTTGATTTAACGTTCCGGTAATTCTAAGCTCGGCTTTGCTTTCATAATCTTACGATATCCAGAGTTAAAAAGTTCTTTTTCTTTTACAACTCTGGTAGAAGGTTGTTCCCCGAAGCTCTGAATTAATTCATCGAAATCTTTGCAGACATCTAAGACTCTTTCTTTATCTTGAGAAATGAAACCAGCAACTAAGAGCGCTGTTCTAAAATCAGCAAGATTAGAAGGAGAAGTGACCAATCTCTTATCATCTTTCTTCATCGAAAGATATACTTGGTCCGCTCCGTTTTCATCATCGACAACATAACGTAAATAAATTGTCTCTTGGAAAGGAATATAGCGATCGTTGTCATTGTAGAACTTATTGTAATATTTCATGTTTTCTAAGACATTGAAGGCTTTTTCTAAACGCGAAGCATAAAGATGCTCTAAATAATTCGGGTATAAGACTCTCGCTTTGTAGAAGGATTCATAGTTTTCAAATTCATAGGTTAAGAAATTTTCACCGGTAAGTTCTCTCTTTTTATTGATTTGAACAATATTGTAAGCAATCATATCTTCTTTTGTGGCAACAGAGAGAAGATTGAACATATCCGTCGGATTATCCTGACGGAACGGAAGAATTTCATAAAGAGGAGTGAGGAATCCATAAGACATACTGAATAAGAAAGTCCAACCGATTGCAGAACGAGTTGTTCTACCAGAGTCTAAGTTAAGGAAAAATATCAATAAGGCAGCGGCGATGATAAGCAATTCCATGATGAAGCCACCCCAAAAAATCTTCTTCGGATTCTTGTTGACATCATCATCCTTAGGAGAAAATTGCATACCGACATCAAAGAAAGACATGATGTCATAACGGAAAGACATTCCGCCATTTGCATTTCTTTCAAAGTTGAAGCCTAAGAAATTCATATAAATCAATTGATAACCAGAAATCTTAGCAAACAATATCTTACCTAAGTTGTAAAGGACAAAGGTTAAGACAATACCGCACAAAGCAGAAATGAGGAAATACGCAGTGTTAGAATAAGAGCTAGGAATATAAGAAACTGTCGCCTGTTGGGCAAACCAGATACCGAGAAGATATCCTAAATATACCAGCATTAAAACCCAAGATAAATTAAAATCTAAAATCGAACTTCTTGGGCATTCTTTGCTTTTTTGTGGTTTTTGTTCCATACAATAAGCCTCCTTATGATTGAATACGCACACATGTAATAGACATATTATAACGTATCAGAGATAATTTGATGTCATTTTTTGCTCAGCAAAAGTTTTCTTTGTGCTTTCTTAACATCTTCTTCCTTGATAACAAAAGGCAACTCACTAAATGTGTGATAAATCGGAAGTGAATAAATATATCCTTCAAAAGCATCGATTGCATCTTTAGTAGAGCATCCTTTTTCTAAAGAAAACACCGCTTCACCAAAGCGAGAAATCTTTTGAGATAAAGTGTCTTCATTACGACGCAAAAAGTCAACTATAAGCAAAGCAATCCCTTGGCCGTGCGCAAGAGAAGGATAGACACCGCTGAGATAATGTTCCGCAGCGTGAACAACAAAACGCTTCTTTTTTCCATAACTCGTAATGCCGTTGTGCGCCAAAGATCCGCAGATCATCATCGCTCTTTTCACTTCTAAATCTTCTGGCTCTTCGATGGCCGCTTTGCTGATGTCAACAATTGCTTTCATGACACCAAGAGCAAGTTCATCGGATGGTTCAAACTCATGGGAAGGAGAGAAATAACGCTCGAATGAATGAGAGAACATATCGACAAGGCCAATACCTACTTGATATTGTGGAACAGTAAAAGTTAACATCGGATCCATCAAAGAGAACAACGGATAATTGCTTTTACAATTAAAGCCGCCTTTGAAGTGATGCTTTCGATCAGAAACTACACAAGAATCTGACATTTCTGATCCAGAAGCAGCGAGAGTGAGAATCGTGGCTACCGGCAAAGCGTGCAATGGTTCCACAACGCCTTTGGCAAAATCAAGCGGGTTTCCTGCATAATAATATCCGTGAGCCACGCATTTTGCTGTATCTAAAACAGAGCCACCTCCAACAGCAAGAATAATTTCCGGATGGAATGTTTTACAAGTTGTAATGATTTTATTGATGTCTTCAACGTCTGGATTCGCCTGAATTCCACCATACTCTAAAAAGGCAATGTCGTTTTCGTTTAATGAAGTGATTACCTTCTCATACGTTCCATTTTTACGAATGGATTCTCCCCCGTAAATCAAAAAAACCTTATGAAAGTTATAATCATCTTTCAAAATTTTTCCGATAGAAGAAACACCATTTGGACGGAAATATATCTCCGTGGGACAACAGAAGTTAAATGAATAATCTTTATTCATATAGATTCTTTCCTTTCATAAAAATAAGGCCAACATAAATTTGGCCTTATCTATTTATTATTATAGCGATTAATGAAGAAAGCGACGCATCATATTTCTGTTATCATCACCATTTCCGATGATAGATTTACAATAACTGATGCACTTTTCTTTTGAAGGGGCGTGATTATTAAAAGTATAATTACGAACTTCTACCAAAAGACCTGCTGCGTAAAAATTAGTGATTGCATCTCTCTGTTCGATATAAAGTTCTAAATAGTCATCCAAATTTTTGCTGAAGATGATGTCCATCATCTTTTTGGTATATTCAAGAAGACCCTTCCAAAAGAGATCGTTAGACTTTTGATCTTGACCGCAAAGACGGACAAAAGCATCATTTTTTTCAAAGTAATTAAAAAGGTCAGAAATTAAATAATTTTCTTTGATTTCACTCTTAAAACTTTCTTGCACAAAATAAATTAAACAATCATCTAATGTCTTGAAATAATAATAAAAGCTTTGTCTAGAGCAATGAAGATTGTTGCAGATATCGGAGATAGAAATTTTTGAAAAAGGAGTTGTTTTCATTTGCGCAAAAAGTTCGTTTGCGAATTCATACTTTTTCTTATTCATGTACTTTCTCTTTTTCCTTTTTTGTTCTGTTTTTTATGACAACTAATAATTGTTGTATTAACAGAATATATGTTTTTGTCAGGAATATTTTATTAAAAATAATTCTTAAATGCAACACAGAAATAAGAAAGTGCACAAAAACCAGGTTTTAAAATTGTCCTTTTTATTGTTTTTCTATCACATACTGAAAAAATAATTCAAATTATAGATGTTTCATATTCTTTTATAATTTATATTATGCTAGAATATGCAAAGGTAAAAACCTTATTTACTAGGAGGAAAAAAATGTCCGAAAAGAAAACAACTTGCGCAAAGAAAACTTCTTGCAAGAGCACCAAGGGCAAATATGTCCGTGGTCAGTACGTCTATGCTTTCGGTGAAGCTTATGGCTTAGGTAAGCCGCTTCTCGGTGGCAAAGGTGCCGGCTTAGCTGAAATGGCTCATGTCGGTATCACAATCCCGGATGGTTTCACCATCACAACCGAAGCTTGTACTCTCTACTATGATTCCGGAAGAAAGATCCCTGAAAAATTAGTCGAGCAGATCGAAAAGGGTATCCATGAACTCGAAAAGAGATCTGGAAAGACTTTCGGCAAAGGCCCCAAGCCGTTGCTCGTCTCTGTCCGTTCCGGTGCCAGAGTTTCTATGCCTGGTATGATGGATACAATTCTCAACCTCGGTCTCAATGATGAAACTGTTGAAGCTTTAGCAGAACAGTCCGGCAAGCCGAGATTCGCTTATGACTGCTACAGACGTTTCATTTTGATGTTCACCAACATCGCCAAGGGTCATCCTAGAGATGCCATGGATGCTATGCTCGATGAAATCAAAGAGACTAAGGGCATCAAGAACGACTTTGATGTCGATGTCGAAGACCTCAAAGTTCTCATCAAGAAATACAAAGATTATTACAAGACCACTTTCGGTGAAGAATTCCCTGCCGATCCGAAGGAACAGTTGATGACTGCTGTTCAGTCCATCTTCCGTTCTTGGGATAACGAAAGAGCAAATCTCTACAGAAAGATGAACAACATCCCCTATTCTTGGGGTACTGCCGTCAACGTCCAAATGATGGCCTTTGGTAACATGAACCAGAACTCCGGTACTGGTGTCGGCTTCACTCGTCAGCCTACTGACGGTAAGAACCAGATCTTCGCTGAATACCTCATCGAAGCTCAGGGTGAAGACGTCGTCGCTGGTATCCGTACTCCTTTACACATCGATGCTCTTAAGGAACAGCAGCCTGCTATCTATGAGCAGCTTGTCACTTCCGCTAAGAAGCTCGAAAAGCATTACAAGGATATGCAGGACTTCGAGTTCACCGTCGAAGATGGTAAGCTCTACTTCCTCCAGACCCGTAATGGTAAGAGAACCGGTGTCGCCGGCCTCCAGATCGCTACCGATATGGTTAAGGAAGGTCTCATCGATGAAAAGGAAGCTTGCTTAAGAGTCGATCCTCGTTCCCTCGATCAGTTATTACATCCTACCTTTGTCGAAGCCGCTTTAAAGAAGGCTGTCGTCATCGGTCATGGTAATGCCGCTGGCCCGGGTGCCGCTGTCGGTCACATCGTCTTCACTGCTGATGAAGCTATGAAGATCACCGCCAAGGACAAGAAGGCTCAGCTCATCTTAGTCAGAGCCGAAACTTCTCCGGAAGATTTAGGTGGTATGGTCGCTGCTCAGGGTGTTCTCACCATGCGCGGTGGTATGACTTCTCACGCTGCTGTTGTCGCCAGACAGATCGGTAAGACCTGTATCACTGGTTGCTCCGAAATCAAGGTCAACGAAGAAGCCAAGACCATGGAATTAGGTGGCCACGTTTATAAGGAAGGCGATATGCTCTCCATCAACGGTTCCACCGGTGAAATCTATGATGGTGTTGTTGAAACCAAGGAAGGCGGCGATAACGCTAATTTCGTCAAGGTTCTCAAGTGGGCAGACAAGGCCGCTCACATCAAGGTCTATGCCAACGCTGACACTCCGGAAGAAGCTCTCAACGCTGTTAGATTCGGTGCCAAGGGTATCGGTCTTTGCAGAACTGAGCATATGTTCCGTGGTAAAGATAGACTCTTCATCATGCAGCAGATGATTCTTGCTGACACCACTGAAGAAAGAATTAAATATCTTGATCAGCTTGAAAAGTTCCAGGAAGAAGACTTCTACAAGATGTATATGGCATTAGGCGGTGTCAACCTCAATGTCAGATTACTCGACCCGCCGCTCGATGAATATCTCCCGATCAAGGAAGAAGACATCGTTGCTTTAGCTCAGGAATCTGGCAAGAGTGTCGAAACTGTCAAAGACAGAATCAATCAGCTCCATATGACTAACCCGATGATGGGTCTCCGTGGCTGCCGTTTAGACGTTGTCTATCCTGAAATCGGTAAGATGCAGGCTAGAGCCGTCATCAACGCTGCTTTAAGAGCGGAAGAAGATCTTTCCAAGGAAAAGGGCAAGGATGTCAAGATCACTGCTTCTATCATGGTTCCTCAGATTGTTGCCGAAAAAGAATTCGTCTTCGTCAAGAACCTTGTCACTGAAGTCGCTGATGAAATCATCGCTAAGTCCGGAAGAAAGCTCAAGTACATTGTTGGTACTATGATTGAAACTCCGAGAGCCGCTTTAACCGGTGGCGATTTAGGTAAGCATGCTGCCTACTTCTCCTATGGTACAAACGACCTCACTCAGTTCACTTATGGTTTCTCTAGAAACGACTACTCTGCCTTCATCAACGAATACTTAAATAACAACCTCATCGACTTCGATCCGTTCAAGACCATCGATGCCGATGCAATTAAGAGACTCATCGCCATGTCCGTCAAGGAAGGTAAGGAAGCCAATCCGAAGCTCCATTGCGGTATCTGCGGCGAAGCCGGTGGTGATCCGGAGTCCATCGCCATCTTCCATGAAGCTGGTATCGACTATGTCTCCTGCTCTCCGTTCCGTGTCCCTGGCGCCAGACTTGCTGCCGCCCAGGCTCAGATCAGAGCTGAAGGTTACAAGTACTAAACCTATCGTTCTTTTCAGCCTAGTCCCTTCGGGGATTAGGCTTTTTTTATGCAAAGAAAAAACGGTTTGATCAACTCAAACCGTCTTTTCTAAACTTCTTTCATTACTTTGCAAAATAGAAATCGATGATGAAATTAACATCATCCAAGCTCATTTCGATAATAAGATTTTTCTCAGAGCCTGCAACTGTAATCGCCTTTTGCATGATGATCGTATCCATATCATCAATACAGACAAAATCGACACCAGTCAACGCTTCATAATAAGCGAAAATATCATCCTCAATCGTCTCTAACATGGGGGAAACAAAGCGAATCTTTTCTGCAGTGGAAACGGCATCTTTTGTCCACTCTGTATATCCTTCCGGTGAAGGAATAGAAGAAACGTTTTCTTCTCCAATTAAAGTTGCTAATGTTTCAGCATCCTCCGGAGTCAACACATCTTGCCAAGTTGTTGTCACAACAGGATCTAAAACAGTATTCGGATCATAACCGACGTCAGCACTACCGACATCTGTGAATTCAACAACGGTCTTGTTCTCGCCATTGACATTAGTAAATGTATATCCGAGTTCTTTTGTTCCTGTGATAGTCAAGTCGACAAATTCATCGGCGATTGTCTCTAAAAGAACAATCGAATACATGCTTCCGTCAACGCCTTTCTTCAAAGTATAAGTTTTGGTGGACTCATCATAATCAAAACATGCGCGAGAAAGGTTGAAGCCCGCTCTAATTTTGTTGAGATCAGCTTCTTCGGGAGCACCGACTTTGTAATAATTTCCGTCTTCCTTCTTTTCAACTGCCTGAAGCAAACCTTCAGAAGTAACGTAATATCCATAGTCATAATAACCGGTGACATAAGAAATCTTATCCTCATTCGAGATGAAAGTAGAGGTGCTGTCTACTGCGCCTTTTTTATAATTTGTAACAACAGCTTTATAATTGTTTTGCTTTAAAGAAGTAATCATTTCACTGAAGTGATCATCCACGACATCTTCAAAAGGTGTGATGCGATAATTCATCTTCGTGTCGATACCAGACTCGACAACATTAGAATCAAAGATATAGGAATAATCTTTGCCAAATTGTGCTTCTGCGTGGAAAGAAATCTCTGTTTTGTTTGTAACACTCATTGTCAATGAAGTGAAGGTCATACCGGGATTTCCATAAAATAATGTAGATAAGTACGGATTTAATTCATCGAATACAACTTCATTTAACGAAAAAACATTTTTCTCAATCTCTTCAAAATCTGTATCGGAAATCAAAGAGAAAAGATTATCGAATCCATCGGTCCAACGATAATAATCACCCACCAAACCATTGTAAATTTTAAGATATTGATAAACATTGGAGACATCTAAACGAGTTCCGTAGACATAACCATCCTCATTCTGCGAAGTGTAATACTCATGAATGTGTTTATCTGTTCTGCTTTCTTCATAATAAGAAACAAAGGATAATTCCTGAGGTTTCGAAACTGTTTCATAATATAGTTTTGTCTCTTTACCTTTTGCAGTTTCCACACCGTTTGTTTCAATCTTAATTCCTTGACTGAACGTATCTAAGATGCTGTTGAGATCAACAGATTCTTCCGGCTTCGTTTCCGGTTCGCTCGGTGTGACCGGTTCTGTTGGCAAAGTCTCAGGTTGAGAAGGCGTTGCCGATTCGCTTGTGGATCCACAACCAGTCAAGAGACCCAACAATAAAATAAGGGATGCGCTTTTAAACTTTTTCATATTTTCTCCTCGTAAGTATCAATTGTATATGAATATATATAAAAAGAAATACTTTTTCTAAATTTTATCAAATATATCTAACAAAAACGCTTACAAATACAATAAAATAACTTTATGAACAAAACAGATGTAGAATCACTTTTACGCTTTTATCAAGAAAAAGGACGCGCTCTTCCTTGGAGAGAAGATCCTAGTCCCTATCACGTTTGGATCAGTGAAATTATGCTGCAACAAACGAGAGTAGAAGCTGTCAAAGAATATTATCAACGCTTTTTATCAAACTTACCTACTTTAAAAGACTTAGCAGAAAGCTCAGAAGATTTTTGTCTTTTATTATGGCAAGGGTTGGGTTACTACAGCCGTGTTAAGAATTTAAGAAAAGCAGCGATAAAAGTGATGTGTGACTATGATGGAACCATACCGTCTGATCCTAAGGAACTGATGAAACTTCCTGGGATTGGAGAATATACAAGCAAAGCCATTGCCTCCATCGCTTTTCAAAAGCCTTATATCAGCGTGGACGGGAATTTGCTTCGCGTCTTTTCCCGTCTCAACTGTTATGATAAAAGCATCAAAGAAGAAAGAGCAAAAAGAGAAGCAGAAGCGTTCTTTCTTTCTGGCATCCCTGCTCGCCCTGGGGATTACAATCAAGCTCTCATGGATTTAGGCGAACTGATTTGTCTACCAAATGGTCAGCCTCTATGCCAAGAATGCCCTTTACAACGATCTTGTCAATCTTATCAAAACGGCACTGTTTTAAAATTTCCTATCAACGAGAAAAAGACAAGTAAAAAGACAATAGATAAAACGGTTTACCTCATCATCTATCAAAACAAAATACTTTTAGAAAAAAGGCCAGAGAACGGGCTTTTGGCCTCTCTATATCAATTGCCAAACGAAGATAAAATCATCGAAGAAAAAACGCTGAATACGCATTTAAAAGACAAGGGATATTCTGTCAATTCTACGTCCTATTTAGGAAACTTTTCCCATGTCTTTACCCATCTAGTTTGGAATATGAATTGCTATGAAATTCAAATAGATAAAAAACCAGACGGCCTTCTTGTTTCTTTAGAGGACTTAAAAAACTATTCGATTCCAACCGCCTTTATGAAAATCATAAAAAAATATTTGAAAGAGAAGAAACAATAATAGTTTTATGAATTTAAAAAGATAGATGAAACGTTCATCTATCTTACTGTTTTCTTATAGATTTCTTTTGCTCTCGGATTTTTAAGTCGAATACTTCTCTTCAATAGCTTTTTGGTCGCTTTAAAATTGCCGTAAGTTCCGCTTGCGTTTTTATAGCAAAAGGCCAAATCTATCATCGCATCCGTATTGCCAAGAGCAGATGCTTTACTAAACAATTCAAACGCTTTTTTCTCGTCCTTTGCACAGCCAATACCCTCTTGATAAAAATGGCCGAGCAAGCGAAGGGATTCTACTTGATTTCCTTCTGCAGCATGCTTTAAACAAGAAAAAGCTTTTTCGTTATCTTGTGGAAGATATTCCCCTTTGTAATACATATCAGCAACATAATAACAAGCGTTGATATTTCCCTTCTGTGCCGACTTTAAAAAATAGTCAACAGAGTAAGGCGGGTTTGCAGGAATTCCCACTCCGTGATAATAAAGATAGCCCAAATTATAATTGGCGACAGAGTCTCCTAAATCCGCTCCCTTTGTCAGCATTTTTATCGCAGTGTCGATATCCTTGTTTGTTCCTGTTCCTAACGCATAACAAACGCCGACATTCGACATTGCTCTTGCATCATTTAATTTTGCGGCTTTAGAAAAATATTCGAACGCTTTCTTCTGATTGATTTTGCCACCAATACCGTTATAATACGCGTCACCCAAATAACGCAACGCCAAAGGATTTTCCTTCAGTTTTCTAAATTTACGAAACGCTTTATGATACTTTCCTTTTGTGTATAACGAGATAGCATCTTGCAATAATCTCTCTTCGCTTTCTTTCATATTTTCTACCTTTAATCTATTAAAAATTTTACAAAAAATAAATCGCATTCACAAGTGAAATAATAAATCACCCCTCTCTTAGAACATCATTGTCTTTTTCTCCATTAAAATCAAAAAAAGGTGCTGTGAAAACCTAAGTTATTCTTTAGGTTTATTCAACAGCCCCTTTTATTTTTTTAATTTTGTGTATTCTTCTCTCTCTTTTGTCTTTTCGCTTCCTTCTTTTTTTGCTTGTTGTAATATCGGATCATCGCTTTCCCTTTGCTTTCACAGCTACAACCAGTCATCTTTTCCCCTCGCTTCTTCAAATAGATAATATAAGCGATCAAACCGATGACAAGCAAAGAGACAACAATTACAACAGAAACGTCGATCCAATTGACATAGGAATTCATCTTATACTCCTTGTGTTTTTCTTTCTTTTTTCAGATTCACATAATGAATCATGAAGAAAGAAAAGCCAAGCAAAGCAATGATGATGAAAATCGTCCACCAATGTGTGATGACAAGATAAGTAAGACAACCGACAAGATAAGAGACAAACAACCAGAAAGCAATTGTCCAACCAAATGATTTACGGCTGGAAAGCTCCGCTTTTGCAGTCGCTACAGAAGCAAAGCAAGGAATCGTTGTCACATTGAACATGACAAATGCAATCAAAGAAGCGGCTGTTTCCAACGGATATTTCAGCGATCCATCTGCCTGAAGAGCAAAAGTGTTATCAATAATGACTTTCACTGCTGCCAAACCACCATCCATCTCTGTGTCAATAACCGCTTGAACCCCTTGTAATTGAGAGATGACACTAGGGAAAGAGGAAGCGAGTGTACCAAAAGAACCAATTGCATTTTCTTTGGCAATCAAGCCAAATAAGGCAGAAACGACAAACGCCCAACTTCCGTTGTTCGCACCTTGAACTACATGCGGTGTATAGGCTGTATGCAATCCAAAGCCCATCGGCGTAAATAATGGGGTGATCAATGTACCTAAAGAACCCAAAATGGAATCGTGCAGATTTGGTATGACTTCTACAGTATTGAAATTAACACTGGTAAAACCTTGTTTAATTGCTTCGTTATAATCTACTAAAGTCATTTCTGCGTTCATGAATCCATTTTGAATTAAAGAATCTAAAGTGACTTGGGAGATATTAGAGACATCCTTTACCATCGCCCAAAGCGTACCGACATCATTGTAGGCAAAGACAATGCCCTGTTGGCCTAAATATTGCCAAGACCAACTGAAACGGCTAAAGAACCAGATAAAGAAAGTGGAAATAGCGATGATAGCGAAAGTCTTTTTAAAGAAGTGCTTCGCTTTATCCCAAACATGGATGGCCAACGAATAAGGTTGAGGCAAATGATAGCTTGGAAATTCCATGATAAACGGAGGAAGCTTTTCTCTTTGAGTCGTTCCATGCATCACTAAAATTGCAATCAAAGCAGTTGTGATAGAAACAACATAAACGCCATAGACGATGAAGTTTGCGCCGGGAATGGCAAAGACTGTGAGCAAAACACCAGCGATTGCTGTGATGATAGGAAGCTTAGCAGAGCACGAAAAGAAAGGAATGACACGAATCGTTTGTATCTTTTCTTTTTCCGATGTCAATGTGCGCGTGTTTAACATCGCCGGAACACCGCATCCAAGACCCATGATCATCGGTAAGAAAGAACGGCCCGAAAGGCCAAACCTTCTGAAAATACGGTCGAGAATAAAAGCGACACGGGCCATATATCCGCTGTCTTCCATCAATGAGAAAAAGGAGAACAAAACAAGAATTTGAGGTAAGAAACCAATGACGGCAAAGACGCCTGCTAAAATGCCATCTGACACCATACTTACTGCCCATGGAGATGCGTTTTTTAGCACTATATCCGAAAAGAATGTCGTTATCCAACCTGTAACCCAATTGAGAAAGTTGGATAAGAATACACCCGGTGAAGCGATACCGTTTCCTGAACCGATCCACCCAAGAGGAGTATGAAGGCCATTCTCACCAAAGACACCCGCAGCATTCAAGAAGAATAAATCTTCTGAAAACGTAAGTTCAAACATCAAGAATAAGACGATTAAAAAGAGAGGGATGCCTAAGTATTTGTTCGTCACAACGCGATCGATTTTATCCGAAAGTGAAAGGGTGTTGATTTCAGCATGTTCATCAAAAGATACCGCTGCGGATAATTTTTTAGTTATATAGCGATAACGCAAATTGGCTGAAATAGATTCAAACTGTTCTTCCCCTTGATAAAGGTCTTTTACCCGTTTTACTTCCGCTGGATTGCGTTTGCTTTCCATCTCATCGTTTTCCATAGCGCGAATCGCATGGAAAAGGGGGTTGTCTACTCCTGCTTTAACATAGACCTCTTTTGCAGCTTCTACATTGCCTTTTTGCGATGTATCTTCCAAAATAGAACGTCCCGTTCTCTTGGTCTTTGAAATTGCAATCGCCTGTTCCATCATCGCATGAAGATTGTCTTTCTTCAACGCCGATACGGGAATAACCGGTACACCTAACATTTTAGATAACAGGTCAACATCGATCTTTTTCCCAGCCTTTAAGACTTCATCCATCATATTGATTGCGACAATCATGGGAACATCCGTTTCCATGATCTGCGTTGTCATATAAAGGTTGCGTTCTAGATTGGTTCCATCAATGACATTGATTACACAATCCGGTTTTCCTTCTAAAATAAAGTTTCGAGCAACAATTTCTTCTGGTGAATAAGGCGAAAGAGAATAGATACCAGGAAGATCGACAATATTACAATCTCCCAAAGTTTTGTTTTTATAAATACCCGATCTTCTTTCAACAGTGACACCAGGCCAGTTTCCCACATAAGCAGTAGCACCTGTCAAGGCGTTGAATAAGGTTGTTTTGCCGCAGTTTGGATTGCCTGCCAAAGCAATCGTCAACGCACCTTTGATCTCTTTACTTTCATCGTCTTTGGAATTTAAGCGCTGATTTTTCTGTTCCTCATTATTCTGCATGATATCTCCTTATATCTTGGGAAGGTGAAATATTTTCCACTTCCACAAGATTTGCCGTTTCATAATCTAACGCAAGTCTTGATCCATGAATACGAAAAATCGCAGCCCCACACTCCGTGGATAAAAGCTCTAATTCTATTCCAGGTGTAAGTCCTAATGTCTCTAAGTGTTTTTTTGTCTTCATATCCCCAGAAACAGAAACGATGCATAACGGTGTGAACTTTTTCGCTTTTGGTAACTGCATATCTCCTCCTGTTAGTAGTAACTAACAATCATTATTATATGTTCTTCTTTATATAAATCAATAAAGACAATAAGAGAAAGGCGTTTTTTTCAATTTATTTTGTTTTCATGATAAAATAAAAAAAACGGAGAAATATTATGAGCAAAACCAACGAATCTTCTGAAGACTATTTAGAAAGAATCCTCATGCTAGAACAAGAAGGAAGCACCAGCATCCACGCAATTGATATTGCTAATTCTATGGGCTTTTCAAAGCCATCCGTTTCGATCGCCTTAAAAAAATTAGAAGAAGCCGGATATGTGAAAGTAAATAAAAAATCCGTTCTCTCTTTAACGGACGCAGGAAGAGAAATCGCCAAAAAAATCTATGATCGTCATGTCGTCATCCGCGATTTCTTCATCTCGATTGGTGTCGATCCTAAAACTGCTTCCAAAGACGCTTGCAAGATCGAACATGATTTATCGGATGAAACCTACGAAGCTTTTGTCCGAGCAATCAAAAAATAAACTTAAAATGAAAGGTCGCACCCGATGGATGCGACCTTTTTAGAGGATTTCTGTTAACACAAAGGATGTGATTAATTATCTGTTTTTGAACAACAAGTATCGTTCTGCGCTTGTTGTTCTTTTTTGCAGTCTTTCTTCTTTTGGCAATGATAATATTTGATCATATCTTTTCCTTTAGAACAACTGCATCCTGTCATTTTCTCTCCGCGCATTTTACGATATACGATATATGCGATAATCAGCGCTAAGAAGGAAGCGACTAAAACAAGAGTTGTGATATCTACCCAATTGACTAGAAATATCCGATTCATATATTTCTCCTTTCTTTAGGCTTGAAGTGCCTTTTAATCTCTTTTTTTGTTGTAAAAATAAATGCTGGTAAAGACAATACCTAAGGCCAGAAGCACGAAGAAGACGGTCCACCAATAAGAAATGACCAAATAAGTAAGGCAGCCGATAATATAAGAAGCAAAGAGCCAGAAAGCAATCGTATAGCGATACGCTTTCTTATTCATCAATTCCGATTTTGCAGTAGCAACTGCAGCAAAACAAGGAATCGTTGTCACGTTAAACATGACAAAGGAAATCAAAGAAGCAGAAGTGCGTAACGGATCAACCAAAGCGCCGTTATTGACCATAAACGTATTTTCGATAATTGTCTTAACAGCACCGATACCTCCGTCCATTTCTACATCGATCACAGGATAAACCGTAGAAGGGATACCTGCTAAGCTGCCGGTGCTTTGGAAGGCAGAAGCTAAAGTTCCAAAAGTTCCGATTGCATTTTCTTTGGCGACCAAACCAGTCAAAGCCGAAATCGCAAAGGCCCAACTTCCGTTAGCTCCCGCGATGAGATGGGGTGTATATGCCGTTTGTAAACCGAATCCCATCGGTGTAAAAATAGGCATGATCAATGTTCCAATCGACCCTAAAATAGATTGATTCAGATTTGGAATCACTTCCGTAAGGGAGAAGTTAGCTTTTGAAATTCCAGCCTCTATCGCCGCTTGATATTCCACAAGAGTCATCTCGGCATTCATCTTTCCTGCCTGGATAAGATTGGCAATTGTTTCGCTAGAAATTCCTTCTAAATTATCAAGAACAGCCCACAAGAGGCCAGAGTCATTATAGGCAAAGAGCACGCCTTCTCTACCCAAATATTGCCAATCCCAGCCAATGCGGCTAAAGAGCCAGATGGCAAAGGTGGAAATCGTAATGATAAAGAAAGTCTTTTTAAAGAAGTGTTTTGCTTTATCCCAAACATGAATTCCTAAAGCGCGAGGCTGCGGAAGATGATAGCTTGGAAACTCCATAATAAAAGGTGGAATCTCTTCTCTCTGTGTCGTGCCGTGCATAATGAGAACCGCAATCAATGCTGCAACCATGGCAAATACATAGATACCATAAGTGATAAAGTTTGCGCCCGGAATAGCAAAGGCGGTAAGAAGAACACCGGAGATTGCAGTGATAATAGGAAGTTTTGCAGAACACGAGAAGAAAGGAATGACGCGAATCGTTTGAATTCGCTCTTTGTCAGAAGTCAGTGTTCTCGTATTCATCATCGCCGGAACACTGCAGCCAAATCCCATAATCATCGGAATAAAGGCGCGGCCAGAAAGACCGAATTTGCGGAAGAGACGATCTAAGATAAACGCAACTCGCGCCATATATCCACTGTCTTCTAACAGAGAGAAAAACAGGAATAACACTAAGATCTGGGGCAAGAATCCAATGACAGCAAAGATGCCACCGAGCAAGCCATCCGCAACTAATCCAACAACCCATGTTGATGCGTTTTTAAGCACAATATCCGTAAAGAATGTCGTTATCCAACCTGTGATATAGTTGGTAAAGTTGGCAAGAAATACACCCGGTGAAGAAATGCCGTTACCAGCTCCGATCCAGCCTAGAGGTGTATTTAGGCCACCGTCAGAGAAGACACCAGCTGCGTTTAAGAAGAACAAATCTTCTGAAAAAGTTAATTCAAAGATAACAAATAATAGAATTAAGAAAAGCGGTATACCGAGCCATTTGTTTGTCATGACTTTATCAATCTTATCTGATAAGGTCATCTTCTCGTTTGCCTTTTCTTCTTTTCCTTGAATCGCTTTTGCAAAGTGATTGGTGATATATTGATATCTCAAGTCGGCAGATAAAGTCTCAAAATCATCTTCTCCTCGATAACTCTCTTGCGCTTTTTTTGCCTGTTCTGGATTTCTATCTATTTCAATTTCATCATTTTCTAAAGCTTTGATTGCATGAAATAAAGGATTTTCTTTTCCAGCCTCTTGATAAACGAGATAGGCTCTTGCGATGTTTTCCTTCTGAGAAGAATTGATGAGAAATGAAGTTCCTTTTCGAGGTTTTTTGGAAGCCTCAAACGCTTTTTTCATCAACGAGTGTAAATTCTCTCTCTTCAACGCCGAAATAGGAACAACCGGTATTCCAAGAAGGTCCGACAGTAAATCACAGTCGATGTCTCTTCCCTGTTTTTTGACCGCATCCATCATATTGATTGCAACAATGACAGGAATATCCATTTCCATAATCTGCGTGGTCATATAGAGGTTTCTCTCTAAATTGGTTCCATCGATTACATTGATTACACAATCCGGATGTTCTTCTAATAAGAAATCTCTGGAGACAATTTCTTCCGGAGAATAAGGAGAAAGGGAATAAATGCCCGGAAGATCGACAACATTTGCTTTGCCAAGGCTTTTATTTTGATAAACACCACTTCTCTTTTCTACCGTGACACCAGGCCAGTTTCCTACATACGCAGAAGATCCAGTCAAAGAATTAAAAAGCGTTGTCTTACCAGAGTTTGGGTTACCCGCTAATGCAAAAGTCAGAACCCTTCCCTCTGCTGGTGTTATTTCTTGCGTAAATTCTTTACCATTTTTATCAATCTGTTTTAGATTTTTATCATGTTTTAACATTGCAGATACTCCTTTCCTTACTTTACCTCCACAAAGGAAGCTTCATCTTTTCTTAACGTCAATTCATAGCCTCGTAAAGTGATTTCAATAGGATCACCCATCGGAGCTCTTTTGCGGACATAAACAAGAGTATTCGGTGTTATACCCATATCAAGCAAACGTTTGTGAATGCGCCCTTTTCCTTGGATTGAAACAACTGTGCAGGTGTTTCCAATTTCTATTTGATCTAATGTCATTTGTTTTCTCCTTTATATCACTTCCACTAAGACGTGAAATGCCGTCTTCATGTCTAAAGCGAGTCTTGAATCGTTCAAACGGAAAATAACAGAACCGCCCTGGGAAGACATCAATTCAATTTTCATGTTTTTCGTAAGACCTAATGTCTCTAAATGCCGCCTATCTTTTTCATTCCCCTTCACAGAGAGAACACGTAACGGAATATCTAATGGAGCAATTGGTAAAGGCATATTTCCTCCTTTAGTTAGCTATAACTAACTATAGATTATTATACGCTCTATGTTTTCTTTGTCAATAAAAAGTTAGTGATTTCTAACTATTTTTTTATAATTTCCTATCAAGGAGAAAAAATCAACAAAATTAGCGCACAGAAAAAGGCAGCCTCTTTATAGAGACTGCCTCATTTTTATTCACCTGCTAAAGCAAACTGAGAATTATAGAGAGAGGCGTAGAAGCCTTTTTCATCCATTAATTCTTCGTGTGTACCTTGTTCGATGATGTTTCCATCCTTCATGACTAAGATCAAGTCTGCGTTCTTAATCGTAGAAAGACGGTGGGCGATAACAAAGGAAGTCTTTCCTTTCGAGAGACGATCCATCGCCTCTTGAATCTTTTCTTCCGTTCTGGTATCAACGTTGGAAGTAGCTTCATCCAAGATCAACAGCGGCGCTTTCTTCAACATCGCTCTTGCGATTGTGATCAACTGCTTTTGACCTCCAGAAATTTGACTTGCCTCGTGGATTTCATAATCCAATCCGCCAGGAAGCGAGCGTACAAAGTGAACCAAGTGAGCATCGCGAATTGCTTGTTTTAAGTCATCATCCGTCAAGCCAACAGTGTTGTAAGCTAAATTTTCACGGAGTGTTCCTTCAAAAGTCCAAGTATCTTGTAAGACCATAGCAAAGATTTCATGAAGTTCTTCTCGCGGCATGGACTTGATATCAACACCATCAATCTTGATACTTCCTCTACCCGTTTCATAGAAACGCATGAGAAGATTAACCATCGTTGTCTTACCTGCACCTGTCGGTCCGACAATTGCCACTTTCATGCCTGGCTTTACTACCGCAGAAAAATCATGAATGATTTCTCTTGTATCATCATAGCCAAAGCCGACATGATCAAAGATGACTTCACCTTTGACATTTTCCTTGCCGTCGATAGCAAGTTTTCTCTCTTTTCCTTCTTCCGATTCCATCTCTTTTTCTTTTAAGAATTCATAGACTCTCTTACCGGAAGCCAAACCAGATTGCAAGTTGTTCATCGCTTGCGCGATCTGAGTCAACGGATTTTGGAACAAGTTGACATAAGTTAAGAAGGCGGTCACGGTACCTAAGGTGACTCCCGTGCCCTTTTCACAACAGAGTAAACCACCGACAAGACAAACCGCTGCATAGGCAAGATAAGAAGTATAAGACATACAAGGTTGCATCAAGCCGCCGAAAGTTTCAGAGACAAAGAGTGTATGTCCTAAACGCTGATTGTGTTCTTCAAACTTCTCATGAATTCGATCTTCAGCATTAAAGATTTTAATGACCTGAAGACCGTTGTAATCTTCTTCAACAACACCTTCCACTTCACCGATGCCGTTTTGTCTCTTGATGAACCAAGGACCAGCAAATTTGACGATGAAGCCAATCACTAATGCAACGATCGGTAATGTTGCGATACAAACTAAGGCCAATTGCCAACTGGTAGCAAACATAGCAATGATGACACCGATTAACATGAAGCAAGATTCAATCATCATCGAAACAGTCTGCTGTAAAGATTGACCCAATTGGTCAACGTCATTAGTCAATCTTGACATGACATCACCCATCGAAAAGTTATCAAAATAGCGTAAGGGAACACGATTGATCTTCTCCGAAATCTGTTTTCTCAACTGTTGGGTATAACGCATGGCAACTGTTGTGATCAACATGCTAGAAATCGTCGAACAGATTGCAGAAAAAATGTACATGATAACAAGAGTTAAACCAAAGCGCATCACCGCGTTCATATCGATATTTTTCATCGCAGAACCAGCGGTGATTGTATCAGTTAAATCCTTCATGACCGAAGGAGAGAGAACAGCGATGACTACCGATCCTACCAAAAGGACCATCGCAATGATGACCGCCGCAAGATATTTCTTAAGCGACTGGGAAATCTTGATCATGATTGCTCTTTTTTCTTCATTTGTCACTTGTTCTCTTTTGGCATGGTTGTTTTGTTTTGTCATTCCATGTTTCATAAGCCAAGTTCCTCCTTCGAAAGCTGCGAGAGAGCAATTTCACGATAGACGTCACAATCCTGAAGCAATTCTTTATGGGTGCCATAACCAACCATCTTACCATCGCTTAACACGACGATATGGTCAGCATCCATGACTGTGCCGATACGCTGAGCGACAATCAATTTTGTCGCATCTTTCGCATATTCCTTTAAATTCTCTCTCACCTTCTTATCCGTCTTAAAGTCCAAAGCGGAGAAAGAATCGTCGAACACATAAATTTCCGGATGGTTACAAACCGCTCTTGCGATACAAAGACGCTGTCTTTGTCCGCCGGAGACATTGCTGCCTCCTTGTGCGATATGCGCCTCATATTGACCATCCATCTTCTGAACAAAATCATCTGCTTCCGCAACTTTACAAGCTTCGATAATCTCTTCTTTTGTCGCGTTAGGATTGCCTAAAGCGACGTTGGAGCTGACATCACCGCGGAAAAGTAAACCCTTTTGTGGGACATATCCAATCAAAGAGTGAAGTGTCTTTTGCTTGATGTCTTTGACATTGACACCATCGACGTAGATTGCGCCGGAAGTAGCGTCATAAAGACGATCGACAAGATGAGCAATTGTTGTCTTACCAGAGCCAGTGGCACCGATGAAGGCAATGGTTTCACCCTTCTTCACCTCAAATGAAATATCTTCTAAGACAGCATCCGTAGAATCAGGATAGCAGAAAGAGACATGATCAAAGACAACACTTCCTTGTTCGACAAGCGGTTTTTCCACTTCTGGATCAGCAAGAGAAGATTTCGTATTGATAACATCTAAGATACGGTTAGCAGCAACAGATGCTCTCGGCAACATATAAAACATCATCAACAACATCATGAACGACATGACGATTTGCGTGGATAACATCATAAAAGAAAGCAGATCAGGATAGCCTAAATTTTCCATAGGATCGTTGATTAAAACAGCACCGATCCAATAGATTGCAATCGAGATACCATTCATGATCAAAGTGATTGCAGGAGACATCAAAACCATCGCACGACCGGTAAACAACTGTGTTTTTGTCATCTCCGTATTCGCTTTTTCAAATTTCTTTTCCTGATATTGTTCCGCGTTATAAGCGTGCACAACACGGATACCAGAAAGATTCTCTCTGGTGACGCTGTTGAGCTTATCTACCAAAACTTGCATCTTCTTAAATTTCGGTAAGACAATCATCAAGACAAGAACCATGATTGTAATCAAAAGCAAAATGCCGACAATAGTAGGAATCATCAATTTATAGGAAGCCAAATTGATCTTAACAATAGCCCAGATTGCTGTGACCGGAGCAGCAAAGAACATACGGTTAGTAAGCAACAGAGCAAACTGAACTTGCTGAATGTCGTTTGTCGCACGTGTCACCAAGGAAGCAGTAGAGAATTTGTTGATTTCCGCCAAGGAAAGCTCTTGAATATGTTTGTTCAATTTGCTTCTCACATTGGTTGCAAGGCTAGAAGAAATCGAAGCAGACATGATGGAGATAATCGCCTGTACAGCAATCATACCTGTAGCAGAAAGAATCATCATACCTGCGTTCCACCAGATGTCGCCAGCCGAAGCATTCAACACAGAAGTAAGCAACACTACGGCATCTTTAAATGTGTATTGACCTCCTTGTGCAATCATACCTGCAATAAGCTCTAGATTGCCTTCCGTAATCATAATCGGATCATTCATGCCAGGAATCGTCAAGCCCATATTGTGATAATTGAAGAAAGTGATTGCTTGTGTGATACCGCTGATATAATCCGTCAAGGTCATCATGCAGTAAACCTGAAGAATCGTAAGGCCGAGAATCGAGATCAATAAGAAATGGTCTCGTTTCCGAAGATATTTCATAATTTTAAACATCTTAGTCCTCTTTTTTTTCGTCTAATGCTTCCAAGAAGATGTTTAGAAGCCTCAGATACTCATAATATTGTTCTTCGCCCATGCGAGAGACTGCAAGATTCACACCGTTGAAAAAGTGTAACTCGTTGTTTTTCTGTACTTTCTCTCCCTCTTTGGTGAGATGTATAATCACCTTTCGTTTGTCTTCTTCACAGACATCACGATAGATGAGTCGTTTGCCTTCTAATACTTTTAAAACGTTTCCGATTCTACCAGATCCCACATTCATAATCTTGGATAATTGACCTGGAGTCAGTCCTTCCGGATGCAGATGTAAGTGTCGTAAAATGGCGCGTTCCCCGCGATTGATATGAACCATTTTATCACTTCTTTCATGTTCTGTTCGGAACGAATCTAAAACGCTCAGAAAGTCTTTTACATATTTTGTTTCCATAATTCACCTCCAAGCGGTTAAAATTATCTCACAATGAGAACTAATTTTCTAGGGGAGGTTTTACACAACCCCCAAAACTGTCTCATAGTGTGAGCTATTTAAGGATACGGGCTCATAATATTTACAATTTTGCAACATAAAAAGGCAGTTTTCATTCAAAACTGCCTTAAAACTAACTTTATGAACGTTTTCTCAAACGATAGATGAAACGGTGATTCATGATGTTATGACCGATTTTACCAGCAAGGATGAAGAAGCAGAAAATCTCCAAACGGCCAAGCATCATGCCGATAATTTCAATCCAAAGGAGACCAGGAAGCGTGTTGAAATGGGTAATTCCGCAGCCAAGACCAACCGTACCGATGCTAGATGTAAACTCAAAGAAGCAGTCTGTCCAGGTGAAGTAATTTCCTGTTCCATCCCCTCGGGGGATTTGATATCCGTAAGTGATTGCGCTCATCAGCGTAGTGCCGACGAGAACTAAGAAAACATACATGCCGATGAAGGTTCCCGCTTCGGAAACTTCTTTTTGATTGACGCGTACCTTCTGTCCGTATTTATATACTGTGCGGACGCGCTTCGCTTCCGGAACACCAATGCTATTTAAGACACGATCCCAAATGTTGATACCGAAGAGTCCCACACGATTCATCTTGATTGCGCCTGTTGTAGAACCTGCTTGCATACCGATCATCATACAGATGCCAAGCAAGACTAACAAATAGGTCGGGAAAGCGACAAACGTTCCGTTTTGATAGAGCATTTCAGCGCCAGGAACCAAGTTGTTCGCGTTGGCTATCGGCGAGTAACCATACATGCCTCCTGGCTGATAACCTGCAAAACTATCCAGCGCATGTCCTTGGTAAGAATCAATCGCCTGGAAACCACAAGTGGATAGGCCAGAGATCATTTCAAATGTTCCATATCGTAATCCGGCAAGGAAATTGTTGCCGTAATATTGTGACATACCGGCAATCATAAACGGCCAAATTACGACCAATACACCAAGCATAACCCAAAATTCATAATGGCGAACTGCTTTCCATTTTCCACGGAAGAGCGCAAAGTGAATATAGAAGTTTGTACCGCCTAAAAGCATGAGGATTTCTGTGATGACTTCCGTACAAATACCTCGCCAGGCGCCATTGAGGCTAACTTCATAAACTAAAGTGTTAATATTATTTGCTTTGGTTGAAAATCCACCCGTTGCAACAGCTGTCATCGAATGCGTAACTGCATCAAAAGGATCAACACCTACAGAGATATAAAGGATTGTTCCAAAAAGGATAATTCCTAAATAGATAGAGAAGATCAATCTTGCGGATTTCGCAAGGTTAGGAAGCAATCTGTCGTTATGTCCTTCTAAAAGATAAATATTTAAACCGGATTGTTCCGAGATAGCGCTTGCGACAACAAGAATCAAACCGATACCGCCGACTAGCTCTGTTAAAGCGCGATGGAAGAACAGCATATGAGACCATGGCTGTGTTGTTCCATCCTTTAAATGTCGAATTGTATCAATTGTCGTGTTGTTCCAATCCATGATAGTCAAACCAGCGGAAGTATATCCGGAGGTCGATTCAAAGATCGCCTGATTAAAGTTGTATCCATAAAAGGCATATGGGATGGCAGAGATCGCGATTGCTAAGATCCAAACACCGATGAGTAAAACCAAGTCTTGCACAGGGGTCAGTCTCCCTTGTTTTTTTCTAAATATGAAAAGAGAGAGCAATAACCCGATGACAATGGAGCAGATACCCGGTATAAAAAAGGCAATCCATTGATCAATCTGTTCTGTTTCAGGATCATGATAGAAGATCAACATGGTTAAAGGAAGAAGGACCAAGAATCCGATGACAACAAAGAAAATGCCAAAGTATCCCATCAACAACTTGTTGCCCGTGACTTCTTTCTCCGGCTTAGGTTGTAGATCTTCTGCTTCAATTACGAGCGCTTTTGTCTTGTCTTTTGTTTGGATTGTTCTCATTGTTCAATACCTTTGATGAAATCAACAAGACTCGTAACGTGTTCCGGTGCACTTGCAATGACAAGCATATCCCCTTCGTGAATTGTGGTTTCACCGCGAGGAATGACTACTTCCGGATCGCGGAAGATACAAGTGATGTTTCCCGTTTTAGGAAGTTGTAAATCTTTTAAAGCTTTTCCGACGCACCAGAAGGTGTCCAGAATTTTAATCTCAGTGATAACCAATTTGTCATCTTCTAAAGAGGAAGTTTTAAAGATCGATTCAATGTCGCTCTCGCCTTTGATTTTTTGTGTCAAAAGATAGGATGCAGAGAACGCGACATCAATACCTAAATGCATAAAAATTTCAACGTTGTTCGGGTTGTTGACTGTCGTGATCGCTTTTTTGATATGGAAAAGCTCTTTTGCCATTTTACAAGTGACAAAATTATCCTCATCCGCTTGTTGAAGAGAGATGACAAGATCGAAATTAGTGACATCGGCAATTTCAAACGAATATTTCTTTGTCGGGTCGGTCTGAATGACGGAGATTCCATAATGTTCGCTGATGCGATCAGCGGTAAGACTATCGTTGTTCATAACAACGATTTTATTTCCTTTTTGATTGGTAAAGGCAGAAAGAATATAATCGGCCTGCTGTTTACCACCACAAACCAAGATATTCATCCTTAATCCTCCTTTGCTTGATTGATTGACTTATACGCTTGAATGGAAAGACTGGAAGTAGAGATGATATGAATCGAATCTTTGTTGAGCAATTCTGATTTTTTTTCATCGCGAAGACGAACGATGATAGAATCGGGATGATAATAACTTTCAATCATCAAAGCAAGATAGATATTCGTATTGTCGTTGCTTGTCGCAATGACAACCTCTTTTGCCTGATGAATATTTGCTTTTTCTAACACGTTTTGATCCGTGGCATCGCCAAGAATAATAAACCCAGAATAAGAACTATCAAGTTTTTTAAAAGCGTTTTCATCTTTATCCACAATAGCTGTATAAGTACCCTCTTCACACGCCAAAGAAGCAATGGTTGCTCCAAAGCGGGAAGCTCCTAAGACGATAATCATCTGTTTATTACTTTTTGTTTTCATAGTTTCAAGATTTTCTTTCCCCTAATCATTTAAAAGAAAAACACATGTTTTCTCTTTCTTATCGGCTCTGCATTTTTTGTACGCGTGCCATTTTACGAGAATCCTCTCTCTCTTTGATGGTCTCGCGTTTATCATAGTTTTTCTTACCTTTACCTAAGGCAATTTGAACTTTACATCTGCCATTACGTATATAGACTCTTGTCGGAACCAAGGTATAACCATCTCTTTCCACCGCATAAGCAAAATCAATGATTTGTTTCTTATGAAGAAGAAGTTTACGTGTTCGTGTTGGTTCATGCGAAAAGACGCCATTGTTTTGGTAAAGCGGTATGTTCATATTGAGAACAAACGCTTCACCATGCTTGATGATAACATAGCTATCATCAAGAGAACAATGACCTGCACGAAGGGCTTTGATTTCAGAGCCCTTCAGTTCAATGCCGCATTCTGTGAATTCCGAGAGAAAATAATTGAAATATGCTTTCTTATTCGTACAAAGAAGTATCTCTCCCGGAAATGAGTCTTTATTTGACATAGTGATTACTCACCTCTGGATTTCTTTCCATAACCGCTGCGCGTAGACTTTCTCGGTGTAGCATCTCTGGTCTCACTGCGATAAGAACGGCCCTTACCACCTTCAGGAGAACGAGATCCTCTTCTTGCTCCACGATCATCTCCGCGAGAGAATTTAGACGAGGAAGAATATCCTCTGGAGCCTCCAGAACGAGCGGATTTACCATAGCCTTCTCTAGAAGGACGGCCACTTCCTGCGCCTCTTCTTTCTCCACGGCCACCGGAAGAACGATCCGAATGACCATAAGAAGAACGGCCGGAACGACCTCCGCGATCAGAACGGCCACCGAAAGACTTTCCGCCGCGACCAGAACGGCCACCGCGCGCTCCTTTATCCTCTCTGGGTTTTGTGAAACGAAGAAGCTTACGATATTCTTCTTCATCGATATCCATCACGGAAAGAACCTGGATGACCTTTTCTTCATCATCAGGATATTTTGCAAGGACAGCACGGATGACATCCACCTCTTTCCACTGTTCTGGGGTGGGTCTAAATTCATCTGCCTCTCTCTCTTTGCGTCTTTCTTTCATCATTTCTTCTTTCGCTTCCATATTGCTCATGGCGAAGGAAAGATTTTCTTCATTGGTGAAATTGCTCATGTTTTCAACTCCTTGATCGAAATAGCGACCTGTCGCTCTACGATAATTATCTTCGCGATAATAGCGAATGCCATTCTTGGCAAGATCTTCTCTTTCTTCATCGGTCAAATCGACACAATGCATACGATAGAATTCCGGTGTGCAGAATTCAATCTCGCGCGTTTTAGGATTGCTGGATAAAACAGTGATCATAAGAGGTGTGCCGATTGTAAATGTTTCTTCCGTATCTCTTCCAAGAACCGCAAAGGCTTTCTCATCAAAGCGGAAGGAATCCTGGTGTAAACAATAATAAGGAACAAAACCTTCAATACCCAATTCCGTCTCAACAAACATACCGCGTCCGACCATACCAGTAACCTTGCTAGCAAATGTTTCACCGATATGCTGAGACATATACTTTGCGCTTTCTAAGTCATCGCACTCACGAGAAATCTTATCGGCGCGCACTTCTTCTGAAGAGCAAAGATTACCCATTTTTTCTAAGTAGGTATAAACTTCTTCTCCATCCAAAGGCTTCTTATCGATGATATAGTCCTTGACCAAACGATGAATAATATCATCCGGATAACGGCGAATCGGAGAAGTGAAGTGACAATATTCCATTTCCGCCAAGCCGAAATGACCGATTTCTTCGGGAGAATAACGCGCTTTTGCAAGAGCGCGCAACATCATATAAGCAACGGATTCACGGAGGTTGCCATCCTCAATAGAGGCTAAGAAATCGTTGAGTCTCGCACCCGAAAGATTTTCGGTCTTAGGGAAATTTTTAAGCAAGCGAACTTTCTTTAAATAATCGCGGAAAGTAGAAAGTTTCTCCATGGGTGGATTTTCATGAACACGGTATAAAACCGGAACATCGCTCTGACGGAGCAATGTCGCTACAGCACAGTTTGCAAGGATCATAAGATCTTCAATCATTTCTTCTGAAGGTCCCTGTTTGCACTTGATTACTTCTGTCGGCATTCCTTCTTCATCCAAGCGGAACTTTAATTCGGTAGAATCCAACTTCATTGCGCCTTGCAACGTTCTTCTGCGGCGGATCTTCAACGAGACTTCATGAAGAATATTCACCACGTCCTTAACATCGTTAGAAAAGCCGACATCAACTCCTTTGAAGAAGTCATTGACCTGAGAATAAGTGAGTCTTGCATGGGAACGGATGACACCGCGGTAAACTTCGCTGTGGAAGACATTACCCATACTATCGACATCCATGACAACAGAAAGTGTCAATCTTTCTACATCTGGATTTAAAGAACAAATGCCGTTAGAAAGTTCAAATGGAAGCATGGGGACAACGCGATCAGCAACATAGATAGAAGTTCCTCGGCTGATTGCCTCACGGTCTAACGGACGACCGGGTTTTACATATTCAGTGACATCAGCGATATGAACCGTAACTTGATAACCGCCGCCCAAACGAGTCGCAAAAACAGCATCGTCAAAATCGTGTGCGTCATCGCCATCAATTGTGATTACACAATCGTTTGTGAAGTCTTTTCTTCCTTCTTTATCATGGCTAGTGACTTCGCTTGGAATGCTCTTTACTTCATCGATGACATTTTTAGGAAACGTAAGCGGAGCTCCCGCTTCCGAAATAATCATCGAAATATCCGAGCCAACATCACTCGCTTTAACTAAAAGTTCTTTCGCTTTCACTTTGATGATATTGTCATTGAATGAGAGAATATCGCCCAAAATCAAATCGCCCTGATTCAACTGTCCCTTTAAATCTTCATCGACGTCGACAATCATGACTTTCTTTCCGCAAGAATTTAAGTATTCAACAGAAAGGATATCTTGGCCGTTATGATCCAAAGAGTAGTAACCTTTCAAAGAAGTAGTCGGTTTGTAATATTCTGTACAATGGAAAATATTCTTTTGGAATTCTCTTGCATAGACAAGATCTCCAATCAAAAGCTGATCGCTCTCATATCCGGAAATCTTATGTTCTTCTCCGGTAGCGACATCCGTAAGAATGACAAAATTTCTATTCTTAACTGTGACTTTTGCTAAAAATAATCCGGCGTCAGCCAAAAGAAAATAAAAGCTGTTTTTCTTTCCGACGAGACCTTCATCCATCAAGGAAGTAAGATCTTTTTCCATTTCCTCTTTTTCAAACGAGGTAAAGCACTCTGCCTTTTCCAAGAGTGCGTTGAAGCTGAGTTGCTTTCCATTCAGCAACGTGAGAATTTTGTTTTCTTTCATGTTTATTCTCTCTTTTCTATATTCTTAAAAAAATGAAAGGAGCCTAGTATAAAAGGCCCCCGTTTATCACAAGTAATTTGCTAAGATGGCGGTGACGAAGAACGCGACAGTGAGGACTGCGGTGATGATCGTCATGATCTTGTCTGCACCTCTCTCCTTGGTTCTGGTAAAGATATTCATTCTATTACCACCCATAACGGCGCTAGAAGCACCTTGAGATTTACCCGACTGGAGCAAGACAACACCAATCATGATGAAGGATAAAACCAATAATACAATTTCTGCTGCTGATGTACCCATATTTCACCTCAATTAAAAACACTATTTGGCTTATAAATAAGCTCATATATTATAAATATATATATATAAAATAACAAGTTTAAAAGGCGAAAGTTACACAGCTGTCTTTCCTGTTAAATTTATTGTTTTCTTAAAATGTTCGTCCCAAAAAGAAGAAGATGTCAAAAGAAATTCAAATTTCCTAATCATTAAAACAAATTGGTTATTTAGTTAATTTTGTTTTTATCATATTTTTATAGATGATTATATTTTCTTTTTTTCATTATAAATATTAAACATAAATCAACAGAAAAGAAAAATATATTACTTCTAGAATCATTTTCAAAGATATAAACAACCGTTTAAAACTGAAGGCCTTCAAAAAGAAAAAAAGATATTACAAATCCGAAAAATGAATGAAATAAAAGAAAGAAACGAGATCTTTTTTAACAATTTTTTCCTTCTTTTCATCTTTTTTTACATGACATTTTTGGGAAATTCTATCTATTTTAAAACAGAAAAAGGACTTAGTCTTGCGAGAATATCTTGACAAATTAAGGTAATTCAAGTATGATTTGTTATACATTTCATACTTTTTAAAGGAGGTCTTTCTATGGCTGCACCAAAAGGAAAATACGCTTGGACTGCTATCGTAGGAGAAAAAGGACAGATTGTTATTCCAAAACAAGCGAGAGAAATCTTCGATATCAAACCCGGAGACACATTGATAATTTTAGGAGATGAGGAGAAAGGAATTGCAATCCCTCCCAAAACGTTTTTCTCTCAATTTGCCACAGCTGTATTTGAAACTTCTGAGGAAGAAAAATAATGGTGCTTGGCAATATTAAAAATTTAAGCAAATCTTATTCATCTTTTGAGCTGTCAAACATTTCTTTTGAATTGAACGCCGGAAAAATTATCGGATTTATTGGGAAAAACGGATCTGGAAAAACTACCACAATTAAGTCTATTTTAGGATTCGTGCATCCCGATTGTGGAGAAATTTGTTACTTTGGACTACCTCTTTTTGAACATGAGAGAGAAATCAAACAACGCATTGGGTTTTCTACCGGGGCAATCAATTATTATCCGAAGAAGAAAATCAAGCATATTGTTTCCATAACAAAAACTTTTTACCAGAACTGGGATGATGCTTCCTATAAAGAGTATCTTGAACTATTTTCGTTGGATGAAAACAAAATGCCTTGTGAACTTTCGGAAGGAATGAAGGTTAAATTCAATCTTCTTCTTGCTCTTTCTCATAAGGCAGAGATTCTCATTTTGGATGAACCGACAAGCGGACTCGATCCTTTTTCTAGAGATGAACTCCTCGATCTGTTTATCGAATTAAAAAACAGGGGTGTTTCCATATTATTTTCAACACATATCACTTCAGATATTGAAAAATGCGCAGATGATATTATTTACATAAGAAAAGGAAAAATGATTACAAACTGCTCTAAAGACAATTTTTATGATAAATACTACAAAAAAGGTGAAACATTAGAAGAAGCGATCTTGCGCATGGAAAAGGAAGAAAAAGTATGAAAAAACTATTAAAAAAAGAAATGATGCTTGCTGCTTCTCCTCTTTCTTACTTATTTATCGCTTTTGGATTGATGGCTTTTTTGCCAGGTTATCCTATATTGATTGGTTCCTTTTTTGTCTGCCTGGGGATTTTTCAAACCTTTCAGCATATGAGAGAAGCAAACGACATTACCTATACTGCTCTTTTACCCGTTGCGAAAAGCGACATTGTGAAAGCAAAATATGCCTTTTGTATTTTGATAGAATCGTGTTTCTTCATTTTAACATCCATCCCCGTGCTAGTTCGCATGACAGTATTATCCGATGCTGAAATCTATAGAAATAACTTTTTGATGAACGCCAACTTTGTATATCTTGGCTTTGTACTGCTTATTTTAGGATTTTTTAATTTGATCTTTGTCGGTGGTTTTTTCAAAACAGCTTACAAGTTTGCAAAACCCTTCGTCACCTTTATTATTGTTGTTTTTCTCATCATTTGTCTTGGTGAAACTCTCTTTCACATTCCAGAGCTTTCTGCTTTGAACACCTTTGGATTTACGCACATCGGTTTACAAGTAGGAGTTCTTGTTGCTAGCGCCCTTGTCTTTATATTAATGACTGTTTTTTCGCTTCGTTGGTCAATAAAAAGATTTAACAAACTTGATATTTAACTAGTTATAAAGCACTCTCCATCATCCAAGTTCAAGATAAATATTTGCTTTCATCATAAGCCGATTTACTAGGACTACAAATTTAATTTAAAATTAATTTTCGTTTATAAATAGAGAATAAATTTAAAACTTTTTTATCTTAGTTTCTACTTTTTTTCAAAAAAATCAAATTCTAATTTATATTTTTTTACTTTTTCTAACAATTTTCATATAAAAAGGTACCTTATCTCTGTATATGAGAAACAGGTACCTTTTTTTATAAGTGATTTTATTCTCCGGAAATCGCCAAAGAAGAGACAAACAAGGATGGAGTGATAATACCTCCACGGCTTCTTGTATCATTTGCAACATCAACGACGGATTCAAAGAGTTCTTTGAGATTACCAGCACAGATGATCATTGAAACTGCCTTTACGATCTTTCCACCTTCAATCAAATAACCTTGACAAGGGAGAGAGAAATCTAAAGTCTGATCGTTAATGCCAGAATTAAGACCGGAGATTTCTGTGATATAAATGCCTTCTTGCATCGTTTCAAAGAGTTCTTCTTGTGTTTTCGTTCCAGGCTTTAACGATAAGACAAAATAGCCGCCGTTTCCATTTCCGGCACAGCAACCATTGGAATTTTTATTCTCTTCATTTGCTGTTTCAACGGAATAGAAGTATGTTTTTAAAACACCATTGTCGATTAAAGTAAAGTCTTGTGTCGGATAGCCATCGGCATCATAGCTAGAACTTCCTGTAGATGTGATATGAGGAGTATGTTCAATGGTGATACAATCCGACATGATTTTTTCATCCACTTTATTTTCAAAGACAGAAAGGTGCTTGTGCACGGATTTTGCGTTGAGTTGACTCATGTAAAACGGCATAAGACTTGCTACGCAAGAAGGAGCGAGAACCGCTTTATATTTTTTGCTCTTGCAAGGCTTTGTATTGAAGAAGTCGACTGCGCTGTGAACCGCTAAATCGATCACTTTCTCTGCTTCTTTTGCTAAATCATCTAAAGAGTGGAAAGAACGGAAAGACCAACCTCCGGAACGGGGTTCTTTTGTTTCATCCTCGCAGACAACACTGATATAACCAAAATATGTCTTGGCGGAATCTTCACAAAAAACTCCATAGCTGTTTTCATAATGAGACTCTGCAGAAACCATAGAAATAGAAATGTCGGTTTTGCTAATACGGGGGTCACGTTCTTGCACTTTTTTGCAAAGTTCTAATGCAAAAGTGCGAATTTCTTTTAAGGTCGCCGGTTTAAAATCAGGAAGATCAGTTTCTGCTTTCTTATATTCCAAACCACCTTTAAAGAAGTTTTCTTCTTTATCTTCTTTACCAAATTTCGCAGAATTTAAGACATTTTCTGTTAACAATGACGGAGTATCCGCATCGATTGCATCTGTAGAAAAAGAACCGATTTTGCCTTCAAAAATACCCTTTCCGCTGATGTCTTGCGTCGTACCGATCTGCTGTGCTTCCACTTCGCCGTTAAAAACAGAAACGCTCGTCTCAGTAGAAGTAGAGTAAGAAAGCACAAAAGGCTCTAAGCCTCTCTTCTTCGCTTCCTCAAAATAGGTTTTTGTATTGATTTTCATCACTCATTACCTCCAGCACCACCGACTAACATCTTAGAAATTAATAATGTCGGTTGACCTACTTCAACAAAACAACTGCCGGAAGAAGAACCGCAAACACCAGGCGCTCTTCCACAATCGTTTCCGACCATGGTGATTCTCTTTAAGATTTCATAACCATAACCAATTAAAGAAACCGGTTTGATCAAATCGGTGATTTTACCGTCTTTGATCAAATATGCAACGTCGCTTGTGAAGATAAATTGATCGGTAGAAGGATCAACTTGTCCCCCAGTGAATCCTTTGCAATAGATACCCTCTTTCACAGAGGCAATAATTTCTTCCGGGGTGGAAGAACCATTTGCAATATAGGTATTTGTCATACGAGTTGTCGGACAATAACGATAACTCTCACGGCGACAACTGCCTGTCGGAACAGAACCTTCGATTCTTCTTGCGGTGTAACGGTCGACCATATAAGACTTCAAAACACCGTTTTCAATCAAGATATTCTTTGTCGGTTTTATACCTTCATCATCGACAGATTCACTTCCCCATGCGCTTTCAATCGTACCGTCATCAATCGCAGTAACCACTTCGGAAGCAATCATTTCTCCTACTTTTCCTGCAAAAGGAGAAATGTTCTTACAAATAGAAGAACCTTCTAACGGATGACCGCAGGCTTCGTGGAAAAGGACACCGCCAAAATCGTTTCCTAAAACAACAGGAAGCTCGCCGCTCGGGCCGTCTTTTGCAGTCAATAAAGCAACGGCAGTCTCAGCGGATTCTCTACAAAGCTTAAGGTAATCAAGCTCTGTTAAAAGTTCTAAACCCTTGCTTAAGCCCGGTCCTGCATAATCTTGCTGGAACTGTTTTCCATCGCTTGCAATGGTCAAAACCATGATGCGCGTACGGGTTCTATCATCGGCGATATAAACGCCATCCGAATTGTAAATTTCAACATGTTCATCTTCTTCCATGAGAGAGGTGACTACATCTTGAACTTGGCTTGATACAGCATAAGCTTCTTGTTCGCCTTTTTCTAAATAAGAGAGTTTTTCCTCTGTAGTCCACGCGCTATGAGGAATCTTAATCGGGTTAGGATTTTCGAATTTCTTTTCTTCTAATTTTTCTACTGTCTTAATTCTTTCTCCCTCAAAACCGAGAGATAAGGATAAAGCAAGTTCATTTAAAGCTTCAAAAGATGGGTCTGATGTATATCCATAAACGACCTGATTTTCTTTTAAGATACGGATACCGAAACCACAGGTTCTACCGCTGTTGACAGCAAAAACCTTGTGATATCGTCTGGAATATTTATGCGTGCGATTATCTTGATAATAGATTTCCGCATAGTCTGCGCCGGTAGCTAAGGCAGAATTTAAAATAGCAATAGCATTTTCGTTTGAAATTTTCATATGATACCTCAATTCTGATTTTTCTTTGCCTTTTTGGGTTTGCTCTTTAAGAAGTTCATGTAGTTCTTAGTAGCGAAGAAACCATTGAGGAAAGCAAAGAGAACAATAAAGCCTAAGGAAACAATGACCATCATCCAAGGTTGGACAGGATGACCAAAGAAACTGATATTGAATGAGAATGTTCCACCAGTCATCTGTTCAAAGAACTCTGCTCCGTTAGGAACCAAAGACAATTCTTTTCCTAAAAGAATCATCGGGTTTGTCAAGAAACAGAAACGGAACAAACCGGTGAAATAAGTACCCGGGAAGAAGGCTGTTGTATATTCGATGTATTTCGGACCCATATCCGCAGGCAAATAAGCACCGATGAGAAAACCAATTGCGGCTGAGACAATAGCGACAAGAGGAGAAAGGACAGATTCAGAACGGATGAAGGAACAAATGAAGAAGTTGATCAAAGAAGCTGAGATACTCGATAAAGCAATCACGCCGATAATAGCGAAGAAATAACCGACACCAGGCATATAAGCGCCATATCCAGCTAAGAAGATAATGCAGATTATGAAGACAAGGAAGTTCGTCAAGAAGGTGATAATGCAATTGAAGACAAGGTAAGATAAAGTGATTAAACTCGGGGAAATCGGAGAGGAGATAAAGTCTTTAGCAACACCGCTTTCCTTATCTCTTACCATGATGGAATTAGAGTTTAAAGAAACAGTGATTGCGCTGACCGATAAGACACCCGCAATCATGAATGTATCTGCAATACCAGAGAGGTGATACCAGAGTTCTGAGTTTTTCTCCACAATGACATTCGCTTCTTCTAATTGCGCTTGCAATTGTCCGATTTCAATATTTCTCAAGAAGAGAACATAAACAGCAAACACGGCCATAGGCACCATTAAAGTGAAGATAACCGTAGGTACATTTTTTAAAAAGACAAGAAGATGTCTTTTTGTCAATGACAAGAACGCTTGCCATTGCGTTTTGGAATTTGTGCGATTCATATTATGCCTCCAAAATCTTTCTGACGCCCGTCACATTCAAGAAGACGTCATCCATACTACCTTTTTCTACTTCAAAATCATCAATGTGATCTTCGTTCGCTTCGATAAAGGCGATGGCATCTTTGGTATCTTTCACAGTGATGCGGTAAAACTTGCCATCGTGATTATATACATAAGGCTTTCCAAGACTTTCTACATAGCTTTCATATTCCGGATCATTGCGATGATAAAGAATAACATAATCGCCGGAATATTCATTCTTAAGTTCTGTCGGTGTACCGCTTGCGATGATGTGACCTTTGTCCATAATAACAACAAAGGTTGCCTTTTCTGCTTCTTCCATGTAATGTGTCGTCAAAAAGACAGTCATGCCCGTCTTTTCACGAAGCGAGTTGACCAATTCCCAAACAGAAAGTCTTGTTTGAGGGTCTAAGCCTGTTGTCGGTTCATCTAAAATCAACAGACGCGGATTGTGCACCATCGCTCTGGCGATATCCACTCTTCTTTTCTGACCACCCGAAAGTTTTCCGACTTGGCGATCCATGAAGCTTGTCAAATCCAACATTTCTTCCAACACTTTTAATCGCTCCGCCCACAGCTCGCCTTTAATTCCATAAAAACCTGCGCGGATGGTGAGATTTTCGCGAGGTGTAAGATTCGGATCCAATACCGAGTTTTGAAAAACAATGCCGATATCGTTTTTTATCTGTTCCACATCGCGGTCTAAATCATGGCCGTTGAGATAGATTTTTCCAGAATCTTTTCCTAAGATGGAAGTGATGATATTGATGGTAGTAGATTTACCGGCGCCATTTAAACCCAAGAACGCAAAAAGAGAACCTTTTCTTACGGTAAAAGAAATATCATCTACAGCACGAAAGCCTGTCTCATATGTTTTGACAAGGTGTTGAACAATTAAAATTTCATCTTCCGGAATGTCCACTTTATCTTTGGGGTGGTGCAAACCGATTTTTTTTATGATTTCTTTAGTGCTAATCATTCTCAATTAACTCCTTTTCTTCTGTCTTCTTATTCGCCTTGTTCTCAACGGACTGTTTGATCTTCGCTCGTTGATAACGAATATAGTTATCTAAGAATTTGGTGCCGAATTTTCTCATAGAAGCGGCAATGAGTTTTTTGTTGCTTTTATCTTTGGACAAATATTTATAGAATTGCAAAATAAATCCGAAAGGATCATCTAAAACCTTTCCAGGTTGTGTGAATTCTGTTTGTTCAATTGCATCGAAGAGCGCGTTGATGATGAGGATTCTCTCCTCCACGCTGCTGACAGAATAATTCAGCCAATCATCGATGGTTTTTGAAAGATATTTTGATACAAGAGTAATATCTGGTACTTTGACAAATTCCTTGCCGTTGATCTTCCAATTGTAAGAGTCATGAGCAGCAAGGAAACTGCCTTTTGAGTAAGAATCGATGATGTAAGTAGGCGCATCATAATTTAATAGAAGTCCAACCAAATCATCTTTGACAATCAAGCGAACGATTTTGTCGCTGATTCGTTTATATCCTTCTGACAATCTCGCCTGCAAGGATAAACCAGGCCCATCATCAGAATAAATTTTATCAATGCGTCTTTGATATCTTTCACTAAGCGATAATGCAGCATAGACACTTAAACATCCGCCTTTGCTGTGTCCCATCACTTTAAATGTGTGGTGGCGTTTATGATACATGCAGTTATGCAAAAACTCCGCTGCTTTTTGTTGGGCGGGGACGCTGTCGTAGCAACATAAGAAGAAGTCTTCTTTAAAACCTAACCAGCTATTGTCCGTGCCGCGGAAAGCAACAACGCATTCTTTGTTATTCAACTCTAAACAAACGCCAGCAAACTGCGTGTTATCTTCATGAGAAAAGTCACTGTCAAAATGAGTGACCATAAGATTGCAATATCTTTTTCTCTTCAAAAATGCCATGGCAAGGAAAATCGATTTTTTCATCCAGTTAGGCATCGTCGAACTGATGAATTTCAACGAAGTCGAACTGAGATAGTCAACACAAATATCTTGTAATGTTTTCGCTTTAAAATCTTTGCCTTTCGGTTCAAAGTCCTCTAAAGGAAAATAAGCAAACACAGCAAAAATCAGATTATCCACATCATTGAACGGTTCTTCTTCAAAGGTGAGATCGCCGTAATGATAAATGTAATCGAGAATATTATCAAAATCTCTTACCATGAACACTTCCATCGAATCCATAAGTTTATTTTCTCTTTAAGGTAGGGAACAAGAGAACATCACGGATGGAATCCGCTTCTGCAAAGAGCATGACCAAACGGTCAATACCATAGCCGATACCACCGGCAGGCGGCATACCATATTCCAAAGCCTCGCAGAAATCATCATCGACTTCACAAGCTTCTTCATTGCCTTTGTTTTTCTCAGCGAGTTGTTCCTCAAAACGAGCTCTCTGATCTAATGGGTCATTGAGTTCTGTAAAAGCGTTGCACATTTCATGTGTTGCAATGTACATTTCAAATCTTTGCGTAAAGCGCGGATCCTTTTCATCTTTCTTTGCCAAAGGAGAGATATCGACAGGGTGCTGATAGACAAAAGTCGGCTGAACCATATCTTCTTCGCAGAACTTTTCAAAGAATGCATTTAAGATATGACCCCATAAGAAGTGAGGTTCGACCTCAACATCAAACTTAGCAGCGACCTCTCTTGCCTCTTCTAAGGTTTCAATCTGATAGAAATCAACGCCAGTCTTTTCCTTGATTGCCTCTGTCATTGTGATATGACGGAACGGTTTAGAAAGATCGATATCGTAGCCTAACCAGTGATATTGTTCCTTACCGACTACATTCTTGGCGATGTGATGGAAGAGATCCTCTGTCATCTTTGCCATATCAGAAAGATCTCCATAAGCCTGATACGCTTCCATCGTTGTAAATTCAGGGTTGTGGGTTGTATCAATGCCTTCGTTTCTAAACATTCTACCGATTTCATAGACTCTTTCCATACCGCCGACCAAAAGTCTCTTTAAAGAGAGCTCGGTGGCAATACGAAGATAAAAATCTTGATCCAAGGCGTTGTGATGTGTGATAAACGGTCTCGCGTTTGCACCACCTAAAATCGGCTGCAAAATAGAAGTTTCCACTTCGTTATAGCCTAAATCATCCATGAAATTTTGAATGCCACGAACAATCTTCGGACGTAAGAAAGCAATTCTTCTAGAGTCTTCATTGACAATGAGATCGACATAGCGATGTCTTCTTCTTTCTTCCGGATCCGCAAGACCATGGAATTTATCAGGAAGCGGACGTAAGGCTTTGACCAAGTGCGTGTATTTCATTGCGCGCAACGTGACTTCGCCCGTCTTTGTCTTCATCATGTGGCCTTCGACGCCGCAGATATCACCTAAGTCGGCGAGTTTGAACAATTTGTAATTTTCTTCACCGACCACATCCTGACGGATATAAATTTGAATTTTTCCTGTCTTATCTTGAAGCGTGAAGAAGGAAGCCTTTCCCATCTTTCTCAACAAGACAATACGTCCGGCGATAGAAACAACTTTATCTTCTTTTACCTCTTCCGGTTCTAAGGAGCTATATTCTTGCTTCAATCCTTCCGCATTGCTATCGACTGCAAAGCGATGTCCATAGGGATCTACTCCCTGTTCTTTATACATCGCAAGCTTTTCTCTTCTTCTCTGTTCCTGGTCATTAAGATCGTTGACTGCAGGGTTCTTTTTGATGTTGTTATCCATATTTTTTTACCTCACAAATAAGACACAAATATAAATATATTTAGATTATATACTAAACATATACAAAGCCCAAAAGACAAAAGAAAATTTCTATTCTTTTTCCTGCTCGTTTGTATAATGCAAGAAATCAGTGGTTGCAGAATCAAAATCAATGACAATATGAGTTTCTTTTCCAAACTTCATATTCGTCGCCGCTTTGATTCGTTCCTTAATCGCCGTTTTTGTCTTTTCATCATCGAGTTCTTTTGGCAAAATCATATCAAAAATAAGATTGACAAAGTCACTGGCAGAAAGAATGCGGAAATCGTGGATATCAACCATGTGACCTTCCTCTCTCATCTTTTTCACTTCCGCTTCTACAAGCTCTTTATAACAGAGTGTATCTGCATCGTGAACTTTGATCGGATCCATATGCACTGTCAGATTCACATGAAGCTTTTCTCGCGCCTCTCGTTCGATTTTGTCACAGATTTCATGGGATGCCATAACATCCTTATCGGCATCGACTTCCACATGAATTACACCGTAGATTACATGGCCGTAATAATGCATGGACAAGTCGTGAATTCCTAACACATCCCCATAGCTTTTTACAAGATTGGTAATTTTATTTACCATTTCTGTATCCGGCTTTTCTCCAAGTAATGAAGAAGCAGCTTCCTTAATAATTCCGATACCAGATAAAATGACTAAACCCGCGACAACAATCGTGAAAAAGCAGTCGACCGAATAAGAAGTGAACCAAGCGATAAGCAAACCTACAACAACAAGACTTGTGGCGATGACATCGTTTCTTGAGTCTTTTCCTAACGCCTTTAATTGCATAGAAGAAATCTTCTTACCGAGCGAAAAGTATAAATAAGATTGGAATAACTTTATGACAATAGCCACGAGAAGTATCGATAATGTGACAACAAACATCGTGTAATTCATGTCTTCTTTTTCCGGAGCGCCAGTCTGTATCATAGAGCGGATAAAAGCGACAAGATCTTGTGCGCCTTGATAGATCATCATCGCACCTAAAGCGATGATGACACATCCGATGATCAAGGAGATGATATATTCCATTCTCTGATGACCGTAAGGATGGTCTTCATCGGCTGGTTTTGCCGCCACCTTCACACCGAAGATTGAAAGCATATTATTTCCGAAATCAGAGAGGTTGTTAATGGAGTCAGAGACAATGGAGTAAAGTCCTAAGACAATACCGATGGTGATTTTGCTAACAAAAAGAAGAAAGTTAGTAATTAAGCCAAAGAGAGAGGCAAGAAGCCCGTAACGTTCTCTGACTTTGACATCTTGTGTGTTTTTATAATCTTTCACAAACAACTTCAGTAGAAAATCTGTCATGATAGCCTCCTTAACAGATAAAAACTAATTATCTAATATATCACAATATATCTTTGTAGGTTATAATATCACAGTGTATATTTGTTAGGTTATAATATCACAGCAATGAAAACAAGTGACAGACAAAGAAAACTCCTGATGAATCAGGAATTGCTCATCGCTTACGACGATTTCTTTAAAAATCTCGCCCTGCTTCTCGCGATGAAATCGCAGTTAGAAGGCAAAGATGATCTTCCCTATGAAGATCGTTTTAATGACGGCACTCTCGAAGCGATTTTTCAAGAGAGAGATGAAATCCTCCCGCTTTTCGATCAAGCGTTATACGACTTTGCGCCTTTGAAAGAATTTCTGGAAAAAAGCGGAATTATCGACCCTTGTCTCAAAAAGGGAATCGAGATGATTTTAGACTTCCGTCAAGAACAAAATTTAATTCAAGAAAGTGCCTTCTCTCCCTATGAAACTTCCTTAAGAGATGCAAATCGAGCATTTGTGGAGAGATTACTCATTGTCAAACGCACGAATTATCTCGTCTCTGATATTGAAGAAGGAATCGAGCAATACGATGTTGCAAGTTATCTTGTACCTGAGAACGTTGACTCTGTCGACCTTTTAAGCGGCATAAAGTTGTTGCGCTTCCAAGATCAAATCAACGAATTGATGTGTCACTTGACCCGCGAAGACTTTACGAGCGAAGAAGAACAAGAGAATCAGAAGAATCAACTTGCTCTCTTGCTCATGATCCAGAAAGGAGAAAATTAGTATGGTTGAAAAGAATTTACCCAATTTAGGAACTGTGGAACAATGCTTAGAAAAGATGAAGCAAGGCTATCGCGCCTTTATTCAATCCGCAGCCATGTTCGTCACCGTTTGTGACTTTTATTCCGATAATAAAAATGAGGGTTTAAGACTTCCGTCAAATTTGACCGACTTGCATGCCGGAAATGTTGTAAGCTTAAGCGTAGACGATCCGCAATATATCTTTGAACGCATCGCCGTTTATGCAGCCTTATCTCTGGATTTTGTCGGTGAGATCAAAGAGAATCTCGACTCTTATTTCACCATCTTAAACGACGGTCAAGAGGAAACTTTATCTGATTATGATAAATGTTGTGACTTGCTTGCAATCAAAGATGAATTCACCGATTTGAAACACGACTTAGATGAAGTCAGCACACAGATCATCGATGATAAATATTTAGAAAACAACATCAACGATCCCGCTTACGATCCAAACGCAATTCAAAGATTTTAAAAAAGGGCAACCGCAAGGTTGCCTTTTTATTCATCTTCTTGTTCTAAGAAGAAGTTCTTACAGCTGTTGTAGATACCCTTAAGAGAAGGATACATGTGTTTGTATACTGAATGATAAAGCTTATCGTAAATCTTATGATGTTTCCAATTTGGATGGACAACCTCCCCTTCCTTGACCATATGCTGTACGGCTTCTTTTTCATCTTGGAAAACGCCTAACGCCATAAATCCAGACATGGCACCGCCGAGAGTAGAGGACTCAGATGTATGGCTCTTATAGCAATCAATTCCCATGACATCCGCAATAATTTGAACAAAGATATCCGATCGGCTGCCGCCGCCAGAGACAATAATTTTTGTCGGTTTCTTATGAGTTTTTTTCACGATGGTATCCATGCCTTCACGAAGTGCAAACGCAAGGCCTTCGATAATAGCGCGATAGAAATGATAACGCGTATGGACACCAGAGAAACCAACGATAGAACCCTTTGCGTTGGGCCTTTTCAAACCCGGTCCCCAATAAGGCTGTAAGACCAAGCCGTCGCTTCCCACAGGTATTTCTTCAATTTTTCTGTTGAGATATTCTTCCACAGAAAGCCCCATTCTTTGACTTTCTTTTAAATCCTCTTCGCCAAAATTATCAACAAACCAACGGATCATCCAGAGGCCGCGATAAATTTGAACTTCTAAATCATAACTTCCCGGATATGGCGTTTGATAAGAAGGTAAGAATTTTTCCGGACAGGAATATTTATGATCGACAATACCGATAGAACAAGCGGTTCCCAAAGAGATAGAAGCCGTCGTTTTATCGATGCATCCGTTTCCGAAAGTTTCACAAGCTTTATCCGTTGCCGATGCAATCAATTTGACACCTGCAGGAATGTGAGACAATTTTGAAAACTCTTCTGTAACTTCACCTAAGATGCCACCCGTTTTTACCAATGGAGGTAAAGCTTGAGGCGGGATGGAAAAGATATTTTGTTTGATGTGGTGTTTTCCATACCACTTTCCTTTTTTGAAATCGATTGGATAATGTCCGACACAATCCGAACTAGAAACAGCAAGATTGCCAGTGATGCGATAGTTAAAATAAGCAGAAATCGGGACATAATATCTCATTTTCTCCCAATTTTCTTTTTCATTTTTCATCAACCAATGCGTGTTTGTTCTTTCTGCATTGAATCTGACAGGATCATACATGCCGACCAAATGAAAAATAAATTTTTCATACCAGCGTAAATTTTCCATCTTAGGAAGACGTGTGATTCTTTGGTCCAACCAGAGAACCGCAGGTCGAATCGGTTTTTTGTTCTCATCTAAAATCAAAGGAGTATCACGGAAACAAACCATGACAACACCTTCTACTTTTGCTAAGATCTCGGGATTTTTCTCATAAATTTCTTTCGTGGCCTTGCAGAGTTTTTCCACATAATAATCTGCATCCTGTTCCGCATATCCTTTTTCAGGAGAGCGAAATGGTTCTTCATACTTCTGTTGTGAAAAAGAAAGATCGTGGCCATCTTGGTCAACTAATGAGGCGCGGAGAGATTGTGTACCGATATCGATAACAAGCAAATATTTTTCCATATGCGTACAATCCTTTATAATGTCATTTAAAATAAATCGATGACAATAAATCATAACTCATTTATTTCAAAAGACTGCTGAAGTGAAAACAAAAATGGCCATAGATTTATCTACTTATTTTAGGATACTACCATCTCGATTTCAACAAATGATTTTAAAAATAACAGTGCAAGTCGCTTTGTTTTTTTACCTGTTTTTTACATTTTTATCTTCGTTATTTTTCTTTATTTACTATTTTTTCGAATTGAATTTTCAACAGTTTTAACAAAATTTTTATTCCCGTCTTATCTTACATTGAAATAGTGTTGAAAAAAGTTGATTTTCATTGCATTTTTTCATTTGAGTGTTTTAAATATATTTACTACAGAAACGTCTGTTCTGTTTAACTCTCTTTTTATCACTTCTCATCATTTGAAGAGGAATCTTCTTGCTTTTTTTCATGATGGAGGTAAGTGCAATGAAAAAAACAACATATATCAATTCCATTCGCTCGTGTAAGAAAATTCAACAAGCAGTTCTTTCTTTGGCAAAAGAAGTTAACGATATCAAAGATCTCACAATCACCAGCGTTGTTCAAAAAGCAAAAATCAACCGCGGCACATTCTACAACCACTATTCCAGTGTCGATGAAGTGATCGACGATATTGAAAAAGAACTCCTCGAGCCGTTTTATCAAAAAATCTCTTTCGATTACAGCGACGATTTTTCCACACAGAGCTATCTCTTTTTCAATACGCTCACTCAATTTTTAAAAGACAGTGAGAAGAAGTTCTCAAAATTAGCTTCTTCTTTTTCGCACTCTATCTTTGATGATTTGATGAATAAAGTATTTGCTCCTTATCATGATGCTGCTGTTAAAACAGCGACTCTTTCGTCTCAATCTTTCAACAAAGAAAAGATCTTACAAGGAAGCCAAATCATCTCCACTTGTCTCTCTGCCATCTACAAGAAAAAATTCTCTGGAGAAATGGATATCTCCTTAGATCGCACACTCATCATCACACATATGTTCATTCAAGAATTCTACAAAAATACAATTCTTGACTAACCAAATTACAAAGTGGCCCTCGGACCACTTTTTTATTGGCACTTGTTACAAAAATAGTAAATTATATATTTATATATATACTATATTCATTTTTTATATTGATTTTACTATTTGATATGATAAAATAACCAATGGCTAATTGTGAACTACACCCCGGTAAGGTTACAGTTTGCTTAGAACAAGAAAGGTAACAAATAGAAAATGCAACGTCAAACTACTATTTTTAAGAAGACAGACGTCGCCAAGAATTGGTACGTCGTTGATGCTTCCGACAAACCTCTTGGTCGATTAGCCTCCGAAATCGCTGTTGTACTTATGGGCAAAAACAAGCCTCAGTACACTCCGAACTTTGACAATGGTGACTATGTCATCGTCGTCAATTGCGGTAAGGTCTGGTTGACTGGAGACAAACTCAATAAGAAGATGTACTTCGATAACAGGTCCAACTCTTATGGTGGTCTTAGAACCAGAAGTGCCAAGGAAATGAAGCAGTCCTATCCGACTGAAATGGTCCGTAGAGCCGTCAAAGGCATGCTCCCTAAGGGCCCGCTTGGCAAAGAAATGTTGAAGAAGTTATTCGTTTATGCCGGTCCGGAGCATGACAGACAGGCGAACAAGCCGATCGAAATCGAGCTTACTGCTAAGAGGGAGAAGTAAAATATGGCTACAAAATCTGAAAAGCTTATCTACTCCGCCGTCGGCAGAAGAAAATCTTCTGTCGCCAGAGTCTTCCTTACTCCTGGCAAGGGCGAAATTATCGTCAATGGCAAAAAGGCGGAAGAGTACTTCCCGCACAAGGTTCTTCTCCTTGATGCGACTCAGCCGTTGGTTGCTACCAACACTGAAGGCAAGTACGACATCAAAGCCAACATCGTCGGTGGTGGCTATTCCGGTCAGACCGGTGCCTTAAGATTAGGTATCGCTAGAGCTTTAGTCAAAGCCAACGATGCCAACAAGCCTTTACTCCGTGCTAAGGGTCTCTTGACCGTTGATGCCAGAGTCGTTGAACGTAAGAAATTCGGTCTTCGTAAGGCTAGAAAAGACAAACAGTTCTCCAAACGTTAATCTACCGTTTGGTACTGCAGTCTTCCAACTCACAACAAGAAAAACTCCCGAGAATTCCGACTCGGGAGTTTTTCTTTTGTTTTTTGATAAATTCAGCCTTTTTGCTTGTTATATATGGTAAGATAAAATTGTTATGAGATTAGATAAATATTTAAAAGTAAGCAGGCTCATCAAGCGTAGAGAAGCCGCAAAAGAATTCATCGACAAAGGATATGTCACCCTGAATGGAAAGCCTTGTAAACCATCGAGCGAAGTCAAGGTAGATGACATTATCGAAATCCTTTCCCCCTTGGGAAAAAGTATCAAAGCGAAGATTAAAGAGGTGCGTATGGTTTCCACCATCGACAACGCCTCTCGCATGTATGAAATATTGGAGTCTTAAATATGAGTAACGAAAAAAGAGCAGAACACAATCCGAAAAGTTCCAAAACGATGTCCATTGTCTACATTGTTGTCATCATGCTTTGTGTTGTCATATTAGCTGTAATGATTGCTTTTTCTGGTATGCAAATCAGCAAAAATGCCGCTTTGAAATTGAAAGAGAATGAAATCATTCAAAAATATGAAGATCTCGCCAAGCAGAGCGAAAATTTCAAAGACGAAGATTACGCCCAAATCTACTTCGATGACCAAAATATCTACATCCCTTCCAAAGACATCATCATTGAGTTTCAGCCATGAGTCAAACGCTGTTGACAAAAGAAGAAAGACAAAAAAAATATCTTGTCGCCTTTTCCGGTGGACCGGATTCGGTCTACCTTCTTTTTCGTTTAGCACAATTTTATCGCGATGAATTAAAGAAACATGTCGCGTTAGTCTATATCAATTATCACGATTCTTCTTTTGTGGATAAAGAAGAAGAAATTGTCTCCTATTATCAAAATAAATACCAGCTTAAACTCTATCGAAAAGATGTCACTTTTTGGAAATACAAGAAAATCAATTTCGAAGAGTGGGCAAGAAACTATCGATACCAATACTTTGCAAAAATAATCAAAGAAGAAAACTATCACGCGCTTCTTACCGGCCATCAGCTTACTGACCATGTCGAAACTTATCTCTTGCAGAAAAAAAGAAACAATCTTCCACTCTTTTACGGTTTAAAAAGAGAAACAACATTAAAAGGGATGACTGTTCTCCGCCCGCTTTTAGATATCAGCAAAAGAAGCATCATTGAAAAACTTAACCTCTTAAAGCTTCCCTATTATGATGACATCACCAATCACGATCTTTTAAGGGCGAGAAACAACATCAGAAACACCTTAGAAGAAAATGACCTTATCCCTTGTGCCGAAGAGATTTCTCAAAAGAATAAAGAATTAGGAAAATTATATGAATTTTTTGCTTCCTATCCCCACGGAATGGAGTTTTCTACTTATAACCGCTTTACAGAAGAAGAAAAAAAGCGTTATTGTTTTTTCCTCTTAGACTCTCTTAAAATACACCAAAGTAGAGAAGGCTGTGGTAAAAATATGTTTATCTTTTTAAAAAAACAAGGTAATCAGGTGTTAAAGCTCTCTGATAAATATGTTCTCTACCGTTTAAACGATCGCTTTTTTACCTCTTTTCACCTTGACTCCCTCTCTTATTCTTACACCTATAAAAAGCCTGGAATCTACCACAACAAATTCTTCTCTATCGACTTAAGAGACCTCTCTCGCTTCAACTTTAAATCCTTCCCCGTCACCATTAGAAATAATGTCTCTGGTGATATTATCGATACTGATTTAGGGGTGAAGGAAGTGACGAGATTTTTACAAAGACAAGATGTTCCTTCCTATATGAAACACTTATATCCTGTCTTTTTAATCGACGGAAAAATCAAAGAGGTTCCTTTTTTAAAAGACATAAAAGAAAAAAAGAGTCCCCTGCAATTAAATTATCTTCACGGCATCCACCATTAATTTGATATGATGATATAAATAAGGAGAATACTATGAAAACAAAATCAATGATTTTTCTTCTTCCTTTACTTCTTTTAGTCGGTTGCGGAACCCCTGCTTCTGAAAGCGAACCTGTAAAACCAAGCGAATCTTTCACACCGAGTGAAACAACTAAGCCGAGCGAAGAAACTAAGCCGAGCGAAGAAACCCCGCTTGTCACCGAACCTGAAAGCACCGAAGAGAAACCGAGCGAAACTACTACAGAGACACCTGAAACCAAAACCTACACGATGACAAAAGAGCATATCCCTGCCAGTGCTCAGAGTCAGTATAATGTAGATTTTGATTTCCAAGTGGATGATCTTAACTTCCACGGAGACTATTTACAACAAGGAAGCGGAAGTTATGATGGCACTATTCAGATGAAAAAAGAAGTCTCCTATCTTTATTCTCGCTTTGCCTTCCAAGGAAGTGTTCACGTTGAACTCATGAACAAGGGAGAATACACCGGCACTTTATCTTTATATGTCGGCGATAGCGAAAATCCGACAGGAGCAGCTCAAGAATTTGAAAGAGTAGAAACTCCCGATGGAACAAAATACACTTTTGATGCCAATATCGATGGCTACTTCTCTTTGAAAAACGAATCCTCTTTTGCATGTTACGTCTACAATATTGTCTTAGAAGGCTTTGTAAAATAAAAACAAGACTGCAAAAAACGCCTCTTACTGAGGCGTTTAAGCAGTCTTTTCATATGGTCTTTCTTCCATGATTGCAAAGATTTTATCTAGATCCAAACTCGTTGGATGTTGAAAGATTTCGCTCTTCTTCATCCAAAACACATTTCCTTCTTCTGAAGACTTTAACTCTCCTTCAAAATCGCGAGACTTATATACTAACCCAAGATATCTTGCTCCGTTTTCCCATGGCCATTCCATAATTCCACAAAAAACAACTTTTTTCAACAAGAGTCCCGTCTCTTCTTTTATTTCCCGAATCACTGCTTCTTCTAAGGTTTCGTTTTCTTCCACGTGACCGCCAGGAAAAGTGAGTCCTGGCCAATCTTTTTTCTTTCTCTCTTGTACAAGGACGTTTCCTTTGTTGTCTTCAATCATGCAAATATTTGCTAAAACACAAGTCGTATATCGTTCGCTCATATATCCTCCTTAGAAAGAATCTATCCGCACGGCAGTATCTTTGTTTATAATATATTCATATGAAACATAATTTTTTTCATCTGCTTGTCATCTCTTCTACCGCTTTGACACTTGCCTCTTGTCATATCAAAGGTACGTATCAATGCTTTTTAGGTGGTATGCTCCTCTCTGATTTTTATGTCACAGGCACCTTAGCCGGAAAGACAATTCAACAAGATGCTCTCCCTGATATTACAACGCCGCACTGGATCAATCTCTACTTTTTAAACAGCATCGATGAGCTTGATTCTTTTTATCAAACAGATGGTAGAAACTCTAGTCAAAAAGAACGAACTCACTGTGCAACAAAGATTGTCGATCACGCAATCATCTATGCTTGCGCTGAAATTCCAGAAGGATATAACGCTTTTAAGAAAAATGACGTACAAGCCGAAAAAGACAATCAGACTGTCTTAGTTACTCCCAGTTTCTATTATTACAGTTCTGAACCAAACATCCATTATTTAAATATCGAATTGAAGAGAGATACCACAGAGAAGAAACGCTCTCTGTTCTCTTTCTACTACATCTTAGATGAAGAATACAAACACAAACTCAGCTATGATAACATCCGTATTCTCTATCGTCTCAACGCTTAATTTCCGCGTGATTAACTGTATCTGCATATGCCTTCTTCAACTGTTCCATCAAGAAGAGAAGGTCGGTGAGATACTGTTTTGTTTTGGTCAAAATAAATTCAAAACAATGATTGCTAATCCGGACACGGAGTTTGACAAACAAGGGTTCTAGTAGAGTTTCTAACGCTTTGTAGAGATTGGGTGTATTGGAATAATTCTTACTCATTGTAATCGTGTACACACCTAAGCCTTCCACAAAGCGATCTACCGTTCCATTATTCAATTCGTTTTCAATTTTCTTCTTTAATAATAAAGCGGCAACTTCCTCAGGATAAGGTCCATAAACATCGCGTAACTTTTCGCTAAATTCTTGAATGCTGGTATCGTTGTTACAATCGGAAAGTTCGCGATACATGGTAATACGCTGTTCTTTCGTACCATATTCTTCCGGAATGTGCGCATCCAAAGAGAACGAAAGTTCAAAGTTAGGTTTGTTTTTATCCAGTACTGCACTGGTTGAAATCGTTTTTTCCTTTATGACCTCTTCCAGCAATTCCAAATAAGCGTCATAGCCAAGACTATCGACAAAACCCGCTTGCTCGCTTCCTAAGATATCACCCGCACCACGAATGTTAAGATCTTGCATTGCAATCTTATATCCCGATCCAAGCTCGGTAAAATCTTCTAAGGCCTTCAATCTTTTTCTCGCCTCGTCGGTTAAGCGAGAAGAGTCGCGGAAAAAGAAATAAGCATAAGCAAGACGATTGCTTCTACCGACACGGCCTTTGATCTGATAAAGCTGTGCTAAGCCAAAGTGATCTGCGTCTTCTACAATGATTGTGTTGACATTAGGAATATCCAAACCTGACTCAATGATAGAGGTACAGACCAAAATCTGAATCTCATTTTCATAAAATTGATCCATCACATCTTCAATTTCATCTTGAGTCATTCTAGCGTGAACGACACCTACTTTTGCATCCGCAAACTTCTTTTGTAGACGATCCCGCACAGCAAAGATAGAAGAAATTTTATTGTGAAGATAATAAACCTGTCCGTGACGTTCTAACTCTTTATCGATGACCTCATAAATCAATTCTTTATCTTGTTTTGCAACATATGTTTTCACCGGCATACGATTGATGGGGGCTTGTGAAAGCAAAGACATGCTTCTCACTCCAAGGAGAGACATTTGCATCGTCCTTGGAATCGGCGTTGCCGTCAAGGTCAAACAATCGACGTTCTTTGTTTTTTCTTTGATTTTTTCTTTGTGTGTCACACCGAACTTCTGTTCCTCATCGACAATTAAAAGACCCAAATCATGAAAGACAATGCTGTCGCTTAACAAGGCGTGTGTACCAATGACAAAATCGACGCTGCCATCTTTTAATCCCTCTTTAATCTCTTCTTGTTTGGACTTAGAGACAAAGCGGTTATAAACCTCAATATTGACACCCAACCCCTTAAAGCGGGCTAACGCACTTTTATAATGCTGATTGGATAAAATCGTTGTCGGGCAAAGCAAAACAGCCTGTTTGTGACTTAAAATTGCCTTATAAGCCGCGATAAACCCGATTTCAGTTTTGCCAAACCCAACATCACCGGCAATGAGACGATCCATCGGAGAAGATGACTCCATATCTGTCATAACATCTCTAATCGCATCCAATTGTCCTTGCGTATAAGGATAAGCAAAAGCATCCATAAAATCTTTTTCCAGTTCCGGCTCTTTCATAAATGAAAAGCCAGGGCGCGTCTTTCTCTCAGAATAAAGCATCAAAAGCTGATCCGCTAAGAAGGAGATTTTACTGCGAATTCTACTTTTCTTTCTTGACCAAGTAGATCCGCCCATCTTATCTAAACTGGGCGCATAACCTTCTCTGGATGCATACTTGCGAATGAGTTTATATTGAGAAAGAGGAAGATATAAAACTTGATCGCCCACATATTGAATTTGCAAATACTCTAAGCCGTCTAATGTCTTGACACCAAGATATTTTCCAACGCCATGAATCTCATGAACAACGTAATCTCCTTCTTGCAAATCTTCGTATTTACGAATGATTTTTGCTTCTTTATAACGAGAAAGAAAACGCGATTTTTGATCAGAGACACCATAAATTTCCTTTGCGGAGAGATAGACGTGCTTTTCTTTGACTACTTCAAAACCGTGTGTGATTCTTCCCTCTAGTAGCATCAATTGAGAATGCTTTGGGTATTTCGAATAAGCAATTTCTTTTTGTTCTAAAAAATTGATATAGTTTGATAAATTTGGTTCTGGCAATATAATACGAACTTTATATCCCTCTTTTAAGTACTCTTTCAACATGAGATGACTCTCTGCATAAGAGATTGCGTGCAAGGAATTGTCGCGGACAAAGAACCCTTGATCCACATCGCGTTTTGCCAAAGAAAATGTAGATAAGTTTAACGGCGACTCCACAAAGACTCGCTCTGAAGATAAAGAAGTCCCTTCTTTGTAAGAAGAAGAAAAATATTCCTTTTCTTTCTTCAAGGCATTCTTTGCTTGCGAAATCGTTTCTTTTGCTTCAAAGACATAACAGTCATAGTCTTCTAAATAAGAGAGAAGCGTGTTTTGTTCTTTGCTAAAAAGAGGATAAAAGCGAGCGTCGATTTCATCTAGATATCCCCGTCTTACTTTCTGTATCAAACGAGCAGTTCTCTCGCTTAAATCATCGTAGTTTAAACGGCTGATATTCGCCTCCATCTCTTTTAATTCCTCAGCGATACGATTTTCACCTTCTTCGATTTGAGCTTTGGTAAGCAATCGCAAAGAAGCTGGATGAATCACCGCTTCACGCAAATGGTTATAAGATCTTTCGTCGTTGACTTTAAACATTCTAATGTCATCGATTTCATCTCCGAAAAACTCAATACGAAGCGGATCAGAATAACTGGGATCATAAATATCTAAAATGCATCCCCTTAAGGAATATTGTCCTGACCCTGATACACGATCCACCGAAAGATATCCAAGATTCGTTATTTTTTCAATCAAAGAAGAAAGAGAGAACATATCTTCGTTTCGCAACGTGATTAACTGAGAGGTATACGTTCTCTTATCGATGATATTTAACATCGAAGCAGATGCGTGTGAGACAAGAATAGATGGTTTAGATGAAATCACCGAAGATAGCGCCAGCAATCTTTCCTCGTTCATCTCCGGAGAAGCGCCAATTGCTGATGTGCGGAAGATCTCGTCATAGGGGAACATATAAGTTTCATCTTCTTCGACATAGTCCCCTAAAAACTGTAAAAAACGTTCAGCCTCATAAATGCTTGGAAAAAGAAAAAACATCTTTCTTTTTCTTTCATGAAAAGAAAGTCCAGCCAAAAGGGCAAGCGCCTCTACTGAAGAGACACTAACGTCCTTGTTTTGATCCATCTTCAACAGTTCTTCCTCACCGTTTAAGTAAGAGAGCAACGAAAGTTTTTCAAATGCAGACATATCACTTGTTGTATTTGCTCATCGCCTTTTCAAAATCATATTTCAAAGCATATTCTAAAGCTTCTGCCGCTTTAGAAATGCCGTCTTTCCAAGCTTGATAAGTCTCTTTATCTTTAGGAGCAGAAAGGACAAAATCAGGAGTGTTACCTACACTGGGTTTACCGATACCAATGCGAATTCTCTTGAAGTTATCTCCTCCCAAAACAGAGATGATACTCTTTAATCCGTTGTGTCCACCCGCGGAGCCTTTCACTCGCAAACGGATATGTCCCGGATCTGTATCCATATCGTCGACTAAGATGATGATGTCTTCCACGTCGACTTTATAAAAGTTTTTCGCTTGAATCAAAGCTTCTCCAGAAAGATTTACATAAGTTAATGGTTTCATCAACAAAACATCTTCTCCGAAGATTTTTCCTTTTGCGATGAATGATTTAAAATCTCTTTTTCGAAATTCCATATCAAAATCCTCGGCCAAAAGGTCGATCGCTTGAAAGCCTGAGTTATGACGCGTATCTGTGTAAATATCACCGATATTTCCAATGCCTAAAACAATTTTCACTTTAGCCTCCCCTGATGATATAAATCATCATTGATATTACGAATCACTTGCTGAATGTATTGTTGATTTGATGGCGTAAAGTCTTTTTTATCTATTGCGAAAGCAAATTCTTTACCGCTGTTGTTACGCGCTACAAAATAATAGAAATCAACATCTTCTTTTGCCATGATCGCATCTGCAAAAGAAAGAATTAAAACCGCATCTTCTTTTCTGGTTTCATCTCTTGCTATGCCGCTGATTGTAAAGCCCTCATCATAGAGCTTACAAGTGAATCCAGAAACTAACTCTATTACCTTTTTGGTCAGCACATGAGATAAAAGGAATGGCTGATAAAAAAGATAATAATAAGCCCATGCTGCAAGAAGTAACCCACCGGGTAAATACATGATTGGAATCGCTAAAGCCAAACCGAAAAGAAAGACAGCGATAGGAAAGAACAGCGTTCCTAAAAGTCGTTCCATATAGGCGAAAGAACCATAAGAGAAAAACGATAATTTTCTTTGTGTTTTTGCGCTTGGAACAGGAAGAATTAAAGTCTGCCTCGGACTTTTCTCTTCAAAAGAGAAGCCTTGCCATTTTAAGCCGAATTCTTTTTGTTTCTTTCTCTTTAAACAAATAGAAATGATATAAAACAAGAGAGACAAAGCAAAGCCTGTGAGAAAAACAATCAACAAGACAAACAAGATAAAGTTTGGCGTCTGTTCTTGATTGTTTTCCGCAATCAATTTTTGAACGTAGACAAGATCCAAAGTAAGTCCAAATAAACATAATCCAGCGATAAAGAGGGAATGATTGATCCATTTGTTATACCGATTTTTTAAAGAATGCCTTTTCATAGTTCACTATTCTCCTTCAAATAGGACACAAAAGCCATCAGCGCTCTTCCGCGATGAGACACACGGTCTTTTTCTTCTGACGAGCACTGACTAAACGTCTTTTTTAAATCATACGAATAGAAAATGGGGTCATAACCAAAACCAGAAAGAGGATGCTCATCTAAAGAAGTGGCAATCTCTCCTTCACTGACACCAGAAAAGCTCTTTTCCACACCCGCTTCACGATCGATATAAACAAGAGCTGCCACAAAGCGCGCTTTGCGGTTTTCTTTCCCCTGCATCATTTCTAAAATCTTTTTGTTCTTCTCTTCATAAGAAGCGCCTTCCATAAATCGGGCAGAATGAACGCCAGGGAAACCATCTAAGGCATCGATTACCAATCCCGAGTCATCACTGATTACAGGAAGATTTGTCTTAGAGGAAATCTCTCTTGCTTTGATCATGGCATTATCTAAAAAAGTTTCACCATCCTCAGGATGGGTAACTTCTAAATTGACATCATTCAAGGAGAGGATTTCATAGTGATATGGTGTTAAAATTTCCCTCACTTCTTTCACCTTATTCGGATTAGAAGTCGCAAATACTATTGTTTGTTTCATATCTAAAATTATATATCATACCCCCTATGAAATCTATGATTTGCACTGACTTTTACCTTTGCGCTATACTTTAGCAAAGAAAGGAGAATCGCCGTGGGAAACAAAAGAATAAAATTAGAATCCATCCGTGAAATTCCCGTTTCGTCCACCCAAGTATACCCGGGGCAAGTCTTAGATATCTACCTGGATCACGTTCAGCTTCCAAATGGTGAAATCGCCAAAAGAGAAGTCATTCGAAACTGTCATGCCAGTGTCATTTTAGCCTTCAATGAAAAAGGGGAAATCTTAGTAGAAGATCAATATCGTTATCCCTTCGATAAAATCATCACTGAACTTCCCGCCGGAAAAGGTGTGGAAGGAGAAGCTCCGAAGATTACAGCTGCTCGTGAATTTGAAGAAGAGACAGGCTATAAAGCCACGCATTTAGAATTGCTTGGTCTCTTTTCTCCCTCCGTTGGCTACTCAGATGAAGTCATGCACATCTATTTAGCAACTGGTTTAATCAAAACAGAGCAAAAACTAGATGCCGATGAATTTTTACGTTGTTATTTCACACCGTTTGAAAAATTTTGCAACCGCATAAAAAACAACGATATCATCGATGGTAAAACCATCGCTGCCATCGGTTATTATTTATTAAAGTACAAAACAATCCAAAAAAAGAAAAAAGAATAAGATTACTAACCCTCTTTTTTCCGTCATTTTTTTCACAAAAAAACGATTTTGAGTAAATTTTATTTGCCTTTTCTATGTTTTTCATGTTTTTTTGTATCTTTATGCCTCTTATCTACAAAAAGTTTACACAAATACTAAAAAATAGTATATAATTTAGTTGTTTTCAAAAAGGAGAAAAATTAGAAATGAAAAAAGCAGCAAAGACTCTTACAACTCTTGCTTCCTTATTCACATTAGTTGGCTGTGGTGATCGTTACTACATCAACAACTGCCCCGAAGGCGGAAACGGCGGAACTACCTGCACACCAGCGGAAAAGACTCCGTTGACCTTCGCCGAACAGTGCGAAAAAGAAGGCCTTGCCTTCACTTATGTCGATCCGAACCCGGATTTCACAAAGACTGAACATCACAAGGGTGATGACTCTATCACTACCGGTGGTTCTGGTAATGTCATTTACAATTCCATCGACACTTATGAAGAACTCAGTTTCAGAATGGGTCTCAAATACGCTGAATATTATTGGGAATTAGATGAAGAAAACGGTGTCACTACTTTAGCGGAAGCCGCTGCTTTAGAAGATGCCAAATACATGACTGACTTATTCCCGAACGATGGTAAAGCTTACTCTATCAAGAGCTTCAAGAACGCCATCGGTTCCAAGATCTTCTACACTACTGATAAAGAAGGTTATGGTGACGCTTGTGTCATCGGTGGTGCTCCTATCGTTAAAGAAGGTGATGATTACTTCCTCACCGTTGGATGGATGACCGCTGGTAACAACACCACCAACTTAATCAACAACGGCAAGGGCTCTATGCTTTATTATGAATTCGATTATTCTCAGAAGGATAAGTCCGGCCCGGGTACCAGAAACTATGGTTGCAGAGTTCAGTTTGACCTTGTCTTCGCCACTGACGCTGGTGATGGCAAACTCACCGACGGAACTTGCATCATGACCAATGGCGGCCAGAAGATGGAAGCTGTCACTTTAGGAAACGCTCCGGAATATACCACCTATAGCGCCTTAAAGATCAAAGCTAAGCTCACCGCTATCCACGCTCTCGGTTAAACATGTCAAAAAAAGGGTGTCTCATTTTGAGACTCCCTTTTTTTCATATCGTTATCCTCATTGAATTATTGTTATTTTTTATTTATAATACACCTATATAATGTCTAATATACTTCTTCAACTTGACAAAAACGAAAGGAAAATTGGGTGAGTCAAGGCCCGAAACTTCATTCATGAAGAAAAGTATTTTTTCATTAGTTGCTCTTGCGTCTTTGATGATTCTTGGTGGTTGCGGCGGTCCGACGTCTGAATCTACCCCGGTAAAACCAACCGATAAGCCAACAGAACAACAGCCGACAGAAAAGCCGACAGAAAAGCCGACAGAAAAGCCGACGGAACCGACTCCGACCGAACCGAAGCCGACCGAACCTGTTACGGAAGAACCGACTGTTGAAGAATTAAAGATCACAAATTCCGAAACCACTTTAGCCCCTGGTGCTACTTTACAGCTCACGGCTAACAAAGAAGGTGTCGTTTGGTCCTCTTCTAACGATGCTCTCGCTTCTGTTTCTGAAACTGGTTTAGTCACCATGTTAAAGGATTCTGATGATGTTACAATCACTGCCACTTTAGGCGAAGAAGTTGCCACCATCACCTTAGCCTCTGAACCGGTCAACCTCAAGACAATCGATGAATTAAATAAAGACACCTCTGTCGCTAACTTTGGTTACACTCCTCTCACCTCTATCCGTGGTACTCTCTTACAGAAGGATGGTGACAAAGTTGTCATCGGTGATGGAACTGGCGCAATTGCTTCTTACAAGATTAACGCTGCTCTCTTTGCTAATTACGAAGTTGGTACAAACCTCCTCGTCACAGCAAAGTTCCAACATTATTGGTCCACTTATCAAATAGATTCCAAATCTGATGCTAAAGTAATGGAAACCACTAAGTTCGACACCGTTATCGACAAGACTCCTACCACCCTTGATCTTCAGGGTATGCAAAAACTTGCTACAAGCACTGACTACCTTTGTGGTACATATTATAAAGTTGAAAACACCAAAATTACCGCTGATAGTTTCAATATCACAGGAACTGCAGTCTCTATCAAACTCAACTCCTCTCTCAGTAATTCCTATACCTTAGATACTTGGGGTACCGTTACCTTTATGCTCGAAAGTGTCAACACCAGTAAGAGCACTCTTACTGTTTGGGTTGAAGAATTTGTAGCTAACCCTGTTGTCACAACTCCGACTTCCTTAAAGTTAGATGTTGTTGAAAAGACAATGAAGGTCAATGAAGAATTCCAGTTAACTACTGATTTCGGATTTGATCCGTTCACCAACGTTGGTGAATTTGATAAGACCGTCACCTGGACTTCTGAAAATCAGGAAGTTGCTACTGTCACCGATGGTTTAGTCAAAGCGTTGACAACTGGTACTACCACTATCACCGCTAAGAGCACTGCTTTTGAAACTCTCACAGCTTCCTGCACAATCACCGTTGAAGAAGCTACTGTCGATCCTGAACCTGAACCGCAGCCTTCTACCAACTTCACAAAGGTCACCTCTATCGCTGCTGGCGACATCATCACCTTCGCATTTGAAAACAATGCTATTTCCACCTATAATACTAGCAACTATTACGATAGACTTGTCATCACCCCCGCAGAAGATGGAACCATTTCTCCTGAAACTCAAGGCCTTGTTTCCTTTGAGGTCGAAGACAAGGGTGAAGGAAAATTCGCCTTTAAGAACCGCGTTTCTGGCAATTACCTCGGTTTTGAAGGCGAAAAAAACAAAGCATATGAATACGTAGAATACGATTCTACTAAATGTGATGTAACTGTATCCTTCTCTGAAGATACCACTGCTGTTATTACATTAGTTAGCAATTCTGTAAGATTGTTCCAATACAATCCGAGAAGCGGTCAAGAACGTTTTGCTTTCTACAAATCCACTTCTACTGGTCAAAACAACATCAACGTCTACGCTCTTCCTAAAGCAGCCTAATCATACTAAATAATCTAACTTTATATTAGCAGCCCTCTTCGGAGGGCTGCTTTCATAAAAAAACACGAAAGGACACCCAAGTAATTACGATGAAGAAAAAAGTACTTTCTTTAGTTGCGCTTGCATCGCTGATGATTCTCGGCGGTTGCGGTCGCTCTACCTCTGATGTCTCCGATCCGTTCCACCCCAATACCGATGATACTGGTGATACTTCCAAACCATCGGATACCCCTTCTACTCCTGATACCGAAAAGCCGACAGAAAAGCCTACGGAAAAACCGACAGAACCAAAACCTACTGAACCGCAGCCTTCCGAACCAGATGTCATCACTTATGAACTTGTTGTCAAAGCGCCAACAAAAACAAATTATAAGGTCGGCGAAGCTTTTGTTGCAGATGGATTATCTGTCACTTTAATCACCACTACAAACGGCACTCCGGATAAAGGAACTGTTTTAAGTGCTGACGATTATGAATTAACTATCGAAGATAAGAAAGTTGATTCTTCTTACACTTTCACTGCAAAAGGTGAATACACTGTTAAAGTAACTTATTTAAAGGATACATCTGTTACTGCCGACTTTGTCGTTTATGCAGAAGATGTTGTTTCTTATCGTTTAGAAGTAAAAGGACCTTCTCTCACTGAAGTCAACAATGGTGCAACTTTAGATCTCACTGGATTAAAAGTTTCATTTATTACAACTACAAACGGAGCAGATGCGGCGGCCGAACTTCAAAAAAGTGACTATGTCATCAAGTACAATGGTGAACTTGTAGATGAAAATTACAAGTTGACTACCAGTGGTACAATGACTTTCACTGTTGAATATGTTTTTGAAGAGGTCACTTACACTGATACTTTTGATATTGTTGTCAAAGATGTCATCACCCATCGTTTAGAGCTCACCAATCCGACTAAATCAGAATATTCTTATGGCGATATTCTTGATCTTTCTGGTATGAAGGTTGAATTCATTACCACCACGAACGGGAAAGAAAGCAGATCTGAACTTACAAAAGGACAGTACACGATTAAAAATGGCGATGAAATTGTCACCGACAATTATGAATTAAAGACCAGTGGATCCATCACCTTCACCGTTTCTTATGAACTTGATCAAGTTTACACTCAAGAATTCACTGTCACTGTCAAAGATGTCATCTCTTACCGTTTTGATGTTAAGGATCCGACAAAAACAGTTTATAACTTCGGCGATACACTTGATCTTTCTGACATGACCGTTTCCTTTGTCACCATCACAAACGGAAATGAAGATGCCAAAGCTCTCACTGACACCGAATATGTCGTAAAGAATGGTGAAGAAATCATCAAGAATGGTGATAAATTAACTGTTGTTGGTCAACAAACCTTGTCTGTGGAATACACCTTCGACAGCAAAGTTTACGATCATCAGTTTGTTATCACCGTAAACGATGTCATCACAAACACTTTGACTGTCTCCGGTCCAACCAAAAATACATACTTAGAAGGTGAAACTCTCAATCTCGAAGGTTTAGTTGTCACTTTGAAGACAAATAAGAACGGTGTTGAATCTTCTCAGATCATCAACGCGGGTGGCTATACTGTCAAACTTGACAGCGAAGTTATCACTGGCGATTACACTTTAACTACTGCTGGTGTCCATACTTTCACTGTCGAATATATTCTCAACGAACAGGTTCTCACCGCCACATTTGATATCACTGTCAACAAAAAATTGAGTATCACATCCGATACTGACTCTATTTCTGCCCCTGGCGAAACTATACAACTCACCGCTTCAAAAGATGGTGCAGCTTGGAAATCTTCCGATGATACAATCGCAACCGTTTCTGAAACCGGTCTTGTCACATTCTTAAAAGAAGGTGAAGTGGATGTCACTGCCACTGTTGGTGAAGAAACTGCCACGAAGAGATTATCTGTCGCACCAGTCAATTTCAAGACAATCGATGAATTAAATAAAGACACCTCTGTCGCTAACTTTGGTTACACTCCTCTCACCTCTATCCGTGGT
>UQDS01000004.1 GCA_900539865.1 uncultured Mollicutes bacterium | reverse complement strand
CATTTATATTAAGCCTCAACGAAAACATCTTCTGTTCCTCTTCCTCTTTGCTTTCATTTATGTACTCGCCCAGTTATCCCAACCTTTCTTGCTCGGACAAGCGTTAAATTCCGCTCTCTATCAGAACGATACGACAATCTTCTTTGTCCTCGTCGCCGTTTGTCTCGCTCTTTCTCTCATCGGAGCAATCAGCGATTTTCTCTTTGAATACAGCGTCGGTTGTATGACCCAAGCCATCATATACAATATGAGAAACGATGTTTATCGCAAGATAAATTCTGTTTCTATCGAAACCATTTTCAAAGAGAGCCACGGCAATCTCGTGCAGATGGAAATCGGCGATATTGAACATGTTGCAAATGGTCTCTTCGCTGTCTTTAAATCGCTTGTGGAAGGTGTGCTTGCTATCGTTGTGACAATCATTATGATGTTTGTCGTCAATTGGATTTTAGCCATAGGGGTTGTCATTCTTTCCCCTCTTAGCATTCTCATGAGCCGCTTTGTCGCCTCATTTTCCCACAAATACTTTAAGAGACAGGCAAAGTTACAATCTGATTTAACTTCCATATCGTTAGAAGGTATCGATAACATCGACCTAGTCCAAGCGATGAACTTTGAAAAAGGTACCTTAACACAATTTAAAGCTCAGGACGAAGAGCTGAGAAAACAAGGAAAAATCGCTCAATTCTCCGCCTCTTGGACAAACCCCTGCACCCGTTTGGTCAACAATACGATTTACGCCATCATCGGTGTTTGTGGTATTATCATGATCTCTTTTTCGTCCCAATATCCGATTTTGAATATGAATATCGGTTTCCTCTCTTCCTTCCTCACCTACACGACACAATTCTCCAAACCATTCAATGATATTTCCTCTGTTGCCAGCGAATATGAAACCGCCCTTTCTTCTTTTAAACGCATCGCTTCTTTCTTAGATAAAGAAAACGATGTCGATCTAGGTCACAGCCAAGTAAGAGACATTCAAGAAATCACTTTTGAAAACATGGATTTCTCTTACGAACCCAACCAGCACTTGATTGAAAACTTCAACGAAGTTATCAAAAAAGGACAAAAAGTTGCAATCGTCGGTCCTACCGGAGCGGGTAAATCCACTTTGATCAATGTTCTGATGCGCTTTTATGATCCGACGGGTGGCTGTATACGCTACAATGGCATCAAGGGTGTTGATATTGACAAAGCCTCCTTGCGAGCAAACTTCGGCATGGTCTTACAAGAGACATGGATCTTCTCAGGAACAGTCATGGAAAATGTCCGTTATGCAAAACCTACTGCCACCGATGAAGAAGTGATGGAAGCTTGCAGAAAAGCACATGCTGACACCTTTATTCACACGCTTCCGGATGGCTATCAGACAAAAGTCAGCGCCAACCACGGTTTAAGCGACGGCGAAAGACAGATGCTAACCATCGCACGCGTGATGCTTTTAGAGCCGGATATCGTCATCTTAGATGAAGCGACTTCCAACGTTGATACCCGCACTGAAAAGTTGATTGGCGACGCCTTTGATCATCTGTTAGAAGGTAAGACCTCTATTGTCATTGCTCATCGTCTATCCACCATCAAAAACGCTGATATCATCCTTGTTCTTAAAGATGGTCACATCATCGAACACGGAAATCATCTGGAGTTGATGAACGCCAAAGGGTTCTATCATTCGATGTATTCGTCACAATTTAAATAAAAAGCGCCTGACGCAAAGATTACTGCGTCAGGCTTTTTTTACACTTTTTTCCGGGAGAACTTCTTGGAAATGAGTATGGGAAATAATCCATTTTTTTAATTTTAAACTGAGCCAAAAAGAATAGACTCCTAAGCTCAAATAAGAAAAAAGCAACTTAAGTAAATACTCACGAATCAACTCTCCAGGTTTGCCATCAAAGACCAGTTGTTTCCCTTCGATGAAAGTGTGTTTTGCATACCATCTTTGCTTTTTGCACAAAAGCCAGGGAGCTGCAATTCCTAAACTTAAAACACCCATCACTGAGCAAAAACAGTTGATTTTAATCGACTCCCATGTTGTTCCGGTAAACTTCGATTCCACGGCATATACTCCTTTTATTCATTTTAACTTAATTTTGGAAAATAAAAACAAAAAGTCGTCACTTTGAAGTGACGACTTAATTTAATCAATCGGATAACAGTCTTGCATTTGGCCAATTCGCTTTAAGTAACGCTCAAGAATGACACAGCTTGCTGCTGCATCGATTCCTTTGTGTTGCTTCTTAGCGTTTTGACCTTGTTTATGTAAGACATTCGCTGCTTCTAAGGTAGAATAGCGTTCATCTTGATAGACGATTTCTATCTCGGGGAAGTTTTCGTTTAACAATGTAGCAAAATTGCGGACAATATGCGTCATCTCACAGTCATCACCGCTGGGATAAAGCGGAAGACCGAGAACAAATGTCTCCACTTTTTCATATGTGAGCAATTCTTTTAAGTAATCGATTGCTTCCTGAAATTGCATCGCGTGAAAACGCAGGTTTGTGATAGGAGTAATGAACATTCCAGAGCGAGAGATAGCGACGCCTAAACTGCCTTTTCCTAAATCTAAAGCGAGAAGATTCTTTTTCACTTGAGCAATCCTAAAATGTAATTCTTCACTTCGGACATGTGCTCTAAGTTTTCTGTGCCACCAAAAGCGACATCCGGTCTACCGCCACCGCGGCCGAGCAAGATTTTAGAGCAATCTTTCATGATATTTCCTGCTTTAAGCTGAGATAATGCATTACCTCTCGCAGCGACAAGATCTTTCTTTGTGCCATTATCTACCGCGAGGAAGACAAGGGCGTTAGGATGCTTATCAATCAATTTGTGAGCGAGAGATTCTTCTTGTTCATGCGTGAGGTTGTTCAAGACAGCAACTAAGACTTTGGCATTACCAATTTCTTCCATCTTCGCTTCTAATTGACCAAACATCGCATTTGTAGATTGTTCTCTCAACTGCTTAATCGTATTGTTTAAAGAGGCGATAAGGTCGTTATCATTCATAATTTTTGCACGGACGCCCTTATCGGAGTTGATCTTTAAAAGCTGCGCTGCTTCATTGATCATGGATTGTTTCTCTTTGAGATATTCGTAGGCTTTCATGCCAGTATAAGCTGTGATTCTACGAATGCCAGCTGCGATGGATTCTTCGCTTGCAATGACAAATAATCCGATGTCAGCAGTGTTATCCACGTGTGTGCCGCCGCAGAATTCACTGGAGTAATCACCCATAGAGACAACGCGGACAACATCGCCATATTTTTCGGAGAACAAGTGCATGACATTCTTTTTCAACGCTTCCTCCTTAGAAAGAACTTCGGTGACAACGGGAAGGGAAGCAAAGATCTTCTCGTTGACTTTTCTTTCGACAGCATTAAGCTGATCATCGCTTAACTTGCCATCGGCATTGATATCAAAACGCAAGAGTTCATCATCGTAATAAGCGCCCTCTTGGTGAATATCTTCGCTGACGCATTCTTGTAATGCTCTTTGTAATAAGTGTGTAGCGGAGTGATTTTTGCGAATCTTATTTCTTCTTTCCCAATTGACTTTTTCTTCAAAGACATCTCCGACTTTGATTTCGCCATAGAGAACTTTCACGTGTAAGAGATGTTGACCGTGATTGGCGGCGTTGACATCCGTGACTTCCGCTTCGCAAGTGTCGTTGTGAAGATAACCGGTATCCGAGACTTGACCACCGCTTAAAGCGTAGAAATCGGTCTTTTTAAATACGACATCACCCTCTTCGGAAATTGTGTCAACTTTGACTCCATCCACAAACAAGCCGATGACTTCCGAAGTGAAGTCTTTGTTTTCTTCGTATGTGAATTCACTCTCATCCGTGAAGGCAATCAAGTCTTGAGATTGTAAGCCAAAGGATTGTTTATCTCCTCTGCTCTTTCTTGCCAATTCCTTACTTTCTTCTAATAATCTCAAATATTCTTCTTCATCAACTTTTTTACCAGCATCACTTGCGATCTCTTTGGTCAACTCAAAGGGGAAACCATAAGTATCGCTGAGTTTAAAAGCATCTTCACCAGAGAGGGTATCGCCATCTTTGGCTAAGTATTGATTCAAAAGTTTGCTTCCAGTCTTTAAGGTATTTGCAAATTTACCTTCTTCAGAAGCCACCATTTTCATCGTTCTTTCCATATGATCGGTAAGATAAGGGTAGAAATGTTTCATATTGTCTGTGACAACAGGAACTAAAGAAGCAAGAGCGCCTGTCTCTAAACCGAGCGTCTGTGCGTAACGAGCTGCACGGCGCAAGAGTCTCTTTAAAACATAACCTCTGCCATCATTGGAAAACACAGCGCCGTCAGCTAAAGCAAAAGTGATAGAGCGAATGTGATCTGCAATGACGCGATAAGCTAATTTGTATTCTCCCTCATAAGGGTATTTTGCCTTTTCTTCCACCGCTTTGATATAGGGAGTGAATAAATCAGTTTCAAAGTTTGTTTCAGCATCTTGTAAAATACAGGCAAAGCGCTCTAAACCAGCGCCAGTATCAATATTTTTCTGCGGAAGTTGCTTGTAATTCTTTCTTTCGACACCAGGCATAGAATTAAACTGGGAGAAAACGATATTCCAAAGTTCGATGTAACGATCGTTAGGAAGATCATCAACTAAAAGCTTTAATCCTAAGTGCTCCGGATCATATTTTTCGCCGCGATCATAATTGATTTCGGTATCGGGGCCACAAGGTCCTTCTCCAATTTCCCAGAAGTTGCTCTCAGAAGCAACCATGTTCTCTGCGGGAATACCGCACTTTACCCAAAGGTCATAAGTCTCTTTATCATCCGGGTAATAGGTGACAAATAACTTCTTAGGATCAAAACCAAAGTATTTTTCAGAAGTGAGCAATTCAAAAGCCCACGGGATAACCTCATCGCGGAAATAATCGCCGATAGAGAAGTTACCCATCATCTCAAAGAAAGTATGATGTCTAGCAGTATGACCAACATTGTCGATATCGTTGGTACGGATGCACTTTTGAGCATTCGTGATTCTTCTGTGTTTCGGGGTGAGGGTGCCATCAAAATATTTCTTTAAGGCGGCAACACCTGCGTTGATCCAAAGCAATGTAGGGTCATTGTTTGGAACTAAGGATGCAGAAGGTTCCACATAGTGTCCGTGCTCAGAAAAAAATCTAAGCCAAGTATCACGAATTTCATCGCTTGTCATTTTTCTCATATATTCAATCTCCTCATAATTGTTGATGACATTAAGAATTTACCAAATATATATTATATAACAAGTAATATATTTTATTTGTGTTTCCGAAAAATAATTTTCACTTCCTTGTAAATTTGTATTCTTTTTCCCCAATAAGTATTAGGAGGAATTCAATTATGCTCGAGATTGATAAAAGTATCATCAGCAACGAAGTGAAAAAAAGCACTGCCAAAAAAGAACGAGGTTTTTCCAATCCTGTGTTGCGAGCAAATTACATTCGAGTCTTAAAGAATTTCAACGAGTATGCAAGCTCATTAAACAGTTATGAATTGGGCAATTTGATCAACAACTTTACGATGTTTTTTTTAGAGAAGAACCAAAAAGTAAAACCAGATCGTTTTCCTTACAAAATCGGCACAATTTGTATGGTCGATATGGGAGTGATGAACAACGGCTATGAACTTTGCTATCCTCACCCTTGCGTCATTGTTGCACAAACGAAAGATTTTGCCCTTATCGCCCCTTGTTCCAGTTCCAAATCAGGCAAATCACATCGGGATATATTCGAATGTAGCACCCAAGATGGTTTTTTAGAAAACACAGGGATTATTATGGATAATTTTCGTTGGATTGCAAAAAATAGGATTCTCTACCGAGTCGGAATGACAAAATTGGGTTTTGTTCATCGTCTGCGCCAAGAAATCGTCCGTTACATTCATATGGATTTGGATAAGTTTATGGTTTAAAAGAAACTGAACCTTTCTCTTTCTTCTTCATTTCACGATAAAAATTTCACAAATGAGAAAAATGTTTTATCAATGCAATCTTTTTGTGTTAAAATTTTTCACAAGAGTGAGATATTTTAATGATTGCAATCAAACAAGTTTTAACCGACAAAGACAAAAGGAAGTTCATCAATTATCCTTTAAAGCTATACCGAAATAACCCCTACTATGTCCCCGTACTTTATCAGGATGAAAAGAAAGTTTTAAATGGGAATTCCGCCTATGAGGAAGTGACAGATAGCGTGTTCTTTTTGGCATATCAAAAAAACGAAATTGTCGGTAGAATTCAAGGAATCATACAAAAGCAATACAATGAAGCTCACAAGGAAAAACGGGTGCGCTTTACTCGCTTTGACGCAATCGATGACCAAGAAGTCGCTAACGCGCTTTTCCAAGCCGTAGAAAATTGGGCCAAAGAGAAACAGATGGATACGCTCTGTGGACCTTTGGGTTTCTCTGATTTTGAAAGAGAGGGTTTGTTGATCGATGGATTTGATCAACATCAGACTTACCAAGAGCAATATAATTATCCTTATTACCAAAAGCTGATTGAAAATTACGGTTTTGAAAAAGAAACCGATTGGGTTGAAAGCCAAATTCGCTTTGAACGAGAAGCAGATGAAAGAATTCACTCGATTGCTACGAAGGTATTAAAAAAGTTTGAATTGCACGTGATCGACAATTCTCAATATTCCAAAAAAGCGCTGTTAAAAAAGTACGGAAACGCCTTCTTTGACACCATTCAAAGCTGCTATAGTGAGCTTTATGGAACAGTTCCCTTCAACGCAAAACAACGCGAGCAAATCATTCAAGACATCTATCCTATCTTAGATAAAAAGCAAATCAAATTCATCGCCGATAAAGAAGATAACGTCGTTGCAGTATCGCTTACGTTCTCTGATATATCTGATGCCGTTAGAAAAGGAAAAGGACATCTTTATCCAATCAGTCTCATCCGTTTGATCCTGGCGATAAAACAACCAAAATACGTTGATCTTGGATTGATTGCTGTGGATCAGCAATACCGAAATTCCGGCATCACTGCAGTCATCATGGATGAGATGCATAAAGAATTGAAAAAATTTAAAAAGCTTACTCATTTAGAGACAAATCTCAATTTGGAAGACAATGTGCGTATTCGTAATATGTGGAAACGCTTCGACTCGAAAGAGCATAAATTAAGACGTTGTTTTGTGAAAAAAATAACGGATTAACATTTATTTACACAAAAAAACAGCAGGTTTGCACTGCTGTTTTATTTTGTGATAAAAACTAACATCTTTAGATGAAGTAGTTAAGATTTTTTATTATTTAAACCCACTTTTTGCTCCAACCTTCTTTTTGTAAACCCAATCAAGCACTCCAAAATAAGAGAAAGCATTAACACCAGTAAAACCAGGGCCATTAGCCGGATGAAATCCGCATCGTTATAGGCTTGTGTTATCGTTTTACCAATGCCGTAATAATTTGACTTGTAAGCCAATGTTTCACTCATTACTTCGACTTTCAATCCTAAGCCCAGCGCCTGAAGAAAACCTAATAACGCATAGTTTAAAGAGAGCGGAAAGACGACATTTGTAATATTGCTAATATGTTTTCTACCTTTTAACAGCAGTAAGTTTTCATACTTTTGATAGGCTTTTTCACTTCCTTCTAAACTCGCTTGATAGATGAGTGGAATCATGACAAGGGAAGTGATGTATAAAGAAAAACTTGGAACGTAAACGATAAAAACCATTGCAAGAGCAATTGTCGGTATCGAACGAAGCACTGTCATCAAAGGGGATAATAAATACTTCATTTTAGGAAAGTAACCAGCGAGTGTTCCGAAACTGACACCGATGATAGCGCTGACTACAAAGGCGATCAAAAGACGTAAGAATGTCCACCCCAGGGAAAGCCAAATCACTTGTTCTTTTAAAAGAAGGAAAGATTGACCCAAAGTAAAAAAGAATTCCGGGAAGAATTTTTCATTGGTGCTGAGTGAAACAATTTCCCATACCAAAACTACAAGGAAGATTCCTAGTACAACATAGATTCGCTTTTCTTGTTTTTTTAAAAATTCTTTCAGCTTCACTTACTATACACCGCTTTAAAGGCGAGATCAGATACAAGATTCTCACCATAAGATACAATCATATCTTCGTTGTCTATTTTACCATCTTCATCGTTTCCTGTGCTAACAAGATACAAGTTTCCAAAAGTCACCATGCGAACCAATTGATAGGAGTGATCGTTTTTCGCACTGAGTTTTGTCCCGTTTACGCTGTCAAAAACGATAAAATCCTTTTCTTGTTTTGTAAATTCTGCAGACACTTGACTCGGAGAGGCAAAATCCACAAGTTCTTTTTCTTTTCCGTAGCGGGAAAAGACGGCACTGGGAGCCCCTTTTGGCGTGATGATAGAGAAAGGAAGCTTATCCGTGAAGGACACATTATCCGGAATTTTTTCACCGTAAAGAGAAGAAAAATCCTCTTTTTTAAAATCGATGTTCAAACTCGTAGAAAACTGTTGTAACTGCTCAAATTTCGGTTGGTTTTCAGAAGATAAAAACGCTAATCCATTCTCTTTTTGAAGAGCGGATAAGATCTTTGCTTGATAACCAAAGCGCTCTACTTGTTCTTCTGCTTTATCGCTATAAGCATTTAAATAGTTCACTGCTTCTTTTCCGCCGGTGACAAGATCATCTAAATCAAAATCAAATGTCTTAAGAAAGGATAGAACACTCTCTTTTTTAGACGCGTCTGAAAGTAAGGAGCTTTTAACAAAGAGTCCTGCTTGTGGAAATCCTTCTGTTTGATAAATGCGTCCGAATGATTTCCCTATATTCTCATAAATGCTGAGACGATCGTTTTTGCTCATCGCAGCTTGAATTACCGGTTGCGAAGAAACTATATAATCTACTTTCTTTCCTTCAAATAAACCGGAGACTAAAATCGGCGATGTATTGCTTACATCTTTCACATAAGCATCGATAAGAATTTTTTCTGTAGCGGGAGCATCTGTCTCACTTTCCATCTGTTCACTGTTGGTGTGGCTACCTCCCGGTTGGCAAGAGGTTAAAAATATGTTCGCTGTTAAAAACAGAAAGAGTTTTGCATGTTTCATAAGATAACACCTTCTTTCGCTATGATATTATACTCCATTTTTTTGCAAACGGATTTTGAATGCAATAGGATACAATAGAAACACAGACATTTTATTATTCTGCTTAGTTTTTTTAAAAAACACGTGATCATTTAGGGTTTTTAACTTGTTCTTTTTGTTTTGTATACTGATAAAATCGATTGTGCAAAATACCTTATTTGCAATTGAAATCGCTCTTTTGTTATACTTTAGACTATGGAATTACAAATTAGAAAATTAGAAAAAAGCGACGTTTCTAGCGTCATCGAAATCATGCAAAAAGCCTTTTTGGAAGATCCGTGGAAGGAAGAATGGAGTCTTCTTGCTTGTCAAAACAGAGTGGAAGAAATCCTTTCTATTCCACAATCTCTCTCTTACATTTTGTTAAAAGACGGCTTTGTAATCGGCGCTTTGTTAGGACGTTTTGCAACTTATATGGATCACAAAGATTTTATCATGGAAGAATTCTTCATCGATCCTAAAGAACAGAAAAAAGGGTTAGGAACACTGCTTTTAAATCATCTTGTGAAAGAAGTGAAATCTCAAAATGTCGCAAAGCTTTCTTTAGTCACTTTACGCGGTTCTAAAATTCAAACTTATTATGAAAGGCAAGGTTTCTTTGAATCTACATTCATGACCTTGATGGAAAGAGAGATATGAAAATTGCAATTGTCTACTTTTCTCGCAAAGGAAACAACTGGGTTGATGGGGAAGTGAAGTACTTGCCTGTTGGCAATACAGAACTGTTAGCAAAAGAAATTCAAGCGCATACCCACGGTGATCTTTTTTCTTTGGAGATGAAAGAACCATATCCGGAAGATTATGACGCCTGTGTCGAACAGGCAAGAAAAGATCTTCTTTCCGATAAAACTTGTGACCTGATTTCTTATCCAGATCTCTCCTCCTATGACATCATTTATCTCGGTTACCCAATCTACTGGGACGATTTACCCATTGCTGTTTCGTCCTACTTAAAGAAACAGAAGTTAGATCAAAAAATCATCCATCCTTTCATCACCCATGAAAACAGCGGACTAGGAATCAGCATTTCTCATCTTCGAACGCTTTTACCTACTTGCAATATCACAAGACCCTTCCCGCTTCCTGGAAGCCTTGTTCTTTCTTGCAAAGACATGATTGAACGCTGGATTCAAGGAAATGAAACTGCCGATTTGAAGTAAAATAAAAACTCCATCAATGATTTATCTCTCTTCTCATTCTTAATAAGTAAGAGATATTTATCATCATTTGGTGGAGTTTTTTTGTTTAAAGAATATTGATTCCTCTTAGTAAAGTCAAACCGATTTCAAGCTCTTTGAACAAAAGCTCTTCTTTCTGTGCTTCAAGGAGTGTCCCATCTAACACAGGTAATAAGAAATGATTTTCATATACGATGTTAGATTCGATTTGATCTAAGACTTTAACTACCGCTTCTTTGATCTCTTCTTTTTTCAAATCAGCATCTGCAAGTTCAGCAAGAGAAGAAACGACCTCGTTTTCTTTCTCTTCTACCTCTTTTAAATTCTTGACTCCTCTCTCTTCTAACAACGGGAACAATAACGATTGAATCTTTTCATAGTGAAGTCGAATCGACAACAGCCTATGTATTTCATAGTCAATCATATTAAATGTTACATCATCCTGTCTCTCACTAGATAAATCAAAGTAAAGGTTCTTTAAAAGAGCTCTTAAGGCTCCATTTTCTTCCGCTAATAAAACCAACGGATCTCTTTCCAGCTGATAAGAAGAAACAACGCTGTCTTTTTTGATTTCAGGAACACGAGTTTTCATCGACTTTTCCCAGGCGTTCTCGGCTTCAGGAAAATATTTTAAATATTCCTCTTTCACCAAATCTTCACTGACACCATCGTGTAGTTTTTGAATCAAAGAGGTAAGTATTTGTTCTTTTTCGCTTGCATTCATACGCTTACTCCTCCATTTGCATTTATATCATATGACATCTCCATGCAAAATGCATTTTTTCTTTTCACCAGTTCAAAAGAAAAAGGTATCAGAGCCTGATACCTTTTTTTCATCAATTAAAGAGCGGTGTAATAACCAGGTAAGATCAAGATATATTGATCTTGAGAAACGACTTGAAGAGCGAAGAACACTTCTTCAACTCCCGTAGTAAACTCAACCGAGACTTTCTCTTTATAAGCCCAAACGCCTGGAATAGAAGCGTGCGCATTCCAATTTGCATCTGCGTTGAGTTTTTCAGAATAAGCAGCAAGAGCACTTGTAGCACTAGCAGCGTCTCCACAGTCAACAGCAAAAGCAGGAGCTTCCGATCCATCCTCGAAGGTGACATCGACAATTGAAGCAGAAGTATATCCATCAACCGTAGGAATGAAGCCAAGGTGTTCTTCCACGAAGTATTGTGTGATGTAGTTTACATCCTCTTGACTCAAACAGCCGAGCAAACCAGGAAGAGGTTCCGGAGCGACAAAGTCTTCTTCGGTAAGAGCAACGCTAGTAGTATCAATACCGGTGTATTTTTCCACATAAGTAACGGTTGTTCCAATAGAAGCCACTTCCGATGCCAATGTGATAGATTCACCTTCTACTGTGACCTTAAGGCTAGTTAATTCAAGTTCAGATTGAATCATCATAGAGTAATCTGTTGATAACACAAGGCCGGCGGTATCTACCTTTAACAAATAAGAACCATCTTCTTGTTTTTCAAATAACAATGCGGATAAATTAAGATCCGGAAGGAGTTGGCTTAAGGCAGAATCTGCAGGTAAATCAACTAATTCATACTTGTCCTCTCCTGTTGCCTTTAGACCGCCGATCAATCCACTATCTGTGCTTAAGAAGGCTTCTCCTGTTCCATTCGAATAATCAATCACAGCAGCGTGTTCATCTACTTTCACGCTAGCGGTGTCTACAACTTCACCAGATCCATCTCTCAATTCTAAGGAATTGGTATAACTCTTTGCTGCAGCAAGTTTCTTTAAGGCAGCATCTAAGACAGGATCTGCAGTTCCAGCAACCGGCTGAACATCAGAGACGGAAACTTCATCCCCTTCTGCAACGATATCGAATGCAAACTTTTCACCGATAATCGGAGCATCAGCTTCTCCTGTAACTTCGTTAGGATCAGCGTCGATGACAAGTTCTAAACCTGTGACTTTGAAACCATCGGTATAGAATTGAAGTGTAGCTAAAGAATCTTCAGCAGTGCCAGTAACAAGGTCCGAACCGATTAAAAGACGACCAAAAGCGTTAAGAAGATCTGCTCTGCCTTGAGCATCTTCTCTCAATTCGAAAGCGTATTTACGGTTAGCAGCTGCAGCAAAAGTTTCTGTTGCAGCAAAATCTTCCGCGTAAACATAAGCGAACGGGTTTTCAAAATATTCTAACGGATTATCTTGATCGTCTACGACTGCTTGCGAAACGATTTCGTTGGACATAGAGAGAGCGCGAGCTTCTAATAAACCCTCTTCCGTCTTAGAATAAACAACAGTGGAACCATTTACCATTTCTTCAATGTCTTCTGGTGTAGTTAACGTATCACCTTTTAAGACAAGTTCGCCACCGGTCTTGGCAAAGCGTTCCGCAGTCCAACTGTATTCAAGTCCGAAAGTAAGTTCAATCGGTTCCGGCAAAAGACCGGCAAGATACATAGTGGCGTGGTCAAAGCCTTTGAGACCGAAGCTTTTTGCTAAATCAGCAAACATTTTGTCTTCCAATTTATTTGTTTCCACTTCACTCGGCTTGACGACTTCGGTAGGAGTTGTATCGGTGACAACTGGCTCTGTCGGACGATCTGTAGGTGTTACCGACTCCTTTTGACCACAGCTTGCTAAAAAGGCCAACGACAATAACGAGACAACAACTTTTGTGTATTTCATAAGAATATACGCTCCTTTCAAGTGATATGCGGATATTATATTCGCGAACAAAATCATTACAAAGAAAACACAAGTTCTTTTTTTCTCAATTTTGATAGGGTTATCATTTCTATAAACGCAAAAGTTTTTGCTAAAAATCAGCTATTTTATAAAAATAACGCCTTTTTTATCGTAAAATTTGAACTTAACAATCTAATGCATGTAACCCCTTATAAATCCTTTACACTTTTATTTAACCTTAAAAAATTTTAAAACTTTCATTTCTGATGTTTTTTTTCTTAAATTATTTTTACATTTTTCAATAAGAAAAGGTATCGAAGTTTCGATACCTTTTCTTATTTTAAATATTTGTCGAATAACTCGGGAATAGATAAATGTATTGCGGATATTTGGTGTCGATCATAACCTCTACCTTAAAGTAATGTTCGCCAGTGATGGTGTCTGTATCCGGATTTAACTTATCTTTATAATACCAGACATTTTCTTCGGTAGAATGTTTGATCCAATCGGGGTTTTCTTCTAAGAGAGCGGTATAAGATTGCAAAGCAGTTTGTGCTTTATCTGCATCCTCAAAGCCAGCGACAACAGCAGGAACCAACGATCCATTATGACGTGCGTTGCTCGCGGTGATAGAAGTATGTCCTTCAAATGCAGGAACTAATTCAAGGTGCTTTAAGTCAATATACTGAGAAATCCACTCCCTGCTATCGACATCGAGCAAACCTAAAACGCCGCCAAGAGGAGCAGGATCGACAAAATCTTCTTCTGTTAAAGTAACAGTTGTCGCATCGATTTTCGTATATGTTTCAATAAATGTCGCGCTTTGTCCATCGGACGACACTTTGCTTGTAATGACAATGTCATCTCCATTTAAGCTGATTTTAAGTTCATCTAGAGAAACTTGCGTATTGATGAACCTGGAATAATCTGTCTTTAACGACAACGCAGTGACATCCATCATCAATGTATAAGATCCATCTTCTTCTTTGTCAAATAATAACGGGGATAAGCTTAAATCAGGAAGAACATGAATCAATCTAGCTCCATCAGGCATCACCGCTTTCACATAGGGTTCTGTTTCTAATTCGCGCGAACCGCCAAGCAAACCAAGTGCGGTTTCTAAATAGGCGACGTCAGTTCCTACTGCATAATCAAAGACAGCAGCCTTTTCGCTGACACTGAGGGTGGCAATATCCGTAACGGTGCCATCGCTAGAAGTGAGAGTAGCGTGATTGGTATAGCTCTTAGCGCGAGTTAACTTTCTCAGCGCCATCTGTAAATCCGCATCTGGTGTACCGGTAACTGCCTTAACTTCGTCCACATGCACGTCGTCTCCGGCTGAGACAATATCAAAAGCAAATCTTCTTCCGGTAGAAGGAGCGTTGATTTGACCCGTTACTTTATTCGGATCGGCTCCGATGATAATTTCTAAACCTGTCACACTCGTTCCATCCGTATACAATTGGAAATTCGTGTAGGGATCATTTGCACCGACAATGAGATCACCGCCTAAGATAAATTGGCCAAAGGCGTTTAATAAATTCTTCTTTTGGGCCGCTTCTTACGTAAATTCATAAGCGTATTTTCTATTTTCAGCAGGTTCAAATTCATCTACTCTCACAAAGTCTTTTGCACTGGCAAAACTAAAGGGATTTTTGAAAAAAGGAACTGGAATTTGCTCGTTGTTTGTCACTACTTGTGAAAGGACATTGTTGGACATAGAGAGCGCGTGGACTTCTAAATTACCATCCGCATTTTTAGAGTAATAAGAATTAGAAATGTTGATGATGCTCTTAATATCGCTGGGTGTCTTTAAAGACTGATCTTTTAAAACGAGATCACCGACACCGCGCGAGAAAAGTTTTCCGCGTTGGCTTACAAATAAGCCTTGCTTTAAAGAGATCGGTCGTTCAAAGCCCTCATAAAATATCGCGGTGTGTTCAAAGCCTTTGATCTCGTACGCCTTTTTTAAACTTTCAAAAATAGCATCGTCAAGTTTTCCTTCTTCCGGTAAGGAAACGCTGGGCAATTCCTCACTCGGTTTTGTCTCCGGTAATGTTGTTGTATCTGTCGGTGTGGTCTCTGGTGAAGTTGTCGACTGATTTTTGCCACCACAACCAGCTAAAAATGTCAAAGAGAGAATTGATACAATAATTTTTTTGTATTTCATAAGAATATACATTTCTTTCCATGCTGCTTTTCATTATATACACTCGTTAAGTTTTTGCCTAGCATAACACTTTATGAATTTACGGCATTTTTTATAAGTCAAAAAACATTTTTTATATTTTTATATTATAAATATAAATTCGCCTCATTTTTTATTTTTTTAATTTAAGCCCTCTTCTATGTAACCCCTTACAAATCTCTTGTCTATAATATATGTCAACTTTGTTTAAATTTTGTATGTATAATAAATTGAAAACATGAAAGATGACGCGCCCTATACCATCCTTTACGAGGATGAAGAGATCATCGTAGTCGATAAAAAAAGAGATGTCTTTACAGTAGCAACAAATGATCCTAAGACGTTTCACCACAATCTCTTTTATTATTTAAAATGCTATTTGAAGAAAAAGCATGAACAGCCTTATATCGTTCATCGTCTCGATTATGAAACCAGCGGTATACTCATCTTTGCCAAAAACCACGAGAAGCAAGTTTTACTGCGAAATTTATTTGAACAACGCCTGGTGAGACGATGTTATGAAGCGGTAGTTTTAGAAAAGATTCCGCTTGATTTCAAACGCAAGGTAGAAATGAATTTACAAGACAATCACGATGGAAAATTAGTCAAAGAAAGTAACGAAGGTAAAGAAGCTATCACCTATATCAAAGCAAATAATTACATTCAAATTGGAACTGCATTACAAATTGAGATTGAAACAGGAAGAAGAAACCAGATTCGTCTTGCCTTGCAATCGCTAAACCTCACTCTTATCGGGGATAAACGCTATGCAAAACACCAGGCAAAAAGAATGTATCTCAACGCCTATCGACTAAGCTTTCCTAAAGAAGCTAACTTAAAAGAAAGTGATTTTAAGATGAAACCGCTTTGGCTCATTGAAAACAAAGAAGATAATGATTAGAATATACACATCTTTATGAAGTGTGATACGTCAAGTGCTGTCAGCTAGGAGGTCGCTGGCGGACGAAGACTCATGTCGCGGTATCACACATTTCCTCAAAAAGATTAAAAATGTGCCTCCCCTTGGAAAGGGGAATTATGAGAAATAAATCCACTGTTTACCGTTTGGCCATCGATTCTATCATGGCTAGCGTCTATTTCGCTTTGACTTTTTTAAAGGTTGATGCCGGTGTTTTTCGCATCAGTTTAGGAGCGATATTGCCAATTTTTGTCTGTTTGTCATTTCCGTTTATCGACAGCTTTTCCATCTGTTTTCTCGGTATTTTCTTAGAGCAGCTTTTCTTTGGCTTAACTCCAACGACTGTCCTTTGGATGTTACCGCCTTTGCTCCGTCCCTTAATCATCTCTCCCTTTACGCATCATTACTATAAGAAAAATGAAAACATGGAAGATCACAAAGTGCTTTCTATCGTCTTAGTCATCATCGCCTCTCTTTGTGTATCTTTAGCAAATACTGGCGTTCTCTATCTTGATAGTTTTATCATGGATTACCCTTATGCAGCTGCGCTTCCACGCTTGGCTTTCCAGACGTTAATCACGATATCAATAGGTATAGTTTTTACCATAATTCTCTTCCCTGTCATCAAGATATTAAGAAAAAACAACCTCTTTAATAAACTGCAAAAAGAAAAGGTTATCCACACGCAAACGATCGATGATACCCTCGCTGAAAATCAAGATTTCAATGAGATTCTCACACAGGACTTAAAAGAGGACAGTGAAAGAGAAATCAATAAAAAAGGTTCATAAGAAAAGCCTCCCTTTCTGCATCTCAGGAAGAGAGGCTGTTTTTATTTTTTCTTGGCGCTGACAAGCGTATAAAGATAATCAGCTAAAGAGTCGACACCGACATCTTTTTTCGCAGAGACAGGGAAGATTTTAGAGTTTGGATTATGTTTGTGAATGCGTTGGCTCACGCGCTCTAAAGAGAAGTCAAAGACTGGCAAAACATCTATTTTCGAGATGACAGCAATTTGAGAAACCGTGAACATCAACGGATACTTCAACGGTTTGTCATCCCCTTCTGGAACGGAGAGGAGCATCATATTCAAATCGGAACCAGTATCGAATTCTGCAGGACACACCAAGTTGCCAACATTTTCAATAAATACAATATCTAACCCCGAAAAATCCAAGCCTTCTAAGCCTTCTTTGGTCATTTGAGCAGTCATATGACAAGCTCCACCCGTGTGTACTTGTATGGCTTTAGCACCTGTTTTATCCTGTATTGTTTTACAATCGCAATCACCGTCGATATCCGCTTCCATCACACCGACAGAAAGACCCTTATCCTGAAGTTTGTTGATCAAATTACAGAGCAAAGTGGTTTTACCGCTTCCCGGGGAAGCCATAACATTGACCATGAAGGTCTCTTTTTCTTTTAAGACATCACGCACTTTCTGTGCTTCTTCATCATTTTTTGCAAGCACATTTTCTTTGACTTTAATGACTTTTATTTCGCTCATATCGGTACCTCAAATCAAATATATGTTATTTCATGATGCATAAAAATGCAAAAACAAATGCTCAAAATCAGCAAAATTATAACATAATTGGAAACTTGTCATATGAAATCAGTTTCCTTATATATTAAATAGATTTACTAACTTTTTATTTAATGAACTTTCGTGTAAGATATTCTCATGAGAACCCTTACATTAAAAAGATGTCCGGACTCCCTCGGCGCTCCGCGTGACATCAAAATTCTGTCTGACGAATACGATGTTGGACTCATGAAAGCCGATGAGAACACCAAGGTTGTTCCGATCTCCAAAGGAGGACATAGTTTACAATGCGAGATCACGGATGACGAAGGTAACTGTTTCCGTTCTGCTGTTATTTTTGCTGCTGGCGGTGACAATGTGACACTTAGTGTCCTTAAATCCGGGTCCCGTATCATCCTCAAACAAGTAAAGTGATTTGTTGAGGAAGTAAAGAAAGGATAGTTATGAAACTCAATGAAAATCAAAAGCCCATTCTTTGGAATGGAAAACCTGTTGCCGATGGTGACAAACCTTTAAGAAAAAACATCGTCAAAGTCGCTAAGATGATCGGTGGTGCCACAGGTATGATGAACAAAATCGATGCCAAAGCACCGGAATACTATTGTCTTGCCGGCTCTGTTTCCGATGAAGAAGCTGAACTTTTACTCGCGATGGGCTGCAGAAAGCTCAGAACCGATCGTTGGCTTTCGGAAAAGATGAAATGGCCGTTAGAAAAAGTTCGTGAACTTGGCAATCACTTAGGTTGGATGGGTGTTGTGCGTGCCCTCTATGTTGAAAGCGATGACCATTACGAATACATCGTTCCGATTTTCGCACCTGGTCTTTTAGAAATCATGGTCGTCTCTCCGAACGCAGAAAATCATCCAGAAATCCGCCGTGCCTTCAACCAATATACTCACGATCGTATCGGTGGTATGGCCACATTGATCCCGGAAGGTTATAACCTCATGAGAGTTGTTCCGATTGAAAGAGCTCTCCCGAAAGGTGAAGTTCCGGACAAGAGAGATACCATCTCTTACTTTATTGAAAAATATGATACTTTCTCTGTCGGTCCTTGCTCTTGCCGTACTTCTCGTTCGGCGATGGGTGAAGGTTGCGGACATAACGCCAAAGACCGCTGTCTTAAATTAGGTCCTGCCGCAAAATCTTTCATCCAGGCAGGAAGAGATAGAGAAATCACCAAAGAAGAAGCATATGAAATCATCAGAAAATGTGAAGATGAAGGCTTGATGCACTGTCTTCCCAACCTCGATGATATGAGCGCTGGTTCTACCTCTGCTATCTGCGACTGCTGCGGTTGCGGTTGTTTCGCTTTAAGAGCGGCGACCGAATTCAAATCCACTGACTCCATCGCTTCTAACTACCGCTGTGAAATCGATGCGACGCATTGTGTCGCTTGCGGAAAGTGCGTTGAAAACTGCCCGACTAACGCCCTGAAATTAGGTCTTAAGCTTCCCGAAATCAACAAGACTAAAGTCAAATTCAATCCTAATGTTGCTCACACCACCGTCAAGAAAGCAAAATGGAATCCGGACTATCGTTTCAACAGAGAAAATGTCATCTCCGAAACTGGTACCGCTCCTTGTAAGACTTGGTGCCCTGCTCACATTTCCATTCAAGGTTATATTAAATTAGCTGCCGAAGGAAGATATCGCGATGCATTAGAGCTCATCAAGAGAGAAAACCCCTTCCCGGCTGTTTGCGGACGTATCTGCAACCATCCTTGTGAACTTCATTGCACAAGAAGAAATATCGACGAAGCGATCGCTATTGACGATATCAAGAAATTTATCGCTCAGAAGGATCTCGACAGCGCGACTAGATATGTCCCGCCTAGACTCCACAGCTACACTTCCCAAGAACAATATGAAAATACAAAGATCGCTGTCATCGGCGCCGGTCCTTCCGGTCTTTCTTGCGCCTATTATCTTGCGCAACACGGCTATGATGTCACTGTCTTTGAAAAGGAAGATAAGCTCGGTGGTATGCTCACTTTAGGCATTCCCAATTTCCGTTTGGAAAAAGACGTTGTCAATGCTGAAATCGACATCATCAAAGAGCTTGGTGTCAAATTCAAGACCGGTGTTGAAGTCGGTAAAGATGTCACTATCCAACAGCTTAGAGAAGAAGGCTTCAAAGGCTTCTATGTCGCTATTGGCGCACAGAATTCTAGAAAGCTTGGCTTAGAAGGTGAAGACAATGTTGAGATTCTTGGCGGTATCGATTTCTTAAGAGATATCAACCTTGGAAAAGGCAAAGAACTCCACGGTAATGTCGTTGTCATCGGTGGCGGTAATGTCGCTATTGACGTCGCTAGAGCCGCTTTGCGTCAAGGCGCATCCAATGTCGATCTCTACTGCTTAGAAAGCAGAGAAGAAATGCCCTCCGCTGCTGATGAGCTTGCAGAAGCTGAAGCAGAAGGCATCAAGATCCACAACTCTTGGGGTCCGATGGCTTTCTCTATCGACAACGGTGTCTTAACTGGTATCACCTTCAAGAAGTGCACTAGAGTCAAAGATGAAAATGGTAGATTCAACCCTGCTTATGATGAAACAATCACAGAACATGTCGATTGTGTCACAGTTTTAGAAGCAATCGGTCAGTCCTTCCATTATGGTGATCTCTTCAAAGGTACCAAAGTTGAAATTTCTCGCCGCGGTACTGTTGTCGCTGATAAATTCACTAGACAAACTGCTGAATCCGATATCTTTGTCGGCGGTGATATTCTCAATGGTCCTTCCTTTGCTATCAACGCGATTGCCGATGGTAAAGAAGGTTCTATCTCCTTGCACCGTTATGTCCAGCCTGGTCAGCTTTTAGATGCCGGTCGTGACAGAAAAGAATACAAGGAACTCGATCATGAAAACATCGACTTCGGCGGCTTCGATCATGCCAAGAGAGAAATCCCTGGCTGCAAGGCTGAAGAAGTTCTTTCCTACGAAGATCCTCGTGGTATTCTCACAGAAGAACAGATCAAGAAGGAAGGTATGCGTTGTCTCTCCTGCGGTAAAGCTGTTGTCGACCCCAATATGTGTGTCGGCTGCGGTCAATGTGTCCTCCAGTGCGAGTTTGATGCAGCTCACTTAGTCAAGAAATCCAGCATCTATGCGGAACCCTACGAAAAGATTCTTCCTAAGGCCATGGGTCATACCATCAAGCGCGGTATCAAAGTCGCTTTCGGCGCCTTGAAGAAAGAGTAAACTATGCACGAACTTGGTTACGCTGTCGAAATCGTCAAAACGTTAGAGGAGTATAAGATTCAAGAGAGTCTTACCCATATCAAGAGTGTCACGATCGATATCGGTGAAGCTACCGGTATCGTTCCTCAGTATCTCAGCGATTGCTGGGAAGCTGCTAACGCTGACACCAGCATTAAGGACTGTGTTTTAAAAATCAATTTCATCCGCGGCAAGGCGCGTTGCCGTGAATGTGACACAGAATTCTTAGTCACAGATACGCATGGTATCTGTCCGAAATGTGGAAGCGATCTCTTTGATACCGATCCCTCTGCATACACCTTCGAGATCAGCGAAATTGTCGCTTCTTAACAAGAAAAATAAGGCCCTGGTTATCCAGGGTCTTTTTTAATACAAAAATCGTATTGTGTAATGTTTTATATTCACTTATCGAACAAAACAGTGCATTTTATTTTGTTAATTTTCTTAATTGTCATAAACTATATGCATGCAACAAACAGAAAAATCATTGTCACATCAATATTTGGCAAGCAATAAAAGGAAGTGGCTTATTCTGCTCTCCCTCTTTATTTTACTCCTTATCATCGCTTTCTTCTCCTTATTTATCGGTTCTTCGGATATGTCATTTTCCAAAGCGTTTATGGCTTTGTTCTCCCAAGGAAGCGATACGCATATCCGCATCATGCAACAAATTCGATTGCCGCGCATCCTCACGGGTCTTCTTTGCGGAGCAGGCTTATCTATCTCTGGTTTAATCTTACAAACTTGTCTAGATAATCCCTTATCTTCTCCTTCGACCCTGGGCATCTCTAACGCATCTGTATTAGGAGCGAATATTGCTATCATCGCCTTATCCGGAAGCGCAACGGTGAGTTCCTACAATCCTTTTGCGGTAACTTCCTTATCTTTTTTATTTGCTATGGGAGCTACGCTTGCAATTTTAGGACTTGCAAAATTCAGAAGCTTTCAAAGTGAAACAATTATCTTAACCGGTGTCGCTCTCTCTTCCGTCTTTACAGCTGTGACAACGTTAATTCAATATTTTGCCAATGATGTCTCACTCTCTAGCGCGGTCTATTGGTCCTTTGGCGATCTATCTAGAACAGGATATCGAGAAATCATCATTCTAGCCAGTGTCATTGTCCCGTCTTGTCTTATTTTCTTCTTCTTTAAAAATCAGCTTAACGCCTTTGCTCTCGGCGATGACGGAGCCAAAACTTCCGGTGTTAACACGGAACTCTTCCGCTTTATCTTCTTGTTATTATCTTCCTTGATCACTGCTGTCTGTGTTGCCTTTTTAGGTATTATCGGCTTTGTGGGATTGGTTGCACCACACATTGTTAAAAAGACACTGGGTGAAAATCATCGTTTCTCTTTGCTAGGTTCTGCCCTTGTCGGAAGTTTATTACTCATCATCAGCGACGATATCGCTCGTGTGATCATGCAAGGTTTTTCCCTTCCGGTGGGTGCCATTACTGCTGTCTTCGGTGCACCTTTCTTCCTCTATATCATTTTTAACTCTAGAAGGAGGAAAGCCTGATGCTGGAAGTGAAAGATTTATCATTTACTTATCGAAAAGAAGAAGTTTTGTCCCATATTTCATTTCAATTACACCCGGGAAAAATCACTGTGTTATTGGGTCCAAATGGGACAGGAAAGAGCACATTGATCAATGTGCTTGCCGGTTTATTAAAAACAGAAAAAGGAAAAATATTTTATGACGGAAAAGATCTAAGAGATCTCTCATACAAAGAAAAAGCAAAGATAATCGGTTATGTATCACAAAGGATGCACCCTTCTTCTCTCTCTGTCTATGACACCATTCTCTTAGGTAGAATCAATTATTTTGGAAGAAAAGAATCAGAAGAAGATCATCGTATTGTCGAAGAGATTATTCACGAGTTAAAGCTTGAGAAATTTGCATTGCGGCCTTGCGACGAATTGTCCGGTGGAGAATTACAACTTGTCATGATTGCAAAAGCGTTGGCACAAGATGCCACTTACTTATTGCTGGATGAACCGACCTCCTCTCTCGACATCAAGAAACAGCTATTAATTCTAGGTTTAGTAAAAGAGCTTTGTAAAAAGAAAAAACTCACTGTACTCGTTTCACTTCACGACATAAATCTCGCTTTACAATACGCAGATTACTTGATCATGATCAAAGATAAAAGCATCGTGTTTCATGACGAAATCGCTCTTGTTACTGAATCGATTTTAAAACAAACTTATGAAATTAATTTGCAGTTGATAAAAGAAAAAGAAAAAGGATATATCAAATATGAACAAATTCAAAATGACTAAATCTATCATCTTACTCACCTCCTTATTCAGCCTTGCGGCCTGCCAAGGACAAGAAAGCACCACCGAGGGAAATACTGAGGGAATAAAACCGAGCACTCCTTCTAGTGAAGTCTCGACTACAGTAGAAATCAAAGACATGCTCGGCCGAGATGTCACCGTCAAAAAAGATGCAAAAGAAAGAGTTATCTGCCTTGGAGCGGGCGCTTTGCGTCTTTATTCCTATGTCGGTGACGTCAACAAGCTTGTCGGTGTAGAAGATATCGATAGAAATGTTGGTGCTAATCCTTTTAAAGATGTTTCAAGACCTTATTATGACCTTCACGAAGCTCACTTTTCTACGCTTCCTTCCTGCGGTAAAGGCGGTCCGCAAGCTCAAAAACCTGAACATGAAAAGATTCTCAGCTGCAATCCTAGCTTGATCATTACTGAATATACCGATGTAAATGTCGTCAACGACCTCCAAAACAAAACCGGTGTTCCTGTTGTTGCTTTAAGCTATGGTCCGAAGAGTGTTTTTGATCAAAAAATCAAAGATTCCATCAGCATTTTAGGGAAAGTGTTAGACCAAGAAGAAAAAGCAGATACTTTGAATTCTTACATCGCTTTTTGTGAAGAAGAATTAAAGATGAAAGTTAGCAACACTAGCGAAGTCGCCGCTCCATTATATATCGGTTGTCTTGGTAACTGGGGAAGACAGGATATTTATTCCACTTCCAGCAATTACATCTTATTCAACGTATCTAACATTCCTAACGCCTTAGATTCCATAGTCCAGTTACAAGAAGGTAAAATTGAAGAAGAAAAGTTTGTTTCTTTAAATCCTTCCAAGATTGTTTTAGATAGCGCAGGTATTGAGCGTTTTAGAGAGACATTTAAACAAAAGCGTGATACTTTCATGGCTATGGATGCATTTAAAAACAATGAAATATATATTCAAATTGCATTTAACGCCTACTACACAAATTTGGAAGTCGCTCTTATGGATGCATATTATCTCGCATCCATCTCTTATCCGGAAACATACAAAGATTTTAATCTCACGGATAAATATAACGAAATCACAAAGAATTTCCTTGGAAAAGAATTCTACAGTGAGATTGCTGCAAAACCTTTAAGCTATGGAGGATATCAAAAGATTTCCAATATCGAGGAGTTTATGAATGCCAAGTAATAAAAATATCAAATCGTTTTTTGATCAGGCTGCCCCATCTTGGGACAGCCGTGCAAAATGCGATTGGAACAAAATCAACGCCTTATTAGATTCTCTTCACATTCAAACAGGGGATCGCATTTTAGATGTCGCCTGCGGTACGGGTATCATCTCTCATAAATTATATGAGAGAAGCAAAAGACAAGTCACTGCAATCGATCTATCAGAAGGGATGATTTCCTATGCGAGACAAAAAGGAATTCCAAAAGAGGAAGTCGATTTTCTTTGCCGCGATTTTTATGATCTAGATCTCGGTGAATTTGATCTGATTGTTGTCTTTAATGCATATCCCCATTTTTTGGATTTAGAGCGATTTAAAAAAGCCCTGTTAAAAAATCTTTCTCCCGATGGTCGTTTTGCCATTGTTCACGATTTAGGAAGACAACAATTACACGATTGTCATAAAGGAGTAAATGTCTCTCTTCTCTCCCGCGATTTAGCGGATCCAAGAAGCGAAGCGAAAATTTACAACGATGAGTTTTCTATTCTGGAAGCGAAAGAAGGTGAAGATTATTATCTCTTGGTCGGTCAGAAGGAAAGTTCGTTGCCTTTGACAATCACCATTGAAGGCCAACATGTCGACAAAAGAAAAGAGAAAACACTGTCCTTGATCGACGATGCCTTTTTCCGCCTTCTCAATCAAAAAGATTACAGCGATATTTCCATCGCTGACATTCTGAATGAAAGTAAAATTGCACGTTCTACTTTCTATGCGCATTACAAGGCAAAAGATGAAATTATATCTTCTTATATCAAACGTCTTATTCAACATATTTGCTGTCCGGATTTAGAAAGAGAGGCGTTACACAATTTCGCTGACAAAAAAGAAAATGCTAATGATATCCTCGCTCACTTTTTCACTCATATCAAAGAAGACAGCGTCGGTTTATCCGCTCTTTTTAACAGCAGTGCAAGCAGCTTAGCTTACCAGATGCTTTTCCAAGAGCTTTCTATCTTTGTCCGGACTTTGATCGACAGTGAAGTCTTGATTAAGAAAGACATGGAGAAAACCCTTTTCCAATCCTTCGCCACTGCCTCTTTGTTGGTATTAATCAAAGATAGCATTGAAAATCATTTTTCCTATCAACCGGAAGAGCAGGCGGATATTTTCCTTCACCTTTACCGTTAGTCTTGATTATTTGTCATCTTTATCTTATCTTTAAATTATGAATCCATGTTTTGAAAGAAGCGCTCTTCTCTTAGGAGAAGAGACAATCCACATACTAGAGAAGAAAAGAGTCGCTGTCTTTGGTTTAGGTGGTGTCGGCGGCTATGCTTTAGAAATGCTTGCCCGCTTAGGTGTGGGATCTCTTGATCTCATCGACCCTGATTGTTTTTCTGTCTCAAATCTCAACCGTCAAATCCTCGCTGTAGAAGACTCTCTCGGTCGCCCAAAAACGGAGGTTGCAAAAGAACGAGTACTCTCGATCAATCCCGATTGTAATGTCGAAACCTATCCTTTATTTTACTTGCCTGAGACCAGAGAGCAAATTCCATTTGATTCTTTTGATTACATCATTGATTGCATCGATACTATCACTGCTAAAATCGACATCATTGAAACCGCAACAAAGAAAAATATTCCGATGATTTCTGCCATGGGTTGTGGAAATCGTCTGGATCCGACTAAGCTTGTTGTCGATGACATTTTCCAAACTGCAAATGACCCCCTTTGCAAAGTGATGAGGAAAGAATTGCGAAAGAGAAACGTTCCTTCGTTAAAAGTTGTCTACTCGAAAGAAGACGTTCTCCCTCCGTTGAAAAAAATACCATCGGATCGCCGCAAAGACATCCCAGGTTCTGTCTGTTTTGTACCTTCTTATTGCGGAATTCTTCTCGCTTATGAAGCTTTTAAAGATTTGACATCCTTCCGTCGTGAAACACGCAAATAAAAATCCGGGAATCCCCGGATTTTTTATTTATTTATTTAAGAAAGTAACAATATCATCCATGACAATATTGCTATCGACTTCGTTGAGAATTTCATGTCTCATGTGTTGATAGACTTTTAACTCAACTTCTTTGACACCTAAATTTTTATACATCTTTTCTAAGGCTTTTGGACCTTTACCACAAGCGCCGACAGGATCGCTATCGCCTGCGATGATCAACAAAGGCTGCTTTTTGGACACTCTTGCTAAGTTCTTTTTCTTATAGAGAGTCACCATCGCACCGAGGAATTCATGGAAGAAACCATAGGTGTTCATATGTCCACAATAAGGATCGTTCATATAACGTTTGACATTTTCTTCGTTATAACTGAGCCAATCGCAATCCGTTTTTCTGTTCTTAATGGATTTGGCGTAGGCACTAAGTGAAACGCGATCTAAGGGTTTCGCAGGTTTATCCCAATTTTTCTTTGTCGTCAACATCTTAGCTAACATATTTCCCATGCTGAGAACGCATTTGCCATTCGGACCATTGCTACCCATGATGATCGCTTTATCGACTGTTCCAGGAAAATAGAAGAGATAGTTTTGCACCATAAAACTTCCCATGGAATGACCCATAAGATACACAGGTTTACCTGTGTGTTTTCTCATCTTTTCAACCACGAGATTTAAAGCGCGTAAAGAAACATACCAAGAGCCCTTTTCCCACTTTTGAAGGTCTTTTAGATCCGGGCAATTTTCACCTTGTCCCCAGTGATCCAACACAGAGACAGAATAACCTTCATAATTTAATCTTTTTGCCAAAGGCTCATAACGTCTTGAGTGTTCTGCCATACCGGTGATGATAACAAGGTTTGCTTTCGGATTATCAATCAGGTATTCGTTTCCTCTTTGTGTATGTCTTTCATCGACTCGAATTTGAAATACTGCCATACTCCATTCTTCCTTTCATTACCAACAGTTGACTACTTTTTCAGCAAAGCCATAACAATCTTTGATTTCGACTGTTTTGCCTTCCACCGTAACAGTGCCTTCAAAGATGCCGAACACTTGTCTTTGTTTAGAGCGGATAACAATTGCATTGCCGCCGCCTTTACGGACGATTAACGGATGGAAAACAAGTGAAATGTCACCGCTTTTTGAAACTAATTTCCAATCTTTATCATAAACGTCTCTACCTTTCGAATCGACAGGGATTTCAAAAGTGACATCATCTAACTTATAAGCTTTATCGTCATAGAAGAAAATGTTCTCAGAAGCTTTTGAGGTATCTCCAAAACCGTAGCCTAAGTTAAAACCGACATGATGACCATCGACAATGTCGTTCATCGAAGACCAATACCAGACGTTTTTTCTTGTCCAAACACCTCTTCCCCAGTCTAATACACCCTGAGCACCATCGAGTAAATATTCTTTTCCGTCATAAACGAACTTACCATTAGCAATCAAGTTGTTAATTTTTTGATTGTAGTAAAAATGTGCTTCTTTTTCGAAAGGAGTAGCCATGACAATAGAATCTGTTCTCTTCTCTTTTAAGGTGATATCAAAGCAGACGTCTTTTCCTTTATCAAAGCCGAAGAAAGTACCGTATAGATGTCTTTCTTCACCGTTGTTATCAAAGTGAATATTTGCTTTTTTATCACGATAACAGACATTGCCTTTCTCACTTGTTTCAGGTAACTGACGTTTACCCATACTGAAGAAATGCATCGTTGATTTTTCTTTATAGATTCTCTTTGTAAAGTCAAAAATTACCACAGCACAAAGGTCCATATAAGAATTATCAGCGATTGTGACAGCAAAACCATATTCATGATTGCCAACGTAATAATAATCCCATTCTTTGATGCGATATTTTGAAGCTTTGATGTCTTTACGATGATATTCTTTTACCAACGACAAAGCATAACCAGCTTCATTGAGGTTGCCTTGATCATCCAATAGCTTCCCCGGGGAAATTAAGTGGTTCACGTATGTTCCTCCCTTTTGCTATATTTTTTCTACATATATATTTATTATACCCATTAATTAAATTTCTTACAACGATAAAAGAGGCATACAACATATTTTTGTTTTACAATTTTTCATTAAGTTTAGAGAAAAACACATGATATAGTATTTTTTATATATTTCATAATATAAAAAAATGCTTTAAAATAGTGTTGAAAATGGAGGCTCTAAGGAATATGACAATTTTAGTAACAGGTGGTGCTGGTTATATCGGCACACATACAGTCGTCGAATTACAAAACCAGGGCTATGACGTAGTCGTTATGGACAATCTCTATAACTCCTGTCCTACTGCTTTAGAAAGAGTGGAACAGATCACTGGAAAACCGGTCAAGTTTTATCAGATTGACATGAGAGATAAAGAAGGTGACCGTCGAATTTTCCAAGAGAATAAAATCGATGCCGTCATTCATTTTGCTGGCTTAAAAGCAGTTGGCGAAAGCGTAAGAATCCCGCTTGAATATTATGATAACAATATCTATGGTACCTTGGCTTTATTAGAGGTCATGAAAGAATTTGATTGCAGAACATTTATCTTCTCTTCTTCTGCAACAGTCTATGGTGTACCTGAAAAGTTACCTTTGGATGAAACCTGTAAACTCGGTGTCACCAATCCTTATGGCGCCACTAAACTCTTCATCGAACACATCCTCCAAGATTTATATGTTTCTGATCCTTCCTGGAACATCATCCTTTTACGCTATTTCAACCCTGTCGGTGCTCACCCCAGCGGTTTGATTGGTGAAGATCCTAAAGGCATTCCTAACAATCTCATGCCTTATGTTGCACAAGTCGCTTCCGGAAAATTAGAAAAGATTCACGTCTATGGAAACGATTATCCCACTCCCGATGGCACCGGTGTTAGAGATTACATCCACGTTGTCGATTTGGCATTGGGTCACACTGCCGCTTTAAAGTACTGCACCGAAGCCGGTGTTCATATTTACAACTTAGGTACTGGTGTTGGCTATTCTGTCTTTGATATGATTCACGCTTTTGAAAAAGCGTGCGGAAAAGAACTTCCTTATGTAGTGGAAGGAAGAAGAGCAGGCGATGTCGCCAGCTGCTATGCCTGTGCAGATTTAGCTTTAGAAGAGCTTCATTGGAAGGCAAAATATAACTTAGAAGATATGTGTCGTGACACTTGGAACTGGCAAAGCCACAATCCCCAAGGTTATTTAAAATAAAACGTAAGAGCCACCCTAGCGGTGGCTTTTTTACTGGTAGAAAATAAAAATAGAAACAAGTGACCTTCTTTTCATCTCTTTTTGCACATTTTGAAATCGTTAAAAAACGTTATATAATATTTTTATTGAACGGAGTTTAACTCATGGAAACTACACTCGTTGTCATGGCTGCCGGTATGGGTAGCCGCTTTGGTGGCTTAAAGCAAGCTGCACCAATTACGAAAGACGGAAAAGGCATTTTAGATTTCTCTGTCTATGATGCGAAAAAAGCAGGCTTTTCGAAAGTCGTCTTTATCATTCGCAAGGAAATTGAAAAAGATTTTAAAGAATTGGTTGGCAATCGCATTGCGCAACATATTGATGTCGAATATGTATTACAAGATCTTTCTGCACTTCCGGAAGGAAGAAAGAAACCATTTGGAACTGGTCAGGCGATTCTCTGTTGTAAAGATGTAGTCAAAACACCTTTTGCTATCATCAATGCAGATGATTACTATGGCCCCAACGGTTTTGTTGAAATTCAAAAACATTTAACCGATGCCAAAAAGGGTGAATATTGCATGGTCGCCTATCAATTAGATAAAACAATTTCGGAAAACGGAACGGTCAACCGCGGTGTTTGCGAAATCAAAGACGGTTATCTTACTCACATTCACGAGGCGTGCGGCATCAATTCTCATTTCGTCTATCAAGAAGAGGGAAAAGATATTACTCTCGCCTATAACACACCGGTTTCGATGAATCTCTGGGGTTTAACTCCCGATATCTTCGAACACTTAGAAAAAGCATATGACGCGTTCTTAAAGAATGCGGATTTGATGAAAGATGAGCTCTTTATTCAAATGGTGATATTTGACGCCTTGAAAGATAAACAGGCAAGCGTAAAAGTTTACCATAACACCGACAAATGGTTCGGTATCACTTATAAAGAAGATCTTCCTGCCGTACAAGAAAGTCTTAACAATTACATCAAAGAAGGCTTATATCCTGAATTTTAACCTTATATCGCATGTGGGAGTGATCTCCACATGCGATTTTTATCATTCTAGAATTTGATGTTAAAGGAGTAAATATGGATAGTTTATTATTGATTGGTGGCTCTAATATTGATATTAAGGCCAAAGCGAATAAAAAAATCATTTTTCAAGATTCAAATATCGGTGATATTTCTTATTCCTTTGGAGGTGTCTCCCGCAATATAGCGGAAGACTTGTCTTATCTGGAGGATACGTTCACTTTTTTAACATCCGTGGGAAATGACATCAATGGTAAAAAAATTCAAGAGAATTTAAAAAGTTTAAACATATCGACAAAATATATCGAAAGCAAAGAGCAAACAGGAACCTATCTTTCCATCGATAATGATAACGGTGAGATGCAAGTTGCAATCTGCCAAAATAAAATCATGGACAAAATGAAAAAAGAAGCTTTGTATCCTTTTGCTTCACTTCTTGAAAATCACGATTTGATCTTCTTGGATGCAAACCTTTCTGAATCTTGTATTGATTACATTTTGAAAAGCACAAATAAAAAGATCATTGTCGAAGGAGTCAGCACAAGTAAAATTATTCGATTTAAAAATCATTTAAATAAAATTTATTTATTGAAGTGCAACTTGTTAGAAGCACAATATCTTATGAACAAGAAAGAAGCTACCGCAATAGAGCTTTGCAAAGGAATGCTTTCCTGCGGTTTAAAAAACGCCTGTATCACCAATGGTTTCCACGATATCGTCGCAATGCAAGATGGAAACATATTCTCAATTCCTGTTTTAAAAGAAAATGATGTGATCTCCACGACAGGATGTGGTGATGCTTTCTGCGCCGGTATTCTCTATAGCTTAAGAAGAGATTGTGATTTAAAAAGAGCGTGCCTCTTTGCAAAAGAAATTTCCTCTATCACCTTAAAATCTCTTTCTCCTTGTACCCCTCTCATCAAAGAAGCGCTTCGCAATTACGAAGTAAAATAAGTTGCCGATTTTCTTTTTTTCACAAAAAAATCCCCTGTTTCACCAATGTGGTCAAACAGGGGAATCTTTTATTAAATGGTCGGAACAATGAGATTTGAACTCATGACCCCTTCCACCCCAAGGAAGTGCGCTACCAAGCTGCGCTATGTCCCGAACACCTACCTCGTAGGCTATACAATTATACGCTTTATAAAAGTCTTTTTCAAGAAGTTTTTGCGCGTGTGCAAAAACAATACTTTTTTCATCATTTTTCGCATGCTTTTGCAAATAAAATATTTCTCTTTATCGTTTTATTCCTCGTTTTCATCCTCATCAGGAACAACGATTCTTCCTTCCATGACATCCTTTTTCAACTCAAGAAATGGTGTGCGGATAAAGCGATACCAAAGAGAATAATATGCGATGGTAAAAAGAAGAACAGCGATTAAATAAATGATATTAAAGGAAGATACAATCATCGTCTTTTCAATTGCAACGCCATATCCCACAGCAAAATAGATAATTGAGTTAACAAGGATCAACAAAGGTAAAGGGAAAATAAAGTTGTGAAACTGTTTCATAGTATAGATATCCGATGCAAAGAGGGTAATCACCGACAATAGGATGAGTGCTGCAAGCCACAAAAGATTGAAAATGACCATCAACCCCGGCACCGCAACACGAAGATTGATCAATTGTTGTGTGTCGGTAGTCATCTCATTTAACTTTGCCATTAAAGAAAGTAATTCATATTGAGAAGAAGGTATTGCCATAAGACCAAAAACAGCTAAGGCGCACAAAATGCAAACTACGCCAGGAAGATAGTGGATAAATGTCAATTTTTTCATCATTTTGTATTTCCTCTCTTTGTGTGTTCCCTTTTGATTTGATTCATCTCATTCAAATAGGCATCACGTTTTTCTATGATTGCACAAGCAGCTTCTTCTGGAACGATTTGCATCAGTTCTTCTTTCAACACTCCTTGCAAGGATTCCAATGTCGGATACAAGTCTAACAACTTTTTCTTTCTTTTATCGCCGACGTTCTTTATGTCATCATATATCGTTCGATAATTTGCTTTTTCTCTTTTTCCACGATGGTAGGTGATAGCAAAACGATGAATTTCATCTTGCATACGCATCAATAAAAAGAATAAGGGCGTGTTTCTCTCAAGAGGAATAATTTCGCCGGTATCCGCATTGAGCAAGGAGTCAGTTTCATGCTTCTCATTCTTTTGTAAACCGGCAAGCGGAATCGATATTCCCTCTTGTTCTTTCACATGTAATCCCACCTGACACTGAGTAATTCCACCATCTAAAATGATGAGGTCCGGAAGTTTTTGATTCTCTTCTTTCAACCTCCTAAATCGACGGGTCAACACCTCTTCCATGGAAGCTAAATCATCTTGTGGATTCGGTTGCGTGATTTTAAATTTACGATATAAAGAAGGCACTTTTTGCCCGTTGATATATTTGACCATCGCACCCACTGGATCATATCCTTGGATGTGTGAGTTGTCGTAAAGTTCAATGTCTAATGGTGTTTTTTTCAATCCGAGTTTTTCCTGTAACTCCTCTAACAATTTTAAAACATCGTCGTTTAATCTCGCAGTTTGAAAATGTTGATCGAGCATCTGCTTGCTGTTTTCCAAAGCAAGGCTGATCAAATCGCGGCGTTTCCCTCTCGTCGGAGCAGCCACTTGAAATCCCAAAGACTCTTTTAAAACCTCGACGATTGCGTGATTTGGGACAATCAGTTCGGTAGGATGGCTGGTGTGACGCTGGTAAAATTGAACAATAATATTCTCTAATACATCATTAATATTATCTTCTAATTCTTCTATATAAACATTTTTTCCAAGCAAAACACCTTTTCTAAACAAAAGAAAGACGACACATATATATCCTTCGCGGATCGAATACCCAATAATGTCCCGACTGACATGATCGGCGAAGATGATTTTTTGTGAGGAAGTAATATGTTCTATTGTTTCAATGATCTTTTTATATTCTTGAGCTTTTTCAAATTCTAAATCAGAAGCCGCTTTTTTCATTTTTTCTTTTAAGTCATTGACTACCGGCTTTGTGTCTCCGTTTAAAAAGCGATAAATATCTGCACTGATCTCCTGATAATCTTTTTCTTCTACATCGTGAATACAAGGGGCTAAACACTGTCCTAAATGATAATATAAACAAGGACGCGTAGGGATGTTTTTACATTTTCTAAGCGGATAAATCTTATTTAAAAGATCAATCATTTTATAAGCGTCACTTGAATTCGTAAAAGGACCAAAATAATAATAACCCTTTTCTTTATCTGATCTTGTTATTTTCAAGTAAGGATCCCCGCTCTTTTTTAAAGCGATATAAGGATAAGTTCTATCATCCATCAACATGATATTGTATTTCGGATAATATTTATGAATCAGGGAGATTTCTAAAAGAAGAGCTTCTTTTTCCGAGCTTGTTTCGATGATATCAAAGTCGCGAATCTCTTGCACCATTCTATTGACTTTTCCAACTTGCGGACGCGTGAAATACTGCTTGACTCTTTTGACAAGCGATTTTGCTTTTCCGACATAGATAACAGTGCCATTTGCATCCTTCATCTGATAAGACCCAGGACGATCGGGAAGCAATGATATTTTTTGAACAAGAAGCGGGTAATCTAAATAACTCATCTTAAGTGTACTACCGTGGCTCCTAAACCACCTTCTCCTTCACCGCCCAAGCGATAATCTTTGACAAATTCTTTGTGGTTTGCAAGATATTTCCAAACGGCATTTTTTAACGCAAAAGTGCCGGCGCCATGGATGATTCTAACACTCGTGTATTTTCTCAAACGAGCAGAATCTAAGAAAGAAACCACTTTTCGCATCGCTTCATCCACATGGAGACCAATGATATTGCACTCCATTCCTTGCGGATCGCCGAGGTTTAAAATCGCTGCATCGATCGATGTGTATTTCTTTTCTTTTTTAACTTTGACATCATTCACTGTGAGTTTCGCACGTACTAAACCGGCAATTTTACGGCGAATGCGCAATCCGTCCATATCCAAAAGCACTTCTTTTTTCTTGATCTCAAGAACTTTTCCTTTGCGTCCGTCTTCATCTTCAACAAATTCACCGATTTTTAAATCTTTAATCTCATTCGGCTTTTCAAATATTTGTAACGAAGGAGAACTTTCTTCTGCAATTTTCTTTAGTTCCCCTTTTGCCTGCGAGACTTGAGAATAGGTAACATCCGAATTTCCTTCTTTTTGTTGCCAAACTTTATTGATCTCTTGAATACGCATTTCAACCAAGCGTTCAATTTTGGCATTTGCCTTCATCTTGATGGAATTTTTCTCTTCATTCAACGCATCAATTGCTTTTTGTCGCTTCTCCATCATGCGTTCCAAGTCTTTCATTTTATTATCTAATTCACGTGCTTTTTTCTCGTTGATTGAGACTTGTTCTGTCAACTTTTCCATCAGCGCATCCGTATCTTGATTGCTTCTTTCCTTTTCAAAAGCAAGCGCGTCTTGAACAATCGATTCATTTAAACCCATTTGTCGCGCCAAAAGAATACCATAGGACTTTCCTGTGGTATGTAAAAGAAGTCGATAGGTTGGCTTTAACGATCCATTGTTGAATTCCATCGCTCCCGTCAGGGCTTTTTCATCGTTAGCTGCATAAATTTTCATACCGTCAAAATGGGAAGTAAGTAAGGTGAGACAGCCCAGTTTTTCAAAGTATTTCATGATGGCAACACCGATTGCTTCTCCATCTTTGGGAGAAGTTCCTTCACCGACTTCATCGATGATGACAAGTGACTTTTCACTGGCTCTTTCAGTGATTTTTTTAATCTCTAAAAGATGGGATGAGAAGGTTGACAAATTATCCATCACCGACTGATTGTCGCCACCTAAAAAATATACAAAATCAATATAAGGAATCTTCGCTTCTTTATGACAGGGTACCATCATTCCTAATTTATCCATCATGACTGCCAAAGCAACCGCTTTAATCAAGATAGACTTACCGCCTGCGTTTGGTCCTGTAATCAACAAAGTCAAAGGTTCTTTCCCACCCAACTCAAGAGAATTGGTTATGACTTTTTCTGCTTTTAATAACGGGTGGAAAAATTGTTCTAACTTCAATTCCTTTTGCGAGACTTCCGCAATGACACCATCGTAAGAATTGCCGAAATGGACACAACCTAAATAGCGATCAAAATTGTAAATGATCTCATAATCTCTCTTGAGATACTTAATTTGTTTTGCACACTTTTGTGATAGATCTGTTAAAACCTTCATCTCTTCCCCTGCTTCCTCCTGAAGCAAAGAAGAAAGATTGTTTCTGAGATCAATCACTTCATAAGGGACCATATAGCACGTTTCACCAGTAGCAGAATAAGAGACGACAGTTCCCTTAACATATCCTTTAAAATTGGTTTTGACAGGAAGAGCTTCTTCTCCGCCTTTGAACGTGATCAAATCACTAGAGAGGTATTGTGAATACCTGTTCTTATAGGATGACATGATATTTGTCAAAGATCGTTGAATGGTCCTAATCTTGTTGCGGACATCTTTCAATTTCGCACTAGCGGAATCCGCAATCGAAAAATCAGGTTCGATACAAGCGATCAAATCTCTCTTTAAACCAATGACTGGGTTGAGATCCAAAGCGTCATCGTTGAGGTGATAAAATTCTTTTTTATCATAGAATAAATCATAAAGATATTGACTGCTTGTCAATAAATCGGCAATGCTTGATAACTCTTGGCTTGATAAAACGGATTGTTTTTCAAGAGCGACAAAGACCGGCTCTAAATCCAAAAGAGATGGTATATTGATTTGATTTCCTTTGGATAGATAGCGTGAGAATTCCTCTAAATACTGATGGGATAACTCAAGATCTAATTCATTTTTTGCCAAAAAATGATCGATATCAAAATTGTTCTTCAGCCCTTCTAAGGCGAAGTAAGACTTCAGATGGTGAATGACGAGATTCACTTCGTTCGCTAAATAATTTTCAGACATATTGTGACGTTTTCTACCTTAAACAATATTATTATACCGCGAATGATGGTATACTAAAAACACAATGATTTACGCAAAATTCAAAACAGATCAAGCTAAGGCGGAAGAAATCAAAGATTTCTACAGCGCCCAAGAGATCAAGGAAGAAAGAAAACCCTACGAATACTTCCTCACACGCTCTCACGGTGTCACGATTCACGCATATAAAAATAAACAATCAATTTATACGATTGTCTTTTCGGGACCGGAAACACAGGTCCGCGATGAAATCTCTCAATTTTCTCATGACTATACCGTTACAAAAATCGATGATAACGCAGAAAAAAAAGATACAAATTATATCAAGTGCTGGGAAGATTTAGGAAGACAAATCGGCAGCGATGAAGTCGGAGTCGGTGATTTTTTCGGACCTTTGATTGTCACAGCAAGCTATGTCACAGAAAAAGATATCGCCTTTTTAGAAAAATATAAAGTCAACGATTCAAAAAAGATGAATGACGATTATATTTTGGATATCGGACCAATATTAAAGCGACGCATTGCAAATTACACTGTCATGGTATCTCCTGATAAACTCTCACGCCTTCAAGCGCGAGGATTCAACATTCACAAAGCTATGGCAAAATGTCACAATTTAGCACAAAAAGCACTGATGGAGAAATATGAAATCAGCGCTGACACAATCATCTATGTCGATCAATTCACACCGGAAAACGATTACCGCAAATTAGTTGCCGAAGAAATAGTTACAAACCCCTTAGTTTTCCGAACAAGAGGTGAAAGTTATTATCCTAGTGTAGCTGTGAGTTCTGTCATATCGCGTTACGCGTTCTTAAAAGAATGGAAACATATGGAAGAAATCTTCCACATCACCATTCCCAAAGGGGCGAGCGCTCTTGTCGATAAAGTCTACGGACGCTTGAAAAACACATATGGACAAGACGAAATAGACCCATATGTAAAACGTTTTTTCAGCAACTACGAAAAATAAGAAAAATCATTTATAATAAAAGATATTAAAGGAGGTCGCTATGAAAAACGGATTGTTATTTGCATCACTTTCTCTCGTCAGCGGCTTCTCAAAATACCGCGACAGAGAAGAAGGTCACATGAGAGGAATGGAAATTGAAAAAAATTCCACCTTTATCATTACGGGAACCTACTCCAACGTCAACGACTTTTGGGGACTTAACGTTCAAAACACAGGTACCGAAGATTATTTCTACACCTTCGATATGGTCCCTGAAGGCAAGGTTGTCTACAAAGGAAAAGAAATCAGCATCGATGATTTAAAAGAAGGAGATCAGTTGAAAGTAACCTACGACGGAAATATTTCCCTTGTCTATCCCCCTCAATTGAACAATGTCACTAAAATTGAAGTTATTGACAAAGAAGAAAAGTAGATTCTGACCAATAAAAAATCGCCTCAACTAGTGAGGCGATTTTAATTGTTATTTTTTCACTTTGTAAAAATCGATAAGCAATTGTTTCATATAATCGTCAATCGGTGCATAGAAAGTCATACGCTTTAATGTGCGGGGATGGATAAGGGATAACGAATAAGCATGTAACGCTTGTCCTTTCGTTGCCGTTCTGTCCTCTTTTCTACCATAAAGAGTATCGCCGACAATAGGGAAACCGATATAAGCTAAATGCGCACGGATTTGATGTGTACGACCCGTTTCTAGTGAACATTTCAATAAGGAAACCTTTCCATTGTTTGCTAAAGTGACACAATGGGTGATTGCATCCCTCCCTTTATAAATGTCGACCAAAGCCTTTCGAACGGTGTGATTGGGACGAGTTAAGGGCGCCTCGATACGGAAGCGCTTGTCCGGGACATTTCCGTAGACTAACGCCAAATAATTGCGGTGAAAATCGCCTTCTCTCACCTCTTGTGATAAGGTCGCTTGCGCATCAGCGTTTAACGCGACAGCAAGCAAGCCAGAGGTATCTTTATCGATGCGGTGAACAATACCAGGGCGCTCATTGTCTCTGTCGTTAGGATCAAAATCAAAGTTTTCTTCATCGAAGAGATGATTGACAAGGGTGTCATCTACATGTCCGGGAGCAGGGTGAACAACAAGGCCGCGAGGCTTGTTGACAATCGCGATATCTTCATCGCGATAAACATAGTCCAATTCCAATGTTTCTTTGGGTTTTAAAACCGCAGGTGCTTCATTGATCAATGGTTCGTAATCAATTTCCATCCCTTCTGTTACTTTAAAAGATGGTGTATCGATTATCAGTCCATTAACGCGTACATTTTTTGCTTTTATCGCTTTTTGAGCTTGACTTCTAGAGATCGAAAACAAATCGCTGATAACGACGTCAATTCTTCCTTTTTCACTGGCTGTCTTGATCATTGTCTTCATCTCCGTCATTCGGCGAACTTGTCTCATCTTGTGCCTTTTCTTTATCGGCGCTATTTTCTTCTTCTTTTAACTTCGCTAAGAGATCTTCGTTAGAAAATTCTTTGCTGTTTTCCACAGCAAGGGCTGCAGCTTTTTCGTTTTCTTCTTCCAATTTCATCGCTTTGTATTCTTTCACAAATTCAATGGTGAATCCAATCAGTAAGAAGACAACGCCAATCGTAAGCCAGTAATCAGCAAGATTACAAATCGGAAAGCCAGGCCAGAAAGAGAATTGTAAGAAATCAATGACGCCGTGTTTATAAATGCCTGCATTTGCAAGACACCCTACACGGTCGACAAGATTGCCGGCAGCGCCTGGAGCCATCAAGATAATACCCGTCATCATCACCCAATTATAGCGGTTGAAACGGAAAAGAACATTGATGGTCAACATGACAGAAGCAATTGAAGATAAGATGGTCAAGAACCACATAGACCCAGAGAACATGCCAAAGCCCGCGCCGTTGTTGATGGTGAAACGGAAGTTGAGAATATAGGGAATAATCGTCGTTCCATCGTGATCGGGATTAACAATCGGATTGACCCAATCGCCATTTGTCAGGTAATAGAATGCATTCACTTTCGAGAAATAATCCGCTAAGAAGAGACCTACCATGACAAGGATTGCCAAGATCCAAAGCGGATAATTCAACTCTTTAAAGTATTTTTTGAAATAGTCTTTTAATCGCGTGGGAAGGGTTTTAAAGAAAGTGTGAACCTTTTCCATTATTCTTCCTCCTTATAAGAGGAGACAGCTTCAGCACAACGGCAGCAAAGATGATTGCCATCAGCATCACTCTTGACATCATCGAAATAATTCCAGCAGCGATCGCAACGAGTTCCCTCGTGCTTATACGCTTTGTTCACCTTGCTGACTTTAAATCCAGAGACGATGAAGATGCGAGAAATTTCTTTGGAACCGAGCAATTTGATGAGATTTAATTCTTCATCGTCCACAGGGACATATTCCACCATGGCTTCCGAAGAAGAACCGATTCCACCCTCTTTACGAACAGGTTCAAGGATATTATTTACATGAGCTCTTAATGCGATCAAGGTGTTGTACTCTTGTGATAAGTTCTGGTCAATCTCGCCGAGTTCTGGATAGCGTTCTAAAGCGACAGACGCCTTCTTTCCAGGAACATCTAAAGCTCTGTAGATCTCTTCACAGGTGAAGCAAGGAATCGGAGAATAAGCGATACAAATCGATTTACAGATAGTGTAAAGAACATATTGAGTATTTCTTCTCATCTCAGAATCTTTTTGTTCACAATATAAAGTGTCTTTTGAGAAATCTAAGTAGAAAGAAGACAAGTCGTTGATGAAGAAGTTATTAACAACGTCAGATACTTTACTGACGTCATAAGTGTCATAACCTTTTTTCATTGCGGCTAAGACTTCTTTGAGTCTGTTGAGCATCAACTGATCCATCAAAGAGAGATTCTTCGGTGTGTAGTTTTTATCAAATCCACGACCTAAATCATCATCTAAGAGATTCGACAGCATGAATTTAAATGTGTTTCGGATTTTGCGATACTGATCTGAACAAACTTTCAACAAATCTTGAGAGAGTTTGATTTCAGCAGTTGTATAGTCGATGGAAGTAGTCCAAAGACGCAAGATATCCGCGCCAAATTTTTCACAAATAGTGACAGGATCAATGCCGTTTTTCTTAGACTTAGAGAATTTATCACCATTTTGATCAACGATAAATCCGTGAGTGAGGATCGTCTTGCAAGGTGTTTTTCCTGTGTAAGCGACAGAAAGAATCATCGAAGCGTTATACCAACCGCGATACTGGTCATTTCCTTCAAAATAGACATCAGCAGGGAAAGGACGTCCACAAGATAAATCACTTCCTAAGAAAGAAGAACCTGAATCGAACCAAACATCCATGATATCTTTCTCTTTGGTAAAGATTCCGTTAGGAGAATGAATCGAAGTATATCCTTCCGGAAGAAGTTCTTCAGCACTCTTTTCATACCAAATATCTGATCCATATTCTGCAAAGAGCTTTTCAACATGTTCAAAAAGTTCTTCCTCAATCAAGGGTTCTCCATCTTCACCATAGAAAATCGGAATCGGAACACCCCAAAGTCTTTGACGAGAAATACACCAGTCATCACGATCCGAAAGCATGTTTTCAAATCTTACTTTTCCCCAGCTTGGGATGTAATTGACTGTATCCGCTTCCGATAAGAGTTTATCTTTAATTCGGCTGACAGAGCAGAACCATTGATCGGTAGCGCGGAAAATAGTGGGTTTCTTTGTTCTCCAATCGTGAGGATAGGCGTGAACAATATCTTTGGTAGAGATGAGATTGCCGTTTTCTCTCATCAATTCAATGACCTTTTCAGAACAATCTTCGTAGAATAATCCCTGTACTTCTTCACCGGCATTTTCATTCATATAGCCTTTTGGATCCACAGTACAAAGGATGGGAAGATCATATTTTTTACCGATACGGTAGTCATCTGCACCATGTCCAGGGCCGAGGTGAACAATACCGGTACCAGAATCATCAGTAACGTAATCATCCACACAACAAGGGACCAAACGGTTCATATAAGGATGTTTAACCATTACGCCTTCAACATCGCGTCCGGTAAATTCTTTCAACAAGGACATCTCTTCAAAATGGCATTCTTCTTTCAAGTTTTCTGCAAGATCTTTCAGCATGACATAATTGCCTTTTTCGGTATGGAAAAGACCATAGATATACTTCGGGTTCAAACAGAGACCTTGGTTAGATGGAATTGTCCATCCGGTAGTTGTCCAAACTAAGAAATTATCCCCTTGAGAGACAAATTCATTTCCTTTTTCCACTGGGAAACGGAAATAAATGGTTGTTGCAGTGACATCGTGATATTCAATTTCAGCTTCCGCTAAAGCAGATTCCGAAGACCATGACCAGTTGACCGGCTTCAAACCTTTGTAGATAAGGCCATCCATAGCCATCTTAGCGAAGACTTTCACTTGGTTGACTTCATAGTCGCGATCTAAGGTGCAATATGGATGGTGATAATCACCAATTACACCAAGACGAAGCATTTGGTTGCGCTGTCTATCCACTTGAGTCAAAGCATACTCACGACATTTTCTTCTAAAGTCAGCTGGGGGAGTCGTCTTACGATCAACTCCAGCCTTAGTGACACAATTTTCAATCGGAAGTCCGTGTGTATCCCATCCAGGAACATAGGGAACATAATATCCTTCCAAATTCTTAGAACGAATGAGGATATCCTTGACAATTTTGTTCAAGGCGTGACCAGCGTGAATTTCGCCATTAGCATAAGGCGGCCCGTCATGAAGATAAAAAGCATCATTGTTTTCATGCTCTTTTAAAAGCATGTCATAAAGATGCATTTCATCCCATTCTTTTGCCATATTTCCTTCCCAAGAAGGAAGATTAGCACGCATAGGAAATGTGCCTTTGGGCATCGTTAATGTTTTCTTCAGTTCCATATTGACCTCCAACGTAGAGAATATAATGAATTATAAACGTAAGTATTATATTAAAATATATTTATATATACAAATAGCAAAATAGATATTATTATAAATTTCATGAAAAAAGCCCTTGCTTGAGCAAGGGCTATCGTGCATAACTTAGAATTCGTCTTCTCTTGCCAAAGCGTCGTTGTTACAATCGGGATCAAGTTCTTCGAAAATTTCACCAAAGGTTGGGATTTGTTCCCCGTCTGCATCAAAGTAAACTTTTTGGACTTGTTTTTTCTGTTCTTGCACAACGATATTTGTCGCTGTTTTCAAAAGGAAAGGTGTATTAAACGCAAAGTGGAGAATGTCTTCAAAAATCGGACCGTCTAAACGAGCGCTCTTTAAACAGCCGTGACCCGCTTTCGGATAGAGATAAACATTGTGCGGACAATGCAGGCGAGCGGTTACTTTCTTTAAGGAGTGAGGAGTGAACATAACATCTTCTTCACCGCGAATCACTAAAGTGTCCTGTGTGATTTTCTTAAAATAACGTCTGTTAGAAAGAATGGAAAAGAAAATGCTTACAAGCAAGAAAAGCAAACCGCTGACAGTTTGTCTTCCCATCGCTTTGGATACTTTATTGCCATATTTTTTTTGCAATTTAGAAAACTTTCTGATGTACTTGATATAACCAGGTATCATGTTATTTAAGATGGTGTCATAAATCGGAGCTACTAAGATGACACGAACAACGTGATCGCGATATACATGTGCCATTTTAGAGATTAGGGCGCCAGAGAAGGAATAGCCCATCAACATGATGTCATAGTCTAACTCAATATAATGTTCAATCTCTTTTCTAAGTCTTTGTTCAAACTTCTTTTTACGATGTGTTTTTCTGTTTGCTGGTTCAAACAAAAGAACAGGGACAACTTCACAATTTGGATAATCCTTTTGAAAGTTTTCAACGAAATAATCGTGGATAGGTGTGGCGTCATGAGTGTCGGTAGTTTGGAATCCATTTGCGCAAATTAAAACTGTCTTCTTTGAAGGCGTATTAAATGAAATAGTTTGATCAATCATTTTAACAACTTGCTTCTCTTCGTTTAAATTGTTCATTTGATTTCCTTTCTGAATCGATACATGAAGATGCCAGCTGCAACACCGACATTTAACGAGTCGATCCCACTCATTTCGATACGAAGTTTTTTACCCAAAGAAAGATTTTTCTTGCTGATGCCTTGTCCTTCATTACCAAAGCAAAGGACAAAAGGAGTTTCTAAAGAGGCGAACTTACTCTCATCTTCCCCATCTAAAGTAGTGAGATAAATGTTATATCCCATTTCCTTTAACGTGAGAAGATCCTCACGGAGAATCGGTAGATGAAAAACGCCTCCTTTGGTGCTTTGTATCAATTTATTATTATACAACGAAACACTATCTTTGGAAAGAACAAGGGATGAATATCCAAAGGATAATGCGGTGCGAATCATCGTGCCAGCATTGCCTGGATCTTGAATGCGATCTAGGTAAATAACACGGTCTCCAAGCTTAGATAAATCTGCCATTTTCTTTTGGCATACTCCCATCATTTCTGGAAGAGATTGATAGGAAGAGAGCTCACGATATAGGCCTTGTTTTAATCCATAAATCGGAACATCCATCGAAGGACACGCGGTGCCATCAACTACAATGAGCGCTCTCAAAAGACCTTCTTGCATCGCCTCATATACCAAATCTTTTCCTTCCACTATGAAAAGACCTTCTTTGGGATCTCCTTTTTTCAAAGCGATCAACTCTTTGTATGTCTTGTTGTCTTTGCTTTCAATAACTTTAAATGACATAATCTAAGCTCCCTTCAAAATATCCGCGTTGTATCAGCTGTTCTTTTTTCTTATCATCCTGACAATAATGAGACAAAATCCGATGGAAATTTTCGTTGTGACTAATTTCAAATAAATGAGTCAATTCATGAATAAAAACATAATCAATCAACTCGGGTGAATAGGCGAACATACGATAATCAAATTTAATTTGTTTTTTAGTTGGAAAACAACAACCCAGATAAGAGATGTATAATCCTGTGCGAAAAGTAAAGTCTGAAACATCTAACCCCATTCGTTGGGCGAGTTTTGGAACTCGATCTTGAATATAGGACAAAAAGGATTTTTTATAACGATTGATTGGATCTTTTGTACTTTTCGGTACATAGAAACACATCGGATCATTCTTTTTTTTCACATCATTTGTGATAATACACTTTCTCCCAAGACAGTAGATGTACTCTCCTTCTTGATAGAAAGGGCGATTTAAATAATAGCCTTGATATTTATGGATACATTCTTTGATAAATTGATCTAAAACTTTCGACGAAGTGTTTCTAAAAGCATAGATTTCAAGTTGTCCGTGTTCTGCTCTTGCCGAAATTCTATGACCACTTTTCTTCCAATAAATATTGACCGGAAAGGTAGTGCCATCACTGAGTGTCGCTAAATGAACTGATAAACGAATTCTTTTATCCATAAATATATTTTAACTTTTTCTTGCATTATTTTCAAAGAGTATGTATAATTATTAAGCTGTTGCATGCGGACGTGGCGGAATTGGTAGACGCGCACGTTTGAGGGGCGTGTGGGCTTCCCATGAGAGTTCGATTCTCTCCGTCCGCACCATCATTTGGCTACGATTTTGATACAAACGCTGTATCGAAATAACCGATATAAAGTCTCGTTAAAGCGAGGCTTTTTTCTTTTGTATTTATTGAGCGATTAAAAGTTGATGTTAACAATCATAAAAAAAGTCTTTTGCTACTTCCTAACCGAAAACTGTCAAAAAACGATACAGTAGTGTAACTATAAGTTCAAGAATGAACATAAATGCGAGACTCCTAATCTAAATGAAGAAGAGATAAAGACCATGTTCTTAAAGGCATATAAGGAGATGATGACTAGTAAAGACACGATACTAACTAACCTTAGTACAGCCTAAAAGAGAATCACGATATTTTAGAAAGTGTTAAAACTAAAATTGAATACACTAAAGCAAAAATAAAAGAAATGGTTAAAAAGTAAAAGAATATATTATTATTTTTTTAATTTACTTTAAATATACAAAAGTTGATTCTATATAATTAGATAATTTTATTAATACAGATGTGCCATGCGAAACATCCGGATTGATAGATAATTTTGAAAATTTTTCTCTAAGAATTTTGTAAACTTTGAATTTCATATAGAGAGTCAAATTATTTTTTATATGTTTTGCTGTGCTGAAAGGTCGATGATGAAAACGTCTTTTCCATTAAATTGTATTTTAGAATTAGCAGGTTCAATTTAAATTGTAAAAATAACTTTTTAATCAAAATAAATTCAATATAAACCAAATCCAAACTACACCCCATCATTTATCGATTCTTAATATAATAAAAATTAATTATTACTTAATTATTAAGAAGATAAAAGACATGATAAAATAATAAAAAGAGGTTACTCACATGAACAGTAAACACAAAAGAAACAAAAAGACATTAAAGATCATTGGCTTCTGTACTTTAATTCCTGGTATCATTCTTACTATCGTTGGATTCGTTAGTTTTTTCATTTCCTCTTCTTCCATGGAAATGCCTAAATTATTCTTTTTATCTTTCATCGGACTTCCTCTCATTGGTATCGGCACTGCTTGCCTTATCTTTGGTTATAGAAGAGAAGTTGCTACCTATATGAAAAATGAAAGTGTTCCGATTGCGAAAGAGTTGTATCAAGATTTAAAACCTGAGGTTAATGATTTTGTAGAAACAGTCAAAGGAGAAAAAGGACAAAATAAAATCTGTCCCAATTGTCAAAAGGTCAATGATCCAGACAGCAAATTCTGTGATGCCTGTGGCACGCCTTTAGTTAAAACATGCCCAAGTTGTAACTCCATTGTGGATGCTGACGATAAATTCTGTCCTAAATGTGGTAATAAATTGCAGTAATCAAAAGGTTTCAATAAAAAAGATACCCCTAATCCTGAACAAAACAAGGTTAGGGGTATTTGTTTGTAATTTTTTTATAACCTATCGTCTTTTAGTGATAATCAACACGGCAAGTTTTTGATAACATCCATTTTATAATTATGATTTAGATCATAGACTTTTTCTCATTTTTTATAAAAAAGCAAAAAAAGACTAGCTTTTTTATCACAAATCATGTAACATACCATTTGGCTTTTTTAGCCCAGCTTTTCAGGTAGCTTTTTCTTACAAAAGACTCCAGAAAGTTGGGTTTATTATGGAAAATAACTTTTTAGGGCGTGACAAAATTTCAAAATTGCTCACAAATTTTCAATTCCTTGCATTATCTCACTCCTCATTGGCGCTCTCTATAACTTGGTCGATCAAATTTTTATCGGAAACAGCGAATTAGGCTATGTCGGCAATGCGGCAGTAGGTGTCTGTTTTTCTTTGGTGATGATTGCACAAGCTTTTGCGTGGTGGATCGGTGATGGTACCGCAGCCTACTTAACAAACTGCCAAGGAAGAAAAGAAACAAAGTCCGCTGCATCAGCGATTGGAAATTCCATCATTCTCACGTTGATCATCAGTGTCACTTTAACAGTTATCACTCTTGTTTTTGCTGATCCTCTTTTAAAAATGTTTGGAGCGACAGAACAGAATTTCGCCATGGCAAAAGATTATATTTTAATCGTCGGCGCCTTCTTTCCTGCCTTTATGTTCGCCAACATGTTCACTTCTATCATTCGTGCTGATGGCAGTCCTAACTTTGCCATGTTTTCTATTTTAAGCGGCGCTATTTTAAATATCATATTAGATCCTTTATTTATCAATACTTTTAATATGGGAATTAAAGGAGCTGCTTGGGCTACAATAGCTGGACAAGTTTTCTCTTTGATTTTTATCCTCTTTTATATCTTCAAAACAAAAACATTTAAATTAAATAAGGAAAGCTTCAAAATGGATCGCGTCAACACCACCAAAGCAATCAAATTAGGTATTTCTTCTTTTATCACACAAATTTCCATTGTCGCAGTGACCATTGTATTAAATATTGTTTTAAAAGAATATGGTGCTTTATCAATTTACGGAAGTGATATCCCTCAAGCAATTTTTAGTATTTTAACTAAGGTGTATTCCATTGTGATCAATATTGTCGTCGGTATTGTCTTAGGCGGTCAACCGATTTTAGGATACAATTACAGCGCTAAAAACTACAAAAGAGTAAAGGAGACCTACCGCTATATTTTGATTTCAACTTTAATTGTCGGAGCAATTGCCACCGTTCTCTTCACTGCGTTTCCCCAAGGAATTATCAGCATATTTGGTTCGACAGATAATGCCGTTTATATGGAATTCGGCATCCAAACGTTCCGCATTTATTTGATGTTTATCATCTTTAATATCTTCATTAAAATGAGCGCTATTTTCTTCCAAGCAGTAGAGGAACCGTTAAAGTCTACTTTAGGTGCTCTCATTCGTGATATGGTTGTCTTTATCCCCTTGATTTTGACTTTACCAATGTTATTTGAAGCAAAGAATCCGGGTCAAGGAATTGACGCTATCTTATATAGTGCGCCCATTGCAGATGCTGTCGGTTTCCTCATTGCCACTTCCTTAACTATTCTTTTCTTTAGAAAATTAAACGAAAAAGAAAAGCATGAACCACAAATGATGTCGGAGGCAATCTTAGAAAACGAAACAGTCTAATTTAAACCTTTCTTTCTCCTTTCAGACTAGGTGATACATGCAATTTCTCTCCCTTAAGCTTCAAAGAACAAAGCATTTTATCAATTCCGATAATTTATCATAGTTCTAGAAACTCTTTTTGTTATACAATAAAGAAAAAGAAAGGAAAGAGATGATGAAAACTATTGCATTGATTGCACACGATAACAAAAAGAAGGAAATTGTTGATTGGGCGCTTAAAAACAAAGAAGCCTTAAAACATTACGACTTATGTGGTACTGGCCATACCGCTGCTTTAATTGAAGAAGCGACTGGCTTGCCAACCAAAAAATTCCTCTCCGGTCCTTTAGGCGGCGACCAACAAATCGGCGCTCTTATCGCCGAAGGAAAGATCGACATCGCCATCTTCTTCTGTGACCCGTTACAAATGCAACCGCACGATCCTGATGTCAAAGCTTTGCTTCGCATCGCTGTTGTTTATGATATTCCTATTGCAACCAATCAATCCACTGCAACTTGTGTCCTTGCTGCAACAGAAAATCAATAAAAAACTGCCCATATGATTTCTACCCCTTTCCTAGTTTGTTTAGGATTGGGGTATTTTTCATTTTAAGGGTAGATTTCCTCTTTATTTCAATTTAGAAAGGAATTCTAATACATCTTCATAATTAGGCTCATGTGTAATCTCATCGAGATATTGAGCATATATCACTTTGTTATCTTCATCGATGACAAGGACGCTTCTTGTCAATAAACCAAGCTCTTTGACATAGGTCGATGTAGCGTGTGCAAAAGAATGATCTTTGTAATCGGATAAGAATGTGAGTTTATCAATTCCGGCAAGAGTGCAGAAGCGAGATTGCGCAAAAGGTAAGTCCATGCTGACAACATAGATGGCCGAGACATTTGTAAGTTTGCTCAAGGAAACATTAAATTTTCTTACCTCCATATCGCAGACAGGGGTATCTAAGCTCGGTACAGTAATCAAGACTTTAATTCCTTTTCCTAAATCCGTTAATGAGACAGCATTTAAATCTTTGTCAGTAGCAGTGAAATCTTTTACTTGATCACCCACCTTCAAGGGTTCTGCATTTAATGTGACGTTATTTCCTAAAAATGTAATATTCATGATGATTCTCCTTTGTAATTTTCGCTCTCATTATAGCATCGTGATTTTATTTGTGTAAAAAGATGCTCACAAAGAGAAAGATATCTCTTTTTAATCAAGAATGATGAAATTAAAACCGGAAGAATCTATAATATATGAGGAGGTGAACATATGTATAACAAATACACTTACGAAAAATATGACAACGATAAAATGAAAGAAGTTTTTAACTTCAACGAAGGATATAAAACCTTTCTCACTCATTCTAAAACAGAGCGTCTGGCTGTGAAAAACGCCATTGCTTTAGCAGAAGAAAAAGGTTTTAAAGATATCTCTACTTTCCAAAAATTAAAGGCAGGAGATAAGGTTTACGTTTTAAATAGAAAGAAAAATATCGCCCTCTTTATCATCGGTAAAGAGGATATGGAAAAGGGCATCAATGTCTTAGGCGCTCATATCGATTCTCCTAGAATTGATGCAAAGCAAAACCCGCTTTATGAATCTCAAGGTTTTGTCTTATTAGATACCCACTATTACGGCGGCATCAAAAAATATCAGTTTGTAGCCCGTCCTCTTGCTATCTATGGTGTCATTTGCAAGAAAGATGGGACCGTCGTCGATGTTGCCATCGGCGATGATGCTAACGATCCCATCGTCGGCATTTCCGATCTTCTCATTCACCTTTCGCAAGAACAACTCCAAAAGCCAGCTAGCACAGTTATCGAAGGTGAAAACCTCGATGTCACATTAGGTTCTTGGCCAACAAAAGGCGACAAAGAAGATTCCTTTGATGTCAAAAAGAACATTCTCAATATTTTAAAAGAAAAATATGGAATCGAAGAAGAAGATCTTTCTAGCGCTGAGCTTGAAATTGTACCCGCGGGAGAGACACGCGATTATGGACTCGATCGCTCCATGGTTGCCGGATACGGACACGATGATCGTGTTTGCGCCTACACTTCTTTGATGGCCATCCTTGATCTCGATGAAATCCCCGCAAGAACATCTTGCTGCATCTTAGTTGATAAAGAAGAAATCGGTTCTGTTGGTGCCACTGGTGCTCAATCCCGTTTCTTCGAAAATGCAATCGCTGAAGTTATGGACTTAAAGGGTGAATATTCCCCTCTTAAAATGCAGCGATTACTGACACAGACCAAAATGCTTTCTTCTGATGTCTCTGCCGGTGTCGATCCTCTTTTCTTAAATGTCAATGAATTGAAAAACTCTGCCTATCTCAACAAAGGTCTTGTTTTCAACAAATACACAGGCGCCCGTGGAAAGAACGGCTGCAACGATGCAAATCCGGAATATTTTGCGATGATACGAAATATCCTTGATAACAACAATGTTTCTTATCAAACTGCGGAACTCGGTAGAGTTGATCTTGGCGGTGGTGGTACAATCGCCGGATACCTGGGCAATTTAAACATGGATGTCATCGATGCCGGTGTTGCGGTTTTAAACATGCACGCCCCGATGGAAATTGTTTCAAAAGTCGATGTTTATGAAGCTTACAGAGGCTATTCTGTCTTCTTAAAAGAAGCAAAATAATTTCACTTTCTCACTTCAAATGAGGGATAAAAGATGAAGTTTGTAAAAAAAGCAAATAAGATTGCAAAAAAATTAATCAAAAAGGACAATGTTCAAAGTCCTAAGAAGCATGCTTTGAATGCTTTTGTCTCCAAAGACGTTTATCTCTTCAGTTCTCAAATTCAAATTCTCATCACAAAGATAGGTTTAATTCTAAGCGAATGCAGTGAAGATAAAAAGTTACAAACCGGCAATTCTTCCGATAGTCTTCAATATATTTGCAAAGATGTATTAAACGATCCTAAACTCTTGAGTGACATTCTTAAAACCGGTATCAATAGTGCCGGCAATGAAGCAAAGCACGAAATTAAAGATTATAAAATAGATTTAGATCGTTGTCTTAAACTTTATAATCAGATGATCAAAGAGTTAGTCCAAAAGACAAAGATCAAATCGTTTAAAAAATTGCAAATTGAAAAGCCGATGAGCTTGTTTAAAAAGATGCTTTACGTCATCTTTATCACTGTTGCTGTCGCTGCTCTTATCGTTGCACTCATCTTCTTACTTCCGCTGATTTCAAAATAAAGTACCAGTTAAACTGGTACTTTTTTTAAGCCTTTGAAATTGAATTTTATCTTCAAATCGATTGTTTGATTCAACACATTACAAAAATAAAAATATATAATTTACAAAAAATAACATCTGTTCTCATCCAAAAAATGTTTGTTTAGAATGTAAGCTCTTTTATGATTTTCAATTTATACTAATATGTGAAATTAGATTATTTTTTTAATCTCTAGCCATCTTTATCTTTTTAAATATCAAGCCAAGTTAAAAAAGACTCTTTCTCAAAAGCGGTTAAAATGTGTAAAAATTAAAATCTATTTTTCTTTTGTTTTTCATCCCATTATGAAATCTTTTCTCGAAAAGAACATTCTCTTCTTTTTACATAAATACCTCTTCAAATTTAAGTCATTTATCATTTTGGTTTTAAATAGTTATAAGCTTATAATTATAGTGATAGGAGGCACACTATGAAATCAATGATTCGTTTAGAAAACGTCACCCGTAAGTACAACGTTGGTGACAACATCATCAAAGCCTTAAATCATTTATCATTTGAAGTTGAAGATGGTGAATTTTGTATCATTTTAGGACCTTCCGGTTCTGGTAAAACAACTACATTAAATATTATCGGTGGTATGGATTCTCCCACCTCAGGAAAAGTCTTTATCGAAGAGGAAAACATTGCGAAATTCAACAAAAGAAAACTGACCGAATATCGAAGAAACGATGTCGGCTTTGTCTTCCAATTCTATAACCTTATGCCCAATCTCACGGCAAGAGAGAATATTGAACTTGCTACAGAGATGTGCAAAGGCGCCTTAGATCCCGATGAAGCGCTAGAAAAAGTCGGCTTAGAAGACCGAGCGGATAATTTCCCGGCACAGCTTTCTGGCGGTGAACAACAAAGAGTATCTATCGCTAGAGCATTAGCAAAAAATCCCAAAATTTTACTTTGTGATGAACCGACTGGTGCTTTAGATTATGAAACTGGTAAGATGGTTTTAAAAACGCTCTATGACATGTCAAAAAACGAACATAAGACCGTCATCATCGTCACTCATAACTCCGCGATTAAAGATATGGCTTCCAAAGTAATACACATCAAAAACGGTGAAGTCGCAAGTGTTGAAATCAATGAAAATCCTAAGCCAATTGAGGAAATCGAATGGTAAAGAAAGCTTATTTAAAAAGTGTATTCCGGAGCTTTAAAAAGAATATTTCGAAAATTATCTCCATCTCTGTCATCATCTTTATCGGTATCGCTTTTGTTGCAGGCTTAGGAACAGTAGCGCCGACATATCGAAATACATTTAACGAATACCTCACATCTGCCAAAGCTCCCGATATCATTGTCAAATCCAGCAATATGGTCATCCCTGAAGAAGACGAGATCTTTACTAACATCAAGCAATCCCCTGAAATAGAATCCTACGACCAAGTCGTTTCTATCGACTCCGCCGCTTTAGATCAACTTCTTCCTCCCATTAAGGAAGTGATTTCGAAAATCGCACCGGATCTAGTCTCTAAAATCCCAGACCATTTCTTCGGTGAAAACTTTCCAAACACTCGCTTGCGTTCCTTACCCACAAATGACATTTCTAAATTCACACTCTTAGAAGGGAAACTTCCTACACTCGCAGAAGAGATCGCCATTCAAGAACCATTAGAAACAATGGCTCAATACAAAATTGGTGACACTATAGATCTTGGTCCTTTCTTCGGTGTTAAGACCATTGTCGGTATTGTAAGAGATCCGTTGATTTTCTCCAATTATGGAGAACCAGATTTAGTCAATATGGAAGAGCTGGAATTGATCGTTTACTTTGACCGCAATGTATTCCAAGCCACTCTCCCAGTCATCAACCTCTCCTTCTCTCTTCCTACCACAGATCTTTTCATCAAATTGAAGAACCCTCAAAATTTCGCTTTCTTCACAGACGATTACAACAAGTACGTGAAATCTGTGGTCGACAATATCACTCCGACAAGCGAAGAGTCTTCCGTGATTTGTCTCACCTTAAACGAAACAAAATCGTATGCTCTTGTCGATGCTTATTGTGACAAAGTTAGCATGATTGCTATCATCCTTCCGATCTTCTTCATCGCAGTTACCGCCTTAGTTGTCTCCACTACAATGAACAGAATGATCGATGAAGATCGAAATATCATCGGCTGTTATAAAACCTTAGGATTTAGCGACACAAAGATCTCTGCAAAATACTTACTTTTAGGTAGTTTTTGTTGGTTCCTCAGTTCCCTGTTGGCAATGCCAATCGGTTTATACATCATCCCTTATGCTACTCTTCCTGCTTTCCAATCCACGTTTTATATCACTGAATTATCGCAATCTATGGATCCCACCTTTGGTATTATTTCTGCCTTTATCATGTTAGGTTTCATCCTTTTGGTCACATTAACAGTTTGTTACAATAATTTAAAGATGCAACCTGCAGAATTATTGTTACCAAAAGCTCCAAAATCCGGTAGAAAGATTTGGATGGAAAAAGTTCCCTTCTTTTGGAAGCCTCTTCCATTCCGCTTTAAATCCTCTTTTAGAAACATTTTCCGCAACCGTAAGCACTTCATTCTTACTGTGATTTCTACCGCTGGTTCCACTGCTTTGGTCTTTGCTGGTTTTGCTCTTCTTGAGCTCTCCAACGGATTTGTGGACTCCAACCTCTCTGCGTTGACACAAACAATTGTTCCCATCGCTGTCTTGATTATCATCTTCGCTGTTGTCCTTTGTGCTTTTGTCATCTACAATCTCACAAATATGAATATCGGTGAACGATCTAGAGAAATCGCAACATTGAAAGTTTTGGGTTACAAAGATAGTGAAGTGGTTCTCTACATCTATCGAGAAGTCATCTTTATGGCTTTAGTCGGTATCATCTTTGGTCTTCCTTTGGGTGTGGGACTCATTTATCTTGTCATCTCCTATCTTGATTTCGGATCTCTATCCAGCCTGACCTTCTTAACGTATCTTTACACCATTTTAATTGATCTCGGTTTCATTCTCTTTGTGGATCTCTTCTTAGTGCCGAAGATTAAAAAAGTTGATATGATTTCTTCTTTAAAGGCATTAGATTAAATTAAAAAGTACAGTTTTCATCAACTGTACTTTTTTTATTAAAAAAAGGATATGCGACAATTCGCATATCCTTTAATCATCGAGAAAATATTACTTTAATGTGATGGTAAAAATGTTCATTCCAAGGCCAAAACCAGAATCTTCCATCACGCCAGTAAGAATAAGTGCAGTATTTTTAGCGGGTTCTGCTTCCAAACCATAATCGCCCCACTGTACAAAGAAACTTACGGAGTTGAAGGCAAACTCATCTTCACCGATGGTAAAGAAACCAGACATAGAAGAAGGAGTGTACTTTACTTCTACAGAAATATATTGACCAATTAAGCTTTCAATATTTGTAGCATCTGCAATCTGAGCAAGTGCTTCTACATTTTCTTCAATGGCAACTGCGGTGTAATCAATCAACTGTAAATTGCCTTCATAGGAAGACAATGTAGCGGTTAATTCATAGGACTTACCCACTTGCAATTGAGAATGATCTCTGGCATAGACACCAATGGATCCACTTGCGTCTCCAACATAAGCCATGCTTTCATCCGAGTTAAAGCCAAGCATTTTTACTTTCATTTTATGCGTGGTGTCTTCCGGTGATTTCTTGACATCGGCAATCGTTTCAAACTGAGCAGTTGCTTTTTCCTTTACGACAATGTGCAACGTATCAGAAAGATTTCCAGCGCTGACTACAATATTCGCTTCTCCTGCAGCTAAGAAAGCTAAGATTCCGTTTTCTTTCACTTCTACAACTTTTTGATTGTCAGAAACAATGGTATATTGTAAATCTTTTGGTTCTGTAACAATTTCTAATTTCTTATCTGCATCTCCAACAGTAATGTTATTGAAATCTTCTTTGTTGGCAATGACTAAGGATTGAGTTACCTTTTCAACAATCTGCAAAGACTCAACATACATGTGAAGCATTGTGGTGCTGTCATATTCATAATCGCCGATGACGCCAGTTGCTTTGACTTTATAGCCGTTTTGAATCGCTTCGCTTAATCCGAAAGCACCTTCTTCCACATAGCCGAGATAGACAGTCTTTTGTGTTCCTTCAATGGTAAGTGTGACACGATTTCTTTCTACGCTAGCAACACCTTCCACCGTTACATACTGTGCAAGTGTCAAATCGATTGTATCTAATTTAGCGCCATCAAAAGCAACCGGTTCTGAAACAGGGAACGCTTCCAAAGGAGAAACTTCATTTAAGTCGGTAAGATAACGGTTTCCGTTATATTCTTTCAAAGTACCATTGATTTCATAGAAGGAGCCTTCTTGAACCATAGTTGCCATGAAGCCACCTTTTTTAATCAAAACGCTTCCAGTATTATCCACCATTGCAAAAGAATCTGTCTCACCTACAGAGACAACTTTACCCTGAATATAATAGCCTTCCAACACATCCGCGGTTTTAAGGTCAGCGATGGAATTTACAACTTTATCTTCCCAAACACGGATATGAATATCATCATAAGTGACTCCGTCAACAACAAGTTCAATGATGCTCTTACCAGGAGCTAAGAAAGTGACAGTTCCATCTTCGGAAACAGAAGTGACATTTGGATTGTCATTTCTAAATTCATATGGTGTTCCTTCTGGTGTGATAGACACTTCTAGCTTCATTGCCGGAGAAGAGGGAGTGAGATTTTTGAAGTCTATTTTGTTTGTAATCTGAGCGACAATTTCAACCGGCGCTGTAGTCTCTTCACTAGGCTTTTCTTCGGTAGATCCAGGCTCAGTAGGTTTTTCAGGTGTGGTAGACTCTGGAACAGTAATAGATTGGGGAATTTCCGTGTTTGTTTCTGTCGTAGAAGGGGTGTTGTTTCCGCATCCAACTAAGGCAAGTAAGCCAACTAAAGAAATTAAATAATTACGCTTTTTCATGTTCCTTTATTCCTATTTTTTAAATTCGATTTTTTCCGGTAAGAAGTTATAGGCGTTATCCGTGAATGTAGCCTTACCAAATAAGACACCAGTCATGTTCATCTTATCGCCGTCATTTGCTTCAAAAATACCAAATTGATCGCCGATAATATCCATATAAGTAAAACCGCCAATCGGTTTGTTGCTTAAATCAAAGCGGAAATTAAAATGTGATTCCGAAATGACTAAGGTCGCGTCGAAATTGCAGTATAAAGCATAAACGCCATCATAGCCTTCAATGTCTTCTTTGGTCAAAACTTTAGGACTTGCCTTCGGGAAATTACGATAGACAGAGCTGACTGCCATATCCACTTCAGTGAGTTCTTTTAATCCTTCGTATTCACCTAAAACACCAGTTAAACGAACTTCAGTGCCAACATTGACAGCGCCGATTTGAACAGTCAAAGTATCAAATACGGCAAGACAACCAGTATCATCAATGATGGAAAATTTATTCTTCATATCATTGGCGACAACATAGCCTTCCACCGTATAGGTACTCCCAACAGCGGTGACATCTTTAATTTTAGTCACTGTGGTCTTATCATCGATGACTTCCAATTGGAAAGAATCGCTGTTCTTGCTTCCTTGATCGATTGTAGCGGTAATGGTTGTAGTTCCTAAACCTTTGACAAAAATCTTGTTGTCTTTGATTTCGGCAACATTGACGTCCGAAGAAGAAACCTGATATGTCAAAGAAGGATTTGACAATTCCACATCAAGATCTAATCCAAAGGTATTCAATAAGCTGATATTGACAAATTGATCTTTGTTGAGAATAGAGATTGTACCATCCAAAACTTCTTCTGTCGGTTTCGTTTCTTCCGAAACAGAAGAATCAAGACTTTCGCTCGTCTCTGGGATAGTGACAGATGTATCTTCTGTCGGTCGATCTGTTGGAAGCGTAGATTCTCCTCCTGCACAGCCGACAAGAACACCGAGAAACGGCAACAACATTAAAATCGTTTTTTTTATAAGTTCCCTGCCTTTTAACAATGAAAATATAACTATAAAATGAACAGTTGTCAAGTAATATTTTTCGTTATTAAAATAGTTTTACAAAAAAACTATCCATGTTTATGAAACAAAATAGGCTCATCATGTCCTATATTGTCAATAAAAAAAGACAACCCAACCAAATTTAGAAGAGTTGTCTTTTGTTTATTGCCTATTCTTTAGCCAATAATTCTTTTTTGTTGATTTTACCGATTGTCGTACGGGGAAGAGCTTTAACTACAGTGATTTTTTCTGGTATCGCGTACTTGATGAATTTATCCTTTAATTGTGTTAATACACTTTGCCTAATTGTGTCACAATCACCTAAGCTCTCTACATAAAGATGAAAATAAGGATGCGTTGCGTTGTTGATATAGACCATTGCACAGGCTGAGACTTGCTTTACTTCATTCACTGCTTTTTCTATATCGGAAGGGAAAATAGAATAACCTGCTATTTTCACAACATCCTTGGCGCGGTTTTTATAATATAAATAACCGTTTTCATCATGATAACCGATATCTCCTGTGCGCAACCACTTCTTTCCGGTATTGTCATAATGGAATGGTTGTTTGGATATGGGGGTATTGAGATAATAGAGGCAAACAGATGGAGACGACACCATAATTTCACCTTCTACATACGGGCCGGCATCGCGGTTTAAATCGCCATCTTTGGCAATGCGTAATTCAACACCAGCCAAAGGTTTTCCTACAGAACCATTGATGTGATCGGAGTGGGTATTTACAAAATTGACTGTCGATGTTTCTGTTAATCCATAGCCTTCCAAAAGGAGGTTACGAGAGTGATTTTTACTCATTCTTTCGTTATAAACATCAAATAATTCCATGGGTGTTTGATCTGCACCGACATAGGTAGCATAAAGGTTCTCTAACATTTTACCATCGAAACGACGGTCGTTTAACAAGCGCTTAACCATGTAAGGAACAGCAAGTAAAAAGTTGAGTTTGTTCTTTTTGATTTTACTGATAATTTCTCGTTGAGAATAATGAATCATCAAAGCAGTAGCTGCATTTTCTCTTAAGGGAGCGTGGACACCCATCGCTAAGCCAAATCCATGAAAAATGGGCAGTAATCCAATCATGGAATTTCCTTCGATCTTACATTGAACAATCTCTAAACAGTGGGCGCATACAAAGGCGATTCCGTTTTCGTTTAAAACGACAATCTTACTTTTTCCTGTTGTGCCACCGCTGTGCAGGTAAATAGAAGGTTTAAAAGGATCGTCATTTTCAGCAACCTCTTTCTTCTCTGTCATCAAATAAAGATATTTTTGCTTATCCACTCCCTGTAAACCCTTGTGAAAACCGATGTGAAATCCGATATTTTCTATCAGAGAAAGATCGGGTATAGCAGAAAGAAAATATATCTTATACTTTGTATTTTCTAACACATCTCTATAATCTCCGTATCTTGCATCCAAGATAAGAAGATACTCGCTCTTTGTTTGCTCTAAACTCTCCATCAAGGCATCTTTTGGCATCAAAGGATGCACAATAGAGTAAATAGCTCCGATTTTAGATAAGGCGTATAATGCGCGTATCGTATCGGGGACATTAGGAGAAAGGAGGGTTACTACAGTATCTTTTTTCACTCCCAAATAAGATAGCTTTTCTGCCATCTCATCTACTTGGGCGATAAAATCTTTAAATTGGATGGACATGTTACGAAAATAGATCGCATTATTTTCACTGTCCTTGTAAATTTTGATATTGGAATATAAAGTTCCGTAATTCATTTCTTTTGTCATAAGCGAAATCCCATTGGTAATAAAATACTAGCCAAGATAATAATAAAAATCGGCTGATGAAGAATATAGACCCAAATCGTATGTCTTCCTAAGAAAAGCATCGGCTTTAAATACTTTGTGTTCACTTTCGGAAACAGCGTTTTCTTTTGGGGATACAATATTTTTCCGACAGCAATGCCGATAAAAATCAATCCCAAATAAGGGAAAATTGGCCACCAGTCGGTCGGATTTGCCACCACTCCAATGATGGAATAGAAAATATTCCAAGGGTTTTCCTGAATCATATCCTGAGGGAAACCACCGACAATCTTTATCGGCCAACGAATCAGTTGACCATCGATTGTAATTCCGTGAAACATCACTAAACCAGTGATGAAAATCGGTATACCAATCAGAAAACAAACAAGTGGACCAACATCTTTTTTTAACACTTTTCGGGCAAATAATTCAAGCAAAGAATAGAGGAAAATACTTAACCCCATGATGTGCAAGATGCCAAATAAGATAAACAAGTCTGTCTGTAATAAATAAGAGAGCAAATAAGAGCCGAGACTGATTAAAAAGCTCATAAACAACAATAGAAGAGAACGGCGCGTGTTGTTTTTAGAAAAAGAAGTAGATACACCGCATATAAATAAAAAGACCCCTGCAAAGAAAGGAACAAGATAATCGTGCATATACGTGGAAAAAGCGACATCCGAGCACCAATTGATAAAATTTTGAAACGTTGGATAGCGAAGGATAATCTCGTCGTAATTGGAAAATAGAGAAGGAAGCATCGTGAAGTCATACATCAAATGAAAAAGCATCACCAAAAGGATGGGGAAGAAGCGCAACAAATCGATTTCAAAGACTCTTTCTTTAGGAAAAAGGTCTCGGGTTAATACTTTTTTATTTTTACACATATTTTTAATTTTATCAAAGTAAAAAGGGAATGACATACAATAATATTCATTTGTTCTCATTCTAGAAACAAACGTGAAACATTCATCTTTTCGACAAGTACAAATTAAAATGAATGTAATGTAAAAAAATATATTTTTTTAGAAATAAAAGAAATGAACTTTGCATTGTCGAAGATGTTTTTTCTATAAAAGACAAATTCAGTCTTGAATATCCTGTTTTTTTCTTACGAGAAGATAGATTACACCACCGATAGTAGCAAGAGTTGCAACGACACCAAAAACAGAGCCTACAATAACCCCTGCCTGATTGGAAGGAGCTGTGATCACCTGTGCAACGATAGACACCTGAATCGTCTTCTCTGCTTCTTTTCCATTGGCATCTTTCACACCATACGTGCAAAAATATTCTCCTGCCACAGCAGAGTGGATATTGTGTTTTTTTACAAATAGATTCTTAGTGATATCTTGACCATTTTCGTCTTTTGCAGTCACCCCTTTTAACAGAAGTTCATCTGTGATTTTGGTAGCGACTTCAAACTCCTTATCCTTCGCTTCAATCAAAGGTGCTCCCTCTTTGAATCGATAAAGAAGATTAGGTTCTTTTTCTTGCCACACCACAGCACTTGCGAAAGGATTGTTGTCTTCTTCCAAGCCTTCCTTTTTTACAATCTCTTGTGTTTTTGGTTGGATGTCAATCGGTATAGATGATGAAAAAAGAACAGGATGACAAAGCAAGAAAAAAAGTGCAAATAGAGCCATTTTCATATATTCACCTCAAAATCCAATGCTTTTACTATTTTATCATTTTCTGTATAAGAGAGCGAAGCTCTCATACAGCCTTAGCAGATTTGTAACAATGCGAAAAATGCCCTCCTATTTTTAAGAGGGCACTTTATTTTTATCGTTGAGATAAATTAGGCAAGTTCAACGTCTTTCGTTGCGACAACATCCACACCAGTCTTGCAGACATCGTGAATGATGACATCGCCAATATGGACAGGAGCCTTTGCGACAACCGCATCGATTTCGTCCATGACTTCAAACATTTTTTCTTTGGGGACAGAATTTGCAGTCTTAACAGAGCAACGAGGGCTTCGGCCACCTTCTACTTTCACAGTGGAAGTGATAGTACGAATCGGATGAGTCGCTTCTGCAATACCATAGGTCTTACCTCTCGGGCAAGTGTTTCCCTTGACTTCTCCCGTCTCCGTATTGACTTCTAATGAGCATCCTTTCGGACACTGGATGCAAACAAAATTCTTAATCATTATTGTGCGTCCTCCACGTAAACTTTCAGTTCTTTCTTTCCTTGAATCAAACTCTTATCCAAGAGAATTTTTTCCATTTCGGAAGGAAGGATTTTCTGTTTGACTATCTTCTTGATGATTTCACCATCCGCTTCCACATAGACAGTGCTTCTGTCATGAGGTTTACGAACGCGGAAAGATAATTCAAATTTACCTTCGCCTTCATAACGAACAAGCTGCGGGCAGAGATAACCTAAGCCTTCGCCAGGAACAGTGACACAGCATTCGTTCTTTGCTTCACCGTTTGCGATATATTCTGCGGCAGCCTTACCCGCTTTTTCACCTTCTTGAGAAACATAGTCAACCAAGTCATGAACTTGTAAGACATTACCGCAAGCGAAGATACCTTCGACCGAGGTCTCTAAGTTATCTTTGACAAAAGCGCCTCTCGTGCGAGGATCTAAAGTAACGCCTGCTTTCTTGGACAATTCGTTCTCCGGAATCAGACCGACAGAAAGAAGTAAGGTATCACAATCAAAGCGAATTTCGGTACCAGGGATAACCTGATTGTGTTCATCCACTTTGGAAATCACAACCTGCTTCACTCTTCTATGTTCTTCATCGGCGACAATGTCTGTGACCGTATGAGAGAGATAAAGCGGAATATCAAAGTCGTTTAAGCATTGAACGATATTTCTATTTAAACCGTTGGAATAAGGACAAAGTTCAACGTCAGCTAAAACCTTGGCGCCTTCTAAGGTCATACGTCTCGCCATGATAAGACCGATATCTCCCGATCCTAAGATGACAACTCTCTTACCGACCAAATAGCCGTCAATATTGCAATATTTTTGTGCTGCACCAGCAGTATAGACACCAGCGACTCTATCACCAGGAGTGGAAATGGCACCTCTACTTCTCTCGCGGCAACCCATAGCAAGAACAATTGCCTTTGCCTGAATTTGCTCTAAACCTCTTTCGGAGGACATGACAGTGACCACCTTATCATCAGAGATATCTAAAGCCATTGTCTTGGTATATACCTTGACATCCGTCTCGGCGACCATCTTTTCATAACGGCCGGCGTATTCCGGGCCGGTGAGTTCTTCTTTGAAACGGTGCAAACCAAAGCCGTTGTGGATACACTGATTGAGAATACCGCCGAGGGTATCGTCTCTTTCAATGATTAAAATATCTTTCAAGCCACTTTGGTAAGCGCCATATGCCGCAGCAAGGCCAGCAGGACCACCGCCGATAATGACTAAATCATGCATTTCTTTCATTATTTGCGTCCTCCCTTAGTCTCTTCGACAACAATGTTAGAACCTGTGACATCCTGATAAACTTCATCGAAGTTAAGTCCAAGTTCACGTCTTAAAATTTCAAAAACTTTCGGTCCGCAGAAACCACCTTGACAACGACCCATACCTGCGTTGGTACGACGTTTCACACCATCGATTGTCGTCGCAGGGATTGGTTCATGAATCGCAGCGACAATTTCACCTTCTGTGACTGTTTCGCAGCGGCAAATCACCTGACCATATCTTCTGTCTTTTGCAATCAAGTCTTCTTTTTCTTCGTCTGTCATAGAAGCGAAGAAACCCGGAAGTCTGTAATATTCGAAATTATCTTTGGCAACCAATGTTTCGCCAAGGCTCTCTAAGATTCTAACCAATTCCTTGCCAAAAGCAGGGGCAGAAGTCAAACCGGGCGATTTAATACCGGCAAAGTTGATGAAGTTTTTGCAAATCAGTGAAACGCCGATGAGGAAGTCATCATATCCTTCAATGGTAGCGCGAACGCCGGCAAAATTACGAATATTATTTCTAAAGTTGATATTTTTCACTGTCAAAGAAGACATCTTACGGACAAAGTCGAGTCCTTTTTGCGTGTTGCCGGTATAATCTTTGCTCGGCATATCATAATTGGCATCAGGACCGACAATGAGGTTACCGTGCACAGTCTGAGAGACTAAGACACCTTTTCCAAGATTGCTCGGAGTCTGGAAGATGACGTGAGAAACAGTGTCGCCTTCTTCGCGATCCAAGAGATAGTATTCACCGATACAAGGGGTGATTTTGAAAGACTCATCGGCTCTATCTTTTAAGACGAGACGATAAATATCATCGGCGTGAACACCCGCGGCATTGACCACATATCTCGCGGTGACATCTTCTTTCTTGGTGTGAACAAGGTAGCCTTCTTCACAAGAATCAATTGCTAAAACAGGTGCGTCAGATAAAAATCTCACGCCGTTTTTCACAGCAGTGCATCCCATAGCCAAAGCGAGTTCCCACGGAGAAACAACGCCGCAGCTAGGCGCATATAAAGCATAATCAATCTCCGGATTGAGTTTGGGTTCTAAAGCGTGGACTTCTTCCGCAGTCTTTAAAACCTTCATTCCGGGGACACCATTTTGTAATCCTCTTTCATAAAGCTCATCGACTTTTTTATGGCCGTCTTCATCCCAAGCGATAACCAATGAGCCGATCTGCTTATAGTGGAAGTTCATCAAAGGATATAAGTCATGAATCAATTGACATCCTTCAACATTGAGTCTTGCCATCATCGTTCCCGGTTTCGGATCATAACCAGCGTGGACGATGCCAGAGTTTGCTTTTGTTGTCTTCATTGCAATGTCATTTTCTTTATCAATCAAGACAACATTGAGCTGGTATTTGGATAATTCAAAGGCTAAGGAACAACCCGTAACACCCGCTCCGATAATTGCTACATCATATAACATAATCAGGTTTCCTTTCTTCATTTTTATTATAAAATAAAAAATATTTTTTTCTATAAAAATGTACAAAATTCCATTTTTTTGGTGCTATAATGTATCACATGGGACAAAAATCAAATATAAAGTCCGTGCTTCTTAAAACGCTCACGGTCGCGATCACAATATTCATCATCGCCTTTGTTGCATTCTATCTATTCAACTTGCTCGGCGGCGAAAGTAAATTGATGGAAGAATTCCAATTATGGACAAAAGAAAACTTGGTTTTAGCCTGTTTTCTCTATCTGATTTTAACCCCTCTGATCAACATCATCCCCGGAATATCATCCATCTTTTTTATCACTTTAGCCAATATGATGCTCAATGATAAAACCGTACAAGGCATGTGGAATTCTTTCTTTCTCGCAGATGGCGGTGTCATCTTATCCTCTATTTTCTTATTCACTTTAGGAAAGACAGTCGGTAAGAAACTTCTTCGCTGGGTCTCGGGAAACAAAGAATATAAAGAAGCAGAAAAGATCATCACATATGGTGGTAAAGCAGCAATTCCTTTTGTCTATCTCTTCCCTCTCTTTCCAGATGACACCATTTGCTTTATCGCTGGTTGCACAAATATGTCTTTCCTTTATAACATCATCAATGTTCTCATCTTCCGCAGCGTTGGTGTCTTTGTAACATGTTTCTTCGGCACTGACTTCTTCGATTATAAAAACTTCACTTGGTGGCAATGGCTCATCTTTATCTCTTGTGCAATTATCGCTGCCTTGCTCATCTTCTTTATTTCTAGAGCATATTATCGTTACTTGCGTAAAAAAGAAGAAGGTAATATTTATCCTCTCACACGCGGTTTAAAAACAAAGATAAACAAAATGCAGAAAGAAAAAGAAAAAGAGGAAAAAGAACTTCCTCTCAACGTTTCAGAAACAACAAAGGATCAATCTAGTTAATAAGCTAGTTGATCCTTTTTTAAAAAAACAGACTTCTTGGGGAAGTCTGTTTTATTTTAAAATTGTAATTCCGCAATTATTTCATCTGTCAACAAATCAAACAGAGTGATTCCTTTTTCATTCATCACCATATAAGAGTGATGATTATCCTTAGGTAGAGAGACAGAACCCGGATTTAACAAAATCAATCCCGACTCTTCTTTCTTTAAAACAGAAATATGCGTATGTCCTTGAAGAAAAATGTCACCCGGGCATTTTGGCAATTGTTCAAAAGAAAAATGATGGCCGTGTGTCATGACAATTTGTTTGTTAAAAACAAATAATGTTGCATTTTCATTAAAGACAAAATCTGAGACCATCTGATCGACTTCGCTCTCACAGTTTCCTTTGACTGCAATGATTTTGTCTGCATAAGAATTGAGCAATTTTACTACTTCTTTCGGACAATATTCTTCCGGAGGATCATTTCTTGCTCCGTTGTAATAACAATCGCCTAAAAGAAGAATTTTTTGCGCGTCGTATTTTTGGACTTTTTCCATGAAGATACGAGCATACTTTAAACTGCCGTGAATATCCGAACCAATTAATATATTCATATCGAAACACTCCTTTATCAAAACTTTGTCGACTGAATCACTGCAAGAGAATTGAAATCATAGATTCTTATCCCGCGTTCATCTATTTCCATAAAAGAATGAACGCCATCTCTTGGTAAAGCTAAACTTCCTGGATTTGCATTGATATGTCCCAAACTATCTTTGATGATATAGGACTGATGGGTGTGACCAGAAAGGAAAATATCGTATGGTTGATCATAATTGTAAGGGGAATAATAATGTCCGTGAGACAACACGATCAATTTACCGAATTGATAATCGTAATTTAAATACGGCATCATAAAGGAAGCTTTTTCTTCGAGATAAAGATCGTTGTTTCCCTTTACTGCGACAATCTTCATAAACAAGGGATTGAAAAGCTCAATACATTCTTCTTCTAAATCACCAAGTAAATATAGTTTGTCATACTTTTCTTTTTGGAATCGTTCGATGAGCGCCTTGGTGTAGTAGATATCACCATGCAAATCAGAAGCCACTAAAATTTTCATACGTATCTATTATATATAATATGAGACCCGTTTCATCTTCTTTTTCTTGCACGTTTGTTTTAGAATATGAACAGTTGTTACATTTCAGCACATACGAGAGGACACACAATTATGAAAATAGCGTTTGCATCTGACTTTGACAATACGTTGTATTTCAAAGATCACTTCCGCACAGAAGATATTGACGCCATTCGTGCTTTTCAAGAAAGAGGTTATCACTTTGGTGTTTGTACTGGGCGCTCTTTAAATGGTGTTTTAATTCCGAGCAAAAATCAAATTCACTACGATTTTTACATCATCGCTTCCGGCGCTTTGATTTTAGATGAGAATTGCAAGTCCATTCACGAAGATCCCCTTTATAAAGAAGATATTTTAGATTTGTATGAAATATATAATGAAGAGTATCCGATTGCCTTACTAAGCAAAACCGATTTTTTAACAATCAACGCAGGCTACTCTCCTTGCATTCACATCGATTCCTTGGATGAAATTCCAGATGAAATCTACGGTCTTTCTTTCTTTGCTAGAGATGAAAAGAATGCACGAGAAATTAAGCAGCATATCGAACTTGCCTTTCCGAATTTAAAAGTGCATCAAAACCGCATGTTTTTAGACATTGTTAAAAAAGGAAATTCCAAGGGAAATGCCTTAGGTATTTTAAAAGAAAAATGTGGATATGATATCGTTTCCTGTATGGGAGATAGCTACAACGATATGTCTATGTTAGAAGCTTCACCGCATTCTTTTACTTTCCATAACTCACCCGAAGAAGTCAAAAATAAAGCCAAATATCTCTGCTCCTCCTTGGATGAAGCTTTGACAAAATTCAAATAAATTAAAGCGCTGTAAATCAGTGCTTTTTATTTATATTTACAAAATGTAAATTTAACAAGTTTTATTGAATTGCTCATTATTTTATTGTTTATTGAAAAGATAAAACTTAATCTATTATTAAGCCGAAGAAATAAGCGAGGTTAGAATGAAAAAACGGAAGACAAGATTCCAAAGAATTTTCAGCGTTTTATTAACTCTCTCCTATATCTTTTGTATCGGACTTTTAATTGTAGAGTCTGCTTTGCCTGGCAATATTTCTTCAGGACAAAGCAATGCCGTAGGTGGTACCATCGCTGACATCATCAATCAAAACAAAGGGGACCAATACAAAGAAGTACAACCGACCGCGATACACTTTCAGACAGATCTCCTTAGCGAAATGGAAGTCTCTCAGACACAACAATTGAATTATATAATCGAACCGAAAGATTGCACTTTTCAATCAGTCCTCTTTCAAACAAGCAATCCAGAAGTTCTCGAAATTTCTCCTACGGGACTTCTCACCGCAAAGAAGGAGGGAAAAGCTGAAATTTCAATATCGGTCAACGGTTATCCTGAAATTAAAGACACCAAAGAAATCAATGTGAATAACGTCCTTGCCAAAGGCATCACATCCACAATTCCTGTTGCACAATATAAAGAAAACTTCTACGAATTAATCGCTGGTAAAGCTTATCATATCGAAACTTCTTTTAACCCGGAGAACACCACAGATAAAACACTCTTCTTCTCTTGCTCTACTCTAAATTATCAAGATTATTTTAACTTATCAAAAGAGGGAGATATCATCGCTTATAAATCGACAAAAGAAGATATCTTTACGATTCAAATCAAGACAAACAATGACATCACTAATGCAATCAACATTAAAATTGTCTCAGACGACTCTAACCTCATCCCCTTAAGGAATATGTCTTTTAAAGACACCTCTTCTTATATCTTACCTGTTGGCGCTTCTGTAAACGTAAACAGCGCTCTAGAATTTCAAATCAATTATGAACCATTAAATACTTCGTATAAGACTTTTTCAGTCACCTCGGACAATCCTGATGTGATTGAAATAAAAAACACGACGATAAAAGGTTGCAAAGAAGGGGTGGCAAATTTAACATTCACTTCTTTATACAACAAGGACATTTCCATATCAAAGAAAGTGACTGTTCTTTATCAACCTCTTGAAAAATTTGCAGTGACCGTCTGTAATTCTTCCGCACCAATTCTTTTTAACAATCAAAGTTGTAAAATTAATATTGTTGACAAAAGCAGCAAAAAATCCTCTTTATTATCTCTTGGTAAAAATCATTATATAAAGCATTTAACCATCAACGGACAAACCTTAGATCAACCCTATAAAGACACTTATGTATCGATTGATAACAACTTGACATTAACTTGTTTAAGTCCAGTGGAAAATCATCTTTTAGACTTTTCACTACCTCAGGATGAAAACGGAACAACCAGATTGTCATTTCAACTGAAAATCACAGTAAAAGATGCAACATATGAAGACTATCAAATTAAAAATACATTAGGACAAAAGATTGAATTAGATTCTATAGAATATTATCTTCCCTTCTTTGATCAGCCCATATCGTTATCATCTAAGATTACATTGAATTATAAGAACAACTCTACTTCTCTCCCTCTAAAGTATGCCTTATCTATCGAAGATAAATATAAGGATATAATCACACTGAACGATGATGTATTAACGATGAATACTGCTAGGGAATACAACTTTATTCCTTTTTCAATTCTTTGTTCCTATCAAGATCAATATGAAAGAACCTATTCCTTTTTGGCAGGGGATGATTTTTCTATTACCTCACGTAACAAATCCAACACAAGAGATTTATCTTTGGATGGCTATTCCTTATATGTCAATGAGTTCTCTACTTTCGATATTGTGGATAACTCTACTAACCCCTATCACTTTGAACTCTCCGGTGACACGGATGTTCTTTCCTTTGTAGAAGAACAGGCAAGAAGTATCTCACTTCAAGGTGAGGAAGAAGGAATCCTCTTTCTATCTGCAACGCCTTTCTATTTGGATACGCCTCTGACTTTTTTAAAGAAAACAATTCAGATTGAAATGAAACACATTTATTCTACTGGATTTTCTCTAACCTACTTTGACGCTAAGACGGGAAAAGAAATAAAGAAACAAAGCGATGGAAGATACCACATTTACCTTAATACTTTCCTGAAACCACAACTTAATTTTCTCAATATACAACCAACCAAATTTAATTTTACACACCATTTTACAAGTGGTGCCCACTATCAAAACGGAATGTTTCAATTTGATCAAACGGGGTTTTTTACGCTTCGTTTTAAGGAAACAATCACCGATGAAGTAACGGAGGATACTTTTGTTGTAGAACATAAGACAGCTTTAAAGAAGGACAAGCCCTTTGAAATCATTCAAAAAGACGGTACTGTCACCTATGATGAAGAGACAAAATATTACGCTATGGAAAATGGTATTCCCGGGAAATTTCAAATCAATTTCACGTCCGATTCCAGCTATAGTAAAGTCAGCTATCAAAGCGAAGATAAATCGATTGCCGCTATCGGTTCTGATGGCGTAATCACTCCAACCAAAGTCGGAAAAACAACATTGCAAGCTGAGATAGATAATGGATTTAACTTCCATGAAATAATCAAGATTTCTTTAGAAATCAAACCAAAGAACTATATTCGCGATAAAGATAGTTTCTTTTATAAAATTCGTAAAGGCCTTTGCCATTTTGGTGCTTTCTTAGTCTTTGCTATCTGCTCTGTTCTCTTCTTCACAATAAATGTCGACAAAAAATATTGGTGCTTCTCCATTCCTTTTGCTTTCTTACAGGGATACGGAATCGCTGCGTTAACGGAGTTTATTCAAGTGTTTACTGCCGGTCGATACGGATGCATGGATGATGTTCTATTAGACTTTACCGGATTTGCAATCGGCGGTGGAATTACTGCACTCATCATGCTTATGATTCTCTTCATTCCAAAATTGATAAAGCTCTACCGCAAAAAGAAAAACAAAACAGATTAAAGTTCAGCTAGACTGACGCACTCTACTTTCTCATCCTCTTTTTTGATACAATATACATTAGTATGATAATTACAAAAGCAAAACCAGAACAGATGAAAGAAGTCATCGATTTACTCAATCGAGTCTATGGTGAAGTAGCACAATGCGACTTTGATATCCGTGTGGAACAACCCAAAGTCTATGCCGACCCAAACAACTGCCATGCAGATAAACATTTTATTTGCATTGAAGATGGGAAAATAGTCGGTGTCGCTGGAAATGTCATTGAAAAATTTACCTTTAATCACATTCAAAACTCCGTCAGTTTTGTCGGTTCAGTGGCTGTGGATAAAGACTATCGACTCCGAGGAATCATGACGAAATTGATGGAAGCAATCGAAAAAGAAAACATCGAACAAAATGTTACTTTTTCCCTTTTAACCGGTAGACGTAGCCGCTTTCTTCATTACGGATATGAAAAGGGACCTTTCAACTATTTTTATAAGATTGACACCTTCTTGCTTGAACATCAAAAGATCAATCCAAAAGTCACAATTCGTCCGATGACACAAGAGGATGTTCACATTTCATATCTAAAATATTTAGATTTTACCAGTGTCAAAACAAGATTTGAACAAGATTTCTTCCGCTGTCTTAAAACTTGGCAAAGCATCCCATACGTTGTTTTTGAAGATGGCAAATACGCAGGCTATTTCTCCTATCTTCCTAGATTAAAAAGAATCAATGTCATGAACGTCAACGCCAGCGCGATATTCTCTGCTTTTTATCAACTTTTCAAACAGGATTCTCTCACCGAATTAAACGTAGTTGTCTCTCCTTTAGATAAAGAAAGAAACAAGATCTTGTCGCGTGTTGCTGATAGTGTCAACGTGGAACAAGACATCTCTTTAAAAGTATATGACTGGCTACGTTTCTTCCAAATCATCTTCTATTACAACTCGATTGAATTTGATTGCGACACCGATATTGTATTTGAAATCGATGGAACCCGTTATGAAATCGACATCGAGTATCCGCATGTCGGCGTTTGGAAAACAAAACGTCATAAACCAGATATTGTAGTCTCCTCGGTCAATATGATTCCGTATCTTTTCTCTCCTCTTTCGCATCGCAACGCCTCTTTCCTTCCCCTTTTCTTTGCCATTCCTTATCCTGACTTATTCTAAAAAACAAAAAGAGTTATCAGTTCATCTTCTGATAACTCTTTTTTATTTAAAGCTTTGCACGCTTTGCAAGAACGTTCTTCGGATATTGAAGATCTTCGATAATCTTTGAATTTTCGTAAAGCATATCACTCATTTGGTAAACCATCTGATACTGAGGTGCAAATGTTGATTTTGATTGAACGATCTCACTCGCCTTAATGTCTTGGTAATTTCCTTCATAAAGCGTCCCTCCTTGTAATTCACAAATCGGTAAACGCAAGGAAGAAAGGTTATCAAAATCACTCATCGAATAAGCAAAAGGAGTGTTGTAATCAGACTTGTCAGCTTTATAACAAAGGAGCATCTGTGCATTTTCTTCTTGATAAATATCATTTAAATGAGTGAAGAGTTGTTTTGCTTCCCGCACATCTTTGCAATTCATTAAAGCAGTGGTGTACATATCTGCAAGTCCAGTGTCATCAATGAATACAGAAACCTGATCAAAGAAAGACTCCGAATATCCTGTCTGAGGATTTACAATATGATTGCGTCTTTGAATGTTTCCATCTTCATAATCATAGAAATACTGATTGTAATATCCTGACGTGGATAAATTAAAGCTGCCCAAATAAGATAATGAGACTTCAAACTCGTTGATTTCATGCTTCTTTATAAAGAGGTTTTCATTATAAGCAGGATTGTTATAACGAATATTCCAAGGCTTTCCATCCGGTCTTGTACCCAATGTTTTAATCGATGAAAATCCGGAATTGACTAACATGGAGATTTCGGGATATTTCTCTTGTAAAACGTTGCAGATATATTCTGTTGCAAAGCCTTTAGCATTGCCGCCTAACGAGATTTCTAGCGGTTTTTTATTGTCATTTTTATAACGATGGAACGTGACCGTTCTCTTTTCATCGTCAAAGGTCAACAAGCCTTCTAATTCTTCTTTTGTCTTTGGAATGGAAGCGACAGTCTCATCAATCGCGTTTTTCAATTCTTGACTCATATCAGAAAACTGAAGATCCGTAGCAGCGATAAAAGCAGCATTCAGTCCTGTTTTCTCTTCCTTGATTACTTCGTCTAATTTTTTCTCATAAAGCGAAGAAACACCACCTAAAAACATATTGAATTTGCCATTGCTGTTCAATGTGAAATCATAACTTGTCTTCAACAAATCATACAAGTAAGGCTCTACGTTTATAGGAACTTCACTACCATAAGAATCATTGATGACTTTTACATTGTTAATTTTGACTCCTTCTTCAGAATTTGTGAAATCAAAATAATCATAGTGGCGATCGCTTAACGCATGATAACGTATAAAAGAATCTTGGAATGTATTTTGAATATAAGCGATTTCCGCTTTGTTATAGTCGCCTTCATAATAATAAAGATTTCCGGTGACTCCTGTATCAAACGGAATCACAAAATCAGATCCGACAACGCGGATATCACCGATACCGGCATAGATGTTTTTGATAACCGATAAAACTTGAACACGCGGGTTTCTATTGGGATTATTAGAGCTAGATTCAGTACCTCCAACACACCCAGACAAAACGAGAAGAGAGGAGAAACCACATAAGAGATTAAAATATTTTTTCATTCGTACACCTACTGAATAAAATAGGCCGAAGGAAGAATATCCTTCGACCTATCAATGATAACAAATTTTAATTAGAAGTGAAGCATAGAAAGACTTAAAGCAAGTCCGGAGAGACAAATGAGAAGAAGCGGAATTCCTTTAAAACCTTTCGGGACAGGGGTAACTTCTAATCTTTCCATCAATGCACCACAGATGCAATTAAAGACCAAATAGCCAATCGGAGCACCGAGGGTAATAGCAATAAGAGTCATCGGGCTTGTTTCAGGAGCAACCATGAAGATTGTGAAGGCAATTGCCATCAAGGCAGAGTTGATTGTCGTGGTAGCAAAGTGATCTTTTAAAGATTCGCGGATTTCATCTTTGAAGGTGTGATTGATCAAAAGATCAAAGAAGAATGTGCAAATCGCCATGACGAAGGCAAAGATGAGAATAGAAAGATACTTGATGATTTCAAATTGAGCAGTGAATTTGCGAAGTAAGAAAGCGACAATTGCTAAGGTGATAGATTCAACAAAGAAGAAGAGAGAGAGAACCCAACCATGTTTCTTTTTACCAAAGAGAGCACTCTGTCTGACACCCTTACCAGCGAGAAGAAGATTATTTGCAAAAAGGCTTGCAAAAAATACTGTGACAAATTCCATATTACTTTACCTCCTTCTTACGATCAAGAGCATGAGAGATAGCGTGAGCAACAGTGCCATAAAGACCACTGACAACACCAGTGACAAGGAAACCGCCGAATACACCATCAAACATCGGTAACTTGAAGCCGCTTTGCCAGAACTTAACGACAAGAGGTTCCTCATAATTGAAGTGGAAGACCAAGCCACCAGTGGCGAGGCTTTCACGGATGAGGGCAATCAAGCAAAGGCCTAAAGCAAAGCCTAAGATAGATCCTAAAGTATCACCCAATGTATCATCGAAAGGACGATCAATTGTTTCTTGTGCTTTGACAACAACGGCGCTAGTAGTGGCGATAAAGGGGACAACAGCAAGTGTGATCTTGCTATAAGCGTCAACGAAGTTCTCGCTGAAGAAGGGGACACCTTTATCAACTACTAAGTAAAGTAAAGAAGCAATACCAGCAGAGATTAAGGTTGCCAAGGTGATAGCACCAGTTTTGTTTAAAAGTTTACGGAAGATAGAGATGATGATCTGTGTAATGAGAAGATCAGCACCGACAACAACAGCAAGAATTAAAGAATTTTCGAACGAATTCGTAAGCAAGATTGCTAAGGTGAGGCCTAAGGAGAGAACAAGGACCGGGTTCTTTAAGATGAAGCCATCCATGAAAGAACGAGAGAAACCTTTAGAAGTTTTTGTGTTTTCCATGTTACCTTTCTCCTTTCTATGCCTGAGCACCCTTGAGGATTGCTTCTGCATCGCGTGTAGCAGAATCAGCAAGAGCCTTATCGATAGTGCTTCTCATATCATCTGCTGTTCTAGTAGATCCAGCAAAGACATCCATGTTCGAGACAGAGGGATAGCCAATCCAGACATTCTTGTTGTCAGTGACAATAGGATAAGCGATATTGTGGCCATCGAGAAGTTCGCCGACACCGAAGGCAGCAACCTTACCATCTTCAATACCGACATAGAAATCGAAGGAGTCGCAACCCACGACAGCAGTGTGAAGGGTATAGACTAAAGCATAAGCAGTCGTATCGCCTTTTTTAACTTGAGCAGCATAGCCAGCCTTCATTGTATCGTTGGCAGTGAGTTCAAAAGTAACGCTGTGAATGACATTTCTCTTGCCGTAACAAGCTGCGACATCCGGAAGAACAACGTTTTCTGTCGGCGCATCAGTTCCCCCACCTGTACCAGGGCCTTCTGTGGAAGAAGAAGAATCGTTACTTCCGGGATAGAAATGATGATCAACACCTACAACAGCTGCGCCAAAGAGACCCGCAACAATGATAGAGGCTAATGTGATAAATAACGGTTTTTTCATTAGAACACCCCCTTATTTCCGACATATTCAAGGAACTCACCAGTCTGAGGATTGATGGGGTTAAACCAACCGAAACCAGCACCAATACCAATTAAGATGGCGAGTAAGCCAAGTGTAAGAACAATCGGAAGTTTTGCTTCACTTGTTCTGCGTGTTCTACCCTTAATCATTTTATCAATGGCAGGAGCGCAGAAGTTCGCGATGAGGATAGAGTAGGCAACACCTTCCGAAAGATGTCCGAAGGTGCGGAAAGTCACTGTGAAAATAGCAGCGACGAGAGCAAAGACAATACGTCCTGATTTGCTCGTTGGCGAAGTGACAGGATCAGTGAGACAAAGCACACCACCAAAGACAACACCGCCGGTAAGAGTGTATGCAAATGCATCTTCAATAACATAACGATAGTCATCGAAGTTAAGTAAGAACATAGCGACAAAGGATAAGAAGACACCACCGATATAGAAGACAGGAATTCTCCAGTCGATGATTTTTCTAACGCAGAGATAAATGCAGATGACAGCGAGAACAGGGAAAAGTGTTTCACCAAGTGTGCCGAAATAGTTGCCTAAGACGATATTAGTGAAACCAAGCTTATCGCTGAACATAATGTTTCCATAACCATTAGAAACATTCGTTAAAGAAGCGCCGGTTGTGACATCGAAAATATCAGGCTTAGTTCCGACATATGTGACCATATATTTAGAGAAAAGGAATTGAAGGAAGAGACGGCCGAAAATGGCAGGGTTCATGATGTTCATACCGAAGCCGCCAAAGACAGTCTTAGCGACAAAGGTTGCAACAGAAGCGCCGATACCAACAACCCACCAAGGGGTACCAATCGGGCATAAGAGAGCGACAAGAAGACCAGAAACAAAAGAATAGGAGTGGAAGACGCGATAGAAGTATTCTCTGAACTTTCTTCCTTTGTTCTCTTTATTCCAAAGGAGTCTAAATTCCCAGATCAAGTCAATAGCAAGAGCAAAACCAATACCAGCAAGACCATTGAAGATAGCAATAATGCCTTCGTTCATGCCTCTCTTAACCCAGTAAAAAGCAATTGCAGAAGCCCATAAGACAATGACGCAACCGAAGAACTCCATCATCTGGGAGAAGGTGAAAGATTTTCTTCTTACTTGCGGAGCGAATTCAGCGACTGGATTCATTTTTTACCCTCCTTTAATGCTTGAAGGACAATTGCTTTTGCCTTCATGACATTTTGAGAAACTTCAATACGGGACGGGCACATATAAGAGCAAAGTCCGCATCCGCAGCAGCGATCTGCCTTCAATTCAATCATGCGTTCAACATCATTTCTCTTTAAAGCAATCTGAATTTGAACAGGCTGTAAGTCCATCGGACAATTGTCACAGCAATTGCCACAGTGCCAGCAAGGTTCAGCGCGATACTTGTTCGGCTTTAAGACAACGATACCATTGGTTTGCATGAAAGTGACATAATCGATGGAGGAAAGAGCGTTTCCGTTCATCGGACCACCGTTGATAACTTTATAGTCTCCCTTGATAGAAATACCATCGCAAACATCATTGATCAAACTGGAAGCAAGGACACCATAGGGAGTCAAGACGTTAGCAGGTTCATGGACACATCCTGCAACAGTGATACAACGATCGGCAGGGATCTTACCTTCCGTGAAGAATTTGCCTAAAGCAATAAATGTGAAAATATTATCCACAATTGCGCCGGCTTCAATCGGAATCATGTTGTACTGTTTCTTTGTGACCAACGTGACCAAGTTGCGTTCATAACCCATCGGATACTTATCAGCAGTTTTGTAAAGCTTCATCGGAATAGAAGGATAAAGTTTCATTCCGCTTTCACAAGCCTGAATCAAAGCAGGCTTATCCGCTTTTGTGCAGAAGGCGACTTCTTTTGCGCCTGTAAGCTTTAATAAATAAGGTAAAGCCTTGAATAAGTAGTCGACTTCTTTTGCACCGTAAACATAGTCCGTTGTAAGATACGGTTCACATTCAATTGCATTAACAATCAAAACATCGACTGTCTTACCGGAGTTGAATTTACGGTAAGTGGGAAAACCCGCGCCGCCAAAGCCGATGACACCCGACTCCTTAATGGCTGCGATAATTTCTTCGTTGCTGACGTCTTTCACATCACCGAGGGGTTTCTTTAAATCCCAGTGATCAACAATTGTAGAATCAGCTTTAATGACAAAGCAGTTTTGCTCCATGCCACTAGCGGTAAGAACCTTTTTCGTATCGACGATTGTTCCCTCTACAGAAGAGTAAATCGGAAAATCATCAGGCTGACGAGTGCCAAGAAGTGTACCTTTTAAAACGTGAGTACCGACTTCGAGAGCATTGTTTAAAGGATTTCCTTTTCCGTCTTGGCAAGGAATGTAGACATAGTCAGGATGAAAGACTACATAGCCCTGGTCAGCGGTCTGTTCCTTCTTTCCAGGGATACGATGGGCTTCATCTGATCCAAATAAATGAAATGCCATATTTTTGTACCTCAAGACATATTGTAATAAATAAATATATATAAATAAATTATTATTGGACAATATTTTCACGCTTTTGACAATTAAATGATTTTGTCACGGATAATTTGCAAACAATTCCGCAATTTTTCGTTGCCGTTGGCTTTTTTCACACCCAAAGGATTAGGATTTATTTTGTCATCAAGAAGCAAATAGAAAGATGACAAATTTTTTTATATAATATCAATCATGGAAGAAAAAGATCATTCTCTCACGGAAGAGAAAAAAACAAACCATCAAAAAGATCGTCTGAAATATAAGCCAGTGCGAGACACTGTCTTAATTTTATGCTCTGCTGTTGTTATGGGAGTGATTATTTTAGCGACCTTTTTAAATCGCCCTAACACCACAAATTCACCGCTGTGTGTCGAGATTGCATACACCGATCCTAAAACAGGAAAAAGTCACCTGCTTTACGATAAAAACGATCTTGAAAAAAACACCGCTATCGCTTTTCCAGAAAGTGGCGAAAAGACCTTGTTCTTCTCGAAAAATGACAGTCATTTATACCTAGATGATGGTGTGGTTTTTGATTTTGTTGGCGAAGAAGTCGGCATCACTTTATATGCAGATAAAAGCATTCAGTTCAAGAGAGAAAACATCGCCTGTCCCAATCACGACTGTTCTCGCTTTGGAAGAGTTTACGCCAGTTACGTTCCTGTAATCTGTTTACCAAATCATATCCAAGCGACAATTGTCACTGACACATTCCCGAAATTTGACGCATGAAAAAAAGCAAGTTTAACACACGAAGGATTGTATCGCTGTCCTTGATGGCAGCAATCACAGTAGGCCTTCACTATCTAGAGCATGTCATTCCTCCGCTTGTCCCGGTGCCCGGTTTTCGTTTGGGATTAAGTAATCTCGTCACTTTATTTGTCTTATTTTATTATGGTGGACCCAGCTATATTTTTGTAACTCTTATCAAGCTTTTAATGGTTCCTTTAATCGCTACTGGTTTTGGTCCCCAATTCTATTTATCTCTTGGTGGCACACTTACTTCTATGGTTGTATCATTACTCTTATATTACTTGGTCAAGCCCTCAATGTACGGTCTTTCCATCCCCTCAGCCCTTGCTCATACGCTCGGACAGTTGATCGCCTTTGCAATTTACATTGGCAATTTCCAAATTTTCATCTATCTTGTTGTCCTTGGTCCCCTCTCCTTTGCCACCGGAACTATCATCGCTTTAATTGACACAATGCTGATGAAGCGAATCCCATCCTCTTTCCTCAGAGAAGAAAAGATAAGGCGCTAAACATTCAAAATTCCATCGGGAATTATTTTCACTAAAAAAACGTCAAACTGAAAACTGTCCTCCTCCTGTTTCTAGGAATTAGAGCAGCGATCGAAAGCTGACGTTTTTTGTTTAATGATCATTTAACTTTGAATTGCTATTTATTGTTCTTTATATCTACAATTTACCTATATTAACATAGATTGTTTAACAAAATTTAGTTATTTATTTTACTAAATTTCATATACAAAACTTATTAAATTTTGTATAAACATCATATTTTACTTTTACAAAAGTAATTTCTTTTCGATAACCATCGTTATCGTTTGGAGTTTCAAGGATAAATGAAAGCCCCTGTAAATTAGGGTGTTGATAATACGGATTAGCGCTTCGTTTCCTAAATACCCCAAACCCAATTTTTCGCGTCTGTCTTTATGAGCTCCTTTTACATTTTTCGAATCATTTAAATGTATCGCTTTCAATTTATCTAAACCAATGATGCGATCAAATTCAGATAATACGCCATCTAAATTGTCAACAATATCATATCCTCCGTCATGTACATGACATGTATCAAGGCAAACTCCGATTTTCTCCTTTACTTTAACATCATCTATAATTCCTTTTAACTCTTCAAAAGTGCGGCCGACTTCGCTTCCTTTTCCAGCCATTGTCTCCAACAGAATTGTTGTAGTTTGATCTTCAAACATGATGTCATTTAAAGCATCGACAATTTGTTTTTTGGCAATGTCATAACCTTGTCCAAGCTCGCTTCCTGGATGGAAGTTGAGATAGTTTCCCGGCATTTTTTCCATAAGCATCAAATCGATAGCAAACATTTCTTTCGAGTAATTTCGCACCTCTTCTTTAGCAGAGCAAAGATTCATCGTGTAAGGAGCGTGAGCAACGAGTTTCCCAAAGTCATGTTCTTTTAAAAATTGATTTAACGCTTCAATGTCTTGCATATCAAATTCTTTTGCGTTTCCGCCTCGAGGATTTCTTGTAAAGAAGGCAAAAGTTGTTCCTCCTAAAGAAAATTCTTCTTTTCCCATAGCAAGAAAGCCTTTGCTCATGGACACATGATTTCCAATATAAATCATCTTATTACCTCTCAAAAAGTTACATAAAATCTGGATTAAAATACAGACTTTTATCTTTGCGTTACGAGAATATATTATCAAAGAGTTTTCTAATTGAAAAACAATACACTTTGTTTCTTCCTTTTTTTGAATTGACTCTAACATTCGACATTTATATAAAAAAAGAACACATGGAATCCCATGTGTTCTAATTCTCGATAATGGCGGAGCGAGAGAGATTTGAACTCTCGCACGGTTTTACCCGTCTATGAGCTTTCCAAGCCCACCTCTTCAGCCTCTTGAGTATCGCTCCAAAAATAAATCGCCGTCTAAATAAGCAGCATAAACTATTTTATAAAATTTAGGCGAATTGTCAAGTTATTTTTTCTATTTGTATATTTCTACGAAATAAATATCGGAAATAGATGTTATAATTTATATATGACCTATACAATTACTGATAAAGATTATAACCAGCGCATCGATAAATTTCTTAAGCGCATGCTAAAAGACGCTCCTGTTTCTTTCATTTATAAAATGTTTCGACAGAAAGATGTGAAAGTAAACGGAAAGAAAGCTCAAATCGATTACATTTTAAAGAAAGGTGATGTAGTCGACGTTTATTTAAAAGAAGATCTTTTAACACAATTTCACAAAGATGCTTTGCTTCGCCCTGTCAAAGCGAATTTTCCTATTCTATACGAAGATGACAATATTTTAGTAGTCGATAAACCAAAAGGTCTTTTGGTTCACGGCGATGAAGGTGAAAAAAGAATCACATTGCAAAATATGGTTTTAAACTATTTAAAAGACAAAGGAGAATGGGATCCTTCTGACTTAACCGGATTCATTCCTTCTCCTGCGCATCGATTAGATCGCAACACCTCTGGCATTGTCATTTTTGGTAAGAACCTCGTGACATTACAACAATTGCTTGAACTTTTCAGAGAACGCGATCAAATTGAAAAAAGATACACCTTACTGGTGAGAGGAACTACACAAAATAAAGGCGAAATCAATCTTCCTTTGATTAAAGATGCCAACAAAAAAATGGTAAAAGTTGGGATCGTAAGCAAAGGTGCAAAACCTGCGCTGACAACTTATACTCGTTTAAAAGCCTATCCTGCCGGCTTTTCACTTGTAGAAGCGGAATTGCACACAGGTAGAACCCATCAGCTTCGCGTACATTTTGCAGCTATCGGACATCCCATTGTCGGCGATAGCAAGTATGGTGATTTTCAAGTGAATGATTACTTTGAAGAATTGTATGGCTTAAAAAATCAATTCCTTCACGCTAGTTATTTCCGTTTCAAAGAGATAACAGGCAATCTCTCCTATCTTTCTGGTAAAGAATTCCGTTCTCCCTTACCTGAAAAAGAGAAGAAAATACTCGATTCTATTTCTAGGTTACAATAATATGACTATCACGATGATTGCACTCTTTTCATCGGCGCTCTTTCTCATTCCTGCTTTTTTGATGCCCCACAATCGCCTTCGAGCAATCATCATCTCCCTCTTACCAGGTGTTTTCATTCTCACCGGTTTATATTTTTGCGATTTGTTTTTTGTAAGCATTGATCTCAACACAAAAATCGGAACAATTTTTTTACCGATGTGGAATCCTTTTTTTCAAGGTTTTGAGGAACTCTCCCTGGTAGAAAAACATCATTTTTCTACCACCTTTACTTATTTATTTATATATTTAGTTTCTTTCATTATCAGCAATATTTTCACCTCTTATTTCTTCATCGGCTCTAACCCGAGTATTCGCAGGCCTATCCGCTGGGTACACCGTGCATTTGACATTGTTGTTTTTATCATTTTTACCTATGGTGTTTGGTTTCTCTTTCTAGCAGAAATACGTCTTCTTCTACCATTTCCCGATGGTTTTCTCTCTCCGCTCTATCAATGGATTTACCCTCTTGAGGCATAACTTATGGAAAACGAATTGAAATTTTATCTTTTAGCGGAAGAGAGCGGATGGGACTGTTCCCCCTACGCTTATAATTATTTCCCAAAGATTTTTAACAGCGATGCTTACAAGATTCTCTCTGTTAACATTTTGTCTGCGCGAAATGAATTGAGTAAAAAAGCAAACGACATTTGCGCCCAATACGACAATCTCAACAAAGAGCCAAAGACATTAAAAGACGTCTTCAAGACTGAAATTACTGTCAACTATCTTGCCTTGCACTCTTTTCCTGAATACTATATCAACCCTTTGACAATCAATCCAAACTACACCGGTGATTTAACAACCATAGGGGAACTCGTCTTTGATGTGCAAGGAATAGAAATGCCTTTGAACGATGTCATCTTGGATGAAACAATACCATTGGATGTTAAAAAAGAAAACATCGATCAACAGCTTGGTCTCTACTTAGAAGATATGAACGAGTTAGTCAATACTTCTATTCTTTCGTCCGGAAATAAAGCTTTTGCCGGAAAGAACAAACAACGCGACTTCTTTTTAAGCTTTTTGGGGCTGTTTGGTTTTCTCGCTTGTAATCTTTTGCTCTTTTTCTTCTTTATTTTCCCATCCGCACCTTTCCGCCAAGCCCTTTATGAATTAAATTACACTTACTCGCTTTCTTATCTTGCTTTCATCACGCCATTAGTCGTCTTCCTCTTTGATATCTTTTTTGCTCTTTACCACTGTTATAAATCAAAAATTTCCGAAGATTATAATTACGCACGAAAGTTTTTAAGAAAGAACAGTGATCGCGTATTTGGTGGCATCTTAAAAAAGAAAGAGGAGCTTTATAGTTACATTAGCGGTGCAATAAACAACAAAATCATTCTCAATAATGATATCAAAGATTTTTCTATGTTGTCCTCCTCTTATGTTGATTTTGACAATGTTTTAACTGTGGACAAACTCAAGAAAAAACCTCTCTATCGTCTGTTCCACTCGCTTGTTTATGTCTTTGGTACGCTTGCAAGTATGACGACATTATTAATGCTCATCCTTTACCTTATTTCCTACTTTATTAATGTTCCAATTTAAAGAAAGAGTTAACGCATGAGATTCAACGATAAAAATTACAGCGATATTTTCCAATTAGCGAAAGATATGTATCTAGACAGCGATTACTTCAGCAAGGCGCTCCATCAGGAGCAGCTTTTAGATTTTATCAAGAGACAAGATCCTAAAAAACACGAAAAGATCTTGAAGCTTTCTTTGCTCTCTTTCCCTGATGATGTCTTTGTTTTTAAAGCGAGCTATATTCTCAACCCTTTCATGTCTTTAAGGATCAAAGGATTCTGTTTTGCTAATTATGAAGAGCTCGGCAAGGCAATGCTTTCGTATTCTCCTACGCCAAATCCAGTGTTGACGCTTCTTGTCCGCTATGCGCTTTTAAGTGAGCATATGAGAATCACCTATTACAAGCATGATCACCAAGAAGATTATGAGAAGATGTTAGCGTTAGAGAAACTATCCGAAAAAGATCTTCCCTACTCTTATTACATGATTGGATACTTCTTGTCTAAAAGCACTTCAATTTATTATAGGGGCATCGAATATAAAGACATCTTCAATTTGACCTACTTCCTTTGTAAACAAGAGAAAGACTTAGAGTCGCTTGGAGAGTACCTAAGTAAGTCACCGCTTTTACGCGCTTATGGCCATTATGCAAAAGAGACAACACCGATTCAAACCTATCTTCATCTGTGTCATGAAGCTGACCGCAGCGAAGATCTGCTTAAAGAATTTCTCAATAAACGTAAGAATGAACTAAAAAACAACTAAAGCAATCAATTTCTGTGCATTTTTAATAAATGTATATGTTTTTTAAAAGAAATTATTGCTTTTTCAATTGCTGATTTTTTATTTTTTAATATAATATTACGTTGGAAATTACCTTTTTGCCTAAAGGAGGTTAGTATGGATTATAAACAGAGAATGAACGAATGGCTTGATTCCGATCTTGTCAGCGAAAAAGAAAAAGAATACATCAAAAACGCAGGCGAAGAAGTACAAAAAGAAATGTTCTCCGCTAGCCTCTCTTTCGGAACTGCAGGAATGAGAGCACTTTTAGGCCCTGGTTGCACGCGCTTGAATTTGCTCACTGTTCGCAGAGCGACTATCGGTGTCGCAGAATTTTTGTTATCTTACTATCCAAGTGAAGAAGCAAGAACAAGAGGCGTTGCAATTTCTTTTGACAATCGTCACATGTCGAAAGAATTTCGTGACATTGCTGTTCAAGTTCTCACCGACAGAGGTATCAACGTCTTCACGTTCCATGATCCTCATCCTACTCCAGAACTCTCCTATGCGGTTCGTAAACTTCACTGCGCCGGTGGTATTATGATCACTGCCAGCCACAACGGAAAAGCCTATAACGGTTATAAATTCTACGACGAAAAAGGATGCCAAGGTGTCTACGAAGTCATCGATAAATTAATCGCAATCATTGACGCTCTTCCGAATGAATTAGAAGTGTCCTACCCTGTTGTTTCTGATGACATTCGCGGAAAGATTGTCTACTTAGATGAAGATGAGAGCTTTGATGAAGAATTTATCAACGATGAAGTCAACACTTCCTTGTATAAAGATTTTTATAACGGAGAGCGTTTGACTAAAATTGTCTTCACTCCACAATGCGGTGCAAACTGCAAAGTTGGTCCTATGGCCTTACGCGCCGCTGGCTATGAAGTTGAAACTGTCCCAGGACAAGATTTCTTCGATCCTGACTTCACCGGCACTCCCAACCCCAACCCCGAATCAGAAGAAGCGTATTTTGCATCCTATGAGACATTGAAAAAGCTCAATGCCGAAGGAAATAAATTCAACCTTATTCTTTGCACCGATCCCGATGCGGATCGTTGCGGTCTTGCTTTCTTAGATCGCAAAGGTAAAATTCAACGCTTCACAGGAAACCAAACCGGAGCTTTGTTAATCGACTTCATCTTAGGAACTTTACAGCGCAGAAAAGCTTTACCGATGAACGGAACCATTTGCAACACCTTCGTCACTGGTAGTCAAGGTGCAAAAGTCGCTTCTCTCTATGGTATCAACGTTCGTACGACAGCTACTGGCTTTAAATATATTGGTGACATGGCAAACCGTATGAATGAAGAAGGTCAAAAATTCCTCTTCGGTTATGAAGAATCCTACGGCTATCTTTTATCCGACTTTGTCCGTGATAAAGACTCCCTCCAGTCCATCATCGCCATCGCCGATATGGTAGAGTATTATTTGCGCCAAGGAAAAACACTTGATATGGCCTTGGAAGACCTCGACAAGAGAACTGGCCATTATTTCAACACTCAAGTAAACTTCATCTTTGAAGGTGCCGACTGCCATTCTAAAATGAAAGCAGAAGTTGCTAAGCTCAGACAAAATCCTTTTACTCAACTCTGCGGAATTGATGTTGATACAATGACCGACTATAAAGAAAGAACTGTAAAGCATTTTGCTAGCGGTGAAACTCTTCCTTTAGATGCCCCAGATATCGATAAGACAAACTGCTTGAGATTCGATTTTGCTGACCATTGCTTTGTTGCAATTCGCCCTTCCGGAACCGAGCCAAAAATTAAAATTTACCTTGAAATCGCAAATCGAAACGAAGAAGAAGCAAATCTCTTATGCGAAAGAATGGTCGCTGAATTAAAAGCTATTTTGGGATTATAATCAATAAAAATAGGCCGTGATAAGATATCACGGCCTTTTTCTATCTCTTTATTTTGTGGCAAAGAAATTTTTTAATGTCAAATAAATTCCTTCGTGGTTGTTATCTTCTAAGGAGACACTTTTGACAAGCTCTATCAAATTCTTGTTTCCGTTCTTCATGGCGAAAGGATATTTGACCTTATTTAACATCTCTACATCATTTTCTGCATCACCAAAGGCGATAGTATGTTCATCATCAATCTGATAAATGGATTGAATGTGTTGGATGCCAGATGCTTTTGAAATAGAGTGATTGCCAAATTCGGAAATGGTATCTATGCCATACCATCCTCGGATGAAATATTCCTCACCATGTAACGGGATGGTGTATGAGCGATCTCTTGTCTGGCGGTCTTTGTATTGGAACACCGCAGCATAGACACCGCATTTTAAAGTCTTTCTAAAGTCACCATAGATTACATTCATCCCTTCTCGATGAAACATTTCAGTAAACATTTTATTTTCACGGAGAAGATAAATCGTATCATCATTTTCCGCAAATGCATCAATGATATCACCTTCTTCGAAGTGATGGATAAAATCTAAAACATCTTCTTTAGGAAAAAAATATTTTAATTCTGCCACACTCTTATCGACAGGATCACTGATTAAAGCGCCATTATAGGAAATAAGAGGAGTGGATAAGTTCAGCTCGCGATAATACGGGAGCATTGCACGAGGTGGTCTACCGCTAGCTAAAGCGATGATATGGCCCATAGAAGCCAACTTCTGCAAATAAGCTTTTGTCTTTGGCATGATGTTTTTTTCATCATCAAGCAAGGTGCCGTCTAGGTCAAAGACCAATAAATATCTCTCTTTGTTATTCATGATTATAGTTTAAAGTATTCATTCTCATTTGTGGTGGCTAAAACGCTTTCACAAAAGAAACACTTTCAGACTTTTTGAACGGCCTCTTTTGTATTAAAATAGTAGTATGAAAATCACACGCACATTATTGACTTTATTATCAAGTCTCTTGCTTTGTTCTTTCACGAACAAACCTTATGTCGTTTCAGCAAACGACAAACAATTTCTTCAATCAACAGCTTACGACAGCACCAAGGCCTTGAATTTCAACGCCTGCAGTGAAGAAGAAATCAATACCTATTACGATTATGACACTTTGATGACAAAAAAAGGCGAAGATTTAAGACTTCACTTACATAGCAAAATCCAAGACACCTTTTATGTCACCTATGACAAAGCGACAGATTGGATGAAAATCACGGACCGCAATTGGGAACTCTCGCGCGAAATTGACCCAGCGACCTATCGCTTCAGCGAAGACGTGGGTGACAATTATCGTTTAAATCTTCTTTATTTTCCAAAGACTGCCAATAAAAACAAAACACAAGCGGTCAACTTTGATGTCAATAAATCGATGACAGTCGATAACACCATAAATTATGTCGACTATGCCAACAAGAAAAAGCCCAACTCTAACATTCAGGTCGACAAAGAACACGTGTGGGCTAAAAACCACGGCTTTGCCGGCGATCCTATCCGCGGTGCAGGAACTGACTTGCACCACTTGATTGCAGCCGATCACACAATCAACTCTGCAGCACACAACGACTTACCTTTTGGAGAAGTTGCCGATAAAGAAAACAAGGATACTCACCGCTACGCCTATCTTGGTGATGGCTCTAGCGTTTTATCTGGTTATCGAGGCCTTGATAAAAACGGTAGAGAAGTTGTTGAACCTCTCGATGAATGGAAAGGCAACATCGCTCGTGCCATGCTTTATATGGTCACTCGTTATGGTTATCAATTGCCAGAAGGAAACAGCAAAGAAGAACCCTATTTATACTTCTCTGACACGGAAGAGGATAACAACGACAAATTCCATGGTGTTCACCCATATCTTTCTATGTATTTAAAGTGGAACGCCTTGGATCCTGTAGATGAAGAAGAACGTTTCCGCAACGATTTGATCTACAACAACGTTCAACATAACCGCAATCCTTTTGTCGACTACTATTTCACATCTGATCTCAGTCAGTACTTTGCAAATAGTGTTTTCGACCCGAACAATACCCTATTACCTGATTTGACTCCTGACCCGTTCTCCAATTTAAAAGACACCTACCAAATGCATGTCGGTGACAACGAAGACCTGTTGTTCAACAGTGAACTTATCGATGATTTTGTAGTCGATTATGACCACAATTACCTTCAGTTGACAAGCGATAAGAAAACCTTAAAAGCCATCAAAGCCGGAACAGTAAGTGTTACCTTTAAAGGTAAAATCAAAGGTACCGATAAAGAGATTTCAAAAACATCCACTTTTGAAATCAAAAAAGAACCTTTGCTCCTTGCCATCAATCCTAATGTTGGTAAGCCGACTTCGTTAAGCTTTGAAACAAACACCACCTACACTATGCAATTCTTCTGGGTGAACGATGAACTCGATTTATTCCCTCATGAAGAAATTATCGTAAAAAGCGACAATCCCAACCTTGTCACTGTCGAAGGCAACACGCTAAAGTTCAGGGATGTAGAGGGGTCTTGTCAAGTTTCTATCGTTCTTCACAACAAAGACAATCCTAAAAAAGATCGCGCTATCTTCTCCTTTGAAGTGAAAGTGATTCTCTCTGAAGATGTAAAGAAAGAAAAACAGATTTATATCATTATTATCATCTGTGCAGCGATCTTATTAATTGTTGTCTTCATCATCCTAGGTGTCTTGATTCACAAATCTGATAAAGCATCTAGCCGCGATATGAAAGATAAAGAATTCAATGTCGATCAGACAAAGAAGTCTCTCAAGAAAGCGAAAAAGAACCTCAAGAAAGCAAGCAAAACAGTAAAGAAGTATAAAAACTCTAGAAAGAAAAAGTAAAGAGGTAAATCATGGCAAACGATAAATCTTTTAAGCAAACAATCGGCAATTTTTTCAAATCGATTTCAGACGGAGTTGACAACCTCACTCTCGAGGCAAAATTAGAATCCGCCTATAAGAATACCGAAGGAAATATCGCCTTAGACATCTACCAAGAAAACAATCTCACCAGCCACACCTATTATGGAGCGTTAAACGAGTGCGAGAATACAGCCGTCATCTATTGTGACAAAGACACTAAAATCAATTATTCCAGCATTCTGGTCACAAAAGATGATAAGAAGTTTTACATTATCGACACCAAAGAAATCGATATCTCTATTCCTTTAAAAGATGGTGAAGATAAAGTGAATGTTTATACTCACTTTGGTTTAGCCTTAACATTAGATCCAAATGTCATCGAAATCAAAGCTGTTCGCGTGAAAAACTCCTACTACTTACTAAAAGAAAAAACCGCAAACGAAGAAAAAGTCGGTTGAAATTAAATGAAAAAGGCCTGTGTTCACTTCCTCTAGCCAAACTAGAGGAAGAAGACACAGGTCTTTTCTTATGCAAATTCTTCTTGAAACGCTTCTTCTATCGCTTCGATTAAATGATATGGTGGCAAATAACTCCGTTGAACAAGAACACCGTGTTCTTGAAAAAACGATCTTTTAAAGCCCGGGTGCTTCCGCTTAGCGATTTCTTCTAAGATGACGGACGCTTTTATCAAGTACACTTCTTGAACGGATTTAAACGAAACCAAGAAAAAACCAATTCCGCCTAAACTCTGAATAAAGCGAAGATGCTCATATTGTTGCTCCCGTATCATGTGATAAGGAACTTCATCATGAATTGTTTCCTTACACTCGAAATCAATATACTTGCCCTTATAAATTCCGACATAGTCCGTTGTCGATTTTGCTTCGAAATATGCCTCTTGAATCATGCCGGGTTTTTCTTTTGACATCTTTACAACTTTAATAGGGGTTGGTCGTTTATAAATATCAGCAATTCCTTTTTCACGATAAAAATCACAACATTTTGATATGTCTTTTTCAAACTCCATACCCATGTTGCGTTTGATATAAGAGTCTCTAATCTTTTCCTCTTCAGTGCGGTTTGCACTCTTGCGGCGGTCAACAGTCGACTTCTTTTTATCGACTGCCATCATACGCCCATCCGGATATTTAATGACACTCATAAAAAATCCTCTAACAAAGAAATCAAATCTTTTTTATCTGCAGTTCCGCGCTCTAACAATCGCTTGGTGAATTGGTGACTGATTTGTGCCATGTTTTTATTTACACCATAATTTTGTAAAACAAGAGCAAGAGTTTTCTCTTCTTCTTTTATATAACAATTAAAAATTTGCGCTAACATTTGACTATCGTATAGCGGACTATGCGGTTTTCCATCCAATGAAATTTCATATTCCTCGCCCAGCTTTGAAAGCGAAAGCATATTTCCTTCGGAGGAAACAATACGCTTAGAGAGATAATTAGATAAATCAAAATAATTCTTCTTCAAATGTTGGAAGAAATTTCTTTCTGTTTCATCCGCATAGTCGATTGTCTGAGAAAGAATATGCATATCTCCATTTCCATATGAAATAAACCGTTTATTGTGATATGGTCTTAAAAGATTCGTTATTTCTAGGATGACTTGATGAAATTCTTTTCCTTCCTTTTTCAACGTTTGCTTTGTTATGCCTGTCAATCTTTCTACGACAGGACCGATATTATGCTTGGTTTTAATATAAGAATGGTAGGTGATTGGTCCTTGCGTATAATCAATTAACCCACCTCTTTTTTTCGGTTGAATGACTAAGCCGATCGCAATCGCTTTGTGTGAAATTTGTGTGGCTTCTAAATCAAAAAAGATCAGCGCATCCGCAGCATCTAAGCTTCGATGCAACGCTTTATATTTATTCATCGTTGTCGCCAAAATTGAAGTTTTTCACATCTTTCGTAATGATTGCTGGATTAGAAGATTTTTCTAAAATATGGAATAAATGTTGCACCTCTTCTTCACCGAGAATCTCAAACCAACTGGCAAACAGTCTTGCGCACTGCTCTTTGATGATTGCGAGATAACGAAGACCTGCCGGCGTGATGTCAACGAAAATCTGACGGCGATTTTCACTATCAATGGTTCTAACAATGAAACGTTTTGCTTCTAAAATTCTTAAGTTTGCAGCCACATTAGGTCGGGAAATACGAAGATCGCTTGCGATAGAAGAAGGGTGAATATTGCGATGTGTTTCCAAATAGCTTAAGATGCGAAAGTCGTTTTGAAAGAGCTGTACGAAGATATCCAAGGCACCGATTTCTCTTATCTTGCCAAAATATTCCATCACTTTTTGAATTTCAGCAGCCAAGGTGGCATTTTCTAATTGATTTTCCATAGAATGTCTCCTTTCAATGAATATCTCTATCGACATTGTTACTATTATTATAACAAGTAATATGGTCAATAATTCTCATTTCACGTGCATTTTTTTACAAAATTTATAAAACAACCAATAAATAAGTAACATTATTATCTCTAATTTATATTTGTTTTCTCAAATTTCATACAAAATATCCTAAGAATATTTGATAAGAAAACAAAAACCCTCCTTTACCTAGGATGGTATAAGAAGGGTTTTATAGATTTAAATGAGAAGAGATTTATTTATTCTTTGCTTTGATATATTCATCCATGGCCTTGGCCGCTTTACGACCAGCACCCATAGCAAGAATAACAGTGGCTGCACCAGTGACAGCATCGCCGCCAGCAAAGACACCATCCTTTGTGGTCTCATTAGTCTCTTCATGAACAATCAAACAGCCGTGAGGATTTGTTTCAATACCAGGGGTTGTTGCTTTGATCAAGGGGTTCGGAGTTGTACCAATAGCGATAATGACACAATCGCAAGGAATGGTATAAATGGCTTCCGGATCTTCCTCGAGAGTGACCGGAATCGGTTTTCTTCTACCAGAAGCATCAGGCTCACCGAGTTTTTGCTTCTGAACCTTCATACCGATGACACTGCCGTAATTCGGATTATAATCAGCAGCTCTCGGAGAAGGAGAACCAGTGCGATCTTCTAAGATCTCAACAGGATTACGGAGCAAGTCAAAGATAATACCTTCTTCTTCCGCGTGTTCAATTTCTTCCGCACGAGCAGGAAGTTCGTCTTTGCTTCTACGATAGACACAAGTGACATGTTCCGCACCGAGTCTTAAAGGAGTACGAAGAGCGTCCATAGCAACGTTACCACCACCGACAACAACGACATTGTGCGCATGTTGAATCGGTGTCTTGCAATCATCTTCGTATGCTTTCATGAGATTGACACGAGTCAAGAATTCATTGGCGGAATAAACGCCTTTGGCATTTTCGCCAGGGATTCCTAAGAATCTAGGAAGACCTGCACCAGTGCCGACAAAGCAAGCTTCAAAGCCTTCTTGTTCCATCAATTCATCGATGGAAAGAACTCTGCCGATAACCATATTGGTGATGATTTTAACACCCATTCTCTTCAAGCCTTCAATTTCATTTTGAACGATAGCCTTCGGAAGACGGAATTCAGGAATACCATACATCAAAACACCACCAGCGACGTGGAGCGCTTCAAACATGGTGACATCATAACCTTCTTTTGCAAGGTCATATGCACAAGCTAAGCCGGAAGGGCCAGAACCAATAACAGCAACTTTATGCCCGTTCTTTTCAATCACAGGAGTGGTCGGAGTGACATGTTCTCTGTGCCAGTCAGCGACAAATCTTTCCAAACGGCCGATACCAACAGGTTCACCCATGCCGGTAACAACCATCTTGCCTTCGGCATTTTTCTCTCTGATAGGCATCTTGCCACGAAGACACTGACCTTCGCATTGAGATTCCTGCGGGCAGACACGTCCACAGACAGCGGGAAGAGAAGAAGATTGAGAAATAATTTGATAAGCGGCTTCAAAATCTCCTTCAGCAACTTTATTAATGAATTCAGGAATGTTGATGTGAACAGGGCATCCAGGAACACACTGTGGGTTTTTGCACTGCATGCAGCGCTTTGCTTCATCAATAGCTAATTCTTCGGTGTAACCCATAGCAACTTCATCGAAGTTATGTCTACGGACTTCCGGAGCCTGAGTCGGCATCGCATTTTTCTGCGGTTTCATATTGAATGCCATAATTATTTGCCCTCCTTAAGAAGATTGCAAGCTTCTTCATATTTAGAGTGCTCCCAATCTCTATACATGGTATTTCTTTCGGCGGCAGAATCAAAATCAACTTCCCAACCGTCAAAGTCAGGACCATCGACACAAGCGAACTTCATCTTGCCACCGACGATAAGACGACAACAACCGCACATACCAGTACCATCGATCATAATCGGGTTCATAGACACGATTGTCTTAATGCCATATTTCTTCGTGAGGATACAAATGTTCTTCATCATGATGATAGGTCCGATAGCGATGACTTCATCAAATTGTTGATCTGTTCCTTGTCTCTTTAAAATTTCTTCTTCTAAGCCTTGGGTGACAAAACCTTTTGTTCCCCAGGTTCCGTCATCAGACATTTTGACAAAATGGGCAGAAGCTTCATCAAATTCTTTTTCTAAAATGACTAAATCCTTGGAACGGAAACCAGCGACAGTAGTCACCTCAGTTCCCTGTTTATGCAATGCATATGCCAAAGGATAAGCGATAGCACAACCAGCGCCACCACCGACAACAGCGACTCTCTTTAAGCCTTCAATTTCGCTCGGTCTACCTAAAGGACCAACGAAGTCAGCAAGATAATCACCTTCATTTAAACGTCCAAGTTCGACAGTTCCTGCACCAACGATTTGGAAAATGACTGTAACAGTGCCTTTTTCCGGATCTGTACCAGCAACCGTAAACGGAATTCTCTCACTATCTTCGTGAGTTCTTAAGATGATGAACTGACCCGGCAACGCTTTTTTAGCGACAAATGGGGCTTCCACAACAATTTTGATAATTGTAGGGTTCAGGACATCTTTTTCAACAATCTTAAACATAGTATGCCTCCCTTTAAACGTATTTTACTAAAAAGTTGGTTAAATAAAATTAAAATTTAGTAAAAAATAATATTTGAATCGAATAGATTCGATTTTTTAACTGCTTTTCTTTAAAAACTGCTGCTTGGTAAAGCCAAACAGCAGTTTATTGAATTTATCTCAGAGAAAGATTAGAAATCAACGTCAAGGTCGTAGTAGCAGCACTTGAGAAGTTTTTCCATCTCTTCCTGGTTAGGCTGTCTCGGGTTGGAACCGGTGCAAGCATCCGCGATAGCGTTCTTGGCGATTTCCGGAAGTCTTTCAAGGAAGACGGATTCAGGAACAAAGCCTTGTTCGCAAGGATAGCTGTCAGGACCATAGTGGCCGATGCACTGCGGGATGTTGAGCTGATCATTCATTCCGCGGAGATACTTGATAAGGAGGTTGACCTTCTCATCTTCAGTAGTTCCGCCGAGGTGCATGACATCAGCGATATAAGCATAACGAGTCTTAGCTTCCGGATTCTTCGCGTTGAAAGCGATGACCTTAGGTAAGTACATAGCGTTAGCAGCACCGTGGATGATGTGAGCGCCATAATCGATGAAGGCAGCGCCAGTCTTGTGAGCCATGGAGTGGACGATACCAAGTAAAGCGTTGGAGAAAGCCATACCGGCAAGGCACTGAGCGTTGTGCATGGAATGACGGCATTCCATATCACCATTGTAGGACTTGACTAAGTCAGCCTGGATCATTTCGATTGCATGTAAAGCAAGCGGGTCGGTGAAATCACAGTGAGCGGTGGAAACATAAGCTTCGATCGCGTGAGTGATGGCGTCCATACCAGTGTGGGCGACAAGCTTCTTCGGCATGGTTTCAGTGAGTTCCGGATCGACGATAGCGACATCAGGAGTGATTTCGAAATCGGCGAGAGGATATTTGATACCCTTGTGATAATCAGTGATGACGGAGAAGGCAGTGACTTCAGTGGCAGTGCCAGAAGTAGAAGAAATGGCGCAGAAATGAGCCTTATGACGGAGTTCCGGCATACCGAAGACTTTGCACATATCTTCGAATGTGCAGGTCGGATACTCATATTTGACCCACATGGCTTTTGCAGCATCGATCGGAGAACCGCCGCCGATAGCAACAATCCAGTCCGGACCGAATTCAGACATGAATTCAGCACCCTTCATGACAGTTTCAACAGACGGATCGGGTTCAACACCTTCAAAGATTTTGACTTCCATTCCGGCCTGTTTAAGGTATTCTTCAGCTCTTGCTAAGAAGCCGAATTTCTTCATAGAACTACCACCAACAACGATAACAGCTTTCTTACCCTTTAAATTTTTAAGGTTTTCAAGCGCACCTTTACCATGGTAAAGGTCTCTCGGTAATGTGAATCTCATTATTCGTATTCCTCCTTTATTACCAATGTTAATTTAAACGATGTAAGCGCATAAATCAAGAACATTTTAAACGTTTTGCGCGATTCAATTTTTTTGCTTTTTTTCTTAGTTTTTTACCATTTTTATCGGTTTTGTACCATTGATTTATGTTTTTTTGATTTTTTTGTTTCCTTTGGTGCTTACTTTACCGCTTACATTTGCCGAACGCGCATGTTTTGTGCATTTTTTTATGAACAAATCCGCAAAATGGTCTATTTTTCTTTTGTCACATTATAAAATGTGTAAAATTAAAATCCTAAAAAGATCTCCGGGCTTTCTCACTTTAAAATAAAATGCGCAGGAAAAGTTTACTTTTCATAATTTTATTATATATATAATATGTTCGTGCGATATAATACTAGAGAGGTGATACCATATGGCGATTAGACTTTTGCTCGATTCCAATAAAATTTATCATAAAATTTTTGAAGGAACAAAACCGGGTTATGACGCTTTACAAGTCGACTCATTCTTGGACATTGTCATTAAAGATTATGAGACAATGGAAGCCTATGTCGTCGATTGTGAAAAGCAAACCGAAGAGCTCAACAACAAAGTGAAAATGCTCAACGAGCAGCTAACCAAAGTCGAAGCTGAAAATGTCAATCTCAAGAAAAAGCTTGGTGACATTTCCAATAATCAAGATGCGAATCTCAGCAATCTTGAACATTTAAAGCGCATCTCCGCTTTAGAAAAAGCATTAGCCAAAGCTGGTATCAACCCCAATACAATCGAATAGAAACAACACCCGACCTAGATGACTGCAGGAAGCGTAATGCTTTTTGAGGAAAGTCCATGCTCGCGCATCCTGTGATGGATGCAGTGTTTGCGCCAGGTCAATCAATAAACCTGGGCTTGGAGGAGTCCAAGACGGCGGAGAAGAATCTAAACGTAAGCATGATGTCTTCTCCTTAAAGCTCCACAGTGACGAAACTATGGGAAACTATAGGAATGCAACGATAGGAAAGCCCCACAAGCGAGAAACCTAAATTTTGGTAAGGGAAGTTCTGCGCGGGAATCGAACCGCAAAGGACAGGTCAATGACCTAGATAAATTGTCATCCTCGACAAAACATGGCTTATAGGGTCGGGACTCGCTTCTATTTTTAGTAAAGAAAAGACAAGGAAGTAAACATATGAATACACCGAATAAAATCAGTATTTCTCGACTTATCATCGCTCTTCTTATCATCATTTTATTTTCTTTATCCTTCTTGCCAAACGCCGCTTCTTTTGCACCGGAGTTTGTCTTAGCAGGATTCCACTTTGGCTTTAACTGGATCGATTTAGTCTGTTGTATACTTTTCATTGTCGGCAGTATTACCGATGCTGCAGACGGTCACATTGCCAGAAGCAGAAATCTTGTCACTGATTTTGGCAAGTTCTTAGATCCTGTCGCTGATAAATTTTTAGTGAATTCCGCGTTCTTACTTCTCTGCAGTCGCGTTGATTTCAGCGGACACTATCAAATTCTTCCTCTCTTTGTCGCCTTGTTCATCGGCAGAGACTTAGCAATCGATGGCCTTCGCATGGTTGCAAGCGGCAAAGGTATCGTTCTCGCTGCCAACAAATGGGGTAAAGTGAAGACAGTTGCAGAAATGATTGCTCTTCCCGCCATTTTCTTAAACGGTTTCCCCTTCTCTCTCATCCCGAATCCCGGCGCCACGTTAGATTCTTGGATGACTGATCGTTTCCTTTATACTCATTACATTACCAACGCTCTTGTCGGTATCGCTTTATTCTTCTCTCTTTTCTCTCTGGCTGTATATTTATATCAAAATCGCAAAGTGTTTTTAGAGGACAAATGATATGGATAGAAAAGACTTGTTAAATCTTTTATTAGAAAAAGATCTCACCCTTTCTTGTATGGAATCTCTCACCGCTGGATTGTTTGCAGCTAGTTTTACTTCCGTACCCGGTGCAAGCAATGTCTTTTTAGGCGGTGGTATCACCTATAACAATGACGTCAAAAAAGCATTTGGCATCAAGCCAGAGATCATCAATACTTATGGCGCGATTTCTAAAGAATGTGCTGATGAAATGGCTCTCCAATGTGCGTTTTTCTTCAAAAGCGACATCGCCATCTCCTTTACTGGAAACGCTGGCCCCAGCGCAGAGGAAGATAAACCGGTCGGATTGGTCTTCATCTCCATCAAATTAAAAGACACTCTTTATTCCTATAAGCTAAATTTAAAAGGGGAACGCGAAGATATCCGCAGACAATGCGTCGACTTCGCTTTTAACAAAATTTACACTTTAGTCAAAGAAAATGCCTAGTTCATCTTGTAAACATTTCAGTTTATCAACCAATAAGATATGAAAGGAAATCAACCCATGGCAAAAGCAGATAATAAAGCAAATGAAAAAGAACTCTTAGAAAATGAAAAAGATAAAGTTCTCGAAGCGACTTTAAAAGATATCCGCAATTACTACAACGATAAAGGTATTATTTTAAAGATGGGAGAACAAACACACGTCGATGTCGGTGTCATCCCTACCGGTTCTCTACTCTTAGACGCCGCCTTAGGTGTCGGCGGTTATCCCAAAGGTAGAATTGTAGAAATCTACGGACCTGAATCTTCCGGTAAGACTACATTGGCCTTAGAAGCAATCGCTCAAGTGCAAAAACTTGGCGGAAGAGCAGCCTATATTGATGCAGAACACGCCATCGATCCCGATTACGCAAAAACATTAGGTGTCAATATTGACGATCTCATCTTATCGCAACCTGATTACGGTGAACAGGCGATGGAAATTGTCGACATGCTCGCGAAGAGTAACGCCATTGATATGATCGTGGTTGACTCGGTCGCTGCCTTAGTTCCCAAAGCAGAGTTAGAAGGTACTTTTGAAGATTCCTCTGTCGGACTTCAAGCAAGACTCATGTCTAAATCCTTACGTAAATTAGCTGGCGTTCTCTCCAAGAGTTCCTGCACGGTTATCTTTATCAATCAACTTCGTGAAAAAGTCGGGGTTATGTACGGAAATCCTGAAACAACAACAGGTGGACGCGCCTTAAAATTCTACGCGACTATCCGTATTGAAATCCGCAGAAGCGAAACCATCAAACAGGGAGATAAAGCTCTCGGAAATGTTGTCGCTGTCAAAATTGTCAAAAACAAAGTCGCTGCTCCTTATCGCTCTTGTAAAATCAACCTCATCTTTGGTAAAGGCATCAGTCACGACAACGAGCTTGCCCAGCTTGCTGTAGAATATGGTTTAGTAGAAAAAGCAGGTTCTTGGTTCTCCTATAACGGTGAAAGAATCGGTCAAGGTATCTCTTCTGTCCTCGAATTCTTTAAAAACAATGCCGACGTAAGAGAGGCGATTGAAGAACAAGTAAAAGAACGCTTATCTGGAAAACCTCTGCTCGAAGAATAAAAATAACTGATACGAGAAAGTTCGTTCTCTCGTATCAGTTTTTATTTTTGCAATGAAAAAGCTGCCCTAAGGCAGCTGTCTTTATAAGATGTGAACGACGTCTTTTTTATCGCTGCGACGATAAAGAACAAGTACATTACCAATCTGCTGTACAAGCTCCGCTTTTAAAAGTTGACAAAGCGCAGTGGCCGCTTCTTCTTTCTCGATGTCTGCATTTCTCAAAAGTTTGACTTTCAAAAGTTCTCTCTTATCCAAAATATTGCTGGCGCTATCAAGAAGATTTTCAGATATGCCTCCCTTTCCAATTTGAATAAGTGGATCTATTTTTTGCGCCATGGTTCTCAATTTGACACGATCTTTTCCAGTGAGCATAATCCCTCCTATTTTCATAAAAAGAGCTGAAAACAAATTCGAATTCAGCTTATTTATTTTATCATAACAAAAGAGTTATTGAAAAGATTAAATGTCGAGATAGAATGCTTTCTTCCGAATTTTAAAAAAATGATTGTTTTTATCTTTATCGCTTTAACAATAATAAAATTTGTGTTTCCCAACTTTATTCTTATATATCGAGTTGTATGCTGCTGTCTTTTTTGTACTTATTTGTTTTTTCTCCCTGTTAAAAAAGTGACGAAAAAACACAAAAAAACCTTTGATGATTATTGTTACATAAACTATAATAAACAAAGCATAGATTCCATTGTATTCTATGTTTGATATAAAAGATTAAGTTTTAATTATATATTTTATATAGCCGTTTATCTTGTGTTTTTTAATCTTTTTACCGAGAGAGGTCCTTTGGATGCAGTGGACCTTCTATAACTTTACTGGATCCAGAAAGGTATTTTTTAATATGACCAACTTAGAAGTAGTCTTTTTGGTTTTGTTTATTATTGCTTGTGTAACCGCCATCGCTTTCTTGGTGCTGTTTTACATTCTTCCGAAAAACAAGACAAAAGACGCTGAAAGATCAGCTGATAAGATTCTTTCCGATGCCTCAAGCAAGGCGGAAAAACTCATTGCCGATGCAAAACTTGAAGCAAAAAGCGATGCTGAAACCATCAAATACAACGCCGAGAAAGAAATTGCCGAACGCAAAGAAAACTTGATTAAAACGGAAGCAAAACTAGAGCAAAGAGAAAAAGTTCAAGAAACAAGAGAAGCTACCTTTGAAACAAGAGAAAAAGCGCTCGAACAAAGAGACAAGACTCTTGAACAAAGAGAAAAGACTCTCGAGCAGAGAGAAAACGGCATCAACAGCCGTGAAGATATGCTCGAACAGAAAAAGAGCGAGTACGAAAACAACGTCAAAGAACTTGCAGTAAAAGAAAAAGACTTGCAAGAAAAGACAGAAGCCGTTATCAACGAGCTTCAAAAAGTCGCTCAAATGACGATTGAAGAAGCAAAAGACTTGCTCATGGAACGTGTTGAAGAAGCAGAAGCAAAGAAAATCGCTCTTTACAAAGAACAGATGGAAGAAGAAGCTCAGAGCCAGTGTGAAGACAGAGCTCGTATCCTTCTTGCTAACGCCTTAGAAAGATATGCTCAAGAAGTCACTTGCGAAAGATGCTCTTCTACAGTTGCTCTTCCTTCCGATGAAATGAAGGGTAGAATCATCGGACGCGAAGGAAGAAACATCAAGACAATTGAAAGCATATTAGGTGTCTCCATCATCATCGATGATACTCCTGAAACACTTACAGTCTCCTGCTTTGATCCTGTCCGTAGAGAAATCGCTAAACTCACCTTAGAAGCTTTGATCAGAGATGGTAGAATCCAGCCGGGAAGAATCTCCGATGTCTATGAGAAGATCAAGAAAGAAATTCACGACAAAATTAAAAGAGTCGGTGAACAGACTGTCTTTAAGCTCGGCCTTCCTAGAATCAGCCCCGAATTGCTTCCTTATATCGGTGCGCTCTCTTATCGTACTTCCTATGGACAAAATGTCCTTGATCACTCTATCCAGGTCGCCTACCTTTCTTCTGTTATGGCCAGTGAATTAGGTTTAGATCCGGTCATTGCAAAGCGCGCTGGTTTACTCCATGACATCGGTAAAGCCAGAGATACTGAAGTGGAAGGAAGCCACGTCTTCTTAGGTGCTGAATTAGCGAAGAAATGCAATGAGCCTGCCATTGTCATCAACGCGATTGAATCCCACCATGGCGATGTTCCCAAAAATACAATTTATTCCGAAATCGTCGCTGCTGCCGACACACTCTCTGCCGCTCGTCCAGGTGCCAGAAGCGAAACCTTAGAAACTTATATCAAGAGATTGGAACAGTTAGAAACTATCTGCAAGTCCTTCCAAGGCGTACAGAATTCCTATGCGCTTCAATCCGGTAGAGATGTCCGCGTCATGGTCATCCCTGAAAAAGTCTCTGATGAAGACGCGAAGGTTATGGCTCAACAAATCCGCGATAGAATCGAAGGTGAAATGGAATATCCGGGTCAGATCAAAATTTCTGTCATCCGTGAAACGAGAGCAGTCGAAACTGCAAAATAAAGATGAAAGATACGATTCGCATATTGTTTCTCGGTGATATTGTCGGTCCATTGGGAAGAGCGGGAGTGAAAAATTATCTCGCCCTTCACAAAAAACAAGATCAAATTGATTTTGTCATTGCTAATGGTGAAAATGCCACGCATGGTCACGGCTTATCTCTAGATCATTATAAAGAACTTCTCTCTTATGGAATCGACTGTCTGACAAGCGGCAATCATTTCTTTAATAATGCCGATTGCTTTCGATACGCTCAAGACATGTGCAATTACATTCGCCCGTTGAATTTAGATAAAGATGCCCCAGGCATCGGCACACGATTGTATACATTAGACGATAATATCAAAATCCGTGTCAGCAATGTCATGGGAAGAATTTACATCAATAACACGCAAGGCAATCCTTTCTACGCGATGGATGATGTCCTGAATCAAGCGGAAGAAGATGAAATCCATATTGTTGATTTCCACGCAGAAGCTACCGCTGAAAAAAGATGTCTCGCCGAGTATATCGACGGAAGAGTTGCTGCCGTATTAGGAACACATACGCACGTTCAAACAAACGATGCTAAAATTCTTAACAAAGGCACGTTCTTCTTGACAGATGCCGGCATGAACGGCGCTTACGATTCTTCTCTTGGCGATGAAAAAGAAGGGGCAATTCGTCGTACAATGACTGGCATGCCTGCGCAGTTAAAAGTTCCTCGCATCGGCCGTATCTTAGTCAATGGTGTTCTCATGGATGTAGATACAACGACAAAGAGAGTGAAAAAATATCAACTCATCAATGAAATTTGTGAAAGTGGCGTTTAATACGCCACTTTTTTATGTTCTAAGACAATTGCATGCATGTTGAGTAAAAAGCAACTTTTATTTTATGAATGAGTATATCTTATATTGCTAAATGTAAAAAAACGAATTATAATAAACGTTAGAAAGAGGAACACTAATATGACAACATTAAAAGCTAGTGGCAACACTCAAATCCAGAAATTAGCTGGCGCTATTGCTGGAAACATCCGTCAGGAAGGCGAAGTTCAGATTTCCTTAGTTGGCGCTTCTGCTCTCAATCAGGCTTTAAAGGCTTGCATTGTTGCTAGAAGATTCCTTAAGGATGATGAGAACAAATCCGACATCGTCTTACAGCCGGAATTCATGATGCAGAATTTTTCTGAGCCTTCTAACGAAGAAGCCAGAGAAGTCACCACCATCATGCTTCACATCAGAAAGGTCGACTTCGATCCTGCTCATGCAGTTTCTTCTGATGTTCCTAAGCACGAGACCGCTGAGTAATCTCGTTTAACGTAACAACTATGAAACTACGTCTTGTTTCGCTTCCTGATTTCAGAAAAGCGGCGGGGCGAGATCACAGTAAACCGATTTGTTACAAAGTGGCTGATTCAAAGCCAACGTCTTTTCTGTTCTCTTGGGGAACAGGAAAGACTTTTTGTATCAAAACCTATGGCTGCCAAGCCAATGTACGTGATTCCGAAATTCTCCGCGGTTACCTTCTTGCTATGGGTATGACTGAGCAAGAAGACTTTTCGAATGCTGATTTAATTTTATTCAACACCTGTGCAATCCGTGAAAATGCTGAGAATCATCTTTATGGTGAACTCGGCAGAGCAAAAGAAACTTATTTAAAGAAAAAAGACACCATCATTTGTATTTGCGGCTGCGTTATGCAAGAAGAAAAAGCAGTGCGCTATATCTTAGATCACTTCAACTTTGTCTCTTTGATTTTCGGTACCAACAACATCACTTCTTTCTACACATTATTAGAGGATGTGATTTCGCACCATCAAGGTCTTGTCGATGTACGTTCGAACTCTGATCTGATTGAAGAAGGTTTCCCCGAAGGAAAAGAGAGCCGCGAAAGTAAGATTACCGCATTTGTCAACATCATGTACGGATGCGATAAATTCTGCACCTATTGCATTGTCCCCTACACAAGAGGAAGAGAGCGTTCACGCAAAGAAGAAGATATCATTGCTGAAGTACAATGCTTGAAAGAACAAGGATATAAACAAGTCACCTTGTTAGGACAAAATGTCGATGCCTACGGAAAAGATTTTGGCAACGAATACGCTTTTGCTCATCTCTTGGAAAAAGTGGCACAAACCGGTATTGAGCGCATTCGCTTCGTCACCCCTTATCCATCTGACTTCAAGTGCGACGTCTTTGATGTGATGGCAAAATATAAAAATATCATGCCCTTCCTCCATCTTCCTGTCCAGTCTGGTTCCAATCGCGTTTTAAAGCGGATGAACAGACGATATACAAGAGAACAGTATTTAGACATTGTGCATCAATTAAAAGAACGATTGCCCGATGTTTTCCTCACTACGGATATCATTGTCGGTTTCCCTAACGAAACAGATGAAGACTTTGAAGAAACACTTTCTTTAGTTAGAGAAGTAAAGTATGATGCTGCCTTTACCTTCATCTTCTCCCCGCGTCCTGGAACTCCCGCTTACAATATGAAAGATGAAACTTCTGATGAAGTGAAACACGAACGCTTCAACCGCTTAAAAGCCTTGATTGACCAATATACCCAAGAGCGTGCTGACACCTTCGTCGGAAAACAAGTTAAAGTTCTCTTTGAAAAAGTATCAGATAAGAATCCATCGATAATTTCAGGATATGATGAACATAACAAACTTGTTCATGTAAAAGGTGATGTTTCTTTGTTAGGACAGATTCGTAACGTTCTAATCAAAGAATCTCACACCTATTCGTTAATCGGAGAAGTCTTAGATGACTGAGGAAGAACTTTACCAAGAAGTCGATAAACTTCTCTTGGATTTTTCTTCTCTTGCATTGACAAAAAGATATCAAATTGCAAAGAAAGCACTCGCAGAAGATCAGCATCTTCAACAGATTGATCAACAACGAAAAAAATTGCAACATGGCATTCGATATCTTCCAGATGATAAAAAGCACGACTGCATTCTCGCTTGTAAAAAGTTGCAAGAAGAATACGACAATCATCCCCTTGTCATCAATTATCGCCAGTTAAAAGAAGAAGTTCTTCAGCTGATCAAACCATTGACAGAGACCCGTTTATAAACGGGTCTCTTTTTGTATTTTTTTTACTTATATAAGTTATTTAATATATAATATTAATTATTGAGTAAGATAAAATCAGGAAAATATTATGGCAAAGAAAACTACAGACAAAAAAGAACAAAGTTTCACCCCGATGGTCGAACAATACCTTTCGTTTAAAAAACAATACGGAGACTTGATTCTGTTCTTTCGTTTGGGCGACTTTTATGAAATGTTTTTGGAAGACGCGGAAATTTGTTCGCGGGAACTGCAGCTGTTCTTAACAAGAAAAGCTGCGGGTGGGGGTCAATTTATTCCCATGTGTGGCATCCCGCATCACGCTTATCTTTCTTATGCACAAAAATTGATTGATCGCGGATATAAAGTCGCTATCTGCGAGCAAGTGGAGGATCCTAAACTTGCAAAAAAATTAGTAAAGCGCGACGTTGTTCAAATCATCACTCCCGGCGCCAATTTAGATCTCAACTCAAATGAAAATAATTATATCGCTTCTATCTACATGGATGTGAGACAGTCTTTCCTTTGCTATGCTGATATTTCTACCGGCGAAATGAAAATTCAGACGATGGAAAGTTCCAAGGAGAAGATATTAGAAAAGCTTCTCTCTTTAGACATCAAAGAAATCGTACTTCCTACAAACGTCGATGCAAACTTTGTTCTCTACCTTAAATCCAACAGCAATGTCTGTGTTTCTTATTATAACGATGACTCAGCATCGATAGAGGATGAACCCCTTTTTGTCAACCTCAACGATCCGCGACAAATCGCTGTCACAGCGCGCCTTTACAATTATCTCAAGAATATGGAAAGACGTGAGTTAAGTTACTTTAAGCCCGTGATCAATCTCATGGAAAAGAAGACCATGAAAATCGATTACTCTGCGCAAAGCAATATGGAGTTACTAAAATCTTTAGACAATAAGACCTTTGGTACACTCTATTGGTTATTGAATCAAACGAAGACACCTATGGGTGCTCGCTACTTAAAAAACCAAATTGTCAATCCCAGCGCTTCTTATCAAGAAATTGAAAGACGCCAAAATTTGACAAGTGTTTTTGTCGACCATTTTTTAGACCGCGAAAATCTGCGTGAAGACCTCTCCGGCATCTTTGACATGGAACGCCTCATCGCACGCATGGGGTATGAAAATTGTAACGGACATGATTTGTTACAGCTGAAAAAGTCGTTATCCGCACTTCCACAAATTCAAAAAGATCTAAGCCATTTAGGCCAATATAAAGAGATTGAAGAGATTTCTCAACGCCTTGGTGATCATTCAAACCTTGTCAATTTATTAGAAAATGCCATTTCCGAAAACTGTCCTACTACAATTACAGAAGGCGAAATCTTCAAAAAGGGTTATAACAAAGATCTTGATGAATTGATTTACCTCACTACCGAAGCGAAAGAATGGATAACCAATTTAGAAATTCAAGAAAAAGAACGCACCGGCATTCACAATCTGCGTGTCGGGTTCAATTCTGTATTCGGTTATTATATTGAAGTGTCTGCCTCTCAGATTCCTTTCGTAAAACCTGAGTTCGGATATATCCGCAAACAGACTATTAAAACAGGTGAAAGGTATATCACTGAGGAACTAAAAGAAAAAGAAGATAAAATTCTCCGTGCGAAAGAGCTTCGTTGTACTTTAGAAGCGAAACTTTTCCGCGAACTTCGCAAACAGGTTTCACAATATACGGATAGCATCCAACAGACAAGCGATGCGATTTCCGAATTGGATTACTTCCTCAACCTAGCCTATGTTGCAAGTGAGAATAATTATAAGCGTCCTCATTTCAATGGTGAAAATAAGATTGATGTCATTCAAGCAAGACACCCGATCATAGAAAAAGCAGCTCCGGAAAACATCTTTGTCGCGAATGACTATCACATGGATGCAAACACAGATGTCTTAATCATCACCGGTCCGAATATGGGTGGTAAATCCACTTATATGAAAGAATTTGGTCTCCTTGTTATCATGGCTCAAATGGGAAGTTATGTCCCCGCCAACTCTTGCGATATCCCTATCTTTGATGCGCTTTATACTAGAATCGGTGCCAGCGATAATCTCATCAAAGGTCAATCTACCTTTATGACCGAAATGACGGAAGTTGCCCAAGCGTTAGAAACTGCGGACAACCACTCCTTATTCCTCTTTGATGAAATCGGAAGAGGAACTGCCACCTTTGACGGTATGGCTATCGCCCAGAGCATTATCGAATATATTGTTCGTCACATTCATGCAAAGACTTTTTTCTCCACCCATTATCATGAAATCACTAAGTTGAGCGAAAAAATTCAAGCTGTGAAAAACATTCACTGCGAAGTTGCAGAAACAGACGGCCATGTCACTTTCTTATATCACATGAAAGAAGGAAGTATGGATCGCTCTTATGGTGTTAATGTCGCTAAACTCGCTGGTCTTCCCGATGAATTAATCGAGCGTGCCGATGAGCTTTTAGTATCGCTAGAAAAACAATCTTCTATTGAAAAAAGCCAAATTAAAGAGGTGAAAAAAGTAGAAGAAAAGAAAGATGAAATCAAAGAAATGATCAAGTGTCTTGATCCCATGACTCTTTCTCCTTTGGATGCTTTAAACTATCTAATCGATTTAAAAAAGAGGGTTAAATAATGTCCAACATTCAAATCATGCGCCCTGAGCTTGCGAACTTAATCGCAGCAGGTGAAGTCATCGAACGGCCAAGTTCTGTCATCAAAGAACTTGTTGAAAACAGCATTGACGCCAATGCAAAGAACATCTATGTCGGTGTCACCGATGCTGGAAAAGGCAAAATCCTTGTCAAGGACGATGGTTTTGGCATGGATCGAAACGATGCCATCCACTGTTTTTTGCGCCACGCTTCTTCGAAAATCAAAACAGAATATGATTTAAACCGCATTCACACACTCGGCTTTCGCGGTGAAGCGATCCCCTCTATCGCAGCTGTTTCTCACATTGTTTTAAATACGTGTTCCGAAGATGGTGTCGGTACTAAAATAGAGTCGGAGCCGAATGCTGACTTGAAAATCTTTGACGCTCCTAGCCGCAAAGGAACTGCTTTTGAAATCTCCAATCTCTTTTTCAATACACCAGCTCGTTTAAAATATTTGAAATCTCAACAAGTGGAAACATATAGTATCATCGAAACTGTCGAGCATTTAGCCTTGGGTTTTCCTAATATTAGCTTTTGTTTGGTAATAGATGGAAAAGAGATTTTCCGCACGAGTGGAAGAGGCGATTTATTAGAGTGCATTCAAAAGATTTATGGAAATACCTTAGCCAAGTCTCTCTATCCCTTAAAGAAAGAAGAACTCACTTATTCTTTTAACGGTTATATCGGAAAACCGGAAATCAATTATTCCAAGAGAAAAGAGATGCTTGTTTTTCTCAATCACCGCTATGTTTATGATTATAAAATCAACAAGGCGATTGAAGATGCCTATAAAGATTATCTCCCACCACTTCGTTACCCGTTTTTTGTTATCAATTTAGAAATTGACTCTTCTTTGGTCGACGTTAATGTTCATCCGACAAAAAAAGAAGTTCGCATTTCCATGGAAGAAGAAATCGCGCGTGCCTTGCGCCAAGAGGTTTTAAAGACTTTAGAATATAAAAAACCGATTTATGTTGCCAGTCAGGATCCGAAAAGTGAAAAACTATTTTCTGTTGAGACTAGCACCACAAATGATGATGTTATCGCTTTAGATGACATAAAAGAAGAAGAGACAAAAAGCATTGAATTACAAGAGAGCTACTTGGATATTAAACCGCTAAAGAGGGAAGAAAGACTTTTCTTCCAGGATTCTTTACCTTTGGAAGAATCCTATGAATCTACTGCCCCTTACTCACCATCCAATCTTCATAAGCAAGAAAAAGATTTAAATGTATCACACCCAAATACCTCTTCTCTTAATATCCCCGAACAAAGCTACAATTCTCAAAATTATTACGATACAGTTTTTGAGAATGAAAATTATTCTCATCAACTTCCTGAGATGCATCCTATCGGTCAAGTGTTGCAAACTTATATTCTTTGTGATGGTTTAAACAGTTTTTATATCATCGATCAACACGCTGCTGCGGAAAGAATCAACTATGAAAAAACAGAGGCACTTTTTGCTAAAATTCGTTCGCGCGTCATTCCTTTATTCCCGATTACTCTCGACTTGACCCCCAAGGAACTTTCCAATTTTGATTCCGAACATCTGGCCAGACTAGAAAGTGTTGGCATCGTTGTCGAACCCTTTGGTGACAACACAATCAAAGCGGTAGAAATCCCCGCATTCTTAAACGGTTCTAATATGGAAGCTGTGGTCGAAGACTGCATTCATTCTTGCTTCAATAACGAGGCCAGTGACCCCTTGTCACTCTTGCATTTGACGATAGCAAACATCGCTTGTAAAATGTCGATCAAAGCCAATCACACCATGAGTCTTCCAGAGATGGAAGGTCTCTTAAGAGATCTTGCAAAATGCAAGAACCCTTCAAATTGTCCTCATGGAAGACCGACATTGATTAAATTGACAAAAGAAGATATCGAACGTATCTTCAGAAGGAGTGGATTTTGATTTATTGTATTTTAGGACAAACAGCAAGTGGTAAAACTTCCCTTGCCATCTCATTAGCAAAGAAATATCACCTTCCGGTCATTTCAGCTGATGCTTTTCAATGCTTCAAAATGATGCAGATTGGAACGGACAAACCGACCAAAGCTGAAATTGAAGGTTTAGATTTTTACTTTACAGACGAATATGAACCCGATCATGAAATGTCTGTCTATCTCTTTCAAAAAGAGTGCCGCGGCATTCTTGATCACTATCTTCAAGAAGGAAAGGATGTCTTAATTGTAGGCGGTAACTTCTTATATGTTAAAGCACTTCTGTTTAACTACGTTTTTGATCAGGAAGATAGTCCGATGACAAGCCCTTATGAAAACTTGCCGATTTCCGAGTTACAACGTCTTCTCAAGGAAAGAGATATAAAAACTTATGAGACGATTGACGCGGATAATCCGCGCCGTGTAATCCGCGCTTTAGTTCAACTGGACCACGGAAAAACGCGAGAGGAAATCCTTAAGCAAAACGACGGTTCTCCCCTTTATCCAGTTGAGTTTCTCCAGTTGACTATCGATAAAGAAGAAGGGAACAAAAAGATTGATGACCGCATCGATAAAATGTTTGAACTAGGTTTTGTCGATGAGGTAAAAAGACTATTGAGTATTTATCCTAAAGACTTACGCCCCTTCCACTGCATCGGTTATGATGAGATTATCTCTGCTATGGATCAAGGTCTTCCGATCGATGAAAAGGTCAAAGATCTCATCAAGGTTCACACGCATCAATACGCGAAAAAACAAAGAACGTTTTTACGCAATCAATTTACAGATATTAAACGAGGGAGTAAACAAGAAATATATGATTATCTCTCCTCTAAATTTGAAAAGTGAAAGGAGTTTATATCATGGAGAACACATACGATATTCGAAACATTGTCTCTCAACTTCATTTAAAAGAAGATCAATGGATGCCTTATACTTGGAATAAAGCTAAGATCATCACCAAAAACATCGATCCGAATTTAAAGAAAAAAGGTAAACTCATCCTCTGCACTGCAATCACCCCCACCAAAGCAGGAGAGGGAAAAACAACGACCGCAATTGCGCTAGCAGATGGTTTAAACTATATTCATAAAAACGCTATTGGATGCCTTCGCGAGCCTTCTTTAGGACCGGTGTTCGGCGTAAAAGGTGGAGGTGCCGGGGGTGGAAAATCTACACTGTATCCCGAAGATGATATCAACTTGCATTTTACCGGCGACATTCACGCAATCACCTCGGTTAACAATTTAATCGCTGCCTTAATCGATAATGAGTTGTATCAAAAAACAATGGACGTCAATCCCGATAAAATCATCTTTCCTCGTGCGATGGATATGAACGATCGCGGATTAAGAAGTATCACGACCAACCAAGAAGATAAAAAAGTTGTTCCGCATCACTCTTCCTTTGTCATCACCGCAGCAAGTGAAATCATGGCAATCTTCTGCTTGAGCAAAGATGAAGAAGATTTCTTAAATCGCGTCGAGAACATCACTGTCGCTTATCGTGGGGACGATACGCCCATTTTCGTAAGAGATTTAGAGTGCAGAACCGCTGTCAGAAAGCTGATTCACGAAGCCTTAAATCCAAATCTCGTGCAAACCTTATATCATACCCCTTGTCTTGTACACGGAGGTCCTTTTGCCAATATTGCCCACGGAACAAATAGTGTCATCGCAACAGATCTTGCTTTAAAACTTGCGGATTACGTTGTCACAGAAGGTGGCTTCGGTTCTGATCTCGGCATGGAAAAATATCTGGATATCGTTTCACCTTTGGGCCAATTCCACCCGGATTTAGTGGTGATGGTAGCCTCGATAAGAGCATTAAAACTTCATGGTGGTATCGCTTTTGAAGATTTGAATAAAGAAAACTTAGAAGCGTTAGAAAAAGGATTTGAAAACTTATTTAAACATGTGAAAAATGTTGACTTATATCACCTTCCCTGTCTTGTTTCAATCAATCACTTTAGCTCCGACAGCGAAAAGGAAACTTCTTTGCTTATCTCGTTGTTAAAAGAAAAAGGTATCCCCTTTGCTTTAAACACTGCCTATGTCGATGGTCCTATCGGTGCAAAAGATTTAGCAGAAAAGACTGTTGAATTGTTAGAAAGAACTGACAGCAGTCATTTCACCCCTATTGTCAACTCACAAATGAGCATCGAAGAAAAGATTGAAACGATTTGCCAAAAGATTTATGGTGCAGATGGTGTCGAATATGCGCCCGGTATTTTAGAACAAATTCAAAAATATAATGATCAGGGATATGGCGATTTTGCCGTTTGCATGTCCAAAGTTCCAAATTCTTTAAGTGACAATCCACTCCTTCTCAATGTTCCGAAACATACCATTCATGTGAAAAGTTTACGCCTTTTCACCGGTGCTGGATTTATCGTTCCCCTCACCGGTAGTGTCTTTACTATGCCTGGTCTTCCCAAAGTTCCAGCCAGTAAAAAAATGAACGAGGATTAATATGATCATACTTAATGCCAAAGAAATACTGCCTTCTTTCAAAGAAGCATTAAAAGAAAAATCGCTAGAAACCCCTCTTTCTTTTTTGCTTTATTCTGAAAAAGAAAATGCAGACTGTCAATCTTACATCAAAAGCATCAAACGCATGTTAGATGCTTTTGACATTCCTTATACTGAGTCTTTTTACGACAACAACAAAACGGATGATGAAAATCTGCTGAACTTTAAAGAAGAAATTCAAAATCGCGCTGTCTTAATCGCTCGTCCTTTACCGACAAGAAGAGAAGAAGACTTTATTCGATTAATTCCTTCTGCACAAGATCCAGATATGCTGACTGAGATAAATCGAGGTAAACTCTATGGCGGGGATTTGTCTTATCTTCCCGCAACGGCAAAATCTGTTCTTAAAATCATGGAGTATTTTCGGCTTTCCTCCCAAGGAAAAAAAGTAACAATTTTAGGGAGAAGTATTTCTGTTGGGCTTCCTCTCTTCGAGTATTTTTTAAAAAGCGATGCAACTGTCACACTTTGTCATTCTAAAACCACAAAAGAAGATCTCAAAAACGCGGTGATGCAATGCGATATTCTCGTGTTAGCCACCGGTGTTAAAAATTTGATTGATTCCTCCTGGTTAGATTCGTCAAAAATCATCATTGACTGCGGCTTTGGAAACGGATCCGGAGACTTGAATTTCATCCCCAATGAAAACCAGGCATATGCTTATACGCCTGTCCCTGGCGGTGTTGGTGTATTAACTTCTTACTGTCTCTTAGAAAATGCCTTTATTATCCGTAACAAATAAAGAAATGCTGAAAGTATGTGTTGTCTTCTTAAACACACTTTCAGCTTTTTCTTTGCATAAACACTGACAAGTCATCCAATAAATGGTATATGGCCATCTCTTTTGATAACGTTTCATTTCATTATGAAAATGAAGAAAACATCATCGAAAATATGAATGTGACATTTCCAAATACAGGTTTTGTCATCATCATGGGGAAAAGCGGTTGCGGAAAATCTACACTTTTATCCTTAATCAGTGGAGTATTAAAACCATGCAGGGGAGAAATAAAAGGGAGTGATAAAGATAATATCGCTTTTCTTTTTCAATCCCCTCTATTACTGGACTATTTAACTGTGGAAGAAAACATCGCATTACCTCTCTTGCTCAAAGGCTTTTCAATCAATCAATTAAAATCGCAAATAACCGTAACTCTTTCTGATGTGAAACTTCCACATATGGAAGAAAGAAACGTGAAGACATTATCAGGTGGAGAACAAGTAAGAGTTTCCTTTGCACGTGCGTTGATTCAACAAAAAGAGGTTTTGATTCTAGATGAAGTCACTGGTCAGTTAGATGAAAATACAAGCCGTGAGATTTATAAGCTTTTAAAAGAATTAGCAAAAGATCATCTGATATTACTTGTGACACACGATCAAAAAAACGCGCCAGAATTAGCTGATTATCTATACGAATTTCAAAATAAAACGATTGTTCTAATACAGCAAAATACAAAAGAAATAGAAAAACATAATTCCCCTCCCAAAAAGGCAAAAAAAACAAAAGAAGTCATCGGGCATAAGGAATGTGCTCTCCTATTAAAAAGATTTTTAAACAAAAGACGATTTAGAGTATACTTGTCCTGTATTTTCTTAGCATTAGAAACCGCCTTTATCTACTTCGGTCTTATTTTCAATCTAAACTTAAATCCTTTTTTGAAAAAACTTGTGTACGAACATTATGCATATGACACCATTAAAATTCGCAAGCTAGAAAAAGTAAATACTGATTCTCATTTAACTTTGGAACACTATATGATTCCGGAAGAAGAAGTAATATCCGCATTAAAAATAGACACCTATTATCCGAGTTTAAATTACTTTATACCGGAGAACACTCAATTAGATTACAATGAAAAAAACGCAGCTGTCACTCTCATTCCCTTTTTTACTCAGAACAATACAAAAGCGCAAACATCATGTATAAACACAATTGTTAATGAATTATTTTTAAAGGAATTCAATTTGAATAACGACATCTATTCATACAAACAATTTTTAATTCAAAAAGAAACTTTTTTTAATATACCAGATTCGGATATACACGATATTATTCGTGTTAACTTACCGATAAAAATAACTGCTATCAGCAAAGAAAAAAGTCTTTTTAATAAACCGATTATCTATTATGATTATCAACAAGTCAAACAAATTGTCTCAAGTCAACTTTTAGAAAATTATTCAAAAAAAGATGGCACGAGTCATTTTCTAGAGGAATTTTTGGACGTGAATCAATATCGAAAATTCGACTTCCTTTGCCATGAACTCTATCTTCAAAACGAAGATCCACTTCATTTTGAAAAGACAGTGAAATCCCTATATAACGATTCTATAGTCATTGAATCAAATCCGCTTTCCATCTATAAAACAACGACAGAGATGTCCTCGTTGATTCTGAGAGTCATCACCGCTTTTCTTGTGCTTAATATCATTTCCGCCTCTGTTTTAGAGTTTTTATCTGTTTCCTCTCTCTATGAAGATAACCTGCGTTTTTTTGCTTTACTCAACGTTTTTTCGGCGACAAAAAAATCGAAAAGTCGCTATCTTTTACACACTACCATTCAGCTATTTTACCGGACTTTTCTCCTGTTAATCCTTTTTATTTTTCTCCTTTCCGCATGCACAAATATCACCTTAAGTCACTTAGGTTTCATCTCTTTTTTTCAACAGCACTCTCTTCTTTATTTATCTCTCATCTCTCTTATTCTGTATTTCATTTCTTGTATTTCTGCTTTTCTTCCCCTGAAACGCATCCAAAAAGAACATATTAAAAAAGAATTGGAGGGTGAAGACTGATGATAAAAATTGAAAATTTAACAAAGAGTTATCAACAGAATAATGTGATACTTAATCATATCAATGCCGAGTTTGATATAGGTCTACACGCTATTTTAGGAAAATCAGGATCAGGTAAAACAACCCTATTATCTCTGATAGGTGGCATGGATACGGAATATGAGGGATCGTTAAAAGTAGATGGGATAGAATTAAAAAATATGACAAGGGAAGAAGTTGAAAACTATCGTTTTTCTCAGATTTCCTTTGTATTTCAAAACTTTGCATCACAAGAAGACGAAAGTGTTTATGAAAACTTAAGAAAAGTTCTCGATATCATTGCTATCGACAATGATGAAAAGAAAGAAAGAATCGATAACGCTTTGCTAAAAGTCGGACTGAAAGAAAAGAAAAATCAACTCTTCAAAGATCTTTCTGGCGGTGAAAAGAAGCGCATATCACTAGCAAGAGGGCTGTTGAAAGACTCTCCTATTCTTCTCCTTGATGAACCTTTGTCGTCTTTAAATGAAAAAATGAGAAAAGAAGTTTTAAACATTCTCTTAGAAGAAAGTAAAACTAGAATCGTCATATACATCACCCATGAGAAAGAAGAAATACCAGATAAGGCGTGTTGTTATCACCTGAGAAATGGTAACTTACAAAAGCAAATAGAAAAGGATATAAGAAAAAGAAATATAAATTCTAAAATAGAGAAAAGAAAAGAATTATCTATTCCCTCGATGTTTCGTTTTTCCTTTCACTTTATGAAACGACACAGAGGCTTCTTTGCAATGGTGATTTTTTCTTTTATCATCGCCTTATTTTCAATTTCTTTCGCATTTCGACTTTCTACAAGCATCTCCGAATCCCTTATTGCTTCTTTTTCTACCTTCATGGATGACAGTGCTCTTGTCATTAAAAAGAAAGATACAGATTACGTCAATACAAAATACGAATATGTCGACTTTAAAACCTTAATGAGAATTCAAAAAGAAGAAAAAGATAGTGTTTTAGAACCAACCGAATTTTATGTTTCTTCTTTAGATGATTTCTTTTCACACAATCAAAATGTGAAAGTTTATTTTCATTTTAAAAGCATCGCTTTAAAAAATTTCAACTTAAATTCTTTTTTATATGCGCCAACATTAGAAGAAGAAAATATGGATTGTAAGTTATTAAACCACGATGAAATATGTCTGGTTTTAGATGAGAAACTCGTTCAAAGCCTTTATTTTCTTCTCTTTGCTAAAAACATCACTGTTTTGGAACAAAAAACCATAGAGGAGATCAATACTTTCCTTTCAAATCAATCTGTTATGCTTGAAATCAACGCGCAACAAAACGACTGGAAATATTATATGGAACACGCCTTTCGTCTAAAACAAATCGTTCTTGGAAAACCAAAAGTAGTCGTTCAAAGCAAATTTTTCCACAGCTATTTTGTACAAGAAATTCTTCATTTCAAAGAGAAATTACCCGATGAGATTGTAAAAGAGCCTTGGGTATTAAATAAGGTCCCTGGACTCATTTTGCGAAAAGGACAAAGCGGAAACTTTTTGCTTAATTATCTTAAAAATCCTATTTCTATCGGTTACACTTTTGAAATATTAAAGCAAAACGGTTATTATGAACAAAATGATATAAATACACATAATCGTATAATAATTTACCACGACTATAAAGAAAGACTACACATTTCTGAAGTAGAAGATTTTTGTAAAAAGCACGCGAATTCCATCCGCAAAGTCTCCTATTCTACACGCATCTATGGTTATACTGCAAATGGTTATATCTCTGGTTTCTATAAACCTTTTTTCTTCAGTCGGTACAAAGACAAGCTCAATGAAATCGAAGACGAATATCATAAAAGCAATGAGAATTTAGGGGCGTTCCAAGCTTCTTTGATGCAAGTGGATGATAATGTCATAAAAGCAGATCTTCTTTCTTCCGCAAATCAAAATAGCATTCTTTTTTCCAGCGAAGAAAATGAAAAGCGCCGAATAGGCTAGATGAAATCGCGATCAGCTCTGGACTTGCAAAGCGTTTTTTTGATAACCCTCTGCTCTCTTTAAACGAAAAGATGTACGCCTTGACTTTAGATGATACGGAAGAAAACGAAGATATTTTTATCAATCACTTTCTCTCTGGTTCTTTTCAAATTACAGGCGTATATGAGGGGGACGATCTTAAAATTATTCATAAACCTCTTTTCCCTTTGGCATATCTCTTTCAATTCGGAAATTTAACTTTAGATGATATGGCAATTTTAGATGCTGTCATTGAAGTCGACACTGCTTCTTTCTCGCAAGAAGAGTATCTCTCCTCTCTTTCTGATTACTCTTCTTCACTTCAAGGAAGTTTTCCGATGAAGAATATTGTCAAAGAGATTAAAATAACCTTGAGACGTCTTTCTTTCCTCTTTCTTACATTGGCGTCATTTTGTTTTATCTCCTGTGCTTTTTTGCTATTTTTATGCCTCTATTTGATTGTTCAAAAAGATAAAAAAAGCATTGCTGTTTTCATGACACTTGGATATAAAAACAAAGAAATCTCAAAATATTACTTGTTTTTAACGTTGAACATCGGTGTAATAAGTTACCTTTTTTCTTTAATTTTGACCTTATTTGTAGAAATAATTATGAAAAACACTTTAAATAACCTGCTTCACATTTATAAATTCAGTGTCTTTCCTTTTTTGATTTCCTTTTTTGCGATGTTTTTACTTTGCGCCGTCACAGCCTTCTTTCTTTCTTATAAAATTAACAAAATTACACCCCGTGATGCACTGATAAGATAACCGCTTACATAAAATATTTATCTTTTTCTTAGCATTTTAGGTTTCGTTTGTGTTATATTTTTATCGTATTGTAAAAACGCAATACAAGAAAGGGTCTAGACTATGAAGGGTACTGTTAAGAAATTCGACAAAGAAAAAGGCTATGGTTTCATCTCTGGTGAAGACGGAAGAGATTATTTCTTCCATTATTCTCAGCTTGTGATGGAAGGATTCAAGACTGCCGAAATCGGTCAGAAGGTTGAATATGAAGAAGCTTCTACCGACAAGGGTCTCAGAGCCAACAACATCCATTTCGTTGACTAATCAACGATAAACCTTAGTCGTTTAATATCGGAAGACTAAGTAGGCCTGCGATTGCAGGCCTTTTTTTCATTTAAAAATTCCTCAACGCAGAAGCATTGAGGAGTCTAAATTTAACGGGCGTCTTTGAAAGAGGATCCTCCGACAAATTCTCTCATTAAAGAATTGCAGGGGATGTCATCAATCTTGACTGGCAAGAAATAACGAACCAAAGATTTTAATCTTTGTGCAGTAAGATATTGCGCATCATCCGGTTTGATAGCTTCTAATTGAGGCAAGACGATATTTCTTAAAACACAAGGTTCATAAGGTAAGAAGGAATCGAAGACAAAGTCTGCGTTTTCCTGGGTAGGATAAATATAATTGAATTCACCGTTTCTGACATTCGGCCACATGTCGATAGTCTCAGCAGCAGAAGAACCTCTCGTGCGAGAGTCTCTTGCAATACGGCGTAAGAGTCTCATATCTGTCATCGAAATCGGTGAATGGTTATCGATATTGACTTGCGGTTGCGGAGCGATATAAATCTTATACTTCTGATAGTCAGGAATACCTGCTGTCATCTTGTTATTCAACGCGTGAATACCTTCGATAATAATCGGTTGATTTTCCGCAAGGCTGATCGGTTTTAAGAATGTTCTCTTCGCACTCTTGAAGTCATAGACTGGATTCGGAACAGATTCGCCTTGAATAAGTTTGGTGATGAAGTCGTTGAAATAATCTAAATCCAAAGCTTCAATCGATTCGATATCCGTTCCTTCAGGGAGCTCACCCTTAGGAATATAGAAATTGTCGATAGAGATACGAATCGGGCGTAAACCTCTCGACATCAATTCATATAACAATCGATTGGCAAAGGAAGTCTTACCGCTGGAACTAGGACCAGCGACACAAATCAAACGGATAGTATCGCTTCTGTTGACAATGTCCGCGCCTAAATCAGACAACATGTTGTTGACACGTGCTTCAGATAAGTTGATCAACGCCATGGAACCATATTCCTTGAGGAAACGGTTGATATCACTCGCTGTGGAAAGCTCGTTGTTTTCAGCCCAACGAGAAGTCGATGCAAGGGAAGTAGCGAACTTGAGTTCATCAGAGAACGGCGGGATTTCGCCGTTGCATTCGGCGCGAGGAACCTGGATTAAGAAACCGGGGATGTAAAAGCGAAGAGCGAATTTATTTAAATATCCAGAAGAAGGGACCATCAAACCATAGAGGTAATCGTTGTACTCCATATCGCCGTGTTTCGTTTCATAAAGGTGAACAAAGTTTTCACTGCGATAACGTAAAACATTGATCTTATCATTGCGATGATCCGCTTTATAGCGCTGCAAAGCTTCCTGTTTGGACAAACGAGTGCGTGTAAAGGGAATATCCAAGTCAACAAGCTGTCTCATCTTCGCCTCAACTTTTTTGACAAAAGAATTGGTAACCTTAAAATTCTTAGGATACATTACTTTCGCAAAGAGACAACGAGAGATATTGTAGAAGAAACGCACGTGCAATTTCGGATTAACTTCCTTAACAGCCCAAGCGACAAGATAACGTAAGCTTGTTGTATAGATTCTAGTAGCATCGGAATCTGTAAGGTCAAGATATTCCACCTCAACTTCTCCGTTCTCATCAAAGGGAGTGTTCAATTCCCTGATGCGTCCGTTGATCTTACAGCAGATATATTTTTTGCTGTCTTCCGGACTGAGATAAGAAAGTGGGGTTGTTCCTTTTTTTGCATTTAATGTTGTTTTCATATTCATAAACTCCTTTTAGTTAAGCGGTTACATATAAGGGTATTTCATTATATGTTGTTTCTCTTGATAATGAAAGCATATTTATACAAAATGAACACTCTCACTATGTTTTGTCTATACAAAAGTAATCTTTTGAAAGCTTTTAGGCATAGCGGGGCATTTTTGAGCATAAATAGCTTTTGCTTAAGCTTTTATCACTTGTTATGTTATGTTTTGTTCTTTTCTTTACCCTAAAATGCTCTAAAATCCGTTATCTTTAATTGACTCAAGCTTTTCTAAAAACTAAAATTGAGTAAACTCAAAATTGAATTTGGTTTTACCAAGGGAGAATTGTATGAAAGAACGAATCATCAATGCAACAATCAACCTTTTTGGAAAATATGGTTTTAACTTTAAAGTAGATGATATCGCCCGGGAATTATCGATGTCAAAAAAGACAATATACAAATATTTTCCTAGCAAAGAAGATATCTTTAAAGAATTTATTACCGATAACTTTGAATCTGTTCACGAAGAACAACATAAGATATTGAAAGATGATCTTCTCTCAACGAAAATGAAACTTATAGCTATCTTAAATACTAGAAGTAAATATGAAGGGCGTATCTCCATGGAAACAGCAATTGATATTCGTGAATATTATCCTGCGCTATCTCAATTGATTCTACAGGAATACACAGCTCAATGGGAATGCGTGGATCGTTTATTGACACAGGGAAAACAAGAAGGGGTATTCGATGAACTTTACCCCAATCCCTTAATCATGAAATTATTGCTTCACGCGATTCAGATGACTTACGAAAAAGACTTTTTGAAAGAGAATCACATTACCTATCGCGATTCCATTTCCAAAAGCGTCCTCATCATTATCGAAGGTATCAGTACAAAAAAAGGAAAAGAATCTATATGATTATCGATTTAACAAAATTAAACCAACCGATTGAAGGTGAACACCTATTAAAAGACACCGCTTATTTAGAGTCTTATACACACGGTATCGATAACCGCACTTCTCTGAATGGAGATTATTCTTTTTTGTATGTTCATCAATTAAAAGACGATTACTTAAAAGAAACTTTCAACATCGATCACCTGTCAAAGATTGAAGTTCCCTCCCACATGGAATTCCATGGTTATGGAACACCTCAATACGTGAATCAAATGTATCCTTGGGACGGAAAAGAAGATTTGAAATATGACGAACTTCCCTTGGATAACCCTTGTGGAATCTATTGTAAAGACCTCAATATCTTTAAGGAAAAAGACAAGGATTATATTTTAGAATTCCACGGATTTGAATCTGCTTTATATGTTCTTGTCAACGGAGAATATGTAGGCTATTCCAGTAAGAACTACACACGTTCTCTCTTTGACATTACAAAATACATTAAAAACGGTATCAACCGTTTGACTTTTATTGTTTTTAAATACAGTTTCTCCTCTTGGGTAACTGATCAAGATATGTGGAGATTATCTGGTATCCACCGCGATGTCAATTTGCTTGTTCTTCCACACACTCATTTAGAAGATGTCGAAAATTTATCCCTCTTAAAAGAAGACTTAAAAACCGGCGATCTTCACTTGAAAGCTAGTGTTTCTAACCCGAAAGATAATCTTTCTTTAAACTTACGATTAACCCTTAATTTTAAAGATATTATTTACGAAACAATTCCTTTTATCAATGGTAAAGTAGAATATCAAAAAGACATAAGAGACGTCTTGCCATGGAGCGATGAAGAACCCAACATTTACAGCCTTGATATCACCTTGCTCGACTGTGGAAAAGAAATAGAAACCACTCATTTAAAGATTGGTTTTCGCCGTATCGATGTCAAAGAAAACCAAGTTCTTCTCAACGGAAAACGCTTGGTCCTTTATGGTGTCAACCGCCATGAATTCTTTTCTAAAACTGGTCGTTATATGCCCGAGGATGTCCTCAAAGAAGATCTGCTTTTCATGAAGCGAAACAACATCAATGCGGTGAGACTCTCCCACTATCCCAATTGTGTAGAACTTTATGACATCTGCGATGATTTAGGTATTCTTGTCATGGATGAAACCGCGATTGAAACGCATGGCACATGGACAAAACTTGTCGCTAGAAAAGAAAAAGACATCAGCGAAAAATGTCTTCCCGGAGATGATGCGCGTTATCTTGATTTCACCATTAAACGCGGTCTATCAATGTTAGAAAGAGATAAAAACCACCCTTCTATCATCTCCTGGTCGTTAGGAAACGAATCCTATGTAGGAAAAAATTTACAAGCGCTTTATCAAGCGTTAAAAAATCGTGATTCTTCGCGCTTTATCCATTATGAAGGTTGTAGTTTCGATCCTTCTTATTCCCATCTAAGCGATGTGACTTCTCGTATGTATCCTTCGCCAAAGCAATGTAAAAAAATAATGAAGCAGCAAAAAGATAAACCTTTTATGCTCTGTGAATATGCTCATTCCATGGGTAATTCCACTGGAAATTTAGATGAATATCTTGCCCTTGTTGACAAATATCCTTCCTTCATGCTCGGCTTTATTTGGGATTTTTTAGATCAAGGTATTCTAAAAAATGGTGTTTATCATTTCGGCGGAGATTTTGGCGATTATCCGAATGATAACAACTTTTGTGCCAATGGAATTTTAACCTCCGAGAAGAATGATACCTCAAAATCAAAAACGGTCGCCTATCACTATTCAAAGATTAAAATTCACATCACCAATTCTGGTTTCTTTATCGATAACAATCGCAATTTTAAAGATACCAAAGATCTCACGTTCCATTATCAATTGTTAGAAGATGGGAAAGAAGTAAAATGCTATGATGCAGAACCGGTGGTAAAGCCGCAAGAAAGCAAATTAGTTGTCGTTCCTTCTTATCCTTATGATCCGAAAAAAGACTATGTCGCCGTAGTATCTATTATCAAAAAATACAGGGAAGACGGCGTGGAAAAAGGAACCGTTTTACTCACAGAAACGTCTTCCTTATTCCATCCTCTTGAAGAAAATGTCATTTTGGAAGAACATCAAAATAAAGGTGGACTTCAAGTTTTTGAATCGGTATATCATCTCAGCGTTAAAAAAGATGATTTTCTTATTTCTTTCTATACTCCTTTTACGGGTGACGGCGGATTGGAATCCATCTCCTATCGCGGAAAACAATATTTACAAAAACGTGTCACTCCTACCTTATTCCGTCCAAACTGTGACAATGATAGAACAATCGAAAGCTTCTTAAACAACGCTTATCAGGGTTCAAATTCTAATCCAGTCTTGCTTCCGATAAAGTGTCATTTCAAAATAATTAAGCAGACAGAGGATGAGGTGAAAATAAAACTAGTACACACATTCCTCATCGGAAACCGCGTCAGCTTTTTTACTGAGTATTATACAATTTATTCCGATTGCACTCTCAAGATAGAATACAAATATCATAAGAGAATGTTTATCACTCCACCTTCCATCATCGGATTATGTTTCCCATTAGAAAAGGAATTTAATCAATTTGAATATGTCGCTTTAGGAAAAGAAGACACTTATATCGACCGTTATCTTGGTATCCCCTACGGAACATATTCTTCCACGTCCAAAGAAGAATATGTCAATTACTCCATTCCTCAAGAATGTGGAAATCATCTATTTGCAAGAAGAGTATCCGTTCCAATGCACGGCAAAAAACTTTCTTTCTATGCTTTAGGTAAAACCTTCCAATTCAAATACTTACCCTATAGCGCACAAGAGATTGAAAATGCACAAAGAAAAGAGCAGCTTCCAACTCCTTCTCAAAACTATCTTACGATTTCTTGCTTTAATAAAGGTGTGGGCAGCGATAATTCCTGGGGCGCTAGAATTCACCCACAATACCGCGGAAAATACAAGACCTATACTGGTGCGTTATTGATAAAAATAGAGGATTAATAGATAAAGCATTCCGGACTTATATTACCCGGAATGCTTCTTCTTTTTATGGCCGATACTTTTTTTATCCTTCGTGCTTACTTTAGGAATCTTTTTTAGGATTAACATATTTTCATTTTTCGTTAGGAATGATTAAAAAATGTTGTATAATATACATTGCCTTTGAAAGGAGACTTTTGACATGTCTGATAACGAAAACATTTTAACCCGTAAAAATTATGAAAAGCTTCAAGCTGAATTAGATGAATTAACCCAGGTTGAACTTCCTAAAGCATTTGAAGAACTCAACTTTGCCCGTTCGCAAGGCGACTTAAGCGAAAATAGTGATTATGATGCCGCGAAAGAAAAGACCGACAGCATCAAAGCGCGTATCAGCATGCTTCAATATCAAATCGATCACGCCACCATCGTCGATACCGCTTTAGATAATACAATTGTCCATGTCGGTTCTAGAGTCAGAGCTAGAAACACTGAGACTGGAAAAGAATATGAATTCAGCATTGTCGGCGCTTCTGCTGCTAACCCGATGAAATTAGAAATTTCTAACGCTTCTCCTATCGGTGAAGCTGTGCTTCAGCATAAGGTTGGTGACATTGTCACTGTCAACGCCCCTCGTGTTTACAAACTTGAAATTTTAGAAATCTTAGACGAATCCAAATAACTAACTAAAAATTAAAGGCCAATTATTGTAAAGCTCTCTTTACCATATCCAATAAATGGTAAGGAGGTACAATTCCATGAAAATCATTATCATAGGTATTGTTGTTACAATCGTTGGCCTTTTTCTTATGTCTTCATTAGATAAATATGTTAATCCTGATACTAGTCTTAATGGTCAACCAACAACGGAAGTAGTGGGCGAAAACACTGTTAAAATCGATATATCCGGAGAGGTAAATCACCCCGGAGAATATTTGATGTATACAGACAACACATTAGGGCAATTATTAGAAAAAGCAGGAGGCGCCACAGAAAACGCGGATGATTCTGCTTATGATCCTTCTTTGGAAATTGGAAAAAGAACTTCTTTTTACATCCCTCCATTATTTAAAGCTCCTGATATTTGCGCAGAGCAAACTTTTGTCAAAGTGAATGTGAATATTGCCCCTGAAAACGAGCTGACTGAAATTGGTTTTAATGATGCACAAGCAAGCAATTTAGTCGTTTATAGACGCACCATTGCTACCTTTAAGGCAATCGAAGATATTTTAGATGTAAAAGGTATTGGTCAAGCCACTTTTGAAAAAGTAAAAAATAAAATCTGCATCTCCTGATGTTCTTCTTGCTTTTTCTTTCTTTTATCATCGGCATTTTATCTGGTATTTATTCCGTTTTAATACTCTTAATTTATTTTCCTCTTTTCTTTCTGTTGCTAAAAAGGAAAACGCAAAAGAAGCAAATCTATTGGACAATTGCTTTTCTCATTCTTGGCTTTGTTCTTGCTTTTTTCTTTCCCAAAGGATCGACGTCATCCAAAGAAATGATGGGGATAGTAACACGATCACGCGATAATTATTTTCTCTTACTGACCTGGAGAGGGAAATATTATGTAAAGTGTAAAGATAATAACATAAGCCTTTTCTCCCTTGTCAAAATGAAGGGAAATGTCACACCACTATCTTTTTATCATTATGAATCCGGATTTGATTTTGAGGACTATCTTCATTCACAGGGGACTTTTTTTGAAATAAAAGGAACATGTGACATCATTTTTCAAAATCCTATTCATTTTGACCCCTGGAAAAATGTTATTTTTTCTTATGCAGATAAAGAAAGCAAACTGATTTATGCCTCCTTGCTTTTTGGGGAATCTTTATACGAATTAGAAAATTATAATAGCCTCTACATGCTAAATCTCATACAAACATTTGCTCTTTCTGGTTTTCATCTTTCTTTTCTTTTTCGCTTCATAGAAAAAGCAATTTCCGAAAAACACACTTTGAAATTCATACTGGTCAAACTGCTTGTCTTAAGCTTTTTCCTTATCATTTCAAACTTTAAATTTGCAATACGACGAATTTTATTATTAGAAATAATTAGGTTATTCTTGTTGATGAGACAGATAAAGGTTTCCTATTTAAACCAGGTTTCTCTGACAGGGATTATTCTTTTATTTTTTGAACCTTATCAAATCATATCTCCTGCATTTTATTATGCCTTTCCTTTTCTTTTATATTTAGGAATCACACAAAAGACTAACAAAGAGATGAACAAAGGGCGTTCACTATGGTTTTCGATTGAAATATATTTTTTCTTCCTCCCCCTCTTTTTAAAAAGAAACTATTATGTCTCTTTATTATCTTTGCCGATTCAACTGCTATCGTTTCCCCTGACCCACTTTATTTTTCTAGCTTCTTTATCACTTTTTTTCTTACCGCAAGCAGCTCTTTTTCTCAATAAAGCAATACATTTTTCACTCTCTATTTTTGAACAAATCAACCTGGAAGAAACAATGTTAGTCAGCGGCGATATTCCTCTATACTTTATCTTTTCCTATTATCTTTTCTTTTTAACAATTAAAGTAATGAAGAACTATAATCTTCGGAATAAAGCAAATAGACTCATCGTTATTAACACTGTGATATCATCGTTAATTTTTATACCCGATTTCAAACAACATTATGAAATTGTCTTTATTGATGTCGATCAGGGAGACGCCACATTGATCCGTTATAAAAACAAAAATATTCTGATAGACACTGGAGGAAAAACAAACGTGGATATCGCAGTTGAATGCCTCATTCCCTTTTTCCGAAAAAATAAAATAAAAAGCTTAGACGCTGTCATTATCACTCACCTAGATTATGATCATTATGGTGCTTTAGAAAGTTTACAAAATCATTTTTCTATCGGAGATGTATTTTATCGAGAAGACTTTTTATCTTCGATAGACAACACGTTAAATATCTCTGGAATCCAAATAAAAAACTATAACAAATATTTTTTAGACGATGCTGATGAGAATGTCATCTCCGGTGTTTACGGTTTTCAAATTTTGAACTATAAGATATTGATCATGGGGGATGCACCAAAATCCATTGAACGGAAAATCATGGTAGATAACCCCCAACTACACGCAGACATTCTTAAGATCGGACACCATGGGTCTAACACCTCTTCCGATTATGAATTTTTAGCAAGACTACAACCTGATCTCTCGATTATTTCTTGTGGCAAAAACAATTTTTATCATCACCCAAACAAAGAGACAATTTCCACTTTAGAACAACTCAATCTCAAGTATTTAAGAACAGATTATGAAGGTAGTATTTCCCTTGATTTTTCACATTTAAATCTTGATATCCTCTCATAGTTTCATTGCTTTATAAACTCTTTTTCTCTATAATTTAGTTACTATGAAAAAACAAGAAATGACAGATTTTTCCAATACTCTTTTCGCTGATATTGGCAACACTTCCATCGATACCCTTTTTCTTTCCAAAGGTCAAATTCTCTTTGAGAAAATATCAGGAAAAGATACGCACGCACTAGAAGAATACCTTCAAAAAATCTATAACCATTCTTCTCTAGATCGTTTGATCATCACTTCTGTTAATCGCATATCATTAAACCAGTTTCTAGATGCTGTAAAAAAGCACGCGACAAATCTAGATATCCACTTAATCCAACGTAACGATATGGAATTATACTGCAAAGAACATCATCTGAAAGTGGATAACCTCGACATTTTAGGAAGTGATCTTCTCTGTGACATCATCAGCAAAGATAATAAAGCTGGACAAATTATCATCGACTTAGGAACCGCGAGTAAAATCCTCTTCTTAGATTCCAACAATTATTTTCACGGATGCCAAATTTTTCCGAGTTTATTATCATTCCCAAAAGTGCTAAACGCCAGCACTGATTTGCTTGGAGACAACGCTTTGACTGACATGCCTCCTCTCGTTTCTCTCAAGACACAAGAATGTATTTCATCGGGTGCAATCAACGGAGTTAGCGCTTTAATCGCCTCCATGATTCAAGCGATAAAAAAAGAATATGATTGTCCGAATTGTGACATTTATTTAACGGGCGGAAATGCAAAGTATATTTTAAACACGCTCAAACTTTTCACTGATGAAAATGTGATTTATGATGAATATCACATTTTAAAAGGATTGATGCGTTTATCTGGTTATGATGTAAATCTTCAACTTTCATAAGGAGGAAAAACAAATGAAAGAAAATGCAACACCAATTAAAATTTTAGAAACAAAATGGAGAGAACTCGTCGCTCCTTATAAAGAAGAAGCTTTAGAAGAGCTCAAGAAACTCATTGCTATCGACTCTGTTTTGGATGAATCTACTGCAACAAAAGAGATGCCGTTTGGCAAAGGAGTTGAAGAAGCTCTCAATTATGTCGCTGAGCTTGGAAAACGCCTTGGATTCCACGTGGACCGCTGTGATAACTATGTCACAGAACTCACCTATGGAGAAGGTGAAAAAACACTGGACATCTACGCTCACGTAGACGTCGTTCCTGTGGATAAAGAAAAGTGGATACACAACCCCTTTGAACTCAACTTGGAAGAAGACAATGTTATGTACGGAAGAGGAACCAGCGATGATAAAGGACCTGGTATCGCTTGTTTATATGCTGTAAAAGCCTTGATGGATCATAATATGTTAGGCGGTTATCGCCTCCGTTTTCTCTTCGGTGGCAATGAAGAAAATGGCTCTTTATGTTTAGAACATTACTTTAAAGAAATGCATAAAGAATATCCCACAATGGGCTTTTCTCCCGACGCGGAATATCCCTTGATTTTTGCCGAAAAATCGATTTATGCATATGAGGCAATCAACTTTATCGACATTCCTTTTGTCGATGATTTTTCTTTAGGTTCTGCCTTAAATATTGTCTTAGCTGAAGCATCTTGCGTTATTCACAAGCCGGAAGAAGAAATTAAAGTTGCTTTAGATAAGTACCTTGAAGAGCACACGGAAGTAAAAGCGACAATAAAAGAGAACAAAGTCATGTTCACCGGTAAACCTTGTCATGGTTCCACCCCGTGGAATGGGGTCAATGCCGGTCTTCACATGCTTAACTTCTTAGGTGATTTCTTATCTATCCGCGCGTTAAATACCGTTTATGAACAATACAACGATGGTATGGGAAACAATATCGGCGGAAATTACAAAGATCAATATTTCAGTGAAACATCCTATAATGTCGGAAAAATTTCTTACAGCGATGGCAAAGTAACTCTCTCTGTCAACCTCAGATTCCCTGCTGGTATGGATATCGATAAAATTTTAACGAATGTCTGTGGCCAGACAAGAGCAATCATTAAAAATCTAGGGGGAAGTGATGGATTCATTATGAATCCCGATTCTGATCTTGTGAAAATCCTTCTTAACGCCTATCAAGAAGAAACCGGTGACTATGAGAGCAAGCCGTTAGCAATCGGTGGCGGCACTTATGCAAGAGAGAGCAAAAACTCTATCGCCTTTGGCGCGCAATTTATCAATCGCGATTATCGCATGCATGGTAATGATGAATTCTTCCCTCTCTCTGACTTCTATGACAATATGCAAATCTATGCGAACGCCATCTATCATCTTTCCGAACATTTGAGAAACGCAAAGGAAAACAATTAATATGAGACTTCGTCACAGACAATGGGCGGATCAAGTTTTAGAAGAAAACAAAGACATCGCACGCAATCTCTCTGATTTTGATCCGGAACAAATTAAAACTTTCAAAAATTTAGAAATCGGATCTGGTTGCGGAGGCTTCATTTTAGAGTTAGCCAAACGCAACCCTGAAAATAATTATCTCGGCGTAGAAATCAATCGCAACGCCTTTGCTCTTGCTGTAAAAAAAGCAGCAGAAGTAAAGAAAGAACAAAAGAACTTCTTTCTTCTCAACGCTCCGATTGAACGTATCTTTCCTTTGATTGAAGATCATCAATTGGATAATCTTTATCTCAATTTCTCTGATCCGTGGCCAAAGAAAAAGCAGAAACATCGCCGTTTAACTTATCCGACAAGATTGAGAGAATACATCCGCATTTTAAGCGAAGACGGAACGCTGTATTTCCGCAGTGATAACATCGATCTTTTCAACGACAGTATCGAATATTTTAATGAAGTCGGTCTTTATGACATTGAAATCATCCAACCCTTCTACTCTGAACAAGTCGATTATTTACCACCGACAGAATATGAGACAAAATTCCGCGAAAAAGGTGTGCAAATCAATCTCCTCATCGCTAAACCCAAAAAGCAGGATCAATGATACTTTCTCCCGATAGGACACTTTCCTATCGGGATTTTTATATTGCTATATATATAAATTAAGGATAAGGAATTATAAGAAAAGATTTTATAAATTTTTAGCACTCTTCTATTGCATTTGCTAAAACAAAGGGTATAATATGAATAGCACTTAAAAATAAAGAGTGCTAACGGAGGTAACGATGAAAATAGAACGTCGAGATCAAATTCTCAAATGTATCGTTGAGGAATTCATCCAAACCGCCCAACCTGTCGGATCGGAAGCGCTTTTGAAAAAATATCCGCTTAATTGTTCCTCTGCTACCATCAGAAATGCCATGGTTGAACTAGAAAAAGCGGGATTGATTGAAAAGACACATGCCTCTTCTGGTCGTTCTCCCTCTGTCAAAGGTTACCAATATTATCTTGAAAAATTAGATACATCCAATTCTTTACCATCCATCGATATCGAATTCCAAAAAGAATTTCAAAAAATCTTAGCAAACAAGAGTCGCAGCGTTGAAGAAGTTCTTTCTCGCTCTTGCGAAGTTCTCTCTGAAATGACAAACATGGCGACCATCGTCTTAGGTCCAAAAGCACACGACGAAAAGCTTGTCTCCATGCAATTGATCAAGCTCAGCGAAAATTCTTCCATGGGCATCTTTATCACTGATTCTGGTTATGTCGAAAAGAAGACATTTGTCCTAGATAAAGACAATTCCAACAATTTCTATCAGCTTCAAAATGCCGTCGCTTTATTAAACGAAAGACTCGTAGGAACTCGTATCACAGAATTGGGAGAAAAGACAAAAGCTTTGCAGCCAATCGCAAGTAAGATGTTCGGTCGCGAAGGAGACATTGTCATTCAAGCATTCTTAGAAACAATCGTTTCTTTCACTAGCAAACGCTATCAGGTTCACGGGCAAAAGAACTTGCTCTCCTTGCCGGAGTTCTCTTCTGATAAAGAAGCGTTTCTCTCTGCGGTAGACGCGTTAGAAAACCCACATCAATTAGAAAAGAACCTGATTGAACGCGACGATCTTGGCTTTGCAAATGTCGGCTTTGCCAATGAACAAAAAGGCGATTTCGCCATTATTTCTAAGAACCTCAACAGCAAGGATTCCATCGCTGTTGTCGGTCCCAAGAGAATGGATTATAAAAAGATCCTATCCGCCTTGGAATATGTTGCCTACATGCTCAACAAATACTATTTCTCCTCTGGCCGCAGCACTTCGTTAGTTCCTGTCAGCGAACCTGAAGTAATCCAAGAAGAAAAGCCCAATAAAAAGACAGCTAAACCTGTTTCAAAGAAAGGAGTTCGCAAATGAAAGAAAAAGAAACGAAGAAAGCGACATCCACAGAAGAAAATGTCACTGAATTGAATAAACTTGTCGAAGAGCTGAGAAGTAAGTTCGAAACTGCTGAAAAGAACTTTGAAGAAGCCGACAAGGATCGTGAAGAGTGGAAAAACAAATATTACGGCGCTTACGCCGATATGGCAAATTTGAGAAAACAAGTTGAAAAAGAAAATGCTGATTTTAAAAAATACGCTTGTCAATCTCTGATTGAAGAATTGATTCCCGTCCTTGACAGCTTCGACTTGGCTTTAAAAAACGAACCCGCAGATGAGAAAATCAAAAATTATCTCCAGGGTTTCCAGATGATTCACAACAAGCTTCTCAACACGCTTCAAAATGTTCATGTCACTATCGTTGATCCAAAAGTCGGTGATGAATACGATCCAAACTGCATGCAAGCTTACTCCACTACTGAAGGAGAAGAAGACAACAAAGTCGCTGAAGTATTCACCAAAGGCTACATGCTTTATGAGCATCTCATTCGACCAGCTGGTGTCATCGTTAGCTTAAAGGCGCAAAAAGAAGAAAACGTTTCTAGCGATTCTACAGAAGAATCCGAAAATAAATAATATCCATTAAGGAGGAAAAACATTATGGCAAAAGAAGTAATCTTAGGTATCGATTTAGGTACAACAAACTCAGTCGTTTCTTATATGCAGGATGACCAGACAGTCAAAGTCATCCCATCTCCGGAAGGAACAAACACCTGTCCTTCTGTTGTCTCTTTTAAAGCAGATGGCGATGAAATTGTCGGCAACGCCGCCAAGCGTATGCTTTTAACAAACCCTGACACCATCCATTCCATCAAGAGAAAGATGGGTACAAGAAGCATGACTCACATCGCTTGTGTCAACAAAGACTTTACTCCGGAAGAAATCTCTGCGAAGATTCTTTCTTATATGAAAGGCTACGCTGAAAAATACCTTGGAACGAGTGTCAAGAAAGCCGTTATCACCTGTCCTGCTTACTTCAACGATGACCAAAGACAGGCAACGAAAAACGCCGGTACTATCGCCGGTCTCGATGTTGTCCGTGTCATCTCCGAACCTACTGCAGCTGCATTAGCGTACGGTATGGATTCTAAGAAGTCCGGTAAAGTTTTGGTCTTTGACCTCGGCGGTGGTACATTAGACGTTTCTATTCTTGATATCGGAGATGGAACCTTTGAAGTCTTATCTACTTCCGGCGACACCAACCTCGGTGGTGATGACTGGGACAACCATGTCATCGATTGGCTCATCTCGGAAATCAACAAACAGTGTGGTATCTCCATCAATAAGGATAATGTCAAAGATAGACCAACTCTCCAAAGATTGAGAGACGAAGCTGAAAAAGCAAAGATCAACCTTTCTTCTCAGAGCACAACCATCATTTCTTTACCTTATATCGGCTTTGCAAATGGTGCTCCTGTCAACTTTGAAACCGAACTCACCAGAGCGAAATTCCAGGATCTCACTGCCGATTTGATCGATCGTTGCCGCACTCCGTTTGAAAAAGCTTTAGCTGATGCTAAACTCTCTGTCAGCGAAATCGATGAAATCATCTTAGTCGGCGGTTCCACTAGAATGCCGGCAGTTGTCGACCTCATCACACGTTTAAACAACGGCAAGAAGCCAAATCAGAGCGTCAACCCCGATGAAGCAGTCTCCATCGGTGCTGCCATTCAAGGCGGTGTTATCCGTGGCGACGTCAAAGACGTTGTCTTACTTGATGTCACTCCGCTTACTTTAGGTATCGAAACCCTCGGTGGTGTCATGACTCCACTCATTCAGAGAAATACAACCATTCCTACCACTCGTCAGCAGATCTTCTCTACCGCTGAAGACAATCAACCTGGTGTTGAAATTCAAGTCTTCCAGGGTGAAAGACCGATGGCTCAGGACAATAAGTTCTTAGGAAGATTCAAGCTCGAAGGCATCCGTCCTGCTCGCCGCGGTGAACCGAGAATTCAAGTCACATTCTCTATTGACGTCAATGGTATTGTCTCTGTCTCCGCAAAAGACTTAGACACCAATGCTGAGCAGCATATCACCATCTCCAACTCTTCTGGTTTAAGCAAAGAAGAAATCGATAAGATGGTCAAAGAAGCAGAAGCTCACAAAGCAGATGATGAAAAGAGAAAGCAGGATGTCGACACAAGAAATGAAGCTCAGTCTTTGATCGACCAAATCGATAGAACCTGCAACGATAAAGAACATCCTATCGACGAAAACACCAAAGCTTCGGCCATGAAGATCCGCGATGAAATCAAGGCCGACTTAGATAAGAACGACTTAGAGGCTGTCCGCTCTAAGATCGCTCAGCTCCAGCAAGCTGCTAGCCAGATGTATCAGGCACAGGCTCAAGCCAATGCCAACACTTCTTCTAACACTGCCGGTGGCAATAACACCGATGACAAAGATCCGAATGTCGTCGATGCTACTTTCGAAGAAAAGAAGGATAACTAACTCAAACAATCGAAGCTCGGAGAAAAATCTCCGGGCTTCTTTCAAGCATGAAAGGAGGCTATCCTAATGGCAGAAAAAAGAGATTATTATGAAGTCTTAGGTCTAGATAAAAATGCCACACCGGATCAGATCAAAAGCGCTTATCGTAAACTTGCTAAGCAATATCATCCTGATTTAAACAAATCTCCAGATGCTCCGGAAAAATTCAAAGAAGTACAAGAAGCCTATGAAGTTTTAAGTGATCCTCAAAAACGTCAAACTTACGATCAATTCGGCCATGCCGCCTTTGACAACAATGGCGCGAATGGTTTCCAAGGTGGCTTTAACGGCTTCCAGGGCGATTTTTCCGACTTCGGAGACATCGGTGATATCTTCTCCCAATTTTTCGGTGGAGGAGCACGAAGCCAAAACAGCGGTCCTAGACGCGGTAGAGATAAAGTTATCACTGTCACACTTAACTTTGATCAGGCTGTGAAAGGCACGAAACTTGATATTCCCTTAGAATACATCGACACTTGTCCGCATTGTCACGGAACCGGAGCCGAAACACCTAACGATTTGAAAACCTGTCCTACATGTCGAGGTACAGGTCGTGTTCGCACGCGCAGACAAACCCTCTTTGGAGTTATGGAAAGCGAAGAAGGCTGCCCGGATTGTCAAGGAACTGGTAAGAAAATCACTCATAAATGTGAAACTTGTCGCGGCTCTGGACAAGTCAAGAAGAAAGAGACAATCACTGTCAACATTCCCCACGGTGTCGATACTGGCGATAAGATGAGAGTTGCCGGCAAAGGTGAGCCCGGAACACAAGGTGCTAGCGCTGGCGATTTGATTTTGGTCTTTGATGTTAAACCGTCAAAAAGCTTTGTTCGTAAAGGCGCTGATGTCTATTACACCCTCAGTATTTCTTTAACTGATGCTCTCCTTGGCGCGACAATCACTGTTCCAACCGTAAATGGAGATGTGGACCTTACTATTCCGAGCTGTACAAACCCTGGGACCATCCTTCGCATGAGCGGAAAAGGTATTACACTTCCTAGCGGAAACACCGGTAATCAATATGTCACAGTCAATGTGAACTTCCCTAAATCACTTACGGAAGAACAAAAGAAACTCATCTCTGAATTCGACGATATTGAAAGTAAAAAATCCAACGGTGTTTTCTCTTGGCTTAAGAAAAAATTTAAAGGTAAATAAAATATAACGCATATCTATTTGTGTAAAATGCAAAAAGATATGCGTTTTTTATGTCCACACCTTGTCTCATAAGCGATATCCAGCTCTTTTGTTTCTTTGTATCTTTCACCCGTTTTTATATAATATACCTATGAATAACATTAACGAACTTGGAAAAAGAATTCCCTTAGAAGGAACCATCAACACTCGTTCCTTAGCTGGTTACGTCACCAAAGATAACAGACGAATCAAAGAAAAGAGAGTTTATCGATCGGATAGACTCAATAACATCACGGAGAAGGACAAGGTTAAAATTTGTGAAGAACTCGATATTGTTATGGATATCGATTTAAGAGGCGAAGATGAAATTGCTAAAGATCCGGACCAACCAATTCCCGGCGTAAAATACGTTCATTGTCCGGTAGAAAAAAGATTAAATGATCCTAGGGTCAAACCCTATCCTCATCCCGATTACAACATTCCAGATCAAGATATCAAAGGTACGGTAGATTTCTTATATCTTTTAGACCCGCAAGCAAATGGTGAAAAAGCATTTGAAGTCATCTATCAAAATTATGTCCGCAACCCCTTTGCCCAAGAACACTATGGAATACTTTTAAGAACAATCGGTCAAAATAAAGAAGGCGCAGTTTTATTCCACTGCTTAGATGGCAAAGATCGTTGCGGTGTCGGAGTCGCTCTTTTTATGTCCTTACTTGGCGTCGATCGCGAAACTATTATCGCTGACTATCTTAAGACGAATGAGAACACAAAAGCAAAAGCGCAATACCGCTATAACTATTTAAAAAACGAATGCCATATCGACAATCAAATTCTTTTGGACTCTGTCTATATGGTGGCTGGTGTCAGAGAAAATTACTTGCGCAAAATGTTTGATGTCATCGACAATGAATTCCATGGTATGGATGCTTTCTTACACAATCAATTGAAGTTCACCGATGAAGAAATCAAAGAAATACAAGATAATTATTTAGAGTAGATTCTCTTTTTATTCAATAAAAGCCCTGAGACATCTCAGGGCTTTTTAACTATCCAAGAAACGAAATGACTATTCTTACTTTAAATAGACTTTAATTTCATAATCAAGACTGGTGTCTTGTACAAAATTGACAAGCATCACCTTGGTATCTGGAGTTCTCTTAGATTCAAAGCCAAAGGGATATGCTTTCTTGTCTTTTGCGCGGATTTTAAATTCAACTGCTTCACCGTTAACAGTGACTTCCTTGATATTTTCCACACCAGGAAGAAAATGATAACGAAGGGCAACCTTTCTTTCTTTGAAGCACTTTTTGCCTTTGAAAGTTCCGTTTCCTTTTTCTAATTGAATGACAAAAGCGTTATCTTCTGCGTCGAAACTAGCGTGATAATTAGAGACGCGGAACTCACCTTTTTGGTAATTTTTTGTCATTGTATCATCTTCATAGAGGAAGAAATCATCTCTTGCTTCTTTGCTCGGGTAATAATCGTAGACCAAGCGATCCCAATTTTGAACCTTTGTATTTTGGGCGGTTTTCGCAAGAGGAATCAAAGAGCCAAGGCGAACAAAGAGAGGGAGTTTATTGTTATCAAAACCGCGATGGATTGTCTTGTTTCCTTGATAAATCTTTCCATCAAAGACAGATATCCATTCTCCTTTCGGAAGGTAGATGGAACGAGTTCCTTCTTTCATGTTCTTAGCAACATATAATTCTAAGACCTGTCTACCCTCAGCCTGGAAGTATTCAATGACGATTTCATGAGTGACACCACCTGTGATAACACCCGCATAAACTGGAGTTGGGGCGTGACAATTCCAGTCTTCATAAAGCAATTTACCATCGACAAAAACACGAATACCATCATCATTGCTCGGCATTAAGATGACATCATTACCAAAGCGAAGCTTAAACTGATAACGGGCACAGAAGTTTGTCTTAGGAACATCCTTATGAGCGGTTCTATCTTCTCTATCTTCGATGTGAAGATCAATACAATCAAGCTCTTCACTTGCGATGATATCCCCTTCAAAATCCTTTCCGTGATAATAATCTACGTGGACTTTTCCAACATAATTATTTCTGTGAATTCTCCTATAATCCAAAGAAGTCGTAGGAGAGATAAGGATATCTTTTCCCAACATATAGCTGTCTTCAATATCATAAGTTTTTGCATCGTCAGGATACTGATAAGAAAGAGAAGTGAAAATCGCTTCACCATTGAGATAAGACTGATATGCTCTTGCATAATATAAAGGAAGCAAATGATAACGCATATCCAAATAAGCGCGGACAATATCCACTGTCTCTTCATCATAATTCCAGGGTTCACGGAATTTAGCGACACAGTTTGTACAATGCGGTCTCATGATTGGTGAGAAGGCGCCAAACATCATCCAGCGGATATAAAGATCTTTATCCGGATTACCGATATGACCGCCGATATCTGCACTTGCATAAGGAATGCAGCTATTAGAGCATTTGATCAAAGAGGCGACTTCTTGTCTCAACGCCGATTCTGTAGATTCAATATCACCAGTCCATTCCACGCCATAGCGGTGGGATGCACTATCTTTGATATGATCATAACGACCGTTTTCAATCTCGTTGATATTAGACATCATGTCATCTCTTAAGATGTTCTTATCACTCTTACTCAAGGATTCATGATGTGTTCTTGTCACATCGTTAAAAATATACATACCCATTGTTTCGGGGGCGATTTTTGAAGTGGGTGAAATCAACTTGGTGATCCAGTTTCTGTCGTACCACCAAGCATCTAAACCGAGGGATAACAAACTCTTGAGCTTTTCTTCACGATAGCTGATCTCTTTTGGATCCAAACAATTGACAGCTTCTTTTACTGGTTCCGGATGATCGTTGAAGATGATATTGACATGGTGATCGTGAGCAAAGTTGAGGAAGCGTCGCATATCCGGGAATAATTCCGTGTTGATATCATAGCCCATACCGTTGTGAGAAGTAACTTCTCTCCAGTCAGTATCGATAACCATATAGTCTAGCGGTACTTTCTTCGCTTCATAGGTTTCGATGAGCTCTTTGGCAGTATCTTCACAATAAACAAAATATTTCGAGTTCCAGCTTCCTAACACAGATAAGGACACAAGTTCGTTTCTACCGGTGAGCTCCACATAAAGACTTCTGAGTTTACGATGGTCTTTATCACACTTTAAGATATATAAATCCTGAGCGTTTTCATTGATTTCATATTGTTCGCCACGTTCAATGCTCTCTTTTGAATAACCGTGTTTTGGTAAAATCATCTGCGGCGAATCCATGAAGAAGTAAAATTCAGGTGTCTTTTCCACTTTAGGAAGTTCACCTGTGTTTTCTGTTTTCTTGTATGGATAAACTTCATCACCTTCCACAGAGATAGCTTTTAAGGAAGCGATACCCTTTTTCACATGGATTTTCCATTGAGAAACACAGATGATTGTCTCATCCTGTCTTTCCTCTACTTGATAAAGAGCACCTTCATATAGATCTCTATGGGGAACGAAGAAAGTGTTTCTATCTTCAAATTTACCCTTGCGATCAAATTCAATTCGGACGACATCTTCAGATAAAACGGAAATTCGGAAATAATTTTCCAAAATAACTGATTTCATTTGACACTCCTTTATTAACACTAAGTATGAGCATATATGAAACATATGGGAATGTCTAGACAAAGAAGTAAACTTCTTATTTTTTCCCTGTGTTTCCATAAAAATAGTGCCTGTATATACAGGCACTATTTATTTTAATTTATACAAGAGATCAACACTGACGAATTAATATTCGACAACATTGATATTGCGGAGAAGAAGTTCTTTCTTTTTCTCGTCTTTGCAAGTTTTGATTTTCGAAGCAGAGACGACAGAAATCCATTCGTTGATGTAAGAAAGATCAACGCCATATTCTTTGCAAAATTCTTTGACATACATCTTTGCACCAGCTTCATCTTCTTCTAAGAGGAAAAGAAGGTAAGTCATTGCTGCATCGGCGGTAGCATTACCACGCGCGGCGTGAGCCCAGTCGAGAATATAAACTTTATCTCCCTCCAACATAAGATTGTCTAAGCAAATATCACCGTGGCAAATCTTATAATGATTCGGCATTTTCTCTAAACGAACCTGAAGTTCATAGCGAGTGACAGCATCTAAGCCAGACTCTGCAATGTAGGAGTTAAGTTTATCTTTCAACTTAGGAAGCTTTAAATTGGAAGAGAGTTGAGAGAGAATCATCATTTGAATCTTCACTAACTTCTGAATATACTTCTTTTTCTCCGAGGGATTTTCAGCGATCAATTCTGCAAAAGTTTTACCTTCCACCTTACGAGAAGAAATCGCATAATCTTCACCGACTTTAAAGACAGAATAAAGTTCAGCTACATTGAAGCCAAGCTCCGCGGCATATTCCTGGTTCATCGCTTCTTTTAAAACATCCGAATAGGTGTAATGGTTGTGATCAAACACTTTTGTGATCACCTTATCTTTCACATAGATTTTTTTGTTGTTTCTTGTTAAAAGATACTTTCCTAATTCTTTTTCTTCCATGATTCTACGCTCCTTTTTGCTTAGTTCTTCTTACCGTAATAGGCGTTGAGATATAACTGTTTAATTTCAGCAATCAACGGATATCTCGGGTTCGTTCCGGTGCACTGGTCATTGAATGCAGCAACTGCCATTTCATCAAGAGTTTCTAAGAATGCTTCTTCCTGGACCCCAGCTTCTTTGATGGACATCGGGAGTTCGATATCTCTCTTAAGAGAATCGATCTTTTCGATAAGAAGCTCTAATTTCTCTTCGTCGCTCTTTCCGCCGACCTGAAGCATATCTGCAATTTCGGCATAGCGATGTAAGGTGTGAGGATATTTATACTGCGGGAAGGTTCCCATCTTCGTCGGTTTTTCACCGGCGTTGAAACGCATGACGTGATCCAACATCAAGGAGACACAATAACCATGCGGGAGATGGTGATATGCACCAAGCTTATGACCGCAAGAGTGGTCAATGCCTAAGAAGGCGTTAGCAAAAGCAATACCAGCCATAGTCGCTGCGTGAGCCATATGTTCTCTCGCTTCCGGATCCTTGCTTCCATTATGATAGCAACGAGGCAAATAGTCAAAGATTTCTTTGATTGCTTCCTTGCAAATACCATCGGTAAATGGTGTGGCCATCATAGAAACATAAGCTTCCATGCAGTGGGTAAGAGCATCGATACCAGAAGCTCTTGTAAGACCCTTAGGAATGTTGAGCATCAAGTCAGAGTCAACAATTGCCCTGTTCGGCAAGAGTTCATAATCGGCAATAGGATACTTAGTGCCATCCTTTTCATCGGTGATGATGGCAAAAGGAGTCACTTCAGAACCGGTTCCTGCAGAAGTAGGGATACAGACAAACATCGCCTTTTCACCCAAATGAGGGAACGTTACAACTCTCTTTCGAATATCCATAAAGTCCATTGCTAAATCAGCAAAGTCGCATTCGGGATGTTCATATAAGAGCCAAATAATCTTTGCAGCATCCATCGGAGAACCACCGCCTAATGCGATGATGACATCCGGTTTGATGATGGAAGCAAGGCGAGCGCCTTCTTTTGCACAAGCCAAAGTCGGATCGCTTTGGACATCAGAGAAGACTTCACAATTGATGCCGAGGTCTCTCAATGCATCAGAAACCTTATTCGACATACCAGATTCATATAAATAATGGTCAGTGACCAATAAGACTCTCTTTTTGTTGTAAACTTCTTTCAACTCAGCTAAAGCGGTCGGAAGACAACCGGGCTTGAAATAAATCTTGCTGGGTGTACGGAACCAAAGCATATTTTCTCTCCTTTTTGCTACTGTTTTGATATTGAGAAGCTGCTCAACACCAACGTTATCGGAAACAGAGTTTCCACCCCAAGAACCGCATCCTAAAGTTAAGGACGGACGAATGCGGAAGTTATAGATATCACCAATGCCGCCTAAAGCAGAAGGAGTATTGATCAAAATACGACACGCCTTCATACGGAGCTTGAACGCATCGATATGATCTTTGCCTAAAGCCTCATCTGCGTAAATATCTGCAGTGTGACCAAAGCCGCCATCTCTGACCAATTTGTCAGCCATATCAAGTGCAGTTTCAAAATCTTCGGCCTTATATAAGGCGAGGACAGGAGAGAGTTTTTCGTGAGCAAATTCTTCTGTCGGTTCGACAGAAGTCACTTCACCGACTAAAACTTTTGTCTCTTCCGGAACTTCAAAACCAGCCATCTTTGCAATAGTGCAAGCTTTCTGACCGACGATTTTAGCATTGATAGCACCATTGACTAAAATGGTGTGTCTAACCAAGTCTAATTCGTGTTTCGAAAGGAAATGACAACCTCTGTAGATCAATTCCTTCTTGAGTTCTGCATAAACATCTTTGACAGCAATCAAAGAGTTCTCAGAGGCACAGATCATACCATTGTCAAATGTCTTAGAGTGAATGATAGAACTGACAGCCATCTTGATATCGGCAGTGGTATCAATGATGACAGGAGCGTTACCCGGGCCGACACCAATCGCCGGTTTGCCGGAAGAATAAGCAGCAGTGACCATACCAGGACCACCGGTGGCTAAGATACAATCACAAGATTTCATCAATTGGGAAGAAAGTTCAATGGACGGTTTTTCAATCCAAGAGATAATGCCTTCAGGAGCACCCGCTTTCACAGCGGCTTCTAAAATGATGCTCGCAGCGTGAATGGTGCATTTTGCCGCTCTCGGATGAGGAGAGAAGATGATGGCGTTTCTAGTTTTTAAAGCCAATAAGGCTTTGAAAATAACTGTGGATGTAGGGTTAGTTGTCGGAACAATACCAGCTAAAATACCTAAAGGTTCCGCAATGCGTTCATAACCGGCATCTTGGTCGCTTTCAATGACACCGCAAGTGACGGCATTGCGATATTTATTGTAAATATATTCGGCAGCATAGTGGTTTTTGATGACCTTATCTTCCAAGACACCCATGCCAGTTTCGTTCACCGCTTCCATCGCAAGCGGAATACGAGCTTTATTTGCAGCAATTGCAGCAGCTTTAAAAATGGCATCTACCTGTTCTTGTGTATAGGTAGCATAAACTTCCTGAACCTTTCTGGTCTCACGGATGAGCTTGGCTAACTGGTCGCTAGCTAACTGTTTTTCCATTTCTTTATCCATAGAAATTTCCTCCTTTTCAGTTGACAACATTATAAACGTTTTGCGCATTACATTGCAATACTTTTTACACAATTTGAGCATTTTAAAGGGCGTAACGGTATATTTATGCATTATATTCGTGTTTTCTTGCTCGTTTCGCGCAATTTTCATTCAACTTGCAAGCAATAGAAATCTCCGCGAGCATAAAAGGAATATTCTCTTCCTATTTATATAAGGACAAATAAAACATATCAATTGATGCAGAAACTAAAATTTTGGTTGTAAATCACTTCAACATGTGTTACTATTAATAAGCACGATTTTTCACCAACCTGGTTTTGCTGTGCTTAATATAGGAGGTTACTGTTATGTCCAGAACATGCCCTGTTACAGGAAAGAAGCCGATGTCCGGTAAGAATGTTTCCCATTCTATGAGACATACCTGCAGAAAATGGAACGTCAATATGCAGACTACCACCATCATTGTTGATGGCAAGAAGCAGAAAATCAAAGTTTCCGCTGCTGGCTTACGCGCCATCAGAAAGAATGCTAAGGCTGACGCCGGAGTTTCTGTTGCTGAAAGCAAGTAACCTTTTTCTGTAATATAAACGCAAATAAAGATGGCGAAAGCTATCTTTTTTTGTTGTTTTATTTTCAAAATAAAAACTGTTGTATTTATAAAAGAATACAACAGTTTTTTAATTGATTTCTGATTCTAATCCTTTGGTCAACAATTCTTCCGGCTTTTTCTTTGTGCTGTTTGCATTGTCTAAAAATCCGTAGACAATTGCCATAAAGATTGCAGGGCCTATATTGAAAGGATGACAATCGCCAAGGCTTAACACTCCAAAGGCAAAAATCGTCAAAAGAATAGATAGCTTTGCTTTATTTGTTTGGCGAAGGCATTGATAGACTGTATCCACGCGGTGAATCACATAAGCGATAAGGCCGATACTTCCTGTAGAAGCTAAAAGCTGAACCAGCGTATTATGATAGCGGAAAGGGAAGGCTCTAGAGGTGTACATCGGACCCGTAAACTCTTCGATGTGGTAATAACCAGTTCCAAATACAGGTTGTTTTAAAAAGCTTTGGAAACCAAACATGTAGAGATTTTCTCGCCCGTTTAACAACATGCTCCAAGAGAAATTGTAGAACAAGTCATAAGCCATCGGTGAAATTTTCTTTAAAAGATCTGGTATACAGATGATGATAATGGCACAAAGAGCAAAGGTTCCGTAAATAGAAAGAATGACTTTTCTTAGAGGGCGGACAGCAACAAATACATAAATAGCAAAGATGATTTCAACAAGTGTTCCTACCAATAAAGCGTTGCGAGAGAGCGTGAGAATCACACATCCATAGACAAGGAAATTGAGAATCAAGAAGAGAGCAGTGTGTTTTTGTTTGATGATAAAGTAAATCGGGCCTGCCATAGACATCACTAACATGCCGCCGAGATTGTTCTTGATTCCCCAACCCAAGCAGAAAATATCACCTGTAAATCCTGTTTGTGATATGACATCTAAGTTAGAAAAGACACAGTATGCTGTCTGCAGTGTCAAAACGAGACAAGAGCTTGTCAAGAGTGCAAAAAGATAGTCTTTTTTTATCTTCTCATGATCGACTAAAAAAGTAGTTACAAAGAAGGGTAATAAGTAAGAGGCGGCAACACCCATACCGTAATAATAATCTTTGATTTGATGTTTCTCAAAGGTGAAACCGGCGATACATAACATCAGAAGATAGGGGAGAAAAGTATAAAATAAAGAACGAGGAGCATGCGTTTTTTTCGCAACGAGATTGTAAATAAATCGCGTGAGGAAACAGACGATAATAATTCCGGAAATCCAGGAAAAATGGACCAGGTTTTGCGGTGAAAAAATAAAGCTCGGATCATTTCTGTCAGTAATATACGAAGCTTTGGACAAGGAGTAATAGCAAAGAATAAGAGGTGGTAATGCAGCAGTGTCATCGTGACAAAGCAACGTTGGAATCACACCAGCAAGAAGAGCGACGGAATAATAAAAAGGAATTTCAAAAGAAAAAACGCTACTCAAAAAAACCAAAGCGGCAACAATGCCCATATAAATATAAGAGGAATAAAAACAATCGATGGATGTCACCACCTTTTTTAACGGTGTCTTTAAAAGAAGATCATAAAACATTTTGAATTAAAACAGCCTTATTTAAGCCCTATTATTATAGAGATAACAACTTAAAATGTAAATATGGACCGGCAAATAGAAATGCCAGTCCATAATGTCATCCAAAGTGTAAGAAAAGAAGGTGTGATGTTTGAGATTAAATTACAGCATCTGCCTTCAGAATCAAGTTGATGAAGAATAAAGCTCCAACCACAATCATCAATATAAGATAAACCCACTCATATAAAGCCAAGAAATTTACTTTCGGTTTCACGTAATAGGTTTGACCGTTTTCTTCTCTTCTTTCCATCTTTGCCCAGGAAGCTAATTTGGGATTGAAGAAAGAGAGGAAACAAATCACACCGATAACACAGATGATAATGGCAATCGGTGCAAAATAGAACTCACGATTCAAGGCCAAACCTTTGACAAAAGGAAGCAATACGTATGCGATAGATCCAAAGGAAAACGCGATAAACGAAGAAAGGGAAAAGAACAATTTTACTTTGTACTGACCAAGTGATAACAAATTAGATAATGTCAATAGAATCAAAGATGCTGGGAAGAGAATAGCTAAGAACAACTGATAGAAAGAAAACTCATTACTTGAGAAATAGAAAGCTTCACCCAGCGAAACAAAGACCGTTCCCGCTATCAACAACGCATAAAGCAAAACGCGCGTTGAAATGCTGCAATTTGTATAATACTGATACGAAAAGGAATTGCGAAGATGGTTCTTTTCTTCTCCTTTATGTGAAGAATTTGATAACAAAAGGACGATAAAGTAGCCAATCAACATGATCAAGCCAATAATTATAAAACCAAATGATATGGAATAAAACATAGCGCACCTCCGAATTTAATGTATCTTTTTCAGCGCTTCTTTTTTATCCGCGCTCTTAAAGTAGTAAGAACCAGCAACAAGATAATCTGCCCCTAAGGAAAGACATAAAGGACCCGTCTTTTCGTTGATGCCACCATCGACACCAATTTGATAGGAAAGACGGTGTTCTTTACGGAAAGCAACGAGCTTTTCGATTTTTTCTTTGCTTTCTTCTAAGAAAGCTTGTCCTCCTTTTCCGGGGACAACAGACATAACTAAGACAAAATCAAAGAGCGGTAATATTTGATAAAGCTCTTCCACCGCTGTTTCAGGCGAAAAGGCCAAACCTAATTTCACCTCAGGATATTTATCTCTAAACTCTTTGATCTTAACGATGTCACCAAGCGTCATCACTTCGAAGTGAAAAGAGATTTCTTTTGCGCCATAAGAAGCAAAATTTTCCACTTGGCGCAACGGATCCAAGGTCATCAGGTGCACGTCGAATATAATTTGATCTTGAAATGGCTTAACCGCATCGAAGATTGTCTTACCAAAAGAGATATTTTCCACAAAAGATCCATCCATGACATCAAAGTGACAATGGGTGATGTGGCAAGCAATCATCTCTTCAATATCCTTTTGTAAATGAAGGAAATCAGCAGAAAGCAATGAGGGACGGATTACAGTTTCTTTTTCCATTTTTCGTTCTCCTTTACTTCTTCCGATATTCTTAAATAATTCTCGTAAGATTCTTCATTGAGTGTTCTTCCAATGTCATCTAAAACAGAACAACCTTTGCTGGTAGGAACATGAAGACAATCGGTAAAATAACACTTTCCGATGTATTTATCATACCCTGGAAAACAAGTTGCCAAATCAATTCTTTTTAACTCAGTCAACTCCAAAGCGGAAAAGCCGGGAGTATCAAAGAGAAAACCATTCTCATAGGGTAAGAGAATCACCTCTTTTGTCGTATGACGACCTCTTCCCGAATTGACGTAAAGGGAGTCGACTTTGCGTGAGAAATTGTCGTCGATCGAATTGAGTAACGATGATTTTCCAACGCCTGTTTGACCGACAAAGGCCACTGTTTTTCCTTTGATATCTTCTCTTAATTTCGGAAAATCAAAAGCATCTTTATCATGCGCATTGACAAAATAGACTTCGTAACCAATCTCTTGATAAGAGTTCAAGCGCTCAACAAGTGCTTTTTGCTTTTTAGCGCCCTTAACTAAGTCGAACTTTGTTAAAACAACACTGGCTTTAATCTTCGAATAATTGATGAGAGATAAAAACTTATCCAAGAGATAGCTGCTGAAGTCCGGTTGGACACAAGAAACGATGACAAAGACAGAATCAACATTTGAAAGTCTAGGCCTCTTTAAAAAGTTGTTTCTTGGACAAATTTTTGAAATAAAGCCTTGTTCATCTAATTGTACATGATCACCAATGGTGATTTTTTCATCGGAAAACGTTATTTTTCCACGGTGCGGATGCAAGCTGATGGAGCCATCTCCTAAATCATATAATTGATATCCGTTACTCGATGAAGATAATACCAAATATTCTTTATCTTCCATTGTTTCTCTTTTCTTCTCTCTTTGCTTGTTTTGCTGCTTCTTTCAACGCTTTCTTTCTTTTCTTATCCTCTCTTCTTTCTTGATTCTGTGCAGAAGTAGGATGGAAGAAATTATACATCGCCGAGCGCTTCTTTGTCAGCAAATCCGGATTTTTAATGATGCGCTCGATATCTTTTTGCATCGTTTCAATTGTCGGATAACGATCCTTTGGATTCTTGCTCACACAGCGATAAATAATCGCCTCAATCGCGTCGGGAGTCTTCGGGTTATACTTTTTGATGTTCGGGAACTTTTCATTGATTTGCATCAAGACCACTTTCACCGGAGAATCTGCATCGAAAGGAACACGACCCGTGATCAATTCAAAAAAGGTAATGCCCATAGAATACATATCACTTTTTGCAGAGGCGATAGAATTTTGTGCAACCTCTGGAGCAATATAGTGAACAGATCCAACGACTACATCAGAACGGGTAACCTGTGCAGAATCTTGAAAAGTCGCAATGCCAAAATCGCCCAACTTAATTGTTCCTGCATTCGTTAAAAAGATATTTTGTGGCTTGATATCACGATGAATAACGCCGTGATCATGTGCATAAATCACCGCCGAACAAAGTTGAAACATAATATCGCACGATTCCATAAAAGTAAATTTTCCGCGAATATCTAAAATTTGTCTCAAATTTTGTCCATTGACAAATTCGTTGACCATATAAGGCAAACCATTAAATGTACCAACGTTCACCACTTTGACAATATTCGGATGATTCAAAGATGCAGCCGCTCTCGCTTCGCGTTCAAAGCGGTTGAGATTGACTTTATTGGCAGCGGTCTCTGGGCGCATCATCTTAACAGCGACATCGCGATCAGTGATCAAATCATGAGCCTTATAGACAATAGCCATGCCGCCTTCGCCTAAATTTTCGATAATCTTATAACGATCATCGATGATCTCATTTGTTTTCAGCGCTTCAAACATAACTATCACTTCTCCATGATGACGACGGCAATATTATCAATTCCGCCATTTTCTAATGCGATTTGAATCAGACGATGACATTTTTCTTCGACCGTTAAACCGTTTTCTAAAACGCTGGCTATCGTTTGATCCGATACCATGTTATAAAGACCATCGGTGCAAAGAAGAAGACTGTCATAGCTGTCGTTGCTAATGGTAAAATTTTCATAATTAGTCAAAGAAGCGTTTAAACCGATAGCGTTCGTAAGTATGTTTCTTTGCGGATGTGTTTTCATTTCAGTTCGATTAATTCTACCGGTTTCAAAAAGCATCTGAACATAGCTTTGATCTTTGGTGATCTGAGTTAGGCCAGTTTTTTTAGAAAAAGCATAAACACGAGAATCGCCAACAGAAAACACTTCCGTTCCATTATTTGTAACAAAAGCTGTCGCTTCTGTCGTACCCATATTTTGATAATCTTCATCAGAGACAGAGAACTGATAAATTTGTTCGTTTGCTTCTTTTGAATGCTGAATTAAGAAATGTCTCGCCTTACGAACATTAAAAGAAGAACGGGCCATTGAAAAAGGAACGGAAAGAGAATCGACGACAATCTTAGAAGCCACCTCTCCTCTTCTATATCCGCCCATACCGTCAGCGACACAAAGTAAAATACCATATTGGCTCTTTGCACAATATGCGATATCTTCGTTGTTTTTTCTCTTTAAACCGATATTGCTATCAGCGAAGATTTCACCCTTCAATTCTTCATTTGTTTTTATCATACTTTGCCCTCAATTGACCGCAAGCTGCATCGATGTCACTGCCAAACTCTTTGCGAACAGTCGCTTTGACTTTCTTGGAGAGAAGATATCCGTGGAACAGAGATACATTTTCATCTGGGGATCGCTCAAAGCCGTTTTCCATCACCGGATTATAGGGAATTAAATTGACATATCCAAAGGTAGGAGCGATGAGAAGCTGGAGCTTTTTAGCACATTCTAAGGAGTCGTTGACCCCTTTGATTAAGATATATTCAAAAGTGACTCTTCTTCCTCCAGAATCCTTACCATATTGTACAATGCTAGGAATGAGTTTTTCCAAAGGATATGCTTTGTTGATAGGCATCAGTTGATCGCGTAACTCATTGGTAGGAGCGTGCAAAGAAATAGCAAGATTCACCTGGAGTCCTTCTTTACCAAAGCGAAGGATGGAAGGGACAACACCACAGGTTGAAATGGTAATATGTCGAGCGCCGATATCCATACCGAATTGACAATTCAAAATGCGAACAAAAGATAATACGTTATCATAATTGTCAAACGGTTCACCCGTTCCCATGACGACACAATGAGTGACATGAAGACTTTCATCTTGATCGCGCAACATTTGATCGAAAGCAATGACTTGTCCTAACATCTCATCTGGTGTTAAATTTCTTTTCTTTTTCAATAAACCAGAAGCGCAGAACGCGCAAGACATATTGCACCCCACCTGCGAAGAGACACACACGGAATAACCATAGACATAATGCATCAAGACAGCTTCCACTTTTTCGCCGTCTTTTAACTTGAACAAACATTTTACCGTGCCATCTTTGCTCTTTTCCATGACATCAATTTGCGGAAGCGAAAAATCAAAATTCTTTTTTAATTCTTCGCGGAAAGATGCTGAGATATCACTCATTTCATCAAAAGAGCGAACTCTTTTCTTATAAAGCCATGTGAAAATTTGTTTGCTGCGATATGCGCTTTGTCCCATCGCTTGCATGATCTTGGTAAGATCTTCCAATGAGTAAGAATAAATGCTTGTCATGCTGTTCTCCTTAACAGTGCGTAATAACCGCCCTCTTGTTCTGTTTTATCTGGGAAGAGGAATTCTTGATTCTGCAATGCAAATTTCTTATTTTCCTTTAAGAATTTTGCAACCACGTCAACATTCTCTCTCTTATTCAGAACATACGAGATAAAGAGCAAGTAACCTCCTTCTTTGACAAAGAGGGATGCGTCTTGTAATTCTTCTTCCTGCTTTTGATTCGGTTTAAAAAATTCTTTTGAGGAAAGGGATGGGAGAATTTCGACATAACGTCTTGCCATACCTGTTTTCGAGTCATCACTGCAAGAGACTACAAGATCAAACTCATCAAAAGATAAATAAGTTTTCATCAGATTACTCTTAGCTAAAAGAGGATAGACATTTGTGATTTTTTCCTTTTTCACCGCATCCATACAAAGGCGATAAGAAAGAGAAGAATCAAAGACAGGCACGACTTTTCCATCATAACTAGAAGAAACGCATGCAGAAAGATAGCGATATAGAGAAGTGCTCTTACTATTACAAATTAAAACATTCGGAGCGATAGAAGGAAGATTGACCCTATTTAAAGCACATGCTTCTAAATAAGAAATCGGCAACAAACCTTTTTCCTTCTTATCCTGAGAACTGAAATTTTTATTTACTTTATATAAAACATTCTGTGCAGAAAGATGAATAGGCTCTAAGCCTTCTTCTTTTAACAAGGAAGAATCCTCCTTGTTTGTCTTTACAAGATAATGACTGCAATTGCCATGTAAAGATAGTGCGATACTTAACGCGTCTGTATTTCCAAAATCCTCGGAGAGACTGCGCAAGAGAAAATCGGGAATTTCTAACACCAGCGAGTTATAAACAACGGGTGCTTTTTTTATTTCGTCGGGAATGACAAAAGGCGCTTTGCACGCGTTTAAAAGCAATTCTTTTCCGCCGTTAAAGTCCATCGATAAACGCAGTTGAGACATTGTTTCACGATAAGCCTGCATCACCGCTTCGGCATCGCTGTTTTTTTCATAGCGAAGAATAGCTAATACGATGAGGTTAAGCAAAAATTCTTTGCTGTTTTTTTCATACTTAGAAAATAAATTGAGACATTCAAAAGACAAAGATTGATAATGTCTCAAAATGACAATCAGGCGTTCTTTTAAAAGGCGCAAGCTCGATTCAGAAAGACGCGCGTTCACTTTTGCATGGAAATATGCAGCTTTTAAAGAATTATGTTGTACCAAGATTTCTTCTAAGGTCAAAAGTTCAGTCGTGAAATCGTTCATCGTAATCTCCCAATATTATTATACTAAAATTGACTTGCGTTTTCTCTTAATTTAGCGATAAAGCTTATCGCATTCTTTGGCGAGATGTTGATTGGTTTCCATCGCCTTATCACAATACTCTTGTAACTCGTTGATCTTGCTGTTGTAAACAGCGATTTCCTCAGTAGCAATCTCTTTTGCATTGTCTAAATAGAAGCGAGAGACAACGTAATCTCTCTTTTTAGCAACAAAAGAGATCTCCTTTAACAACTTTTCAGACAGACCTTTATTTTGAAGTTTCAAAAGAATTTCCTCGCTTCCTAAAAAGGTGTTCTCTCTCACCATGGAATCCGCTTTTGTTTCCGCCGCCACAAGACTACCCGTGGAGTTTTTGGTATAAACTGTCTCCTGTTCTTTTGCTTCTATTAACGAAACCAGGCGATAGGCATTCTTTAATACAAATTGAGAGAGTTGAATAAAGTTACCAGTCAAATAAGTAATTTTTTCTAAATATGTCATAAATTCCTCCAAATCGGAAAAAGCCCACTTCTTGTGGGCTTTATCTTTTTTTCTCTACGGACCAAGGAAAGCTTATTCAGCTTCTTTGACGTCCATGACCTTCTTGCCGTTGTAATAACCGCATTTCGGGCAAACATGGTGGGGCTTAATAGCTGCACCACAATTTGGACAAGTAACAGTCTGAGTGGCCTTTAAAGCAGTGTGCTGTCTCACCATGCCCTGCTTAGCGGCGCCTCTTCTTCTAGTCGGTACTGCCATATTCGTATCCTCCGTTTCTGATAATTTCAATATAAAGCGTTAAACGCAAGGTTTATTATAATATTCTTTCACCATAAAGTAAACATCAAATAGTAAATAATAGATGTTATTTACTTCCAATCGATGCTCTTGTAGAGTTCTAGGTACTCTTTTGCGCTATTTTTCCAAGAATAATCACCCTTCATGCCGTTTAAAATCATCTGATCTAAACGCTGGCCATAATAGAGGGAACACGCTTGATAGAAGCAATTGACACATCCGAAGTAGTCATCGTTTCTAAAGACAAATCCGGTTGCTTCTTGTCCGACATAAATATCTTTCACTGTGTCATTTAAACCGCCGGCGTTAGAGACAATAGGAAGCGTACCATAACGCATAGAAATCAACTGAGATGTACCACAGGGTTCAAAATAGCTTGGCATGAGGAAGAAGTCACTTGCCGCATAAAGCAAATGAGCGAGTTTTTCATCATAGCGCTTAACAAAATAGACATTTGGATAATTCAAGGAAGTGTAGAGGAACTGATCTTCCATCTCTCCAGTACCAATGACAATCATCTTGGCGTTGTGGTCGGCAAGATGCGGGAAGATGTCCATTATTCTTTCCACACCTTTTTGAGAAGAAAGACGGGTGATTGCTGAAAAGAGTGGACCGTTGAAATTTTCATCCATGCCCAAAGCGCGGAAGATTGCTTTCTTGTTTTCCTTCTTTCCTTCTTTATAAGAATACATATCGTAATTCTTAGCTAACGCTTTATCCGTGGAAGGATCCCAAGCAGCTTGATCTAAGCCGTTGACAATACCGGAAAAATCATTGTGTCTGCACCAGTCAATAATCGCACCGATACCGCCGAAGCTAGAGTGATCGTTGATCAATTCTTTCGCATGTGTACGTGAAACCGTGTTGATTTTATCGGCAGACATAATGCCCGTCTTTAAATAGTTAAAGGAATCTCCTAAGCGAACATAGCCAGAATCAAAGTAACCTGTGGAGAGATTGAAGTATTCAGAAAGATCCCACTTTTTCGCCCAACCTTGATAGGCGGGATTGTGAATCGTAAAGACAGTCTTGATCGGACGAGAGTTATAAGTCAACAACAAAGGCAAAACACCTGTTTGCCAATCGTTGCAGTGAACAACATCAAAATCATTGTGGCGCGTGATGAAGGTATTGACCGCCATCACAAAGCATGCAAATCTTTCGTTATCATCACCATAACCATACATATTGTCACGATCAAAGCGATCCATAGCTGTGAAATAAAAATTAACACCTTTATAAACAGCATGGAAAATGCCACATCCTTGCGTGCGCCAAGACATATTGAAGCTGAATTCTTCCACGAAGTCATTTAAGACCTCAGGATGACGATCGCGGATGACTTTATATAACGGCATGATGACAGAAACGTCTTCTCCAAGCTCTTTTAAAGCTGCGGAATAAGAGGCGATAAAATCGCCTAAGCCACCGCTTTTTGCATAAGGAATCGCTTCGCTAGTAACCAGTAAAATTTTCATTAGACCACTTCTCCTCTGGCGATATAAACAGGATTGTCAACAGTGCCGCGGATCTCTTTGACATGAATGACCGAAGCATTTCTATCGACAATGACATTTTCTAAAACCGTATCTTCACCGATGATGACACCCGAACCGATGATACTATTTTTCACCAAGGCACCCATATGAACTTTGGCGTTACGTCCTAAGATAGAACTTTCGACAGTACCTTCGATAACACAACCGTTTGCAATATAAGAATTGGTGACTTGGGCATCAGATTTATAAATGGTAGGCGGTGTATCATAAGTCTTTGTATGAATCGGCCAATCATCGTTGAACAACGCTTTAAAAGGCTTCTTTTGAAGCATCTCTAAAGAGTAGCTTAAATAGTGCGTAAGAGAATCATAGCAGCGGACAAAACCGTCAAATTTCACAGCGCGGATTAAGACGCTAGCAGAAAGATAAGTCAAAACATCAGAGATGTTGAAAAACGCGCTTGTTCCCGCCGCATATTCCATCAAGGATTCTAACATCGGATAATCCATGATGATGGTTCCTAAAGAGACATCTCCTTCGTCGAGGTCCCCCTTGTTCGATTCGATGTGCGTGATTTTGTCACGGGGAGAGACAGTTACGATTTTTTGGTTTCTAAAAGAGGTTTTCAAACCGCTTTCTACATGGTGGTAAAGAAGAGAAATACGAGAGCCCGAGGCAACGTGATCTTCAACGAGCTTCTTGAAGTCACATTCAAAGACATTGTAGGGATTGGTAATGACAATATAATCGGGGTTGTTTTCTTTTAAGAAAGCGATATTTTCAAAAAGACAGGCAACATCCGTGCTATAGCCGGGGTTTCCCACATTGGGTTCATCATAAAGAATTGAGAAATTACCAATCTTTGTGTTGGTTGTCCAGCTTCTTCCGTTTCCGACATGAGCGCTTAAAGAACGGATATGTTTTTGGCAGAGAATACCGATGGAGTTGATGCTGGAATTGAGGAAGTTAGAAAGCGGGAAGTCAATGAAGGCATAACGACCTAAGAAAGAGGTGGACGCGACAAGGCGGTGCTGTGTGAGCGGTCCGAATTCCGGATTGTTAAAACAATCGACAAGACCTAAAACTTTGTATGCCATAACTATTCCTCCATCTTGTCCATATCGACAAGGATAACTTCTTTTTCAGTACCGATTTGATCTTCGGTGATATCGGTCTTCGGACCGACTAACGCATAAGAAACGTGAACGCCTTTTGCAACATGTGCTGCCGGTAAGAGAACAGAGTTTTCAACCACTGCACCTTCTTCAATCACCGCTTCGTTGCAAATGACAGAGTGATGGACCGTTCCTAAGACAACCGCGCCTTGATTGATGACAGAATCAGAAACAGTCGCCTTTGTTCCTACATATTGCGGACGGGAGGCGGTGTCAGCAGAATACACTTTGAAATTCGGAGAGAATAAACGGAGTTCACAATCTGGATCTAAAAGGTCCATATTGGCTTCCCAAAGAGATTGAACAGTTCCGACATCTTTCCAATATCCTTTGAAAGGATATGCAAAAAGACGATCTCCTTCTTCTAACATTGTCGGAAGGATATTCTTACCAAAGTCGTGTTCTGACTTTTTGTTCTTAGCGTCCGCAATCAAGTTCTTTCTCAACAGCGGATAACTGAAGATATAAATACCCATAGAAGCATAATCGCTCTTAGGTTCCTTTGGCTTTTCTTGGAATTCGACAATGCGGTTTTCATTATCTGTGACAACAATACCAAAGCGGGAAGCTTCTTCCATCGGAACTCTAATACAAGCGATAGAGACATCCGCTTTGTTTTTCTTATGGAAGTCAAGCATAGAAGAATAATCCATCTTATAGATGTGGTCACCCGAGAGGATTACGACATATTCACAATGAGTTTTATCCAACCAGTCGATGTTTTGATAAATAGCATCCGCAGTACCCAAATACCAAGAAGCACCTCTTGGAGTTTCTCTTGGCGGAAGAATTGCAGCCAATGCATCTGTTCCATTTAAACCCCAGTTTCTACCGCTTCCGATATAATTATTCAAAGTAGAAGACTCGTATTGTGTCGCAATACCGACAGTATTGATTCCCGAATTTGCGACATTGCTCAACGGGAAATCGATGATACGATATTTACCACCGAAAAAGACAGCTGGTTTAGCCAGCGTACTTGTCAAGGACTTCAAACGAGTGCCTCTGCCACCTGCTAAAATGATGGCGACCATTTCTTCTTTTCTTGGCATATTAGCCTCCTTTTGCAAACTTACTATTATTATAATTAAGAAATATCATTATGAAAATATAATAATCTACATTTCACTCAAAAAAGGCACAACAAAATGTTGTGCCTAGTCTTTTTATTCTTGTTTCACCAAATCCGTAGGAGAAGAATCTACCACTTCATTCCCTTCAGAAACTTCCAATGTTTGATCGGTGCGTTGAGCTTTCTTCTTATCCTGATAAGTATCCAAGTAAGATCTCTTTCTTCTGTCGTCGTGGATCGTGACTAAGATCAAGTCGACATAGGAGACAAGGTCTCTTAACTTTTCACTCGGTGTAGAAAGAATTGCCTGCAAGCCGAATTGACGCAACAAGTCTGTAGATTTCATGATACGGGCAGAGTCCATCTTCGAGAAAGCTTCATCGAAGATAACCAAGCGAAGCGTGTTGTTATCTTTGGCGTTGTTGACACGGCAAAGTTGAGCAAAGGAGGCGAGAATGGCGATGTAGAACGGAGTCTGTGTTTCACCGCCAGATTGAGAGGTGAAAGATCTTCCTAAAGAAATTGTCTGCTTGGAATCACTCATACCACGCGTGACCAACAAGTCGAAAACAATGTAAGTTGTATATGTAGTAAATGTCTGAATGTTTCTTAAGATCTGTTCTCTTTGTTCGCCTGTTGCCGAAGTAGAAGAGGAGATGAGGTTGAACAAATCATTCATTGTGACGCGATATTTTTCCATGAAAAGGTTTTCTGCATCACCGGCGCGCAACAACAAGGGATCCATGATCATATCATAGTAAGCTTGATAATCTTTGTTCGGAGAAACCTTGAATTGATAAGAATCGCGTCCGAAATGAGAATCTTCTAACGCTTTGTTCAATTCGTCGATTTGGAGACGAACCGTTTCAATCGCTGTTCTGAGTTTATAGATGAAGTCATCTTTGAACTCACGGATGGAATCTTCGTGCGCCTTTTTGATCTTTTCTTCATAATCCGGGAGCATGACTTTAGAAATATTGTCTAACTCCTTTTCAAATTCCGCGTTCGATTTGCCATTTTGCGTATCGTAATTGAGATGATATCTATTGCAATAATCGCTGCGCAAGCGAGACAAAGAAGCCTTGCTGCTGTTCATCTTGTTGGTGTTTTGCAACGATTCACGATAAGCTTCCACACGAATTTGAGCCAAAGTGAGATGTTGTTCATCCAAGAGCTTGCTGAAGAAAGGCTCATAAGATTCATTGACCATGTCTTGATCAAATTCATCTAATTGGGTCTTAGAGGCGTTGATATTCGCAAGGGCGTTAGGAATATCTTCTAAGTTCAAACGGTTGACTTCCGCTTTGATTTGACCGCGCTCCGTCAGTAAGGCGCTTCTTTCTTCTTGAATCTCACGGATCGCTTTTTCAATCTCTTCAATCTTGTTTTGGATAGAAGACATATCGCCGCGAGAAACAGATTTCATCTCTTGTTCGATTTCTAAAATCTCGGCCTGATATTCCGGGATTTTTTCCAAACGCTTGATGTCGCCTTCATAGCCGTTACACTCTGCTTCTGACATGACTTGTAAAGAGAGTAGATTTGCAATCTTATTCAAAGCTTCAGAAAGCAAAGAATATTTCTTGTTGACCTTTTGGTAGTCATTGGAAGAAATCGCTTTGGCATTGTTAGAAACCTGTGTTCCTAAGAAGAAGACACGCGCGTTGTCCTTATTCAGATACCAAGTTGCAAAACCGCGATAACCGGTGCAGTCAGAAAGAAGACCAGAACCAGAATTGCGGGCTTCTTCAAAGGTAGAGCACTTCTTAATGCGACCTAAAAGATAGTCGGCATACACTCTTGCCCCTTTGTCCTTTGTGTCGATCAAATGAGCGATGGAGTCATCGTTCGCTTTGATGTTAGCCTGAAGAAGTCTTGCAGTATCGACTAAAGAAACGTGGTAATAATGATAATTCGCAGCCAATTCTTTTAAGATTCTATTGGCTTCTTCATAATATTGAGGATTGACAAAGAAGTTGAACTTTTGTCCGTAAAGAACCGCTTCTAACGCCATTGTCCACTCCGGATCATTAACATCGACTAAATCGCAAAAGACATTGACATAGGAGTCAGAATGACGCGCTTTTAAGGCGGTTTCTAAGGCGTTTTTAATCGTGAGATAAACCGGGCCTAACTTATCGAAAGGCTTCTTGCCTTGATTGACAGCAGATAAGTCGTTTTGTAACGTCTGTAATTCTTGCGAAGCTTGATAAAACTCGTTGTTCAGCAAGGATTTCACATCAAATGCAGCGTTCTTTAACGCGTCCATATCCGCGCGGAAATTCTTGATTGCTTCAAAATCGATATTGCTTTCAGAAAGACCATTTAAAATTTCGTTTGCTTCATAGACAACTGTCTGACAAAGCTCTAACAATTCGTCAAATGGCTCGGCGATACGATCACCGAAACGAGAGGCGTCAAAGTCTTTATAATAACCGACAAAAGAAGAGCAGACAGAAGTGTAAGCTTTTGCATAGTCGCTCAATGCCGTTGTGACATTGTTCACCTGCATTTGAATAGAAGTGATCTGGCGCATCACGCCATCTTTCTTCATCATCAATTTCTCGGTGAGAGAGTAATTGTCCGACTGCAACACTTTTGCGTTATAAGAGTTCAAATCTGAATTGAGCTCTTCTAAACGCTTATCAAAGCGATCGATGCTATCGGATATGATCATCAAGCGATCGTTGCTCTTTTTCAAGCGCTCGTTGAATCCATCTAACTTTTTCTTGTTTTCCTCGTATCCGACACGAGCAGAGACATAGTTGAGCATGTCCGCACGCTTGACCGCCGTAGAGTACTCTTCAAAGATATTTTTAATCTGTGTTAAGGCTTCAACTTTTATCTTTAAATTCTTCGCTTCTTCTTCCAAAATCTTGTATTGTTCGATATTCTTCTGCATCGGTGAAATATCGACATTGAGATCGGCATCACAGATGTATTCGGTGATGAAAGAAGAAATGTTAGAGATCGGAGCAAAGGATACTGCCTTTTTAAAAAGCATGAAATACTTGTCCGGAAGGTTACCAAACGCTTCATGGATAAAGCCTTGATATTCAATATCCGTGTCGAAGAAACGGAAGTGATTTACCTTGTAATTTTCTCTTACATAACCGGAAAGTTCTTTGTAGTTCATCGGATGAACTTTCGCACCTTTTTGCACATCGGCCGTGGTGAAATTGTTTTCCGGGAACGGGGAATCTAAATAGAAATAATGCTTGTCGATTTTATCAGAAGCATCGACGTCAAAAGTGGCACCGATAGTAAAAGTTTTATCGTTGACATCATCGTAAATTTCAACGGCGATATAGGAGGTAAAAGTACCCTCACGCAACACGATGACAGAGTTGTCATCTCTCACGCCGGTCTGACCGCGAAGATAAGAGATGAGGTTACGTCCGGAACGGCCTTTTTCGTTTGCCGCCTTGTTGAAGTTATCTGGTCTTGTAGTACCCAGGATAATGATTTGCAAGGCGTCGATAATCGTAGATTTACCTGTTCCGTTTGGGCCGGTGAGGAAGGTGATGTTCTTAATATCCGTAGTCGTATTGCAAAAATAATGCCAGTTGATCAAACGGAGTTTTTGGATTGATTTCATACCTTAAGCTCCTTTCTGCTGATCAAATAAACTAGAAGAGCTCTCTTCTTCCGGTCTAGTCAGCAAAGCATAAAGCGCATTGAGCTTTTCGCTGGAAATGACATAACGAATGGTTGGCATGATGAAGAAGGAGTAGCTAGGATCACCATAGGTGTTGTTTGCTTTAGAAACAATGTTAAAACCGTCCAAGACACGAAGCGCAGAAGCGATGGTGCTCGGCGAGAGACGCTTGGAAAGATTGGAGAGACCCATTTCGCTCACCAAGGAATTCATCGCACCGCTTGTCATCAAAACTTCTGTTTCTTGCGGCGCTTTTTCAATTGCACCTTCATAGTAAGAACGGAGAGCATAAACGACCAAAGTGGTGGTCGGATCAAAACGGAGATGGTTCCTTTCGGCACCAGAGGTGACAAAAATAACACCGTCTTCGTCATTTTTACTCAATTGCATATCCATGTAGGAGAGATATTCTTCAAAGAGAGAATAGTAACGCTCAATAAAGAAATATCCCGGGTCCATGCGGAACATCTTTGTTTTTCGGTCATAGCTCTTACGCACGATAAAGCACTGATAGAGCAAGTCGTTGACTGTTTCAGAGAACATGGCCTTGTCGCCATGAGTCAGTTTCTCATACTCTTCTTGAAACATTCTTTTTTCCTCCCTTCCTGGTCAGCTTGTACAAAGGCATATAATAGCCACCGTGTTCCACGCGGTCTTCTATCTTTACCGCTTTAAAGGGCAAAACACCCAACATCGATTTAAGGATAGCAAAGATTGTAAGAACAAGGCTGTCTGTATCAGGAATATCGATTTGATCAGTTAATATTTCGTCATTTTCACCCATGTTGCGATTGATGAAGTCTTCTACAGCACGATCGGAGAAACGATCGACTTCTCTTTGTAAAACTTCATTCATCAACAAAGCTTGTTCATCCGGGAACAGCGCATCGTCTAGCGGTAAAGGTTCATAAACTTCTTCTACCTTACCTCTCTTAAACGGCATTGTCATCGAGAAAGAATCTAAATAGCCCTGACGGAAAAGCATCACTGATTCACTAGTCTTTGTTAAGAGTGGAAGCTCCTCGTAAGACAAAGCGGGGTTGTTTTTAATTTCTAACGCCAACGCCATAATGACGCGGTCAATTTTACCTTTGACCGTCTTGTCGGTTGAAGATAAATAATTGACTTTCTTCTGCACCGCTTCGGTGTAGTTTGCATTTGCTTGGTCAATCTCGTTAAATTTGCTTGACAGATGTGAGAACGTATCAACAATTCCTTGGATGAGCTTGATCACTTCCGTTGTCAAAGTAGCTGCGTCTTTTCCGCGGTTGATCGGTTCGCTTTTTGCTTCCTTGACTAAAAGAGTAAGAATGCGTTCGGAATGAAGCCAACGATTTAAGATAGCAATGGTCGGTTGTGCATATAAGCCCAAAGAGTCGAACGTCTTCATCGGATGATAATAACGGTCGGCAATATCGACACGATATTCATCAAAATGTTGTTTCAACGCTTCGTTAGGATCTAAAACTTGGGTGAGTTTATTACCAAAGACACAGATCTGTTGACGAAGCAAGGTGACTGACATCTCTAAAGATTCTGCGTTGTTCTTTGCGTTAAGAAGCGAACGATACATATAGTCATCTTCTTTTTCATCTTCCAATTTCAATTCAGAGTAAGTCTGATGTACCAAAGGAAGATAAGCGGAAGTGTCACTTGTCAATTCGTTGAGCAACTTTATGAATTGAATCGAGAAAGCGGGGATGTAGATATATTCGATATTGGTCTTTGGATCACGAGAAATGATATACCATCCACACTTGGCAAGTTTACGGATGACATAGTTGACCTTTTCATTCAGCAAAGCGTATTCATTTTCATTGTCTGCCTGGAAAGTCATCTCGACTTGTTCGCTTTCTTCTTTGTCGTCTAAGCGGTCTGTTTCCACATTAAAGAGAGCCATGATTTCTTGGCCCTGTGATTTTAAAAACTGTGCATAATCCGACCTTTTAATATCTTCGTGATAGATGCGTAGCATGTGATGAAGCGAGAGAAGAGCAAAGGCGTAGACAGCTTTATATTTTCGCGAAAGAGGGGAAAACAGCTCTTCCGGAATTTTATCAAATAATCTATTCAAAATAGCAATTTCCTTTTTCGTTAATATATATAAAATTATAGTTTAGAATAAACGTTATTACAATAAATAACAAAGAAATTGTTAATTTCCGAATAAAAAGTACAATTCTCTCTCAAACCTTGTTACACTTGCTTCCAAAACAAGCACGCAAAAAGGGTGTTGTTTTTAACACCCCTTATATCAATAAGTTCTAGAGTCTTTTTTATAGGTGAGGACTTTTGTTGTTTTCTCTTTACTGTACCCGTTATATCTTTGCACATACATCTCTTCACGGGCTTTCATCTCATTTAAAGCAACTTCCATGCGAGCATGAAGGCGATCGGCAATTTCATGATTCGTCAAGGTGCGATACTCTTCAGGCATCATCGGCTTTAAATAAGCGACTTGAATCGGATAGACTTTGTAATGGAATTGAGGATCGATCGTACGCTCGGGAAGATACATGACAAAAGGACAAATCGGTAAATCTTGACGAGTCGCAACTTTAAAAGTTCCCGGATGGAAGGGAAGAAGAGGGAAATCCGTCTCTTTGCTTCTTGTTCCTTCTGGATAAATCAAGACAGAAAGTCCGCGGTTTGTTTCAATCATATCATTGAGTTTACGAATGACACGAATTTCACTTCTTAAATCCGAGCGGTCGACGAAAGGGCACTCGACATAAGAAGCAAAAGTCTTAAAAAAGGGAGTTGCACTGATTTCTTTCTTAGCGACAACTGTCACAGGATCATCGTTGATTGCCATGAATAAAACAGGGTCGATCAAAGAAGTGTGATTTCCGACATAAAGTTTTTGTCCTTCGATCAGATTCTCACTTCCAGAGATGATAAACTGAATCTTTAAATATTTGTCACAAGCGATTTTCGCCTTCCCTTGAATGTAGTGAATGCGATCAAACAAGTTTGTTTTTTCCAGATGTTTCACCCCTTTGCGGCAGTGATGGTGAGCGCCGATAAAGAAACCGGCACCCCTACAAGCGATTCCTAACCATTTTCTCATTTTTCTTCCTCCGTGGAGACAACACCGGGTTTTACTGAAACATATGCGTTGACAGAGAGTGCGTTGATGATGCCAAGGCGGACAAAGAAGTTCGAATCTTCAATCAAACCGGTGTTGTTAAAAACCATATCTGTGTATTCATTAAAGTCATACATGATCGTCGATTTTGAGGGGTTGAAGATAATAGTAAAGTTGTGTTTTGGTAAATCGTAATTGATTTTTAAAGCGCCGTTGTTCAAGTTTTCAAACGACATATGGTTGGGTAAATCGTCGTAATAAGAACCTGCCATAGTCATAAACTTTTTCTTCAATGCAATCGCATCGATAAAGAAGCGATACAAATCTTGTTTGATGCTTAAAAGAGAATAATCAAACCCGTTGAATTCATCCCCTTCATTATAAGTGTTTCCATGACCTTTTTTAGAAAGGCCAATCTCTTGTCCTTTGTGGAAGAAAGGGATGCCACAGGCAAAGAGAATAGCGATATCCAACATGCGGATGCGGTTATCCAATTCATCTTCCTTATCACCAGGACAAGCGACTTTCATCTTGTCATAAAGCGTATGGTTATCGTGACACTCAACATAATTCACCGATTGTTTATAAGAAGATAACATCGGTGGGAACGCAATAGGGGTTGCAGAACCTAACATGACATGTTTGAATCCATCGATGTAATTGATGTCACCCAAAAGATAACCGCGGATGGATAATTCCGAAGAATTGCTTTTGCCTTTGGAGATGTCGCGGAAACGGTCATTAAAGAATCCTACATTAGGCAATTTATTAGAATTGTAATAATTTGCTTTTTTATCAAAAGGAAGGTTTGTCCACAAATCCCATCCTTCTCCATAGTACATAATATTGCTCTTAATTTTCGATAAAGCCTCATATCCAGCGTTGACAGTATCGATGTCTAAAATACCCATGAGATCAAAGCGGAAACCATCGACATCGTAAAACTCGACGAAATGTACCATGGAATCGATGATGAGTTTTCTCACCATATAATGACAAGACTCTAAATCATTACCACAGCCAGATCCGTTGCTTAAACTTCCATCTGGATTCAAACGATAGTAATAATTTGGAACCAAAAGATTCAAAGAGTTAGCGACGTTGGAAAAAACATGGTTGTAAACGACATCCAAATTGACTCTAATTCCCTTTTCGTGGAAAGCGGCGACTAATTTTCTCAAGCTAATGACACGGTTATACGCGTCATTAGGCTTCGTGGCATAGCTTCCTTCCGGTGCAAAGTAAAACATCGGATCATAACCCCAGTTATAACTTTGTTTCGGTTCATCGTCATTGACTGTTTGGAAATCGAGAACCGGTAAAAGTTGCACGTGTGTGACACCTAAGGATGCAATGTAATCCATACCGATAGGTAATCCGGTTTCTGTCTTTAATCCACTCTTTGTCAAGGCGTCATAAGTGCCGGCGTCTTTGACATTCGTCAACGAGGTCATGTCGCGGACAGAACATTCATAAATGATACTCTTATCAACCGCATCAAAAGGAGGTAATTTGTCCGCATGGGAGTCGATTTTTAAAACTTTTTCTTTGGAAATAACATAGCCGTAACGAGAATTGCTTCCTAAGCTAAACGCATAAGGGTCGACAACTTTTCTAAACTGTGAAAAGATCTCCACTTCATAGAAGTATCTCGCGCCGTCTAAATCTCCGTTGACCTTCGCAGTGAAGATACCTTTTTCCATATCGTGATCCATGACAATACACTCTTCGTGCTGACGATCTTTTCTTTTGACAATCAAGAGAATGCGCGTTGCAAAAGGTGAAAAAACAGCAAAAGTTGTATGCTTTGGCGTGTAAAGAGCGCCGAGTTTTCCATCATAACGATATTTTTCATCAAATTCTTTTGTCGATCCCAAAAAAGAAATATCGACAGGAATCATATAATTTTGTTCTGTGACCAATTCATAGCGATGACCGGGAACAAAAAGGAAATTTTTTAAATTTAACGTATAGATAAAAGAAGAGTTAGATTCGTTTTTTGAAGCAGGAACAAGCGCGCATTCCTTTTTTCCATCCACATAAAAGGAAAAGCGTTTCATCACTTGAGGACAAAGTGATTTCGGAAGAGAAACCTCGATGACTTTATGACTTTTGCTCACTGCGGATAAGATAAGCTTAAACATGATCCACCTCAGGTTTCTTGCAATAACAAGCGCTGCGTCTAAACTGACGGATATCTTCTAAGAAATGTTTGAAAACAGAAGAAGAGAGACGCATCGTATGCGCCACAAGCGATGTGTAAGATATATGATTAGGATAAGCGCGGGCAAAAGCGTCTACCACAAGATGAGGAGAAGAAAGAGTCTTCATCGCTTGCGCATAATATTCTTCTTTGAGTTGGTCGTACAATTTACTCTTGGCGTACTTAGAAACCTTCGTGAGATAATTGCTCATGAAATGAACGATTTCTTCTGGAGTGTCCGTGCGGAATGTGAGTAAAATAGTCGCATCTTCTCCGCCTTGTAAAAATCTGCAAGAGACAAGATCGCTCTTAAGATCTGCAATGCCGGAAATAAAATCGTGATTTTTTTCAAAGAGAATCTTGGTTAAATTTTCATACATGAAGAACATCGCTTCACCATAGGCGTCAAAGATGTTGTGACGGCAGGCGAATTTGATACCATAGCTTAAATAGCTGCTGTTATCTTCACTGTCAATCACCACATATTCTTCTTTCACTTTCGTGTAATCTTCTTCCTTCTTGTTCGGTTCTTCCAAGATCGTAAGCGGCTTGGGGAAACGAAGTTTTTTCACCAGTTTAATTGTCTCTCTAGGATCATCGTCGACAGAGATGAACAAAACAACACGCTGAGGAACATAATAAAGCTCTTGGAATTTTCTCAAAGTGGAAGCGTGTAAGTTTTTGGCTTCTTCTTCGTTCGGATAAACAGGATGGGCTAAGGGAGAAACAAAATAAAGATCATCTAAAACTCGCTTTTGCAAAAGCAAAATCGGATCGTTTGCTTCTTCTTCCATACGCTTTTGATCACTCTCGCGGAAGGCGTTGACTTCTTCTTCGCTCACACAAGGGGTTGAAATGCGTTCCATGAGTTTCTCTAAACAGGAAAAAAGGCTGTTTTCAGCAAAAGTGGTCAAGGAAAAAGCAGTATAAGAATAATCCACATCTACTTTTGACATGACACCTTTCTTGGAAAAGTCGTGAATGATCTCTTTGCTCAAGATAGAATTTGCCAAATAATAGCTTGCGCCTTGTGGAATCTTCATCGAATTGACAACAGGAGCTGAAAGTAAAGTGCCTTTATTGATATAAACTGTAGCCGATTTCAATTTGCTGTGTCTCGGGATGAAATAAACATAAACACCATTTTCCAAGCGCTCTTGATAATAAGGGCATCCCAAACGTCCATAATCGTTCTTGATCATAAGATTTCCTCCTTCTTTTCTGCGCCGAGCAATGTCATCGAAGTCTTCAAAGTCAATCCTTTGGCTACAGCGATGACTTCCTCTTTCTCATTCTCTTTCAAGGAGAGGTATTCCTCTGGCAAATCAATGTTAAGAGACATCAATTTTAACGCGCAATCGACAGCCTTGTCCGCATAGATACACTTAAGAAGTTCATCTTCATGATAAAGAACCTGTCCATCTTCATACGCCTCAGTAAACGGAAGATGAGAAAGAGCAGCATCCAGCTTTGGCAAAAGGATATCCATCTTGCCTTTGCTTACGCTTGCAATGATATAGACTGTCTTATTATCCATCAATCCGGAATCGAAATTGATCTTAGAACCAAAGCTCTCGGAAAGCTTCTTTTCCAGCGCAGAAGTATAGAGTCTCAGCGCCTGCCAGGTCTTTAAATACGTGTTGTAATCGTGTAATTCTTCTTTTAAAGAGAAGACAAAAACTCGCGATTCTTTCACAAAGCGATAGGAGCGATAATCTCGATACTCTATCGTATCCTCGTTTTGAATAGAAAAGAGAGGTTTTGCAAATTCTTTAAGATCGTAAAAGGGGTTCTTCTTGCTCTTAGGACCGACATAAAGCATATCTCCAACATCGCTATTTCTCACTTCAGCTAAAGCTTTTAAAACCTCTTGCTTCGTCAAAGAGAGAAGTTTTTCTTTATCCGCAGTGAGAACAGATCCATCCAAGCAGAGCATGGCGTGAATTGCATCCATGTGATTTAAATTCTCATGGGCAAAGATTCTTTCTTTACAAAGAGAGAATGTCTTTTCATCCATATCGATTTTCTCATCGGAGAAATCAGAAAGGATTGCTAGCGCCTTTTGATAGGGATCTACAAAGGCATAAGAAAGACCTTTGGCTTCCACCTGGGAAAGACGGCCTTCTAAAACATAGCCTCCGCGATAATAATAACAGCGGTAAGAAAGCTGTCCGCTCGCATAAGAGCTGATGTTCTTCTTGCCTAAAGTAAGGTTTGTATTGAGCATTTCGCAAAGCAACAAAAGCGATTCCTTACTGATAACAGCAGGGATAAAAACTCTTCTTACAATGACTCTTTCGCCAAAATCTGATGTGTATATAATCGTTGAATTACTCATGTTTACTCCTTTGTTGAATCTAATATCGCCAAAGCGGCAGGACCTAAGACATAGTTGCCGCCAAATCCCATCATCAAGACATTTTCGCTGACCATAGTCGCTAAGTACGTCTCTGCTTTTTGTGAAGTGATTTGGAAATTTCTTACAATGCTTTCTTTGGAAGTGATACCTGTGTGAATGACAAAGTCTTTGACGCTGTCATATTGACTCTTGTTGACGTCGATTTCCGTCGAAGCTTCCTCTTCTTCCATCTCGACCAATTCGATGAACTCGCGGTCATAATTAGGATCGCCCGCTTGCTGTTTTACATAATTTAAAACAGTGTCAATTTCTTGATCTGAGAGGAACGGGGATTGGGCGCGAATTAAAGACTTTTTGCCCGGGCAACGGAAGAGAAGGTCACCTTTTCCAAGCAAGGTTTCCGCACCGTTTTCATCTAAAATAACACGGCTGTCGACCTGAGAAGAACAAGAGAGACCAATGCGGCAAGGAATGTTTGCTTTAATGACCATCGGAACAGAGTCTTTACTCGGTCGCTGGGTTGCAATAATCATGTGAATGCCGGCCGCTCTCGCTTTTTGCCCGATGCGCTGAACATAGACAGATACATCTTTACCGCCGACCATCATCAAATCAGCAAACTCATCGATGACACAAACAAGATAAGGCATCTGTTCCATCGAAGCTTCTTTGCCGACGCGCAAAGCGTTATAGCTTTCTAAATTCGCCACGCGATACTTGCTGAGCAAGGCGAAACGACGATCCATCTCATCGCAAAGCTTTTTTAAAGCAAGAACAGCAACTTCCGCTTTAGAAATGACCGGACAGAAGAGGTGAGAACACTCCTGATAACGAACAAATTCAACCTGTTTTGGATCGATGAGAATCAATTTCATCTGCGACGGATAATTGCGCATGATCAAAGTCATTATCATCGAATGAACTAAGACGGATTTACCAGAACCAGTAGTACCTGCAATGAGGACATGCGGCATCTTATTCAACGGGAATGTGATGATATTCCCGGTGATATCCTTACCGATAGGAACAAGCAAAGGCTCCGATGTGTTCGTCTCAATATGTTCGAAGACATCTTTAAAGGAGACGGACATCGGCGTGATATTACCGACTTCGATACCCGAGGTATTCTTTCCTTCGACAACTGTCTCAACACGAACGGATTTATCGCCGTTTAAGGAACGCTGTAACTCATCGACAACAGAAGCGATGCGGTCGCTTTTTTCGCCGGGTTCAGTCTCAACATTGAAACGAGTGACAGAAGCGCCGATTGTGTAACTGACCGCGCGAGCGCGCACCGAATAATCAGAGAAGACCGAGTTGATGATTTTGACTTTCTCTTCTGCAGATTGACTGTTTTCTAAGATCTTTGCAGAATCATCGTGTTCCGAAAGCAACTGATCTGTAGGCAAAGGATACTGATAGAAGCGCGGCACATCCGAGACATATCGCATGAGCAACGCTTTGCGTTCCATTTTCGCTTGACGCTTTTGGCGCTCTGCTTCAATCATCATCCGCTGTTTTTCTTCAAAGTAACGCTTTTCAATCTCATATTCTTTTTCTTCTTCGCTCAAAGGAGTATCGATACGAGCGGGTTTCTTTTCCACCTCAACCGTTTTCTTTTCTACTTCATTGGGATAAGAAGAGACAACGACAGTGTTTTCTTTATTTTCTTTAATTTGAACATTTCTAGCTACCGCTTCTAACGGATTAACCGAGGGCTGATGAACCACAGATTTCACTTCCGGTTTCACATATACTTCCTCTTCCTCTAAAGCAGGTTGTTGTACATGCACCAAAGGAGTGACATCGTCAAAAACAGGATTGTTTTCCACTTTTGGAGTGGGAATAGTAATCGGTTCAATCGCATCAAAAGTATTCGCATCCGGGCCTTTTGCACCGCTGGAAAAAGCTTTTGCCTGGCGAGACAACTCTTCCAGATGAGCGCTGTTAGCAGCAGGAAGTGTTTTTTCTTCTACCGTCTCTTTTCTCACTTTCTCCATCACCGGAGAAACAATTGGTTCTTGCATCATCGATGACACGTTTTCTTTCTGAGGCAAAACAAGTGAGCTTTGATTCATAAAGGCTGTGCTTTCTCCCGAATGGAAAACGCCTTTTCTTCTCTCGTTAGGTTTTCCTCGCCAGTCTTTTTCAAACGGTTGACAAAGTTTTGGATCCGGTCCAACATCCACCGGAGGAACCTCTGAAATCACAACTGGAATTTCTTGAGTGATATCGCGGTTAAGCAATTGATTTTCCTTTCCCTTCACCGGATGATAAGGGGAATCATAGGTGACCTTTTGATTTTTTCGATTTCTGATTTCGTCCACAATTGTCGTAATCGGACGAAAGACGATAAAAAAGACAGAAAGCAAAAGCAAGAAGACCAAGAAGATTACATTTCCAACATAGCCCCAAACACCAAACAACAAAGTCGTTAAACTCAAACCGATAAAACCTCCTCCTAAGGTGGCGATATTAGGATAATTGTCGATGGAGATGACAGAAGAGGCAAACCCTTTCATTCTCACTGCATAAAATGAGGAGACCCCCGTGAAAGTAAGATCTGGATTCGTACGATTGATATCTAAAGAGCCCAGTCCCAAAATCGTGATAAAAAGCAAAATGATACCAGTCCAAAGAAAGCCTTTGTCCTTCACAGGAAACAATTTTTTCTTTATTGCAAAATAAAGAGCAAGAAGAATAAAGAAAACATAGAAAAGGTAGTGGAAAGTGCCAAAAAGATAAGCTGTTGCATAAGTCATAATCTGACCCAAATAAGTAGCGCCGGACATGGCGATGATGCAAATTCCAATCACTGTTAAAGCGATAGTGACACTTAACCAATTCTTCCAAGATGTATCAACAAAAGTTTTTTTCTTTTTGTTCATGACGAGACCCCATAGTTAATTTTAATATTAAAATTAATTATATCAAAGATAACCCGCATAAAAAAGACAAAGAAAAGCACGCAAAGAAAAAGGGGACGACAACGTCCCCTACTATCGCATGTTTATTTTGCGTTTACCGCATCTACAAAACGTTTGACACCTTCATATCCGGCTTCATTTTGTTTGTAAACGCCCGCATATTCTAAGACAGTTTTAAACACAAGGCCGATTTCTTTTTCTAAGATGCTCTCCACATTTTCTTCGGTGATCACATCATACTTTGCCCTGATTTCTTCCATCCAGGAAGCGTGCTTTTCTAAGTCAGCATCACCGTGAGGATCTTTCTTCTCCAAAAGGAAAATTTTCATCTTTTCCATCTCCGTTTTTAAACGAGATGGTAAGACAGCCAAACCCATAGCCTCAATCAAACCAATGTTCTCTTTCTTGATGTGCCAACACTCTTCGTGAGGATGGTATACACCCAACGGGAACTCTTCTGTCGTGATATTGTTTCTCAATGCCAAATCAAAGGCGTATTCATCACCAATCTTATGACAAATCGGAGAAATGGTATTGTGAGGAACACCATCTGTTTCAGAAAAAACAAAACATTTTTCATCGCTATATCCACGCCAGCAAGATAAAATCTTTACGGCGAGAGATAGCAATTCATTTTCATCTTTTGACTGAATGCGTATGACACTTAAAGGCCAATTGAGATAAGAGGCCTTCACACTGGGATATCCTTTGAATTCAATATCAAAAACTTTCTTAGCATCGAACATAGGGAAATTGTAATTGCCGCCTTGATAATGATCGTGTGTGAGAATACTTCCTCCCACAATCGGAAGATCCGCGTTGGATCCGAGCATATAATGAGGGAAAAGATGAACAAAAGAAAGTAAGTGCTTCAGACAATTTTCGTCGATGACCATCGGCGTGTGCTTGCTATTGAAGACAATGCAGTGCTCGTTGTAATAAGAATACGGGGAATACTGCAAGAAGAAATCGTCACCAGCTAAGACGATGGGAATGATACGAATTGTTTCACGCGCGGGGTGATTGACTCTTCCGCGGTAACCCATGTTTTCTTTACAAAGCTGACATTTTGGATAAGACGATTGTTTCATCAATTTTGCAGCAGCGATGGCTTTGGGGTCTTTTTCCGGTTTGGAAAGGTTGATAGAAATATCGATTTTTCCATATTCCGTATCGGTTTTCCAACGCAAGTCTTTCTTGACGCGATAATCTCGAATATAGTCCGTATCTTTAGAAAATTGATAATACCAATCGGTCGCCTCTTTGGGATCTTTTTTGTATAAATCATAAAATGTCGTATTCACCTGGTGTGGACGAGGAGTAAAGCAATTCATGACTTTGGTATCAAAAAGGTCGCGATAGACAACAGAGTTCTCTTTGACAAGACCTCTTTCACATGCGTAATCTAAGATTTCTTTTAACGTTTCTTCTAAATTGACATTGTGATAATCATCTTCCGGTTCATTGTATTCATCCAAATCAAGAACATCGAGAAGAAGATTGATGGAATAATCTTTTTCATCCGTTGTAATCAAGCCACGCTCTAAAGCATAAGAGGCTAACTTTTTAATGCTAGATTGGATATCCATTAAAAGAGTCTCCTTCCGCCTTCACCGACTTCTAATGTGGCAAAAGTAGCGGTGAGTCCTGTTTTCTCTTGATAAACCTTTCCAACGTTCTTCTTGAAATCTTCAACATAAGCATCTTCTACGATAGAAACAGTGTTGCCACCCCATCCACCGCCAGTCTCACGGGAGCCATAGACACCTTTTTGTTTTCTGGCTTCATCGACTAAGACATCGATTTCAAAACAAGTAGCGTCGTAGTCATAACGCAAAGAATCACCAGATTCATTTAAAAGCTGACCAAACTTAACTAAGTCATTGTTCTTTAAAGCGACAATGGCATCCTTTGTTCTCTGTTCTTCATAAACAGCGTGTTTGGCTCTCGCTCTTCTCAAGTCATCTTTGATGAGATGCTTATTCTCTTCGAATTGTTCCGGGGTCAATTCACAAAGATGCTGAATGTTGAGAGAAGAAAGTTCTTCCACAGCCTTTTCGCATTCTGCTCTTCTTTCGTTATAATGGGAAGAGACTAAACTGTGAGGTTTGTTAGAGTTTGAAACGATGATTTTGCAGCCTTTTAAGACCAAAGGAACATATTCAAAAGATAAATCAGAACAATCTAAGAAAATCGCCTGATCCTTTTGTCCCATCGCAGAGGCAAATTGATCCATGATACCGCAATTGCAGCCGTTGAAATTATTTTCAGAATACTGGCCGATTAAAGCGATTTCGGTAGAGGATACATTAAATCCATAGAAATCCTTCAACATATTGCCGATGACAACTTCCATCGCAGCCGAAGAAGAGAGACCAGAGCCAGGAATATTGCCCCAGACATAAACGTCTAAGCCGCAGTCGAGCTTCATTCCGCGCTTATCAAAAGCCCAAATGACACCGAAAGGATAATTTGTCCAACCCTTTTTATCGTCATAGGTAAGGTTGTCTAAGGATCTTTCGATGATGCCGCCTTTACGATAGTTTTCAGAGAAGAAGCAGACTTTTCTATCTGTTCTCTTACGGGCAATCACATAATTTCCAACCGTCAACGCACAAGGAAAAACGTGTCCGCCGTTGTAGTCGATATGCTCACCGATAAGATTGACACGACCAGGTGCAAAATATCCGCGGATATCGCCACCCTCTCCAAATCTTTTCACAAAATTCTCTTTCAAATTTTCAATTGTCATGAAACTTTCCTCTCTATTCTTTGATTTTCATTATATGCATTTTTACCTCTCATGCAATCTTTGAACATGCATTCTAAAGAAAACTATCTTTTTGTTAATGCAAAGTAGAGAAATTTCTAGTATCTTAAATATATATCTAAGTATTGAAATTGGTTTATAAACACTTATGATATATAAGACGCATCATCCCACGAGGTTAAATTATTTATGAACTTGATCCAAAAAACCGTCGACAAATCCAACGATTACCTTGTTGACCATCCGAAAACCAAAAGCACATTCGTCTTGTTGTGGAAAATCTTGGTTACTATGATCTCCGCCTTCATCTTCGCTTACGGCTTCCGCGCTTTTATCGCCCCGACACAAGTGTGTGTAGAAGGGTGGTTTCCCAAAGTCGATGGCTTAATCCCTGAAAACATCAAGAATATGGGTATCACCGAAGCGGATTATACAACGCCGCTCCACTTGATCTCCGGAGGCGCTTCTGGCTTTTCGCAGATGCTCATCCGCTTTGTTGAAATTTTCGTTGATATCACAAGCTATGAAAAGACTATCACCTCCGTCCTTTACCTTCTTCTCAATATTCCTTTGCTGATTCTTTCTTGGAGAAAGATTTCAAAGCAATTTACTTTCTTCACTCTTCTCAACGTCCTTTGTGTCTCTTTGTTCAACCAAATCATTCCTGATGCATGGATTTATAAATTCGTCAACCTTTACACAGACATTTTCGCCAGATGTATTTTCGGCGGTCTCACCACAGGTTTATCTTCTGCCCTTGCAATGCTCATCGGCTCCTCTGCAGGCGGTTCTGACATCATTTCCATTTACATTTCCGAAAAGAAGTCTGCCCCTGTTGGTAAATATGCAATGGCCATCAACGCAGCTATCATTCTCTTATACACCCTTTTCTCTGTCATTGGTAACAAAGTAAACCCTGCTTGGAACCAAATTGAAAGCAACAAAGTCATCTCCCTTTCTCTGTACACTATCGTTTATTACTTCATCGCAGTCAAAGTGATGGACTTCTTAAACGTCAGAAACAGAAAGATGGAATTACAAATCATCACAACAAAAGAAGAACTTTCTCAAATCATGATTCACGCCTTCCCGCACGCTTGTACAATCTGTGAAGCCAAAGGTGCTTTCTCAGGTGCAAAACGTTATATCATGTACATGGTCATCGGTAAACCCGAAGCCAAAAAAGCGATTAAAATCGTCCGTCAAGCAGATCCTAGTGCCTTTGTTACCATTCAAGATCTCAACCAAGTCTACGGACGCTTCTATATCAAACCGTTGGATTAAACAAATAAAAATAAGGAGAAATTTATGCCTACAAATAAAGAATTAGCAGATTTGATTTTCCCTGAGGTCAAAGAGACCGTTAAGGATTTGGAAAAAAGATATCCCGAAAGAAACCTTCCCGAAGGCGCTGAAGTTACACGTTTTGCCCCTTCCCCGACCGGTTTCCTTCACACGGGCTCTCTTTTCACTGCCATGATTGCCCACAAGTTTGCTAAGCAAACAAACGGCATCTACTTTTTCCGCTTAGAAGACACCGATCAAAAAAGAGAAATCGCCGGAACTGGTCTTGACCTCATCCGTCAGTTAGCAAATTTTGGAATCAATGCTGACGAAGGTTATTGTGGCGATCACGAAGAAGGCTCCTATGGTCCTTATGTCCAATCCAAGAGAGCAGATATTTATAAAATTGTCATCAAAGATTTAATCAAAAGAGGTAGAGCCTACCCTTGTTTCTGCACCAAACAGGATTTAGATGATTTACGCACCGTTCAAGAAGCGAACAAAGTCATCCCTGGTTATTATGGCGAATACGCCCGTTGCAGACACCTTTTCATCGCTGAAATGATGGAAAATATCAAGGCGGGTAAACCTTTTGTCATCCGTTTTAAATCCAAAGGTAACCACCTCAATCACGTCCGTGTTCACGACATGATTCGCGGCGATATGGATTTGACACAAAACGATCAGGATATCGTAATTTACAAATCCGATGGTCTTCCGACTTATCACTTTGCTCACTTAGTCGACGACCACTTCATGCACACCACTTTGATCACCCGTGGCGAAGAGTGGATTTCCTCCCTTCCGATTCACATCGAACTCTTTGAATCTATGGGTTGGCAACCTCCGAAATACGCCCACCTTCCTGTCATCATGGTCAACGATAAAGAAACCGGCAACAAGAGAAAGCTCTCTAAGAGAAAAGATGCCGAAGCTGCTGTCAGCTTCTTCTTAGAACAAGGATATCCAAAAGATGGCGTAATCAAATATCTCATGACCATTGCCAATTCTGACTTTGAAGAATGGCTGTTAGAAAATCCAAAAGGCAACATGGATGATTTCCACTTAACCTTCGATAAATTCTCTTTAGATGGCGCCTTGTTCGATATGCCAAAACTCATCAATATTTCAAAAGAAGTCTTAGCCAATTTTGACAAAGTGACCTTCACAGATCAGTGCTACGATTGGGCAAGACAATACAACCCCGAATTAGAAGCGCTGATAAAGAGAGACAGAGATCTCTTTGAAGCGATTATCAACATCGAAAGAGATCAGGAAAAACCGCGTAAAGACTATGAGAAGTTCTTAGATGTCTTACCTAAAATCACCTTCTTCTATCCCGATCTTTACGATGAGAAGCTCAAGGAAGAAAAGCTGCCGTTTAACGAAGCAATCTCCAACGATATTATCAAAGATGTTTTGAATGATTTTGCAAGTACTTTAGATCTTGATAACCAGGATGAAAATACTTGGTTTAACGCTATGAAAGTCTTAGGAACCCGCCACGGTTTCTGCGACGACAGAAAAGTTTATAAGAAAGATCCAAACAGCTATAACGGATGGTATGCCGATTGCATTTCCATCATTCGTATTGCAATTTGTGCCTCTAGTCAATCTCCGAAGCTCTTCGACGTTCTCAAGATTCTTGGCAAAGAAGAAATTCAGCGCCGCGTCGCTTCGGTCATCGCCCTTTTATAAGGTAGAACAATGGCTGAAAAAGCAATGGATCCGAACAAGAAAAAACGAAATCTAAAACTTTTTTTGCAGGTTTCTTTCTTCTTAATCTTAACCTCGCTTGCGATCTACTACATCTTAAAAGATGATCCCCAAAAAACATTCCAGGCTTTAAGCAAAGCACATTTCTTACCGCTTGTGCTTGCTTTTGCTATTGTCTTTTTCGCCATGATTCTTTTAGAGGGTTTCTGTTTGAAACTCTTAACGAACATCTTCAACCGCCAATACCATTATGGTCAAGGTATCATCAATACGATGATTGGCGGTGTTGTTTCCATCTTCATCAAAACTGGCGCTCCTTTGATTCAAGCGTATACTTTTTCCAAGCAAAAAGTTTCGCTTCCCCATGCGGCCAGTGTTTTGACGATGGACTTTATTCTCAACCAATTTACCATGACGCTATATTACGCTGTGATTGTCATTTTAGGTTATGGAACAATCAAACAAATCCCCATTCAATTTTTAGGCGATATGCCGATGTTGTATCTTGTTTATATTTGCCTTGCTGTCGGTTTGATTTATTGTGTCGGTGCAATCTTGATCGCCTATTGTCGACCTTTGCACCGCTTTGTTTTAAATACAGGGGTCAATATCCTCACTAAATTACACATCATCAAAGATCCTAGCAAATACCGCAGACGCCTTGCGACGCATCTTGCCACTTATCGCATTGAGATGCGGCGTTTGAGTCATCATAAAGGTGTTGTTTTCAAGGTGCTCTTGATCAATGTTGTCAAGCTCTTCTTGATGAGCACTATTCCGTTCTTCTGTTTCTACGCCTTGATTCCTCAGCAGACAATGAATGCTGATTTCTTTATAAAATCTCTTTACGGAACTGGTTTTATTCAAACCGTCTCTAGTCTTATCACCATCGGCGTTCCAGAAATTCTCTTCCAAGATATCTTCGGTTTCTTCATGCGTGGCATTGCCCCGGATGGCTCTTTGGTCGCTATGGCTTCTGCTGCCAATATTCTTTGGAGTGTCACCACTTTCTACTTTATCTTTGTTGTCGGTTTGATCTCTTATCTTTGCTATCGCGGCACACCAATGAAATATAAGATCCTTACGGATACTAGCACGATTTATGATTTATCTATCATGAATTTGGATCAAGAAGATCCGGAAATAGCCGATTTTTTAAAGACCTTACAAGAAGCAAACAAAGAGAAGAAAACGGAAACGCCTAAGCTTTTGTCTCGCAAAGAAGTCGAATCTTCTTTCAAAGAGATGAGCTCACAGATTCAAGATTCCTTAAATTATCCTCCAGTCAAAGAAGAAGAAAAAGATTGGAAAGAAGATGACACTTATCAGATCACCTGCGCTGACTTAGCAAAGATTGCTGATGAGACAAACAGCATCCTCCACAATCAAGCCAGCAAAGAAGAAATTGAAAAAGAATCTAGAAAAGATCTGCAATTTCAAAAGAAGAAGAGCATGATCAAAGAGATGAAAAAATCGTTAAAAGCAAAGAAACGCCTAGAACAAAAGCAAGCGAAAGAATTAGAAAAACATCAGCCGAAAGGCTCTGTTGTCACCTATGATGAAAAGACGGGTATTCAAATTAAACCTCATCAATTCATCGAGATTAAAACAAGAACCACTTCCGAAGCAGAAGAAAGAGAAAAACAAAGAAAAAACGAGAGTCAGAAAAAGAACGACTGATTTTGATTTCTTTTGTTTTTGTTGACCAATAATCAGTGAGGACACCAATCGATGGAGAAAAGCAAATCCGCTGTACAACCTTTACGCATTCAAGAAGTGAGAATAAAAAAAGGAAATATCGTTCTTGTCTTTGAAAAAAGAGAAATTCTTTTAGATAGTCAAACGTATCTAAACGGTTATTTTTATCCTGGAAAAGAATTGTCAAAAAGCGAGTTTTCTCAATTGTTAGAAGAAGAAAAGCTTCATAAAGCACGTCGTTATCTCTCCGCTTTGCTAACAAAAGGTAGATACACATATCAACAGGTTTACAACAAATTAAAGACAAAATTTTCTTTGCCGGAAACCAAACTGAGGAATCTTCTCCTCCCTTATTTGGAACAAAACATCATCAATGATAAAGATTATGTTTTTGATTTTATTCAAGATCGCACCCAAAAAGGCTATGGTCCCAAAGCGATTGAGATGCAATTGATTCAAAAAGGAATTTCAAAAGATTTGTTAAAAGAAGAAGAGATTTTATCGTTGTTGAACGATGGTGAGGACAAAATACCAGATCTCTTAAAGCGAATTGACAAATCAAAGCAAGACTTGATATTAGAAAAGAAAAAAGAATACATGCGCTCTTTTCTCTTGCGCAAAGGGTTCTCCGTTGAAGTGACAAACGAAGCCATCCGCTCTTATTTTCAGTCACGAGAAGACAAATTGGTTGAAGCTGAAGAAGAAAAAAGGAGCACTTTGTTAAAAAAAGAAGCGCTGAAATGTTATAATTCTATTCAAAAGAAGAACATCACGCCCGCGCAGATCAAAGAAAAGATCAAACGCAAACTTTTGCAAAAAGGTTTTCGTTACGACGAGATCAATCATCTTTTAGAAAGTGAGGATCACAATATCTATGATTAAAGACATCTTGAATTATGAAGGCCCTATCTCCTCGCAAATTTTTATGGTAAAACAAGCGACACGCGCCTTAAGTAACAACGGTTCTGCTTATCTTTCTATCACGCTACAAGATAACAGCGGAACATTAGAAGCGCGCAAGTGGAACGTGGACAATTATGATATGGAAATCTGTGTTTCCGGAAAACTCGTTTCTATCAATGGTATGATGCAAAACTATCGCGGCCACCCCCAGCTTAAAATCAACGAATTAGAAGGCGTATCTGAAAGTGAAGTCGATCTTTCTCGCTTTGTTCCTAGCGCACCGGTTTCTTTAGACAAACTCAAAGAGAGATTAAATGATTTTATTTCACTGATTCAAGACAGAGAGCTCTTAGCGTTGACGAAAGAACTCATCGATGAAAATTACGATAAATACACCACCTATCCTGCTGCTGTCACTGTCCATCACGCTTATCGAGGCGGTTTGCTTTTTCACTCTCTTTCCATCTGTGCCATGGCAATCAAAGCGTGCGATCAATACGCTGTTTTAAATAGAGATTATCTCATCGCCGGCTCTCTTCTTCACGACTTAGGAAAGACAAGAGAACTCTCTTCTTCCACAGCTGCAAGCTACACAGAAGAAGGAAATCTCTTAGGACACATCACCATCGGCGCCATGATGGTCTATGAAAAAGGCAAATCCATGAAAATCGACGAAGAGAAACTCACCGTCTTAACTCATATGATTTTAGCCCACCACGGCAAGCTGGAATTCGGCTCACCCAAAGTCCCTTTAACTGCGGAAGCTTTTGCTCTTCATATGCTCGATGAGATGGACTCTAAGCTCGAACTTCTTCGCACCGCTTACGAAACCACCGAAGAAGGAACTTACACCAATAAAATCACCTGGCTTGATTCCCTTAGCTTCTTTAAGCCTCACTCTAGTAAATAACAAATCATCAAAGCTTCTCTTCTTGGAGAAGCTTTTTTCTTTCGGGAAAATTTAAAATTAACAACTTGTATTACAGTGTAAGATTCCTTTTTTCAAATCAACATTGCAACAGACGTATTTTTCACTTTAAAGGAGAGATAGTTTGCAATTTTTTATCAGCTGTTTTGCCTGTCTTTTATAAACATCGTACTTTTCTTATCTTTGTTTCAAAATCAGCAGCGACAAAGCAAAAAAACGAAATGATGACAAATGTTTCTTTTTCTCGATAACTAACTTTAATTTAATATATATATTTTGTATAATTTACTATATATCTTTTATTAGAAAGTGAGATTTTTTATGGAAGAATTAAACAATAAACCCACAGTTGAAAACGAAGAGATCAACGAAGAGCAAAAAGAATTACAACCGGAACAGGAAACCGATAAAAGCCTCACCGATGAAGAAAGAGGAGTTGACCCGGAAAACCCCAATGAAATGATCCCTGTCGAAGATCATTCTTTAAACACCCCTGCCACACCCAAAATCGATGAGATCGACGGCGAAATCAACTTGTTGAATAAAGTCACGGAAATGACTTATTTCCACCCGATTAAATACGTCTATGACGGTTTGAGCAATATCGATGATGACATTGAGAACATCCGCTTGAAATCCGCTAAAAAATTAAAGAAAAACAAAATTCTCTCTATTGTCGCCACTGTTGTTATGCTTGTCTCTTTAGCTAGCGGTCTCGCGGTCGCTTTCACTGTCGGGCAAAAAGCAAGCTGGATTTCTATCCTTGTCATCGGCATTGTCTTTGCCATTGTCATCGGTTGTTTTGTCTTAACCTCTGTCTGCAACAAAAAAGATTCCAAGACAATCCATGAATTTTTGAGCGAATACGAAGATGCCTTAGATGGTTATATCCTCTATGGATTAGATGTCGAAGATGCAAAGATGTGCCCGGATGCGAAAGTCGATGAAACCAATTTCATTCAAGCTCACTGCTATCGTACTATTTCCTCGATTGATTCTCGCTCTGTTGTCGTCGGAAAGCGTCACGGCTATGAAATTCAAATCGCTGAGATGGCTGTCGTCGTTCCTCCACTTCCCCTTAGCAAAGCGAATGAACTTCCTTCTGATTTCATCAATTTGGATGGAACTCCTTATATCCCGCAGGAAATCGGTAACACCTTAACTGGAACAACCGAACTGCAAAGCCAGGATATGACCGTTGTTGACTTGAAGCTTTCTGATGAAGCAAACAACACCGATGTCTCCAACCAAAAGAAGATTGACACAGAAAAGTGCATGAAGGAAAACGCTGGTGCCACAAATCACTACGGCCTCTTTGGCAGATTCTGCTCTTATGAGCTTGCGGTCAGTTCTGAAGAAAGCATGATTATCTACATCATGGGCGATAAGAAATACAACATGCTTCCCAACTATCTCACTGGCTTTAAAGCGGTCAAAGTCCCCGGACTTGCAAGCCGTGTTGTTGTCTTTTTAGCGAATGTTTCTCTCTCGGCCAAATTCTTCGATGAAAAGACTGTCGAATTGCTCAACTCTTTAGTACCGAACCAAGTCTTCCAATCCGGTTTTATCTCCATCAACTCTTATGGCACTCGTATCGGTTTCAACCTCTCTGATGAATTGATGAACATCCCCGTGAAGAAGAGACAAGTTCCTGGAACATTGGAGTCCTATAAGGAAATCAACGATAAGACCTTCCAGTTGATTGATCACTTAGAAGAAATTATCAACAAATAAAAATATGAAAACTACAGAATTTATCACCAATTCCCCCGCAGAAACAAAAGAGATTGCAAGACAACTTGTCGAAACATTTCACGGCGGTGAAGTCATCCTAGCCTCTGGTAATTTAGGCGCAGGAAAGACTGCCTTCTGCCAAGGAATCGGTAAAGCGCTCGGCGTAAAAGGTATCATCAACTCTCCTACTTTTAACTTGATTAAAGTCTATCAAGGTAGCGAGAAGACACTTTATCATGTTGATTGCTATCGTTTAGAAAACGCAGATGAACAGCGTAAAGACATCGGTTTAGATGATGTCATGGGTGATGAAAACATCATCACTTACATCGAATGGCCTGTCTTTGCAAGCGCCTCTGTGTTAAATTACCACCCCATTATCAAAGTTGAGATCAGTTATCTCGATGAAGAAAAAAGAAAGATTGTTATTCACGATGAAAGATTCTAAAACTGTATCCTTATTCATCAACAGCGCTACCAAAGCGCTCGAATTTGCCCTTTGTGTCGGAAATGAATACCAGACAATCGATATGGGCGATCCCAAAAAGGCATTAGAAAGAAGCCATTTGGGCATTCAAAGTCTTTTAGATGATCATAAGATCACCTTAAAGGACGTCGATAATTTTTATTGCCTTTTAGGCCCGGGAAGCAATACTGGCATTCGTTTAGGTTTGACTATTGCCAAAACTGTATACGCCTTAAATGACAAGGTCAAGCTCTTTGGTATTCCTACCATGGACTTGATGACAATCGCTGGCGATAATGCGGTCTTATCTGACCGCAGTGCAAATCTTTTCTATGCGCATAAAGAACAGGAAACTGTATGCTTCGAAAAAGTGAATAAAGCAGATATCGAAGCAAAAATCACAGCCGATACTATTGTTGTAGAAAAGAAAGATGTAAAAGCGAAAGAAGCGTTATCTTCTCGCTTGTTAAAAGAGATCGATATCGTAGAAATGATGGTTATGCATCAAGATTCCTTCATCGATTTTTCAGAGAGAAACGAAGAGTTTCTCCCGGAATATTTAAGCAAAATATGATATTCCGTTTAGGAACAAAAGAAGACATCCCTTTGTTAGAAAATGCGATTGAACGCATTCCTACTCTTACAAAAGAAGATGTTCTACTTTATTTAAATTGTCCTTACCGTCTTCTTTATGTTCTCGAAGATGAGAACAAACCTGTCGGTTTTCTTTCTCTTACCTTAGAAGGGGCAGAAGCTGAATTGGACGATATTGCCATCCTAGAAGAAAACGAAGGGAAGGGCTACGGACAATTTCTATTAAAAAGCGCTTTGGAGGATCTGAAGCGCAAAGAGATTCAAACCCTCTTCTTAGAAGTTAGAAAAAGCAATGTAAAAGCCATACGGCTATACGAAAATAACGGTTTTCTCTCCTACCGCGAAAGAAAAAATTATTATCTTTCTCCCATAGAAGATGCCGTGTGTTATAGAAAGGAGCTGTTTTCATGAAAGATGAAATCATTTTAGCCATTGAATCTAGTTGCGATGAAACAGCAGTTGCCATCTTAAAAAACGGCGAAGAACTTCTCGTCAATACGGTCAATACACAAATCAAGGACCATCAGTGTTTCGGAGGTGTCTATCCGGAACTTGCAAGTCGTCTCCACCTTCACAACATCACCAAAGTCGTATCCTTTGCCTTATCGTTAAAAGGATTTGATTATAACACCATCACCCATGTCGCTGTCACAGGAGGTCCTGGTCTTCCTGGCGCTTTACAAATTGGTGTCATGGCTGCTAAGACAATTGCCCAATACCTCAATGTTCCTTTGATTTCTGTCCATCACTTAGCTGGACATATCTATGCAAACGAATATGTCACACCATTCCAATACCCGCTTCTTGCTTTGATTGCAAGCGGTGGCAATTCCGAAATCGTCTATCTTCCTTCTCCTATGCACTTTGAAATCATCGGTGAGACAGAAGACGATGCAATCGGAGAAGCTTTTGATAAAGTTGCTCGTTCCTTAGGGTTACCCTATCCTGGCGGTGTCTGGATTGATAAAGTCAGCCAAGATCCGGAAATCAAAACGTTCCCTCTTCCGAAACCGAAAGTAGACGGGTACAACCTCTCCTACTCTGGTTTGAAATCTCATCTGGTTCGTCTCATTGAGAAAGAGCCAAAAGATGAAAATGGAAATCTTCCGGAAGATGTTGTCAAATCCTATGCAAGAAGCACAGAAGTTCACTTTATCAATCAGCTCTTAGACAAACTTCATCAGGCTGCTTTAGATAAGAACGTGAAACAAGTTGTTGTCGGCGGTGGTGTCAGTGCAAACTCCTACCTTCGTGAAGAAGTGAAGCGCCGCTTTGCAAACGACAATATCGACGTTGTCATCCCACCTCTTTGGTGCACAACAGATAACGCAGCCATGATTGCAAAAGCAGCGCATCACATGATTCCATTAGGACTTTTTGCACCGATGAGCTTTACTTCCGAACCGAACAGATCTTTAGAAGATGAAGGTAAATAAAAAAACATTCACAAGGAGAATATGATTATGGATTTAGATGAAAAATACACGATAAAAAAGCTTTATGAAATGGCAGAAGATGGCTCAATTAAAGACATCGACGGCCAAGAGATTACACTCGGTGGTTTTGTCAGAGCGAACCGCTTCTTTGGCGATGTCGGCTTCATCAATGTCAACGATGGCTCTTGCTTTAACAACGCTCAGATCGTCTATAAATCCAGCGATCCTAACGCGCAGAGCGCTAAGTTAGGTTGCTCTGTAAAAGCAAAGGGTATTTTGCGTTACACACCCGATATGAAGCAACCGTTTGAACTCGATACAGACAATGTCGAACTCATCGGTGCTGTCGATGAAAGCTTCCCGCTTCAAAAGAAAAAGACCTCATTTGAATATTTGAGAAACTTCCCGCAGTGGAGAATGAAGACAAATACCTTTAATGCTGTTTTCCGTATCCGCAGCACTTTAGCCTATTATATTCACGAATATTTCCACACCCACGGATATTATTGGATTCACACTCCTTTGATTACCGCAAACGACTGTGAAGGCGAAGGTCAGACTTTCAATGTCTACACCGACCCAAAACATCCGGAAGAATTCTTTGATAAAGAAAATGTCCATCTTACTGTCTCCGGACAGCTTCATGTAGAACCTTTTGCGTTGACTTATGGTAAAGTCTATACTTTTGGTCCTACCTTCCGCGCGGAAAAGAGCAACACCGTGCGCCACGCTGCGGAGTTCTGGATGATTGAACCGGAAATCGCTTGGGCACATTTAAGCGACCTTTGTGATATCGAAGAAGATTTCCTCAAATATGTCGTTAAGCATACGATTGAAGACTGCAAACAAGACATGAATTTCTTCTATCAGTTTGTCGATAAAGAACTGAAAGCGCGTTTGGAGTCCTTTATCAACACTCCTTTTGTCCGTGTAAAATATGAAGAAGCAATCAAAATTCTTCAAGAAGCCGTCAAAAACGGTGTCAAATTCGAAGTTTCCAACATCGAATTTGGACTGGATTTAGGTAGCGAACATGAACGTTATCTCACAGAAAAGGTCTTTAAAGGTCCGATTTTCTTAACTGATTATCCAAAGGACATCAAGGCTTTCTATATGAAACAAAATGACGATGGCAAGACAGTGGGTGCTGTTGACCTTCTTGTTCCTTTCATCGGTGAACTCTGCGGTGGATCGGAAAGAGAAGTGGACTACGAAAAACTCTTAAACCGCATGAACGAGTTAAACATGAACATTCCTGCGTATGAATGGTATCTCGATTTAAGAAAGAGCGGCACCATTCCTCACTCTGGCTTTGGCTTAGGTTTTGAACGCCTTGTCATGTTAGTCACTGGTATGAACAATATCCGCGACACGCTCCCCTACCCTCGCTGCTACAAAGATATGCAGTTCTAAGGAGTACTTATGTTCCGAAAACAGAAGACAGAAGAGAACCACGAAGATCAGCAGGAATTCGAACCTCGTCCGGAAATTCAGCCGGAAATGCAACAGACCATTGTCGTCGAAGCGAAAGAAGAAGTGAAGAAACACACCGCTGGTAAAATCATCACCGGTTTAATTGCTGGTGCTGTTTTAGGTGTCGCAGTCTATTCTGTTTGTATGCGCATCGTCTTTAATACGATGAGTTCTAACAGCATCAATTTCTTCATTCTCTTAGATGGCATGAATTACAACCAAACAAACCAAACACTTTCTAAATTTGGTAAAGACATGCGTAAAGAGATTAAAGATTATGGCTTGATTGGTACAAAGCTTTTCCTTTCTCAAAGCAAAATCACACCAAAGACAGTGGAAAACAACACTTTCTTAAATAAAGATTTAGGCTATACAGACATTGGTTTATACGATATTCTTCATCATACAAAAAAAGATGTCTCAACTAATTTTGAACAAGGAAAAAATTTTCTTGACCTGGGAAAATTAAGCGAAGGAAATTACCTTGTTTACCCTTACCGAGGAGATGCCTCTTTAGACAAAGACAGCGATTATCACTTTTTCTCTTTTGCAAGCACTAGCCCTGTCTATGAGACTTTCTACTCTCTTCCAAACAACGTGGGAGAGCGAAGAAGAATCACTTTACAAAACAACTCCGCTTCTCCATATACCATCATCAAAGTCAAAGACTGCGGGGATGCTCTTCCTAGCGACGTCTATGATTTCGTCCTCTATTACAAGCAATATGAAGGCGAAGTGCTGAAAGAAACCTCGCAAGAATCTATCACTAAGCTCAACACCATGGCAGAGAACTTGACAAACAATCATCACTTCAAAGTCAAAGTATGCTCCACCTTAGAAGAAGCTGTCAACACCAAAGCCACTTACTCCTTTGCTGTCACCGGGGACACACTGGAAAAAGGAATCACATCTTTTTATACAACGTTCCGTCAAGACAATATCGAGACTGAGGTCTTCCAAGAGGGTGAGTTACAAGGTTATGATAAACTTCCCGAAATCCGTGAAACAACAGGATATTTGGATAAAGGTGGTCAGGGCTATTTAGGAATTGTCGGCAATAGCATTCCTGTCTATGAAGAAAACAGACATATCGGCAAAGAAAGTTTCTTAGTGCACGACGAAATAGAAAATATCTGTTCAATTCTTTTAAAGAAATAAACAAATCCGTCCCCTCCGGGACGGATTTATTCTTTTCCTCTTTTTTTACGTCTCTCAAAAGAAAGGTAAAACAAATGAGAATTCATCACTGAGAAAAGTTATCCCTTACTTTATTTCAAAAAATTTGATAAAATTTTTATCAATAGAAGGAGTCTACTATGGAGAAATTCAGAACCATATCTCTGCACAAAAGTGTCTTTGAAAACAACGACAAAAAAGCAGATGAACTCAGAGCCGAATTAAAAGATAAAGGTCTTTTCTTAATCAATGTCATGTCTAGTCCGGGCGCTGGTAAAACAACGACCTTAACCGCATGGATCAACGCCTTGAAAGACACCTATCACATCGGTGTTATGGAAGCGGATATCGATGGTGATTGCGATGCTGAACGCATCATTGATAACACCGGAGCCAGAGCAATTCAATGCCATACAGATGGTATGTGTCATCTTGACAGCGGCATGACAAGAGCAGCCTTGGAAGCTATCGATATCAAAGATCTTGATCTTGTTTACTTAGAAAATGTCGGAAACCTCGTCTGCCCCGCTGAATTTGATACCGGCGCTCAAAAGAATGTTGTCATCCTCTCTGTTCCAGAAGGTGACGACAAGCCTATCAAATACCCATTGATGTTTAGCAAGGCGGATTTAGTCATCATTTCCAAAATTGATATCATCGAATATTTCGACTTTGACTTTGAAAAAGTAGAGACGAACATTCGTATGAGAAACCCTGATTGTAAGATCATCAAAGTTTCTGGAAAAACATTAGAAGGCATCGATGAATTGGCTCGTTGGACCAAAGAGGAAATCGAAGCCTGGAAAAAATAACACCCCTGATAAAGCTGAACTTAAGTTCAGCTTTTTCTATTGAAAAAGCCTAAGAAACAAACATTTCTTAGGCTTTTTATTGTTAAAACATATCAAAGAGAGAAAGCTGATCGGATTCCGGAAGTCCATCCAAAGCGTTCACTTCCCGAAGCTTTTCTATCATCGATACTCCGACATGTCCTCTCTGCATCAAATCCTCTACAGAAGTAAAGGGCTGTTCTTCTCTTGCCTTGACAATGGATTCGGCGACAGAAGCTCCTAATCCGTTGATGGAAGTCAAAGCTGGGATGACTTGATTTGTCTTTTTGTTGATTGTAAAGCGGGTCGCTTGACTTGTCATGACAGACAAAGGCGCAAAAGAATAGCCTCTATCATACATCTCCACAGTCGACTCCAAAGCGTTGATTGTGGCAAGTTCCGGATTAGAAACCGGTTCGCGGTTTGCAACACGAGCTAAAATATCATTTCTCTTCTTGTAAGAAGCATCCAGACCTTTCATCATCGTTTGAATGTCAAAGCCATCGCAACGAAGCGTGAAATAGGTAGCGTAATAAGCAAGAGGCTCATGAACCTTAAACCAAGCGCAGCGGATACAGTTTGTAACATATGCGACAGCGTGTCCCTTCGGGAACATGTAGGCGATCTTACGACAGGATTCAATATACCAATCGGGAACATTATGTTCTTTCATAATCTTGATATACAGTTCCTTTTTATCTTCTTTTCCAGGTTTACCAAACATACCTTTTCTCGTGAATTCCATGATGGCGAATGCATCCGAATAATCCACGCCGTAACGATCGTGTAAAACAGTCATAATATCATCACGGCAAGCGATGACGTCTTTCAATTTAAATCCTTGATCACGGATTAAATCTTCCGCGTTTCCAGCAAAGACATTGGTGCCGTGAGATAAACCGGAGATACGGACTAAATCTGCAAAAGAGCGAGGTTGTGTTTCTATTAAGACACGCCTTCCGTTTTCAGTGCCGAATTCAGGAAGACCTAACGCGCCATTTTCCTGTTGAAGTTTATTCTCTTTTAAATGGAGTGCTTCCACAGACCAGAACAAAGAATGTGCTTCCGGATCAGAAATAGGTATTTTTTCCTTCATATCCATAAAGCTGAATCCGCACAAGTCACATTGCATTTTAACCGCTTGTGGATCGACGTGACCAAGCATATCAAATTTTAAAACGTTATCATGAATCTTGTGGAAGTCGTAATGAGTTGTCATCCAAGTAGAATTCGTATCATCCGCGGGATATTGAACTGGTGTAAAGTCATATGCTTCCATACCTTTGGGAATGACAATGACACCTCCAGGGTGCTGACCTGTCGAACGTTTTACATCGACACAGCCGCTTGCTAAGCGGTCGATTTCTGCATTGCGGATTGTAGAAGTGTCTTTTCCTAAAGACTCAAAATAGCCAAGGGCATAACCGCGAGCTTGGTTTTCTTGTGCAGTTTGAATCGTACCTGCTTTATAGCAAGTGTTGCCCGTTTTATTTAAAATTACTTTCATGTGTTCATGAGCGATCGATTGGAAGTCAGAAGGGAAGTTTAAATCGATATCAGGAACTTTTTCCGCGTGGAATCCTAAGAAAGTTGCAAAAGGAATGTTTTGTCCATCACTGATCATTTCTTGACCGCAAACAGGGCACTTCTTCGCTGGTAAATCAAAGCCCGATTCGTATTGTAATACATCGGCCCACTCTAAATGTTTACACTTGGGACAACGATAATGTGGCGGAAGCGGATTGACCTCGGTAATACCAGTCATAGTTGCTACAAATGAGGAACCGACAGAACCACGAGAGCCGATGAGATAGCCTTCAGAGTTACTCCAGCGGACAATTTCGGAAGACAACCAATAAATGACTGAAAATCCGTTGCTGATGATACCATCTAACTCAGTCTTCAATCGCTGTTGGATCACTTCTGGAAGGGGATCTCCATAAAGTTCTTTTGCGGTTTCATAAGCGAGATCCGTCAAAAGTTGATCCGCTCCAGGGATAGAAGGCGGATACAGTTTATCTTTGGTCGGATGAATATCATCCTCAATCATGTCTGCAATCTTATTGGGGTTATCGATGATGATTTCTTCTTCTAAATTTTTATCTTTTAAGAAGGAAAAACACTCCATCATCTCATCTGTCGTTCTAAAGTGCTGGTCTGGATTAGGAAGAGGATTTTTATACCACTTTTTGCGGATTTCCTCTTTGGCAGTTTCTCTCGGAGCAAGATTAAGAGGGTGTAGTGTTCCTTTTAATCCTTTAGCCGAAATAATGACATCGCGATAAATTTTATCTTCTGGATCAAGATAGTGACAATCTCCTGTAGCACAAACCATCTTTCCGGAGGCTTTTGCTGTTTCAATCAAATCTTTGATGACCGCTTCTACTTCTTCCTTGGAAGAAAGCTGTCCGGTGTGAACGAGATAGATGTAGTTTGCAGGAGGTTGTACTTCGATAAAGTCATAAAACTCAATCTTTTTCTGTAAAAGCTCTTTCCCTTTGGTGATTGCCGCTTCAAAGACTTCACCATTGAAACAAGCAGAACCTAAAATTAAGTTCTGACGATGCGCTTGCAAATAAGAAAGAGGAACAATAGGATTACCACTGGGAGAGATGTATTTTGTGTTACTTTCCGAGATGATGCGATAAAGATCTTTTAAACCCTCTGGATTTTTTGCATAAGCGGTGAGATGGAAGGGGTGGATAGATAAAAGCATGCGGTTTGTAATCTCAAGCTCACCCAAATCGCGATGCGTGATATCTGGATTCTTTTGAATCAATTCCGATAAAAGAGCTTCAAAGATATGTCCTAAATGCTCCGCGTCATAATTTGCACGGTGGGCTCCTTCTTTATCAAAGGCAACACCAAAGCGATTCGCTAGCGCTTCTTCACGATGACTTCTCATCTCTGGATAGAGATAACGAGAAAGTTGCAACGTATCAATGACAGGATTTTGAATTGTCTCCATGCCATTGTTCTTAAAAGCTTCGTTTAAGAAATCGTAGTCAAAGGATGCATTATGGGCGACTAAGATGTGGTCCCCAAAGAATTCCTTGATGATTTTCAACGCCTCTTTGATTGGTTTTCCATGATCAACCATATCTTGTGTGATATGAGAAACATTGACAGCAAAGCCTGAAATCTTGCGGTCAGGATTGATGAAAAAGTCTATTTCGTCGACAATTTGACCGGCCATATTCATCTTTACTGCACCAAATTCAATCAAGCGGTCATAACGGCAAGAGAGACCGGTAGTTTCTGTATCGAAAATGATAAAATCTGATTTTCCTAATTTCTTATCGCAGGGATTATAGATGAAATGAGCGTTTTCTTTACGATCATCAACCACATAAAACTCCGTGCCGTAAAGCATCTTCAACCCGTTTTTCTTCGCAGCGTCTTGTGCGTCAGGAAACGCCTGACAAACGCCGTGATCAGTAATTGCTAACGCTTTATGTCCAAAGCGCGCTGCCGCTTTAGCATAATCAGAAATAGAAGCCATACCATCGAAAGCAGACATCTTCGTATGCAAGTGTAATTCGACGCGTTTGCGCGGATAAGTATCTTCTCTCAGAGGGTCGTTAGGAATGATTTGAATCTCATCGATCTTGATGCATAGCTCATTGTGAGCATACTCGTCATTGAATGGTTTACCAAGAACTCGAATTTTAGTACCAACCTTGTATTTATTGATTTCTTCTAAAGGCATTCTCTTGCTTTCGAAGAAAGTTGACATAACAGAATCACTTCCGTCTGTATACTCAAAGCTACGGATAATTGTTCCTTTTCTAGTCTTTCGATCTTCGTTTATTTTAAAGATTGTGCCTTCGACTAAGACCATGCGATAATTCTCGATATCCTTCAAACGACAAGGCTGGTAATTGGTCATAATTTGCTTTTGTTGGCTCATCTTTTGTGAATATCGCTCTGCTTCTCTTCGATATTTTTCATCATTTTCATAAAGGAAGTCATCTGCAGAAATCAAGACCTTTTCTTGCGTGAGGATGCGATAGGAAGAGGAGATGGAATCTAAGAAATTTTTAAGTTTTCTTGTCTCATCGTCAATTTCAGTCGCTCCTGCTGCGGTTTTGTAATAAAAGATCACCTTATGTTCTTCGTCGATGTATTTTGCTTCGTCTAACATCGTGCAATTAAAGACTTCTTTAAAGTCATCCAAAAAGATGCGAATGCCTTTTTTCTCTTCCTTGTATTGGAAGTGAAGGCGAATGCCAAAACCACCTTTTGTTGTAAAGTCATTGATTGTATCAAATAAGGTCTGATACGTCTTTACTGAGACGTAGGTAGGAAAGAGAATGGTCGCTTCAATACGATTGTTCTCTTTATCGTTGCGCAATTGGACAAAGCTCGCTTCTTGATAAGAGGACTTATCCACAATGCCGATCTTATTTAAAAATCTTTCTAAAAGACCATCCATAATTTACCTCCCTATTCTATTTCTTCTCGCTCAGGTTCTTTTCTCTTCTCTTGTATTTGTTGAACGTAAGAAGCGTATGTTTTCTCATCGTTTACTTTGACAAAGAGAACTGTGATAATAACCGCAAGTAAGATAAAGAGCATCGGCACAAAAGTGATTGAAATACGATAGATGCTAAGCGATGACTCTAAATTAGGAATTCCACCGATATAATTATTGACCTCATCGATGATGTTTCCGGCAAGCTGCCCTCGGTTGTTCAGCGACTCAAATTCAGCCACTTTCGCATTGAGATTCAACAAGTTAGGAGAAATTGCTAAAAAGAGATAAAACAAGCCTGTCTGAGCACCGTTGGCGACTTTGACCGCCAACGCTTTTGCGGCGTTGATGCTTGCTGCTCTTTGTTTTCCTGTCTTTAATTCATACCACTCTGCACTGCTGTAAACATTCATTGTCAATGCTAAGAAAATAAAGCCTTGGAAGAAAGAGTGAATCAAAACATCGAGGAATAAGAAGATTTCATATCCTCTTCTTAAGCCGAGCGTATAAAGAAAAACATAACTTAATATCATCACAATACCGCTAGCAATCAAAGTCTTCTTTTTTCCAAACTTAGCGACAACTCTCGCATAGACAATATTAGAAATTGTACAGCCAATACCATAACAGACAGAAAAGAAGAAAGAAACAACGCCACCAGAGAAGAAGCCCCCGTTCTTTCCACTTGCTCCAAAGCCTCCATAACCAAATTCATAATAAAGATAGCTGGATAAATTTCCAATCAGCGTGAATTGAGAGATAAAAAGGAAGAAGAAAGCTAAAACAGCCAAGAAGACTTGCGTGTCCGAAAAAAGAATGCGCAAGGGTTCACTGAGTTTTGTCTTCTCTTTTTTCTCCATACGAATATGTTCCGGCGTCGCTCTTTCCATCATGAAAATACAATATAAAGTTTGCGTGATGAAGTAGAACGTTGTGATCACAATCAAGATGATCGACATGTTTTGTTTGGCATTACCTGCAGAAATCGCAGGAGCCAAGGCAGCGACAGAGAAACTCCCTAGGCTTCCCATCGCATTGGCAAGACCGACAATTCTACCTCTGGTCTTTTCGTTTAAGGAAATCTGATTGGCATAGGAACAATATCCTGTGTCATTGATTGAGAAGATGCATTCGGAAGCGGTATAAAACACTAAGAAAGCAATGACATAGGACCACCCATCACCGAACAAAGGGGCAACAAAGAAAGTCAAAATAGAAAAGACCGTGGAAAGCAAAGCGCCGATAAAGGTAGTAGTGCGGTGAGCACCGTAACGAAACTTTCCGTTCTCTTGAAAGTGCGAAGCGACAGACCAGAAAAAGCCCGCTAAGATTTTGCTTCCAATCAAACACATTGTGATGATAAAGAACATGGTAGTAAAAGAAGGGTTTTTCGAAATCGGTGAAGCTAATTGCACATAAAGAAGCGTAAATAAAGAGTTGAACTGAAAGAGAGCATCTTTAAAGAGGCCGCAAATCACATAAAGAGAAGAGGTCAGCTTCGGACAGTCTTGACCAGTAAATACACGTTTTTTTAAGAATTCCATATATGAATTATTATAAAGGATAAAAATTAATAAACATAGGTTTATAGATAAATATATATTTAATGCATGATAGGCAAAACAAAAATAAAGAAAAACAATAAATTTAGCACTTACCTATTGCAATTACTAAATTGTAGTGTATAATATAATTAGCACTTGAAAGTTAAGAGTGCTAAATACAGGAGGAAACAATGATGAACGAACAGATCAATGTTAACGAAAACAAAAAAGAACAGGAAAACAATTCCCACAGAGAGGAACTCTATAAAACCAATACCTACCATCCCTTCTGGTCCTTATTCAACGATTGCTTTGGCGATGAGACCAGCGATGTGATGAGAACAGACATCACCGATAGCGGTGATAGCTATCAGGTCGAAATCGAAGTTCCGGGCGTGGACAAAAAAGATGTCAAGATCTCCTTGGATAAAGGTTATTTGACCATCAACGCCAAAGTCAATGCCAGCGAGAATGTACGCTCTGGTAAGAATCTCCACAGAGAACGTTTCTACGGTTCTTACCGCAGAAGCTATTATGTCGGAGACGCCATCAACAAAGAAGATATTTCCGCAGCGATGGACAAGGGTATTTTGACAATCACCATTGCCAAACCCAAAGAGAAATCCGATGACGAAAAGTATATCGATATTCTCTAAACTTACATTCAGACAGTCATATCCAACAATATAAGGCGTTCTCATCTTTTAGATGAAAAAAGGGGTTGCTATATTCAGCAACCCTTTTTTATTTAGTGAAACAAATTAGAACATTATGAAGTCTTTAATCACTAAGACTACAGCTAGAATCATCAAGACTACTAAGCCGATTGTATTCGCTTTCGCTTTGAACTTTGTAGACACTTTCTTACGGGTGACACTTTCACCTAAGGCGATCAAAGTCTGCCAACCATCCAATCCAGGGAACGGCAAAAGATTAAAACAACCTAAGTTCAACGAAATGTAACCCCAAAGCAATAAGAATTGAGCAAAAGATCCCGAGGTCACACCTTGTGCAGAAAGTTTATACACAGAGATAATTCCGCCAACATTCTGCCAGCCGGAAGGTGTAAATAAGGAACCGATTGCTTGATAAATACCGGTGAAGAGATTACCGAATGTCTGGAACGATCCAACAAACGCTTGTCCGAAAGTGTTTTGATGAATGTATTCTGTCGGACGGACACCAAAGGTGTCAAATGCGTAATAATGGAGTTTTCCCTCTGGGAATTGTTTTGAGGGAATTTCAACTGTTTTCCACTCATCCGGATTAGATGTCGATTTAAAATGAATCAAACGAGTGGAATCTACGGTAGCGTGATATTGATTGAAGGGTTCAGGTGGCACAAAGCGATTATTCTTTGCATTATAGACAACATCTTGCAGCATGTAAGCAATCGAGTTTTCTTTGAGATTATTGTAATCCGGAAGATTTTGATCGATTTCTTCCTCTGCCTTAAAGGTGAGATAGCTCTCTACCTTAATAGGATTTTTATCATCACAAGGGAAAGTGAGAGACTCGATTTTATTCCCTTGATCGTCTACCAATCCTTTGTATTCTTGATAAACATAATAGATTTCATCACCTGTCTTTAAGCCAGCTTTAGCAGCGAGAGAATCTTCTTCGACAAGGACAGTTGGGCTTTCGGTTTTTTGTACCGTTCGAGGGGAAAGAGCTGAACCAAAGAACAAGACCCAAGCTAAGACGAAATTTAAGAAGATACCCGCAAGCATAATACAAATTTGCTTGAAGTGATTTACTCCATTGAGACAACGTTCTTTCTTGACGACCTGTCCCTTATCATCTAAATTTCCATCTTCACCCGCCATAGCGACATATCCGCCTAATGGCAGCAAGCGTAAGGAGAGTGCAGTTTCGCCCTCTACCACTTCGTAAACAGGTTTTTGTTTACCTTCCGGTGTCGCTTCAAATACCGGTTTGCCATCTTTGATGACTTTCTTCTTATGTTTGAATTTATGAGTAAAGATACTCGGTCCGAAGCCAATAGAATACTCTGAGCAATAAACCCCGAAAAGTTTAGCGACCAACAAGTGGCCGGCTTCATGGATGCAAACGACTAAAGAAAGACAAAGAAGGAAAATAATAATGTTTAAAAAAGTCTGCATGTATTACCTCCAAGGTTTGTCCGCAAGGATAGAACAAGCATATTGGTCAGAATCTCTCAATATGCGATCTAAATTTTCTTCCGTGAGTGTTTCAGACGTCGGAAGATGTTGATAAGTATAAAATAACGCTTGATAAATTTCTAGATAGGTGATTTCTCTATCCAGGAACGCTTCGATTGCTTTGCAATCGACCGCATTGAAATAAATCATACCAAAATGGCTGTATTTTTCAAACATTTTGCCTGTGAGCGTAAAGCAAGGATAAAAATCAGGATCGATCTCTGAAAGTGGTATCTTAGCGATTTCTTTTAAATCGTCCGATGAATTCTTATGCATTCCTAATTGTCCTTTGCTCAAGCTAAAGGCGATAGAGACATGCATATCGCAAGGGGAATACTCAACAAGAGAGACTTTCTCACCTTGTTCGTTTTGATAAGTGAGACCAGCGTGTATCAGTGAAGATTTACAAATTTTCGCTTGCACATCATTCCTCTGAAAGAGACAATTTGCTTCGATGATCTCATAGCCTTTGTTGACCATAGTCGCAGAGTCAATCGTGATTTTTTTCGACATCTGCCAAGTAGGATGCTTTAAGACCATCTCTGGTGTGACAGTCTCCAAGTCTTTTCGCTTGAAATCACGCAGGGCTCCCCCAGACGCCGTGATAAAACAAGAGGTTACTTTTTTACCTTTTGCTTCTTTTAACAATTTATATAATGCAACATGTTCGCTGTCCACAGGATAAATATGGCCTTGATAATCTTTTAATAACGGCTTCATCAACGAATACCCGATGACTATGCTCTCTTTATTCGCTAACAAAAGATCCTGGTTTTGCTTCAATGCAAGCAACGTTGGCTTTAAGCCGTCGTTTCCACTGATGCTATGAAACACGGTTGCATGCTTTAACGCTTTTAAAAGTTTCAAATTGCAGTCTTCACCCGTGAAGACGCGATGAGAGAAAGCGGGGTGTTTTTTTATAAAACGTTCACTTGCTTCTTTCTCTTTTATTGCGACATACAAAAGGGAATCAAAAGATAAGAGGTATTCCTCTAACTTCTCAAAGTGAGAAGAAAGAGAAATACCTACCAAACGATAATCAAAGGAATAACGCAAGAGATCCAAACACTGAAGACCAATGTCTCCGCTTGCACCTAAAACAATAATATCGTTCAAAAAACACCTCACGCAATCATATTGAATCCAAAGGACATCATCAAAAGAAGAAGTCCGGTGGATAAAGAATTTGCCAAAACAGAATCAAAACGATCGATGACACCACCGTGTCCTGGGAAAATCTTACCATAATCTTTAATTCCGTAATGTCTCTTGATCAAAGAGAAGAGGAAACCGCCAAGATTTCCGATAAACGGAAGTAAGAGCCCGATGAGGACTAAGAAGACCCAGGCATTGCCGCCTAAGATATTCATATTTGCTAAGACTTCGGAATGACCAAACTGAAGAAGTCCAGGGACCAAAGGCATATCGAAGACAAATTCAAATAAAGCGACACCGCCAAAGAAGAAGAGATAAGAGAACAGACATCCGCCGATAAATCCTTCCCAAGTCTTATTGGGAGAAATGCGTTCGTTCATCTTATGTTTACCAAAAAGTACACCGACAAAATAAGCGCCGATGTCGGCAAACCAAGTACCGAAACAGAGAGCAAAAATCAAGATAGAAGAAGACCAGTTCTGTGCTAAATCATGACTTTGGTAATAAAGGCTAAACCAATTTGCGGAGACAGGGTTTCCAAAGAATCCAGTCGCGTTCGGGAAATAGCGTAAGAAGAGCATTCCCAAAAATCCATATGTCATAAATGTTTCGGTAACAACAAGGAAAGTAACGTCTGCCAACTCTACTTTTTCCGAACGAATTGCAATAAAAAAGAGAGAGAAGAAATAAACCAATGTCAAAAGAATCGGAACTAAGAAGAACATCGGTGTGATGCTTCCATACTTGTTGACATCGAGCATGAACCAAGCGTCAAGAGAGCCGTTTGCCCAAGGCTTGATGAAAAAAGAAAGCATCAAAAGCAAGACATAAGTATAAGTGATGATGCGGATCGGAAGAGAAAATTTTTTCGGTCCAGGAACTTCGAGCAATTCATGACTACCGACAAGAGCTAAGAAAAGCAACAACACAAAAACAAACCAACCGCCAAGAATACCCGCGGGTAAGGCGACAGCAACAAGCACAACTCCCGTAATAATACGGGTGATCATGCTTGACTTGCTTTTTTCTGATAATGTATTTGCCATTGTAAATAACGATAGATAGAAACTAGATTAGATGGTTTCGATATCTTTGACTTTCATAGCAAGCATCTTATCGATTTCGACGATGTGCTTATCTGTCTCCTTTTGGATTTTATCAAGGAGATCATCTCTCATGTCTTCGCTGAGAGTATCATCTTTCTTAGCGTTGTTGTTGGCATCGCGACGGATGTTGCGAATAGCAACCTTGCCATCTTCCGCATATCTCTTAGCCTGTTTGATCAAATCCTGGCGTCTTTCATCGGAAGGAAGCGGGAACTTAAGAATAACAACATTGTTTCCGTTCTGAGAGATGTTGCAACCTAAATCCGCCTTGTTTAAACCGCCGATGATATCCTTGATGATGGAAGGATCAAAAGTCTTAACCTGAAGATCGGTCGGAGAAATCGAGCTGATCTGAGCAACGGTCTTAAGCAAGCATTTTTCACCATAAGCGACAACAGTGACCTTATCTAAAAGTTGAGCGGTGACCTTGCCAGCTCTTAAGGTGCTAAAGCTCTCTTTCAGGGAGGCTAAAGTCTTTCCCATTTTTTCAACATATTCTTCTAATGTCATAAAGTTACCTCCATAGATCGATAGATCTTTTTTTATTTTACTAGAAAAACAAAAGTTATGAAAGATTATCTTATTTATTTGTAACTAAAGTTCCTAAGTCTTCTCCTTTGACAACCCGAACTGCATTTTCCGGATCGTTCATATTGAAGACACGAATATCGATATCACTGTCCGATAACAATCCGACAGCAGTGCTATCCATGACCTTTAAGCCTTTTGCCAGTATTTCCTGATAAGAAATCTTCTTGATTAAGACTGCATCTTTATTAGTTCTTGGATCATCAGTGTAAACACCTTCTACACCTTTTTTACCCATGAAGATACCTTCCGCGTTGATTTCTTTGGCGCGTAAGGCAGCAGTCGTATCCGTAGTAAAGTATGGAGAGCCAATGCCACCAGCAAAGATGACAACTCTCTTCTTTTCCAAGTGACGAATTGCTCTTCTGCGAATATAAGGTTCGCAACAAGCATCGACAGGAACAGCCGATAAAACTCTTGTCACGAGACCGCGGTCTTCAAAATAGGATTGAAGGCACATGGCGTTCATGATCGTCGCGAGCATACCCATATAGTCACCGGTGGTACGCTCAATACCTAAATCAGAAGCAAGTCTCCCTCTCCAAATATTGCCACCGCCGACAACAATGCCGACTTCTGTACCCATATCGACAATCTTTTTGACAATCACATAGACCTTTTGAAGATATTCCGTATCATAAATTTCTCCGTTGCCTTTTAAAGCTTCTCCGGATAATTTAAGAAGAATTCTCTTGTAATGAACTGCCATAGAATAGACCTCCGTTTTATCTTGATATTATTTTACAATAAAGGCACCTCTAAAAGAGGTGCCAAATAGACGATAGGAACAATTATTTGCCAGAAGATTGCGCAGCAACTTCAGCAGCAAAATCATCGACGCGCTTTTCGATACCTTCGCCAACAGCAAAGCGGACAAAGGACACCATAGAAGCGTTGTTTTCCTTAAGATACTGGGAAATCTTCTTATCTTCTTCACCGATAAGACCCATATCGACAAGAACACTCTCGAAGAGAGCCTTTTCGACTCTACCAGAGACGATCTTATCCTGAATGTGAGCAGGTTTCTTAGCGAAAGAAGGATCCTGTAAGGAAGCTTCCTTCTGAACCTCAGTTTCCTTAGCGATAACTTCGGCAGGGATGTCGCTCTCAAAGACATAATTCGGGTTGTTGGAGCAAACAACTAAAGCGATGTTATTTGCAATTTCTTCGTTGCCACCCTTAACGACAGTGAGAACAGCGATTTTACCCTTCATATGAAGATAAGGACCAAAGACCTCATCATCGTTCTTATGGACGATAGCGAATCTTCTGAAGTCAAGCTTTTCACCAAGCTTAACGCTGGCATCAACAAAGATCTCTTCGATGGTCTTGCCACCATTGGAGCACTTCTTGGCTTCTTCAAGATCCTTGGGTTCATTGGCGAGAATGATGGAATTGACTTCCTTGACTAAGTCACGGAACGGATCAGAATTGGCAACGAAATCAGTTTCGCAGTTGATTTCGATGACAGCGGCTTTGTTTCCCTCGGTAAGGATGGAAGCGACACCTTCAGCAGCAATACGAGTTGCTGCCTTTTTGGCAGCCTTGGCAATGCCTTTTTCTCTTAACCAGGTAATAGCCTGTTCAAGATCATGATCGGTAGCAGCTAAAGCCTTTTTGCAATCCATAAGGCCAGCGCCAGTGCGGTCACGAAGCTGTTTGATCTGTTCGATTTCAGTCATTTTACTTGCTCTCCTCAGTTTTGGCTTCAGCGACAGGAGCTTGTGCTGCTGTTTCTGTTGCCGGTTTTTCTTCCTTCTTGTCTTCAGCAGGACGACGAGTATTCTTCTTGACGAATTTCTTTCTAGTGACTCTCTTTCCGTTCTTTCTCATAGCGATAAGATCATCTCTGAGCTTAGCACGGATAGCCTTAGTCTGTTCGTTCGGATCGACACCCTTGAGCATTTCAGCCATGGTGCCAGTAGCAGCATCGGCAGTCTTGTAGGCATAAAGCGGTTCACCACCCTTACCTTCAACAACAGCGTCAGCTAAGAGACCGACAATGATACGGATGGAAGCTTCGCCATCATCGTTTGCCGGAATGAGGTAATCGATAAGATCAGGATCAGTGTTGGTATCACCTAAAGCGAAGACAGGGATGTTGAGAAGTCTAGCTTCTGCAATCGCATTGTGTTCGGTCTTAGGATCGACAACAACAAGGGCGTTAGGAAGTAAGCGGATTTCCTTGATACCTTCAAGGTTCTGGCTTAACTTCGCTTTGAGTTTCATCTTTTCAGCAGCTTCCTTCTTAGGGAGCTTCTCAAGTTCGCCATTGAGTTCTTCCTGTTCAAGTGTACGGAGTAAAGCGATTCTCTTGACGATGGTGTGGAAGTTAGTAAGGGTACCACCTAACCATCTGTGAGAGACATAGAAAGAACCAGAACGAACGGCTTCTTCCTGAATTGCCTTCTGGGCATAAGCCTTGGTACCGACAAAGAGAACCTTGCCACCCTTAGAAACGATGTTCTTAAGGGCCTGATAAGCTTCCTGCATTTGAGCAGCAGACTTATTGAGGTCGATGATGTGGAGGTTGTTTCTCTTGCCGTAGATGAACTTTCTCATCTTCGGGTTCCATCTGGAGACTCTGTGTCCGAAATGACAACCAGAATCTAATAAAGTTTTTGCACTGACAACCGGATCGGTGGAAGCATGGACAGTGCTAGCCATGACATCCTGAGACTGTTCAACGACAGTTTCTTTGACTTCTTCGCTCATTTTGAGCCTCCTTTTTGTTGACCTTCTAGATGTTTCAAGATGCCAACCCAGATAGCTAAGCATAGCAGGCCAATGATGTGCCTGTTCTAAAGATGGGTGCGGCTAAAAGGACTCGTCAGCAAGATTCGCATCTATGGTTATTTGCGCACACGCGCACTGAATATATTATCAAACAGGAAATCGAAATACAATCTTTTATTTATATATAATATATATATCAATATGCTTGTTCCTTTATAGATGAAAATCCAATAACTTTTTCTTGATTATTTTTCTTTTTTTCTATATAGTAATATAGCTTTAAGCGCATTGGCCCGGTCGACAAGTGGCTTAAGTCACAGCCCTCTCAAGGCTGTATTCACGGGTCCGAATCCCGTCCGGGTCACCAAATTAGAATCATAGGTTTGATACAGTAAAAATAGCTGGTCAAACCTTTTTTTGAACCAAAATTAGCTGATTTTAAGATATGTTTAGCACAAATTGAGCAATAAGCATCGATTTTATTATGATGTTTGATGAGTGTTTAATATTATGACTTTGCACTAAAAACTTTTTATATCACAAAAAACTTTTTGTCATTTTAATATTGTTTTTTAATCTAATTTGATGTTTTGTAACATCAATCACTAAAATATAATTTATTTAAGTGAATGTATTGACTTGCAGAAATGAAATTATTATAATTAAATTGCTTCAGGATAAAAGCTTAGGAGGAATATCTCATGAAAAAGTTTAAGGAGCGAGTAAAAAGTTTGATGAAGCGTGACAATATTTCACAAAAAGAATTGGCCAAACTTTCTGGAATATCAGAAGCTTCTGTCAGCAGATATCTATCAGGTGATTTAAGACCTAGAATGGATATATTGACCAATATTGCTAAAGTATTTAATGTAAGTACTTCTTATTTAGTTGGAGAAGAAGACAACGTAGTTGAATCGGATGCATATGAGGAAACATTGTGCGTTGTTACTCGTAATAAGTCAAAATTAGATGATGCACAAAAAACAGAGATTATAAGAGTTTTGTTCGGAGGTAAGTAATGTATCATAGTGGTAAGGATTATCAAGAAGTTGATGAAATGGCATTGAGACTAAGAATTGACTATTGTCATTTTGAAAAACGTTTAGATGTCTTTGGATTGGCAAAACAACTTAATATCATCCTTATCAAATATTCTTCGCTAAATAAAGAACAGTTGGAAATTTTAATGAGTAAGGAAGAATTAAAAGACGGTTTCACGATTTTTAAAAAGAAGAATGGTGAATATGAATTCTATACTTTCTACAATGATTCCATTGGGGATGCACGAATAAGAATGACGATTGCTCATGAAATAAAACATGTAGTTTTCTTAGAAGAAAATCCGACAGAAAAACAAGAAAATTTAGCCGATCATTTCGCAAGATATATACTTGCACCAACATGCTTGGTAATGCCGTATATTAATAAATGTCAAATCATGGAATTAGTTTATGATTTTGATATATCTTATGAGGCTGCTTGTAATGCTTACAAAGCAGCAAATAATAGAATCCTTGGAAATAAGTCGGATCTTGAAGATTTTGAAAAAGAATTTATCGCTGAATTTAATGTTAAGTGTTAAATAAAAAGACCCAAACTACTGGAATAGTCTGAGTCATTTGGATAGCATGTTGTAATGCCACCTTAAGCAAGTACAATATAGCACTGCTATCCTGAAATATCAAGCTCTTTGCGGTATTTTATCCGCTAAAGTAGCACATAAATTTATTATTTTAGGAGGGTGTGATTGTGTACAAAAAAATTACTAATTTATTAGAAGTTATTCTTGCTATGCATTTAGTCCTTTCTTATTTCTTAGGAGGTAAGAAATGTCTAAGTACAATGTAAGAGATAACTTTAAAGACATCTTTGGTGTCTATTTACTTGAATCACTTTCTTTTGAAGGTGATTATGATATGATTGTGACTGAATGTGAAGAAGATATCAGTAAGATCGATTATTTAGCTCTATATTCAGATTTACAAGATTATCATAAAACTGAGAATACGTGTGTATGCTTTTATCAGTATGATCATGTGTTTGATGGTATTCATGGACTTTATAATTCTATCATTCATCAAGATAAAAAAAGATTAGAAAAGTTTCGTGAAAGATTCAAGAACGTTAAATATATAATTGGTCCTGATTATTCACTTTATGGTGATTTTCCAGTTCCGTTGCAGATATTTAATGTTTATAAATCAAGATTATGTAGTGCTTGGCTAAAAGCTAATACAAAAGCAATTATTATTCCAAATATAAGATGGACATTTGATTTCAGTTATGATTTCTGTTTTGATGGAATAATAAAAGGTTCTAATATTGCAATTAGTATTTTAGGCCAAATAAAGAACAAAGAAAATAAGATGATGTTCTTAGATGGCTTTAAAGAAGTTATTGATAGAATAGATCCTAAAGCAATAGTCGTTTATGGCTTTGTCACTGAATCTAATTTTGATGAAATATTTGGATACGCAAAATCTAAAGGAATCAAGATTATCATTCCTCATTCTAAGATTGATATGTACAAGAAGGAGGATGCGATTTATGGGACAAGGTAGTAAATTCAATAGTGCTCTTTCAACCATAGGTGGTAGATCTAATTCTATTACTGGTGATGATATTGCTTCGGGCGATAAATTAGCAAATGAAATCTTGAAAGAGATGAAACAAGAAGGTATTAAATTCTCCAAAGATAAGATAGTATTTGTTGCTAAATTTGAAAACGGAAATAAGATTTTCTTAGAAACTGGAGCCGTTGATCATATTATGAGTCGCCACTCAAGTCAATTTGAAGAAACATTTGGAATCAAATCACAGCCTGAACTTATAAACGTCTTATCCGAAACAATTTCTAAAGGTAAATTAGTAAAATCTTCTTTAAAATATGTTAATGGGAAAGCTTGCTATAGTAATAAATATTATTATAAAGGCAAATATTCTATTGTATACGGAATAGCTGATAACGGTTATATAGAAACCGCGTATCCAAAAGCACATAATGGAGGTAAATAATAATGGAAAAACAATTGATTCAAATCGGATTAGAATTTGTATTTGGTCCTTTACTTAAGGACGAAGTAGATGAAATTGGAAATGATTCAACTGGAGTGAAATTAGTTGATGATGACATTGAACTTCAAAAACTAGATAAAAAAATAAGTGACATATGGTGTTCTTTATGGACAAATGATCCTGAAGATTCAAGTGGCATGCGTTTTGATGAAGAAAGAGAGAAAGAGTTAGCTCCACAATTGTTAGAAATGATTAATCAGTTAATTGAAAGACTTAATGAGATTAATGATGGCTCATACGAAATTGAGGATATGATAACCGACCATCTTAAGTCATTAATTATAAATTAATAGTATTAAGTTCATCTCACTATGCAGTGCAGATATAATAATAATTAGTACAAACAGACCAATTAAAATATGGGGTCGCAAAATTACCTAAGGGGGGTGCATTGTATCAAAATAGGTAATCAAAGCCAATATAAACACATAGGTTTAATACAAATGAGGTATTAAACCTTTTATTTTTAGAACAATTTTATTTATCGCCCGCTTTATCTGGTACTAAACGTTAAAGATACATAGGCGATTAATAAGACAAAATCAACGTTTTGCAAAGTGTTTTTTACATTAGACAGAAATTCAATCCTATAATAAGTTTACTTCATTTTTATATTCTCACTGTATGATAGTAAATCTGCGATAACAATATTGTTATGATTTCAAATATGTAAGCTAGTTGTTTTTTAGTCAAAAAATCAATATATCTTTTGTGTGTGGTATTTCACTTTATATATTTTGCTGATATTGTCGCTGCCTTGATTATTTCTGAACAGAAAAAAAACAAAAAAATGGAATTTGGAAAAGAAAACAATCTGTAAATCTATATAAGCCTCTCCTTTTTTTCTTTGACGATAGCTTAAGAATAAGTCTAAACTTGATGAATCTAAGAGAAGTTCGCACATCTACTAAACGTTTAAATAGCAAAAATTCTAAAGTCATTTATGCACTTATAAATCAGTAGTTTAACGAATATATGAAAATCGATTCTGCCAATAACAGGGGAAAAAGAGTGATGTAACGAAATAAATCGGCTGTACTGCTATTAAATTTATTCATATACAAAATAAAATGGTGGAGGAAAACAATTGTTCCTTCACCATTTTTCAAAACGAGTTAACTTTTCGTCTTAAACTATGCTTTATATACTGAGAAAGCCCCCGTAAAGTAAAGCACTGCAGAATAACCTACGAAAGCGTGGTCAGCAGATGCGCCATCGGTATATGGCTTTCCACAGTCCTTAAGTTCTTGATTGGTGTTTGAGATAATACCACCATGGAAGACGTTACTACCTTTAATCTTACCATTCCAATCAACCTGTTCGTCTTTTACATAGATACGTTTAATACTTGTATATTTGTTGCTAACATCCGTAAACATATTAGAAACATCATATGTGTTTCCATCTTTCAGTTCAAAGTTGATCAAATGAACTTCAGTCACGTTATTGAACTTATAAAACATATCCTTTAAATTTGTTGGCAATTGAATTTCGTTTGCATCTAAGACATATAAATTTTGATTAGTCTTATCATAATAAACATTTGTTGTCGGCATATCGTTAATTTGCGTTTTTTGCATCGTTGAATCACTGACAATATTTTGATGATTGTGCTCAAAATCAAAATAGATTTTGTTCACTTTATCATAGCCACCCAACCAATTGCTGACAGAAAGTTGCCAAGCTTCACCAGAATTAAAGTCAATTCCATCACCCACTACTTCAAAAGATATATTTGATGTGACTTGTTCTGATGGCTTAATTACTTTAATTGAGATATATGCACTTCCGGAAGCCTTTGCAGTGACACTATATTTAATATGATTGTTGCTGATATCTCTCTTTAATTCCAACACATTATCATCAGAACAGGTGACTTCATACTGTTCTTTCTTATCTACTTGAATGATGATGGCCCACGTCGATTCATCTATTTTTAACTTATTGTCACCACCCGAATTTGTCAAATATGTTGTTTGATATCCTATGACTTCCACTACATCTTTCTTCGTTCCGCGTTCTGCAGTGATTTGTACTCTCCCCTTGGTGCTTTTTAAGAATGACACTGTTCCACTTTGATCAACTGAGACAGATTCAGGATCAGAAGACTTCCAGGTTACTCCATTGACATTTGTATTCAATTTAAATGTATCACCGACAAAATAATAAGGAGTGACTTCGTCAATTCCGTATATTTCAATATCAGAATTGATGTTATCTCCACAAATACATTCACCCGTTTCGCTGTCATAAGAATGTTTATGATCGTCATTTGTAACATGACAACCTGGCATCACACAAATACCATTTTCATCAAAATAATGTTGTCCATATTGATGAGAGTCACCCTTGATATAATCTTTTGAAGTAAAGACTGCGTCCACCTGCTCTTCCGGCTGGTGGAACAACGCGTCTTTTTCAGTGATATATTTTCCTGTCTGGAATTCTTGAATTAAGCCGACAAAACCATGTTCATGATAACAATGTGTCTGTCGTACACTCTTAATGTTCAAGTTCTCAATCCAGCCATAGTGCTCTACATCTGCGTTTGGGGCATCAATTGTCAATGTGCCTCCTAACGTTCTAAATAAAACATTTTGCGCTTCTGTCTTGTTATCGTAATTGATATTTTTCAAAGTTTGATTAGAGCCGACATCTAAACTTGTAGAAATGGCTAACGTGTCAGAGGCAATATAATCATCTTTTAAATAATTGCCGTATTCTGTTTGCAACGAATCTCTATTTCCAATAAATTTAAAAACGTTTGTTTTAGAGGCGCTTATTTCTGTTTTATCCGGAGCTATTACTTTATTTTCTGAATCAATTAAGAAAAATATATCTTGATTCAAATCATAAACAAAGTCATAGCCATCTCTTGTAGGCGTGAGTTTCGTGACATCTAATCCATTTTCTCTCAAGTCTAAGACAGCATCGTGCGGTGTTTTATTCTGTCCCTCTCCAACTCTTTCTGCCTGTAAAATAGTGTTCGCCTGCATGAGCATGACCACATCGTTGCTCTCTTTAGCTTTGTTGGTAAATCCTAAGTATCCAACAACGGAGACAGCAGCTAAGATTGCTAAGATAGCAATTACGACTAACAGCTCAACTAACGTAAAACCTTT
>UQDS01000003.1 GCA_900539865.1 uncultured Mollicutes bacterium | reverse complement strand
GTCAAGAACGTTTTGCTTTCTACAAATCCACTTCTACTGGTCAAAACAACATCAACGTCTACGCTCTTCCTAAAGCAACCAAATAAGTTCTAACTCATCTTCTATAAGCAGCTCTGTAACAGGGCTGCTTTTTTCTTGCTCAAGTTATAGAAATAAAAAAGTCATCCTTTTTGAGGATGACTTTTCTCGTTTAATCTTTAAACGTCTTCTTATTTTTTGATCGTGCTTTGACATACAACTTCTGCGCTTCTTGTGCATCTAAAGAAACACCTTTTTTGTGCGTTTTTGGTGTCAGTCTACTAAAGCCGTATCCGAGAATTTCTCGTGTCTGCATCACCATAAAGAAAGCGTTTGGATCAATCATATCAATTGTCTCTTTGATGATGTTGTAATCTTGGCGATCAAAGCAGATTTGTAAGACAATACTATCTTTCTTTGTATAGCCGCCTTGTGCTTTTAACAGCGTGGTACCGCGTCCTAATTCATGGTTGATAAAGTCATTGAGTTCTTCCCATTTTTCGGTGATAACCATCGCAAGATAATATTGATTGTTGCCCATAAATATCTTGTCAATCATGATGGAACAAAGTAGGGCAGAGATCAAACCGACAAGTGTTGGAAGAATGTAAGTACCATTTGCAAAGAAACCTAAGGTGATCAACGTTGTATCAACACAGAAAGAAGATGTTCCTACTTTCACATGGAGATACTTGTTTGCTAATAAGTTGATGACGTCAGTACCACCAGAACTTCCACCACCAGAGAGTGTACAACCAATACCAGTACCTACTACAAAACCGCCGATAACTGCAGAAACAAGATAGGGAATATCGACCATTCCTTGAGCGAGATCAGGATAATTTTGTCTGATATCGAAGATTGGAACGCCGTTGACTACGACATTTTCAATCATATAAGTAAAGAGCATAACCATCAATGGATAGGTGATAGTATAGGCAAGCGTATGAATCGCATACTTCATACCAAGAAGGATAAATCCTAGAGCAAAGAAAGACCAGGTGACGATTAAGACATAAGTATCGACATCGAGAATATCGAAGCCAGGAATTTTATGAAGTAATAAGGCGATAGATCCTACTCCACCAGCGATGACATTGCAGCGAATGAGGAAGAAAGCATCACCAAAGGCAACAAGACAGCCACCGATGATGATGCGGATGTAATTTTTAACAATGCGAAGTGGAGGTTCATAAGTGAACTCATCTTTGATGATTCTCAACTGTTGTTTAAACCAAGTTTTAACTTTATTCATATGCAATCCTCAACGAAATCACTTCTTCACATTGTGGGTTCTTTGGAAATCCCACTTGAGGAAAGCGTCGATGAAACCGTTGATATTGCCATCCATAACAGATTGAACACTCACTTCAGAGTATTCACTGCGGTGATCTTTGACCAATGTATAGGGACAGAAGACATAGGATCGAATTTGTGAAGAGAACGAGATATCAAGTTTGACACCTGAAATCTTATCCATTTCTTCCTGTCTCTTCTTCTCCTCTAATTGGAACAACTTGGAACGCAACATCTCCATACAGAACTCTTTATTTGCAAGTTGATCTCTTTCAATTTGACAAGAGACAACAATGCCTGTAGGAAGGTGAGTTATACGCACTGCAGATTCTGTCTTATTGACGTTTTGTCCACCTGCTCCAGAAGAGTGATAGGTATCAATTCTTAAATCGGCCGGGTTGATGACAACGGAGATGTCATCTTTGATTTCCGGCATAACGGAGACGGATGCAAAAGAGGTGTGTCTACTACCACCAGAATCAAATGGGGAAATACGTACCAAACGATGAATTCCGCTTTCTCCACGTAAATTTCCGTAAGCCATCTTCCCTGATATTTCAAGGGTTGCTGATGAAATTCCCGCTTCTTCTCCTTCGAGAATATCGATTAATTTGCATTTATAGCCGTTGCTTTCTGCGTAACGCTGATACATGCGCAAAAGCATGCTGGCCCAATCGTGCGCTTCGGTTCCACCGGCGCCTGGATGAAATTCCAAAATAGCATTGCACTGATCGTATTTTCCAGTGTAAAAGATTTCTTTTTGGAAAGAATCAAACTCTTTATCAAGGTTGATAAGACATTGATCCGCATCCGCAAAGATATCAGCATCATGTTCAATTTTAAGAAAGTCGAGCGATTCTTTAATGGAATCTAACCTCTTTCTAAAATCTGCAATTGTGTTGATTTTATAATTGATTTCAGCAAGTCGTCTATTGACTTCTTTGGCTCTCCCTTGATCTTTCCAAAAGCTCGGGTCACTAGTCAAAGAAGAGAGTTCTTGTTCTTCTTGTTCAAGTGTAGGAAGGTCAAAGACAGCCTTGCAAGTCAAAAAGCTGTTTGGAAATAGATTCGTAGAGGTTATTTAATTCGAAAAGCTCTTTCATTGTAAGGCCCTCCTTTCTTTCAGTTGTTCTGAATTTTAATTAATTGATTTTGGCAGTCGGATTGCTTCTGTCAATGCCATCATCATCCGGAGTGATGTTGACATCTGTTTCCGGATTGAACTTGACCGATTCTTTCTTTTCCGCCTCGTCGTGAATCTTTGTATCAATATTGACTCTCGGCTGTTGAGGCTGTTTCTTAAAGGCGACATGTAAGAGCTGACGACAAACATCGTTTGCAATGTTAGCGTTCATGCGTTCGAACATTTCAAAACCTTCGTTGGTGTAAGCCTGTAAAGGATCGGTCTGTGCATAAGAACGGAGCCAAATGGCATCTCTTAATTTTGACATTTGGTCGATGTGTTTTGTCCATCTTCTATCAATGCAGTCCAATGTCACAGTCTTTTCAGCAAAGTCTCTCATTTCCGGAGTCCATTCTTTTCCGTGATCACGATAAATCTTCTGAAGCTTCGCTGCTAAAACTTCTTTTGCATCGTCATAAGGAGCTTCGTTAAATTTTTCTAAGCTCAAAGACTCTAACTCTACCGGATCGATAGAGAGAAGTTTCATCACATTCTCTTTTAACTTTTCTGCAGAGACAACTTTCTCTTGATCTTTGACAAAGACTGCGTTGTCACAAATCACCTTCGAACAAAGTTCAAAATAATCCGGAATCGTTTCAGAAACGGTCTTTGAGAATAAGATATGGTCTCTTCTTTCGTACATGATCTTTCTTTGTCTAGAAAGAACATCATCGTAGTTAAGAAGCTGTTTACGAGTATCAAAGTTTTGTCCTTCAATTCTCTTTTGTGCAGATGTGATTGCCTTCATCATCATATGAGATTGGAAAGCATCATCGCCTAATTTATCATAAAGATTCTTTGTTGACTGCGGAGCAAAACGAATAAAAAGTTCATCTTGCAAAGAGACATAGAATTTAGAATAGCCCGGATCACCTTGACGTCCAGAACGACCTTTCAACTGATTGTCGATACGTCTAGATTCATTTCTTTCAGTAGCCAAAACAGCAAGACCGTTATAATGGTGCTCGTTGTTTTCCGCTTCATCTTTGGCAAGTTCTCTTACACCTTCGCCAAGTTTAATGTCAGTACCACGACCTGCCATGTTGGTAGCGATTGTAACCGCACCCTTTTGACCAGCCATAGAAATAATTGTCGCTTCTCTCGCGTGGTTCTTTGCGTTAAGAACTTCGTGCGGAATTCCTAATTCTGTAAGTTTCTTATCAACAATTTCTGACTTTTCAACAGAAGGTGTACCAATCAAAACAGGTTGACCATGTTCATGTCTATCTTTGACATCGGCAACAAGAGCGTTATATTTTGCTTCTTCGTTTCCATAAATAGTATCATCATCATCAAAACGCTGAATAGGACGGTTTGTCGGAATGGTGACAACACGCATGTTATAGACTTTACGGAATTCTTCTTCCTCTGTCTTTGCCGTACCAGTCATACCAGCGCACTTGTCATAAAGACGGAAGAAGTTCTGATATGTGATGGTAGCCAAAGTGACTGTTTCCGGTTTGATGGAAACGTGTTCTTTGGCCTGTAAGGCTTGCTGAAGACCATCGGAATATTCTCTTCCCTTCATGACACGACCGGTAAAGCCATCAATCAAAAGAATTTCATCATCATCTACCATGTATTCGACGTCTCTTCTCATGATGTAGTTTGCCTTCAATGCCTGTTGGACACGATGGGTAAGGTCAGACCACTGCGCATCAAAAAGGTTATCTAAAGAGAACATCTTTTGAACAAGATCAACACCCTTGTCTGTCAAAGAAGCGACCTTCTTTTCGATGTCGATGGTGTAATCTCTATCTTTTCTCATCATCTTGACTACGCGGTCTGCAGTAACATACGAAGATGCTGTAATACCAGAACCACCAGAAATAATAAGAGGAGTACGAGACTCGTCAATTAAAATAGAGTCCGCTTCATCAATGACGCAATAGTGAAGTCCACGGATAACACGATTTTGAACCGACTTGGCCATATTATCTCTAAGGTAGTCAAAACCGACTTCAGAGTTTGTCGTATAAGTGATATCGCAATTATAGGCTTCTTGTTTTTGTTTGGTATCTTTTTCTCTAAGGTTGACACCAACAGTTAAACCTAAGAAACGATAGATGTTACCCATCCAGTCCGCGTCACGGCTAGCCAAGTATTCGTTGACAGTGACAACGTGGGTTCCTTTTCCCTCTAACGCATTTAAATAAACAGCCATTGTAGCAGTAAGGGTTTTACCTTCACCTGTTCTCATCTCAGCGACGTCACCTTCGTTTAAAACGGTGGAACCAAAAACCTGAACCGGGTAAGGGAATTGCCCCAAAACACGGCGTCCCGCTTCTCTTGCAGTCGCAAAAGCTTCCGGAAGAATATCGTCGATGGAATAACCATCTGCTAATTTCTTCTTTAAATACGGGGTCATCGCCTTTAATTCATCATCAGAAAAGGCTTTGAATTTATCTTCCAACACCAAAACTTTAGAAGCTTTGTTTTGAATCTTTTTAAAAGCTCTTGCATCAATGCGGAATAATTTATCGAGAAAACTCATATACGTCTCCTTTTTAGAATGTGCACACAGACAATTTTTTGGCGACAAAAAAGAAAGGACAAATCGCCTTTCTAAAATATACCATTTATTTGATATAAAACCAAATATATATTTATAAATATATATATATAATTCTTTTTTGACCTCATTTTCAAATCAAAAAACGCCAAAATAAAAAATATGATATTTCACAATACATCTTTTTTTGTTACAAAACACTAGTCAGCCATTTTTAAATTCGATATAATATGCACAGATAATGAAAAAAGCGTTTGTCCTTTTTCATTCATCAAAGGAGCATTAAATATGAAAAAGTCTAATCTTATTTTATCCCTTCTCTCTTTAGTCGTTTTGACCGGCTGTGGAAAGACCATCGCCAAAGAAGATGCGAAGAAATACGCAGAAGAAAACTTCTCTAGAGAAAAGGTCGCTGAAAAATACACCAAATTCAGCGCTACGACCACCACAAATGTTAAGAAAGCAGATGGTTTCTTTGCCACTTTCTTCACTCCTGGAAAAAAGAGTGACACCAAAGCAGATCAAGACATTAAGGATGCACCGATGTTCGATGCCGCCTTCATCGGTCTTCTTCCTGACTCTGTAAAAATCACCACTCTCTTTGGTAACATCACTGTCAACTACGCACTCTCTGTTAAAGATATCATCGGAACCGATGATAAAGATGTCAAAGGCTCCGCTTCTGCTGAAGTCAAAATCAGCAATATCGGTTTAATCACTTCCTCTTCTTCCTCTGTCAAATACACCATCAACAAAGAAGTTGTCGGAGGTGTAAAAGTCACCGGATCTTTGGAAATGGTTGAGTCTATCTCTTATTCCTATTCAAAGTAAAAAAATATAACTGGGACAACAATGTCCCAGTTTTTTTAGAATGAACTTATTTGTTTTGCCTATTTTAAAATAAAAAAGGGAAGCCTTTCTTTTTGGTATCTAAAAATATACTATATTAAAGGATATCAATCTACTGAGAAAGGAATTAGAAATATGAAAAGAGCAAATTTATTTTTGGCTATTCTCCCTTTAGTTGTTTTGACCGGCTGTGGAAAAACTATCACTAAAGCAGATGCCAAAAATTATGTCGAGGCAAACTTCTCCAAAGAAAAAGTCTATGCAACATATCAACAATATAAATTAACCACTATCTCCGAAATTAAAAAGGCCACTGGTTACTTCTCTGACATTTATAATAGACCATCATTTGGTGAAGGAGGTTCCTACAACACCAGCTTAGAGGGCGCTCCGATCGTTGACTCTACTTTTATCACTCTTTTACCAGAAGATGCAAAAATAACAATGTCCTCCGACTCCATGAACATCACCTATAACATTTCCATCTTTGATGTCTTTCATTTCGATGAAGAAATAGTCAAAGGTACCGCTGTAGTCGAAACTAAAATTGATAATATCGGTTTAATCTATAGCGATATTCTCACTCTTAAATGCACTGTCGACACCAGCAAAACTACCAACGAAAAGATTTCTGGTTCTCTCGTGTTTGTAACAACCAAAACTTACGAATACTTTTCTTAATACAAAAAAGCCGAGCTAAAAATCTCGGCTTTTTCATTTCATCAAAAATTAAAAAAATAGAACATTGAAATATTTCAATATTCAAATATAATAATATTAGAGATAACAACCTCTCTAGAAAAGGAATTACAATTATGAAAAGAGCAAATTTATTTTTGGCCGTTCTCTCTTTGCTTGCTTTAACAGGCTGCGGTTCTCCTTTAACTGTCGATGAAGCACGCACTTACGCAAAAGAAAACTACTCTCTAACTAAAGCTGCAGAAACTTATGTTCGCTACACTGAAAGAGAAGTGGTAAAAGTTAAAAAAGCAACCGGTATCTTCAAAGACTATGCTTTAGAAGAAAAAGACGAAACAGAAACAGACGTTATCGCAGATGCTCCGATCTTGACTAGCGCTTTCTTCCTTTCTCTTCCTAACACTGCCGAAATCACTTTGAATTCCGGAAGTATCAGCGTCTATGTTGCAATTGATGCTAAAGATGCTATTGACATGCAAATAGAAGGAATCACCGGACAATCTACTTATACATTAAAAACCAACAATTTGGGTTTGTACACCTCCGAGGTGGAAAAAGTCAAATTCAAGGTGGATGCTAGTGCAAATGGTATCACCGTCAAAGGTGAGCTCGAAGCAGAAAGCGTAAAGACTTACACTTATCAAAAGAAATAAAAAATTAGGGCTTCGGCCCTAATTTTTATTTTGTGCAAGTTGCGCTTGCTTTCTTTTTATTTTATCGTAAGCGTCTAACGGATTTTCGCAAGAAAGAGTTGCGCTCTCCATGGGGCAAAAACCATCGCGAGTTCTATTTTGTATGAATGGAACCAACTTATCATACGTAATTTCAATTTGGTTTTTCTTTAAAAGCTCTAAAGCAGGCTCAGAAATCACAAGCGCATGTATTCTTTTTATTCCGAGAAGCAAATACATGAAAGCAGCTCCTCTTCCAACGACTTTGTCCACCGCTACAAAAGAAGAACAGTCTTTTTTATTCTCATAAAGTTCTGTCAAAGGGGACACTCCTCTTGTTGTATAAGAAAGAATTTCTTCTCCGTGATATAAAATCAGCGTTTTATTTTCTTCTTGTAGCAATGCGATTGCCTGTTTTATATCCATAGTATTTCCTGCCTCCTTTTCATTAACGTATTTCCACATTCTTATATCCTAAATGATGTGCATATTCTGCATAGTCTTGCATCATCTTTGCTGTCGGAGAAGACCAGGTGGCCAATTCTCCTTTTACGCCTAGAGGGCGAAAGGCAATTAACTTTAAATGAACGTGTTCTATCTTATCTTTGATTATTTCTTTCACACCTTGTAAACACGAATTTACATCTACAAGCGATGGAACCACAACAATACGAATTTCTTGCAATCGTTCAATTTTTGAAAGATAGAGTAAATTCTCTTTTATCGTTTGATTCTTCTTTCCTGTTAAGCGCTGATGCACCTCTTCATCCCAAGATTTAATATCTAACATCACGCCATCACAAAAAGAGAAAAAGTCATCTTTCGGTAAAGGTAAAAATCCGTTTGAATCCATCAGTGTAGTCAATCCCTCTTGATGACAGCGCTGAAAAAGAGCTCGCAAAAAAGGCAAGTAAAGAGAGCATTCTCCGCCGGAAACTGTAACGCCTCGGATAAAGGGTATATTCTTTTTAATCTCTTGAAACACCTCTTCAACACTCATCCACAAAATTTTCGGAGAAGCGTTGTGTTTACAGGTTTGTAAACAAGTGTCACATTGGACACAAAGATTTGGATTCCAAACGATTTTCCCTTCTGTTAATGTCAACGCATTCGCCTTACAAGTGGCAATACAATCTCCGCAATTGTTGCAGAGGTTTTGCGTTTCTGGATTATGACAATAACGACAGTGAATGTTGCATCCTTGAAAAAAGACACTTGTTCTATTTCCAGGGCCATCTACCGTCGAGAAGGGTATGATTTTATTGATTGGAGCAAGAAGTCTCATCCCATTCTAACCTTTCTATCTTTTAAGCGATTGATCTGATAATTCGGTGCACCTAAAGCCGTTGTCTGTTTGACGCAAACTTCTTGGTTGATATACTTTGCCATTTCACTTCTCTTTACAAGATAACCAGTGATACGAACTAAGTCTGTGTCCGCTTGGTAGAAAGACATGTAGTGAACACCAATTTGAAACGCTCCTTTTACAACATCTGCCAAAGCATCTAAATTGGTCTTTACGTTTGTAGCAATCGGAAAAATATCTCCTACCCCCGCAGGGAAGAAGTGATGATAACGAGCTGAATGCTTTAAATGATCAGAAAAAGATTCCGGTTCATCCCCAACCGGTATTCTGACTCCTGAAGTAATACCTTTATCAGAATCCAACCCGACTTGCGCATGCAAAACGAAATGCCCGTCTGTCAAAGGAGAATATTCCGCATGCAATTGAGAGACCACCTCTTCAATCTTCTGCATGATTCTCAAACCGAGATCATCCGCCTCTTTGTCTCTTCCATACTTTAAACCCTTATCTTTTAAAAGGGTATTTACACATTCTGCAAGCCCGGTCACACCAAACATCGCTACAAAGCGATTTGGATCAATCAAACCCTCCTTCACTAAGAAAGAAGATTCAAAGAAACCTGATTTTTGCGCTAAGAAACGAATTCTTTCATTTTCATAATCCGCGATTAAGGATAAACACTCCGGGAGAATTTCACCGAGGAATTTTTCAATGTCTTCGGTTTCCAAAGCGAGTTTTGTCAAAGTGATTCTCGTCAGTGTATAAGCACCGCCTGCAAGAGGAAGGATATTGTAACAAGAAGAAATACCATAGCGATGATCATAATATTGAAGATTAGCATCATCGTTACAAATCGCAGGATTAGAGCAGGCAAGCGAACAAGAAATCGCCTCTTTTAAAAAGGAATCTGATGTCGTTTTTGAATTGTATTTGATTGTGAAATTGGGAACAGTATTTTGCAACGTTGCTTCCACTTCTAAAATGAGTCTTCCCGCTCTTGTTTCCACCGGTCCCAAATTCGCATGACAAAAAGAATCGGTGATTGTACGATCAAGAAAATTTAAAAAGAGCTTGATCTTTTCTTTTGCTTCTTCATCGCTGAGATCTTGAATAAAAGGATCGAGTAAGGTATCAAGATTTCCTAAATAAACAGGAAAATTCGTAATCGAAGGTACATGGTGATACAAAGACATCAACGCAAAAAGCAACTCATCTATTGTCTTAGGCGGTTCAATTCTTAAAAAAGAAGAACCTTGCTTTACAAATTTTTCATAATCGACCATGATGTAGCGAGGGCGATAAGGGGCGTGTCCTTCAAAGAGATCGTTGATCGCACCTGTTTCAAAATAATACTTCGTCTTTTCTGGGATAGATAACACCTCAAGCCTGTTTTCCGCGCAGTGCGCCAGCTGTAAAACTTTTTGTTCGTAAGTCAGTGTTTTACTGCATACAACATCATAAATATCTTTGTTTTCCATAATTTCTTACCTTTACTTTTTCATTATATCAAAAGACGAATTCACAAGTTTTTAAAACACTTGCATATTTTGAAAATAAGCATGTTGTTTTTCAATTTGTTTTTTTATTGTTTATAATTAAATTCATTCGTTAAAATTGATTGTTTTTACCACTACCATTTTATCTAAATTGAAGAGATTTGAATATTATCAGTCACAAAATATATTTTTTTATCCGCCGTTTTTGAGCATTTTATTAAAAACATAAGTTTAATTTTGATACAAGGTGATATAACTAGCTTCTTAGTTTGTTATAATAAATGAGTATGGATAACACAGAGAAAAAACAAACATTTTCCAGCGTCATCTCTCAATATTTTCAAGGCCTTTTGATTGGCATCTTTTCTATCATCCCCTTCTTTCAAACCAAACATATGGAGCGCATTATTCGTCACGAAAATCCCTCCGGCTTTGATTCTTATTTCAGCAAGACGCTCCCTTATCTTCTTGGTATCGGCTTTGCCGCTACCATGATGTTTTACAGTCCCATCAATATGGTACTGGAAAAATACAGCGGCGGAATTTATATCGGATTATTGTTATTATCCCTCGCTTTCCTCGCTTATGAAATTTATTCCTTCGTCAAAGTCAAAGAAAAGAGCAACAAAGATCTAATCACTGCTGCCATCGTTTTTGTTTGTGTCTTTGCTTTTGCTTTCGGATTTAGTTTTGCAAGATTCCAAGCTCCAGAAAATAGCGCCCTCATCCCGTTCATTCTCTTATTTGTCTTATCAATCGGAAGTTTTCTTTGCTCTTTCTCTGGCATTTCACCGGCCACCTTATTTTTCTTCTTAGGAATTTATCTTACCGACAGCGCTTATATGAATGAAACCTTGTATCAAGGCTTTACAAATAACTTATTCTTAATTGTGATTATCACCTTAGGAATCTTTATTGGAAACACCTTCTATCGCTTCTATCAAAGTCACTTAGATAAGGCGGTTCTCAGCAAAGCAAGTGCAAACATCGCCCTTTATTTTGCTGGCATTTTAGCTCTTTCTCTCTTTAAGATAAAAGGCCCCTTTATCGAAGAATCCGGTGTTATTACTCCCACTGCACAGATGATTGTGATGTTTGCAACTATTTTTTCTTTCGCTATTGTTGGCATCGTTTTAACTTTCAGCGATTACCCTTTTATGAAGAGCGGCTTTAAAGTCAATATCACCCATCAGAAAGGACGCAAAAGAGCACGAAGATGAGATTAGATCGTTTTTTAGCAAACTCCGGTTTAGGAAGTAGAAAAGCTTGTAAGAAAATCATTCGAAACAACGACATTCGCGTCAACGATATACGCGTAACTGATGGAGAAATGCTCATCACTGGAAACGACAGAATCACTGTCAATGGAAAAGAGATTCCAAACAGTCCCTTTGTCACCATTATATTAAATAAACCAAAGGGATATATGTGCTCCATGAAAGATGAAAATTATCCTTCTGTCATGAATTTAATCCCGGATTTATATCGCAAGAGAGTGCGTATGGTCGGAAGGCTCGATCAAGATACAACCGGTCTTTTAATTCTCACAGACAATGGTATTATGAACGCGCGTCTCGCGCATCCAAAAACCAAGGTAGAGAAAACATACTTGGCCACAGTCAATCATATTTTAAGACCGACCTTAGTGGAGTTGTTCAATCATGAAATTGATATTGGAAGAGGCGAAATCGCTGCGCCCAGCAAATTAGAAATCATCGATGAATATCACGCTTATCTCACTGTATGTGAAGGAAAATACCACGAAGTAAAAAGACTTTTCGGTCACTTTAATTACGATGTTATCGAATTAAAAAGAGTTGCGTTTGGACCCTTAAAATTAGGAGATTTAGAAGAATCTTCTATCCGGGTCTTAACAGAAGAAGAAGTCGACTCCTTGTTAGAAGTCACAAAATTAAAAAAAGGAGAACAATTATGAACATCATCTGTCCCCGCTGTGGAAAAGATCACACCATCCCTTTTTCCGACAGCGTCTATAAAACAACCGGTTTTGAGTGTGAAGACTGCCATCAGGATTTTGGTGTGAATGATGGTAAAACTTTAGAAAATCGCATCCGCTTCACCAACGAACTCCTCTTCTCTTACACAGATAAAAAGCAAGACACGTATAAGGTTGAAATTCTTAAAATCAACGAAAAAGCCACTTTAAAGATGACAAAGATCTTTAAAAATAAAATGGTACAACCTTACACACCTATTGATTTTAGCAACGAATATCAAGGTTTTGTTGAAATGTTATATCGCCAATTATTCATCCTAGATTGGCCGAGAGAAAACGTTGGTTTTGTCACCGAAGACGCTGAATCGTTTGAAGTGATTATCCGCTATACGTTACACGCTTATGACGATGTTACCATCACAGGTGTCAATCAATTCCCTGTCTATTTTAAAGTCTTAGACACTCTTTTCTCTTCGCTCTTTTTAGAGGAGGGACAGGATGAAGAACAGAAAAATTGACTTTCTTTCCTTTTGGAAAAGAAGCCCTTATTCTGTAGAGACAATCGATCAAATCACGCTATCTTTTCAAGGTCAAACGGTCGTAGATGACAAAGGAAATGAATGCGATAAAGAGAAAGTCAATGCGTTGTTAGACACTCTTTTTGTCACTTGCGAAATAGAAAAAACGCCCGAGCAATATCAGGCGTTCTTATATGAAGATGACACAAAAGACTTCACCTTAAAATTCTTTCTTGTCATCCATTACAACGACTGCACTTATTTTGCAGTCAAAGGCATTCATCCCTTCCAACAACCGCATTTTAAAGACATACAAACTGCCTTTGCTCCTTATTTCGAAAATCGATAAGCCTTCTTTAAAAGAGGAAGGCTTTTTCTTTGATTATCTACTATCTCCTTCCATTCTTTGTCCTCTCTATTTAAATTCTTTCCTAAAAAGCCATGTCCTGCGAACAAGATTGGTTTCATTTTTTCTAACTGAGGTTGAATCTCTTCCACATCCAAATCAAAAACAATATTATCGCGGCGTGAAAGGTCGACAATTTCAAAAGAGAGCTGTTTAGGATTGCGCAATACAATGTTGAGAAACGCCTCTTGCTCTAGGATATGATAATCTCTGTCACTGTAACCATATAACAGCTCTTGTTCATCTTTTCTCGTAATATATCTTTCCTGATCAAAGCTGAAAAAGAAACTGTATTTTTCCTGTTCTTCTTCTGCAACCAAAGAAGCAAACAGGTTCAACGCCAATTCGTATAATGTATGAGAAAACGAAAAAAGGAAGACACGTTCAATATCCATATCTTTCTGATACACTCTCAATTTTGCCTTATATTGTTCCATATCCATTTCCTGCCCAAACAAACGCCATCTACACTTATATTCATTCTACACTATTTTTGATATTTATACATATTTTTATGAAAATCATTCTTTTCCAATAAAAAAGCGGACATATTCTGTCCGCAAGAAAACAAATAGGAAGGAAATCGATCTCCGACTGAGCAAACGCTCACCGAAACGTATCATCCCATATCCTCCATGCTCGAAGGGTCTAGAGCTCGTAAGAGGTCGTAAACACATCTTCTCATCCACTACTCATCCCGACACCTAGGTTTTCTTTTCCAACCGTATCTAATGCTAAGATCAGCAACAAGCTTACTTAGTCTTCCGGAAACCCGGCCTCTGTCGACAACAACCTGGAAAAGAACAAATTCATCCCAACACTTCACGGCTATATATCATGGCCAATGATATCAAAATGAATCGAGTAGAGAGCAAGGGACACCATCTCTATCAAAAGAGACTAGAATCTATATTCACTACAAAGTTTTTCAAAACCACGAACTGCGTCTTCTTCGTCTTCCCCTTCACAGACAATTGTTAAAACTGCGCCTTTATCAATCGGAGAAAGAGCGAAAACATTCATGATAGATTTCAAATCGCATTCATCGCCATTTTCTAACTTCATCGTGACCTGACACTTATGGTGATTGGCTTCTTCAACAAGTTCTGCGCTGGATCTAGATGTTAAACCACCCATATTGGTGACTGTTATTTTAAAAGTTGCCATACATTAATATATTCCTGCACCTCTATTATAAATAAAAAAATAAGCGAATACAATAACTTTAAATTTTCCCCTTTTTTTCTTGTGCTCATTTCACACACCTTTTCTTGCTTTCACACAAAAGATAAGTAGGAACTATATTTCTAGACCGCATGAGATTCTCGGAAAATATGATATAATTTTTATATTGTTAACACCTGTATTTCGGGAGGTTTTTATGGAAAACGAAAAGAAAATAGAAAAGAAAATCATATTGACCGGAGACCGTCCCACTGGCCGACTTCACATCGGTCATTATGTCGGCTCATTAAGAAGAAGAGTTGAGCTTCAAAACGAAGGAAATTTCGACGAAATGTATGTCATGATCGCTGATACACAAGCGCTTACTGACAACGCCGGAAACCCACAAAAAATTCGCGACAACGTCATTGAAGTCGCATTGGATTATCTCGCAGCTGGATTAGATCCAAATAAGACGACAATCTTCATCCAATCCCAAGTTCCTCAACTTGCGGAACTGACTTCTTACTACCTTGACTTAGTCTCCTTATCTAGATTAGAGAGAAACCCTACTGTCAAAAGCGAGCTTCAAATGAGAGCATTTGGTGATTCCTCCATTCCCGCTGGTTTCTTATGCTATCCCGTTTCTCAAGCGGCAGATATCACTGCTTTTGATGCCACCATTGTTCCTGCTGGAGAAGACCAAGCTCCTATGATTGAACAGACAAACGAAATTGTTCATAAATTCAATTACCTTTATGGTGAAACTCTTATCCCAACAAAGATTGTCTTACCTGAAAACAATTCTTGTAAGCGACTTCCTGGCACCGATGGCAAAGCCAAAATGTCTAAATCCTTAGGAAATTGCATTTACTTAAGCGATGATGAAAAAACAGTAAATCAAAAAGTAATGACAATGTTTACTGATCCTACTCACTTAAGAATCGAAGACCCCGGTCATACGGAAGGAAACCCTGTCTTCATCTATCTTTCTGCCTTAGTCAAAGAAGAACACTTTGAAAAATTCTTGCCAGCTTATAAAAATTTAGATGAGTTAAAAGCTCACTATGAAAAAGGTGGACTTGGCGATGTAGTGGTCAAAAAGTTCTTAGCAAAAGTCTTAAACGACACCTTAGATCCGATCCGCAAACGCAGAAAAGAATATGAAGCGGATATTCCTAGCGTCTATAAGATTTTAGAAGAAGGTTCTATCAAAGCGAGAGAAAAAGCAGAATCCACTGCTGTTCGTGTAAGAAGAGCCATCGGGTTAAATTATTTTGAAAATAAAAAAATGATTGAAAAACAGGCAAAAGCCTTCAAGAAAAAGCTAGCCGATGAACAAAAGATGTTAGAATATCTGGCCAAACAAAAAAAGAATTAATCATATAGCCAACGCAAAACGTTGGCTTTTTTTAAATATTTTCTTTTCTTTAGAAAAGAAGAAAATACACTCAATTTTTTCTTTACTTTTCCCATCCTAACCCTTATCATATCCTTCGGGGAAAATGAAACAACATGAAAAAATACACGCTTCCATTCCGTTTCACCGCTAAGATGAAAAAAGGAAATGGGGGAAATATTCCCTTTCAAAAAGCGTTAACTACTGTTTCTATTTCCATTCAATCGTGTTTTTGAGGCTCCTAGATTAGGAGCCTCTTTTTTTGAAAAAAATAGAAAGGAGAACTCTCATGCACGAAAACGGTATGATCTTAGAAGTCAATGAGGCGCCTAAAAAAGTCGGCTCCTGGCTCGTGCTCGCCATCCAGCACGTCTTAGCCATGTTTGTCGCCTGTATCACGGTTCCTCTCTTAGTCTTTCAAGGCTATGTTAACGTCGCAGGCGATTCTTTAGCCCATGCTTTAATCGCTCCAACGATTGTCAGCGCAGGTATCGGCACATTGATTTACATCCTTCTTACGAAGATGAAGTCACCGGTATTCTTGGCCTCTTCTTTTGCGTATATCTCTCCGATGATGGCAGCTGTTAGCTTAGGATCCCAAGAGGGTTACATCCAAACAGAAGCCGGCTTACAATTGGTAGGAAAAGTCGCAAATCTTTGGACATTACCTATCGGTATGGCAATGGTCGGTCTAGTCTATGTCGGCGTCGCTTTAATCATTAAATTCTGCGGTGTCAAATGGTTGAATAAACTTTTGCCCACCGTCGTCATCGGTCCTGTTATCATGGTTATCGGCTTGGGCCTTTCTGGATCAGCCATTTCTAATTTAACCTCTGCCAGCGGTAATGGTGAAGCTTATAACCTCCTCGCACTTCTTTCTGGTCTTATTGCCATGGTTGTCACAGCCTTATGCTCTCACTATGGTAAAGGAACAATTTCTTTAATTCCTTTTGTCTTAGGTATGCTTGCCGGTTATGCTTTTGCAGCCGTTGTCACAGGCATCGGTTATTATGGATTTGGTTCTGAATACTGTCATATCGTCAATTTTGATCCTTTGATTGACAATTTTAAAAACCTCTCCATCCAATCTTTCTTCGATCTCCCTGATTTTCTCTTTATGCCTACCAATTCTAACTTTGTTAACGCACAGGGTGAAGCATTAAAGATTTTCTCCCCTTCTCAAATCGGAACTGTCGCGCTCTTATTCATCCCCGTTTCCTTTGTCACAATTTGTGAACATATCGGCGATCATAAAAACCTCTCTGGTGTCCTTCACAGAGATTTATTAGAAAACCCCGGCTTAACCCGCACTTTAATGGGTGACGGCCTTGCTACAGCTGCTTCTGGCTTGCTTTGCGGCGCTGCCAATACCACCTATGGTGAAAATGTCGCTGTTGTCGGTGTCACTAAAATCGCCTCTGTTAAAGTGATCATCTTAGCTTGCATCATGACCATAATCTTAGGTTTCTTCAGTCCGCTTATGTCTTTAACAATGACGATTCCTACTTGTGTCACCGGTGGTGTCTCCTTAGTCTTATACGGATTTATTGCTGCGTCGGGTGTTAAGATGATGATCAACGAGCACGTCGACTTGTCCAATTCCAAAAACCTCTATGTATCTTCTGTCATCCTTGTCTCTGGTATTGGTGGCTTGATGTTGAAGTTCGGTGATGTATCTGCTCCTGTCATCACAATCACCTCCACCGCAGTTAGCATGTTCTTAGGTATCTTGATGAACCTCATCTTAAAAGACAAAAAGAAAGTAACTCTTCCACCAGAACAAAAGCCAGAAGAACAATTGTCCGATTCCACAAAATAAATAGAGTCTTAAAATCCTATTATCTATAAGTTTACACGCCGAGTAGAATTTGATATAATTTAACCACCATCGCGACAGTTCCCGTCGAACCTGGTCAGGGCCGGAAGGCAGCAGCCATAAGATTGAGGTTCTGTGTGCGATGGCTTTTTTTAAGAATGATTCTTAGTGAATTGCAAGAAATTTTAGACAGGCTTGTAGTAGAATGTAAGCAAGCGCTCAGCGAAGAAGAAGTGCCAGTAAGCTGTTGTCTCCTTCTTTCTGATGGCACAAAAATTTTCACGCACAACCGCGTGGAAAAGGACAATCACCCTTTTCATCACGCAGAGTTTCTCGCTCTAGAAGAAGGCATGAAACAAGCCGCTTCTCGCTATTTAAAAGGAGCGACATTGATTGTTTCGTTAGAGCCGTGTCTCCTCTGTATGGGCGCTATTTTAAAAGCTGGAATCGACACGCTTTATTACGTCGTTTCCGATGAAAAACTCGGTGCATTATCCCACTATCACACATTCGTTGACGACCGCTTGAAAGTCGTTGAAATAGAAGACAACCGCTTTCAAGATATTTTAAAAGATTTTTTTACAAACATCCGAAAATGAACATGAGATTAACACAAGCAAATTCCCTTTATCTTCTTTTGTGTTTCCGCTTCTCTTAGCGGAATCTTTTTCCTGTTATAAATCACATGTATTAAAAGGAGATAATAAATATGGATTATATGATTGAACGCCTTAAGGCGATGAAAGTAAGACTCACCGACATCGATAATATTCTTTCTCAAGGAACTGCCGACATCAAGCAGATGACAAAGCTCAGCAAAGAGCGAGCTACATTGGAAGAACCGGTTAGCATGTACGATGAGTTAGTGAAAATGGAATCGGATCAAAGCGACGCTTTAGAAATGATGAAAGACAGCGATCCCGACATCAAACAAATGGGTAAAGATGAATTTGATCGCCTGACAAAAGCCATCGAAAAAAGAAGAGAAGAATTAAAGATTGCCCTTCTTCCGAAAGATGAAAATGATGATAAGAACATCATCATGGAAATTCGCGGCGCTGCAGGTGGCGATGAAGCGAACATCTTTGCTGGCGACCTTTATCGCATGTACTCTCATTTTGCAGATCGCATGGGTTGGAAGATTGAAGTGCTTGATTCTCTTCCTACTCCTCTTGGTGGATACTCTTTAATCTCATATAAGATCAAAGGTAAAAACGTTTACTCTAAACTGAAGTTCGAAAGCGGCGCACACCGCGTGCAAAGAATTCCGGTCACAGAAGCAAACGGCAAGTTACAAACCTCTACCGCGACTGTCTTAGTCATGCCGGAAATTGAACATGTCGATGTCGTCATCAATCCTGCCGACTTACAAATCGACACCTTCCACTCTTCCGGTGCAGGTGGTCAAAACGTCAATAAGACAGAGTCTGCTGTCCGCATCACACATATTCCTTCCGGAATTGTTGTCTCTTGCCAAGTAGAAAGAGACCAACTCGCCAACAAAGAAACTTGTATGCAAATGCTCAAAGCAAAATTACAAGCGCAGCACGATGCTGAAATTGAAGCAAAGGTCGGAGGTGAAAGACGTTTGAAAGTTGGTACGGGTGAACGAAACGAACGCATCCGCACTTATAACTATCCTCAAAGCCGCGTCACCGATCACCGCATCGGTTACTCTTGCCTCAATTTACAAAAGATTATGAATGGTGACTTAGACGAAATGCTCACCGCCTTAAACGAAGCCAACCAAAAAGATCTTTTAGAAGAACAGACAAGAAAACTTCAAGAAGAGATGCAAAACAAAGAATAACAAGAAAGACATGCAAACTTGCATGTCTTTTTTATTCCTCGCTTTTCTTCTATAATGAACCTATGAAATATAACGAATTATTTTATCTCTTTCAAAAAGAGAACATCCCCTATCCTGATATTCGCGTCGTCTTTGAATCTTATTTTCATATGCCGGTAGATCTTCTTGGAATCCACGGAGAAGAAGAAGTGAAAGAAGATTACAAATCTCTTCTCCAAAAATTAAAAGAGGGATATCCCGCAAATTATGTCGCTGGCTATGTGGACATGCTTTCTCTTCATATTTTTCTCAACGAAGATACGCTGATACCTCGCAATGAAACCGCCCAGTTTATTCATGAATATATAAAAGATAACATCGATTTGAATCACAAAAAAGTCTTGGACTTATGTACTGGGTCCGGATTTATTGCAATGGCAATAAAAAAATATTTTCCTTTCGCAGAAACATATGCATCTGACATTTGCAAAAACGCATTAGAATGCGCTAAAAAATCAAGCGAATTCAATCACAAAGAAATCCATTTCTTTTTATCGGACTTTTTAAAAGACACTGACGAAGTCTTTGACTGCATCATCTCGAATCCCCCTTATATAGAAGAAAACAGCACAGATGTCATGTCTCCTTATGAACCTGCACTTGCGCTGTTTTCCGGAAAAGATGGATTAGATTCTTATCGTTGCATCTTTAAAGATTTATTAAAGCATCTAAAAAAAGGAGGGCAGGCCTTCTTTGAATTGGAATCTACCAATAGTCAAAAGACACAAGAGCTTTTCCATGCGATAAATCCCGTTGGTTATCAAACAGAAATTTGGAAAGATCTCTATGGAAGAGATCGTTATCTTTTGATTCAATCAATCGCTTGAAGCACCCATCCACGTTCTTCCCTCAACGATTAAATTCATCACAAAAGCAATGCATAAAAAGATGATGGTAAGAATAGAAACCAAAGGAGTGTATCCCGCGTCTTTACTAGAAATAATGACAAACAACAAGAACAATCCTGTATTATAGAAGTAAACATATTTAAAGTCTTTCGGATACATATTAGACAAAAAATAAGCAAAAGGTGTACTTAAGCTCCCTAAGAAAACAAGTTCTGAGAAGATGCGATTTGCAATCGACCCGTGCTTTACTCCTTCTAATACCAAATAAAATAGAAACAGAGCCTCAGCAAAGCCAAACGAGATTGTTCTTAAAAGACGAGAAAACTTTATTTTTTTCACCATCTTCATATAGTTCTTACCGTTTTTTTGTTCCGTGATTTTCTCTAGCGCTTTTTCAATTTTCTTGTTCGAGTCATTCGCGTTGAGAAAATCAAATATTGTGTCTTCGTTTGTCCCTTCCTTGCGCGCGACAATCGCTTTGTTTCCACCGAGATAATAAGAAAAGATAAACAAGTTGATTGCAATGCAAATAAAGCAGACGATCACCTCGATAGTTAAATAAATATTTCCGTTTATAGCGTCTCCAATATAATCTGGTTTTAAACCTGAAAATTCAACTAAGAGAACAGCTAAAACCTCAAAGAAATAAAATAAAGTTGTACGTATGGGACGATAGAGAGAAAAGACACCAGTACCCAAAACAACCCCCAGGGTAACAAGGCAGGGGATCACTATTTCCGCCGAAATATTTGTCGCATCCGTAAAATAGAGAATATAGGAAGGATAAAAGAAAAACAAAACCATTGAAGATAAGACAAGAATTCGGTTGAGGTTATCGATACGCAATAAAAATCGAATGACTTTTTTCATCATTTAAATTATACGTTATAAAAAAATATATTCAAAAGAAACATCAATAACTAATCACTATTAATTAGTTTCTTATAATATAATATATAGTAGTCTAATAATGTTGTTTGGAGGCGCCATGGCATATCAAGCATTTTATAACAAATACCGCCCACAGAAATTCGATGAAGTGGTCGGACAAAAGGCAATTGTCACCACATTGGCCAATGCGATCAAAGAAGACAAAATCGCACACGCCTATCTTTTTTGTGGTCCTAGAGGCACCGGAAAAACGACGATGGCTCGTCTTTTTGCCAAAGCGTTAGACTGTGAAGAAGGTGTTGGACATCAATGCGATGAATGCCAATCTTGCCTGAAAATCATGCAAGGACAACACCCGGACGTCATTGAAATTGACGCTGCGAGTAACTCGACTGTTGACTCTGTTAGACAATTGATTGAAAACGTATCTTATCAACCGATTATGTCTCGATATAAAGTCTACATCATCGACGAGGTTCACAATATGTCAGACTCTGCTTTTAACGCATTGTTAAAAACTATTGAAGAACCACCCAGCTTTGTCATTTTCATCCTAGCGACAACCGATCCACAAAAAGTTCTCCCCACGATTCTCTCTCGTGTTCAGCGCTTTGACTTCTCGAAAGTCAGCGATCGTGATTTAATTCAAAACATGCGTAGAGTTTTAAATAGTGAACACATCCAATACGAAGAAGAAGCTTTGCCGCTGATCGCTTCCTTAAGTGATGGCGGTGTCAGAGATTCTCTTTCTCTCTTAGACAAGGTTGTCTCCTATTGTGGAGAGAATGTCACCACCAAAGACATCAACGATCTCTTAGGCCTTCTTTCCCGTAAAGATGAAATTGACCTCATCAATCTCATCTCAGCTAAAAAAATGGATATGGTCTTAAAAAATGTTCACGCTAGATACGAACAAGGCATGGATATTCGCCGCTTAGAAAGCGATTTGGTTCACCTTTACAAAGACTATTTAATCTATGCAGTCACCAAAGAAAAATCGCTCTTGACCTTTGCAAAAGAAAATGAGATTACTGAAATGAATATATCAGCGGATGAATGTCGCGAAAACTTAGAAATTCTCATGCGCACGATTCGTGACAACCGGCTTAGCGATGATGTGTTTACTCAATTCGAACTCGCATTAATCAGCATGATGAGTGAAAGAAAAGAACCTGTATCCCCTTCTGCTAAAACAAAGTCAGAACATAAAGAAACGAAGAAAAAAGAAAGTGTCATCGAAACAAAAGCAATCGAAATCACATCAGAAAACAAGAGCGGTTTCGAAGCAAAAGCAAACGATGTTGAAACAAGTACTGATCGCATCGCCTACACAAGCGATGACCTTCTCTACTTTGCATATCACAGCGACAAAGAAGCTAGAGCTGAAATCAAGAAGAAATGGGCAAACCTCAACACGCTCTTCATCACCGATAAAGCTTTTGAGGCAAGAGCGCTTGCTTCTTGTCAAGTGAGAGTAGTTACAGATGATGTCATTCTTATCAGTTCAAAATATCAAACGGAACTCGATAAAATCAACACGAAAAATGTACAAAATACCTTGTTAGAAATCTCTTTGCAAATCTTTGGTAAAGCCTATCATATATTGCCTGTGTTGCAGTCTGATATTCTCGAATTAAATCAAAATTACAAAGAAGGTAAAAAGCCTTCTAGCGATACTCTCAACATCGATTTCGGTATTCAAAAGAAAGTCAACGCTTCCACCCAGTTCTTTGATGAACTCATGAAGGAATAAAGAGGTAACGATTATGAATGAAAACGACGACAATCTCAAGAAAGTAAAGCAAGCAGTCAGCATGGCAATGTTACAAGACAAAGCCAAAGACTATCAAAACCAATTGGCAGCTTTGCAAAACAAAGAGTATCAAGGAAGATACCAAGGTTTGACGATTAAAATCAAAGGCGATTTTTCACTTTTGGATGTAAAAATCGATCAAGGTTTTTATGAGACTGCCGGAAAAGGACAAATTGAGCACGCCATCTTATCCCTCTTTATGAACCTCAAAAACGCTATCACCACCGAGCAGACAGAATTACAACAGAAATTGCAAGGCGATTTAGAACGCATGCAAATGGAAATGCTAGCTGAAAATGGAATCAATTAAAACAATTCAAGATCTCATCGCAAGCTATAAAAAGCTGCCCGGCATTGGTTTTCGCACAGCAGAGCGTTTAGCATATGCAACATTAAATCTCACCGCCGAAGACAGAGAAGAATTCATCCAGGCGTTAGAAGACGCCACTTTAAAAGTGAAACGCTGTCCAAACTGTGGGACTTTTTATGATGAGCAGTGTCCAATTTGTAGCGATGAAACAAGAGATCGCCGCATTTTGCTGATTGTTGCGGATAGCAAAGATATCTTATCGATTGAAAAAACAAACGGATATCACGGAATGTATTTTTCTTTAAAAGGCACATTGTCTCCTTTAAAAAACCGCACTCCAAATAACATTGGCATCCCACAACTAAAAGAAGTGATTCAAAACAACCAAGTCAAAGAAATCATCTTAGCTCTACCCACCGATTTAGAAGGTGAAACGACAGCATCATATATTGCAAATTTGTACAAATCAAGCAAAGATGTCAATGTTTCAAAGCTTGCTAACGGAATCCCTATTGGAACAAATTTAGAATATCTTGACAATATGACAATAACCTCTTCCATCAAAGGAAGAATCTTCTATGACAAAGGAGAATAATCGGATGAACAAAGGTTTATTTATCTCATTTGAAGGCTGTGATGGCTGTGGTAAAACCACCGCGTTAGAACAAGTGAAAAGCAAGCTCAACGCACTAGGCCTTTTTCCTCTTTTTACAAGAGAACCTGGCGGTAGCAAAATTTCAGAACAGATTCGCAAAATCATTTTAGACCGAAACAACACAGAAGAAGATATTAAAACAGAAGCTCTTCTTTATGCCGCAAGCAGAAGACAGCATCTTGTCGATATTGTTCTTCCTGCACTTGAAAAAGGGGAAACAGTCATTTCTGACCGCTACCTTGATTCTTCTTTGGCATATCAAGGATACGCCAGAGGTATCGGTATCGATGAAGTGATGAAAATCAATGAATTCGCCATCGATGGTATCTATCCTGATATCACCTTCTTCTTAGACTTATCTGTCGAAGAAGGCTTAAAGAGAATGAGCGGAAGAGAAAGAGATGCCGATCGTCTTGACAAAGAAGCTCAAACCTTCCACCAGAAAGTTTATGAAGGCTATCAAATTGTCAACGAACGCTTCAAAGATAGGGTGATCAAAATCGACGCAAGCCGAACCCCTGATGAGATTTCTGATGAAATCGTAAACATCATTTTAAGACGCTTAGGAAAATAAGATACATGGATAAAGAGACGTTTCTAACCTACGAGCCAAAAGCAGCAAAACTCTTCATCAACTCTCGTAAGATGGGTAGACTATCCTCTGCCTATCTTTTATATGGGCAAAGAAACGCCCCCTTAAAAGAGACCGCGTTGTTTTTAGCAAAATCACTCGGGTGTGAAAACGAACTTCTCGCCTGTGACAATTGCGATGCATGTCGCCGTTTTAATTTAGGTGTTCACCCAGACTTTGTGCTCATCGACGGCGAAAATGAAACAATAAAAAAAGAAAACATCCAAAACTTAGAACAAAAGTTCTCTCTTTCTGCATTAGAGCAAAACCACCGTCTATGCTATGTCATTCACCGCATTGACAACATCACAGAAAAAGCGGCGAACACAATTTTAAAATTCCTAGAGGAACCAAAAGAGGGACAGATCGCCATTTTAACCACTTATAACCTGGACCGCGTTCTTGCAACCATCCGTTCCCGCACCATCAGCGTTCGCATCGATCCTATCGACCCGGAAGGATTGTGTGAAGAATTGAGTCAAATGACTTTTTCTTATCCGGAACAAGAAGGAAAAAAGAAGAAAAAAGAAGACATCCGTTTATCTTGCGGTGAGTGTTATTTTCTCTCTCGTTTTTTCTCTAGCAAAGAAGAAGTAGAGCAAGCGATTTTAAGCAACGACAACTTCCGTGAAGGATATTTTGCTGCTGAGACGTTTTTAAACGCCTTTGCTATCTCTAAAGACGAGGCTAGTTTTGCAATCTTAAAACAAGCCGGAATGAAAAAAGGCGCTGCGTGTTATAATTGGATGTATCTCATGATTCACGAGATTTTCACGGCTGCGTTAACTCAAGATAACGATGAAAACAATCCCTTTCACGATATCATCTCTCTTCTCAAAAAAGAGAAAGAAAAAATACAACAAGCAGATGAAGTTGTGAAAGAAGCCTTGGCTTTCCGCCAAGTCAACTACAACCCGATTTTAATGGCGGCAAGACTTGCAATGGTCTTAGAAGGAGAATAAGTATGATCAATTTAATTGGCGTCCCATTTGATTTCACTGGTATGTCCTATTACCAGACAAATAAAGATATCAACGTTAACGATTTTGTCGTGGTTGAAACTTCCCATGGAACATTTGTCGGCAAAGTGGCGAAAGTCAGAACTCCCACAGAAGATGAATTAAAAAAAGAAAATTTTGATGTCATCTTCCCTCCGATTCTCCGCATTGCAACCTTCCAAGACAAAGCGGCGAGTTTTGATAACGAAAAGAAGTCGATTAAAATTTCTACAACCTGCCAAAAATACGCAGATGATTTAGAACTCAATATTAAAGTTTTGCACTCTTACTTAGACATCGAAGAACCCAAGGTATTGATCACGTTTAGCTCCGATGTCCGCGTTGATTTCCGTGAACTTGTCCGCATCTTAAATGGCACGTTCAACATGAAGATTGAACTCCGCCAAATCGGTCCCCGCGATCAAGCTCGTTTGGTCGGAGGAATCGGCCCTTGCGGACTTCCTCTCTGCTGCACTTCTTTCATCACTTCCTTTGAAGGCTTTTCTATCTCTATCAACATGGCTAAGAATCAGCTTCTTGCCATCAACATTCCCAAACTCTCTGGCCAATGCGGAAAGCTGATGTGCTGCCTGAAGTTTGAAGACGCTATCTATTCTGAAATCAGACCAAATTATCCTAAAGTCGGTGAAAAGTTTACCTATTTAGGAAAACAATATGAAGTCACCGGTTTAAACATTCTCAGCGATACGATTACCACCTACAACGGAGATAATTACGAGACATTCTCGAAAGAAGAGTTTGAACGTGCAAAAAAGGGATTAGAAAAACAAGATAGCAAATTCTTAAAATCTGATTTCGATGTCAATTCCGGTGTCGATTTAAGCGGCTACGGAATGAACGAAACCAAGAAGAGAATCGCTCAAATTGAAAAGAACGAAAAGAAATACAAAGAAGAAAAAGAAAAGAAACAGAAGGCGCAGACCTCTCCTAGCAATCATAAGGATATCAATAGTAACAACAAACAAAAGAAAAATAAGAAACACAAAGAGAAATACAACGACTTCAAGTTGCCTGGTTCTTCTTCCTCTTCCGGATTTATCCCGGTTTCACAGATTGCAGACAAATCTGTTTTAGACTTTATCCCGGTAAAAAATAAAAATGATAAGAAATAATCCTTTTTGCAAAGAGAACGATTGTCTTGTCGCTCTGGTGACTACACCGATTGGCAATAAAGAAGACATCACTCTCCGCGCATTAAACTTCTTAAAAGAAGCTGATATCATCGCCTGTGAAGATACAAGAAACACAGCTCTCTTGCTCTCTTCGTATGAAATCAAAGCCAAAAGACTTGTTTCCTTATATGCGCAAACAGAAGCAAAAGGGGCGGTCGATTTGGTGCGAGAAGTAAAGCAAAAGCATTTAAAACTCGCATACTGTTCCGATGCAGGAATGCCTGGTATTTCCGATCCTGGAGCTTTATTGGTACAAGCGTGTTACCAAGAAAATGTGCCTGTCACAATCCTTCCTGGTCCAACCGCCTCTTTAAGCGCTCTTGTCCTTTCGGGAATTGACAGTGCAGATTTTTCCTTCTATGGTTTTCTTCCAACCAAAGCCGGTCAAATCAAAAGCATGTTAACTCAATTGAAAGACCGCAAAGAAACTTTGATTTTTTACGAATCTCCTAAACGCTTTCTTAAGACATTAGAAATTATGAAAGAAGTGTTTTCGGAAGAGAGAGAAGTCTCTCTCATCCGCGAATTGACAAAGATTCACGAAGAAGTAGTTCACGGAACATTAAAAGAGCTCCTTGCCGCTCATTTAGAAGAGAGAGGTGAGTGTGTCATCGTTGTAAAAGGTTCCGATAAGAAAGAAGAATTAGACGAAGGTTTTGTCTTAAAAGAATTCAAAAAGGGACTGCAGGAAGGAAAAAGCATCTCTTATTTATCTAAAGAGATTGCAGCAAAATATAACCTGAGTAAAAACGAAGTTTATAAAATAGGTCTCACCTTAAAATAAATTTCAAAACAAAACCATAAAAGCAGAGGTCAAACCTCTGCTTTTTCTTTGTTTTTCAAATGATTTACTACGTTTTACTTGTTGATTTCAAGTATGTGTTGAGAGAGCGTGATCAAGTCAGAAATTTCCAATTGTCGTGCGCGCATCATTAAAAAGGAATTCGCTTCTTCTTTTAAACAAATATACGCTTTTTGATAAAGCGGTGATTGTTTCAAACAGTTGCTAATATTTTTGTTAGGATCCTTAAACAGCGCCTTAAGAACAGGATATAAAGCAAAGTCAACATCTCTTTCTTTGACAATTTTAACAAACGCAGATTCAACTTTCGGAGCTGGATTAAAAGAAGAAGAATCTACATTTGTGATTAAAGTCAACTCACCTCTTGCTTTGATAAAGGCACCTAAGGGACAATTTTCTTTTTTTCCAGGGACATACATCAATTTATCAGCAACTTCTTTTTGGACCATAAATCCTGCAGCTTGAAAATCTTTTTCCAGCATATACTCCAACAATTCGCTAGTGATGTTATAAGGTAGATTACCGATGAAGATACGATGGTCTTTATCCGCATAAAGATCAGGATCAAACCGCAAAAAATCCGACTGAATTATTTCGACATTATCCACATCATGAAAAATATCATTTAAGATAGCAACCATATCGCGATCAGCATCTACAGCGATCAATCGCTTTGCTTTTTTACTCAGCGGCAAAGTCAAAGAAGCAAGTCCGGGACCAATTTCGATAACAACATCATGTTTTTCCGGTTCCATGCCATTGACAATTCTTTTGATGACACCTTCATTGATGAGGAAATTTTGACCGAAAGACTTTTTAGCAGTCAATCCATTCTCTTTTAAAATGTTCTGAATTCTTTCATTCTCCGTCATCTTGGATAACCTCCATAATTTCCTCTTTGTTTACACAAAGCATAAGCAACGCTTCCTCCACATTCTTAGCCGATGTATAAGGAATATGATATTTTTCAACTAATTTCATTCTTTTGGCTTTTGAACCTAAGCCAACCAAACCAAGGTCATAAAAATCATCGTCCGCAAGAGAAAGATTCTCATCCACGAATAAATCGTGATGAATATATGGTCTTAACACCTCTTTTAATGAGTCCATACTCATTTCAGCCACGCCGACCTTTCCCTTTTTTATCGCATCCTTTTTATCGATTTCCGCACGGATACAAGGGCCGGTCTTTCGTTCAATGTGATTTGCGATATCTCTTCCAGGACCATCTGGATCCGTCACCAAAACAAGCGGTCTTACTTTACTTACTTCCTCGATAAATTCCATAATCTCTGGACGAATGTATCTTCCACCGGTTTTAATCACAAAAAGGCAGCCAAGCTTTTTCAGCTTGTCTTCATCCGTTGTTCCTTCGACGATGTAAGCGTAACGCAATTTAGCGTAATTATGATTCAATTCCATAGAACTTCTTTCCGTTTTTTAATAACTGTTCTGCGACATAATCGATGTTTTCACCTTTTAATGACGCAATTTGTCTCACGATATAAGGAAGATAAGAAGGCTCATTCCTCTCCCCTCTAAAAGGAGAGGGAGTCAAATAAGGACAATCCGTTTCTGTAAGAAGGATATCAAGAGGCACTTCTTTGATGATATTTTGAATTGTCTTAGCGTTTTTAAACGTTGAAACACCGCCAATACCAATATGGACTTCCAAGTTAAGTTTTAAATATTCTTTTAATATATCCAAACTTCCCGAATAGCAGTGAAGATCAATCTTCGGAGGCAGTGTCTCCTTGATGATATTCAAAGTGTCAAAATCAGCGTCACGAGAGTGAATCACAATGGGCAAGTTCAATTCTTTTGCCAAGTTGATTTGCTCAATAAAACGTTTCTTTTGTATCGCCTTTGTCTCTTCGCTTTTATCATAGTGATAATCTAAACCGATTTCACCGATCGCTTTTATTTTGTCTCGATATGTTCGTATTTTCTGATATGCTTTTTCAAAATAATCCTCTGATTCCTTTGCGTATTCGGGATGAATTCCCAATACGGCGTAACAATAATCAGGATAGCGAGTGCTCAAAGCGAGGATATCATCAAAAGAAGCGAGCGAATCCGCGTTGTTTACAACAGCACAAACTCCATTTTCTTTCGCTCTTTTAATTACAGACTCAATGTCGTTGAAAAGTCTCTCATCGTTGAGATGAGCATGTGTATCGATAATATTCATCTTATTTTCCTAAACAGAATTTACTAAATAATGTCTGATAGATATCTTCCATTGTTTTTCCTACGTGCTGTCCCATAAGATCGTTGATCAAAGCAACAGAGACACGTAAAGTGTCGGAGATAATATCTACCTGATAAGTATCTAAAATAGCATCGCGCGCTTTTTTCATCTCTTCTAAAATCTTGGCAAGATAATCTTCTTCTCTCTTTCCTAAGAAACTACTTTCTTCTTTTTGATTTAAATCCAATTTACAAAAGAGAAGATCGTAAAGATTTTTTAAATCATCATTGAGGGAGCAAATGGCAATGTCCTCCGTCGTAGATCGATAATCTAAATCCTTTTTAGTAGCGACCTTAATTACGTTTTTATGAGACAACAGTTCTTGCAAAACCCTGTTGTTTTCCATATCCTGAAATCCGCAATCGCTACAAAGAAGAATCAAATCTGCCGCTTCCATTGTCTGATAGGATCGTTCAATACCGAGATTTTCTACATAATCATCCGTCTTTCTTAAACCGGCAGTATCTTTAAAGTGAAAACGAATTCCACGGATTTCTTTAATTCCTTCCACAACATCTCTTGTCGTTCCCGGAATCGGTGAAACAATCGCTTTGTCTTCTTGTAAAATCGCATTGAGCAGGGTTGATTTTCCAACATTTGGTTCCCCTGCAATCGCCACGTGAAATCCTCTATATTCTTTATTTGCTCTTTTTGTTTTTTCTAAGAGTTGATCAACATGAACAATATCTTTTTCAAGATTGTCATGAATTTCATCTAACACCTGAATATAGTCATCGCTTTCCGTATCGTCGTATTGATTCTCAACAAAATATTCCAGTTGAGCAAGATATCCTAACAATGTGTTTTTTAATTCCGTGACAATCTTCGTGTTTTTACCGCTGAGAGTCTTTGTCGCAATCTCTTTGGCGCGTTTACTTTGGGCATTGATCAAATCGTTGATTCCCTGCGCTTTTAATAAATCCATCTTACCGTTGTAATAAGACTGTGCGGAAAACTCTCCCTTTTCTGCTCTTCTGGCTCCATACTTACAAAGTGTATCCAAAAGTTCCTCCACAACAATCATGCTGCCGTGAGTAGAAAAATCAACCGAATCAAATCCTGTATAAGATTTCGGACCTTTGTAAAAAGTTAAGACCACTTCGTCAATCGGATCGCTTTCTTTTTCTTTATCCGGATATATTTTGACAAAATAAGAACGGTTAGGCTCCAATGTTGTCACATCCTTTTTTATGATATGAGAAAGGATGTCCAGTGTTTTTTCACCGGAGAGTCGAACAAGCGCCAATGCGCTAGGATATGGCGGTGTCGCCAAAGCACAAATAGTATCAAAAATTAGCATAATTTAATTATATCATGAAGAAAGAAAGAGTGTTTTTATCTATTTAGATAAAAAACATTCACAAGAAATGATATGATAGTCAATATAATCTATTTTCGCTATTAAACTTTACCATCTATTTGGTATACAAAGGAGTTTAACTATGATTGCTTTTCAAGATTCATATATTCTTTTATCGACAAGTCACACCTCTCTTCTTCTCTCCATCGATAAGGTCGGTAAGGTCAACGTCGCTCATTATGGAAGAAAATTACTTTCGTTGCAAGAAGCAAAGGCGTTGACAAGACAATACGCGTATATTCAAGGTTGTGAAACTACTTATAGCGACGAAGACGCTGCTATCTCTTTAAACCACAACAAGCTCCTTGTCTCCTCTTTAGGAAAAGGCGATTATTTCTCCCCTTCTGTCAGTTTAAAAAGAAACGACAACTCCGTCTTTGATTTTGTCTTCGAGTCCTTCCAAGAAAAAGATACTGCCGATGATATCCCCCTGATGATCACTCCTCACGGCGTGGACAGTGAAGCTGTTTTAACCTTAAAAGAAACAAAATTAAAAATTTATTTAAGAGTTCATTTCTTCCTATATGAAGATACTGACGTAATTGGTGTATCACAAGAAATATCCAATTTTGATGATGAACCCCTGTATTTAAATAAACTGTCCTCACTGCAGCTTTGTTTAGTGAATCAAAACAGTGATTTATACTCTACTTACGGCTGTTGGTCAGGAGAACTCAGCGTTCAAAAGCAAAAGATCACAAGAGGAAGAATGGTGTTTGAAGCACTCAATGGTTATTCTTCCAAAACGAGAAATCCTTTCTTCTTAATCAAAGACGGAGATAGTGATTTTCACCACGGCAATGTTTACGGCTTTAACCTTGTATACTCCGGTAACTTTGAAAATTCAGTAGAAATGGACGCTTTTGAAAACATGCGCATTCAAGTTGGTATCTCATCTACACAATTTGAAAAGAAATTGGAGAATGGTGAAAGCTTTTATACACCGATGGCAGTCATGACCTACTCCAATGAAGGTATCAATGGCATGTCCGATCACTTCCATCGCTTTGTCAACGAATGTGTTATTCCAAGAGAGTTCTACCATCAAGAAAGATTAGTCGCTTACAACAATTGGGAAGCGACATGTATGAACTTTAACGAGCGCCGCATTGTTTCGTTAATGAAACAAGCGAGTAAGTTAGGAATAGAGCTTTTCGTTTTAGATGACGGTTGGTTTGGAAATAGAAATAACGATTCTGCCGGTCTTGGCGATTGGACTGTAAATAAGAAAAAGCTTCCCTCCGGGTTAGAAGGTCTTGCACAAACCGCAGAAAAATACGGAATGAAATTCGGAATCTGGATGGAACCGGAAATGATAAACGAAGACAGTGATTTATATCGTAACCATCCCGAATGGGTCATCCACGACATCTATCACACCCCTTCAAAAGGCAGACATCAACTGACGCTCGATTTGACAAAAACAGCTGTCCAAAATTATATTGTTGACAGCGTTTGTAACGTTTTAGGTAGTGCAAATATATCTTATTTAAAATGGGATTGTAATAGAAACATCTCTGATTACTTAAATGAAAACGGAACATTCTTTTTCGATTATATTGTCGGATTGTACTCTGTTTTGAAAAGAATCAGAGATAAATTCCCTCATGTTTTAATAGAAAACTGCGCTTCCGGCGGAAACCGTTTTGATTTAGGCATGCTCTCTTTCTTTGCACAATCTTGGCTTAGTGATGATACCGATTCTTATCAACGCCTTTATATTCAAGAAGGAGCCTTACTTGGCTATCCGCTTTCTGTTTTATCCAATCACGTCTCTTGTAAGACAAGCAATCAAATGCTTCGTTATACCTCTTTTGATACAAAATTCGATGTCGCTTGTTTTGGTGTCTTAGGTTATGAATTAGATTTGGATGAATTGTCCCCTGTCGATATTTCTGTTATCAGCGATCAGATTTCTTATTACAAAAAGAACAGAAAGACACTGCAATGGGGTAAAGTTTACCAATCCAATCTCCTGATGGATGGATTAGAAAAAGAAGTCCAAGCCTCGCTAAATGACAATCACCTCATCGGACTTTATCAAACGATTCAAAAGCCTAATCCGAAAGAAAAACATCTCATCGCATATGGTCTGCAAGAGGATGTTTTATATCAGTACAAAGGAAGACAAGAATCGCTTCCTCTCAGGAAATTCGGCGGTCTAGTCAATACTGATTTGTCCCTTCACCTCAATCCGGAAGGTGCTATTTTGTCCATGATAGAAAAGAGAAAAGATGTCAAATCCGAAGTTGATATGGGCATCCTTTCTGGCGGTGTATTCACTTCTGCTGGAGCTGTTTTGTCACAGGAATGGTCCGGGGTAGGATTCGATGAACGCGTGCGTCTCATGGGTGATTTTAGCGCCCGATTATATCATGTAGGTGTTTATGACAGTAGTATATCTGAGTGAAATATCACGCTATGATGGACGCATTTCTCTTTTAGAAGAAGGGATGAGCGACGACATCTTAACGCACTGTAAACGCCATCAAAACGAACAAGATTATCAGGCTTCACTGCTTGCTTTTAACGTGCTGAATCAGGCTTTAAAACAACAAGGTATCGATGTAAATACCTATTCTCTTTCTTATCAAGAAAATAACAAACCCTATTTTCCAAACATGCCTTATCACTTCAACATTTCTCACAGCGGAGACATCGTCGCTGTCTGCATCTCTAACTTTGAAGTGGGAATCGATGTTGAACTTATCGATACTACGAGAGATTTTGACGCTTTAGCATCTCGTTATTTTGGAAAAAGAGAAAAAGAAGACTACCATCACGCAATCGATAAAATTGAAACATTTTACAAAACATGGACAAAAAAAGAAGCCTTCCACAAACATGTTGGTGACGGCTTCTCTCTTGATACCTTCGCAAAAGACTTACCTTACGGAGATATTTATACGACAAAACTTAGCGATAACGCCGGAAGAATGTATTCTCTTTCCGTCGACTCCATAGACAACGAACGCATTAATATCATGGTGATATAAAAAGGAGAGATAGCAATTGCTATCTCTCCTATTTTTTTAATCTTCGTCAGGATGATTGACAACATTACCAGGAACATACTGAATGGTGATGTGTCTCTTATGACCTGTTCCTAAAGACTGTGTCTTAATGTTTGGATAACCGGTTAAGACCTGATGGATGATTCTTCTTTCATCGCTGGTCATCGGATCCAAAGTTGCCGTGATATGTGTGCGGCGAACTTCTTCGGCATTACGACGCGCGATATAAGCAAATTTCTTATATTTGATTTCCTTGTAACCATCGCAGTTAAGAAGGATACGATAATGTCCTCCAAAGCGATTGAAACATGCAGAACGAGTCAATTCGTTGATGGAACGAAGCGTGTCTCCGTTTCTACCGATAACGGTTTTGTTTTTGTTGCTGACAATATTGAGTTTGATGACACCGTCTTCGTATTTTGCTTCGGTATAACCTTCAATACCAAGCGCTCTCAAACAACGTTTGATGTAATCATCTGCGAAAACGATAACATCGTTGATCGAATAAATGCCAATGGTGACGACTGTGCTGAAAAGTGACTTCTTCACGGAGATAACTTGGTAGTTGAGTGTTTCAGGATCACTGATTCCTAAGTCCTCACATGCTTTCTTGACGGCTTCTTGTTCCGTTTTACCTTCGTAACGATTCATGTGATTTACCTCCAAATAGGCTTATCAGATTTGCTCTTTTTGCCTTTTTTATCATCTTTGGTGGAATTGATGTGATGTGCACTTCTACGCTTTGCGGCTAAATCAGTGCCATCGCCGATATGAGCTAACGCTCTATGACGGTTTCTGGTAGACAAACCTTCCGTAAGCAACGCTTGGAAGATGCTGATGACAGCGCCTAAGATCCAGTAGATACCCATGCCAACAGGTAAATTCCAACCCATGATGACGATGAAGACCATCATGACATAAGACATAATTCTCATCGTCTTATTCGGATCGACAGGTTTTCCGTCAGCATTTGTCTGTGTCGGACCAACATTGCCGAAATTCTTTGTTCTCCATGAAGTAAACCATAAGCTGGTCATGGAAGAAAGAACGTTTGTCAAAGACATGAGGATGAAGATGACAATACCGACAGCAGCACCGGGGGTTTGACCAAAGTTAACAAAACACTGGCTAACCGGTGTAGTGAGGGAAAGGCCCCACATATTGCCGGCTGCTAAGGCAGCAGATCCTTGAAGTGCTGACCAAACGCAGATAAATAACGGGAATTGAATAATCATGAAGAGAAGCGGACGGAAGGGGTGAAGTTTATATTTCTTCATGATTCTGGCTTGCGCCATACTGTAAGCTTGACGTTCCTCTTTATCTGTCTGATAATTCGGATATTTCTTTGCTAAGTCGTTGAGAAGCGGCTGCATCTGCTGCTGCTTTGTCTGCATCTTAGACTGAGAAATGGTCGAGAAGACAGTGACTAATCTAACTAAGATAGTAACAACGATAATTGCCAAGAGCTGTGCGCCGATGGTGTTGTTTAATCCGGTGGAAATAGCGTGAACAATATAAGAAAGCGGATAAACAAGAAGTCCTTCTAAGAAACCATATTCTTTAAAGGCCTGACCCCAAGTTTTTCCTTCGATATAAACTTTAGAATCGTTTTGTTCGAAGATACCACCAACCGGTGTGATACAAGCGGTGTTAGAGCCAGTCATCTGAGTGGCGTATTGCTTCAAATTGAGAACATAGTTTATAGACGGCGCTTGGAGATATCCGATATTCGGATCATTGACCGCTTCTTCATACCAGATGTCAAAGTTCTTCCAAAGTGCGGAGACACCAGTAACATTGTTTTGATCATCTGTTTCAAGGCCGGCATAGATACCGACATGTAAAGCGACCGCCTTCGCTTCTTCTACCTGAAGATTTGCCAAGGTTCCATCTGTCCAATAGTGAACATTGTCAATGACAAATTGTTCTGCCTTATTGTTCATAAATTCAAGGAAGGAACCATCGAAGGAATAGAGGCCGGTCAATGCACCGTTTGCTCTATTTTCAATATTTTGAATCAAGGTCGTTCTATTCTTGTTCTGTCTCTGAATGAGTTTGACACGGTTCGGATTATCACTTGAATAATCAAAGCCGTCAACATAGTCTTCCGAGATTTTCAATTCGTCGTTGAAGAGATTTCCGTAATAGGCGAAGATTTGATTGGCTCTGTCTTGGTTAGTACAGAAAGATTTTGTACAACCGGACAAACTAAAAACCGCGATGATGCCTGCAAAGACAACCATCAAACGTTTTAGCAAACTTTTGGAGTGATTTCTCATGCTTTTTCTCCTCTTTTCGGGCAAGTCATATGCGAAAAGATTTCCTTTAAAATTTCCGTGTTCTCTTGAAAAGACTTCTTTAAGTAACCGGAATGAGCGATGATGACAATATCATACGGCTGATCAAGGATATCACAAAGATTGATCTGTGCCCGGATTTGTCGTCTAGTTCTGACACGAACAACAGCATTTCCAACTTTTGTAGAGACGGAAATGCCGATGCGAGCGTGGGTCAGTTGATTGGACGCGTAGAATACTGAGACTGCTTCATTCTTTCCCGCACAATGCCTCTGATCCAGGACTTTCTTAAAATCTTCGGATTTCGTGAGTCTTAAATTCTTTTTCATAGTTTCAGGAAAGAGAAAGGCATTCTTGTTTAGGCCTGGGTAAGTCTTGCTCTACCTTTGGCTCTTCTTCTGGCAAGAATTTTTCTTCCGCTCTTGGTTGCCATTCTGGCTCTGAAACCACAAGTGTGGGCTCTCTTGATTTTGCTAGGCTGATAAGTACGTTTCATAAAGGTTTGATTCCTCCTTAAATTAATGCGCACAAAAAACGCATGTAGGATAATTATATACTTACATCGACTTAATTACAACAAAGTATTTATATATTTATAATATATACATGTGTTTTCTGAGTTCTATTTAATAATTTTCTTTCTTTCTATCGCTCATATATTCCTGATAAAGAGCGAGACACTCTTCATGGCTGACCTGATAAATGTTTTTGTTTTCATTCCAAAGCTCATAGAACTTCTTATCGCGAAAACCGATTGTCTCCGTGTCAGCAGTGTCGCATCCAAAATAGATGTTATCGATATTAGCCCAAAGGATCGCACCCATGCACATCGGACAAGGATAGCCTGTAGTATAGATATCGCATCCTTTCAAATTAAATGTACCAAGAGACTTGCACGCATCATGAATCGCCATGATTTCTCCGTGGCAAGTGGGGTCTTGATTCTTAAGGACTTGATTGTGACCTTTTCCGATGATTTTACCCTCTTTGACAATGACAGCTCCAAAAGGTCCCCCGTGATGATCCTGAATACCCTTTTTTGCTTCCTCGATGGCAACTTTCATGAATTCGTTCATTTTGTTCTCCTAACGTTTTTTAACCTTTGTATCACATTAAAAAAATTGAAATAGTTTCATATCTATTTCGTGCGGTTTTGTTTATAATAACACAAGAGGTGTGAAATAATATGGAAATAAACGAAAAACAGAAAAATAGAGTAACAGCTTATAAATGGATTAAAGTAATACAGGCTGTATTGATGATAGTTCTAGGCGCTGCCTTTATTCTCATCGGGGCGATTCGTATCAACGACGAAGGCAACACTTCGGTAGAGTCAATCTCTTATTGTATCGGAACCGCTTTTGCCGCTTATGGTGTCATCAGTGTCATTTCCGGATATCTCTTAGAAAGATCACCCACCAGCAAAGAAGTTATCATGGGTATCCTCACCGCTTCTTTAGGAACAACACTGCTGATCAAACCTGAAATTTTAACCGAGGTATTCCCCTTCTTCTTAATCGTCTTATTTTATGGATTTGCGGCTGTTCTCATCGCCTTTGGCATCGATAAAATCCGCGGAAAAGAATTCTCGAAAAACATCCCTTCTGCTGTCTTGATTTTTGTCATCTCTGGCATTCTTATCGCCTTAGCAACCACCTATATTTTCTTCTATAAGAACAAAGAACTTCTCAACTATATCCTCGTGATTTTAGGCCTTATCCTCGTTGTCTTTGGCTGTGTATCCATGGGTATGTTATTTGTCAAAGTTCACAACACAAACAAGCAGATAAAAGCTCAAGAAATTGAAAAAGAACAAAAACAAAAAGTAGAAACAGAGCTGAAAAACACGAACACAAAAATCATTGACATCTCAGAGTTAAAAAAGAAAAATGATAAAAAAGTTCACCGCAAACCGATTGAGACAATGGAAACAAAACTCATCGCGGATGACTCGGATAACGACAACGAAGAACCTGAAGATGACAAGAAGGAAGAAACTCCTTCCTATCAAGATCCTGTCATCGTAGATGATTCCAAAGATTTGAAAAAGCAATGATCACTTTTCAAGAAATTCTCTCTGCGTTGAAAGAACAATATTCTTTCAGCAATTGTTACATCGCTGACAATATCGGCGTGGAAGATGAAATTGTCGATCTTTGGGAAGCGGGAAAAGCTGTACCAAACGCCGAACAAATCAGAAAATTTTCAGAGTGTTTTGCACTTCCGGTGCAAATCATTCAAACAGCTATCGACAATCAGAATAAGGAAAACATATGAAACAAAAACGTTGCCTCACCATTCAAGATTACAGCTGCATGGGACGTTGCTCTCTTACAGTTGCTTTACCGATTCTCTCCGCCTGTGGCGTAGAAGCAATCGGCTTACCTACCGCAGTCTTATCTAATCACACTGCCTTTTCTTCTTGGACCTATACCGATTTAACATCCGAAATGAGATCTTCTGTCGACAAATGGGATAATTATAATCACCATTTTGATTGTATTTATACCGGATATCTCGGCACTCAACAAGTTCCAGTTGTGATGGAAATCATTCACAAGCTCAAAGAAGAACACACCATGATTATGGTTGATCCTGCTTTTGGTGATAATGGTAAGATGTATCCAGGTTTTAACCAACAACACGTACAAGCTTTGAAACAATTGATTCGACTTGCCGATATGACATGCCCGAATCTCACCGAAGCGTGCTTTTTAACCGAGGAAGCATATCCTCAAAACACTATCGATATTGATTTTTTAAAAACGATTGCAAAAAAGCTTGCCCTACTTGGTCCTCATACGGTATTACTCACAGGAATCACCTTTGAACCAGGAACAACTGGTTGTTTGATCTATGAACGAGAAAAAGATGCTTTCGACCATTATCAGACAATCTCATATCCAGGCAGATATCACGGAGCCGGAGACAGCTATTGTTCCGCTTTTGTCGGAAGTCAACTGCAGGGATTGTCTGTCAAAGACAGCGTGATAGTCGCTCACGATTTTGTCCATTCCGCCATGAAAAAGAATATAGAAGATGGCGTAGATGGCCTTCAATACGGCTTAGAATTTGAACTTGTTTTATCGCAATTGATTCAAGATATAAAACAGAAAAAACAAACAAAATAAAAGAGGAAGAATGCTGACATTCTTCCCCTTTTTTTATTAATTTCTTTCAGGAGAAATCTTTTCGATTTCAGTGAATTTTGCCTGGAAAGAGTTGGTTCTTCCGAAAAGAAGAATCTGAATTGTAACTTCGTTCTTTTCTTGATCGATCGCCTCGATAACACCTTCCGAATCACGGAACATGCCAGAGAGAATCTTAACCTCATCTCCCACCTTGTAATCGGAATAAATATCCGGATCTTCAATCTTCATTCTCTTTAAAACCGGTTCAATTTCTTCTCTAGGAATCGGGAAAGGCTTTGCACCTTTACCGGAGGAACCTGTAATACCAGAGACACCGGGAGTGTTACGAACGACAAACCAAGTTTCATCTGTCATGATCATCTCAACGAAGATATAACCAGGGTAATAGTTCTTTGTCTTGAATTTAGGAACCATTTGACCGGTCGCCTTATCCTTGGTCATTTTCTGTTTTCCGTTTTCGTCAAGAACCGGTTCTTCATAATCGGCGACGATAATACGGAAAATTTTATCTTCCATATGGAAAGAAACTTTTCTCTTTTCAAGACTATCTTTAACACGTCTTTCTTGTGTACCGAACGTGTTGATGACATACCAAGCCTTTTCAATCGTAAAGGTCTGATCATCGGGGCCGCTTTCACCGGACTTAACTTCACCGATATACTGGTTGTAAGTCGGTCTTGCGGTTGCTTTTTCGGTGGAAGGGTTTAATGTTTCTTCTTTTTCCTGATACATTAGAATAATCCTCCATTTCTAAACATATTGACTGTATATTGAAGCATTGCGACAGTTTCGCCGGCACTTTCAGAGGACGGCGGTTTCGGGAACGCTTCTTCAAATGATTTCATGATTTCTGCTGCGATCCAATCAGAGAAGAGAATAGCAAGAGCAGAAACGATAGAGATAACTAAAACAATCGCGACAGATCTCCATAATAATTTTTGATTCGGCCAGCGGATACGTCTGGCTTCCTCGCCGACTCCGCGGAAATACTTTGTAATTTTGTTCATTTTTATTTACCTTCTTTATGAATTGTGTGTTTGCCACATTTGGGGCAGTACTTATTCGTTTCGAAACGAACGGAATCGCCTTTTTTCTTTGAGACGTAATAGTTTTTCGATCCACATTCGGTACATACCAGTGAACATTTTTCTCTCATGATATTACCTCATTTTATCAAATAAAAAGGCCCTTACACGTGGGACCTACTATTATTATATATAAAATATATAAAATGAAAAGGTCTACAAGCAAAAACTTGTGTTTTCCTCTATATCAAAGGAAAACACAAGTGAATCATTATTGCTTAAGCAGTAAAGTGATCTGCTTCTTTATGCTGTAACGTGATATCTGAAGTATTAGGTAACTTTTTATAAATGAGATGATAGACAGGAATAAGAAGAATAATTGCAGAGAGAAGCCAAGTGATGGCATCACCTGCGCAAAGAATGAGATAACTCCACGTATTTGCATTACAATCGATTGGACCACCGTTCACAAGCTGTGGGAGATAGATGACAATGACCAAACGAGTGACTAACTCTAAGACACCAGAGATAAAAGGTAAGATTGGTTTTTCTAACGCCTGCGCTGCATTTCGGCATAAGAAGATATAAGACAAGAAGGGATAAAAAGGTAGACACATATAGAGATAGTTATTTCCATATCGAATTAAGCTATCTGTGATTTTTCCTTGGTCTAAGAAAATTTGAATATAAGCACCGTTGATTGTTCCTAAAAAACCGATAGCGCAGCAAGCCAAAGAGATGACCGTTGCCATAATGAATGTAATCTTATATCCTTTGCGGATACGATCAAATTTCTTTGCGCCGTAGTTTTGAGAAATAAACGGTAATATCGCACCGCCCGGAGCAGAGGCAAAAGCCATCAAGAGACCCGAGAATTTATTTGCAGCACCATAACCGTTAACTGCAGGGGTATCCATAAGACCGTTATCAAAAGGAACTACTGCTTTGGTCATAAATACAACACCGATAAAAAGGATGCTAAATTGCAGACCAAGCGGAATACCTAAACGCAAATGTTCGTACACAAACGACCAGGTAATCTTTGTATCTTCTTTATGAATTCTAAGATTTTTAAAGCGGACAAAGGCATAAACAAAGGCGAAGATTGTCACAAGCATTTGCGATCCGACAGTCGCAATCGCTGCGCCAGCTACACCCCAACGGAAAACAATAATAAAGAGAGAGTCTAAGATCAAATTCAGCAAAACGCCACCGACTAAGAATAAGAATGGAGTGAAGCTATCTCCCATTGCTCTTAAAATAGCATTGATGAGATTGTAGAACATGACGGAGATAATTCCGATGGAATAGTTGAGTAAAAGATAGGTTCTTCCCGCTTCCAGAATTTCCTGTTTTGTTGTTCCTGTCTCCTCTAACGAACCTAAAAGCCAATTCATCACAGGGTTGATACAAGCAACTGCCACAACGGTCAAGACGACGCAAAGCACACCAGAAAGAAGTAAGGAGACAAAGATAGATTTACGAGCTACATCATTCTTCTTTTGACCGATAGAGCGAGAGAGAACGACAGAGAAGCCTGATGCACAACCGGTGACAAGATTGGTAATCATATTGACAACAGGAATTGTATTGTTGACACCGGCAAGTTCATTACCGCTTAAGTAGTGTCCGACGATAATCGCGTCAGTCAATGTGTAAATCTGTTGAAATATAGCGCTGAGAATAAAAGGAACCATGAACATGATGATGACATGGAAAATTTTTCCTTCGGTTAAATCGATGGGGTCAAACAAATGTTTGAATTTCAAAAATAAACTTTTCATACGATTATATATTCTAACGGAAAAGAAATCTTTGTCATCATGAAAGCGTTACAATAAAAAACTTTTTATCTTTTTGTGAAACCTCAAAAAAGATCGCTGTCATTCTCTTTTGTCAAAAAAGGATAAAACAAAAAACAACTTATTATCATCTGCCTAAGTTTATTGTTTTGCAAACAGCTAACAAAAAAAAACAAAAAACCTCTGTAATACAAATTATATATCACAGAGGTTTTTAAAATATTAATTCAGGGAATTACTTGATGATATCACAACCCATATACGGTCTTAAGACCTCAGGAACAGTGATTGTTCCATCGGCGTTTTGATAATTTTCAATAACCGCTGCAGTTGTTCTACCAACAGCGAGACCTGATCCATTTAACATATGAACAAATTCAGTCTTACCATCTTTTGTTCTCTTGAAGCGAATATTCATTCTTCTGGCTTGATAATCGGTATCGTTAGAGCAAGAGGAAATCTCTTTATACACAGAAGTGGTAGGAACAAACTTGCCGTCTTTTTCTACGTAATCGTTATAAGAAGGCATCCAAACTTCCAAGTCGAATGTCTTGGCGGAGCTGAAACCAACGTCGCCAGTAGACAAGCAAACTCTGCGATAAGGAAGCTTTAAGAGTTCAAGAATTCTTTCTGCCTCTTGTGTCAGTTCTTCTAACTCTTCAAAAGATTTTTCCGGGAGACAATATTTAACCAATTCAACTTTTTGGAATTGATGTTGACGAATGATACCGCGTGTATCTCTGCCAGCAGCGCCAGCTTCTGCACGGAAGCAAGAAGAGTAAGCGCAGAACCATTTCGGAAGTTCATCCGCCGACAAAATTTCATTTCTATAATAATTCGTTACTGGAACTTCAGCAGTTGGAATCAACCATAATTGTTCGCCTGTGTTTTCTGTCATATAAGCCTGGTCTGCAAACTTCGGAAGCTGACCAGAACCGGTGAGAGAATCGGTGTTGACTAAAAACGGAGGCAAGACTTCGGTGTATCCGTGTGCCACATGAGTATCGAGCATGAAAGAAGCAAGCGCTCTTTCTAAACGAGCAAACGCACCGAGATAGAAAGCAAAGCGAGATCCGGTCACTTTGGCAGCGCGGTCAAAGTCAAAACCGTGAAGCTTCATTCCAAGTTCCCAATGGGAAAGAGGTTTGAAGTCGAATGTAGTCGGTTCAGAAAAATACTTTTGCGGTTGATTAAAGCTGTCATCTGCTCCAATCGGAAGAGATTCATCAGGAATATTAGGAGTCTTAAGCATCATCTGATGAATTTCTTCATTCACTTTGCTTAACTCTTCATCCAATCTTGCGATTTCCGCTTTGTCAAAACTGACTTTTTCTAACGCGGCTTTTGCTTCTTCGTCTCTATGTTGTGCTTTGAGCTTACCGATTTCTTTCGACTGCGCATTTCTTTCTGCTTTTAATGTTTCGGTAGTAAAGATGATTTTCTTTCTCTTTTCATCTAAGATAGGCAATTCTTTTAAATAAGAATAATCGCCATTTCTGGTGTTGAGTCTTTCAATGACTTCATCGAGATGGTCAATGACATATTTGACATCTAACATGATTTAAATCTCCTTATATGTTTAAAAATACTAAACGGAATCGGATGATTTTTCAAGAAGTTCAGGGCTTTTCAGCCCTGATTTTCTTCATTATTCTTCATCGTCAGAACTTGTATTCTCTTGTTTTGCTCTCTTTAAGAGCTCTTCCATACCATCATCGCCTTTTGAAACAGGTACTTCTTCTTCGATTTCCGGTTCCTTTGCATCGAACTCTTCGTCAGAAGGTAGGACAGAAGCAGAAGAAAGTTTCTCGTTATTTCTCAAAGTGATAATCTTGACACCGACCGTATTACGACTTGTTTCGTTGACTTGACTCAAGGAAGTGCGAATCGTCGTTCCATGATCCGTGACAAGAATGATATCTTCATCTCCACTGACATTCTTGATGACAAATAAGCCACCATTTTTGTCTGTTTCTTTGATGGTTTTTACACCCTTGCTGCCACGAGAAGTAATGCGGTATTCGCTAAAGTCGGTGATTTTACCATAACCGTTCTCTGATAAGGAGAACACTTTGTTTCCATCGATCGTCGTGACAAGACCAACGACATGATGACCTTCTGGTAAATCGATGCCTTTAACACCGGAAGCGGTTCTACCCATACAGCGAACATCATTTTCGTTGAAGGAACAAACCTTTCCTTCACTCGAACCTAACGAAATGAAGGAGTTACCATCCGTGTGGCGAACATCTAAGAGCTGATCATCTTCTCTTAAGCCGATGGCGATCTTACCATTGACGTTGATGTTTTCAAAATCGGAGGAGCGAGTGCGCTTTACAATACCGTTTCTAGTTGCAAAGAAGAGATAAGAGTTATCGCTGTAATCATCCATAGAAATGATTGCGTTAACTTCTTCACCATCCATCAAGCGCAAGAGGTTGACAATCGGAATGCCCTTGCTGGTGCGACTTCCCTCTTGAATTTGATATCCGCGGCAGTGATAAACACGTCCTAGATTCGTAAAGAATAAGACGTCAGTCTTTGTTCTAGAGTGACGTAAAATCTTAATGTCATCATCTGCTTTGGTCTTCATGCCTTGGACACCGACACCACCTCTGTTTTGGGTGCGGAATTCGCTAGGATCGACGCGTTTGATATAACCACCCTTGGTCAAGAAAATAAGGATTTCTTTATTCGGAATTAAATCCTCATCGCTTTCATCATAATCATAATCAGAGATTTCGCTTCTTCTAGCATCTCCGTATTTCTTCTTAATTATCTCAAGTTCCGCAATCAACGTATCTTCTAAGACAACATTGTCGTTTAAGATGAGGTTATAACGCTCAACATCTGCAAGCAAACCGGTCTTCTCATCGAGATACTTTTGTTGTTCTAAACCAGTCAATCTTCTCAAAGGCATATCTAAGATAGCCTTGCACTGAATCTCATCAAATCCAAATCTTTCTGTGAGTCGTGCGGAGGCTTCTTCTGAAGTTTTGGAAGAACGGATGATATGAACTGTTTCATCAATCGCATCCGCTACAGCTAAAATTGCATCGAGGATATGAATTCGAGCCTCTGCTTTATTCAAGTCGAACTGCGTTCTTCTTGTGATGATGTTTTCTTGGTGCGTGATATAAATCTTCAACGCTTGCTTCATATTGAGAACGCGAGGTGTTCCATTATCTAAAGCGAGCATATTGACAGCAAAAGATGATTGTAACGCGGTATAGCGGAAAAGGTGATTTAAAACCAATTCCGGAATGGCGCCTTTCTTTAAAATGACAACAAAGTGCGTACCCATCTTCTGCGAAGTGTAGTCTGCGACAGAAGAGATACCTTCGATTGTCTTGTTATCGGCGAGATCTGCAATTTTCTTTGCAAGTTCTCTCTTATTAACCATATACGGAAGTTCCGTAAAGACAATTTCCGTATGACCATTTTTCTCTTCGGTGTAATATTTCGAACGAACTTTTACCGATCCGTGTCCGGTAGCAAAATAATCTCTGATACCTTTTCTTCCCAAAATGATACCACCGCCAGGGAAGTCAGGACCCTTGATCACTTCCATCAACTCTTCTACCGTCATGTCCGGCTTCTTAATCAAAAGTTGAGTAGCCGAAATCGTTTCGACAAGGTTGTGAGGAGGAATAGAGGTGGCCATACCGACAGCGATACCAGAGGATTCATTACAAAGAAGGTTAGGAAAACGAGAAGGGAGAACAGTAGGTTCTTTACCATCAGCATCATAGGTTTCCACAAAAGGAACCGTGTCTTTTTCAATGTCCTTTGTCATTTCCAAAGCGATTTTAGAAAGTCGTGCTTCGGTATAACGAGAGGCTGCAGGTTCATCACCATCGGGAGAACCAAAGTTACCGTGTCCTTGAACCAAAGTGTAACGCATAGCAAAATCTTGAGCCATACGACACATAGCCATATAGATGGAAGAGTCACCGTGAGGGTGATATTTACCCATGACGTCACCGACGACACGCGCCGATTTCTTAAAAGGCTTATCTGGAGTGACACCCATTTCCCACATATCATAAATGATACGTCTCTGAACAGGTTTCATACCATCTCTCGCATCCGGGATAGCACGGCTTGTCAAAGTGGATACTGCATAATCTAAGAAGGAAGATTTGATTTCTGAACCGAAATCATTCGGGGAAATACCTGGAACAATACCTTCTTGTAAACCGGCAATTCCCGCACCCTTTTTTTCAGCAACTTCTTTATCGGAAAGAAGAGATTCGTCAATCGCTTCTTTATTCTGTTCTTCCTCAGAAGCAACATCTTTGTTTTCTTCTTCGGGGTTGATATTCTTTTCTTCGTTATCAATCATTTGATGTTACCTCCTTTAAATATCAAGATTCTTAACAAACTTAGCGTTAGCGGAAATATATTCCTTACGCGGTTGGACATTCTCGCCCATCAAATCGATTAAAGCGTCATTTGCCGCCTGCATATCTTCAATCGTAACCTGAAGCATACGGCGGTGATTCTTATCCATAGTAGTTTCACACAACTGATCAGGATCCATTTCACCTAAACCCTTATAACGCTGTAAAGCATAACGGGCATTTAAAGGTAATTTAGATTTGATGTTATCTAATTCCGCATCATCGAAAGCGTAGTAATGATGTCCTTGATAAGTCAAACGATAAAGCGGAGGTTGTGCGATATAAAGATGTCCTTCTTCCACAAGGGGTCTCATAAAGCGATAGAAGAATGTCATCAAAAGGATACGAATATGGGAACCGTCAACGTCAGCATCGGTCATGATGATAACTTTGTCATATTTGATCTTTGAAACATCAAATTGTTCACCTTGTCCAGCGCCGATAGCGGTGACCATATTATAAATTTCTGCGTTTTTCTCAATGCGAGTCGCCTGTGCTTTTTCTACGTTGAGAATCTTACCTCTCAACGGAAGAATAGCTTGTGTTTTTGCATCTCTTCCCTGAACAGCAGAACCGCCTGCTGAGTTACCTTCAACAATGAAGAGCTCTTTCTCTAACGGATCTTTAGAAATACAATCTACCAATTTATCAGGAAGACCGCTTCCGACAGAAAGTTTTCCTTGCGCGAGCGCTCTAGCACGCTCTGCTGCTTTTCTTCCTTTGAAGGCGGAAACAACTCTCTCATACCACGCTTTTCCTTCTGCAGGATGTTCCATGAGGTATTCTTGTAAATAGTCGCCAACAATAGAAGAAGTAATCTTTCTAACTTCATCATTTCCGAGCTTATCTTTCACCTGTCCTTCATATTGAGGATTGGTGTGTTTCACACTCAAAACAACAGTGAGACCTTCCAAACAATCTTCCGAGCGGAAGTTATCATCATTGTCTTTTAAGAAACCTTTCTTGCGGAAATACGAATTAAGTTCTCTTCCGATTGCAAGACGGAAACCTTCTTCGTGGGTACCGCCACCATTGGTGCGGATATTGTTACAGAAGGAGTTCATGTTGAGAATACCGGATTTTGTCGGCTGGAACGCAGCTTCCACAATAACAGTAGTCGGTTTGACATCTAAGCCGCCCGTTTGAACGGTAGATGCACCGTTGCAATGTAAAATATCTTCAAAGACGCGATCTTTCGATTCGTCGATGTAGCGGACATATTCCGTAATACCGTCTTCAAAGTAATAATGAGCAGATTGAATATTTTCCGGATCTCTTACATCCTCTACCGTGATATCAAGACCTCTTGTCAAATAAGCTGTCTGTCTCAAATAGGTAGAAATCATAGAAAAATCGAAGGTGGTTGTCTCTTTGAAAATAAGCGGATCCGGTGTAAATTCGACAGTGGTACCTGTTTTATCTTCCGGACAAGTTCCCGTCACTTGTAAGCCGGGAGCAATTGTGTGACCACCATTTTCAAAGCAGATTTCATGGACCTTACCATCTCTGTAAACAGTTACCTTAACAAAAGTGGATAAAGCGTTGACCGCTTTAACACCGATACCATGAAGACCGCCGGAAATCTTATAGCCTGTCTTATCGTTGAACTTACCACCGGCGTGGAGAATGGTATAAACAGTTTCGACAGTCGAAATCTTCGACGTCGGGTTAATATCGCAAGGAATACCACGGCCATCATCCTCTACACGGCAACGGTTGATCGGATTTTCTTTTGTTCCCGGAAGAAGGGTCACTTTGATATGTTTGCAATAACCAGCCATCGCTTCATCGATACCGTTATCTACCGCTTCTCTCACCAAGTGGTGAAGACCGCGGCTTGAAGTTGTACCGATGTACATACCCGGACGCGTTCTGACGGCTTCTAAGCCCTGAAGAATTTCAATGTCGGCGCCAGTGTAATCATCTTTCGCCTTCATCTTCGTTTCTACTTGATTTAACGTCATGTCGATGTGTTCAACATGCTGTTCTTCAAAAACCTCTTCGGAAGGTAAATCTTCTGTCGCCTGCGGCTTTTCTTCCGCTTTTTTATTACCGAGATTTTCATCCTTCATCACTTGTGCAACTTTGGCTTGTTGACGTTCATAAAGCTTCTGACGCTCTAAAGCTCTTTCCTCTTCGGGAGTCAGTGTTTTGTTTTCTTCGTTCATAGTTTACCTCCTAGTAAGTTTGGTTGAATCGGTTACAAAGATGGTATAGTCAAGGAATCCATCCCGGATGGTTGTGCCCGTGATGAAAACCTGTTGATTTTCATTTTTGATGAGTTGAAGTAAGTTATTGCAGCGGATATCATCCAAATCAGATGTGATATCATCGAGCAAAAGAATAGGTGTGTCCCCTAAGTTGTGTTTATATTCGTCTAGAATCGCAAGTTTTAAGCTCAGAGAGGCGAGGCGATTCTCTCCTTGGCTTCCGTATCCGGCCAAAGGATTTCCGTTTAATAAACCGGATAAATCATCGCGGTGAGGACCTATTGCCGTCACTTTCTTGATGTTTTCCACCGATTTATTCCGTTCGAAGAGTTGCAGCGCATTTTTTACAAAAGATTCTTGATCTTCATCCAACGGACAATTCGTTTTATAAGAAAGACTAAATTTGCGTTCCGCTGTTCCAAAGAGTTTGTTGTAATACTCCGCCGCTTTGGGTGAAAGCTTTTTGATGAGATTTTTTCTCTCTATGACAATGCGATAAGAAAGATTGATCAATTCGTTTCTTAAGACATCAATGACATCGCTGTCATAATCTCTTTGCAACGCAGTGTTTCTTTCTTTCAACAATTTTTTATAGCGAGATATCGCATACAAATATTGCGGAGAAAACTGGCTCAACGTCTCATCCAACAACTTTCTTCTTATCTCCGGTTCATCTTGAAAGAAGAAGACAAGAGAAGGAGTGTAATAAACCGCTAAAAGTTTTCTCAAGATTTTAGATAACGAGGATACTTTTTCATCATCGAAAGCAAAGAGTTTATAATCTTTGCCAATGACACAAGAAAGATGGTGATCCCTATTTTCTTTATCGCTGTGATATTCCAAATAGATACTCGCTTCTTTTTGTCCCTTGCGAATCAAATCGCTGTTATCTGCCTTGCGGAAGCTTCTACCGATGGTGAGATAATATATCGCTTCTAAAATAGATGTTTTACCAATACCGTTATCACCAGTAATATAGATTTTTTCATTGTTGAATTCAGCCTCGATATCCTGGTAGCAACGGAAATTGTTTAAGACTAATCTTCGGACAAACATATCTCATATGACATTCCGTCCAGCGTGACTTTATCACCAGGACGAAGTTTTTTGCCGCGCCTATTTTCTGTCTCACCATTAAACGTAATATCATGCGTAGCAACAAAAAGTTTCTCCTCTCCACCGGTTTGAACAAGATCGAGGAACTTTAACAATTGACCCAATGTGATGTATTCGCCTTTGATGAAAATTCGAGAACCTTTTTGAACCATAAATTGCCTCCGCACAATTTTTTAACAAATATATTTCTTATATATTATATATAATATGTACCAATAAATAAAGTTTATTTTAAATAGACAATAGTTGTGTTTTTCACAATTTAAGGATACAAAAAAATACAGGTGCGATATAATGAAATTATGAACAACGAAACAAATGAAAAAATCAAAGCCATCCAAACAAAAATGCTCTCAGAAAAAACCATCGAAAAACTAGCGTCCTTCTACTCGATTTTTGCCGATCCAACCAGATTGAGCATCGTTTGTCTTTTAAGTGAGCAAGAGCTCTGTGTCAATGACATTGCCGAAATTATGGATATGTCGCAATCGCGCATCTCACACCAACTCGCCGTCTTACGCCAACACGATATTGTCAGTTATTATCGCAATGGAAAACAGGTTTTATACGTTTTATCCGACAATCATATCAAAGATATTTTTAACATGGGTATTGAACATATTTCCGAAAAAGATGAGGAAGTATATAAAGATAGAAAAAAGAATAGAATTTAACATTTTATATTAAAATATTAAATAAATTGTAACAGAAAGCCACGCTTTACAAGCGTGGTTTTTTGATATATTCGAATGTATATTATTAATAAATAAAAAATAATTTATTACATAATATATCCTAAAAAAAGAAATAAAAAAATCCCGGTTTTCACCGGGAATGTTTTGCAAGATGGTGGATCTTAAGAGACTCGAACTCTTGGCCCACTGATTAAGAGTCAGTTGCTCTACCAACTGAGCTAAAGATCCATTTCTTTATTGCGCTTAGTAATTATATATGAACCAAATAAAAATTGCAAGAAAAAACATAAAATTATCTCAAGGCCATATTTAAAATCACAAAAAAATCTCAGAGGTTGCATCGCTTCCTCTGAGATTGTTTAACGTCTTCTTATTCTGCTTTTGTTTCTTTGACTTCTTCTTTTAAAGAGAGCTTTAACGCGTGCATCTTATCTAATTCATCTTTTCGTTGCACAACACTGATAGCAAAATGAGTAAGTGCAGCGAGAATAGAGACAGAACCTGCGGCATAAATCAATAATACGAGCCACATTGTTTTGTTCAAATATCTAAAGTCAATACCTAAGAAATTGATGGAGAAATTTCCTTCTCCATTGAAATCTGGGATAAAAGGTAAACCGAAGATTGCAAACATACAAAGAATGAAGATACCGATAAATAAGAGCGTTCTGTGCCAATATTTCTTGATTGGGGTAATCGGTAAGAAACAGTTATAAGACATAGCAAGGGCGATGATTGTAACAGTCAAAGTGTTGAAAGTTTCAAACATTTCATTCGCCTTTTCCAAATTGTCGAGAGGAAGCTCAAAGAAGTTGTTAGAGTAGCGCAAAATATAGTTGATTGCTACTGCAAATATGAGACAAAGCGCAGCGGGAACCGCTCGCACAAACGTATTCTTTAAGAAGTGACCTGTCATAGGTTGATCGTTCTTTTGTAAAGCGATACAAACAGAAGTTAAACCGATACAAATCGATTCCATAATAATAAGGTTGTTCGTCTTAAACGGATAATCAATACCATTTCCGTGGTTGGTGAAAGTGAAAAGAACAATGATTGTGAAAACAATGGTAAAGATAGTTTTCATCAAGTATAGGGCGGAAGAGTTCTGAACATTATTAATACAGCGTCTTCCTTCCTGCACTGCAACAGGCATAGAAGCAAAGTTGGAGTCTAATAACACAAGGTGTGCAACATTTCTTGCGGCAGAAGATCCGTTTGCCATTGCGACGGAGCAATCCGAAGATTTCATTGCTAAGATATCATTGACGCCGTCTCCTGTCATACCGACTGTATGACCTTCGTTTTTCAACGTCTTAATGATCAAAGCTTTTTGATCCGGTGTAACACGGCCAAAGACAGTATAGTCGTTGACAATTTGAGTGACTTCTTTTTCTGATAAGCCTTCTAAAGAGATACACTTCTCGGCATTAGGGACGCCACATTTCCTTGCAATTTCAGAAGCAGTTAACGGGTTGTCACCTGAAATAATTTTGACATTAACCATATTATCTGTAAACCATTTAATAGTATCTGGCGCTTCTAATCTAATATGGTCTTCTAAAGAGAAAATACAAACTGGAGTAAACTTTCCTTTGATTTCACCGCGAGTAATAGAGTTATCACAGTGACAAAGCATAACAACACGATAACCAGAACTTTCCTTATTGGCGATATATTCAAGGATTGTTTTATCGCGTCCTTTATATAAGTATTCCGGAGCGCCAAGAGCGAAAGTTCCCAGTTCTTTAAATTCAACGACAGAGAATTTTCTAGCGGAACTAAAGGGGATTTTATCAATGACTACATGTGTGTTTCTTAAAGGGAATCGTTGACTTAATGCGATAGATGTCTGGTTGGATTCATTGAAGGCGTTTAGATAACTACCGATAAGATCATCATAATTATAATCTTTGTTTATCGTTACGATTTCATCTACACGCATAGTTCCGTCAGTAAGAGTGCCCGTTTTATCAAGGCAAAGAGTATCGACACGAGCAAGCATTTCGATAGAGTATAAATCTTGAACCATCGCCTTCTTTTTAGACAGAGCTATGACTGAATTTGCCAAAGCGATAGAAGTTAAAAGATACATACCTGCTGGAATCATACCGACCATACTGCCGGCAGTTTTGGAAATTGTATTCTGCGCAATTTGGAACCAGTAATCTTGCCATGGTCCAGGAATGCTTCCTGCGCTTTTAATCCATTGAGTGATAAAGGTGAGAATACCTAAAGGAATAATGATTAAGGAAATAATTTTAATAACCGCATTTAAGGAACGAACCAATTCAGATTTGTTAGTATTAAGTTCCTTTGCTTTTGCTTGAATACCAGAGATGTAGTTAAACTCACCAATATAAGAAGCTTTCACTGTTGCACTTCCTGACACTAAGAAAGATCCGGCATAAATCTTTTCGCCTGTTGTCTTCTTAATCGGCAACGATTCGCCCGTCAACAAGGATTCATTTACTTCGATCGTTCCATCTAAGATGATAGAGTCTGTTGGTATTTGATCGCCGTTTTTCAATTTATACACATCATCCAAGACAAGTTCCGTCGTTGGAATTGAAGTGCTTTTACCATTGCGAACAACAGTGACTTGAGAAGATGTGACCAATTTTAATTTTTCTAATGTTTTCTTTGCTTTAAGCTCTTGAATAATACCGATTAACGTGTTGGCAAAGGCAATCGCAAGGAAGAACGTTTGGTTTGCTTGTCCAAAAACAATCAAAACGATACCGATAGAAAGAAGAAGCATATTGAAGAAAGTAAAGATGTTGCTTGAAAGAATTTGCCATGTTGTTTTTCCAGCGTGTGTGTTATCGATATTGACCAAGTTTTGAAGTTTTCTTTCTTCAACCTGCTCATTTGTCAAACCTTCGTTAATTTCTGGATCATAGCGAAGTATATCTTCAGGAATATCTTTTACTTCGATGCTTGGTTGTGCTGAAGTTCCCGGATCTTTGACGCTGGCTTTGACAAGTTCATCGTCTTCGAGAGCACTTTCTTCCACAACTTCTTTTTTAACTACCTCATTTTCTTTTTTCTTTCTTTTTTTCGTTTTTTTATTGTTTTCTTCTGGCATAGAAGGAGTGGTATTTTCTTCTTGTATAGGTTGCTTTAAAGATTCTTTTTCTTCTTCTGTGCTTTTTTTCTTAAATAAACTCATAGAGTCACCTCACAAATTTAAATCTTGTTTTTAACAATGTGATGCTTTCGGCAACGAGCTTCATAACTATCTTTTGCACCGACAAGAATGATGGGGCTATGATAATCACAAGGTTCCCCATCGATGAGACGCTGCGTTCTGGTCGCTGCGCAACCACATACAGTACAAGCGGCCGTAAGCTTTGTAACAAATTCTGCTCTAGCAAGTAATTCCGGCATAGGGCCAAAAGGTTCTCCGCGGAAATCCATGTCTAAGCCAGCGACAATAACACGTACACCTTTATCGGCAAGTTCTTCACAAATACCGATGATTTCATTTCCAAAGAATTGGACTTCATCGATTGCAACAACTTGCACATCATCGCTAATATAATTATAAATATCTTTTGCATCTTTTATAGCATAAGCTTGATATTTTTCACCATCGTGAGAAGCAATTGCTGTTTTGTCATAACGATTATCGATTGCTGGTTTGAAAGCGATGATTTTTTGGTGTGCATATGAAAGTGTTTTTACACGGCGAATAAGCTCTTCGCTTTTACCAGCGAACATCGGTCCACAGATTACTTCGACCCAACCTTTTTGCAATTCTTGATACATGATATTTTTCTCCATTCAAACAACTTAAATTATACCATTTCAAAGGCCTGTTTTTTAGGCTATTTCGCTAGGGATAAGCATCTTTCAATCCCTTGCGGGTTGCTACTTAGAGATTTCATCAAGTTTTAGGTGTTTCATGTCTAATGACTAAAAATATCTTTTTTCATCTCTTTTATCATTCAGACATAAAACTTCAAAATAAATAAAATTCATTCTCCAAAAGCTCCCTTTCTACATATGTTATATTTTTTCTGAATGATATAATAATTACACATCAAACAGATGCTATTTCTTATTCACAAAAGGTGAAAACCATTGCAAAAAATAAAATTTTATTCCTGGTGGATCACGTTAAAGATTCGTTCATGATATATTTTAAAAAGGAATGTTAAATTCAGTGATAGGGCGCCTTTTCTAAAAAACTTTCTCGCTGATATCTCTTATCTTTTTATAGATAAAGGGAAAACCAATTGCTGATAAACACACATTAAAGGAGTGATAAAATGAAATACAATTTAAAAGAACATCCGCATATTTTTATGGTATTAGTCGCTTTGGTTTTAGTCGGTTGTTCAATTACAATCGCCGCTTTGTATGACTGGAGCATTTTCGCTATTATCGCAATTGTAATTTCCGGATTGGGTTTTTTAGTTCTCACCTATACTTTCCTCAAAGATTTATTTCTCTTTTTGAAACAGAAAAAAGAATATGAAAACACATTAGAAGACACGGAAAAAGAGCATGAGTAACCTGAATCAAAACATCAAAAAACTATCTTCTTTACCTGCGGGATGGGACACACTTTTACAAGAATATGTTTCCTCTGAAGCTTTTCAAGAAACAATTGTAAAGACAGCAAAATTATATGAGGAAGAAGCGATTTATCCTCCGATTGATTTTATTTATAACGCGTTGAATTATGTCAAACCCGAAGAGGTGAAAGTTGTCATTCTCGGTCAAGATCCCTACATCAACGAAGGTCAAGCAAACGGCCTTGCTTTTTCAGTTTCTCAAGGAGTTCCTCTTCCTCCCTCTTTAAAAAACATTTTTAAAGAATTAGATCTTGAATACAAAATTGGCATGAAAACAAATGGTGATTTAACCTCTTGGGCGAAACAAGGGGTATTGCTTCTCAATTCAACATTAGTTACCAAAGCGCATCAAGCCGGTTCTCTTTGCAAAATCGGATGGAACGATTTCACTGACGAAATCATTCGCGCAATCAACTCCTTAGATCAACCTGTCGTCTACTTGCTTTGGGGAAACTTTGCTAAAAAAGCAAAAAGATTTATCACATCAAAAAACGCATGTGTCCTTGAAACTTCTCACCCTTCTCCTCTAAGTGTAAGGCATAGCTTTTTAGGATCAAACTGCTTTAAAAACTGCAATGAATACCTTGTGTCAAAAGGATTAAAAGAAGTCGATTTTACCGCGATTGAAGGACAAACCATTCTAAAACTTTTCGATTGAGATTTTTAATGTTTTCTCTTTTATACTTTTCCTTTTTGTGTATTGGAAAAGTCTATTTAAACCAAAATAAATAAAACCCACAAACTTAATTTATACTTCCTATATTAATATATTCTAGTAAAAATAAAGAAAACACATTATAATGTTGTATAGTGATGCTATTTCAAGAAAGGAAAAATCATATTATGGATCAACAGGAATTATTGAGCCTCATTCAGAAGAGTGTTGATGAAAAAGGAAAACAGTTTGTCTTCAAAAGAACAGCTGGTATTCAAATCGCACATGTCGAAACTTTAGATAGCGGAAATATGAACGTTTACTGCTTAGGCGATGATATGCCTAAACTTCTTTATCGTGTCTTCAATGTCACTCAAGAAGGTAACGTCGTTGAATATTCTGACATCAAAGAAATTGTCAATTTAACAAAACATTTCAACAACGATATCAAACCGAAGTTAACAGATGCTCCTAGCTTTATCGATGAAAGCGGCGAATACGATATCCTCATCGAAAATCGCAACGCAGACAATTCTGTTGAAGTCAAATTAGCTTCTTCTACCGGAAGACAGATCACTATGATTGAAACATATCGTTATTTCGACTATGTTTCTAGAATCTTCTTTGTCTCTTGTGTTGCCCTCTCCTTTGGTGGACAATATCTTTTCTCTGTCACACCTGATGGCAAGCACCTTAGATTGATTGTTGGAAACGATGAAGCAATCCGTCAGAGAATCGATATGATGACTGAACTTCTCGGCGCTCGTCTTCTTCCTTCCTATCAAACCATCGATGCCGGCGTCAAAGCTTTAGATGAAAAAGCTGATATTCACGGAAGAGTTACCTTCAACAAGAACGATGGTACTACCGTCAATTATCTTTCTAACTTCTGCTACGATGATCTTGAAAGTGGCAATATGTTTGCTTTCTTTATCCAAGAAAACGACAAGCAAAATGGTTTGATGTTCATCAAGAGTATTGTTGATGAAAAGCTTACTCTTTCCAACGCTTGGAACGATGAACAGAAAGCATCTGCCGAAAGAGTGCAACGTCTTATGAGCGAAAACCGCGACGAATTTGTTAAACACGTTCACAGCTTCTTTGCTGATTCTCTTGATCTTCGTTATGCCGCTTATAAAAATGGTACTTTAAAAGCAGGAGAACCTGCTGCTGAAGAACCGAAAGCGGAATAATATTTCTCGCTATTAAATTAAAAAAGCAATTATCGAAATTTAGGAGGTAACGTTATGAGAACCTTTGTTTCTGACTTTCTTACATTGGACAATGGCCATGGCTTAGTCGGAAGATTTTCTACTTTGGGGGCAGGCGTTGCCTCTTTAACATTGGATGGAAAACCGTTGATTCTTGAATTTGAAGAAGATCAAGATTATCTTTCTTCCAAAGGATATCACGGCAAAACTTTAGGCCGCATTGCCGGACGCATCCCCGATGAATTTATGCTCAACGGAAAACTTTATAAAGTTCCCGGAGAAGCAAATCACATCTGTTTACACGGCGGTATGATGGATTCTTTAACCTTCCGTCTTTTTGACGCTGTCAAAGAAGAAGATGAAAAAGAAACACGTATTATTTTCCATTATCTTTCCGCTGATGGCGAATGTGGATTTCCCGGAAATCTTGACCTTTTTGTCACCTACGCATTTTTAAAAGGCGAAGAAAATATATTCCAAATTCGCTACGAAGCCACAAGCGATAAAGATACTCTTCTCTCCTTATCTAACCATATATATTGGAATATCAACGCTTCTAAATCGGTCAATGATTACACCTTACAAGTCAACGCTTCTAAATGCGGTTCTTTCAAACCCGGTAGTCAACTGGTTGTCGGAATAGAAGATGTCCCCGAATGTTTAGACTTTAGAACACCCTCTCTCCTACAAAACAAACTCGATATGATGGTAAGAGATTATCCGGAAATTGGCACATTTGATCACACTTTGATTTTAGATGATTGCCAAGGACCCAAAGTGATACTAGAGACAGATTCTATCAAAGTTGAAGTAGATACCGATTTTGACTCTGTCAACTTCTATGTGGATACTTCTCTTGTTCCCTACGTTTTCAAAAATTGTCGTTGTTTGAGCAATGCCAACAGACGCGCGATTGCCATCGAGCCCGAAGCTTGTCCGATAATGAGCAATATCATTTTGAAAGCAGGTGAAAAATATTCTCATTTCATGACGTATAAAATTAGCAAAAAGTAAAGGTAACAATTATGAACAATATCAAAGAAATGCTTCGTGATATTCCTGATTTATCCTCCCGTCCTGCCGTCGCTTTAGAAACCACTGTTTTGACACATGGTATGCCTTATCCTCAGAATGTGGAGTGTGCATTAAAGTGTGAAGAAGAAATTCGCAAAGCGGGTGCAGAGCCCTATACCATTGGTATTATCGACGGAAAAATCAAAATTGGTCTCTCCCGTGAAGAGATTGAATATCTTGGAAAGACAATGCATGCGATGAAAGTCTCTCGTCGTGAACTTCCCTATGTTTTAGAAAAAGGATGCAACGGCTCTACCACCGTTGCTGCTACAATGATTTTAGCGAAAATGGCAAACATCCGCGTCTTCTCTACCGGTGGTATCGGCGGCGTTCATCGCGGCTTTAACGACTCGATGGATGTATCCACGGACTTAGGCGAATTTTCTCGTACAGAAGTCAATGTCATTTGCGCTGGTCCGAAAGCAATTCTTGATGTCCCTAGAACTTTAGAGTACTTAGAAACACAAGGTGTTGAGGTCATCGGTTACAAGACAAACAAGGTTCCGCTCTTTTACTCTAGCACAAGCAAATACGACATTGATCAGACTGCAAATGATGCTGCTGAGCTTGCTCGTATCATTCAAATCTCTCACGATTTAGGTTTAAACCAAGGAACTTTAATTCTCAATCCTGTTCCCGAAGAATATTCTCTTGATCCCGATTACATGGAGAGAGAGATTGAAAAAGCAATTGCCATGATGGAGAAAGAAGGGGTCACCGGAAAGAGGGTTACTCCTTACCTCTTAGATAAGTTGGTTGGACTCACCGAAGGAAAATCTTTGAAGACAAACATGGCTTTAATTGAGAACAACGCTCGCGTCGGCGGTGAATTAGCCGTAGAGCTTCTCAAATTGCAAAAATAAAAATGAGATTAGAAAGGAAAGACTATGAAGGCGTTAGTTACTGGTGGTACCAGCGGTATTGGTTACTGCATGGTTGAAGATTTAATAAAAAGAGGTTATGAAGTATCCGTCGTCTCTCGTAGAGAAGGCGATCTTCCCAAACTTATTGAAAAATATCCGGATGCAAAAATTCATTTCGGATCTTATGATCTTTCAGATGAAAATGAATGTTTCCGTTTATTAAAAGATACAGAAAACGAAGATTTTGATCTCTTTGTAAACAATGCAGGTTTTGGAGATATTGGAAAAATTACAAAAACCGATATTCAAAAAGAAATCAAAATGGTGAAAGTAAACGACATCGCCGCTTTGATTTTAGTCAAGGAATTCCTCATTCGTTTCATCAAAAAGGATCACGGAAGAGTTTTACTCGTCTGTTCTGCAGCTGCTTTTGGTGTTGCTCCTTACATGAACGTATACTACGCATCGAAAGCATTTGTCTATTCTTTAGTTCACGGCTATTATCGCGAATTAAAGGAAATGAAATCTAAAGTCACTATCTCCGCTCTTTGCCCTGGACCGGTCAAAACTAGATTTGAAGAAGTAGCAAATGCCAAGTTCTCTATCGGTTCCTTGCAACCAGAATTTGTCGGAAGTTATGCAATCAAGAAGACTTTAAAAGGAAAGACAACAATCGTTCCTGGCTTCAAGATGAAGTGTTTACACTTCTTCTCCCATCTTTTCCCTAGAAAAGTCATCTCCAAGGTGATGCGTAAACAATCCGAGATGAAAGATTAAAAATAAAAAGATACTCGTAGATGCGAGTATCTTTTTTATATCTAAAACTTTATCATCATTTAAAAAGTGTTAATCTTTTAACTTTTCAAAGAAATTTAAATTTATATTTTTTTATTTTCGAAAATAAATATACATTTTAATCTAATTTAATAATATTATTAAAATTTATTTTACTTTACCTATTTATTAATAAAAGCGTGTCAATAAAGTGAGACACTTTGTTTTCAATGTAATATTTAGCACTCTACTATTGTATTTGCTAATTTTCGCGATATAATATCATTAGTCGCAGTTGAACGCGACAGAAATCGAGGTATGAAAAATGATTAGACCATTAAGAGATTATGTCGTTCTTGAAAAAGTTCCCGAAGAGAAGAACGTCGGTGGAATTCTTATCGCTTCATCGCATGAAAACGATTCAGCAATTGCAAAAGTCGTTGCTGTTGGCCCGGGATATGTTGATAAAGACGGCCACGAAATCAAGGTGGAAGCCAAAGTAGGCGAAAAGGTCATTTATAAAAAATACGCTAGCACCGATTACACTGAGGGCGGCAAAAAATGGATGTTGATCAAGGATTCTGATATCCTTGCAGTCATCGACTAATCCATAGAAAAGAGGTTATAAAATATGGCAAAGAAAATCACTTATGGAAAAGAAGCAAGAGACAACATGTTAAAAGGGGTTGACGCTCTTGCAAACACTGTCAAACTCACATTAGGTCCAAAAGGAAGAAATGTCGCTTTAGATAAAGGCTATGGTTCTCCGCAAATCATCAACGACGGTGTCTCTATCGCTCGTGATATTGAACTTGCTGATAAAGAACAAAACGCTGGTGCCAAACTCGTATACGAAGTCGCAAACAACACAAATGATGTCGCAGGCGACGGTACAACAACCGCAACTGTTTTAGCTCAAGCGATGATTCATGCGGGTTTTGCTGCTGTTGACAAAGGCGCTAATCCGGTTTTAGTCCGCAAAGGCATTGAAAAAGCAGCTGTCGCTGTCTCGGAAGAATTATTAAAAGCTTCTAAGACTGTTTCTACTTCTGCTGATATCGCCAGTGTCGCTTCTATTTCTGCCGGCGATGAAGAAGTTGGTGAAATCATCGCGGAAGCAATGAAGAAAGTCGGTAACGATGGTGTTATCACGGTTGAAGAAGGAAAAGGTTTTGATACGACATTAGATGTCGTATTAGGCATGCAGTTTGATAAAGGTTATATCTCTCCTTATATGGTCACCAACTCTGAAAAGATGGTTGCTGAATTAGAGGATCCCTTTATCTTAGTCACCGATCAGAAGATCACCAATATCCAAGATATTCTCCCGATGCTTCAGTCTGTAGTCCAAGCGCACAAACCGCTTCTTATCATCGCGGATGATGTGGATAATGACGTCTCTTCTACCTTGATCCTCAACAAATTGCGTGGCACATTCAACGTTGTTGCTGTAAAAGCTCCGGAGTTCGGTGATAATCAGAAGAATATTCTTCAGGATATTGCAATCATGACCGGTGCTAACTTCTACTCCAAGGATCTCTCCATGGCTTTAAAGGATATCTCCATCGCTGATTTAGGCAGCGCCAAGAGAGTGAAAGTCACCAAAGAAAGTACAACCATTGTCGATGGTGCAGGAGAAATTGATTCTATCCAAAATCGTGTTCTTGAACTCAAGGCTCAATTGGATGAAACCACTTCTGACTACGATAAGAAGAACATTCAAAAGAGAATTGCAAAACTTGCCGCAGGTGTATCTGTCATCCGTGTCGGTGCACTTACCGAAACAGAAATGAAAGATAAAAAACTCCGTTTAGAAGATGCAATTAACGCAACTTCTGCCGCTGTTGCTGAAGGTGTTGTCCCTGGTGGCGGCATTGCATTATTCAACGTCTACAAGACTTTAAAGAAGACATTGAAGTCTGATAACACCGACATCCAGGCTGGTATCTCTGTTGTTCTCAACTCTTTAACTGCTCCTCTTTATCAGATGTCTATCAACGCCGGATTTGATGGTGATGAAGTCATCGATAATTCTAAGAACAGAACAGATGGTCTCGGCTTTGATGCCAAGACTGGCGCTTGGGTTGACATGATGGAAAAAGGCATCATCGACCCGACAAAAGTCACTCGCTCTGCCGTAATCAACGCCGCTTCTATCGCTGGTCAATTTATTACTACCGAAGCTATCGTTACCGAAATCCCTAAACCTATTGCTCCGGCTCCTGTCAGCCCTGACATGGATTATTAAATTTATTTGCATGATGCGTCTTTCTCAAAGGAAGACGCATTTTTTTATTTTCCGATCATTTTATATACCCCACTTTTTAGTCACAGAAAAGGAAGTGATAAAAAACACGGCATTCATGCGCGAAAATCGTTTATTTAATTTATAAAAATGTTAAAAATAATCATTAAATGAGCATTTTTTGTTTTATAATATATTCATATAAAAAGGAATTGTCTTTTAGACAAATTAGGGTTTATGAAAAAATATATTTTATCAATCGACCAAGGCACAACTTCTACTCGTGCCATCTTAATCAATGACAGGGGAGAAGGTGTCTATAAGGCACAAAGAGAAGTAGAGTGCCTTTTTCCAAAGCCCGGTTGGGTTGAAACAGACGCCAATAAAATTTGGATTTCCGTCATCGACGTCATTAACGAATTGATGGTCTACTCCAACGCCACCATGGATGATGTTGCTGCCATTGGTATCACAAATCAGCGTGAATCCACTATTGTTTGGGATAAGAACACCGGCAATGCCGTTTACAACGCTGTCATCTGGCAGTCTAAACAGACACAATCTTTATGTGATGAAAGAGAAGAATACACTGACATCATTCAAGCAAAGACTGGTTTGAGAATGAACCCTTATTTCTCTGCTTCTAAAATCCGCTTCATTTTGGATAATATTCCCGATGGCCAAAAAAGAGCAGAACGCGGTGAACTTCTTTTCGGAACCATCGACTCTTGGATCATTTATAAGATGACAAACGGAAAGAGTCATGCAACGGATGTCACGAACGCTTCCCGTACAATGCTTTACAATATCTTCGATATGAAATGGGATGAAGAGTTGCTCAAGATTTGGAACATTCCCGCTTGTATGCTTCCAGAAGTAAAAGACAATACAGATAATTTTGGCGTTGCTGACTTCTTCCAAGGTTCCGTTCCGATTACCGGTGTCGCTGGCGACCAACAAGCCGCTTTATTCGGTCAGTGTTGTTTCAATCCTGGCGATAGTAAAAACACCTACGGAACCGGTTGCTTCATGTTGATGAACATCGGTAACAAGCCTTTGATTTCAAAACAAGGACTATTAACGACAGTCGCTTGGAGAGAAAAAGGAGAAGACACTGTTTACGCCTTAGAAGGCTCTGTCTTTATGGGCGGTGCCATCATCCAATGGTTGCGTGATCAAATGGATATGATCCGTAGTTCCTCCCAATCCGAAGAATATGCAAACAGAGTGAAAGATACCGCTGGTGTCTATGTTGTTCCCGCCTTCGTCGGTTTAGGAACCCCTTATTGGGATGATGATGCAAGAGGTGCTGTCTTTGGTTTGACAAGAGGGGCGGATCGTCACAACTTTGTTCGCGCTACGCTTTTCTCTATCGCTTATCAATCAAAAGACGTCATTGAAGCGATGAAGAGAGAAGCAAACTTAGAATTAAAGGCTTTGCGTGTTGACGGTGGTGCCAGTGCAAACTCTTTGCTCATGCAGTTCCAATCTGATATTTTACAATGCGAAGTTCACCTCCCTCGCTGTGTTGAAACAACCGCATTAGGTGCTGGTTATATGGCTGGTCTTGGCGTCGGTTTTTGGAAGAGTAAAGCAGATATTGAATCGAATAGAAGCATTCAAAAGATCTACAAACCAATGCTTTCTTCTGAAGAAGTCAACGACCTCTATGACGGTTGGTTAGAAGCTGTTAAAGCAACTAGAGCATTTAAACCAAAACACAAATAAAATCAACCTCTTTACTGTTAATTCAGTAAAGAGGTTTTTTATAAGGCAACTTTTCTTCATTGTTTTAAAATGTATATATTGATATAGTTCATTTATCAATTTTAATGCTCAAAGACTTTTGTTTGTGTTACTCTAATATAAGTTTGGAGGAATTCACTATGGATAACAACAATTTAAGAAAAGCAGACCCCGAGTTATATGATATCGTCTGCAAAGAAAGACGTAGACAAGAAGATAATATCGAATTAATCGCAAGCGAGAACTTTGTTTCTAACGCAGTGAGAGAAGCAAACGGTTCTGTTTTGACAAACAAATACGCTGAAGGCTATCCCGGCAAAAGATATTACGGTGGGTGCCAGTTTGTTGATATGGCAGAAAATTTAGCAATCGAAAGATTGAAAAAATTATTCCACTGCTCTTTTGCAAACGTACAACCCCACTCTGGTTCACAAGCCAATATGGAAGTCTACAAAGCTCTTTTAAAAAATGGTGACCGCATTTTAGGTATGTCTTTAGATGCCGGAGGCCACTTAACACACGGATATCGTTTCTCTTTCTCCGGAAAAGACTATGAATCTTACTCTTATGGTGTCAACGAAGAAACTGGTTTGATCGACTACGATGAAGTTTTAAGAATCGCTAAAGAAGTAAAGCCGCAACTTATCGTAGCAGGTGCTAGCGCCTATCCCCGCATCATAGACTTTAAGAGATTTAGAGAAATTGCAGATGAAGTCGGCGCTTACTTAATGGTAGATATGGCTCACATTGCCGGTCTTGTCGCCACTGGATTACATCCAAGTCCGGTTCCCTATGCACATGTCATCACCTCCACAACTCATAAGACTTTAAGAGGTCCAAGAGGGGGTATTATCATCTCTGATGATGTTGAAATCGGAAAGAAAATCGATAAAGCCGTTTTCCCCTGTTGCCAAGGTGGACCATTAGAAAATACAATTGCAGCCAAAGCCGTTGCTTTTGGTGAAGATTTACAAGAAGACTATAAAGTGTACATGGAACGCGTTGTGGATAATTGCCATGCGCTATGCGAAGAACTTTCTAGACAAGGAATGAAAATCATCACTGGTGGCAGTGATAACCACCTTCTTCTTGTCAACGTGAAAGATTCCTTTGGCGTCACAGGTTTACAGGCACAAGAACTCTTAGAGTCTTGCAATATCACCGCAAATAAGAATTCTATCCCTGGCGATAAAGAAAAGCCGGCTTACACTTCTGGTTTGCGTTTAGGAACTCCTGCGATGACCACGCGTGGCTATAACCGTGAAGACTTCATTCAAGTTGGTAAATTAATCGCACTTGTCTTAAAGAATCCAAGCGATGAAGAAATCCATCAAAAAGTAAGAGAAGAGGTTCGTAAGCTCAACGAAAAATATCCGCTTCCCTATGAGTTAGACTAAAATTTTATATGTTTAAATTCCTGTTTTTTATTTTATAACGCTACCTCTATATCGTGATATCAATCACGATAATCATGTAGGAATCCATAACGCCCTTCTTTTGTTCCGTGGGTGAACTCCACAACGACAAATGATGGTGATTCTATCGTCTATGTATATGACGATAGAGACCGTTTGGTTAAAATTGATAAAAATTCCGGTGAGGAAACTGTAACCACTGCCTATAACATCGAGGACCAGATTCTTTCCAACGAATATAAGTATGATGATATTACAACAAAAGAAGAAGTTACTTATGACAGTCACGGAAGAGTTGTGACAAAAACGGAAACTGCCAGCAATATCACTACAACGACTAAATTCGAATACGTTGAAGGCAAAGAGAATCAAATTAAAACTGTCTCTATTGACAATACAAAACAGCAGTTTGAATATGATGCCTTAGGTAGAGTCACTAGAAAAGAACTTCTTGATGATGAACGCTCTCTTGTCGACGAAAGTATCGAGTATCTCCGCTATGGCGAAAATGCACTGGATCTTATCAAAGAGCATGATATTCGTATTGGTGGTGTCATCAGTGATACCACCGAATACGAATATGATGTATCTGGCAACATTATCTCTATAAAAAGAGATGATTCTGAAATCCGTTATCAATATGATGCGTTAGGTAGACTGGTTAGAGAAGATAATCCATCCTTAAATAAAACAATTGTCTATAAATATGATTCCGGTGGAAACATCTTGCTTAAGAAAGAATATAAATACTCGCTTGAGGATAGACTTTATTCTCCTAATATCACTTCCTACACCTATGCATCGAAAGGTAATAAAGATCAACTCACTAACTTCAATGGTGAAACAATCGCCTACGATGTCATGGGTAGACCTAATTCTATCGGCAATCATAAACTTACTTGGAACAAGAAAGGTAAGCTCATTGGATTCGATGATGTAGTTTATACCTATGGCTTAAATGGTATTAGAACGAGTAAAGTTGTTAATGGAGTCAAGACCACTTACTTTATTCTTAATGATAAAATACTTGCTGAAAAATCTGACAATAAGGAAATCATCTATCGTTATTCTTCTGACAAACTCATTGGATTTACTTTCAATGGTGTCGAATACATCTATGAAAGAAATATCCAAGGAGATGTCTTGAGAATCTATCAAAAAGATAATCTAACTTTAGTTGCTGAGTACCATTACGACGCATATGGAAACCATGAAGTAATCAATTATACTGATGACACAATTGGTGACATAAACCCATTCAGATATCGTGGTTATTACTTCGATTCTGAGACTGGTTGGTATTATCTCAATGCTAGATATTATTCTCCTACAATGAGTAGATTCATCTCTTCAGATGAGTTATCCATCCTTGACAAAACTAAGTCCCAAATTAACGGGTTGAACCTCTACATGTACTGCGGTGATAATCCGGTGATGAATGTGGATCCTTCAGGCCATTTTATATTTTCTTTATTGGCGGTTGTAATTGGGACAGCAATAGGTGCTACAGTAAGTGCAGCTACAAATATTGTATCTCAAGGAATTCAAAATGGTTGGGAAAATATTAATTGGGAAGAAGTTGCTCTTAGCGCTGTCATTGGTGGAATTGGAGGTGCGCTTGGTGCCACAGGAATTGGCTTAGGAGGACAAGTTCTCATTAATGCAGGTTTATCAGCTGTTCAAAGCATGGGAACTGATATCATTAACGGAGATCCCATAAATTGGAACAATGTATTTGATTCTGCAATGTTAGGTGCAATAAGTGGATTGCTTGGTGAAGGAGCGCAAACTTCTAAGTTAATGACAAGAACACTATTCAAAACGATGCCATTTAAATCATCAAATGTAGTAAAAAATACAATAAGTAAATTCTTTATGGGAGGAATTTCCTTAAGAGGAGTTCAAGGTACGATGAATCTATTCCTTAAAAGTGCAACCGTATCCTTTGCCAAAGCTCTTAAAAATACTGCTATTAAAAACGTATTTATGGGGAGCTTGATAATGGTATTAACTACTGTCTGTTCAGAAGTGTTGTCGCCATATATGTAAACAAATAAAGGCTGTCAAAACAATTAATGTAAGTTGTGGCGACAGCCTTTTTATACCTTTTAATCTTTAACCCAGTAATTCTCGTATTTGAATAGTCTACTTTTGATTAGTCAGTTCATTAAAGTAGAGAACTAAACGATTTTTTACTTCTAAAACTATGAATATATATCTATAATTATAATTATGATATTTTTGATTTTGCATATTTTCATTATTCTGTATTCATTATGTAGTTTCTTAATTTCTCCAGGAAGAGTCGTCTTTAATATCATAGACTCGGATTTACTTTTTAAAACATATATGATTAAACCAAATAGCTGGCTTCATTTTCTTTTTTTAAAGAAAAACCGTTACAAAAACTTCCTTCACATAAAACAAAATGTTGTTATTGTATTAAGTTTCTGGATCTATTTCCTTATTAATTCGGTGATTTGCTCTTTTATTGTGTATTTCGAGTTAAATGAAGTTTTTTATCTAACCTTAAATATCATTAGTGGTGTTTTGATGGGAATTTATGTCTCAATAGTGATTATCACCAAGTGCATCCTTTCTAAACAAAGTAATAAATTATTTGAAAAGCAAAGCAAAATGAGCCAAAAAGACTATGAGGATTTAGAAAAAGAAATACTGCATTTAGTTCCTCATTTCTATGATTCTTTACCTAAAATTAATAAGTAAATAGACCGCCCAACCCTACTATCACTAATAGGATCAAGCGGTCTTTTGTTGTGATTCTATTTTGTTGTTTTTAATGAGTTGACGCTCCCCTCAATTTGAATCTTGATCTAGATATTTAAGCCATCATAGTTCTTATTAATGTATTCTTTGAGACCGTCATTAAATTATATATAAACATTATTCTTAACCACATTTAAGTTTGTTGGTTGAATGTTTTTATAAAAAAATTCTCTTTCTTATGGTTCTCAAATGTGTCTAAAAAACACATTTGAACACTTATAAGATGATATATATTTTTATAGCTTCACACTTCCTTCATAATCTTGCTGAAAAATCTGACAATAAGGAAATTATCTATCACTATTCTTTTAACAAACAATGATTTTTCTCTATTCACATCAACACTAATTAGTATGATTTATAATTTGTTTGGATAGTTAATTTTTCTATTTTCTCAGTTGTCCAGAATCGGTAATTCATATCATTTTAAAGTATTTTGTTTTTTTAATTTCGATCTCCGTTTTCTCTTTTGATATAAGAGTATGGTTGTGCGCAATCAAAATCATCATCGCCACTGGTTTGATGATTTTTTTCTCGAATCATCTCTTTATCTTCTACCGATGCTTTAAAGCGCTGATTATAGGCATCAAGATCTCCATAACTTGCATGCCCCGTTGCTTTGATATTCAAAGAAGGAAGCCTTTGATGGCAATTTGGACAATACCAATTGTGTTCATCACATTCTCTATGACAGTTCGGACAAATTTTCATGAGATTACTATTCCTCTTTTTTCTATTATAACAAAGGTTTACTTTCCTGATGAAACAATAAGTCTATTTCTATATATTTGTAAAGTTGTTATTTGTATCTATATCCTATTTCAGTTATAATTTAGGAAAGGAACATTTAATAAATGAACACTGGAAAAACGATTGTAGCATTCGTCTATGATTTCGACCACACACTCTGCACTACTGATATGCAGAATTATTCCTTCATTCCTTCATTGAATATTAAGACGGGAGAATTTTGGTCTGCCGCAAATGATTTATCTGTTAAAGAAAACATGGATCCCCTTTTGGCATATATGTATTTGATGATAGAAGAATCCAAAAAGCGAAACCTTCCTATCAATAGAGAAGCGTTTGTTCAGTTAGGAAAAGATATCCAGTACTTTCCTGGCGTCGAGGGATGGTTTAAAAGATTAGATGAATATGGCGCTAGCCGCGGGGTTGAAGTTCAGCACTACGTTATCTCTTCTGGAAATAAAGAAATCATTGAAGGATCAAGCATTGCTCCTTATTTTCGCGAAGTCTTCGCCTGTGAATTCCTCTACAAGGATGGTGCTGCTGTCTGGCCAAAGAGCGCGGTCAATTACACTACAAAGACACAATTCTTATACCGTATCAACAAAGGTGTCTTAGAATTATACGAAAACAACAAAGTCAATGCCTCTATGCCAGATGAAGACAAACCTGTTCCAATGCAAAACATGGTTTATATCGCAGATGGTGAAACAGACGTACCCTGTATGAAGACAGTTCGTGCAAACGGCGGTTTCGCTATTGCTGTTTACGATAAGAAAAAGAAGAAACCTGCTGCTTCCCTCTTTAGAGACAGAAGAGTTGATTTCTTATGTGAAGCCGATTATTCTGAAGAAAGTAAGTTAGATGAAATTGCAAAATTAATCATCGACAAAGTAGCACCGATGGATAAACTCTATCGCCTTCATTATCAACAAGTAGACGAAGAAGAAGGCAGAAAAAAATAAAAATAAGCTGGCTTTATTGCCAGCTTTTTTATATATATTCTTTTCTACTTATTCTTTTAATGGGTCATTCTTTTTTTGATGCTTTAAATACAGTGTTATACCCAAGTAAATAAGTCCGCCGATAAATAAGAGAATCGCCCAAAATTGAGAAGGGCTAACGCCAGGAATCAATTGTCCTCTATCATCACCTCTTAGATATTCAATTAAGAAGCGAAACACACCATAAGAAATCATATAAACTTGAAGAGTCATTTCAAATTGATGACGAAAGACAAGATAAATAAGAAGTCCAGCCAACACGAATAAAAAAATGCATTCAAAGAGATTCGTAGGGTAAACTTTTGTCTCTGTTGTATTGAACTTGATTCCAAAGATAGAATCCGTCTCCTTACCATAACAACAACCATCTAAAACACAACCGATTCTTCCAATAGCATGTGCCAAAGGTATAGCCATACCAGCAACAATAGCAACATGCTTTAAATACGGGCCGTATTTTTTTCGTAAATGAACAAAATATTCAAGGACAAAAGTCAAAACACCACCGATAATACCACCGAAGAAAGTCATTCCCCAAGTCCATTTATAATTTTGTGGATTCTCAATAAAATCATAAAGATTTTGAAATAGGATAGCCGTAACTATTGCTACAATGGCTGCCATGATAACCGCAAGTTCTGTGGACGTTGTAATTTTCTTATCTATTTTCTTCTTCCGAAAATAAAGTTCCAATAAAACAAAAGAGGAAAAGACACCTAACACGATAAAAATGGGATAAACATCAAATCCAATATCTGGTAACATTACATTTCTCTCTTTCTACGATAAAAAATATTATAACCGATAAGTGAATAGACAACACAAAAAATACCGATTCCGACACTGAACAAAATATAAACCCATGTCAATGGTATCTGATAAAAGGCAGCGAATAAAAGATCGTTAAAGAAGTTGAAACAAATATGACCAAGAACAGTAAAGACAAGCGGATATGAAAAAGAAAATGATATTGTTGAAAGAACAATGCCTAAGATGAAGGTATATCCAAGCTGAGCAGATACCGCAAGCGGATCGTTCCCGTAAAAATTAATCACGTGCATCAATGAAAAACAAAGCGATGTCAAAACAATGACAATCGTATTCTTATACGTCGCTCTGCTTACTTTTTGTATGAGATACATCTGAAGAAATCCACGGAAGATATATTCTTCAACAACAGCAGAAACAATTAATCCAATTGTTTTTAATGTAAAAGAAGTTGGTTCTAAAATAAAAATTGGAGATAAGTGGAATATTCCTGCATAAATAAAATTAGAAAAACAGCCAATTAAAAGTAAAATTGGCCAAAGTGAAACGGAAACTCTTTGTGCTTTTTGGCGTTTTGTTCTCATTTCAAAAACACAAAGAAACAGCACAAAAAGAAGACAGATATCTTTTACAAGCAAATGAACCCAAATTCTTTCCCCCATCATTTCATAAGGGATGAGTTGTACACCCAAATAAGCAAGCAGGAGATAGGTAAACGTCAACAAAAGTTTATTGGAATCGGCGTTTGCTTCTGTACGCATCTTATTTATTCGCCTTCTTTGTTCTTGTTGATGATACGAAGAACATCTTCTTCTTTTTCACGATAAATAATAACATCTTGATAGCGCGGCTTTTGATGCATTAAAACTGCATTGCCAATAGTGAAAGTAATCGCACCTAACACATCGCAAACGATGTCCCACATTGTATCCATAATCGCATAATGATATCCGTCTCTCTTAGAGTAAAACTCATAAATTTGATCTTTCATAGATTCTGGAAACACAAGATTCTCATCCAAGAAAGGCAACATCTCTGGAGGAACAAATTTTTGCATATTGGTTCCAAAGAGACAGTCCGCTGCCCACTCGTACAATTCCCACATGGATTCAACAGCAACAGCGAAGAAAAAGCCAAAGACTAAGGAGAGTGCCAATTGACCAGTTCCTTTGTTTGTGCTTCTTAATGCAATTTTAAAAAGTGCGTATCCTAAGACAGCAAATTGACCAGTTCCAATAAAGTGCAAAACGCGATCATAATAAGGAATGCGATAGTAACCTTCACAGCATTCACCGATGATAATAGATAAAAACAAGTCAGCAGCAATACAACTGTCAACTAAAATTGAGAAGCGAAAATCGGTGATTTTTTCTAAAATAACTGTCAGCCAAATCGCAATTAAACCTGTCGTACTGGCAACAAGAATTGTCTTAGTTTGAGTTTCATCCCAATAGGAGACAAATCCATTGATGCAAAGAATGAAAATGATAAAAACCAAGCCATAAACAAATGTCTGCGAGATAATTAAAACTTTTCGAGAGTGGTTCATGAAGTATTACCTTTCGTAGCTATTTAATCTATATATAAATTATTTCATAATTTAAAGAAAAACTCAATCTTTGCCGAGCGGGATATAAAAAACGATGCGCATGTAGCACATCGTTTTCATCATTTACTTTTGTTCGTCTAAAACATCGACATATGCGCCGTAAATTTCAGACACAGAACAGTTGTTATTGATTGCAAGAATCGCATCTGCAATCACCTTTGCTAAAGAAACAACAGTCACAGGAATATCTTTGTTATTTATGAAACGAGAATCCAAAGGTATAGAGTCTGTGACATAAAGTTTTTCAAAGACGTGAGCACTGCTCAGTCTTTCAAATGCAGGATCAGATAAAACTGGGTGTGTCACAGCCATAAATATTCTTTGTGCACCGAAGTTCTTCAAGGCTTTTGCGGCAGCAACTGCACTTCCTGCGGTATCAATCATATCGTCGATAATAATACAATCTTTTCCTTCGACAGAGCCGATGATGTTCATGACTTCCGGCTGATATTTAGAGTTGCGTCTCTTGTCGATAATAGCGATTGGTGTATTTAATTTTTCCGCAATTTTACGAGCGCGGTTAACACCGCCGTGATCTGGAGAAACGGTGACAAGATTCTTTCTGTCAATGTCCGGATCATTGAAGATGACATGACCTAATAATGGTATAGCAGAGATATCATCTTCCAGACAGTTGAAGAACCCTTGAATTTGAGCAGCGTGCAAATCGAACGTGATGACACGATGAACACCGGCAGTAACTAATAAATCAGCAACAAGACGAGAAGAAATTGGTTCTCTCGGTTTTGATTTACGATCCTGTCTCGCATAGCCAAAATAAGGAATGATCACATTGATTTCGCCAGCAGATGCTCTGCGCAGAGCGTCAACGAAAACAAGAACTTCCATCAAATTATCATTGACCGGCGGACAAGTAGACTGAATGATAAAGACTTGTTTACCACGGACAGTATCAATCGGACAGGCTAAGATTTCTTGAGATGGAAACTTTGCTAAATGAACGGAACTGAGTTGAATATTTAACTCCTCGGCAACTTTTTCGGCAAGTACTTTATTTGCGCTTAAGGCAAACAACACGGCATTCTTATCGATCTGCATATTTACCTCCAAACAACAATTTATTATACAAAATCTAGTAGCTTACTTTCTATTCTGTTTTAAGAAAATTCGATTTATAAATGATTTTTTTAAATAAAAAGTGCCTCTTAAGAGGCACTAATCTATAAATTCACTCATGTAGCAAGAATAACCGTATCTTTCAAAGATATTGTAGACATGCTCTAGCAATTTCTTATCTTTGCTCAAAGCAAAACAAGCGGAACCTGTTCCAGACATACCGCAAAGTTTCAATCCCATGAACTTCATTTTATCTAATAATTCTTGAATGACCGGAAGCGCATCGATTGCCGGATAAGAAAGAACATTGATCAAATTCTTTTCAATCAACGCTTCATCATCTTCTTTCAAGCCCTGAATCAGCTCTTCAATATTTGGTCTTTGAATACGGCTTGGATCAATTAAGTCATAAGCTTCAAAAACCGATTTCGTAGAAAGTCCTACATCCGGTTTTACAATCAAAACATGATAGTGACGCTTAATTTCAATTTCAGTAAGCTTTTCACCGATTCCTTGTACGCGACAGGGTTTGTTTTTTAAGCAGAACGGAACATCACTTCCGATAGACAACGCAATTTTGTTTTCGAAATCTTCTACATTCTTTTCTTTAGAAAAAGCATCTAAAGCGCGAATGACTGCAGCTGCATCTGCGCTTCCTCCGCCAAGTCCTGCTTCCACCGGGATTCTCTTGTGTATCATCATTTGGAAAGAGCCTTCAATTTTTTTGTTCTCTTTCATGACATTTAACGCTTTATAAGCGAGGTTAGATTCATCACAAATAATGGAAGGATCATCGCAATAAAGATAAGTCTCCATACCTGCTTTTTCAGGATAGGGTGTGATTTCTACAGAATCATGAAGTTTTAATGGAATTGTAACCATATCAATTTCATGATACCCATCTTCTCTTCTCTCTTTGATATCAATCGCTAGATTAATCTTAGCTAAGGCGCGGACAATAATCGTGTTCATAGTATCTCTTTCTTCATTTCTTTTTGAAGTACAAACTTCAAGTTTATTACCAATATTATATGCAATTTGAAAGTCATATAGAAAGAGAAAGTGCTTTTAGGATTATAATAAGAGCATGGAAAAGAAAATCAACAAAGAGGAACTCTTAAAAAGATTGTTAATCATCGCCAAAGATCCTTTTACAACCTGCGAACAAAAATTCGATATCCGTAAAATTTTTGAAAACAGCACCAACTTCTTCGGACGAAATCACCTTTTTTTGGTGCAGTGTTATTTCGCAGAAGAGAATCCTATCTTTGTAGTCAGCAAAGAAGAAGCAATTCAACAAGCGCGTTTGGCTGTCAAAGAAGGTTGCCTCTATGGATGCTACTATCTTTTTCATCTTGTCAAAGACACAAGACCTGTCGACGCAAGAAATTTTCTTCGTATTGCAGCGGATGAGGGGATTGCAGAAGCGTGCTTAGAAATGGCGAAATGTCAACACTATGGAAATGTTTTTGAAAAGAACCGAAAACAAGCTTTTGAAAACTATAAAAAAGCAGCCCAAAGCGGAATGATGGAAGGCTATTACGGAATGCTGATAATGGCGAGCGAAGACAGAGACAAAGACTTGCAAGAAAGAATTTACAATCAAGCGAAAGAAAGAGGCATCGAATTGCCCGGTATCACCTTATGAAAAAAGCAATCATTGTCGGGGCTCTCCCCTTAGAAGACGTTTCCTTTTTAAATAAAGCACGCGAAGAAGGATTTTTTCTTGTCGCCTGTGACGGCGGACAAGAATCTTTTATAAAAGCGAAAATCGAACCGGATTTGCTTGTAGGGGATTTTGATACTTTCGACCGTTCCAGAGTCCAAAACCCCAAAGAACTCATCGAATTAAACACGCATAAAGATGATACCGATACATTAGTAGCTCTAAAGTATCTTTTGGCGCAAAACTACGATGAATTTCACCTTTTTGGGTGCCTAGGAGGAAAGGTAGAACATACCATTGCCAACTTCCAACTTATCTATTTCTTAACAAGTCAGCACAAGAAAGCATATCTTTATTCTCAGGACAATCAAACCATTGTTCATATGATATTTAATTCATGTATACGCTTAAAAGCAAAGAACGGTGGAAAGTTCTCTCTCTTCAGCTATAATAGTAAAGCAAGAGGCGTGACAATCACTGGCGCCATGTATGAATTACACGATGCCACTTTGTCAAATGATACACCCCTTGGTATATCCAACGAACTGATTGGAAAAGAAGTCAATATCTCAGTAAAAGACGGAACACTCCTTTTAGTTTTGGAGAAAGACAGCATTGCATATGAACCATAATCGAATTGAAACTTTAGAAGAAAAAGAAAAAGACCCTGTAAGAATCGCAACAATTGTCGGTGTCGTTTCCATCATCTTAAACCTCTGTTTAGGATTGACCAAAATCGTTGTCGGAAAAGTCGCGAATTCCAACGCAGTCTTCTCAGATGGCGTTCACGGAACAGGAGATGTTTTAACAACAATCATCGCCGTTGTTTCTATCTGGATTGCAGCGAGAAAGAAAAACAAGCAATACAATTACGGATATGAACGCTGGGCCAGTATCGGAAGCATGATTTTAGCCATCATCCTTTTTATTCTCGCTGGCGAAATCATCATCGATTCTACCCATGGTTTAATCGACATCACACAAGGACATGGCGAGGCAGGCGCAGAAGCCTTTTCTGGCATGTGGTGGTTATCTTTATCTCTCGCTTTAGATAGCATTGCCGTTAAACTTGTGATGTTTTTCATCACAATGTACGCAGCTAAAAAAGCCCACTCGAAAGCGATGGTCGCCGACGCATGGCATCAGATTGTAGACGCTCTTTCTAGCGCTGCTGCTATCATTGCCTTATTAGGCTCTATCTGGTTACCGAATAATATCTTAGATCCCATTTTCACTTATCCGATTGCTATTATGGTTATTTGGGTTGGTGTCAGCACATTTATCCCAGCAACAAAAGAATTGACAGATCACGCTATCAGTGAAGAAAAATTAAACGAAGTAAAAGAAACTCTTTATACCATCATCAGCAAAGAGCAAGTCAAAATGATTTCCTCTCGTATGTTCTCAGAAAAATTCTATTTGGAAATTTATATTCTTGAAAATGAAAATATGACTTTAAAAGAAAGTGATGATATCTCAGATAAGATTAAAGAAACATTATTAAATCATTTCGACGATTTAAAAAATGTCTTTGTCATTGTCCAACCGGACGATGATTTCCATCGAAATCAACGAGAATATTTGCGTTAAAGATAACCTTATCGCTGTACAGATAAAGTATATACACTTTATGTTTTGAACAACGATAAGGTTTTTTTTATGACTAAAATCACTGGTTCTCTTTGCAGTGTAAAGTAACTCCTTTATGATTTACCTCAAGAATCTTATTAAAATTGAGTTGATCAGATAAATGATGTGAGATAGAAATAATAGTTTTATCCATTGTTGGATCACTTAAAATAGCGATGATTTCACCTTCTGTCTTTGCATCTAAATTTGCACTGATTTCATCTAAAAGCAAGATTTCAGGATCAAAGACAAGTGCTCTGGCAAGTGAGAGTAATTGCAATTGCCCACGCGAGAATAAATCCATGCGAAATTCCGCTTGATATCCGCCTTTTACTTCCGTAAGTACATAATCGTTTAAAAACACTCTATCCATCACTTTTTCCACTTGCTCTATAGAAATGCTTTTATCGTGTAAAGTAATCTGATCTAACACTGTTCCGGGAATGGCTGAAAATCCTTGTTCTACGTATCCAAAGAGATATTTTTTTGCTGCTCTGGAATGCGATTTGCTTTGTAATCTCCGATAAATATATCTCCTGTGGTAGGTTCTAAAATTCCCGTAAGCAAACGAAATAGAGTAGTCTTTCCTGCTCCTGTTCTACCAATGAGTGTCACTTTATCTTTTTTCTTCAAAGAAAAACTGACATCTTTTATGACATCTTCCTCGCTGTCATCATAATGGAAGGATAAGTTTTCCACTCGAATTAATTCTTCTTTTTTCAAAACCTCTTTTGCAAGAATGGAATTATCTTTTGATGTGATCTCTTTCTCGGACATAAAAACTTCAACTCTCTTCAGTCCAGAAATACCCTCTTGCATCGTTTCCATCTCCTGTCCTAAATTGATGATGGGAACAAAAATATTGCTGATTAAATCTAATGCGGCTGCAAAAGTTCCAACGGTGATTCCAAGACTAATAACACTCGTTGTTTCGCTGGCATAAGATACAAGCAATGTAACACTTCCGATAAAGATTGCTTTTATAGAATCAACGATAGGAGAATATATGGAATCAAACAAGGCTGTCTTTTGTTTTGTTTGATTTAAAGCTTTTAATATCTGTTGATATTTTTCCTCTTGATATTGTTCTTTACCAAGCAATTGAATCACTTGCATGTTTTGACTTGTCTCTGAGATATCATTGGTAAGCGCGTTGAGTTGCTTGCGGTTTTTCATCTGATAATTGAGCATGCGTTTACGGAAAAACTTAGTCAAGAAGTAAATGACTGGTATCACTGCCATAAGGATGAGACCAAGAGGCCAAGAAAAAACAAACACCGAAATTAAGATACCAATTATCTTAAAAAAAGAGACAACAAAAGAAATCAATCCGCTAGCAAATAATGTCTCTACCGCTTGAACATCATCAATGATACGAGAGGTCATCTCGCCTGTACCATGATGGGTGAAGTAAGCGTAAGTCATGCGGTGTGATTTTTCAATCATTTGATAACGAAGCTCATGAATCAATTTTTGACCATAGATATCGATCATATAATTTTGCAGCATGGTAAAAAGAGCCACAAGAAAATAAGAGCCGAAAAATAAACATGAATTCAAAATGATATTGTCGGATGTCCCTTGACTGTTTACGATGCTATCAATCAAAAATTTCAACGCATAAGAAGGAAGAAGCGTAGAGATGACAGAACAAATGACAATCATGATTAAAAGAACAACAATCACGATATGTTTTTTTAGAAAAGGAAGGAGAAAAGAAGAAATTTTATATGGTTGATTCATTCTCTTTATTCTCCTTTTGTTGTAAGTCAAATAAGCGCCTATAATCAGAGTCGCTACAAAGAAGATCATCGTGTTTTCCCACGCTCACTTCTCCAGATGTATGAAGCACCATAACTTTATCTAACTCTGGAAATATTTTAAAACGATGAGAAATCAATAACACAATACAATCTTTTTTTAACTCTTGAATCGCCGACAAAATATTTGTTTCTGTCTTGGAGTCAATAGAAGAAAAAGGATCGTCGAGAATGATGAGTTTATGTTGATGATATAAAGTTCGTGCCAAAGCGATTCTCTGCTGTTGGCCACCGGAAAGTCTCACACCTTCATTTCCAATGATTGTCTTTTCTTTTTCGGGCATTGAATTTAAATCTTCTTCAAAGGAAACCATTTGTAAATAAGGGATGACATCCTTTTCATCACCATACGTGATGTTTTCTTTTAAGGTCATCGTCAATAAATTGGGATTATGTCCCATGTAAGACACTGTTCCCTTGATTTCATTTGTTTGATAATCCCGCAATTCTTTTCCAAATAAAATCAGGCTTCCTTCATAATCCAACTCTCTGATGAACACCTTTCCAAACGCTGTTTTTCCTGAACTGATTTCTCCGGTAATGCCGATGATTTGTCCTGTTTGAAAACAAGAGGTAACATCATTCATCAAAATGCGATCATGTGTTTTCAAAGTGAAATGCTCTAGCTGTAATGTATTTCCTTCCACCGTTACAGGAACATCATAGGAAGAGGATTTTTCGATATATGGTTTGATTTTTTTCCAAGAAGCCAATCCCTTTTCAACCGAAGAAAACAGGCGAGAAGTATTACTTGCTTTTGTCGCCATAAGTACAAAAGTCATGATATATCCTGATAAAATACCTGCATTCCAAACTTGATCTTCGATCAAAGGGAGAGAAACAAGTAATGAATCTTGCTGTAAAACATGAATTGTTCCAAAATACACAATGGGAATAAGTCCAAACAAAGAGATGATTTTACTCAATGGTGTAATACTATCTTGCAACAACAAAAAGCGCTTGTTTTTCTTTTCATATTCGCTCAATGTTTGATTGTAGTATCTATCCATATCTTCTTCTCTAGAGTACAAACGATATAACATTGCGTTATGAAAATTATCATATGTCTGATCGGTCATCTTGGCAAAAATCTTTCTGCTTTGTGTCGATAATTCTGCGGAAGGTTTTCTTAATAAAAAAGCTAAAAAAATAGCGAAACATATCGGTATTAAAGAATACAATGTCGCAATCGGATCAAAGATCATCATATATGCGACATAGAAGAAAAACAGCAGTACCGTATCATAAATTTCTGTTGTCAATTTTCTCATACCTTCCACTGTTTTGTTGACATCAGAGATATTTCTAGAAAGCAAATCTCCCATATTTACTTGTTCTATTTCTTTCTTGTCCATATGCAAAAGATTGTTGTACAAATTCTTTCGCATCATAAAAAGAGTGCGATTAGCAAAGATGCGAACAAAATAACGTTTCAATGCGCGACACAATTCAACAGAGACAATCACCGCGATATAAATCAAGACGATATTAACTACGGATAAGAACGCTCTTTTTTCTTCGATGACATTGATCAAAACCGTGTTGAAATAAGGGGTAGCCAACGCGCCAAAATTATAAAGTATACCAACTAAAAAACTGGCCGTGACAAGAGGCCATTGACACAGCCAATAATTTCTTAATTTTTTAGGGTTGTCCAAAGTTTTTGTTTTCATACAAATATTATAATTGAAATAAAATTGTGTGGAAAAAGAAAATAGCCCGTGTGGGCTATTTTTCTATGCTTTCTGTTTTCTTCATTTCGTAACGGACAAGCCAATAAGCTAAGCCGATACCAAGAATCATCAGTGGCGCTGCTAAGCTGACATCCACAATACCGATTGTTCCGACAATTCCTTTATAATACCAACCCAAGTAAATTGTCATCACTTCCGGATTTGCAAACATTGAGAAAATAGAGCCTAAAGAAAGGCCGACAATAAATTGATAAGACAAAACGCGATTTTTCTTCGTACAATAAGCAATCAATTTAGAAGTGAGGAAGAAACCGACAAGGAAACTGACAATGAGAATAGCGATGACAATAAAGATCTTCGGATTTTGGAAAAGATAATCACGGTGTAAGGAATCCATCAACGGATTGAACCAACCGACCATCATTAAGAAAGCGGAAGCGGATAAACCAGGGACAACTTGTGTAAGGCCGACAATCATACCGATTGGAATGGCAAGAAAATAAAGATAGATAGGGAAATCTTTAAAGAAGTTTTCAGCGATGCCAGTGTCGTTGAAATCACCTTGTGCCTGTGTCGCTAAATCTTTGAAGTTCAAACCGACTGTTACGGCTAAAAAGATAAGAGGTAACAAGGTGCCAAGAAGGAAGAACGAACTGTTTTTCACATCTTTTTTATTGCCTTTAATCTCGCGTCTTACTGCGGGGAATGATCCGATCATCAAGCCGGCAAAAAGGAAGACAATCGAGACGGGAAGAAGCTCAAGCAGTTTCTGTACTGCCAATAAGCCAAGTAATAAACCAACCAGTAGGCCTAAGACAATTGGAAGCAAAAATAAAAAACATTTTTTAAAACGTTTAAATAAGTTAGAAACGGCATAAATCAATTCATCATAGAGCTTGAATATGATGGAAACTGCTGCGCCGGAAATACCTGGAATAATAATTGCTAAACCATAGAGAAAGCCGAAGAGCATACGCTTAAAAAAGCCATCTTTAAATTGGGAATTCAACACGATTTCCTCAGGCGTATTCAAACGTATTTCCTCAGTCTGATTCATTTCATTCTGAGCCATGGGAATTCATCTCCTTTTATCTGTCTACTATTATAACAATATAGTTTCTATTTTATATCATTGAGATTCATTTTAAACGCCGGCATTCAATTGGGCATTTTTGCTGTTTTGACAAAGTTTTCCACAAATAATTTTAAACTGATAAAGTTTGTAAATAAAATGGAAGTAATGTTTAAAATTAAAAGTGAATAATCAGGTGGAGAATTATTTTTAACAATTCATTTCATTTTATGTTATCCACATACTTATACACAGACTTATCCACCGAAAACAACGTAATTCACCGCTGGTGGATAAGCCTAAATAAATGTGGTGGATAAGTCAAAATTTTTCCTAAATCATCGATAAATTAACCTGTGGATAAAATACTTATCCACCAAAAGTTATCCACTTATCCACATTTTGAGTTATCCACATCATACCTATCCACATTTTTTACCCGTAAAATCTTGGTGGATAACTTTTTTCAAGGGGATATGATAATGTCTATTTCTTTCTCTCTTTTTTTGTGGATAACTTTTATATGTCGTTTTTTATCTTTGAAATTCAGGTGAAATAATCTATAATCTATACGCTTATTAAGGAGCTTTCTTATGTACGAAACAAACAAAGAACGTCAACTCAATGAAATATCTGAAAATTTAGCAGAAGAACTTCGTAAAAGTATCGATAGCAAACTCTTTGATGTCATCTTTTCTGATGGCTCTTTTGAATTGAAATCTTTGCAGGATAACAAAGCTACTTTCATCACTGATAATGAAACAAATGCCACCATCATTAAAAGCTCCTTGTTGACCAATATTCAAGATTATCTCAGCCGCGTTTTAGAAACTCCTATACAAGTAGAAATCTTAGATCGTAAGACCTTCATGAAACGCAAAGAAGCCTTGCAACAGGCCACAGATACATTCTTTAAAAACTCCTCGTTGCAACCGCAATACACCTTTGATTCCTTTGTTGTCGGTCCCTACAATAAAACAGCCTACACCGCCGGTTTATATGCTGTTGCTACACCTGCGAAAAGCAATCCTATCTTCTTATATTCTAAATCTGGTTTAGGTAAAACCCACTTGATTCAAGCGATTGGTAACGAATATCAAACCAAACATCCTGATGCGAAAGTTCTTTATATTACATCCGATGATTTTTTAAACGAATATGTGAAATATATCAAAGGTAGAAAAGCCGAAGAATTACGTGACTTCTTCACTACTGTCGACATGCTTTTAGTCGACGATATTCAATTTCTTGCCGGTAAAACCGATACGCAGACAATGTTCTTCAATGTCTTCAATTTCTTAGTTTCTCACAATAGACAAATCATTCTTACTTCTGACCGTTCTCCTAGCGAACTTAAAGATCTTCCTGACCGTCTCATCTCTCGTTTCAGCGGTGGTCTAACCATCAATATCTCTAATCCAAACAAAGATACTTTGGTCAATATTCTCAAGATGAAAATAAAAATTCAAGGCTTGGAAGAAAGTATGTTCGATCCTAAAGTCTTAGATTATCTCGCTGAAAATTATTGTAAAAACGTCCGTGAATTAGAAGGCGCATTTACCAACCTTCTCTTCGCTATTACAACAACGTCCCACGGTCCTGTCATCGATATGAACTTTTGTAAGAATGTATTCCATGTCGATGAACAAAAGAAAATCAACGATGGTACGCTTTCTATCGATAAAATTATTTCTGTTGTCGCATCTTACTATTCTTTGACAGAAAATCAACTCAAAAGCAAATCGCGCATCGGTCAAATCGCATTGGCTAGACAGATCGCTATGTACCTTGCTCGTGACTTGCTTCAGATGACCTATCAAGGTATTGGAAAATACTTTGGAAAAGACCATACGACCGTTATGGCTAACGTTCAAAAAATCCAGAATTCGTTAACGACCAATGACAGCTTAAAATCAGTTATTCAACACTTAGAAGAGATGATAAAAGACAATAATTAAAGGAACTTCGGTTCCTTTTTTTATTTCTCAATTTTAAATGTTTGAAAACAATTGAAAAAGTTATCCACAAAAGAAAAAAGTTATCCCAGTAACACCACTATTAACCCACCTTAAATCATCAAAATATAATAAAAATAATAACTGGATTTATTTTCTCATATTTGCCGACAATATAGGTGTTTTAAGCAAAAAAATATTTTAAAAAAAATATAAAAAACAGCAACTTATCCACATCTCCACCGGCCTATAATAATAAGAATAATATGTTAAATTATTATTAATAAAAAATTAATAAAAAATTTTTATAAAAAAACATTTTTTTTTTGCTATAACAATCTAGGAAACACTGCGGATATCGCTTTATTATTCTGTATAAAAGTGGTATAATAATATATATATAAATATATATTAATTTAGCAAAATATATTTTTTCAAATCGATATATTTGCAAGAGAAAAGGAGTATTCCCTTATGAAACTTACCATCAAAAGAGTAGACTTTTTAAAACTTCTCACTTTCGCATCTCAAGCGATTCCCGCTAAGACTGCAGAAAGTCAATACATGAACTATCTTATTGAAGTAGGAGTAGATTTCGTCAGCGTTATCGCTTCGGATGGTTCTATCTCGACTAAAGTCACCCAAAACATGAAAGATGAAAAGGGAAATGATATCATTTTCTCTATCGAACCTGGCTTTATTCAGACACCGGCACGTTTACTTTTAGATATGATCAGTAAGTTGGGCGGTGAAATTGTCACTCTTGAAATGGTGGATACCGGTCTTTTAAATATTTCGGATGAAATTTCTGATTTCAATCTTGTTACAAAGGCAGGCGAAGAATATCCGGATGTCAATCTTAACATCCCGGAAGATACACAGGGTTTCAAAGTTCCTTTAAAAGATATCAAAATTCTCTTTGACACCACTTCTTATGCTGTTGCTATCAAAGGACCGAAGGAACTTTATCAAGGCATCAATGTACGCGCAATCGGCGGTAAATTAGTCTTCTTAGCAACTGATTCCTTCCGCATGGCTTCATTAGCACTTCCGGAACCGAGTCAGGATGTAAACTTTGTTTTCACTTGTCCTGTTAAGTCTCTTGATATGGTCACTCGTATTTCAGAAACGGGAGAATGCACCATCTATTTAGATGAACAAAGAGCGCTCTTTGTCTCTGACTCTGTCATGATTTCCACTCGTCTTTTACATGGTGACTTCCCTTCTATCGACCGTTTGATTCCGCCTGCATTCCCCTACAGCGTATCGATGACAACCGAAGAGTTTTTGAAAGCGGCAGAGCGCGTTAAAATTATTTCTTCTGCGGAAGATAAGAATTCGCAAGTAAAACTTTCTTTGACCAGCGATGGTACTGTCACACTCTCTGCTAGAAGTACAAACTATGGTAATTCTCAAGAAAAGTTGAAAGAAGCAGTAGCTACTCTTCCGGAAGGAGCAAGCATTTTTGAAATCGCCTTTAATATCGATTTTGTCACAGCTGCTGTCAAAGCTTTAAAGTCTGATAAATTCACACTTGTTTTCACTTCGCCGACAAAGATGTTCATGGCGAAAAATGATGATCCTGAAAACCATCAAATCATCACTCCAATCAGAATGTCGAGCTATTAAAATAATCGATTTAAAACAGTCCGTGTCGGTAGTTTTCCCTGATTAAGAGGTTGAACTCTTAGGGAAACTTCCACCGGACTGTTTTTTTATTTATAAATGATTGCTATCAGTAGAATTGCGATTTAAAATGAAAGAAGCTTTTGTTTAAAATGAGTTTGTAAAGGAGTGGATATGGCTTGGTATTATATTTTGCTTTTGGTCATTTTATCTTTGAGCCTTTTTATTTTGCTTCTTTACTTTATTCTTCCTTATATTTTGGTTCATTATTTGTCTTATCCACGCCGCTATGACAATGAGACAGCACTGTCCGTAGATAAAAAGAAAGGACTGCTTCCTGATGTGGATCAGATGGAGAGAATTAAGGTCGAATTCCAAATGCCGGACGGATATATTATTCACGGAGATATCACTAGAAATAACTTAAAAAAATTTGTCATTTTCGCTCACGGCTATACATGGACAAGAGAAGGACAACTCAAGTATGCGCAGATTTATCAAAGACTTGGTTATAGCATTGTTCTTTACGATGAGAGAAGCCATGGAGAAAACATTCACAATGATGTGACAATGGGATATAAAGAAGCAGAAGACCTTCATTGTATTATCCGCTTTATCTACGAGAAATACGGCGCAGATATTCAACTTGGAATCATGGGGGAAAGCATGGGAGGAGCTACTGTCTTACAAGTTCTTAAATATCATGATCCGCTAGAGTTTGTCCATGCGGATTGTCCCTACTCTTCTTTAAGAGAATTGTTCTCATATAAGTTAAAAACAATGTACATGCCTCAGTTTTTACTCAAACCTATCGATCATATCATCAAACGAAAACACGGCTATCACATCGATGATGTCAATCCTGAAAAATATGTGAAAGAGAGTGATATTCCACTTTTATTAACGACAGGTCATGAAGATGATTTTGTTCCGTTTATTCAATGTCAGCATCTCTATGATGCCAAAGAAAAAGGTTATAAAGAATTGCATTTCTTTGAGGGAGCACGACATGCAAAATCTTTAGAAAAACACCCGCAGAAATACGAAGAAGTTGTGAAGAGTTTTTTAAGAAAAATCGCGCAGATATAATGCAAGAAAAGGAGAATTTTTATGGAGTATGATAAACCGCAATATGTGGAGAAGGTAAAGACATCATCGGCTGCATGGCTCGGAGCTGCGAATGCCTTTACCGGACTACTTGTCGCTTTTGCTGAAGGAAGTGCAGTTACTTATTTCTTTGTCAATCACTTGGGATTAGATCCGAAATTCAACGCAGTATCTTGGATTCTCTTTGGTATTTGGAATGCCATCAACGACCCAATCTACGGCTTCTTAGCGGATAGAACACACTCGAAGTTAGGAAGAAGAAGACCGTGGATTCGTTATGGTGCACCGCTGATTGCACTCTTCTTTGCTCTCACATGGATCAGTTTTCCTAGCATGCAAGGAAACAATTGGTTTCTTTTCTTCCAAGAGCTGTTAGCACTGTTTTTATTCGATATTGTCTACACAGCTATAGCATCAGCAATTTATGTCATGCCTTACGAAATGGCGGTAACGAATAAAGCTAGAAATAAAATATTTTTATGGAACATTGGATTCTCATTAATCTCTTTTGGTGCTCCTATGGTTCTCAATTCTTATCTCGATAAACTCATCGAAGAACAATCTGCGGTTTTCCCTTGGATTATGGCGGCAGCCGGCATCATTTGTGGTATTGTCATCTTTGTTTCTACATTCTTTTATAAAGAAAACGATTATGTCGTAGAGGAAAAACAGCCCCGCTTCTGGGAAGGTTTAAAGATGTGTATTAAAAATAAATCATTCCTCTATTTTGAAGTGCTCTCTTGGACTGTCATCTTTGCTCAAAACGCTTTGATGATCGGTCTTACTTATGTGCAAGGTATGTGGGCAAACGACGCCATGGCTGGAATCAACGGATGGATGGGATCCACTTCTATATTGATCTTATATGGCGCTTTAATCGTCGGCGCTGTCGCTGGAATTCTCTTCTTTGTATTCATGCGTGATAAATTAGGAACAAGAGTAAATACCCTCATCTGTGTCGGTTGTATGGGAGCTGGTTGTCTTCTCTCTTCCTTCTTAGGAATGTATTTCTATGTTCTTCTCCTTAGCTTTTTCTTAATCGGTATCGGTTTCTCCGGCGGTCTATATTTGGTTCCGATGGTCAATGGCGATGTCATGGACAAGGATGAGTTAGATAACGGAGCGCGCAGAGAAGGTGTTTATGCCGGTATTAACTCCTTGATCACGAAACCTGCTGGTGCAATTGCACAAGCGATCTTCCCCTGGATGATGACAAGCTTTTTCAACTTCCAACCGGATAAGAAAATCGATGGTGTCACTGATTGGGTCGGTCAACCGGATAGTGCAAAAAATGGTCTCTTTATTTGTTGGATGTTGATCACAGGTATCCTCTTAGTATTATCTTTTGTCGCGATGTGGTTTTATCCTCTTCATGGTAAAGAATGGAATCACAATAAAGAGATGTTGGCGATAGAACATCAAAAGAAGCAAGAAGCTTACGAACAAGAAATCCTTGCGAAGATGCAAGAAAAAGAAATTCAAAAGGTAGATTTAGAACAAAAAGAAGAATGACAAATAAATGAATGGCTATCGTTTGATAGCCATTTTTATCATGCTAAGGATGACACATTTGACGGATAAACTGCTAGAATAAAAAAGCATAGCAACAAAGCCTAGAAAGGAAAAGTTATGAGAGCAATTAAACAAAATGGAATCAATCAGGGATATCTTTTTTCAGGAAAGATGAACGTCTATGAGGAATTACCTCTTTCGGAGTATCCTCGTCCGCAGATGGTTCGCGATTCTTTTGTATCTTTACATGGATTGTGGGATTTATCCATCAGTAAGAGTAAAGAACTTCCTCGCAGTTATGATAAAAAAGTTCAAGTACCATTTCCTTTAGAAGCGTTAGACAGCGGAGTTAAAGTGTTGCCAGAACCGGGAGATTATATTTTTTATCATCGTATTGTCATGCTTCCAGATAACTTTAAAAAGAAGGAAATCATCATTCATTTTGAAGGCGTTGATCAAGAAGCAACTGTCTTTATCGACCGCAAAGAAGTCCTTACTCATGTTGGTATGTATGAAGGATTTGACGTTGTTTTAAGCGATAAAACACCGAAGATGTTTGATCTTGTAATCAGGGTTAGAGACCGGAGTGATCAAAATGATTTAAGCCGCGGAAAACAATCTTTACAGCCAAAGTATTTCACTTACACTACTACGACAGGTATTTTCCGTCCTGTTTGGATGGAATCTGTAGAGGAAAATTATATAAAGTCAGTTCGATATGATGTAGATCATAAATTAAAAAAGCTTTGCGTATATGTGGAGACAAAAAATAAAACGACATTGAAATTTTATGTGCGAGAAAAGAGTTATGAAATTGTATCAAATCAATGGTCAGAACTAACGTTAGATGAAATTCATTATTGGTCGATAGAAGATCCCTATTTATATGATTGCAAGATCGAAATTCCGGGATTGGATGAAGTGAGCTCCTACTTTGCTTTTCGCCAGATTGAAACAAGAGAAAAAGACGGTCGTTCTTACATGTATCTGAACGGAAAACCACTCTTTCTCTCGGGACTTTTAGATCAAGGATATTACGGGTATAACAATTTGACACCGGTGCGCGCCAAAGAGTATGAACGCGATATTGTAATAGCCAAAGAAATGGGTTTTAATTGTTTGAGAGTTCATGTCACCATCTTACCGGAAATATTTTATTATTATGCGGATAAGTTAGGAATGCTATTGATACAAGATTTTCCAAACGGTGGGGATAAAGTTCCTTTGATCAATGTTGCAAAACCTGTTGTCTTTCCGTGTTTGAATGATGAAAAGAAGACAAATGAAAAACAATTAGGAAGAACAAACGAGAGAGGAAAAGAAGAGTTTATCCAAATGATGAAAGGGTGTTCTCAGCGCTTGTCATCTCACCCATCTATTATCATTTATACAATCTTCAACGAAGGATGGGGACAGTTTGACGCTTCTCATATGTATGAGCAACTTAAAAAAGAAATTAAAGATTGTCAATTGATCGATACAACGTCAGGATGGTATGAAGCGGAAAAATCAGATTTCTTCTCTATTCATACGTATTATTGTCCGAAGATGAAGAGAAAAAATAGATATCATCACTGCTATATCATTTCGGAGTGCGGTGGAGTAAGCAAAAAGCCTGAAAATGCTCCTTATGATAAAATCTCAGGACATGGTAAAGTAAAAAGCAAACAAAAGTTGATGAAGAAAATTGAAAAGCTCTATTTAAAAGACTTGCTACCACAAATAAAGGATAGAGGATTATCTGGTTTCATCTATACACAAATTGCTGATGTTGAGACGGAATATTGTGGTTTATATGATCTTACGAGAAGTGAGTGCAAAGTTGATGTGAAAAAGATGCAAGAGCTTAATGCGACTTTATATCAAGCGTTTGCAGATATGTTTTGATCGAAAGAAATTAAAAAGTCATAATTGAATAGAAAACAACGATATGTTTTTGTCAAAGAAGACATATCGTTTTTTTTGAAAGCATAAAAAATCAATTTCAAGAAAATGATTAAAAGGTAGAATTTAGAAAGAAAAAGAGAAATTTAGTGCCAAATATATATATAAATTGCTATAATTTTAGTAAGCGATTATAAGGAGTGTTTCTTATGGAGCAAACGAAATCTATTGAAATTTGGAAACGATATTTTGGTGAAGCGCAAGTAGCATACGATTATGCAGCGCAACCGATGAAATTAGAAGACTTTGAAAACGAAAATTCAAATTATGGTTGGACCATCGATTTGATTAAGCCTTTGTCAAACGGAGGCATGATCACGGATGATAATTTAATCCCTTGTTCCATGCTTACAAAGAATATTCGCGGAGACAAGATGTCCTTTAAAATTGGCAATGGCATTTTTGAAGTTCGCAAAGGCAAAAAATTCCGTACCTTTGCAATTTATGATGTCACTGATTTCAATCACCCTCTGGATCGTACACCGAGTAAAGACGATTTAGATACTGAGAAAGTTTTAGCATATCACAAAAAACTTTATGGAACGAATGGACAGACAAAGCACTTTATTCTTCCAAATTTAAAAAATATCCGCGATAAAGTTTTTTCGGAAAATACGGTAGGTTTTGAATTTGAAGAAGAGACAAACGCCGATAATCAAAATTTGGATCAAGCACCTGTTTTTAATGCTTCACAAGTAGAAACTTCTCTTTCGGATGAAAAAATCTTAAAAGAGGTCAACCCGGAAACAGTTACGAAAAATATTGAACAAAAAGAAGTCGTCGAAGAAGTTGATTTAGGTGACAAAGAAGAAATTTTGGATGATAAGGAAATCAGCGATATTATTTTTGAAGGGGAACCTGTCGAAATCACGGAAGAAGAGGAAGAAGATACTTTATCTCACGAGACTATTTTGACAGATGGATTAGAAAAAGAAGTGACATCGGTTGATATCGATGTTGTAGATCCTTTTGAAACAGAGACAGAAATTGTCCACGAAGAGAAAAAGGAAGAAATATCTTCTGAAGAGGAAGAAACAGAACTTCTACTTACAAAAGTTGCTGATTTGACGGATGAAAAGAATATTCTCATCCAGGAAAAAGAAGAATTAAAAACGAATTATGAATCGTTGCTATCTTCTTTTGAAGAAATTAAAACAGAGTTGGGAATCACAAGAAATTCTTTGGTTTCAGCCAAAGAATTGATTGCTACTTTAGCACAAGCAAAAGACAATCTTTCGGGTGCGAAAGAACAGCTTTTGGTTGATTTAGAAAATGTGACGAAAGAAAAATGTCACATGAAACAACAGATTCAAGAATTGAATCAACAGATGAAAGAACTTGGCGAAGCCAATCGTTTTGAATTGGATGGTCTATTGGATTCCTATAAAGCAAAAGCGGAAACGTTGATGGCGAAATCAATCAACGATGAGACAGAGATCAATCGTTTAAATAAACAGGTAGAAGAATTGTCTTCTCAGTTAGCAGAATGTAAGAGTTCTTATCAAAATGTTGTGAACGAGAAGGAAAACTTATCGCAAGAAATCACGGATTGGAAGATGAAGGTGGAGACTTTAACCGATGAAAAAGATGCACTTTCTCTTCAAAAAGAAGATTACATGCACAAAGTTTTACTTTTAGAAAAGAATCAAGAAGAAGTGTTAACTTTGAAAGAGGCTTCTTTAAATGAGAAAGAAGAAGAAACTGAAAAACTGAAACAACAACTTCAAGAACAAACATTGCAATTAGAAAAAATGGCTCAAGAATTGAAAGAGCAAAAAGAAAAATTGGAAAATTGTGAAAACGACGAAAATACACTTCGCGACACAATTTCTTCTTTGAATGTTTTAATTTCAGAGAGAGAACAACAAGTTTTGTTAAAAGAGAAAGCACAAGAAACACAAAGAGAAGAATTGCTGAAGGAATTGGAAACACTCAAGCAAACAAAAGAAGCGTTAGAAGCGGAAAAGACTGCTCTCTTAGAAGAAAAAGCAAGAGAGGAAGAAGAAGATAAATTAGCGAGTGAACGCTTTGATAGCATCGCTTTTGAACGCAATGAATTTTCTCATGAAAATGCCCAATTGAAAGAAAATTTAGAAGTTTTAACTTCACAAGTAAGTGAACTTTCTTCTTTAAAAGAAGAACAACAACAAGAATTAGAACAATTGAAAGAAGAAAAGCAGGCGTTGGAAAGCAAATCTGCGCAAGAAGGATTGAAGTTAGAAGAATATGAAAAAGAATTCGCTGCTATCCGCTTAGCGAATGAAAGTTCCTTATCGGAAAACAAGTCCTTAGGAGAAGAACTTGTCACCTTAAAAGAAAAAGTGACAAGAACAGAAGAAGAATTAGAGACAACTCAAAAGAAAAACAAGGCTTTAGAAATGAAATTGATTTATGTCTCTTTGGGCGGAGATTTGAATTTCTATAATGAGATGACTTCTTATCTTTCGGAAAACGCTCTTGCATTAGAGACAAATAATATCGAAGAAGCACTTTTAAGTCATACCACTTGGGTTAGAAAAGACAATGAAAAAGTATATGATTTAAATCTTGCGGATAACGAGGTAGAAGAACTCGGACAAAGCGATGTTTCTTATGTTGATGAAGAGATCAAAAACGAAGCGAAAGCATATGATTATTGGGATGAAATCATCGGAGAAGAGAAAGACTTTGTCACTGATTTTGCAGGCCGCTTGATCAGAAAGAAAGAATTCAATATTAAAAATAGTGATTATGGATGGAATTATCGTGTTATCAATCCACGTTATGAAGAAAACAAAAATAATGTTGTTATCGGAAATCTTTTATCTTTACAAGATATGAAAGAAGAGTCCTTCTCTACTAATGGAAAAGAATTTAATATCGTAGAAGATGCTAAGGGCTTCCAAATTGTTTCTGATGACTTTATCACCGATCCTTATAACACTGCAGAAGCTTTAGAAGTGGCAAAGAGAAACGAAAAGAAGACTACGAAATTGATTTATATCTTTGTCAAATGCACAAGCTCAAAAGAAGACGGTTCTGACAATACGAAAGAAAAGCTTTTCTATGATTTGATCGATCGCACAGCGCAAAGAACTTGCCCTCGCTCCTTCTTAGAAATGAAGACAACATATGGTAAAAACGGCTATGTCTTCCTCACTTTCGATGGTCAGGCAGAAGGCGCATATAAAGAGGCGTTAAACTATGCTGTATTGTTGAACACTTATCGCTTTGCGATGAAGAAAAAATTCGCGGATGAGTTTAATGCTTACATCGTTTTGAACCAGTTAGAAGTTCCGCTTTCCTTGCGACATATGAACTTTGAACAGTTGATTCTTGCCAGTAAGAACATTGAAATGAAGGCGTTACAGTATGATTTCATTCTCACACCAATCATCAATTCTACAATTAAAAAGAGTTTGCATATCGGTCCCTCCATCATTGATAAATTACCATTGGATAGTTCTGCTTTGAAAGATTCCGCCATCGGTCATAGCTATAGTTTCTCGGAAATTTATCATTTCAACGGAAAGTACTCTGTTTATAACTTCATTTTCCGTACGAACGATAACAAGTAGAAGAATAAGCGTGAAATTTCACGTGAAATAATATAAAGAAAGGCAATAAATATGAGTGTTTTAGACAAATTTCTAACCTATGTTTCCTATGAAACGACCGCAAAAGAAGAAAGGGATGATGGTCCCTCTAATGATTTGATGTTTCATCTTGCTCAGCATGTTCTTTTAGAATTACAACAGCTTCATCCCGATGAAATTAGCATTAACCAATTTGGTATTGTCGATGCCAAATTCTATGGAAAAAGCGACAAAGATATGGTTGCTTTTATCGCACATATGGACACAGCGCCCGCTTGTTCTGGCAAGGATGTAAAGCCTAGGGTAGTAGATTACGATGGTAAGGATGTAGAGTTGCAAGAGGGCATGTATCTTTCTGAAAAAGAATTCCCGATGTTAGCCTGGTCAAGAGGACATAAAATTATCGTCACGGATGGCAATACGCTCTTAGGCGGTGATGATAAAGCCGGTATGGCTATTATCATGGAAGCCTTAGAAAAGATCTTAAAAGGTGATGAAAATCATCGTTCCTTAGAAATTATTTTCACTACGGATGAGGAAATCGGCGCAGATGCAAAACATGTCTCTTTAGAAACTGTGAAAGCAAAATATGGTTATACCGTAGATGGAGGCGATTATCGTGCACCATCGATTGAAACATTTAGCGCATATGCAATGACAGTCAAAGTGAAAGGAAAGTCGATTCATCCGGGAAGTGCAAAAGATCAGATGGTCAACGCAATCAATGTCTTGATGAACTTCCATTCTGCTCTTCCGGAATTCTTGCGTCCGGAACACACGGATGAGAAAGAACCTTTCTATCACATCTTGGATATTTCAGGTTGTGAAGAAGAGGCAAAGGGAGAATATATCATCCGTTCCTTTGATGACCATCAGGTACAAGAGATGATCTCTCTTGCTAAGCTTACTGCAAGACGCATCAATCAGCGCATCGGATATGAAGCGATCTCACTTTCTTTCCAAGAGCAGTATCACAATATGAAAGTCATCATGGATCAGCATCCAGAAATTCAAAAAGAGATGGAAGAAGCGATGAAGAGCTGTGATATTCCGGTGATTTATTTACCTATTCGCGGTGGCACGACAGGAAGTCAACTTTCTTTCATGGGGTTACCTACTCCGAATCTTGGTACAGGCGATTACAACATGCATGGTCGTTATGAATATGTCGATCTTTATCAGATGGAAGCTCTTGTCGGTGTCGTTTATCAATTGATGAAAGCCTAAAAGAGATATCAATAAAGGCAATCTCTATAAAAAAATAACATTGTAAGCGTTTTCAAATAAATTGATTTTGTTGTTTAACGTTTGATTTTATAAAAAAACGCTTTAATTTTTAAATTTTTATTGCAAAATATGTAATTTTTTTCAAGTTTGCAAAAAATGCATTTATATATATGTATATATAAAATTTGAAAGTCGATTATTTCATTTAATAAAATATATTCCGCTTTATTTTAAGCGCTTATTGGAGGATACGATTTATGAAAAAACAATTTATCGTTATGGCTTCTTTAGCAACCATCCTCGGACTTAGTTTCTATTCTGCAAGTCACACAAAAATCAGTGATAAACTTGCTAAGAATGATGAAGACAAGTCATACATTGTCCTTTGTGATGGCGATGTATTCAAAGACGATGCTGCTTCCTTGAAGTATAACCGTAACAAAGTTCTTAACCAAATTACTTACAACCTTCCACAAGGTTCTTTTGAAGTGGTTAATACCTATGACACTCTTCTCAACGGCTTTGAAATCAAAGTCAACGCCCGTTATGAAGATTATCTCAAATCTGTCAATGGTGTCAGCGAAGTTTTGGCTTCTCACACCTACGCTAGACCGGAGGCTGTCAGCACTGGTTTAGACTCTATGCTTCCTACAGACGCTGGTTATGAAACCCGTGAACTCAGATTAGCAAACTATTCTGCTGAAACCATGGATGCCACGAACAAAGCGGTTGCCGATGCTTTGAAGAAGAGAGGCGCCAGCGAAGGCGTTTCTTCTCAGCAAGGTAAAAACATCACAGTAGGTATCATCGATACCGGTCTTTATCTCAACCAGGTTGAAGGTTCTGAAACCAGAGAAAAACTTCTCAGTCAGGGAAAGAAACTCAACCCCGCCGCTTTTAAAGATCTTTCTGCCGGTGATTATTCTGTCACCAAGGATGATGTCATCAGCAAAGGCTTTAAGGAAAATTATTTCACTCACGTCAACAACAAAGTCTTCTTCGCTCGCGACTATGACGGCGGCGACAACAATGTCGATCCGACAAGCAACGGAAGTGAACATGGTACACACGTCGCTTCTTTAGCAGGTGCTAACGGCGATGTTTTCCAGGGTATTGCCCCGAAAGCTCAAATCGCTGTTATGAAGGTCTTCCCGGACTATGATGGCGGCGCTTCTGAAGGCGCGGTTATCAAAGCGTTGGAAGATGCTGCAAAACTTAAACTCGATGTTGTCAACCTCTCTTTAGGTACGGACCTTAACACCAGCGGTGACAATACAGAATCTGCCGGTTACAGAGCAATCAACGCTGCTTCCAAAGCCGGTGTCATTGTCAACTATGCTGCCGGTAACTCTGGTAAGTCTAGTTTCTCCAGCTCTGCTTCTTATGGCGACTGGACTCGTGACATGGTGGAAACCAGTATCTTAGGTGGTGAATCTCACTTTGATGAATCTGCCAATATCGTTGCGGCTTCTAATCCGGAAAAAGCTTTCTTCTCTTCGATTCTTACTGTCCAAAACAAGGATGCTTCTGCTCCGAGCGCTGTCGCTTATAACGACCAGGCTAAATCCTCTGCCACACAACCGAACGTCACCGATCGTCCTTTGGCTTCTTTATTGCCGCAAGGTCAGTCTTCTGCCGATTTCGAATATGTTGTCATTCCTGGCTGGGGTAAAGATTCCGACTATGAAAAGGTCGATAGAGCTCATGGTATCGACACTAGCTCTTACAACCCGAAGACAGATTCCTATGTCTCTGGTAAGATTGCGGTTGTCTCCCGTGGTACTACTTCCTTCGTCAACAAATATCTCTCTGCTGCATCTCACGGTGCAAAAGCATTGATCGTCATCAACAACGATCCTTCTGTCACCTTCAACTTCTCTATGGACTTTGCGGATAATGATCCTTCTATTCCGATTGTCTTTGTTTTCCAAAACTCCAAAGGAATCTTCGGTTTACCGGATGAAAATAGCGGTAACGAAGGTAAGCTTACTATCGCTACTAACACTACCCAGACTGCTAGCGATGGCAACATGTTAGCTTCTTTCTCTAGTGACGGCGGCGAAGCAAACCTCGATATGGGTGTCACTGTTGCAGCTCCTGGTAAAGAAATCATGGGTGCTGTCAGCGCTGAATATTACAACGATGGTTCCAACCCGATGAATCCTGGTTATTCCTTCTTAACTGGTTATGAAAATATGTCCGGTACTTCTATGGCAGCTCCTAACTTCACCGGTGCATTAGCTTTATATCTCTCTGAAAGAAAACCGGATAATAAGGGAACACTTGCGCTTCAAGATGCACAGGCTTTCGAAAACGAAAAGAAAGTCGCTTCTATGAAGGCAATGTCTTCTACTGAGAAGCTCCTTAGCACTTCCGGCGACGGAAACTACGCTTCTCCGAGAGTTCAGGGTGCTGGTCGTATCGATGTCGAAAAGATGCTCACCTCTGACTCTTACATCACTGTTCCTAACGAAGACACTCAAGGATTTGAAAATACGGTTCAATCCAAAGTGGAATTAAAGAATTCTAAGTCTCTCAAGGTTGATTTCTCTAATACAAGCGATACTACTGAAAGCTATATTGAATTCGATTACACAATCCACAATGATTCCGCAGTCGAAAGAACTTACAAGCCGGCGCTCTCTGTCATGGTTCCTAGCTTGAGAGTTGCGGTTTCTCACGATGAATATGACAATATGGAAGAATCTTCCAAATCCGAAGTTATCGGTTATAATAAGAACTCTTCTGATTATCCTTATGGTGTTGGTCAAATCACCACAACAGTTCTTGATGATTTGGTCAAGAAAGTTGAATTAGACAATGTTGTCGTTCCTGCAAATGGCGAAATCAGCGGCAAGTGCAAAGTCAGAATTGACAACCTTCCGTTTGAAAAAGAATTCAACGACTCTCAGGTTGAAAACTTCAAGGGTACCTTGAAAGAATATTACCAGAAGTATTTCGAAGAAGCAGGCGGTAACTATATCGAAGGCTATCTCGATTTCGAAGATGTCAGCACCAAGAAAGATGTAAAGAGCGAACTCTCTGTTCCGTTCATGGGATTCTATGGTGATTACACTAAGGCCGATGCTGTAGAAGCATTTGATTTCGAAAGAGAAGAAGGCAAGCTCTATGGTTCTGATCTTGTCAGCAACTACGTGCAGAACTTAGCCGATGCCTATAAGAAACCTTATGCTTATGCCGGCTCCACTCTCGCTGCAAGCGCTTCTGGTTTGACCAGTGAAAACTTCGCTCGTATCAACACCTTCGATGAAAGCACAAAACCAAACGGTACAACTTACTTGACAGTTACCGATGGAAAGAACAAGGATCGCATCTATGCTGGTGCTCCTGGTGTCTCTGAACATTTGATTGGTACCTTCTTCGTCAACCGTGCAGTTTCTGATGCAAACTATGAAATCATCAATAAAGATGGTAAGAAGATTAAAGGCGAGAATATCCGCGATTTATACACCTATGGTACTGCGGCAGTTGCTCAGGATATGGGAGAATTGATGAAGTCCTTCTTAGTTGCAAATGGCACTGGATTCATGATCCATCGCGGCTATGTCGATATCGACCTTTCCACTGTTCCGGAAGGCGAATACACATTGAAGTTCAACTTCAAGAAGATCGGTACTGGAACAATGCAAGTCAAACAGTACACTCTTGTTGTCGATAAGACTGCTCCGACTTTAGCTGGTCTTTCCATCACTCAGGAAGATGGAGATGACCGTCTCAATATTGTCACCCATGGTGCTTCCTTCGCTTCCGTCAACGTCACAGTTGGTCGTGAGATGGAAGAGATTGCTGGCACAGATCTCACCTCTACTTACTTCTGGATCAACGATAGCTGGAAGGAAGAGGATAAGATGTTTGTTGAACTCACCGACCACGCTCACAACACTCAGAAGATCTTAGTCAAGCCTTCTCAGATTGACTTCTCTGTCTCTTCTACTTTCTTCACTTCGAAGCAAGATTATGACATCACTTTAATCAATGCTTCTAACGGAAATTACACCTACGCTGTTGATATTCTTAACGCTGCTACCGGTGACTCTGTCATCAGAAAGCAGGATATGACGATCAACATGAACATCGCAAAGAATTTGAATGTCGATGACATTAAGGTCTTTGTCGATGGCGAATCTGTCCAGGTCAACTACAACGCCGAAACTGGTTTAATCAGCTTCACGTTTAGTAAAGATGCTGCTTCCTTTACAATCAACCACGCTCCTGCATCTGAAGGAACTGGTGGCGGCTCTACTGGCGGTGAATCTTCTGGTGGTGACTCCTCTAGCGGCGGCACAACCGAAGGCGGCACTTCCACTTCGGAACCTGAAAAGGGCGGCTGTGGCGGTTCTGTCGTCATCGCTTCTTCCACTGTTGGCGCACTTGCTCTCTTAGGAGCTGCTGTTGCCATCTTCAAGAAGAAGGCCGACAAGTAATTTGTCTTCTATTACAAAGGCCCCGGTTTTTCCGAGGCCTTTGTCTATTTTTTAACTTATGTTGTTCACAGATTATTTAAAAAAGCTTTGTATTATTACAGGCGTAGCAATCATCGTTCCACTGATTATTTTTCTCCCGATGTATTTTTTGACGGACTGGGTTTTGAGCAATATTTTTGCTTTGATTGCCACATTATATCTTGGTGGCAGTGGTCTTTATGCGATAACTAGGGGAGGTACTTTTGATGTCTTTCGATATCAATTTATCAACTGGATGTCGTCGTTTAAGAAAAATAGTCCTCGTCCTTATAAAGACGCTTATTCCTATCAGGAAAAGTTGAATGAAGTGAGAGAGGGCCGAAAGAATTTTTGGCTTCCTTTTGTTATCATCGGTACAATCTTTGCTATTCTCAGCATTATTTTCGCCTTTATTCATTGACGAAAAGCATGAAAAGCGGGTGTGTTTTTTCTTGACAACCAAGAAAATATGTAACCGCTATCAATCTTAAGATTGTCTATATATTGATTTTTATAAAATTATACATTGCAAATATAAGTATATTAAATAAAATATAAATACTTGTTTTTACACAAGGAAAAGTTTTTTATTTGTCGATTTAAAACCCAAAGGAGGTAAAAATATGAAAAACATGAAAAAAGGTCTTACGTTGTTAGCGCTCGTATCTGTTGCTCTTCTTGGATCTTGCGGCGGTAACCAGCCGAGTGTCGGTCCTAGCACAGACACTGGTAACTCCGGTCACACTTCTGACATCACTGATGTTGCTTTCTATGTCACCTATAAAGGTCAACAATATGAACAGGGTGCAGGAATTGAAGTCTATCTTGGTGACAAGACTGCAATCCTTGTCGCTACTGATCTCACTGGCAATGTTCCTGAATTCACTTATACATCGAGTGATCCGAGTGTTCTTGGTGTCGATGAAAACAACGGTTTACTCAAGCCGGTAAAAGCTGGTTCTGCAGACATCACAGTCCATCCGACTGGCGATGATACTCAGAACATGGTTTTCACTGTCACTGTCAAAGCGACACAGCAAGCAGAAGGCGCTTTCTCTTACGCAACTGCAAGCTATGAAGAAAAAGCCAATATTCTCGGCGCATTAGAAAAATATGCTGTCGATAACTATCTCACTGGTATCACCATGTTCTCTAACGGTTCTAACATTGTTTATAACAACCGTTATGTTCCTACCGCTCCGTCTTACATCAACGGTTATGGTTGGGGAACAATGAGAGAAGGTAAGCTCACTGGTAAGCTTCCGAATCCGTTCATTGGTCACGATGCGGAAATGTATCAGGTCGGTACCACTGCGCTTCCTGCTCACCTCAATGCCATGAACGCATCTGGTTCTGACGTTTCCGATGCTGCTCAGCACATCACCACCTCTTACTTCTCTACTCGTATGAACGAAACCAACGACGGTTATGAGTGGTATCCGCTTCTTTCTACAGATGATCGTCCGCTTCCGTTATCGGATTCTGGCTCTGTCATCACTGAAAATCAGGACTCTGTCTTGAGCAACAAGTGGAGAATCCACGTCAAGACCGGCGAAGACTTTGTCTATCGTACTGCTTCTACCAAGTCAAAGAACGGAGTTCAGCTCAAGAGCTTTGATGGTAGAAAGGTCGCTTTGGACGACTACATCGCTCCGATCAAGTACATGCTCACTGGTTACAATGGTCAGTATAGAGGTCCGGAACAAACCAAAGGTATTTCCGGTTTAGGATTAGAGGCTGCCGATTACTTAGCTAAGACTTCCAATCTCACTGGCGATTATAATTACTACAACGAAAAGTTGTGGAAAGAATGCAACATGGACAATGTTGTCAAGACTGGTCATGATGAATCCGGTGATTACATTGAATTCACACTCCAGCAGCCTTGCACACAGTTCTACGCCATGTATTATCTCTCCTCTTCTCTCTACTCTCCGCTTCCTGGCGACTTCCTCAACCTTTGGAATCCGAAGGATTTAGGTAAGTCTCCTGACGGATACAAACCGTTAGACACCATGCTTTCCACAGGTCCTTACTACATCACCCGTTGGGAAGATAAGGATATTACCTTCGCTAAGAACGACAAATATTTCTACACCAGAGACGTTTTCGCTTCTGGCGGTACACGTGATGTTTATCAGCTTAAGGGCTTTGAATATCATATGGTTGATGATCCGGCCACTTCTAAGAATGCTTTTGAAGCAGGTCAAATCGACTCCTATGCTCCGAGCAAAGAAGATTTGAAGACCGGTGGTGCTTATAGTGCCAATGACGGTGTTTCTTCCAACGGCATCAAGTGGAGAAAATATGAGACCAAGGGCGATTCTAACTTCAAACTCAATGTCAACGCTTCTACTGTAGAACAGTGGACAAATCGTTTCGGTAAGAACGGTACGATTTATCAGCACGACTTCAACGGTAACGAAACTACCAAAGCGGATTACCTCCAACACAGACCTTACATGTCTGATATTCACTTCCTTAATTTCTTATCCTTCTCCATGGATCGTAAGACAATTTGCGAATCCCGTGGTATGAAGCCGACACAAGAATACTTCTCTGATAACTACCTCATCGATCCGGAAAGCGGTGTTTCTTATAACTCCACCGACGCTCACAAAGCTGTCCTTGCTGACCGTTATAACGACACTTATGGATACAACCCGGATGCCGCTAAGAAAGAACTTGAATTAGCGATTGAAGGTTCTATCAAACAGATGGCAGAAGCCGGAAAACTTGAAAAAGAAGGTAACGCATATGTCATCTCTGTCAGAGTTGACTGGATGAACCCCAACGACACCAAGGAATATTCCGATGTCTTTGATTCCATCAAGAAAGCTTTCGACGAACTTGTCAGCAAGAAATATTATGGAAATTACATCCTCAGATTTGTTGAACCGACACCTTCTAGCGATTACAACGCCGTTTACGACAAGATGAAACGTGGTGAATTCGACTTAGGTTTCGGTGCTGTTTCTGGCAACGCGCTTAACCCGATTAACTTCGTTGAAGTTTTAAAGAGTGATAACTCTTCTGGTTTCACCCTTAACTGGGGCGCTGACACCGATAAGGTCGATGCCAAAAATCCGATTGTCTATGATGGTAAGACTTGGTCTTTCGATGGTTTGTGGAATGCAGCTAACACTGCTGTTCTTCTCAACTCTAAGGGCGATTTAGCAAATGCTACTAAGGTTGGTCAAACCACAGATAGAGCTTCTCAGTCTGTCACTTATAAGCTTTCCTTCAAGGAATTAGTCAACGCTGGTGCGAAGTTAGAAGGTTTCTCCATCCAGGCGACAAACGGTGGTATCACTCGCAAGTGGAACCTTTCTGAGTTCGGCGCAACTGCTAGCAACAATTACACTGTTGAAATCACCTTAGACAAGGCGTTCAACACCGTGGAAGCTGAAGCAGATGTCGTGAATACTCCGATTGCCACACTCACATTCGTCTACTCCGTCGATTTCAATGGACAGGATAAGATTGTTAACTCCACTTTAAGACTTCCTACCTATGTTGGTATCAATAAATAAAGGTCTGTCCTTATGCCTTATATTGTTAAATACACGTTAAAACGTATTGGATTGTTGATTGCAGCAACGTTCATCATTTTAACCATCACCTTCTTCCTGGTAAAAATGTTACCAGGAGAAGCGATGATGGGAAGCGAAGTCGCACAAAACGCTTACTGTATGGAACAAGTTCGTCTGGGTTACTTCGTCCGTTTCTTAGAGGAAACGGACGGGTATGGCCCAGTCAAACTTATCTATAACGACCCCACTGGTCTCACCTATTATTATTATCAGAAGCCGATCGTCCTTCAGTATGGCGCTTGGTTAACTGGTATCTTCACCAGATGGGATTGGGGTGTTTCTTCTGCGATTTCCCCTTCTTCTTCTGCAATTTATATCATCGCTCAAAGACTTGGACCCTCGATTAAGGTCAATATCTTCGCGATGCTTGTTTCTGTTCCGCTCGGCTTCCTTTTAGGTATCTGGGCAGCTTTGAAAAAGAACAAGGCGACAGACGGTGTCATTTCCACATTAGTTATGGTTATGATTTCTGTTCCGTCTTTCGTTGTCATTTCTCTTTTGATGTTATTACTTTGTTTCCGTTTACAATGGTTACCTAGCCAATGGCCAACGGGCGCAGATGTCGCATTTGGTGAAAGAGCGGCAGGTTATGTCATACCTGTTCTGTCGCTGTCGTTTGGTTCTATTGCAGCATTTACTCGCTATACTCGTGCAGAGCTTTGCGAAGTCATGTCTTCCGATTTCTTGCTTTTGGCAAGAACAAAAGGTCTTTCTAAGAGCCAGTGCGTCGTCAGACACGCAATGAGAAACTCTTTGGTTCCGATTGTTCCTATGATCATCGGTCAATTCGTGGGTATTCTCTCCGGTTCTATGGTTTTGGAACAGCTTTATGGTATTCCTGGCATTGGTACGTTGTTTGTTGACTGCATCTCCAAGAAAGACTACAACGTCTTGTTTGTTGACATGGCAATCTACACGGTTATCGGTTTGTTTGCCAATCTTTTAGTTGACTTAAGTTATGGTATTGTCGATCCTCGAATCAGAATGGGAGCTAAGGCGGCATGATGGAAAACGAAAAGAAAAACAATCTGCCACTTGATAACAAGAATTCTACTTCTAACGAGTCGGCAAAATTCACATTCAACGCTGGTGAAAAAGGTGCGGACGCTCACGGAAAACAAGCCAATGATTCGGGCTTTGTCTTCGTGCAGCAGGATAAGAAAATCCACGATACAAAATTCACCACGCGTCCTACGACGTTCTTTAAAGACGCCTTCCGTCGTTTCCGCAAGAGCAAATCTTCTGTTGTTGCGGGTATCATTTTAGGTGTGCTCTTCGCCTTTGCAATTATTCTTCCTTTCGAAATCAACGTCGGCGGAGTCACCATCCAAACGTTGCCTTACGATATTCAAAACAAACATAATTATGAGACGAACCTTCCGATGAAGCTCTTCCCTGCCGGTACAGGTTTTTGGGATGGCACACGCGTTGCAAAGAATCAGTCTCTTCCTTATGAATTAGATGCGGATGGCAACATCAATTACAACAAATACATCGGCGAGTACGATGATCCAAATGTCATTCTTGACATTAAGAACATCTCTGAAGGATTTGTTGATTTCGCTACTTCTAGCGGATCTGGTGGTTATGCTACCATCAATAAAAATCCGTCTCCGGAAAATGTTCAAACCGGTTATATGGTTTTCTCTAAGACTAATTTTGACTTAGAAAACAACAAATACACTGTTTCTTATACTTTAGGTACAAGAGATGTTGGTGACACCAAGAAGCCAGAATATGCGCTTTGCCTTGTCGATAACAACGGCTTAATTCATCCGCTTCAGGAATTCACTACAGATTATGGTCCGACCGGTCAAAAAGAAAATAAGGATATGACAATCACTCCTCATCAGACAGTTGAAAATGTCTCTTTGAATGAGTTGATTACAACAGCAGCGATTGATACTGCTGTTACAAGCAAACCTTTCTCTGTTGGTTTTGCAATTCACTCTGATGCTGAGAAAGAAGTTGAATTCTTCTTAAAAGACTTCAATATCTCCGGTACTACTAATGCGGGTGGACAATTGCCTGTCATCGAAAGATACGCTCTTAAAAACCGTAGCTTCGGTAATGAAGGCGATAAGATCAAGGATGCAAACTCCATGGTCCTTCAGGAAAAGGAAATCAACGGTAAGCCCAATGATAGTTATTGGTCCTCTATCTCTGATTCCCGTTTCGACGCTTCTGATGTCCGCTCTATTAAGTGTGATCTTCTTTTAGATTCTTATGCGATGCAATATGGCATTCGTAAAGATATCACCATCGATGGTTCTACCATCCAAAGATGGGTTGATAACGGATATGTCGAATATGACTTCAGCAAAAACAATGTCGATGCCCCGAGAACTTTCAAAGTTACGGAAGCAGGACAGAATTCCGGTGAAGTCTTCGTTCAATCTGTAGAAAAGCAAACTTCGAGTGTCGATGCTCATGGCAACAAGGTTTATTCTCTCAGCTGTACTGTCTTAATGTACAAGTATTTAGGATATAAATCGATGCCGCTTCATCTCTTTGGTACAGATAGAGAAGGAAAAGATGTTCTTAAGAATGTTTTTGCAGGTTTGAGAACCTCCTTGCTCTTAGGTACTTTAGTTGCACTTATCAACATTGCTTTCGGTGTCCTTTGGGGCTCTATCTCCGGTTACTTCGGCGGTTGGGTTGACTTGATGATGGAACGTTTTACCGATATTTTAGTCGGTATTCCGTGGATTGTCTTGATGACTGTTCTCTGTATTAAGTTAGGACAAAACTTCTTTGTCTTTGCTCTTGCTTTATGTCTTACTGGTTGGATTGGTACAGAATCGATTACACGTTCACAATTCTACCGATATAAAGGGCGAGAATATGTCCTTGCAGCACGAACGCTAGGCGCAAGTGCTCCGCGATTGATTTTCCGTCACATTCTTCCTAACGCAGTCGGTCCGATTATCACCTCTTCTGTTTTAATGATTCCTAGCACCATCTTCTCTGAGGCAACAATTTCTTATTTAGGTTTGGGTCTCCAGAACCTTTCCTCTTTAGGTGTCATTCTCTCTGATGCTCAGAAAAACCTTTCGGTTTATCCGTATCAGATGATGATTCCTGCTGTCATCATATCCTTATTGATGATTTGTTTTAACTTGTTTGGTAACGGTTTAAGAGATGCCTTTAACCCGTCATTGAAAGGATCTGAATAATATGGAAAACGAAATTAAAAATTTAAATGAAGTTTCCAACTCTTCAGATACCCAAGGTGTTAGAGGTAAGAAACTCTCAGAATTGTTAAAATCAGAACAAGGCGGAGAACCGATTCTCTCTTGTAAGAATTTACACGTGTCTTTCAAGACAGATGAAGGTCTTGTCCATGCGGTTAGAGGTGTCTCCTTTGATCTTTACAAAGGCGAGACCTTATGCATTGTCGGTGAATCCGGTTCCGGTAAATCTGTCACTTCCAAAACAATCATGGGTATTCTTTCTGCTTCTGCTGTCATTGAACAAGGAAGCATCATCTATGAAGGTGAAGATTTGACTAAGATTGATGAATCGGAATTCCACCGTATTCGCGGTCATAAAATCGGTATGATCTTCCAAGATCCTCTTTCCTCTTTAAATCCGATTATGAAAGTAGGAAAGCAGATTACAGAAGCGATGTTAGTTAGCGGAAATCTCGTTAAGAGAATGAAAGATAGCTACATCTCTAAAGAATTCGCCGCTTTTAAAAACTGCAAAATCAGAAAAAAGAACGTTTACATCCAGTGCGATCACGCCTTAGATGTCTCGGATGAAATTTTCAACAGACAAATCTTGGCTTTGGAAAGAAAAATCGATGAAGCTGTCTTTGAAACGGATCAACATTCCAAAGGAAGCGCTGAGTATGAAGAGGCGATGGCAAAAGTCACCGCTCTTAAAAACGAAGTTAAACTGCAAAAGAAAGATATTCTTGCTAAGAAGAAAGCAGAACATCAACGTATCAGTTTAGAAAACAAGGCGAAGAAGAAGGAAGCAGACGCTCTTTATAAGAGTGAAATTCCTGCTTTAAAAGCCGCGTTAAATCAAAAAACAAAAGAAGCCGATGAGTATATCCGCAATTACAAAGCCGAAAAGAAGGCAGTGTATGAGAAAGAAGCGGAAGAACTCAAAGCACAGCGTCTCTTTGTCACTTATCGTGAAGAGAAGAGAGAGCTTGCGAAAAAGGTTTCTGCCTGTAAGGAACGCTATAAAGAAAACTTCAAGATCACAAGAAAACAGGCAAAAGCGAAAGCCTTAGAGGTCATGAGAGAAGTCGGTATTCCGCAACCGGAAATCCGCTTCAAACAATACCCCTTTGAATTCTCTGGCGGTATGAGACAGAGAATTGTTATCGCAATTGCTCTTACCGCAAATCCGGATGTCTTAATCTGCGATGAACCGACAACGGCGTTAGACGTCACGATTCAAGCACAAATTCTTGAGTTGATAAACAAGCTCAAGAGAGAGCGTAATATGTCCATCATCTTCATCACTCATGACTTGGGTGTTGTTGCTAACATGGCTGATCGTGTCGCTGTTATGTACGCCGGTAAGATTGTTGAAGTCGGTACTGCCTATGAGATCTTCTATGATCCAAGACATCCCTACACCTGGGCGCTTCTTTCTTCCATTCCTGATTTGGATTCAAAAGAAAAACTAGAAGCGATTCCGGGAACCCCTCCTTACTTGCTCAATCCTCCCAAAGGTGACGCCTTTGCAGCGCGTAACAAATACGCGATGCAGATCGACTTTGAGCAGGAACCTCCGTTCTTCAAAATTTCCGATACTCATTACGCCGCGACATGGCTCTTAGATGAAAGAGCCCCTAAGGCTGTCATGCCGAAGATTGTCAGCAATCGTATTGAGAAAAGTTTAGAAAGGGCAGGTGTCGAAGATGATAGATAAAAAAGAAAAACACCAAGGCACTTTTGCCAACGGAGATGAAATTGTTTGCGATACAAAGTTCAAACCTGAACTTGTTCAAAACGACATTCTTCTCTCTGTCCGACATTTGAAAATGTTCTTTTCCTTGGGTCATGGAAAGAGATTGAAAGCTGTTCACGATCTTTCTTTCGACATCAAGAAGGGTGAATGTTTCGGCGTTGTCGGTGAATCAGGCTGCGGTAAGACAACAACTGGTCGCAGCATCATCGGTCTTCACAAAATCACTTCGGGTTCTGTTTACTTCAAAGGTTACCGTATCAATGCAGGAAGCCGTTGGAACGAAAAAGAAATCAAGTGGAAACGTATCAAGACACAAAATGCCATTCACGAGCTTCGTCAAGAAGAATATTCCATCATCGCCGATATGGACAATTCCAGTTTGGAAGGACAAGAGGCGATTAAAAAAGTAAAGGCAGAATATGATGAAAAGGTAGCAAAGCTCAATGCGGAACTTGCTCAAGTTGTCAAGGTCCAAAAAGAGAAAATTGCTCAGATTCGTCATGATAACAGAAATGTCTCACGTCAATTGCAGTGTAAGATGCAGATGATCTTCCAAGATCCGATTGACTCTCTCGACCCTCGTATGACTGTCGAAGATATCATTCAGGAAGGCTTGAAGATTCAAGGATTCACCAACCGTGAAGAGAACCACCAAAAAGCTTGTAAAGTTTTAGAAGAAGTCGGTTTGCTTCCGGATTATTGTTCTCGTTATCCGAATGAATTCTCTGGCGGTCAGAGACAGCGTATCGGTATTGCTCGTGCAATTATCATGAATCCTGAATTCCTCATCTGTGACGAACCGATCTCTGCTTTGGACGTCTCTATCCGCGCTCAGATTATTAATCTTCTTAATGATTTGAAAGTAAATCACGGATTGACATTGATGTTCATCGCGCACGACCTTTCTGTCGTCAAATACTTCTGCGATCGTATCGCCGTTATGTACTTTGGCGAGATGGTTGAATTAGCGACAAGCGAAGAGCTCTTCCGCCATCCGCTTCACCCCTACACCAGAGCTTTGCTTTCTGCTATTCCTAAGCCCGATCCGCTTTCGGAAAAAGATAGACAAAGAATTGTCTATAATCCGAGTACGGAACATGATTATTCGGTGGAAAAACCGAAACTTCATGAAATTCTTCCCGGTCATTTCATTCTTGCGAATACTGCCGAATTAGAAAAGTATCACAAGATGATCGAAGAAGATGATGAACTCCTTGCTCAAAAGGAAAACTAATTTTCGACGATAAACTGCCCTGTCTCTATCGGGGCAGTTTTCTTCATTTAAAACAAATGTAAGCGTTTACAATCAAAAAAGGTTTGTTGTTCTTTTCTTAAAAAAAGGCAAAAATATTAAAACAAAATAAAAAAACACTTTTTTTGCATAAAAATGCTAAAAAATATAAAAAAAGGATAAAAGGACGTGAAAAGCGCACGATTATTGTTTTTTTAAAATTGTGATATGATTTGTTGTACATGGTTTGACATAATATTGATTATATGAAATAAACCATGTCTTCGAAGAAGGAGAAATAATATGAAAAAGAAAAGTTCTTTAATTCTTAGTTTAGTCGCCTTGACTACACTTGCTGCTTGTGGTGGCGGAACCTCGGAAACAGACAAGGAAAGTGTCACTGAAAAACCGAGCGTCACTGAACCGACAACCGACCCTGTTGCAGGAAAAATCACATTCCTCAAGGATTCTTATGTCGTCGAAAGAAACAACACTGTTTCTATTCGTGTTAAAGTTGCCATTCCCGGTGCTTCTAACCTCACTTGTTCTTTCACTGTCGAACAGGATGGCGAAATCGTTCAGCTTCCTGAAATGACAGAAGGTGTCATTGCTATCAACGTTAAAGGTTTGACCATCGGCAAAGCGAAAATCATCGCTACTTCTATGGCAAATCCGGCAATCACCGCTTCTACAGAAGTTGAAGTTATCCGTCCTCTTTACAACTTAGGTCAGGCTTGGAAGAAAGCAGTTGGCAACACCAACTACACCCTTACTTCTAAGGATGAAAACGGCGATGTTCACAACATTGTCAAAGTCACCGATGCTGGTATCACTGCTACTAAGGGTGACGGCACTGCAAACTATGTTGTCGAAGATGTTCAGGATCACGGCACCGTCAATTTATACGGTCTTGCCATCGATACCACTGGTGATGCTTTCTACCTCATGGAAGATTCCACCGGCCTTTACAACACTGGTATCAGCGCGCAAGGTCAGGGTGTTGGTCCGTTGAACAAGGACAACTTTAGAGGCTTAGGTCTCCAAGCTGCTTCTTGGTTGGATGTCGATAGCAGCTTCTATGGTATCCAGGCGATCAACCCGCAGTGGCTCACCGCTGAAAAGGATCCGTCCAACACTTACGAAATTGTCGGAACAGAAAGTGAATTCAATTCCGCTATGGTCGAAGCGTTGCTTTGGAAACTCATCGATCCTACCGGTCTTGAACAATATCTTAAAGACAACGGAATCACTTCTTACACCGCTCAGGATATCGCTGTTAAAGTCAACACTACCTTGACAGTCAATCGTGATAACTCTGTCACTATTCAATTAGAAAACCACGAAAAGAAGTTATTCACTGCCTCTTTATCTGATGTCGGTTCCACCGTTTTAGATACTAGATTTACCGATTATGCCGCTTCTGTCAATGTCGAATTACCGCCTCTTAACGCCACTGTTTCCAAGATCAAAGATTCTTTCTTAAAGGATGACTTCTACCTCAATATGACTTCTGGTGGTGAAACCATGGGCGCTTATCATACCGCTGATTATCTCTACAATGTCGGTATGTACAACTTCCAAAGCATTGCTAATCAATTAGGCGTTTCTAAGGTCGATGGTTTCGTCAATAAAGGCGATTCTCTCTACCCGTTCTACCTTGATGAAGCACAGGAAGTTGTCGTTGTTGATAAGACTCTTGGAAAGGGTACTGTTAAGGATCTCATCCCGTATCCTTCCAGCTACAACACCTTCAAGGAAGAAAATCAGGCTGTCCTTTACGGATTCACTGAATATCCGAATCAGTCTGGTTCTGGTAATGTCTACATTTCTAGAAATCAGATTGTCTCTGATGACTTTGCTTCTGGTTTCTATGGCATGACTGTTCCGGAAATCTGCAAAGAAAAGGGCTGGACATTCGATGGATATTTGACTGAATTTACTCCTACTCTCACCAAGAGTGAAACAGGTGATTATGTTGTCACTAATGTCGATGTCAGCTGCGGTTTATTCAACGGCGGTTATGTCTTAGTTCCGTTCAGCTTCAATATGGAAGGCTGCGCTAAGATCAACCCGATCGATGCAAAGATCAAAGCTGCTGTCGCTGCTTTCTCTCCTGCCGCCTAATAGAAATCATTTAAAATAAGAGCTGCGTATTATCGCAGCTCTTTTTATGTTTTGTTTTTATATTTTTTTAGTTTAAAATGATATTATGAAAAAAATTGTGTATCAAGCGCTTCTTTATTTTACAGTTGCTGTTATCATTGCAGGATTATTGGGAATGATTTTTCTTGTAAAAGATAGCGGTGTATTAAATGCAGGTGCGATTGTCTGCCTTGTTTTTATGATTTTAGGCATGATTGGTTTGGTAGTTTTACGTTATGTTTACGCTGTGTTTAAAAAGAGAGAGAATGAAGAAAGGAAATAATTATGTCAAATAAGAAAATTCAAAAGCTTACGCCTGAACAACGCCTTCGCTTCATGAGAGGTGTTGGTTTTTGGAATACATACGGAGTGGAAGAACTCAATATTCCTAGCTTGCGCATGAGTGATGGCCCGATTGGTATTCGCAAAGAGGTCAAGGATGAAAAAGGAAAAAATGTGACTGCAACCTCTGTCTGTTTTCCTTCTGGAGCTTTATTGTCCTGCTCTTTTGATCCGGATGTTTTTGCCAAGCTTGGAAACACGTTGGCTAACGAGACAAAAAACGAAGAAATCCAGGTTATTTTAGGTCCGGCGATGAATATAAAGCGTTCTCCTTTAGGCGGAAGAGGATTTGAGTATTTAAGTGAAGATCCGTATCTCACCTATGCGTTATCTACAGCGTATGTAAAAGCTGTAGAAAAGGAAGGGGTAGGCGCGTGTTTAAAACATTATGCGGTGAATTCAAGTGAAGCCAATCGCCAAGTTATCAATGAAATTGTCGATGAAAGAACACTGAGAGAAATTTATCTATATCCATTTCAACGGACAATTCAAGATGTCCAACCGGCTATGGTGATGGCTAGTTACAATAAAGTAAATGGATTTCACGCAACAGAAAATCCATACTTGTTAAAGGATATGTTGCGTGATGAATTTGGATTCAAAGGTGTTGTTGTTTCTGACTGGTGCGCTGTAAATGACCCGGTTTTATCTATTTATAATGGATTAACTTTAGAAATGCCACAAAGCCACGACTTTACCATCCGCAAGCAAATCGACGAATATATGAAGAGTGATAAATTCCGTTATTGTGTCGATGAGAATGTGGAACGTATTCTTCGTATGATTGAAAAATATCCGACACAGAAGACAAAACAGCAAAATTATGATGCGGATCATCAGGTGGCAAAAGAGCTTGCGGAAAAATCCATCGTATTGTTAAAGAATGAAGATATTCTTCCTTTGAAAAAGACTGACAAATTAGAAATTATAGGTCCGTTTGCAAAAAAACCACGTTATCAAGGCGGAGGTAGTTCTCATATTCAAAGCTATCGTGTGAAGAGCTTTTTAGATTGTCTGGAAGGCGTTGATTTCCAGTACGATGAGGGTTATTCGTTAGATAACCCAAAGAAGAAAATTAAAAATTCTCATGCAGTTGAAAACGCAAAGAACGCAGATAAAGTGATTGTTTTTTTAGGGATTGATGAGCAATATGAATCTGAAGGTATGGACAGAATCTCTTTAAAACTTCCTGAAAACCAACTGCAATTGCTCTCCGAGATTAAGAAAGTAAACGATAATATTGTGGTGGTTCTCAGCTCTGGTGGTCCCCTGGAAATGCCTTTTGTAGATGATGTAAAAGGTATCTTAGAGACTTATTTAGGCGGAGAAGCAATCATGGAAGCTCTGTTTGATATTCTTTATGGAACGGTCAATCCAAGCGGTCATCTTGCCGAGACGTTTCCGTTGAAATTAGAAGATAACCCCAGTTATGCTTACTTCCCCGGCGATCGGTTTAATTGTTTATATAAAGAAGGTATTTATATCGGATACCGATATTATGAAACATTTGATAGACCGGTCTTATATCCTTTTGGTTATGGTTTATCTTATTCTACTTTTTCCTACAAAGATTTCGCTTTCCACATGAGCCGTAAAACAGTGACCTTTAAAGTGACAAACACTTCCAGTGTAAAAGGAGAGGCAGTACCACAAATTTATATCACAAAACCATCGGATGAAGTATTTAATAGCAAAGCAGAATTGGTTGCTTTTACAAAAGTGAAACTGGAACCTGGTGAGACAAAAGAAATTGAATTAGAGATCAATCGTGACGGTCTCCGTTACTTCAATGTTAAGACACATGATTTTGTTGATCTTTACGGAAATTATAAAATTTCTTTGCGTACAGATGCACGCACGATTGTAGAAGAAAAAGAATTTTATTTCAGTGGAAAAAATAAAAACTTGCCTTATGACATTAACAAATTACCTTCTTATTTTAAAAATGGTATTTCACAAATTTCCGATGAAGAATTTAATATTCTTTATGGAAGAGAATTGCCTTTTACAAAAACTACGGGACCATTTGGACTAGATAACTCTTTTGCACAAGCATATGATGAAGGATCTTTTGGTGCAAAAGTATTTCTCTGGGTTGCTTCCAATATTGCTCCTTATAAAAATGATCCGGTGCTATATAGGACAGTGGAAGAAAGCGCAGTTCGCGCAATCATGTATAATCTTCCTGGCTCTGGTCAACAAGAAGAGGCTTTCCTAAACCTTTTAAACGGGAAGAAAGTGATTCGCAGTTTTGCAAAAATTGCAGGATATCTTTTTTTAAAGTGATGTAATCTTATAATTTATCCTTGTATATTGTTGTCTAAAATGTTATATTTTATGTTGCTTAATACGCTTGCGAACGTGTTATAGCCGGATTGGGAGGTATAGAAAATGAAAAAGGACATTCATCCGAAATACTATCGCGCCAAGGTTGTTTGCTTAACCTGCGGAAACACTTTTGAAACTGGTTCTACTCAGCCTGAAATTAGAGTTGATACTTGTTCCAAGTGCCATTCTTTCTACACTGGTAAGCTTACTTTTGCTGCTGATACCGGTCGTGTTGCCAAGTTCAGAAAGAAATTGGCTGCTTCCGAAAAGAAATAAGTATTTCGTCAAGCAATATAGAATATGCCGCCAAAAGGCGGCATTTTTTTATCTCTGATTTTGTACAGTTTCTCTCTTGCTATATAATGTAACTATGGACAATGCCAATAAATTTATAGAAACACATATTGATTGTTTAGAAATGATCAAGCAAGCAAAGGCGGGGTTGACCATTTCAGAAATCAACGAAGATAACTTTGATCCTTTTGATGAAAGTATTCTGAGCTGTTTCTTACATACGTTGCCTATCGAAGTTAAGAAGGTACACAAGCGTTTTGTGTCCCCGGTTTTGGTGTTTGACAAATCGAAGAATTGTTATTATCCACTTCTTTTTTTAACGACAAGTTATAAAGATGGAAAACTATATATTGATCATTCTGTTTATTTTTTAAATCCTGTTGCTACAGCTTTCTTTTTTGAACTTGGAATAGATTTAAATGATGAAATAAACGGCCGTGTTTTATTTGCCTTCATTGATTCGATTAAGAAAAAAATCTTTGAGAAAAAACTTTTAAATAAAGTGGACTTACTTTATGGTCTAACTGATTTTGATGTCGCTGATATTCATTATGTTCAGGCGATGCCTTTTTTAAATCAATTTGCAAAGGGAGAAGAATATCCTGTTAAGTATCAAGGCTTGTTTAAAGAGTTAAAAGATAGTGAAATTGAAAAAGAAGTCAGCAAGATAGATATTGGCTTCTTAGCTCGTTTTGAGCGCTCTAAGAAGCGTTTAGAGGGCTATAAAAGCGAGAAGATATCTTATCAGGGAAAAGATGCATTCGACTATATTGTCTTAGGTTTTTTATATGAGGTTATCCGCAATAAAGAAAATACTCTTTTCGTTGTTCCAAAGTCCGAAAAAGAAGAGTTGTTACACTTCTTAAAAGAAGAAAAATTGATGGATTTTTGTTTTGACTATAACGATGCTAACTTTGTGAAATCGCTACAAGCGTTGAAGAAAGAATTGCTCAAACCGCTGTCGGTACAAGAGGAGATAAAAGTAGAGAATTTCCTTTTAAACGAAGAGAGGTATATCAATTTTGTCGATAAGAAATATGAAATTACTCATTTTTCCAATTTCAGGAGAAATGAAAGAAAATTTGATTTCTTGGTGAATTCTATCGATAAAACAAGCTATTTGCCGCCGCTGGATATTTCTGATTATACAGAAGAAGAATTTGAAAAAGATTACGATTATTTAAATCGTTTGGATTCTTATGAATCTGTTTTAAATTCGTATGTCATCGACCATCCTTATTATGGGCTTACAGCGACTGCAAAAGAAGAAAATTATCAAGTTATCAACGCGTTGATCGATGATTTGTGCAATGAGATAACAGCGTTACAAAAAGAGATTAAAGAAGATCATTTCTTAGAAGATTACAATATTCAAATCAACAATTTTGCAGAGTTAGAAAAATATTTGGACGATTTAAAAATCCTTTCGGAATACAATGGTTTTCCAAGAAAATATTTTAAATTGAACCAAAATAACTCTGAATATTACGCTTTGTCACATTTGAAAAGACGTTATCAAAATTTGTCTTCTGCAAAACTGATCATGGATAACTTTTTTGATGAAGAAATCTATAAAGAAGATATTGATGCGATGGTCAAAGAATACGAAAACGGTTCTTTTTTCGGTAAGAAAAAAGCAAAAAAACGCATATTATCTTACTTTAAATTGAAAAAGTCCAATGACTTTGTAACCATCTTAAGAGTCATTAAAGGATACTTGGCTGCGAAGATAGAACTAGATGGATTGCTTCCGATGTATCAGGATGTTTACGGCGATAATGTCTTGACGATGAACGGTGTCGTGGAGATTGAAAGCAACATCGCTTATATCAAGAAGTTTAAAAATCACTTCAAAGATGATGACGATTTTTCGATGAATCATCCTTTTATCAAACGCTATTTAAAAGACAAGGATTTCCGCATCAATATGCAGTCTTTGGGAAAAGATGTTGCGCTGTTATACAATGAAATTCAAAAGAATATCAATCAGTTAATCGGTTATTTTTTACAAGCGCCTCGCGATTACTTTAAGTACTCTTTTACAGCTATATTAAAGCATCTACAAAAATTGAAGAACAACTCTATAAAACAATTTATGGATTATGCTTCTTTCAATACTGGTTTAGAGCAGGCGAGTTTTCTCTTGCAGTTAACTGTACGTTCTTATATGCGTAAGCAACGACCGTTGAGTTATTTAAAGAGAGAGTACTTTATGGCGTTAGCATATGCCAAATACCATCGCGGAAGAAAACTCTTTGAGCCATATCTTCAAAGTTATGAAAAAGTCGAAAGCGCGTATTTAGATGATTTGTCTCACTATGAAGAAATCAGCCGCTTGCTTCGTTATCAAAGCATACAAACGCACTTAAAAGAGAATTTAACAGAGTGTGATTTTGACAAGCTTATCACTGAAGAAGAAAAAGAAATATTAGAAAAAAATACCGATGCTCAATTGAAGGATGAGCAGATTAAGCTTCTTTCACTTCGTTATCCTATCGGTATTGTAAGCTTCGATGATTCAGTTTATTTAAACGATGATTCCTATAACCATGTTGTCATTTTTGATAGCATGTTAATGAATAATTTTGAGTTAATCAACTCATTTAGACTTGGAAAAGATGTTCTTTTGCTGAGCGATAAAACAATTTTTGATATGCGCACGCAAGGATATCATGACACTCTTATTAACCGCGATGTTATTTACAAGAGCGGCTTTGATTTTACGATACTTTCTGAGAAATTCCTTTCGATGTTTAAGGAAGACTTTGCCATGCAAAGCGATGAAAGATATCTATTTATATATAAAGAGAACGATATCGAATACGCTTTGCTACCAGACATTGTTCTTTCTCATGAACACGATGTGAGATATCTTGCCTTGCTCGCGCGTTTCTTAGCCAAGGAAGAAGGTCTTGTCTTAGTGAATATCGACTGCCAAGAATATCTCTTTGAAAAGATTGATAACGGATGATTTAAGCATATAAAAGAGGAACGTTGCTTCTTCAACATTTGAAAATTCAAATAAAAAAACCGCCTGCGAAAGCAAGCGGTTTTACTTTAGATAGTTTTAACCCAAAGGCCGTGGAGATTGCAGAATTCATATACTGCAACAACCTTTTCACCTTCGGCTAATTCAAAATCAGCTTCCGGAGCGCCAGTGTGATCTAATCTCTTAAGTTCAGCCTTTTGATCAGTGACCAAAGCGATGAAATCGATGTAGTGAGGCTCAGTCATCGGATGAAGCACAGAGCCGACAACAGCGTGAACGTGATTGCCGTTGATTTCGACAACAGGGACGTGCTTTTCTAAAGCAGCATCGGTGTCATTGGCCTTCAATTCAAGCATGTTTGCATCTTCGATTTTTTCAAGAGAGAGAACGACTTCTTTTGTTTCTTTGTTTTTGTAGAATCTAACTTCCATACGGGAAATCCTCCATTACTTGTATTCTATCACAAGAGAGAGAGGGTGTGTTAAATAATGCTTAGCGGAAATATTCTCTGAAATCGAGCTGGTATTTTTTACGGAACGCTTGAACAATATCAAAAATATTCCAAATCAAACCGACGCCGATCAAACAATAGAGGAATTTGACCAACCAGAACTTCCAAGATCTTCTGAAAGTTTTGCCGGCATAGAACTTTTCAAAACCTAACCATCCGACAGTGAATAACAAGAGCAATAAGATGCCATCAATCTTTTTTTCTTCAACGTAATATTCTTCGTTAGCCATGTGATTACCTTCTTCTTTTTAAAAATACGTATACATTATAACGAAAATAACAAAATTATAAAAGTGATTTCTTTATATGCTATTCTTTTCGGTTTTCAGTATAATGATATAAGGGAGTACGATCTATGGTCAAAATATTTAAGTTTGATGATAAGCCGACCGAGTTTTCCGCCAACACCTATGTCGTTGGAAAGATCGGTGGAAGATGCGTTGTAGTGGATATTGGATCAACGGATGATTCTATTTATGACTACATCGATTCTCATTATGAGAAAGTAGAAGCCGTTTTATTGACGCATGCTCACTTTGATCATATCCGTGGACTTACAAAGTTCATGAAACATTATCGCAGCAAATATGACATACCTGTCTATTTAGCACAAGAAGATATGCCCCTGTTGAAAGATCCTTTGATCAACTCGTCCTTAATGATGAATGAAAAAGTTCAGGTCAACGTGCAGACAATACCGGTGGAAGACAATCAAGAATTGCATATGAAAGACTTCCGCATTCGTGTGGTTCATACACCTTTTCATACGGAAGGAAGTGTCTGTTATCTTTTTGAAGATGACAACGCGCTCTTTACAGGAGATACTTTATTTAAAGGCTCTATCGGAAGAACAGATCTTCCGACAAGCGATCTTTCGAAAGTAGAAAGCAGTCTAAAAAAGGTTCTTTCTCTCGGCGATTACCTTGTTGTCTATCCGGGACATGGTCAAATCACTCGCATCGATGTAGAAAAGAAACAAAATCCATTCTTAACAAATCTTTAAAATAATGCAGCGATAAAAGCTGCGTTTTTTTGTGTTAAAAAATCCTCTTGTTTGCACAAGAGGATTTCCTTTATTTATCTAACGGTCCATCAATGAGTTCGGTGAGGAATTTCACTTCGTCTTCTTTCTTTAAACGAGGGAAGAGAGCGCGAAGTTCATTGATGTGAATAGAAGAGAGTTTACCGATGGTGTGAGTGGACTCTAAGGTTCTTAACTCTGCAGGAACATTTTCCTGATCAAGAGCGTCCTGAGATTTTTCGACAAGCATCGGAGAGAGAATGATAGAGCCGATACGAATGACTTCGCTTGCAGCATAAAGACATTCTTGTAAGAGTTCTATATTTTCGTTCTTCGCCTGTGTCCAAGGAGCGATATCATCGAAATATTTATTTCCGAGATTGATCAATTCAATCGCTTTTTCTGCGCCTTGCGTAATCTGATAATTCTCCATGTATTCGTTGTAGGAAACGAGTTTATCTTCCATGTCTTGGTAAAGTTTCTTGGTGAAGTCGTTGGTGGGTTCTTTGTATTCCGGGATGATGCCGTCGAAATATTTGTTCATCATCGAGAGAGTGCGGTTGACTAAATTACCATAGGAGTTAGCAAGATCGGAATTGATGCGGTCGACAAATTGTGTCGGGGTAAAGTTGCCATCGCTTCCTAATTCGATTTCACGGACAATGTAATAACGAAGAGCATCGACACTATAGCGTTCAATTAAGGGATAGGGAGAAATTGCATTGCCTAAAGATTTAGAAAGCTTGACTCCGCTCTTTGTCAAAAGCAAACCGTGAACCAAGATCTTATCTGGTTCTCTTAAGCCTAACATCTTTAAAAGAATCGGCCAATAGATTGTATGGAAACGGGTGATGTCTCTACCGATAAGTTGAAGAATTTCGGTGTCTTCTCCCCAGAAAGTCTTCATCAATTCTTCATCTTCTGTCTTGTATCCAAGAGCAGAGATATAGTTGAGTAAAGCGTCAATCCAAACATAGACGACATGCTTAGGATCTTCTTTGGTCGGAACACCCCAGGTGAAAGAGGTTCTTGTGATACAAAGATCTTCTAAACCGGGTTTGAGGAAGGTGTTGATCATCTCGTTCATTTTGTCAGCAGAGAAGAAATTCGGGTGCTCTTGATAATATTCCATAAGCCAATTTCCGAACGCTTTGACATTGAGGAAGTAGGCTTGTTCAGAGTCTAAGTGTACAGGGCGATGACAATCGGGGCAAAGATGTTCCCCCTTTTCATTTGTTTCACACTGGCTATCACTCCAGAATGTTTCACAAGGTGTACAATACCAGCCTTTGTATTCGCCTAAATAGATGTGACCTTTTTCTAAAAGTTCTGAGAAGACCTTTTGGACCAAAGCGACATGGCTGGGGTCTGTTGTTCTGACATAGTAGTCATAGGAAATATCCATTGCTTTCCAAACTTCTTTAAAAGAGTCGGCGATTTTATCGACATAAGCCTGAGGTTCCATATTGGCCGCAATTGCCTTTTCTTGAATCTTTTGACCGTGTTCATCTGAACCTGTCATGAAGCGGACGTTGTAACCGGCAAGACGTTTATATCTTGCAATGGTGTCAGAGACAACGCAGCAATAAGTGTGACCGATGTGAATGTTGCCAGAAGCGTAATAAATCGGTGTAGTGATGTAAAAATTTTTCTTTTTATTTTCAGTCATTTTGGGAACCTCCGTATAACAAGTAATATTATAAATAAACTATGTTATTTTGTATACATATAGTAGGGGACAAAAGTATTACTTCGTTGTAAAAGCGTTCTCAAAGAAAAAAATTGATTATTTCAATTGATTTAAGATGTCTTCAGCGACAAAAATACCTGCGGCGCTTGCTTGCATCAAACCTCTGGTAATACCGGCGCCATCACCGATGGTGTAAAGGCCATCAATCTTTGTCATAAGGTGAGAATCTACGTTGATTTTGGAAGAGTAGAATTTGACTTCGACACCATATAAAAGAGTGTTTTTGCTAAACAAACCGGGGCAAACGTGATCATAGGCTTTTAAAGCTTCGACAATAGAGGTGAGGAAACGAGGGGGCAAGACAAAAGATAAATCGCCGGGAACTGCGGTTTTTAATGTCGGGACTGTTGTCGATTTGGCAAGACGTTCCGCGGTTGTTCTTCTTCCCTTTAATAAATCGCCAAGGCGTTGAACCATAATTGGTCCACCGGTGAGCATGTTGGCAAGTCGAGCAATATATTGGCCGTATTCTATCGGTTGACGGAAAGGCTCGGTAAACTTGGTGGAGACTAAAACTGCAAAATTTGTGTTTTCTGTCCACTTGCTTTTATCACCGTAACTATGACCGTTGACAACAGCGAGTCCGTTCTCATAATGTTCTTCCGAAACGACACCACCCGGATTCATGCAAAAAGTTCTTACTTTATTTTCATAGGTGTCTCCATAATAGACCATCTTCGCTTCATAAAGATCTTTGGTGACATGGTCCATCACTGAGTTAGGGACTTCGACACGAACGCCGATATCCACTTCGTTATTGCAAGTTTCTAAATGTAAATTTTTAGCGACTTTTTCCAACCATTCAGCGCCACCTCTTCCCGGTGCGATTACAACTTTAGAAGAGCGAACTTCGATAAGATCTTTGTGATAAGGCTGAACAGTCACACCAACGACTTTATTATCTTTAACAAGGATGTCTTTTGCTTCTGTCAGTGGCATAAAAGAGATATTTTTATTTTTTATCAACTCATCATACATGCCACCTAAGACACTAGTCGCACGTTCGGTTCCTAAGTGTCTAATAGGACAACGGATCAATTTAATATTGTGTTTGCTTGCTTCATAAGCGATTTCATCGACTCGTTTGTCGTCTAAACCTTCAATGGTTTCATCGGCTCCAAATCGCAAATAATAACGATCCGCTTCTTGAATGAGCTCCATGGCTTTATCGTGACCGACATATTCATTTAAATGTCCACCTACCTCATCGGAAAGCGAGAGTTTTCCATCGGAAAAAGCACCAGCTCCCGACCAACCGGAAACGATAGCGCAAGGCTTGCAATGTGCGCAAACCCCTGTTTTTCTCGCAGGACAAACGCGGGAAGCAATATCTCTTCCCATGTCGACGATAAGAATTTTTAAATCAGGTCTGTTGTCATTGAGTTTCAATGCGGTAAAGATGCCAGCGGGACCTGCGCCGATAATAGTGACATCGTAGTTTAATAGCTCCATGAAATGGTTCCCAACGGAAAATTATAGAGAAACAGCAATCGAAAATATAGTCTTATAATTTTGCGCTGAATTTTGTATAATTAATCTAATATACCTTTTTTAACAAGCAGTGTGACAGAAAGACAAAGAATATTCAATTCTTGCCTTTTTTATTTTTTTTACTTTATAGTAAGCATAGAAAAGAGATATAATTAAATTCGTATGAATATTTTGTTTTTTTTAATTCCTAAAAGCCAAGTTGCCTATGTGGAAGAAGACTTCACATTGCGACAAGTGGTTGAAAAGTTACAAAATCGAGGCTATGCAGCAATTCCGGTCTTAAGCAGAGACGGGAAGTTCTTATCGGCGGTTGCCGAAGGTGATTTGTTTTGGTATATCAAAGACCAATTCGGTATGAACTTCAAACGCGCAGAAAATACGAATATTATGGAAGTTCCGGTCCGTAGAAAATTCGAAGCGATTCGCTTCGATGCCAAAATGGAGGATCTTCTTAATTTAGCAATGGCTCAAAACTTTGTCCCTGTTTTAGATGATCACGGCATTTTTATGGGAATTGTTACAAGAAAAGCAATTATCAGTTGGTTTTTAAAAGATTCGAAGAAAATTGATTGAGGTAAATCACTATGGAAAAGTATATCTTTGTCACAGGCGGCGTAATCTCTGGTTTGGGTAAGGGGATAACAGCCGCTTCTTTAGGGCGTTTATTAAAAGCGCGTGGCTACAAAGTCACGATGCAAAAATTTGACCCGTATCTCAATGTAGATCCAGGAACAATGTCTCCGATTCAACACGGCGAAGTTTTTGTCACCGAGGATGGCACCGAAACTGATTTGGATTTAGGACATTACGAACGCTTTATTGACGAAAATTTGAATCGCGGGTGCAATGTTACAACCGGCAAAGTTTACGAAACTGTATTAGCCAAAGAAAGACATGGTGATTATGGCGGTGGTACCGTTCAAGTCATTCCTCATGTCACAAATGAAATCAAATCCCGCTTCCATAGAAGTTATACTGTAGATGAAACAAATATTACGATTGTTGAAATCGGTGGCACCATCGGCGATATTGAATCACAGCCGTTCTTTGAAGCGATTCGTCAATTTCGTCAGGAAGTCGGCGCTGAAAATGTCTGTGTTATCATCGTCTCTTTGATTCCTTATTTAAGAGCGAGTGAAGAGCTGAAAACAAAGCCGACTCAGATGGCAGTAAAGACACTTCAGTCTTTAGGTATTCAACCGGATATTGTTGTTTGCCGCAGCGAATATGAAATCCCTAAGTATGTCATCGATAAACTTTCTCTTTTCTGTAACGTTGCTCCTAATCACGTTCTTCCCAATTATGATTGTGAATCGGTCTATGAACTTCCGTTGATGTTAGAAAAGGAAAAGCTCGCACAAGCGGTCTGTGAAACACTTCACATTCCTTCTCCGACACCGGATCTTACGGTTTGGACTCATTTGGTAGAAAGAATTCACACCAGTCGCGATAAAGTTAAAATTGCCTTGGTAGGTAAGTATGTCGCTTTACATGATGCTTATATTTCTGTCAATGAGGCATTGAGAGCGGCGGGTTGGTTCTATAAGAAAAAAGTAGAAATACTCTGGATTGATTCGGAGACAATTACTAATAAAAACGCTGCTGAAATCTTAGGAGAAGCAGATGGTATCATCGTCCCGGGTGGCTTTGGCTCTCGTGGTATTGAAGGTATGCTCGCTGCCATACGTTATGCTAGAGAAAACAACGTTCCCTATTTAGGAATTTGTTTGGGTATGCAGACAGCCATCATTGAATTTGCTAGAGATGTCTTAGGTTTTGCAGATGCACACTCTACAGAATTTGATCCTTCGACAATGCATCCTGTCATCGCTTTGATGCCAGAGCAAAATGATGTTGTCAATTTAGGTGGCACCATGCGCTTAGGCTCCTATCCCTGTGTTTTAAAGAAAGACTCTAAACCGGCACAGTTATATGGAGCGACAGAGATTACGGAACGTCATCGCCATCGTTATGAGGTCAATAACGATTATCGCAATCAATTTGTCAAAGAAGGTTTGATTCCTGTTGGATTCTCACCGGACAACCACATTGTTGAAATGATTGAGTTGAAGAATCATCCGTTCTTCATCGCAACGCAAGCGCATCCGGAGTTTAAATCCAGACCGGATAAACCGCATCCGTTATTTAAAGGCTTTGTCGCTGCTGCAATCGATCATAAAAAAGCTAGAAAAAATGATAAATAATAAAAAAGGCACGAACTAAATCGTGCCTTTTTCAATTGAAAACTTCTAATAAAAATATAGAAGTGTTTTCAGTCGGATAAGATGTGTTTTCTTTCTTCATTGGAGTAAAAATCAGAGAGCAAAGAGGAAAAATATTCTTCTGATTCCGCCTCGTGTTTTTCTTTAGCAAGTTGATAATTCTTTTGGATGACTTGTAACACTTCATTGGATAAAGAAAGAGGAATGCGCTTCTCTTTGAGGATTTGGTGAGGCAAGGAAAGAAGTTTTTGATAGGATCCGTTTGCTTTTTCAATCAAGTCTTTCAAAAGAAAATAAGTTTGATCATCTCCGGACATTTTAAAGTAGATGGCTTTTTTGCTGAGAAAAGCAAAATAATCTTCTTGTGTGTGGATATAGAGATACGCTTCATTTAACGCCTGATGTGCCGCCTCTAAGTCTTTGTCTTTTAAGATGTTGGCTTTTAAGAAATAAAGCTTTGTGCTTGTGGGATCAAGCTCAATTGCGCGTTGCAATGTTTCTAATGCTTTATCTATTTGCTGCATGCCTTGATAGGCTTTGACTCTATATAAGTAAAGTGTCATGTAATCGTAGGGAAGAATTTCATTTGTAACATCAGGATAGAGCATTTCGCAAAGATAACGATCAAAGTCGTTTAAATAGTAGCGTGGAGAAAAGGGAGGGTAAATCATCAAACAGGTGCGCATGAAGACATGTCTTGTCGCCAAGCGATAGAGGTTTTCCGATAACTTAATGACAGTATCGTAATGTTTTTCTTGGTAATTTTTTATGATGCGATTTAAAAAATCTTGATAGAGGTTTACGCCCCATTCTTCCAACGCCTTGCGGATTTCTAAAATTTCCTCATCTTTATAAGGTTTTAAATAAGCGTTTAACGATTCGTGAATTTGAAAGAGGACTTCTTCTACATTTTGATATTCATCTAATTTTAAAAGCGGTTGTAAAAGTGCAATTGCATTTGTTTTATCCGTTTGTGTCATGTTTGGCTCCTTGTTTATTGACATATTTATTGTTGATGTTTTCATATTCTTCTAAAGGGATTAAGGCCATGAGTAAAGTAGAGTAATAAAGATGTTCTTCTATCGAGATTTCTTTGTCAAGGAATTTTTCTTTTAATAATTCAATGACATCATCAGAGATTGTAAAATTGATTCCGGCATTTTCTAATTCGGAAACAAAGAGAAGATGTTCTTGGCGTTTGGGAAGATCGAGGGGTGGATTTTTAATATATAAATAACATCCACTAGCGTTTTCAATCACTTTTCGTAACATTTCAGCATGTTCACTATCTCCATCATCTTCAAGATAGTCTGCTTTTTTGCTCAGAATGTTAAAGAAGTAGTACTCTTCGAAGACATAATCCATCGCCTTATCAAGATAGGTAAAACTGGTTATTTTATTGCCTCTTGCTCGCTCCATCTCGGCCGTTTGGATTAAGAACTCGCTGTTTACAGGATTATAAGATATTGCTTCTTTCATGAAATCAATCGCAGCTTCAGGGTCATCCTTAAAAAAATATATCTGACCGGTAAGCAGGAGCAAAGATCCAAAATCAAACGTGAGTTCGACCCCTAAATCTGCCGGGAAGAATTTGTGGATTAACAAAGATTCCATAGGAGTATAACAACAGTAGAAAGTGACAGGAACTTGATAATTCTCCTGAATATTATTAAGTATTTTTCTACTTTCTCTTAGCAAGATATCCGAAAGACCTTTTGCAAAATCATCTTTTGAGTTATCAATTGCAATTTTTAATTCAAGCAGTTTCTTTTCATATATCACATTGAGTTTAGAAAGAATGTAAGCGCGGCAGCGGAAATCATCTTGTTCGTTACAAGCGTGAAGTTCATCTTTTATCATTTGAATGATATCTTCATATAACGATAGAGCAAAAAAAGGATCTGCTTCTTTTTGGAACTCTCCCACTAATAGTTCAACGTTTTTCATATGGTTATCTGTCAAATTTTCTCTGATAGATATTAGTGTTTCAGCTAAGTCCATAATTACCTCCTATCGTCAGATATGGCATGAATGTATTCACTCTATAGTCATTTAGAAGCGATTGATCATAGCACATATGAATGAAAGAATAATCTTTCTAGAATGGGGTGTCAAGAAGAAAAGAAATATATGTGTTTTCTTTTTGAGTGAATTTTCATCAATTCAAATAAAATCATTTCATAAAAATACGTTAAAATCATTACTTTTATTAATAAGCAATCTTTTGTTTTTTATATACGTTTTCTTTTGTGCTGAACAGGGAGAAAAAAACGGTAAAAAGAAAAGCCCCCTAATGGGGGCTTAAGATACGAAAAGAAGAATTATTCGCCTTGGTTGATGACACCATAGGTGAGGAAGGAGAGAACTCTGTCGAAGGTGAGACCGTCTTTGCCAACAAAGATGATCTTGTCACCGCCGGAGAAAACGAAGTCCGGACCGACAGACTGCTTAGCGATGTTATCAGCACCGATGACTGCGACAATCGTTGCTTCTGTGTAGTTCCAGAAATAAACTTCGCCGACAGACTTGCCAATGATCCAAGAGTCGGAGGGAACTTCAACCTGAGAGAACTTGACAGCTTCGGTTGTCTGATAAGTGAAGGAATCCTTCATATCATCGATAGCGGTGCGAATCTTTTCCTGAAGAGCTTTTTCTTCGATGAGAAGCTTTTCAAGATCAGCGTATTTGTCCTTGATCTGAGTTTCTGCTCTCCACTTATTAGCGAATTCTTGAGCGTGTAAGACAGAATCGACAAAGACACCGACGCCTCTCTTAGAAGAGACGACTTTTTCTTTTTCAAGGATATTGAGGGCTTTTCTAACAGTTTCCGGGGAAACGCCGTAAGAAGCGCCTAAAATGGAACGTCCTTTGAGAAGTGTACCCTCGGGGTATTCTCCGGTGAGAATCTTACCGCAGACATCTTGAGCGATTTTGATATAACGAGGGGTAGATCTTTCTTTTGCCATAAATATATTTCCTCCAATATTGGTGTCTAAATTATAGTTTATTTTTTCCATAAATTCAATAATAAAGGTAAAAAAAGAAATTAACGATTTGTATTTTAAAATAAGTTGTTAATTTGATAATTTGCTGTTAAACGATTTATAAAACTCGATAATATCGGGAGGAAACTCAAAAAGAAATCAAAGAAAAAATTTTTAAAAACGCCATTGTTTTGGACAAAATTATCTCGAGAGAAGATAAAAGATTTTGCTTTTTCTATTTCTTTTTTTAGATTTCTTTATAATTTAAACTTTTTGTCATTGTAAAATTCAACATTTTAAGAGATAATATTTAATTGCATATATGATATATATATTTATGTTTCGTGAGGTATCAAATGGAAACGTTTAAAAACATATTTAAAGGTCTCTTCAGCAACCAGGCCTGTCTCGACAACCGTAAGATGAAGTGGTATGTCACTCTTATATTATTTGTCTTCTCTGTCTTTTTACCTTGGATTCCAAGTCTTTCTAGCGGATATCAAACTAACGCTGGACAAGTCTTTGCGAACGTCAACTTTGAAGTTGACACTGGTTTAAAGTACATCATGTTTGAAGAAGATTATTTCAAATCGATCAAAGTTGTCGAAGATAAAGACAGCGGTGAATTGGTTCTTGATTACAGCGGATTAAAAGAATTTGCTGCTTCTTCCGATACCAACAATTGGGAAAACGAATACAATGGTGAAAACACCACTGCGGAACTTGTCTCCTTCACTAGAGATGTTGTTGACGATAAAAATAAAAAAACATATGAAGTTTTTTATGATTGTGTCTCTGCGTTAAGAACAGTTGAAACACAAGAAAAGCAGAGCGATGGAACAATTGTTACTGTCACTAAGGAAACAAGATTCCGTTATCTCCAAGCCTTCTATCTCCCGCAACTTTCTTATCAGGATGCTGACTTCACCAAAGTGGTTTCCGGCATTGTCGATGACTTGATTTTCCAGAAGCAGGTCGGTACCGGCGAAATCAAACGCGCACCTTCTTCTTATGCTATCTTCGCCAAAGATTATTTAGCTGTTTATTTCTATAACCTGAAATCCACAACTGCAAATGTTTCTCCGAGTTACACTTATGCTGGTAATCTTTCTATCGGTTTAAAGAAATGCAATGTTGTTCCGAATGCGTCGTTATATGATTTCATGGTCGGTAAGACCACAGAAAGTGAAGGAACCAAGAATTTAAATAACTTTGTCCTTCTCGCTGATCAATCCGCAAGAGATTACATGCTCAAATCGGTCTGGATGAATATCTTGTCGATTTCTATCACAAACGTTGTCTGTATTCTTATCTCTTCTATCTTTGTCATCATCTTCTTTAAGAAAAAGACTTCTCTCTATCGCGAATCTAACTACTGGCATGCGATCAACACTTCTGTTGGCATGTCCCTCTGCTGTTCTCTTCTCGCAATGGCCATGGGCTTCTTAAATCCTTCTTACAGCATGATGATTATCATCGGCGCTAACTTGATCCGTGCGGTCTTCGTCATGAATAAAATCGCTCCGCCTATGGGTACAAATGGCGGCGAACAAAAAGCGGTTTATCAGGCTCGTTCCTAATTTGTTAATAATGATACCCTCCCTTAGGAGGGTATTTTTTGTGCTTTGACTTTAATTTGTTTTCATCATCCATTAAAATAGAAATAATGAAAGGAGAGCAAAGTGTGAAAAAAGAAATATTACTGCGATTGAAAGAAGCGACATTTGCAATCCTTCCGATTATGTTGGTTTTGTTCTTGCTTGTTTTTAGTATTCCGGGAATGTCAGTGGAAGTGAGCGGGGATAAATTCGGCCCGGTTATGGCTTCCTTGCTGATTTCTATTCCAGCATTGATTATCGGCATTGCTTTATTTACTATCGGCGCTGAGAAATCCATAGCAAAAATCGGAGAAAAGGTTTCGCAAACTTTGACAAAAAAGAAAAAAGTAGGGATGCTCCTTTTTGTTGCATTCCTCTTAGGTGTTTTAACCACATTAGCAGAGCCGGATTTAAGTGTTCTTGCCAACCGTATTCACGAAGGAGGTCCTTCCTGGCCTTTGATTATTGTGGCAGCCCTCGGCGTCGGCGCTTTTATGGTCATCGCCGTCTTGCGTGTCATTTACAATAAACCGCTTCGCTATTGGCTTGTCATAGGATATGGTCTTGTCTTTACCCTAGGTGCTTTTGCAAACCACGATTTCTTTACCATTATCTTTGATGCAGGCGGTGTCACCACAGGTGTGATCACGGTTCCTTTTATCATTTCTTTTGGTGTTGGTGTGGCGCGTGTTTTAGGCGGCGAGAAGGCGGAAGATGATTCCTTTGGTTATTCAGGTTTGTGTTCTTTAGGTGCGGTATTAATGGCTATGATTTTCTCTATCATTCTCAACAATACAGGAGGCATTGAATCGATTGAAAATATCTTGGGACAAAAATTTGATCCGCAAGCTTCTTCTGCAATTGTAGATTCCATGGTTAAACCGTTGGAAAACTACCAACAAATGGGCGCTCTTTATGCAACCAATATGGTACACTCTATCAAAAATGTTTCTTTATCTATCGCCCCGATTGTCTTGTTTTTTATCTTTTTCCAGCTGAAAGAACGCATTCGCGGAAAAGAGTTGCTCAGTATTATCATCGGTTTTGTTTACACTTACATTGGCATTGTCTTATTCTTCTTAGGAGCGGAAAGCGGCTTTATTCCTTTTGCCTTTTCGTTAGGTAAATACATCGCTGTGCAACAGAATATGGCTTTGCCTTTATTGATCTTATTCTCGATTGTTTTAGGCTTCATCTCCATGCTTGCTGAACCTAGCGTTGGCATTCTTGCAAACACTGTTAACGAAGTTTCTTTGGGTGTTATCTCTAAAGCGATTATTTATGTCAGCCTTGGCGTTGCAACTTCTTTCGCGCTGCTTTTAAACTCCTTCCGTATCACTTATGACATCGACTTCATCTACTTTATCATTCCTCTTTTTATCATTGCGATGGCACTTTCATTCATCACGCCGGAAATCTATGTCGGTATTGCAATTGATGCTGCCGGAGTTGCTACGGGAACGATGGCTAGCTGTTTCTTTTTACCGATGTTTATCGGCTACACTTCCTTCTATTCTTTGCAGGGAGGGGAATCCTTTGGAAATACATTGTTGCGAAATGGGTTTGGCGTTGTGGGATTGATGTCTATTATGCCGATCATCGCGATGGAATTTGTTGGTATTATCGGTGAGATTAAGATGGCGATTGAGGAAAAGAAGGAACTCTTGTCCTTGATTGAAAAGGATGATAATCAGATCATTCATCTTCCTTTGCCGAATGAAGAGTGAGGTGTGTTATGTTTCAATGGTTTCAAAGAAAAAAGAGAATGATTCTCAGCGATAAAGCGGAGGAGAAAGAAAAAATACCATACGAGCAGCAAAATGAAATCAGCTCTATGGTCATGCTTGTCACAATTATCAACCGCAATCAATCGCATTATTACATTGAGGCTTATGAGAAGGCTGGAGCGAGTATGACATTAGTCTTGTACTCCTATTCGATGCCACCGGATCAATACCGCAATATCTTGGGTCCAGACTCTACTAAAAAAGAGATTCTTCTCACGTTTTGTAGAGAAGAAGACGTTCAAAAGATGTTAGATATTGCAAAAGCTAGGTTTCAAATATCGCGAGCGGCAAAAGGTATTGCCTTCACTTGTCCTATCGATAGTATAGGAGGTGTTGCGTCTTATCAATTCCTCGCTGATCAAAACCGAAAGATAAGGGAGAAAAACAATGGAAAACGACCAGAAAAAATATGAGTTGATCTTAGCGATTGTCAATAAAGGGTATACGGATCTCGTTATGAATGCGGCCTACAGCCAAGGGTCGAAAGGCGGAACAATCACTGTCGCCAGAGGTACCGGTAATCCGGAATTAACAAAGTTTTATGGAATCAACATTCAACCGGAAAAAGAGATTGTCTTTATCGTTGTAGAACGAGAGATCAAAGATTCTGTCATGAAGAAAATTTATGATGATGCAGGTCTTGCAACACAAGGACACGGCATTGTTTTGTCTTTGCCAATCACGGAAGCGATTGGTTTAACACCCGTTGAACAGGAATAAAAAATAGGGCTCTTAAGAAACAAAATAGTTTCTAAGAGCCCTTTTGTTATGGCTTGATATATTTTGGATGATAAAGAAGCATTTGTAGCGAGTTTATAACACAAAGAACCATGACGCCTGTGTCAGAGATGGAAGAGACAAGCATAGCGTATTGCCCTAAGACACCGCTGGTGACTAAAACCATGAATAGAACTTTTAATAGAAGAGAGAGAAGAATTCCAACAAAGAGGACAATCATTGTTCGACGTGCGAGTCGCTTGGCTTCGGGGACTTTTCTCAAATCATCATTTAAGATGACAATGTCGCTAGCTTCAATGGCAGCATCGCTTCCTAAAGCACCCATGCTGATGCCAACGTCTGCTGCTAAAAGAGAAGGAGAGTCATTGATGCCATCGCCGACATAACAAAGTTTACTTTGCTTGTTCATCTCTTTGATGGCGTTAAGTTTTTCTTGGGGTAAAAGGGATGCTTGATAGTCGTCGATAGAGACTTCTTTTTTGACTTCTTTGACGATACCTTCTTCGTCACCAGAGAGGATGAGTGTTTTTAACACGCCTTCTTTTTTCAAATCGTTCATCGCTTCTTTGGCTTCTTCTTTTACTTCGTCACGGACGATGAAGGAGGCTAAGAAGCCATCTTCTTTACAGCCTAAGAACAACTCTTTAAAAGGTGTTTCACTTGGAACGACTGCAATGTTTTGATCTTTTAAGAAAGAAGCAGAACCGATAAAGTATGTTTTGGACTTTATGACACCCTTAATACCTTTTCCGGAGATGTTTTCGAATAAAGATACTACATATAACGGACCTTGATAATGATCTACAATCGCTTTAGAAAGAGGATGAGAACTTTTACTTTCCAGAGAGGCTGCGATTTTTAAATACTCGGGATCGCCGTTATAAATCAACGCGAATTTACCTTTGGTTAGCGTTCCTGTTTTATCAAAGATAAAGGTTTTGGCCTTGCTTAATTGCTCTAAAGAAATGGATCCTTTGATCAAAATTCCAAGTCGAGATGCAGAGCCAATACCAGCGAAGAAGGTGATAGGAACGGCGATGACAAGAGAACACGGACAAGAGATTAAAAGTAAGGATAAGGCTTTGTATAACCAATCTTTTCCACCGTTTGCAAAATCCCAGTTGGAAAGTCCAAAACCGACAAGAAATACAGTGAGGGAAATTAAGATGACAAGCGGTGTATAGATAGATGCAAAACGAGAGATAAAACGTTCTGCTTTTGCTTTTTTGCCTTCCTCTTCTTGGATGAGTTGCATGATTTTACTGAGAGTGGAGTTCTTGTATTCTTTCTTTACACGCAAGGTGATAAGCGAAGATAAATTGATACTTCCCGAGAAGATTTCGTCTCCGGCGTTTTTATCAAGCGGCAGCGATTCTCCTGTTAAGGAAGAAAGGTCAAAGGTTGAACTTCCGTTTTCAATGATGCCGTCCACCGGAACTTTTTCTCCGGGCCTTATTTCAATGAGATCTCCGACTTTTAACTCTTCTGGTTGCTTTTCTATCACTTGGTGATCATCTGTTACATAGTGAGCGTAAAGAGGCATAGAATTGACAAGTTTTTGAATCGATGCTTTTGATTTATCTGTGGCATAGTTTTCTAAGAGTTCGCCGATGATAGAGAAGAGAATGACAAATAGAGACTCTTTGTATTGATTGATTGCAAAAGCGCCTAATGTGGCAATGATCATGAGTAAGAATTCGTTAAAAAAGGAGCCTTCTTTCATTTCGTGATAGCTGGAGATAGAGGTTTTGACAAGTAAAGGTAGATAACCGAGAGTGTATAAGACAAAAGCGATGAAAGAATAAGAAGTATAAAATTGAGAATCGCTAAAGTGTGACCATAAAATATCTTGATAGATGGAGGTGTCTAATTTTTGTAATATAAACCCGACAAGCAATGTGAGAGAACCAAAAACGAAGAGTGCGATATTAAGCCACTTCTCGTGGTTATGATGATGGTGATGATGGTGAGAGCAAGAACCGTGATTACAAGACATAGGGGACCTCCAATATATGAAAAACCGTTCATATGATAGAATTTTCATATTTGAAAAGCAAGAAATTAATTAATATTAATTAATTCTTTGGACTCTCATTTTTACGTTTTTAATAATTTGTAAAAAGAAAGTTTTTCATCGTTAGTTGCTAGAAAAAAGGCAAAAAATGCGATAGTTTCACACAAAATGTAACGGCTTTCTTTGTTTGGTTGACCGCTTCTATTGGGTTTTTATACAGAAATGTAAGCGATAACAAAATAGTTGTGTACTTTTACATTTGGTTCGCTATAATAGTACTAGCGTAGAAATACGCAGAGCAAAAGGGATTCTTGTGTTGGGACTTGATTGATCCTTTCAATTGAATTGTATGCGTTTGCAGCATGTGATGAAAAGGAAATCGATCAAACACGCAGAACCATTTTTAATTTTAATGCACTCGGAAAACCTGGCAAACCAGTTTCCTTATTTTGTGGGCGGATAAATTGTTAAAGCATTTGCAAACATATTCCCGCTTTACAAAAAGGGTTAAACTTTGTGTTGTGTCTAAGAACGAGTGATTTTTTTATTCATTTTTTGACAATATAAATTTGTCTATGCTCAAAATGTGAAAATCAAATAATTTGATTTTATTCGTTGATAATTGCATAAAACATCCTGTTTTTACCTATTTATTTGAAAGAAGTCTGTCCGTAAAGTGACGTAAATGAATCAAGGTCAGCTTTGTGCTCACTATTTTTTGCTTTGTTTTCAGAAAATAAAAAACAGGAAACGCGATGTGAATAAACATTGGCCTGAGAAAAAAAACATCGAGTGTTTATTTTTTGTTATTTGCTATTTTGTTGATTCTTTTGTTTTTGTAAAAAATGTATGCTATCAGAATATCAGCAGTCTTTGAAACGGATACAAAACGAGAAAATAACGGGCGGATACCATAAGTGAAAAAAATATAGATTATCACCGAGATTGTCTTGATATTTTAAAGTGAAAACATTGATTTATTTTAAAATGTTTATTGTGTTTTTTTGTTTTTTACCCTTTTTTGAGGTGTTATTTTTAAACTACTTTCTCGGTTAAATTTGTTTTAATTTTCCGAAATAAATTGTTCAAAATTAAATTAAAAACTATCGATTTTATGTATATATTTTTACGTATATAAATTAAATAATATATTTTATTTTATTTATGAGGAAAAATTATCTATAATAATAGACGGAGAATCTATTACATTGGAGGATGTTTATGGAAAAAGAGAAATTCTCATTTAAATCTGTAGACGGTAACACTGCTGCTGCCTTAGGCTCCTATAAGTTTACCGAAGTCGCAGCCATCTACCCGATCACCCCTTCTTCCCCTATGGCTGAAAATGTTGACGTTTATGCTTCTCAGGGCATGAAGAATCTCTTTGGCGATACTGTCAAAGTTATGGAAATGCAGTCTGAAGCTGGTGCTTCTGGCGCTGTTCATGGTGCTGCTCAAGGTGGTGCTTTAGCTACTACTTACACTGCATCTCAGGGTTTACTCCTTATGATCCCGAATATTTACAAGTGGGTCGGTGAGGAACTTCCTATTGTTTTACATTGTGCTGCTAGATCTTTAGCTTCCCGTTCTCTCTCTATTTTTGGTGACCACGGTGACGTCTATGCAGTCAGACAAACTGGTTCTGCCATGATCTGCTCCCAGTCCGTTCAGGACGTTGCAGACTTAGCTCCGCTTTCTCATTTGATTGCTATCAAGGGTGCAACCCCTGTTGTTCACTTCTTTGATGGTTTCAGAACTTCTCATGAAATCCAGAGAGTTGAATTTGTCGATGATGCTTGGTGGAAGAGCCAGCTCGATGAAGCTTCCCTTAAGAGCTTCAAGATGAGAGCGCTCAATCCGCACGGCCACGCTGTCACAAGAGGCGGCGCTGAAAACGACGACATCACTTTCCAGGGACGTGAAGCTCAGAACCTTCATATCGACAACATTGTCGATGTCGCTTGCGAATACTTCCAGAAGCTTTCTGATGCAACCGGAAGAAGCTATGCTCCGTTTGTTTACTATGGTGATGCTCAGGCCGAAAAGGTCATCATCGCTATGGGTTCTGTCACTGAAACTTGCACAGAAGTTGTCGATGACCTCATCAAGAAGGGTGAAAAGGTCGGTCTCTTAAAGGTCTACCTCTATCGTCCGTTCTCTGTTAAGCACTTATTGGCTTCTCTTCCTAAGACAGTCAAGAAGATTGCTGTTCTCGATAGAACAAAAGAACCTGGTTCCAATGGTGAACCGTTATATCTCGATGTTGTCGCTGCTTTAAAGCAGGGTAACAGAAATGACATCATGGTCATCGGTGGCCGTTATGGTGTCTCTTCTAAGGATACTGCTCCGAAGCATATCAAGGGTGTCTTTGATTTCCTCGATGCGGAAAAAGTTTGGAATGGTTTCACTGTCGGCATTGAAGATGATGTCACTCATCTTTCTATCCCGGCTGATGAAAATTACATCATCCCGCACGATTACACCTCTTGCTTATTCTATGGTTTAGGCTCTGATGGTACCGTCGGTGCCAACAAGTCTTCCATTAAGATCATCGGCGATGAAACAAACCAGTACGCTCAGGCTTACTTCGCTTATGACTCTAGAAAATCCGGTGGTGTCACCAGATCTCACTTGAGATTCGGTCACACTCCTATCCATTCCACTTATTATGTTGAAAACGCTGATTTCGTCTCCTGTTCTATGGATTCCTATATCTTCAAATATGATATGCTTTCCAACCTTAAGGACGGCGGAACCTTCTTGCTCAACACCAATATGACCGATGAACAGCTTATCGCTGCTATGCCGAGCCGTATGAAGAAACAGCTCGCTATGAAGCACGCTAAGTTCTTTGTCATCGATGCAAACAAGATCGCTTTGAACATCGGTATGGGTCGTCATACCAATACCATTCTTCAGTCTGCTTTCTTCTATCTCAACCCGCAAATCATGCCTTATGAAGAAGCAAATGCTTGGATGAAGAAGTTCGCTGCAAAGACCTATGCAAAGAAGGGTCAGGATGTTGTTGAAAAGAACTATAAGGCAATCGACTCTGGTACAGATGGCCTTAGATCTGTTGCTGTTGATCCTGCTTGGGCAGAACTCACCATCAACAACAATGTCCAGCTTACTGGCGATGATTATTGGGATAGCTATGTTGCTGTCATTGGTAACCTTGATGGTTACAACCTCCCTGTTTCTATTTTCAGAAAGTGGGAATTGGAAGATGGCACCATGGAATCCAATATCACCTTCCGTGAAAAGAGAGCAATTGCTGACCGTGTCCCTGTCTGGGATAAGTCCAATTGTATCCAGTGTAACCAGTGCGCTTTCGTTTGTCCGCACGCGACAATTCGCGCCTTCTTATTAGACGACGAAGATATCGCTAAGCTTCCGGAAAACGAAAGAGAAGATGTCTTACCGGCATTAGGTGGACCTGCTGTTAAGGGACTCAAGTTCCGTATCCAGGTTTCTCCGATGAACTGTGTCGGCTGCTCCTTATGCGTCACTCAGTGCCCTGGCAAGATGACTCCGAAGAAGGACGAAAATGGCGAAATTATCAAGGATGCAAACGGCAAGCCGGTCATGGAAGCCCACAAGGCTTTGAAGATGGTCGATGCTAAGACTCAGGCCGAACATGAAGCTGCTGCTGATGTCCTTTATCCGATGGAACCGAAGACTGGATTCTATCCTGCTGGCACTTTGAAGGAAGTTGCTTTCTACAAGCCGTATCAGGAAGTCTCCGGCGCTTGCGCTGGCTGTGGTGAAACTCCTTATTATCGTTTGGTTTCCCAGCTCTTTGGTCCGGATATGCTCGTTGCTAACGCTACTGGCTGTTCCTCCATTTACAATGGTTCCACACCGCTTACTCCGTTTGTTACCAACAAGAACGGTGAAGGTATCGCTTGGGCCAACTCCTTATTCGAAGATAACGCCGAATATGGTTATGGTATGAGACTTGCCACTGACTTCAAGCTTCAGTCCATCTGCCAGATCATCCTCGACAACGCTGATAAGGTCGAACCTGAACTTAAAGCTGTTTTAGATGATTATGTTGCTAACATCAAGGATAAGAAACATGTCCGTGAAATTCTTCCTAAGATGCTCCACCTCATTGAAGCTTCTTCCTGCGAAGGAATCAAAGCTCTCTTAGAGATGAAGAACGACTTACTCGATAAGTCTGTTTGGATCGTCGGCGGCGACGGTTGGGCTTATGATATCGGTTACGGCGGCTTAGATCACGTCATCGCTTCTGAAGACGATGTCAATATCTTAGTCCTCGATACTGAAGTCTATTCCAACACCGGTGGTCAGGCTTCTAAGTCTTCTCAGACTGGTCAGATCGCTAAGTTTGCTGCTTCTGGTAAGAAGACTGCTAAGAAGAACCTCGGCCTCATCGCCATGGCCTATGACCATGTCTTTGTTGCCTCTATCGCTCTTGGCGCCAACCCTGCTCATGCCATCAAGGCTTTACAGCAGGCGGAATCTTATAACGGACCTTCCCTCATCATGTGCTATGCTCCTTGTCAGGAACAGGGTATCCGCGGCGGTTTAGCTAATGCTATCGCTCAGGAAAAGATGGCTGTGGAATCCGGTTACTTCCTCACTTACACTTGGGATCCGCGCAAGGCTGAATCCGGTGAATCTCCGCTCACCATGTACAGCAAGCCTGATTTCTCCAAGATCAAGGACTTCTTACTTACCTCTACTCGTTATTCTCAGCTTCCTAGAGTCAATCCGGAACATGCGGAAGAACTCTTTGAGAAGAACAGAAAGTACGCCGAAAGAAGATATCACGATATCCTCCGTTATGGCGGACTTGATAAGTAATCTCTCTTATTCATTCAAAAGAGACCTGCGTTTGCAGGTCTCTTTTTTTGTTTTATACATTGAATTTTTATCATAAAAAAGCGGTGAAAAACATTACTTTGACATTTTTAGAACAAAATAATAACATAATGAAGTAAGGCGAAAAATCGCTTTTAAAGGAGAATGTCATGTATTGCAGAAAGTGCGGTAGCGAATTGAGAGATGATGATGTTTTTTGCCCTTATTGCGGTGAAAAATTCTCAGATAATAACACGATGAATAAAAATAAAGATTACGATTTAGCAAAAGGGATGCCAACGTACTCGCCTAGATATAAACATGTAGAAGAAGCGGTGTTTGAACCAAAAGACACCAAAACAACCATAAATCCATCGACAAAATCTTCCGCTGTTCTTTCTTTTGTCTTTGCAATTCTTTCTCTCGTCTTTATGACTGCTTTTATCGGAGTCATATTTGGATTTGGTGCAATCAATGGATCAAGAAAGATTTTAAAAGATAGTAAATTGGCAAAAGCTGCGTTTATTATCGGTGTTATTGGTTTTTCCTTCAGCGTGGTGTTTTCTTCCTTGTTGATAGCGAATTGGGCAAATTTGATTTAATTTTTTATCGATTTAGTAAGAGATGAATTCTCTCATATAAGACAAGAGTTCATCTCTTTTTTTATGAAAGTTATATAATATAAAAAGGATGGGAATGAGAATGAGTGAGATTCAAAATGATGCCAATATGTTGCAAGAGCTCATCGACAAAAACAACCGGATTGTCTTTTTTGGTGGCGCAGGAGTATCTACTGAATCTGGCATACCCGATTTTCGCAGCAAGGATGGGCTTTATCATCAGCACTATCAATACGATCCAGAAGTCATTCTTTCTCATTCGTTCTTTCGCTTGTATCCGGAAGAGTTTTTTCGGTTTTACAAGGATAAGATGCTTTTATTAGATAAGAAGCCAAACGCTGCACATCAATATTTGGCCAAATTGGAAAAAGCAGGAAAATTAGATGCTGTCATCACACAAAATATCGACGGACTTCACCAATTGGCAGGGAGTAAAAAAGTGATAGAATTGCACGGATCAATTCATCGAAATCACTGTATGGATTGTCACGAACAGTACAGTGCACAATTTGTTTTAGACAGTCCAGGAATCATCCCCAGATGTCCTCTTTGTGGCGGTGTTATTAAACCAGATGTTGTCTTATACGAAGAGGCGTTGGATGAAAATGTAATTACGGATGCTATTATGAAAATCAGCAATGCGGATTTGCTGATTGTAGCGGGGACATCACTTGTTGTTTATCCAGCCTGTGGTTTTATCAATTATTTTCAAGGTGATAATATGGTGTTGATCAACAAAGAGCCAAGCGGTGCAGATCAACATGCTAAAATTGTTATTCATCAAAAGGTTGGCGAATTATTTCAGAGGTTACACATATGAAAAAAAGTCTTTCATTAACAGAGCTCATCGCAGAGGATTCTCCTTATTTTTGCGGTAGTGCATGTTTGATTTCGTTAAATAATTTATTAAATATTATATTGAAAAACACAGTGAATTTAGACAAAGAAATTTCTTTATTAAAAGAAGAAGTTGCAGATTTGTCTAAAGAAGATGCAAAACTTTTTTATATCACCACGCACACAGATGATTACATCGATTATGAAGGGGCGGTAGCTATCTTAGAAAAATATGAGAGTTTTTTTGAACATCTGGCGCTGATTCTCTCCGTCTTAAAAGTTAGCAATAAAATGAATTTGTATTGTTTGGTAGAATTGAATTTTTCTTTTCTGATCAAAACATTATTAGAGTCGAGCAGTGTTCTTTTAGAGAGAGAGGACTGTCCTTCTTCTTATAAACGTGTGATGCATGATATTTCGCTTTGCGAAAGAAAGGAGTAGGGTATGTTTTCCTGGAAGAAAAAAACGACGGATGATTTCGATATTATTTCAAGTGCAGCTCCTTTGATTGCAATGACGATAAAGTTGATGAAGCGCAAACAGAAAGGAAAGAAACCTTTTACGGAGGACTTTTCTTATGAGTCTAAGATGGATTGCTTAAAAAAAGCTTTAACAGAGTGTGAAAATACGGAAGTGTTAAATCCCAAAATGAGAAAATATTTTAGGGATTGTTCTGATATTGCACTAGCGTGTGTTGATCAAGTGAAAATGGAATCTTTGAAGAATGATTATCGTTATCTTTCGGAAGCGTTGTCTTTGTTAGCTTGTTATGTCGCTGGACAAAATTAAAGTTTATTGCCTCTTTTAGAGGCAATTTTAATTATCTCTTTATAAAGCTAAATATTGTACAAAACAAAATAATTCATGAACATGTTATAATATTAACGACAGAAAAGAGATTTTACTATGGAACATAAATACACCGAATGGGCAGATAGACAAATATTGATTGATCTTCGCAATCGTTTTGCGACTTGTTATCAAAATGAAGACGGATCTATTTTTTATATCGAGCCTCAATTCTATACTTATTTACAAGGTTATCGCATGCAAAGACCAGAGTCTTATCAGACTCTTTTAGATACGATGGACGAAATTGTAAAACGCAATCGCAAGGTTGTTTTTGTCGGTCAAGAAGACAATCCTCTCGTCGATGCAGAGGACGCGATTTTCTTAACTGCTATGGATGTGGCAGATCAAGCAAAAGTATTGATTCAACCGGAATCGCGAGGATCTGATTACGGAGATTAATTATGTATCAAAAAACAAAAAAAATAGCAATGTTGTTAGCCCTTTTTTCTATTCTTCCGTTAACAACTTCCTGCTTCTATCTGGATATCTCTCATACAAGTTCGAACACGGAAGGAAATTATACCGGGCCTGTGGTAGAGGGATACTATAAAACCCCGACCTACACAAATAAGGACGCCAAAGAAAACCTCAATGTGAAGAACATGGGTGCCCAATTAGATTATCGTTATTTACCTTCGACAGGTGATCGTAAGATTTTGGTTGTTCCGATTCAGACAAAAGACGATGTTTTCTCACAAAAGGAATTGCGGTTGATCCAAAACGGATTTTTTGGAGAAAGCGAACAAACAGGATGGGAATCCGTCTCTTCTTTTTATAAAAAATCGAGCGGCGGTAAATTGAATATTACTGGCGAAGTTGCACCTGTGATTGCTTTGAATCAGACAACGGCAGAACTTCAAAGAAATTATGACAAATATGCTAGCAATGGAATAACATATACCGACCTTATTTTAGAAGGTGCGATGAAGACTTTAGCAGATCAAACCAGCGTTGATTTATCTTCTTACGATACCGACAAGGACGGATATCTTGATGCTGTTTGGATGGTTTATTCCCCTTCTTCTAACGCTCATTCCGATGCGTTTTGGGCTTATACTACATGGGCTCATTCCAACGCGTCTTTCAACGGTTATAAAGTTTGCAATTATGCTTGGGCAAGCGTCGACTTTTTAAGAGAACTCGATTATAGCTCTTTCGGTGGTTCTGAAAATGTTGCCGATGCGCATACGTTTATTCATGAGACAGGTCATCTTCTTGGTTTAGATGATTACTATTCTTACGATTACAACAACAGCAATAATTTTGATACCCCGATGGGTGGTGTCGATATGATGGACTTCAATATCGGAGATCATTGTGCTTTTTCAAAATACCTTTTGGGTTGGAACACACCGACATTAGTCTCAAAAGAATATTTAGATTTAAATGGTCCGGTTTTGACCTTGAAAGCACAAAAAGCCGGAGAATCTTTCTTGATTCCTATTGCGTCGAGTGTTAATACATCGGGAATGGATTATAACTACACCCCCTATGATGAATATCTTCTTTTAGAATATTACACACCAACAGGACTCAATCAAAAAGACTCTACTTTCCCGGGAATGTCTTTGAACACTTATACAGATACGGGTGTTTTGGTATATCACGTCAATGCGAGAGTAGGTAAGTTAAAAGCCGTTTCCAATACGCAAGTCGCTTGGGATGGTTGCGCCTATGATAAAATCCCTCTTGCCAGCCAGAACGATTATAATTCTATTTTCATGCCTCTTTACAGCAATACTTATTCGTACTCTATCGATCAAACAATCAAAGATCGCGGTATGCAGTATTACCGCGGCCGTTTGGTATCTCTTCTTCCGGCAACCGGAAGTAAGATACAAGGCGGCTTAACCGGCTATGCAAATAATCAGTCGCTGTTTAAAAAAGGTGATCGTTTCTCAGATGTTTATCAAAACTTCAAATTTGATGATGGTTCTAAACCATTGTTTGACTTTACGATAGGAGATATTAAGTCCGATAGTTGCACGATCATGTTTGAGTAAAGTAGAGGAATAGTATATGGGATATCGTTTTTTTCAACAGAGCGAATTGATGATCAGTTACTCTCTTGTCTATAAGAAGGCGCTTTTTGGCCTCTTTCATGTTGCTTTCGTAGACAACGAAGATAATATCTTTCTCTCTATTGAAGATTTTGACTCCATCAAAGCAAGCCTTTCTTTTTACGAAAATCAGATCAAACCGCAAAGAAATTATCCCGTTTATGACGGAAAATATTTTACGAATAAACCGACATCAGAGAGAGAAGTACTCAAACAAATTTTGGGGCTTCCCCCTCTTTTGTTTGATCAATTAGACTTACACTATGATATTCTTTCGCAGTTGAATTTTAGAAGCGACCTTTCTACATTGAAAAAAGATTGTTATATGCAATATGCGAATTTTTACGGATGTAAATGGTATGCGGACGACTTTAGATTATACTGCTTATCTAGAGGTGTTTACTTCCTTTATGATGAGACGAAACCTTTTGTGGAAGAAGAGAATAACACCATTCCGATCTTTTTTGACGAAGCGCGCTTTTCGGATGATTTAAAAAAGTTATATCTAGAGAGCGGTAGTCAGAGACTTACCATCGATTTTTTGTGCAGAACATATGATGAGAAGATGGTCAAATTGATGAAGGATTTCGATTGCTTCTCTTTGGCAAGAAGAGTTTCTTACTTTATCAACGGATACTTTGATCCGGAATTGAATCAAATTAATGGTGATCCGGTGTTTGAGAAAAAATACGCATATCTTTTACGCCAGTATATCGCCTCGATCATCAATACATTATATGACCAATATTGTTTGGAAAAGTTGAATAAATTAACGACCAAAACATCATATTTAACACCAAATAAAATTTATTCAGATCTTTCTATCTATTCTATTTCTTCTTTCCATGGGGAGATGTATTCGCAAGATAAAGAACATTTTGTCTTCTCTTACAGTGATAAAAAACGCATTCGTGAATCATTGTCACAATTGATCGAAACATATGGAAACCATGATATTCTTAACATTTATGCGAGAATGTGTCTTCCTTATGAAGGCTTTTCTTATGTGAAAGATCTTGTCGATTTCACCTTAGATGACATTTTAAAAAGACTTCCTTTTAGTAAAAAAATTGATAAAGATTTCACCTACATCTCTTGTAAAAGATTTGATTTGTTTTATAGTTATGCGCCTTCGGAGGAAGAAAATCACTTCGTGTTGTTCGAACGATATCTTTTAAATCAAGGCTTCTTATGTTATCCGCTGCAAGCTTTTTTTGAAGAGAACCAAAAGAAGGAAGTTTATATCAATATTTTCCCTCGTGAAAGAAGCAAATGGTTGAAACATCTTTTTGAAGAAGAGTGTTCCTTGGTAGAAGATATTCTCCCTTCTTATCTTCTCTATCGTCATCTTGTCTATGAACCGGATTTAGAATGTCGGCTTTCTTTGATTGATCAAGCAAGTCAAAATAGAGCGTGCTCCTATTTTTATTCCCTGTTTAAATATCGTTCCCTTAAGGATGTCGTTGAAATTCTTTTGTCTCGCTTGGATTTAGTGCTTTCTCTTTCTGAATCTTTATTAGATTTCTTTTCTTATTTGCTGGTGTATCCCTTCTTCATCGCGAAGGTAGAAAGCAGAAAAGAAATCAACCAAACAAAGAATATCGCTTCGATGGCAATTTTAGATGTTGTTCCTAAAAAGGATAATTCTTATGAACCGAATCTTCCTTATCCGTATGTGACAAAGGGCTTGTTGTGTTACTCTTTCCGCAAGTCTTATTTTGGAAAACCTCATCTTTGTATGAGCGAAAGAAAAGCGATTGAAAAGAAGATTGAATTTTTGGGTAAAAAATATGATGAGATAGAGAAAAATAGGAATATTGAAAGTAAAAATCAATTCATACTCCGTGAACTTGGTTTGCCATGGGATGTAACAAACAACATCGATCCAACAGAGGAAATCATGCCTCAGCTTTCTTTTGAAGACCATATTTGTCATGCTTGTTTGGGAAGCAAGCCGAGCAATCATGATGTGTTGGATTTTAACGAAGGAGAAGATTATAACGTTTACTTGACCTATATTCGAGCCAACGCCTGTCTCCACGGAATGTTTGTCAATCAGACAATTTCTTTGAAAAAAACAATTGACGATGTCGGTCAAAAACTAAAAAAAGGGACATATTATTCTCTTATTGACGTAGACATAGAACACATGGATGACATTCTTAAACCTTATTTGATTGTGGATAAGAACATGTTGGCCTGTCTTGTCTTATCCGCTTTGCAAGATAATGCAGATGTTCAAGATTATATCGATGATTTATGTTCCTTTTTGGAATTGGATATAAAAATCATTCGAAAAATGATGTTTTCTTGCACAAAGGAATTATATCCGCTTGTCTTTGAGCATGAGCGAATTTTCAATTGTCTTTTGTACGTTTATAAATTGTTGGAAGTCGCTTATTCGTTGTATGTATCTGAAAATATTGTTTCTTCTAGTTTCCATGAATTCTCTTTGAATATGGATTATAATGTGCGTCTTCCTTATCCGTATATTCTTTTAGGAAACGTATTCAATGCGTATACAAGAGATCCAGTTCAAGGAGAATATTATTTTTGCGAATGTGATCGCGATGCGATTGAAATGAGTTTAGAAGAGTGTTTGAATAGCTCAAACAACGAAGTTCTTCCTAGCGAAGTTAGGACAGCTTTTTTGTTGACGACCATCGGTCTACCTTATCCGGTGATTTATCGTTTGAAAGATTTCGATTTTTCTACAAATAATATCAAAGATTTCATGTCGAAACTTTCTTTTAAAGAAGAAATTTGTCGCAATTGCACAAATATTAATCACTGTGCTTATGAAGAGATGTTCCGCAAATGTTATCCGTATAAAGAAGAAAATAAGGCAGAGCTTCGCTTTGTCAAAGAACGCATGATCAAAGACGGTATATTCTTTATTTCTCCTTTTGATATACGAACATTTTATTTGAATAAAGAATATCGTTTTGATTTAAATCTGCGACCTTTCGATAACAACCTCGCATTCATTTATTTCTCGCAAGCTCAAAAAATGCCAGATGCCTTGTTACACGCTTTTCGTCCCTCTAAATTGCTGATGGATGAAAACTTTTCTTTCTTAAAAGAACACACAGACTTTAATACAGAAGCCCTCGCGAGAGCAAACGCCCTTCTGATGGACAGCTATTTGCAAGATCCTGATATCTTTTTTAAAGCGAATGATAATGTATACAATTCTAAGAGCGCAAGAGAACTTGTCTTAACAACATTTAAGGAGGCAAAGAGAATACGTCCTGGTATTTTAGATGAAGTATTACAAGTGATTGTCTGTTTCTTACGTCTTCTTGAAGAGGACATCATTGACGCTTATTTAGATTTGGAAATGAAAGTGGGGAAATAATACGATGGAATTTACAGCACAATTATTCACAACAGATATTTCCTTTAGCCACGACACAAAATATAAAAAAGAATTCTCTGGCGCTTTTTACGATGCTTATTTAGATGATGTCGGCGTATTTCATATGGCGATAGAAGACAAAGAATCGCTGGTGGAGCGTATCCGTTTTTACGAGAAATTTTTCAGCAAAGAATATTATCCTATTTTCACAAACAACAACCAGACGATGAAGACAACAGAAGCAGTACAAGAGGTTTTATCACAAGTGTTAGGTTTGCCTTCTTCTCTTTTAACAAGAACAAGTAAAACGAGCAAGGATGTATTTTCTATCCCGCCCGCGGAGATTCTATCGCGCATTCACTTTGAAGAAGGCTTAAATCGCGGTTATGGATTCTTAGATAAAGAGGACAACAATCCTAAAATTCTATATAGCGATAGATATGCGTTGATCGGGTGCATAAACTATCTTATTTCTAAAGGGTTCTTCTTACAAAATTTAGAGAGAGTTCTCAACCCAGAAGCGGATAATTTTAATTATTATCCGGTTCGTATCGATGTTGAAAAACTATTACCTTATTTGTTAAAAAACAAAGAAAATTCAGTAAAGCTCTTTATGGACTTTTGTACAAATCCATATATTTTTAATAGAGTTGCTTTTAAAAGAACTTTTGGTAGAATGGAGAGCTTATCTTTAGAAGAACAAGTTCGTATCGCATTTGAACCACTGGATTCTATCGCAAAAGATCTGCCCGAAAAAGAATTCAGACTTTGCATGAGACGCTACTTTTTATCCATAGCAAGAAAATTGATCAACGAATTTTTCTACAAAGAATATCAGTTTGAATCTTTGTTATCTATTGATATTTTAGATCATGACTTAAAAACACCAGGTGCTTATTTTGGTTACGTGTATTACGGTTTGTCTTTTGATATGTTTGGCATTGATTATCATCACTTCCGCAAAGAGGAAGATCAGGTTGTTTGCGATTATTACCCAGAATCTTATGTCCTTTTAGAAGGGGATAAAAAGAAGATGATGTTAGCTTTTGACACGGTGAAAAAGTATTTTGATCGCCATTTAGAATTTGCTTACATGCCACATGTATTTTTAAAAATGATGGGTCTTCCTTATCCTGCTTATGAGTATTTGAAAAAATTCGATTTTATGCGTGGCAATGCATCGCAGATGTTGTCTTTGCTTCCTTTTGAAAGCGAAGAAGGAAGCTATCGTGATTGTGGTATTGTTTTACCATGTATCTCGAGAGATGGTCTCACAAGTTCGGAAGGATTAAAAGAAGGCAATATCGCTCGTTATTTAAAAAATACAAACGGTTTATTTTATAACTACTCTTTTTGTTTAGGGAATCGTTTCAACACAGATTTTTTCTTTGTTTATACTGGTAAGAAGCAAAGCTTCCTTGATTTAACTAGAGGAAACGCAAAGAGAATTCAGTCCTCCTTAACGGACTTTATCACCTATCTTTTACAAGGACAATCGGATCATGCTGCCATCATTCAAGTAGTAGAGAAAATCTCAAAGCAAGATGAAAATAATATCATACCTCTTTTTGAGCGTCTCTTTTCGTTGATGAAAGATGGCTATACAATCAAAGAAGCTTTTTATCAATGCCCTGAAAGTGAAGATTTAGAATTTTCTGATTTTGCGATGTTGTTTTATATCATCACTATGCAAATGTTTGATCAAGAAAGCGGGAAATATCTTTACAACGAAGGGATAAAATTCAACCAAAAAATGACTTCTTTCCGCATGGATTCTTTTTATGACCCTTATTTAAATTTCCCTCTTGTAAACTTAGGAAGAAACTTTGTCGTTTACAAAAACAAAGATTTCTTCTATATGGACAGTCAAGATGAAGATAGAATAGGAGCATTGAAAGAAATCTATTCGCAACGCCTTTTTAAAGATGGTCAGTTTCCAATGACATTTGTATTCTACGGAAACGAATTCCAAATGTCGAAACACAATGGAACTTTAACAGAATTCTTTGGATTGCCTGATTGTGTTTCTAAAAGCGATGTTTTCTTTGAAAAAGGTATTTCTATCTTTGAGCGTAAAGATCATCAGCTCTTTCTTAAAAACGATCCGTACTTTAAAGTGTTATCTCAATATGTTTATCCAGGCTTAGCGCAGGGAATCTTTTTCTTGCAACCCCCGAGCGGATTGAACTTTTTTGTAAATAAAACTGCGCTTCCAAAACGGGTGAGCTCTTTGCTTAATCCAATAAATGAAATTGCATTTTTAAAAGAGATCTTACCAAACCAAGAACAGGAAAATCTCACAATAGACAACATAGAACGAACAAGTGATTTCCTGATGAATAAAGCAAGTTTTCAGGAAGCCACCTCGACACAGGATAAATTGGTATATGCTTTGATATTTTACTATCAAACCATCTTTGAAGAATATATAACCGGTGTGAAAGAAGATCCGAAATCATATCTTGATTATTATGTTCATTTCTTTGATAAGTTTGGAAAAATCTATGTTATGCCAGGCAGAATTTTTAATGCTTATAGCAAAGATGGAAAAGAATTTTCGTTTTTAAATCGTGACAAGGAAGCTTTGTTGTTTGTTATTAATTCTTGTTTTAATGATAGAATTCAACAGGAATCACCTTCGTTAGAAGACGTTGTATCACGCCTTGTCAGCACGGGAATTCCCTATTGTTTTTACAAAGAGTTATTCTCGGTGATGAAAAAGAGAAAGCGCAGATTGACAAAGAAAGACCTAGAAAAGCACTTTACTTTTATCGACGAAGAATATCCGGAGGAAAGCTTACCCTACGCCGGTCGCTTCTCGCGCTTATATCAACCGCAATTCAATGCGATTTATGATAGTATGCAAGTGAGAAATCTTCTGGTAAAGGAAGGTCTTTATCTTGCACCTACATCCTATGTTTATCCGGCGTTAGAAGGAGCGACGATAGAGCAGGAGAAAGATAAAAGAGAACTTTTTGAAGAATTGGATGATATCGATGTAAAGCTTGCGGAAGAACTGAGCGGAGATACAAAGCACTATCTTCTTCCCGATGAAGTCATGTATGAGTTTTTAGTGCATTCTTACAGTGAACAAATCAAAATCTGTACAGAAGAAACAGAGTTGATTTATCGCGCAAAAAAGCTGTTGCTTTTGATGTATCAAGAAGATTCTAAAATCATTTATCACTCTTTGAACTTTGCCTATCGTCAAAAGAAAAGCATCGCTGAGTTGACAAAGTATTACAGCGTGCTGATGGATCGTTTACATTTAGAGAAAGAAGCTGACTTTGATAAAGCTCAAGATCTGCTTTCATATATACTTCGTTTCTTTTTCTTCGTTTTGCAAAAGCTTGTAGAAGTCAAAGCAAAAAAGATTTTAATCAAGCAATAAAAAAGCAGCCCGGAATAATCTGCCTTTGACAGCAGAGAATTCCAAGGGCTGTTTTTTGTTAGATGATCTGTGCGTTCTTCTTGCGGAAGATCGGTGCCATGATTTCGTGGGCGATCAACGGAGCAGAAGCCATCGCAGCTAAGATGAACCACTCTTGCCAAGAAAGGGCGGTGGTGGAGAAAGCTTGTGTCAAGAACGGAACTTCCGTAACGGCAATTTGGAGAGCAAAGCCTAAGACAAAGGAGACAGCTAACATCCAGTTTCCGTCTTTGAAGACATGGATAAAGCTTCTCTTGATATCGGTCATACCGATCATGTGGAAGATTTGCGACATGCCTAAGACTGTGAATGCCCAAGTCTGGGATTCGCGATAAACTTCAGCGTTGTTGAGACATTCGATGAATCCGGTATAGCTTTGTTCAAAGGCGACATCAACTTGGGGAGCAAAGGGCAATGTAGATCCTGTAAAGGCTAAAATGCCAGGGATGAGATAAGCGATGAAGGTGACAATGAAGATCAAGACACCATAACCGAAGGTGAAGGCGAAACCACCGTGTGAGAAGACGCCGTCTTTCGGATCGCGCGGTTTACGATGCATGATATCTTTTTCTTTTGCATCCATACTTAAGGTGATGGCCGGAAGAGAGTCAGTAATCAAGTTGATCCAAAGGATTTGTAAGGTAGCAAGAGGAGTTGGGAAACCTAAGATGATGGTTAAGAACATGACAATGACTTCGCCGAAGTTACTGGATAAGAGATAGAAAATCGCTTTTTTAACGTTGGAGAAGATACCACGACCTTCTTCTACTGCTTTTTCAATAGAGGCGAAGTTATCATCGGTAAGAACCATATCTGCTGCGGATTTGGCAACATCGGTGCCGGTGATACCCATAGCAATACCGATATCGGCAGCGCGGAGAGAAGGTGCGTCATTGACACCATCACCAGTCATAGAAACGATGTTTCCGTTGGCTTTTAAGGCTTTGACGATTTGAACTTTATTTTCAGGAGAGACACGAGCAAAGACATTAGTATGAGCAACTCTTTCTTGGAGTTCTTCTTCTGTCAGTGCGTTCAACTCATCGCCAGAGCAACACTGAGAAATATCGTCAGCAATTCCTAAATTGCTAGCGATAGCAAAGGCGGTATCTTTGTGGTCGCCGGTGATCATGACTGTGCGGATGCCAGCTTCTTTGAATTTGCTGACTGCCGGACCTGCTTCTTTTCTTTCCGGGTCGATCATACCGACCATGCCGACATAAACAAGGTGTTCTTCGCTCATTCTTTCATTATCTTCATGATAACGATAGGCAAAGGCTAAGACACGGAATGCTTGAGAAGCCATCTCTTTAGAAGCGGCGTTGATGGCATCGATATCTTCTTGGGTAATCGGACGAACCGCGCCGTCGATTTGAATGTATTCGGTGTGCTTTAAGATAGAGTCGAGAGCACCTTTGGTGTAGATGATACGTCTGTCACCGATTTTGTTTTCAACAGACATCATCTTTCTAACAGAGTCAAAGGGAAGCTCATCGATACGAGGTTGTTCTGTTTTTTCTGTCTCTTCTTTTTCGATGTGATAGAGACGAGCGTGATCTAATAAAGCGATTTCTGTCGGGTCACCATAGCGGTCGCCGGAGATAGATGCGTTAGAGCAAAGCATCATACCTTTAACTAAAAGGTTGACTTCGGGAGTTTCGAGACTGAAGTTTTCAACGTCATCGGTTTTGCCGTTGACATAGACCTTTTTGACAGTCATTCTGTTTTGGGTGAGGGTACCAGTCTTATCAGAGCAGACTACAGTGACACTACCTAAAGTTTCGACAGAAGGGAGTTTTCTAACAATTGTGTTGACTTTGACCATCTTGTTGACACCGAGCGCTAAAGCGATGGTGACAATAGCAGATAATCCTTCCGGAATAGCAGCGACAGCCAAGGCAATCGATTCTTCAAACATATCGAGCGTTTGCCATCCGAATTCCGTCCAACTAAATCCGCCTTCCATCTGGAAGCAGTGAATGATGTTCCAAATGGTGCCAACTAAGAATGTGGCAATGACAACAAAGAGACAAATAAGTCCTAATTGTTTTGATAAAACAGCCAACTTTTTCTGAAGAGGAGTTTCATCGTCATTTTCTTCGGTAAGCATAGATGCAATCTTACCGACTTCGGTATTCATACCGGTTCCGACAACAATACCTTCACCTCTTCCGTAAGAAATCGGACAGGAGGAGAATGCGATGTTTTCTTTTTCTGCTGTGACAGTATCTTCTTCTAAGATGACATTACCTGTCTTTTCCACAGGGACAGATTCACCAGTGAGAGAAGATTCATCGCTCTTCATGTCGACAGTGACAGTGAGACGTAAGTCAGCAGGGATGATGCTGCCTTCTTCTAAGACAACAATGTCGCCAGGGACCAATTCTTCACTTTTGATGGTGAAGAGCTTGTCGTCTCTTTTGACAGTGCACATAGGAGTAGAGAGCTTCTTTAGCGCCTCTAACGATTGTTCTGCCTTCTGTTCTTGGATGGCGCCGATTAAGGCGTTGATGATGACAATGGCAAGAATGACAATAGCGTCGATGTATTCAGTGTTTTCATCGGCGGTAAATCCTAAACCATTGCTGAGGTTTGTCACACCTTTGACGACGAAGATAGAAAGAGAGATCGCTGCGGCAATCAGAAGAACGATGACCATCGGTTCTACGAATTGTTTTAAGAACTTGATGATGAAAGGGGTCTTCTTTCCTTCCTGGAGTTTGTTTGGACCGTAGTCAGCAAGACGCTTGCTTGCTTCTTCCGAGGTCAAACCTTTCTCAGGATCTGTGTTGAAGTGTTCGCTGACCTCTTTTACGCTTTTAGAGTGAGCGGAAAAAGGTTCTTGCGTTAACTTCGGTGTTTCATTGCTTTCTTTCATGCAATTATCCTTTCAGATTAATTGGTCTCATTGCCGTATCAAAGGATAACGGACAACATCCGGTCAACCTATTCAGGTTGCGTGCTGACGAATGTTGGTTTATCAATTACTCCCGCAATTAATTACTCAACTATTATATTTAATTACTATAGTAATAACAATGATAATTCGGTTTGTTAAAAGAAATATATTTGTTGTTCTACAACTGTGTAAAAAACACGAGAAAAAGAAGTTCGAATATCATTTTCATTAAAAAAAGAAAAACTTTTCCAATGATCTGTTGAGAAGAGAGTTAGAATGCATTCTAGCTACAACACTTTGTTATCATTTTTTAAAGTTGATTCTTTTTATTATTCGTTTATTTTAAATCACTATATGATTGAATGAAAAAATCAGATGATTCTTTAATTTTATCCATATCATCTAAATTTCCTTCATCGAAAACGGCCGCGACTTTAAAGCCGGCATCATGAGCGGTTTTTACAGCGGTATAGATATCTTCAAACACAAGACATTCTTCTGGTTTTACATTCATTTTTTCAGCCAAAAGCAAATAGATTTTTGGTTCACTCTTTTTACTGTTAATTTCGTTGACGTTCATTGAATAATCAAAATATTGCCACATTTGATTGTTTTTTAAGCATGGTTCATAAAGCTCTCTCTTATTTGTCGTGGCTAAAGAAATGGGGAGAGGAAGTTCTTTAATATAAGAGAGCAACTCCTTTGCACCCGGTTTTGCTTTGATTGTCTTTTGATAGGCTTCTTCTGACCAATCTGTCCATATCTTAGCAATTTCTTCGGGTGTTTCTTGAAAACCGTATTCTTCTTTGGTGAAAACGGCCATTTCCATGAAGTTCATGTGAGCTATTCTTTTATCATAATCAGGAGGTACTTCACGCTGATGTTCTTGAAAGAATCTAATGTCGATATCTTTCCAAATTCTTAAAGAGTCCACTAGGGTTCCGTCTAAATCAAAAATGCAGGCTTTAATACCTTGAAATAAATCTTTTTTATACATGAATACATTTTAGCGGATAAATATTGCTGTGACAATAAATCTTTGCTTGAAATGAAATAGATACTAGGTACAATAAAGATGTATGAATTATGTTTTCTTTGATGTTGAGTGTGCAAATTGCCTCAATGGTGAAGGTAAGATGTGTTCCTTCGGCTTTGTAAAGACCGATGAAAATTTTCAGGTGTTGAAAAAGAAGGATATCTTAATCGACCCTAACGCTAAATTCCTTTTAGGAAATGCAAAGACAGGAAAAGGAATCAAATTAGCTTATCCTTTATTTAAATTTAAAAGAGCGTTTATTTTTCCTCATTATTATGATGAGATAAAAAGGCTCTTGGAAGATGAAAATAATATTTGTTTTGGTTTTGCGGTTCATCAAGATGTCAATTACATCACTTATACTTGCAACCGTTATGGCCTTCCTATCATCCGTTTCTCTTTTTTTGACATTCAAAAATTCGAACAAGAAATCTACCAGAGAAAAAACGCTTCCGGTTTAGATCATCTAGTGGAATATTTTCATGTTCCCTCTTTTGTTTATCATCGATCAGATGATGATTCCTTGATGTCTATGGAAGTGTTAAAAGGGATTTTAGAAGAGAAAAAAATGGATGTGAAAACCATGTTGGAAGAATTTAAAGATTGCCAAGATGACACAGATCATTTTTTGCGTATCTTAAAAGAAAAGCAGCAACAAAAGGAAAAGAAAAAGACGAATCAAAAATTGATTAAAGAATTTTATATGCTGAATTATGCCAGTAATTTAGAGCATTATAACGCAGCTTTTTGGAATAAAAAGTTCTTCTTCAGTTATCGTATTCTAGGGATTTATATGCAGGATGCACTCTCCTGGAAAAAAGAATTTATGAAGATGGGAGGAATTCCTTGCGGCGATCCTTATTCTGCGGATTTTGTTGTTGTTTTAGATAAAAAAACAAAAGATCATCTCAATTTAAAAGACAAGGAAAAAGAATTCTCTTATATTTCATGTAAAGATTTTTTAAAAATGTTTAAACCCGAAAAAAAGAAATAAAACTTTATGAAAACATTTAAGATTGTTACATGAAAAACAATCAAAAAAAAATAATAATGATGTGTGTAATAGTATAAATCATTGATGATACAGGATACAACTTACATCATAAGCGGTTTATTTTGTTTTAATTCTAAAAAATCCCATACACATCATCTTAATAATATAAAAAATCTAATACGTAACTAGATTAAGAATGAAAAATACTGACGCTTGTTGTTTTAAGCAACAAAAATATAAAAGAATATTGACACCTAGATGACTTGATCCTTCTAAAGTAGACGAATTAAATATCGATAGGTATTTCAAATTTTTTTAAAAGTCTTCTTTAGTAGAGTATTTTCAATAGCAAACGGGAAGTACGACACTCTCTTCTTCCACAAAACAAAGATTATCTTCCTGTGGATATTCATATCATCTCCGAAGAGACAGGGTGGTACTATCTCCATGCTCTAGATTCTACTCTCCTACAACGAGTAGATTCATCTCTCCGGATGAGTTATCTATTCTTGATGAAGCCAAGTCTCAAATTAATGGATTAAATCTCTACATGTACTGTGGAGATAACCCGGCGATAAATATAGATTCTTCTGTTCAAGACATGTGGTTAGATTTATGGTCCGGAGTTAGTAACTTCTTTTACTGCGGGTGCATTCGGCTCAACATTTGTTTCTTCTCTAACACAAACTGCTATAAGCACAGCAATTAGTTCAGGTGTTGTGCTGTCACTAGCTCAAATTTTTAGTGTTCTCAGAGTTGGGGCAAAAAAATGGCATTGTAACAGGAAGAAATGGTGAAATCATATCTAAAATAAAAAACCGCTCTGAGGTGTCCCCCTCCTATATTGTCCAGGAGTTAGGGTACACCTCAATGCGGTTGTTTTTATTTCACTAAAGTGACTTTAATTTGAGGCAATAATGACTTCCAAAGTTTATAGGAACCTAAGTGTTCGCTAAAGGCGGTAGCGCCGCCGGCAGCCATTGAATACTGAAGTCTCTTTTCAATGGAGACACCTTCTTCTAAACCTTTGATGAAACCGGAAATGGAGGAGTCACCGGCACCGACAGCAGAAACTTGTGTGCCTTGTGCGTTAGAGCAGTGATAGACATGACCATCTTCTGCAAAGTAATAAGCACCTTTTCTACCCATTGTGACTAAGACGGTTTCCGGGCCCATTTTCTTGAGTTCTTCACCACCTTCTAAAATCGCTTCGGGTGTATCCATCGGTTTTCCTAAAAGGTCAGCCAATTCTTCATCATTCGGTTTGATCATAAAGGGTTTATAAGGAAGAGCGCTGATTAAGGATTTTCCGGTAGTATCTAAGATAGCGATAGCACCAGCAGGACGGATATAATCTTTGATCAATGTCGCATAGAGATTGCTATCTTCTTGACCTAAGGAACCCGAGAGGATGACAATATCATCTTTCTTCAAATGTTTCTGGAAGAAGTTGAACATTTTTTCTAAACCTTTTTCCGTAACTTTCGGAGCTTCGGCGTTGAAGCGGGTGTCCTGATGCGGTCCAGTGATCATAACATTGAGACGAGAGTTACCGATGACCGGAAGATAAATCGCTTTTTCATAATCGTGATCGATGATCTCTCTCATCTGTTTGCCGGTAGAACCGCCAAGAGCAACGATCGGAATGTTTTTGACTTTAAGGTTGTTGAGCATTCTAGCAACGGTGATACCTTTACCGCCTAAGGAATATCCTTTGGCTTCCATGCGGTTTGTAGCACCGACTTTAAGATCTTTTTCACCTAAATCGAGGGTATAGTCCATTGCAGGGGCAATTGTTAAAGAATAAATCATTTTCTTTTCTCCTTTGTTATTCTTCAAAATTTTTCGGAACATCGACTTCAATCATCTTTACAAGCGACTTATATTTCTCGTCAATCTTTTCGGTGATGATGGTCGGACGAGAAAAGTCTGAGAAAGTCACGGTGGAAATTCTGTTGAACTTGGTATGGTCAGCGAGAATATAAGAGGCAAAGCATTTGTTAATTGCTGCGCTTTTAATGGCACATTCTTGGGGATCTGGAGTGGTGAATTTAGCTTGAGGGTGAATGCCGTTTGTACCAAAGAAGCCAACATCAAAGTTGAAACGCTTTAAAAACTCTAAGGCATAAGAACCGATGAAGGCATTGGTGGTGAGTTTTAATTCTCCACCAGTGACATAACATGTCGCTCCTTTTTCCGTAAGCTTTTGTGCGAGAAGAGGAGAGTTTGTCACATAATAGACATTTTTGAAATTCGGGAGATAAGGAATCATTGCGGCGACTGTTGTAGAAGCATCTAAATAGACACAAGAGCCATCCTTGACAAAGGAAGCTGCTTTTTTGGCAATGAGCTTCTTGATTTCCGGTTCCGTTCTTTCACGTTCTAAATATTCTTTATCCAAACGGTCAAATTTAAAGTTGCCAGAGAAATGAAGGCTGGCTGCACCGCCGTGAACACGCATAAGCTGGTGTTGATTTGCCATGCGCTGCAAGTCGCGGCGAATTGTAGACTCGCTGGTTTTAAAATATTCAGCTAAAGATTCAACAGAAACGAATTGACTTGGACTTTCATCCAACAGTTTTAAAATTTCACTGTCTCTTGTTTTTGTACTCATATATTACCTTCCCATAGACAATATTATTGTACTCTTTTTCGCTTATTTTTTCATATAAAACAATCATCAAAATGCGTATTTTGATTGAATGAGTAGAATTTTCAGGGTGTTTTTAATGAATTTGGTCATTCAACATCTCATTTAGGATATTTAAGTACTCATTTTGCGTATTGCATTGAACGAGACGTGTTTTATATTTTTTGATGTCTGCAAAGCCTTTGAAGTAGCGGATAGATATCGCTCTCATGATGCTGGCAGCCGTGTGTTCGTCTTTGATGGTGAAAATAGTGTTGAGGTGTTCTTTCAAATAGAAAATCTGCTCTTCTATGGATGGTTTGTTCACTTCTTTTCCTTCTTCGACGGCGATGAGAGAGGAGAAAATGGTGGGGTTTCCAATCGCACCTTGTCCAATCATAAACGCATCCGCACCGGTTTCTTTTTCTACTTGCAATAAATTTTCAGGCGTGATTTCTCCGTTTGCGATGATGGGAATATTGACATTCTTTTTGATATCTCTAATGACATCATAATGAACAGGAGAAGAGAACATTTCTTTTCTTGTTCTACCGTGAACGGCGATAGCAGCTACACCGGCTTCTTCTAATTTCTTACAAAGAGGAACAATATCTGTGATTTGTGAAAATCCAATTCTTATTTTAATGATGACAGGTTTAGTAGAAATCTTTACCAATTCTTTCATCAAATCTAAAAGTTCATCTTGGCGATTGAGCCAATAACTTCCCGCTTGTTGCCGTATTACTTTAGGGACAGGACAACCACAATTGAAATCGAGAAAATCGTAAGTTGCGTATTTTTCAACGAGAGGTATCGATTGAAGAATGATATCTTTTTTGCCACCGAAAATCTGTAACGCTAAGCGTTGATTTGGATGGTGTTTTTTGTCGAGCAACGTATCTTCTAAATCTTTGATTGTTATTTTGGATTGGTAGACAAGAGCTTCACAGGATTCCATTTCGGTGTAACATAATCCAGCTCCGTGTTCATAGGAGAGTTTGCGCATGCTGTAATCGGTAAATCCGGCAAGAGGTGCTAATACATAACGGTTTGGTATTTCGATTCCAGCGATTTGAAAAGTTTTCATAGTTTATTTTTCTTGTATGTTGTCATCAGCGATGTCAAAAGTGTCTTTGCTGAATTCAGGAACATCGATTCCTTCCTTGCGTAAAGCTTCTCTTACACTTTCTTTTTCTTGTTCTGATAAATCATCGTCATCATCATATTCGTCATCATCATATTCGTCATCATCAATGTCAGTATCATTTATATGATGATTGAATTTATTTACATCTTCTTGCGTGATGAAGAATTTATGATCGAGATTCATTGTGTCGATGATATAAGCGGGCAATAAGATCGCGTCAAGAATCGCATTGATGTTATAGTTGAGATCTTTGTTGTTGAGTTTAATCTTGTTGAAGTTTGTGCTGTTACCTCTAAAGGCGATGATGAGCTCTTGGTCATAGAAACGCAATGACATGTTTCCAGGAATGCCTTTGGCAATGGTGATAAGAGCCAATTGTAATTGAGGAGTCATCAAGTAAAAAGCCTCTTGTCTATCTTGGCAGTAACAATTGAATAACTTATTGAATTCAGACGATTCAAAGTTAATGGTTTCATCAGATTTAGAGAAAGAACCTAAACTGAAGACAGCTTCCGAGATTAATCTTAAGGGGTATTTCGCGGGTTTGTTCATTTTGACGGATAAAACAGAACCGACAAAGTCATAGACTGTCTCTGTATAAGTGCGGTCGCCATCTCTTCTTGTCTCTATGTGATAAGAAGTGACATCGGCGATTGCAAAGGGAACACCTTGGAAGTGACCGATGATATGGTCTTCTTGCTTTAATTGACATACAGGGAATAATTGAGCTTCAGTTAAGTAATCTCTTGAAAAACCGCCGGTTTGATAATATTCCGCGTTTGGACCATATAAAGCTTCTACGACAGAAGGGGTAAGCGTGGTAAGGTATTTGCGCTTAACACTATTCGCATTGGTAAAGTAGATGAGTGATGCAATGACGATACCAACGATGAGAAGAATGATAAAGGGAATAAAGTTTTTCATCACGATGGATACGATAATACCGGTAAGAAGACAAATTCCGAGTAAGACAAGTGCACCGATAAGGGCGTTTTTAATTTTCTTTTTACTGGTCCCGACTAAATTGTTGTGTGTCTTACCTTTGTCTGTCATGAGTTCAGTAAGATGTTCGATAAGGGTGGGGTCGTTCTTTGTCTTGCGGCTAAATTCTATATCTTTAATCATGTTCCTTTTCCTCCAATTGTTTTAAAAGATCTATGACATCATCTTCGTCGATGACTTTAACACCCATCTGCTCTAATTTTCTAACGGTGATACCTTTTCCAGGAATCACCTTTCCATCAAAAAGACCATTGTGAATCAGTTTGCATCCACAACTGGGGCTTTTTTCTTTCAAAACAGCAAGTTTAATATGATAAATACGGGCGATAGAGCAGGCCCAATAAGCACCATCATTATAAAATTGTGTCACATCCTTGCCTGTGATACTGACCACTTTATCCCCTTTGATTTCAGAAGGAGCGCGCGGTGTTTTCATGCCGCCGTTCACCTCAGGACAAATCGGAATAAGGTCGTAGTATTTTGCAAGTTTCATGACAGAATCATTGCGATTATTTTTGCCGTCATAACGACAGTTCTCGCCTGTCAAACAGGCGGAGACTAATATCTTTTCTCTCATATCTTTATCATTTTAAAACAAATAGTGTACATTTTAAATCATTTTTCTAAGATTTCATCATAAAATTCATCTAAAAAATCAACGAGGAATTGATGTCGTTTATTCGCCATATCTTTTCCTGTTTTGGTATTCATTAAATCTTTAAGCAAAAGAAGCTTTTTATAAAAATGAGCGATAGAAGACGTCTGTTGATTACGATATTCCAATTCATTTAAGTCACTTGTGATTTGCTCTTCTGGATCGTAAATTTTTCTTTGCTTGCTTCCCCCATACGCAAAGCAACGAGCAATGCCGATGGCACCAAGAGCATCTAATCGGTCAGCATCTTGCACGATTTGCCCTTCTAAGGTGTCGGGAGTGACACTGTCATTTCCTTTGAAAGAGACTTGCGAAATGATTTTAATGACTTGTTCTTGTATCTCTAGGGGAACGCGATTTTCATTTAGGAAATTTCTTGCGTTTTCATAATTTTTATTTTCAGGAAACAGTTTGTAATCATCTACATCATGAAGTAAGGAAGCCAAAGCGATGATGAATAAGTTTCCACCTTCTTTTTCTTGCAGTATCTTAGCGTTATAAAAAACTCGTAAGACATGTAAATCATCATGTCCGGAACATTCTTCGCTGAGAAGTTTGTGCACATATGTTTTAGCACAAGAAATGATATTTTCTTCAGTCAAGTTCATCATAGCTATCTCCATATCCTTCGTTATCTAACTCACCATCAATTTCTTGGTTTCGATAGCCATATCGGCTACCTCCCCATCGTTTGATAATAGCATCAAATTGTTCTTGTTCTACAGAAAAATAGTGTTCGTCGCTACCGTTTTCTAATGTTGTTCTATCTCGCTCATCCATGCGAGACCAGTCAGTACGCTTTTGACGTTCATAATAATTACCTTCATAGAGAACGACAATTTTATCGGGATTGAGACTATCACTTTGATGTTTGAGATAAATGTAATACATGAAATACTCCTTGGATTTATTCTATAGTTTATAAAAATATTATAGAATACATAAATGTGGAAATGTCGAGGTTTATCAACGTATGAGTATATTATTATTGTTGTTAATCTATTTAATATTTATTTCTTTAGGCTTGCCAGACTCCATTTTAGGAAGTTCGTTCCCGGCGATTGCAGAGAATCTTAAGATCTCAGTTGATCACGCGGGATATATCGGTATGGTAATCACATCTTGTACAATCGTTTCCTCTTTTTTCTCAGATAAACTGGTTGAAAAATTTCAAACAAGGTGGCTGATTCTTATTTCGATCTTACTGACCGCACTCGGATTAGGCTTATACTCTTTTGTGCAGATGGATTCCATCTGGTTATTTTATTTGGCAGCGTTGCCGTTAGGGTTAGGCGCCGGTTGTATCGACGCTTGTTTAAACAATTATGTCGCTTTACATTACAAAGCGATCCATATGAATTGGCTCCATTGTTTTTGGGGAGTAGGTGCATCGATTTCTCCATTTATTGTCGGTGGATTTATCAATCCAAATCAAAATTCGACCGGGTGGGAAAAAGGTGTTCTTACTGTCTGTATCATTCAGATTGCAATCGCCGTACTGACGTTTTTGTGTTTGCCTTTATGGAACAAAGTAAAGACAAATTCGCAAGAGTTTGAGCGAGAGGAAGAAGTGAAAACTTCGTTTGAACGAAAGTCTTTGTTCTCAAATTCGGTTTTCTATCTGGCTGTCTTCGGTTTCTTTTGTTATTGCGGTATGGAAACTATGACCGGTTTTTGGAGCGGCAATTACTTTTATCACACTTATCAGGTAGACAGCGCTACTGCCGCAAATTTAACATCGATGTTTTATTTAGGCATCACCATAGGAAGATTTATCTCAGGTTTCATCTCTTTGAAAGTAAAAGAAATGAATTTGATTCGTATTGGTGAAGGACTGATTGTCATTGGCACCATCTTAATGGGATTAAATTTAAATCTGTATCTTGCCATTGCGGGTATGATTCTTACTGGCATTGGATGCGCTCCAATTTATCCTGCAATTATCCGTTTAACCCCGTATCGTTTTTCTAAAGCGATGTCACAAAAGGCGATGGGCATGGAAATGGCGTTTGCCTATTGCGGGAATTTGATTGTTTCCCCGCTCTTTGGTGTCATTTGTCGATTTGATGAAGCTCGTTTTATTTCTCTTCCTTATGTTGCATTGGGTTTTGTTGTAGTGATGATTGTTTTGCATGAAGCAGTGAGCGCTAAATTGAAGAAAAGAGATTCCCGTTTAACAGAGGCGGAAAAGCAACAATATCAAGTTCAAAACTGAAACATGGTAAAATAAAAAGAAGAAGTATTTAGGGAGGGCGTATGGACAAAAACAAAAAGAAAACCATTTGGATTGCCGCTTTGGTTGGAGTGATTACAACCTCAATTACCGCAACCGCTTTTGCAGTTTCTAACATAGGCAAAGTGCGCCTTTCCTACGACGAACAAAAGCTTATCGACGGTTATAGACTCATTAAAGATGAGTGGCTTTTTGGCGATGAACAAGATTATTTTGGATCGTATGCGATGAAAGGGATGATTTCTTCGTTCAGCGATGAAAAAGGTGATCCTTTTACTTTTTATACAGATGATATGGATGAACAAGGCTTAAGCACAGATAGCTCTGGCTTTGGAGTTACCATGCGTTATTACAACGGAGGTTTTCTTATATCTGAAATTCATCCAAACTCTCCTGCATCTAATAAATTTTTTGAGAATACAACCAAATTGCTTGCGATAAATGATGTATTTTACGGTGTACAAATTGGATCAGAACCTTATTATGATTTTACCCTTCATACACAACAAGAATGCTTAGAGTATATCCGGAAAGACCGCGGAGATGTCCGCTATCTTTTCACGGTGAAAAGAGGAAAAGATGAGGTCTATCAATTATCGTTAGTCAAAGGCATCTTTTCCCAAAGACTTCTGAGGGTCGTTAAGACACCGACACCGGAAAATGATGAAACATTAATGATTAAATTGAACACTTTTTTAGGCGATCCTTATAGCGCTTTGGTGGGAACGTTAAATGCTTACAAAGATAAGAACGTTCGTCATTTGGTGATTGATTTAAGACAAAATGGCGGAGGTTATGTCAATCAAGCGGAAGAAATTGCAAAACTCTTTGTGAAAAAAGGTACGTTGATTGACAAAATGGTAAATAAAGACGGTAAAGTGATTTCGGAATGTTATCAAAAGAAAAACCCGATGTTTCAATTTCCGGATTACTCTTTGATCATCGATGATCATACCGCCAGTGCAGCGGAGACGTTTGCTTTAGCGATGCGTGCAGGAACAAACGCTAAAATCTACGGATTACAAAGCTATGGCAAAGGCATTGCGCAAGCGTTTAAAACGTTTGATGATGGTTCTGTCGTCCGTTATACATATGCTTATGTTTATGGACCGGAAAGAGCAAACGAGAACATTCCGGGCGAAAACGAAGATTCCGATGACATTGTTTGCATTCATAAAAAAGGCATTGTTCCTGATGTGAAATTTTCTAAGGAATACACTTATTTAAACACCATCTATGATTACACAGAATCGCTAGGCATATCTGAATACGGACAAAGGACATTCTTAAAGGCGCTTAATGATATTCATCCGGATGTTTATCCTACAGATTATGCTAAGGATTTTCACTTTGTGGATGCCGTGAAAGAATATGGAAAAAACAGTGCTGTTTTATATGATGACGTGCGTTATGAAGAAGCTTTTGATAAAAAAGGATACTTTAGCAAGACGCTTAACGATCTATTTATCAAAGAGTGTTACGACACTTATTTGAAGTATGAAGAGGCGTTGACTCAAGAGGTCATAGGGGCTTTGTTATGAGTGATAATACACATCCCTTTGAACTGGTTTCCAACAATACTCCGACGGGAGACCAGCCACAAGCGATTGCACAATTAGTTCAAGGAATCAAAGAGAACAAGCGATGGCAGGTTTTACAAGGTGCGACAGGTACCGGTAAAACTTTTACGATGGCCAATATTATTCAACAGGCGCAACGCACGACGATGGTCTTGGTTCACAACAAGACATTAGCTGCTCAACTTTACGGAGAGTTTAAAGAATTGTTTCCACATAATAGAGTTGAATATTTCATCTCTAATTTTGATTTTTATCAACCAGAAGCTTATCTACCCAAAACAGATACATACATTGATAAACAGGTGGTGATGAATGAAGAAATTGAAATGATGAGAGCAAGTGCGGTCAACTCTCTATTAGAGAGAAGAGATACGATTGTCGTTTGTTCTGTCGCTTCGATATATGGTCTTTCTGATCCGGACGAATATCGTGATTTGGCTTTCACAATTCATGTGGGAGAACCATTTGATATCAAGCTGATCAGCAGCAAATTGATCACTGCTCAATATAAGAGAAATGACATCGATCTAGGGCCGGGTTGTTTTCGTATTCGCGGTGATGTCATGGATATCTATCCGCCTAACGGCGATGAATATTTCATTCGAATTTATTCTGATTTTGATGAGATTTCTGAAATTGATATGGTCAAACCGACCACAGGTGAAGTTTTACATACGGTAGATTATTTTCCCTTTTTCCCTGCGCATGAACACGCCTCGGGTACTGCTCGTATTCAAAAAGCGTTAAAGACGATTCATCAAGAAATGGTGGAGCGTCTCGCTTATTATGACAGCCAAGGAAAATACTTGGAAAGCGAACGTCTTAAAATGCGTACGGAACATGATATCGATGCTTTAAAAGAGTTTGGTATGTGTGCCGGAATTGAAAACTATGCACGTCATTTTGACGGCAGAAAAGAGGGAGAGACACCATACACATTATTCGATTACCTTCCTGAGGATTTCCTTTTGTTTATTGATGAAAGCCATGTCACCATTCCTCAAATCGGCGGTATGTATTCAGGAGATCGTTCTCGTAAAGAGACCTTGGTAGAATATGGTTTTCGTCTTCCTTCTGCTTTGGATAATAGACCATTGCGATTTGAAGAATTCGAAAAGAAAATCAACCATGTCATCTGCACTTCTGCAACTCCAGGTGATTATGAGTTGAACCAAGTAAATCATCAAGTTGTGGAACAAATCATTCGACCGACTGGATTATTGGATCCGATTATTGAGGTGCGATATAACAGCAACAACCCTGTTTATGATGTCTTAGAAGAAATCAAGCAGAGAGTGAAACGAAATGAAAGAGTGATGGTGATTACGTTGACAGTGAAAGACGCTGAAAACTTAACCGACTTCTTTAAGAGTCACGATGTGAAGGTTGCTTATTTACAACATGAAATACTGACACTTCAGCGCTCTGAAATCATCTATAAATTGCGCAAAGGTATTTACGATGTTTTAGTCGGCATCAATTTGCTGAGAGAAGGTCTTGATATTCCGGAAGTCTCTCTCGTTGCTATCTTAGATGCGGATCGCGAAGGATTTTTAAGAAGTGCGCGATCTTTAACACAGATTGCAGGACGCGCAGCCAGAAATGCAAATGGTAAAGTCATCATGTATTGTGACCGCATATCAGATGCGATGGAAATCACTATTCGAGAAACAAAACGTCGACGTCAGATTCAAGAGAATTATAATAAAGAACACGGTATCGTTCCAAAGACGATCATGAAAGCAATTCAAGAACCAATCAAGATGATCGACGATAAGAAACGCAAAGATAATCCAGATGCTAAGCTCACTCGAAAGCAAATGGAGATGTTGATTAAGTCTTTAACTACGGAGATGAATAAAGCTGCCAAAAGTTTGGATTTTGAAACGGCGGCGAGTTTACGTGATCAAATTTTAGAGTTAAAAGCAAAACTATAAAAGAAAGGCTGTTAAATTTATAACAGCCTTTTACTTTGTTTTAGAGAAGGAAGGAATTCTTTTATTTCTTTTGGATAACAGTAAATATAATCACAATACATAGTCGGGTAATATTTTTGCATGGTTTCTAGGATAATCGTAACATAGGAAAGATAGTGATCTTGTGTCCCTTCTTTATTGTCGTAAAAAAATTTTAAGGACTGCTCTTCCTTTTTTTGAAAAAGGGGAGGGTTTAATAAAGGGAGAGTGCATAAGAAAGCGATGAATGAGTTAGAAAAATCATCGATAAGATAACGGACAACGAGATCAAAAGAGAGAGAGTTTTCTGCAATGCTTTGATGATGAAATTCTAGTTTTTCTTTGATTTGATCAAGATGAAACAAGAAATTCAAATGGCGACTTAGAAGGAAGTCATAAGGAAATATTTCTTTTAAAAATTCGTTGATAAATTCTCTATTCTTTTCATAGAAAACATAATTTATCTTATTTCCATCTTCTAAATTTATTAAAATTTGTCTATAAGTTTTCAACAGTTTTTCCTCATTTTTAAACTTACTTTCGTCGATGAAAAAGAATAGTGTGGGTAAGAAATAATCATAAAGATGACATAATATCTGATAAAGAGAAAGCAGATCCTGAGTCGATATTTTATTTTCTTTTCCATAATCTACAATATCTAAAGCTTCGCTGCATAGATAATGAAAAGGGCCGACAATATCACAAAGAGACAAGGAAGAAACTGTAGAAATTTCTTCTTCTGGATAAGCGTATATCAAATTGCTGAGTGCAATAAAACAGCGGTTGATCATATCGATAAAGTCTAAGAATCGCTGATTTTTATCAAAGTAATTCATAAAAAACCTCCGGTATATATGTATCTTATTTTGTTTATACACGAATAAGGAGGTTCTCATTTTCCGGTGATTGTTATGTAATGTTATTTGTATTATAGCAAGCGAATCAATTATCATCAACAATAGAAAAAAGAGGTGTTTTGATTTCGTCAGGGGGAACGAAATCAAACACCTCTATTAAATTATGAATGGATATTTTCGTTATAGAGTGCGTTCATCTCGCCGATGCTGTAGTCGCCAGTGTCTTGGTTGACGACTTTTACATAAAGCGAGTCAAGTAATCCGGAATGATTCATTTTAATCGTTTCGGAAATGAGCGCCTTTTGAGAACCTTGTTTATAAGGTTTATTAATGACACTATAAACGAATTGATCTTCTTGGATGGAAAAGTACTTTACTGCGTTGAGGTTTCGTCTGAAGAAATCCGCATAGTATAATCCGCCTAATTTATACTCTTCAACTTCAGTAGAGTAGAAAAGCTTCATATCAATCTGCTCGCGGAAATCAACTTCCGTGTAATTGATTTGAGTGCTTTTGGTTTCTTCTTTCTTTTGTTCTTCATCAACAAATCCAGTGGAAAGGATGGTCAAGATATAGCATTGTTTTGTTGCATCATAGGTGAGTGTGCTCTCTTTTTTTGCAAGATATAGAGAAGAGGATTGGTCATAGACACATTGATTTCCGGAAAAGTTTTCAATTTTTGTATACTGATAGTCTTCTTGTTGACCGCGAGAGGCAAGAATAGTATATTCGGCCTTTCCAGTTTCTTTGTTATCTTTTCCATAGATAATTGTCTTGTTGTTGACTTTGATCTCTTTGGTTGTTCTTTCTGTTTCTTCGAATTTGATGGGGAACAGGAACTGAGAGATGTTATCTGGGACTTGGATTTTGCTGCAAGATGCTGAAAAAAGAATAGGGAGTAGTAAAAGAAGTGATTTGTATTTATGCATGATAAGTGTAATCGACTACATAATCGACAGTTCTCTCGGCGGGATCGGTTTTGTAGTTGACAGTCTTGATATCTTCTTGAATGAGAAGACCTTTGCTGTTGTAGGTCGCAGTGATATTGAAACGAGCATATACTTTGACCGGCTTTGGTTTAGAGGGGCCGTTAGGAACAATGACGTTATTCATAGATAATGGTTTAGAAACATTTTTAATGAATAACACAAGGTTTCCATCTTCAGTCTTGTAATCCATGAAGTGGATGTGATCCGCATTATATCCTAAGACATAGCTGAAGATACCATAGGCATATTCTGTTGGCGTTTCCTTTGTATCATCTTCGGGATAGAAGTTTTGCAAGTTGAGTCGAATAGGGAGACTGGAAGCATAGGATTCACCGAGATCGATTTCGGTTGTGACTTCATTACCATTCTCGTCGACTTCTTTTTTAACTTCTCCAGAGGGAACATCAAAGGAGTTATCTTCCCAATTGTAGAACTCGTTGAATTTGACGACGTGGCCTTTGGGGACAACGGTGTAGGTGGTTTCAGTCGGAGTTTCAAATGTGGAAACAACTTCTTTTACCCCGTTGATGAAAATGGTGGGATCATAAGAGGAGCAAGAAGCCAATAGTACAAAGGGGAATAACCATAATGAAAGACGTTTTTTCATAGGTTACCTCCTTAATAAAGTCTGATATTCATATCAGTTTCTGTGATTTGAGACTTTGTAATATCAAACTTAAGATTAAGTTTTGTTCCGATTTCAAACGGTTTATCGTTCTTGAGATAGAAGTATAACTTCTCACCATTGACGCCGGTGTAAGAAAGACGGATGAAGTAGATGTTTCCATAATCGAGATTTTCTTCGACAACCGCGTGGAAGCAATTGTTGTCTTCCTCGACAATTTCATATCCATCATGAGGCATTTCGATGTAGAAGTTCTTGGTAAAGACACGAGTTCCTAAACCTTGGATGAGCTTGTTTGCAATGAGTTCGGCAGCCAAAGGATAATAAGAACCGGGTAACTTAAAGAAGAAGATGAAACTGGCAAATTTAACTGCTTCTTTCTTCTTGAGTAACAATTCTTTTACTTTCTTGACGTGTTCCTTTTCAAGGAATGCTTTGGGATTCTGGAGATGCTTTAATGTCTTTCTTCTTTCCTGCATTTCTTTCTTGAGAAGATCAACAGATCTTCTGCAAGCGGCGGTGAGAGCAGAACTCTTGGATTCATATTCCATTGTCATGCCGTTGACGATGAGATTTAATGTATTCTCTTTTTCTGTGGCAAAGTTATCTTTGAAAATATGATATTCATCGGTACGTCTCTTGAGAGCAACTTTGTCTTTGTTGTTCTCTTTGAAACGTTTGAAATCTTCGATTTCTTTTCTCTTCTTTTCAGCAAAGAGAGCGTCGTTTTTCTCTTTTTCTTCTTTCTTTGCCTTCTTGAAGTTTTCAGAGAGTTCTTTCTTTTCTGCTGCAGTTTGTTCTCTCAAAGCGTAAATCTTTTCGATTGCTTCTTTATCTAAAGCTTCGAATTCAGCGGCTTTCTTCTCGAATTCTGCTTTTACATCAACAGTGGATAAGTTTTCAATTTCAGCATCAAAACGAGCTTGTTCCGCTGCGATTAAAGCATCCGCTGTTTTGGAAGCTTCTTCAATCTTCGCTTGCTTGTAAGCTTCAAACTCTGGGTTAGGGTTACTTGCCATAACAGTTTCATAGTTGAGGAAGGTGCTGTCAAAGCAATCTCTTTCAGTAATCGGGGAGAAGATCACTTCTTTGTTTTGATCAACGAGGGTTAAACGAGTGAAGTCTAAACCGACTTTGACCACGTCTCCGACAGAGACATCTGCCTTTTCCTGAAGGAAGAAAACGCGGTTGTGAGCAAAGAGGTGAATGAGCTTTGTATCATTGATTTCTTCAATTTCAATGACTTTTGCTTCGATGCCATCTTCGACACCTAAGGTAAAGGCGTTGACAGGAACGTGTAATTCGCAACCATCGACATCAGCAACATGGAGAACGTTCGGAAGAACAAAGTCATGTCCAAGTACGTTGATCTTGTTGTCTTTGACAAAAGCGTTTAAAGAGTTATATTCAGGGACTCTTGGAGTGATGGTCTTTTCAGTTTCTTTATCGAAGAAATAGATGTGATTCAAATCGAGTTTGACAAAGATGGTCTGATCGACTGAGAGATTGTCGACATCTTTCACACGGATGATGATCTGACCTTCTGAAGAAGAGACCTTTTCATCATTTGTGATATTTCCGTAGATGAGACATTCAGAACCGAGTTCTTCGAAGTGCGAAATCTTAACAGGAATAGTATTCGCTTCATTCTCGTCCGCGAGGAGAACGTGTTCGCAACGGACACCTAAAGTAAGCGGATGGTTACCATCTAAGAATTGAGGTAAAACCTTGATGAGGTAATTGTAATCGATGACAATATCGGTGTTGTTGATATCGATGTGGATGGTGACTTTTTCGCCATCTCTCTTTAAAGAGCAGTCGAAGAAGTTCATCTGAGGAGTGCCGATAAAGCCGGCGACGAATTTATTGCCAGGGAAGTTATAAAGGTTCTTAGGAGTGTCGACCTGCTGAATTCTACCAGCTTTCATAACGACGACACGATCACCCAAAGTCATAGCTTCGGTCTGGTCGTGAGTGACATAAATGAAAGTAGTTTTAAGCTTTTGGTGAAGCTTGGCGATCTCCGTTCTCATGGACGCTCTCAATTTGGCGTCGAGGTTAGAGAGAGGTTCGTCTAAAAGCATGACCTTAGGGTCACGTAAAATCGCTCTACCTAAAGAGACACGCTGTCTTTGACCACCGGACATATTTCTCGGCTTTCTGTCGAGATAATCACGGATGTCTAAAATATCAGCGGCCCAGAGAACTTTTTCTTGGATGACATCGTTAGGAACATGGCGTAAACGGAGACCGAATGCCATGTTTTCATAAACGGTCATGTGCGGATAAAGCGCATAGTTTTGGAAAACCATTGCGATATCTCTATCCTTAGGTTCCATATCATTGACAATAGTCGAATCGATATAGAGTTCGCCGGCGGTGATTTCTTCCAAACCGGCAATCATACGTAATGTTGTGGACTTACCGCAGCCGGAAGGACCGACGAAGACGATAAATTCACCGTTTTTGATATCTAATGAAAAGTCATTGACGGCTTTTGTTCCATTAGGGTAGACTTTGTAAATATGTTCAAGTTTTAGATTAGCCATTTTGATTAATCTCCTTTGTCATTCTTCTAAGACGGCGATAGAGTATGCCGGTAAAGTCAGAAGAGAATCTTTGTAGATTGCATATTGATCGTTTCTGAGCGTTACGACAGCTTTGGGAGTGTAGTTTCCAACATCGTAGGTGTGTTCTTTTTTCGCAGCGAAATTTAAGACAATCTTATAATTTTTTTGCTGATATTTCTTTTTCACAATCATCAATCCTTGGCTAGCCTTATTGTTGAGGTTATCATCGCTTTCATCTGGCAAGACAGTTTCACCGCGTGCGATGAAAGGATAAGCAAGACGTAAGTGATTGACTTTCTTTGTGTAATTCAATATCGAATTCTCATCTGCGAGCTGTTGTTTTGCGCCCGGATGATTTTGCACTTGCGGAGAAGCTCCGGGTGCATCATTTGTTTCCATTTCGTGAGTTTCATCATCCCAATAATAATGGGTTCTATAGTTTGCATCACCATGACCGACGATAGAAGACATACCGATTTCATCACCATAGTAATGGAATGTAGTTCCTTTTAAGGTGGCAAGCATGCCAAGACGGAACTTTGTCACTTCATAAGGGTCGTTTGTCATGGAAAGACGAGACATGTCGTGATTATCTAAGAAAGGAGCAGGGATATGATCTCCGCTTGCGTTTTCCATCTCGACAAGACCACGATAGTAATAACCTTTATTTCCGCCGTTATAATCGGTCATAGCAGTACGGAACATACCGCTGTCATAAGTGGCCGGAAACCAGAAATAAGAATCGACATCACTCTTATAGTAATTCTTGATGACGGGAGAACTGTCATAGCATTCGCCAATGACATAGCCATTTGGATCATTATCTTTCACCATTTTGTTGATTCGAGATAAGATTTTGACATTTTCTTCCACGTTGTTCAGCTTGAAATACTTCACAGCATCTAGACGGAAACCATCGATATCGATTTCAGGAGACATGTAGAAGTCGATGATGCTTTCAATTAATGTATAAGTGTATTCGGAATCAAAGTTGAATTCCGGCATACCATTGTCAAAATTACATTCATAGAAGAAATCGTTACCACCAGCGCGAGAGTATCTGCAATAAGAAGCGTCTGCTTCTTGCTGAGTATCGAAGAAACGATAGAGGTTTTCGAAGTTCTTTTCTTCTTCGTCGAGCGGTTTTCCCTCTAATTTTTTGGAGTGAGCAAGCAACGCTTTTTCAAACCAACGATTGGTATTCGAGGAGTGATTGAACACGCCATCTAAGATGACTTTGATGTCTAAGCTGTGAGCTTTGGAAACGAGATTTTTAAGATCATCCATCGTTCCGAAGGTCGGATCGATTTTGAAATAATCTTTCGCATCATATTTGTGATAAGTAGGGGAATCAAAGATCGGAGTCAGCCAAATTCCGGTGTAGCCTAAGTCGTGAAGATAATCGAGCTTCGTGGTGATTCCGTTAAGATCACCGATGCCATCTCCGTTGCTATCTGCAAAGGAAGAGACAAATATTTCATAGAAGTTACGATAGTTGTCATCGCTGATTTTGTACTCGACCTTTTCGTTGACAAAAGCATTTTCGGGAAGTGTAGAGGTTTCTGGAGCGGTGGGGGTATCATTGCTTCCGGAAGAATCAGAGATGGATCCGGAAGTATCTGTTGTCCCACAAGAAGCCAACAAGAGCGGAAGCAACAAAAGTAATTTGTACGCTTTCATCTTGTTTAACCCTTGACAGCGCCGCCGGTGATACCTTCTACATAGTATCTTTGTAACCAGAAGAAGAGAATCATAATCGGGACAGAGACAAATACTGCGCCAGCGCAGAAGAAGGGGAAGTAGACAGCACGGTTGGTCAAGTCGTTGACAATTCTCCAAAGACCGACCGCAACAGTTCTCGCCTCATCGGTGCCACCGGCCAAGAAGTTCGGAAGCATGAAGTCGCCCCAAGGACCGGTGAATGTGATTAAGGCAGTGTAGACAACAATCGGCTTAGAAAGAGGCATGATGACGCGGAAGAAGATGGTGTTTTTGTTGGCACCATCAATCATGGCTGCTTCATCAAGGGAACGAGGGATTGTGTCGAAGAAACCTTTGGCGATGTAATACTGCATGGCGGAACCGCCGATGTAGATAAGAATCAAAGAATAGATGTTACCGTTAAGGCCGATGAGCTTGAGAATGGAATAGATGATGATCATGCTTAAGAAGCCAGGGAACATACTCAAGACAAGGATGAGTTTCATCAAAGGCTTACGGAGTTTGAAACGGAGACGAGAGAAGGCATAAGAAGTACCGAGAACTAAGACGGTTTCAATAACACAAGTAACCGAGGTAATAATCAAGGTGTTTTTATACCAAATGCCGAAATGATAAATATCATCGGTAAAGAGTTTGACATAGTTATCAAAGGTAAAGTAAGGATAACCTTGCGCGAGCAAATCTTCGGAAGGGTTGATGAGAGGGAAGAAGAAACGAGGCGCATAAGAGCTAGAGAAGGATTGACCTAACAAATAAACAAAGGGAATAAGCCAGAAAACACTAAGGAGAATGAGGACGGTATAAATGATGATGTTTTTGGTGAGAATTGCTCTTTTATGTGAACGATAATTGAGTTTCTTTTCGTTGTTCATTATTGGAAGGCCTCCTCATCCTGAACGGCAGAACTTCTGTTATAGAAGATAAGAGAGAAGAAAGCGACAAGGGCAAAGATCAACAAGCCAAGAACAGAAGCGACACCATAGTCAAAGGAGTTGTTTGTACTCAGTTTGTAAATCCAAGTGATTAACAAGTCTGTTTGACCGACACCAGAAGAGGTGATGAGTGAAGGTAACTGTTGTCCGATAAAGGCTGAGGCGAAGGAAGGACCACCGCCAGATAAGAAGTAAATGACGTTGAAGTTGTTGATGTTGCCAACAAATTGTGAAATGAGATACGGACCAGTGACAAAGAGCATGTAAGGCAAAGTGATCTTCATATACATCTTTGTCGGAGAGGCACCGTCGATTTTTGCAGATTCATATAAGTCTTCAGGAATATTCATCAATAAGCCTGTGCAGACTAACATGGAGTAAGGAATACCGCACCATGTATTGACTAAGATAATGGTGATTTTGGCGATGACAGGGTCAGTGAGGAACTTAATCGTTGTTTCTGTCCATCCCCAAGATTGTAGTAAGGAGTTAACCAAACCGTTATCGGCTAACATGCTCGAAATCAACAGCAATGAAATGAAGTTAGGAACAGCAATTGTGGTGATGAGAACAGTTCTCCAAAGTTTCTTTAACTTAATACCCTTGGTATTGATGATCATAGCGACAATCATACCTAAGAAGTAATTGGAAAAAGTAGCACAGAAAGCCCATATCAATGTCCAAAGCAAAACCTGAAGGAATACTGTTAATACAATATTGTTCGATTCGCTGGAAATTTTGGTGAAGATAGTGGCGAAGTTATACATACCGACCCAATCGAAAAGGGTATCTTTTGCGGTTGTGGCGTTATGCATATAGTCGTAGTTCGTAAATGCGATAAGGACCATCATGACCATCGGAAGAACAGTGAATATCACAAGTGTTCCGATCGGAATGAATAAAAGTGTCTTTGCGTAATCCTTATCTAATACACCTTTCAGTGTGTTTTTGTCAGACTCGTAATGACCGATTTCTTCGTTATCTTGTAACAATTTACTATCTTTAATTTGTCCGTACCATAAAACGGCAAGCAAAAGTGTCATTGCAATGGCAAAGAGAGAATAAAGTAAAATTGTAAACGAGTTATCGTAAAAGACAGGAACAATAATATTTAAAATATCATTGATTTCGGTATAACTTCCGTATGCGATGCTACCTAAATTATGCATCTGGCTCAATGCGGGACCACCGACAGTAATCATGAATAAGATGTAGACAATTTCAAAGAGGAAATTGAGTACACCGCGAATCATTTGATGTCTTGTCACCTGACCAAAACCCATGACAGCGAAAGATAAACGTGTTTTCCAATCGCCGTCTACAGCAGCTCTGTAGATATTGCGGAAAATACCCGCGATGCCACGAGAGCTTTTTCTTGCTTTAGAAGGAACTGATTGTACACTACGACTAATCTTTTTGGGAATGTTTGTAAAAAAATGAGTGAATCGATAGAGAATCTTTTTGGGTTTGCTTAACGAAAGATATTCTAGCTGGCTTTCTAAAACGAGATTTTTATTGTCAGCCATAGTTTCTCCTCCTTATTTTAATAGCGGAATAATCGCTTAAATTTGATAAAAATATATATAAACAATTTTTATAAAAAATTTAAGTTTCTTTTTTAGCACAAAATAAATATTAGGAGAGCGAATACGCTCTCCTAATATTATTGATTGAGATAGGCTTAGAAACCAGTGGAAGCTTTGATGGTTTCATCAAAGGTCTTCATGATGGCAGCGAAGTCATTGCTGGTCTTTAAGGAATCAACAGCAGTGGCAGCAGCTGTCCAAATCTGGTTCGGAGTGATGGTCTGAGCAACAGAGAATTCAGACTGGGTGAAGAGAGCCTGAGCGAGGTCGGAGGATTTGACTTTTTCGCTGGCAGCAACCTTCTTGTTGGTCGGGATGACAGTGAGTTCATCGAATCTGGCTTCCTGAGTCTTTTCGGAGGCTAAGAAGTTAGCGACCTTATGGAGAGCGATGAGTCTTTCAGAGTTTTCAGCAGACTTCTTATCGTTGACGCCATAAATCTTGTAACCTAAGAAGGAAGAAAGGTTCTTTGTTTCTTCACCGACAGTGATGGTCGGGAGTTTGCAAAGGCCTAACTTATCGCCTAATTCTTTCTTGTAAGCATCATACTTCCAAGAACCTTCAACGATAGCACCGATCTTGTTGGCTTTGGTCGGAGCGACATCACGGCCACCCTTATGAGTGGTGATGATATTTTCGTTGTGAAGGAGGTTGTAGACACCTTCAGCGGCTTTGATACCAGTGGCATCAGCGAAAGTGGAAGAAGCAGAAGCGAAAGTTCCGTCCTTGTTGAGCTTGACTTCGTATCTAGAACCAAAGGACATGAAAGTACCGATGGAGAAGAAGGTGGAGTCAGTATCAAGAGCGTAAGCGAACTTGGTGCCCTGAGCAGCGCAAGCGGCGACGATATTGTCGACAGTGTCAGTCTGATTTTCAGCAACAATATCCTTGTTGTAATAGAGGAAGTAGCCGTTATCACCAGAGAAAGGATAGCCATAGACATCCTGACCGATGGTAGCAGCACCAACAGCGGTTTCATTGAAGTTGGCCTTCATTTCATCAACGAAAGCATCCGGAACGACAGAAACGGCACCATTACCCTTGAGTTTGCCGAGAACATCGGACGGGAAAGAATAGATGTCCGGAGCAGTCGGAGCGGACCAGTCGGTGATGTTGTTGACTTCGGTTTCGTTGAGGTCATACATCTTGACTTCATATTTGGCGTCAAGACCTTCGGCCTTTAAGAAATCGTTAACCTGCTTCTGAACAAAAGCGTGGTTGGTTGTCGGAGAACCGATAACGATAGTGTCTTTGGTTCCGACAGGTTCAGTCGGCTTTTCAGTCGGTTTATCGGTGGATTCACCGCCGCCGCAAGCGACTAAGGCTAATGATGCTAAAGCGAGCATCGAAACTGCAAATCTTTTTTTCATGGATAATTACCCCCTTTTTTAATAAAAGATTTTACAAACAACGTATATTCCAATAAGACTTTACGGTTTAATAGTCTTATAAAGAATCAAATTTAATCGCATCTACCGTATTTTCTATTGAGCTCTCGTAGCTGTTTTGCCAAGGTGGGAGAAAAGTCGTTTTCTGAGATGCGATATCTCCAGTTTGGTCCGGTAAAGCCCGGTGTGTTGATACGGCCTTCCTTACCTTGATAAAGAATATCGGTCATAGATTGGATGGAGATAGCGCTAAGCGAAGCGAGATTTAGTTCAAGGATAGCAGAAGTGATCTCTTTTGGATCTTTACTTGTGACCTCTTTTACACCGAAGTGTTTGCAGCAGGTGTTGATCTGCATAAGAGCTTGATTTAAAGATTCGGGACTCATTTCTTCGAAATATCCTTTTAACGGCATACAGTCATGCGTGGTGGAATAAGAGACACAAGAGAAGCTATAGTTGATCGGACGGTTGAAGTTGGAACTTTCTCGTGGGAAGCCGAATTCAGCGACACACATATCTTTGATTTGTAGTTCCTCGAGCGTTTGGGTCAATTCTTGATTGGACCAATCGACTGTTTCAGCAATCACTCTTGATTTGTCACTGACAAACAAATCGACAACTCTCTTTCCTTCTGTCTTGCTCCACTCACCTTTTAAACCATTCTTGCTTCCGTAGGGAATAGCATAGTTTTCCAAATATCCTCTGAAGTGATCTAAAACGACAATATCATAGAGAGAATAATTGAAGTTAAGACGATCTTTGAAAAGACGATAATCGTTCTTTTTTAAGAAATCGAATCGGTAAAGCGGGGAACCCCAAGACTGTCCTTCTTTATAGAAGATATCCGGTGGATAACCTGCGACTACATCCATGCGATTTTTGCTGTTAAGAAGGAAGTTTTTGGCATGTTTGTAGACATCGATAGAATCATATGCCACATGCATTGGCATGATTCCGATAATATGCACATTTTTAGAATGAGCATATTCTTTTAGATCTCCCCACTGTTTTAAAAATATATATTGGGTCCATTCATAGAATTCGATTTCATCGCGATACGTTCTTTTGAATTGACGGAAAGCAGAAGGCGAATAATTTTGGTAAGGCGTTTTGAAGTCGACCCAGGAACAGTCGTGGTTTTTCTCTTTCAATACCATGAAGCAGGCAAAGTCGGAGAATTTTTTGCTACGTAGGAAGACCGTGTATCCTCGCTGATAGTCCCCTTGACCTTTTTTAAAGCGGCGATACGCTTTTTTCAAGACCGGAATCCTATTTTCGAAAATCTTCTGATAATCGATATGTAGTGGATCATCACCCCAATTGATAGAAGAGAGATCTCTCTTCTTCAATAAACCTTTTTCAATAAGATCATCTAAATCTATTAAATAAGGATTAAGGGCACGGCTTGAGACAGATTGAAAAGGAGAGTCACAGAAAGACGTTGGTCCTAATGGGAGAATACTCCAATATGAGAAGCCCGAATCGGATAGAAAAGCGATGAATTTTTTTGCCGATTTTCCAATGGTTCCGATGCCATAGTTGCTTGGAAGGGCAAATATGGGAAGCGCTACACCACTTAACCGTAGTCTTGGGATAGCCCCCATGTTTCTCTCTGTAGTATTTTTCATTTTGAACCGCTTACAATTGTAATAAAAAAATTTTAATTTGTAAACTTTTAGGAAATTGCAAAATCGACATATATATTTCATTTCATATGTGATTAAAACACCACAACTGTCGAAGTTTTTGCAAATATAATATCTAAAAATATGTTTTTCTTAAAAATGCATTTTTACCATATTATATATAATGTCTATTAAAAACAGAAACAGAACTAAAAGAAAAAAACATTAATAATATTATAAGTTGCTTTTAACATAAAATGGCTAAAATAACGGAAATAAAACAAAAAATGAATATTGTTCAATTAAAAAAATGCAGCAAATTTTAGACAAATATTGTTGAATGCTTAATATTCAGTGTCTCAAAATTATCTGTATTTTTTACAAAAAACGGAATATGTAACAAAATAATAGGGCTTACATTTATTTTTAGTTATGGAGATTGAAAAAAACTTGTATATACGACCAATAGTATATTTGATCTCTTTTTTCTGTTTGGGTTCTCTTCCAATTACTTTTTTTACTTGTTTTAGGGGATGCTTTTTTTTCTTTTGAAAATGTTTTGGCTCAATGCACCTTGTCTCTTTGGCGTTTTTTCGGTTTCTAAGACGTCTATTTTTCATACAAGTTTTATCTGCTGCTCAAGTGTTTTTATTCGCTTTTGATAAATTGCTTTTAAAATATTTTTCTATGAATCTACAAGACGGTATCACAGAGCTTTTTTATAATTGCTTTATTATTTATTTGCGATTTATAAAATGATTCTTTGTCATGTCGATTAGAATTAATTTAAAGATAATTTTATAAAAAGAACATATGATTATCTCTTAACAAAAAATGTATTTTTTGGTAAAATGTGTAATGAACGTAATAAAGGAGAATTTGTAAAATGGCAAAGATTATTAATGTTCATGGACGTGAAGTTCTCGATTCTCGTGGTAACCCTACTGTTGAAGTTGAAGTCTTATTAGACGATGGTACCAGAGGAAGAGCAATTGTCCCGTCTGGTGCATCCACTGGAGAAAACGAAGCTCTTGAACTTAGAGATGGTGATAAATCCAGATTCGGCGGAAAGGGTGTCTTACAGGCTGTTGAAAACGTCAACACCAAGATCGCTCCCGCAGTCATTGGCTTAGATGCCTACAATCAGACTTTAGTTGATGAAACTATGCTCAAGTTAGATGGTACCCCGTTCAAAAAGAACCTCGGTGCAAATGCTATCTTAGGCGTTTCTCTCGCTGTTGCTCATGCTGCTGCTGATTCCCTCCATATGCCTTTATATAGATATATTGGCGGAACCAACGCCAAGGTCATTCCGACCCCTTGCATGAACGTCATCAACGGCGGTGCTCACGCTCAGTCTTCTGTTGACTTCCAGGAATTCTTCATCATTCCTGCTGGTTTCAAGACTTTCCGTGAAGCTTTAAGAGCTGGTACTGAATGCTTCCATGCTCTCCAGAAAGTCGTGAAAGCACACGGCTATGAAACTGGTGTCGGCGATGAAGGTGGCTTCGCTCCTTCTTGCAAGAACGGTAATGAAGAACCGTTAGCTTTGATTGCTGAAGCTGTCAAGAACGCTGGCTATGAACTCGGCAAAGAAATCTTCTTAGGTATGGACGTTGCTTCTTCTGAATTCTATGAAGGCAATGGTGTCTACAACCTCGTCAAGTCTGGCGAAGGCAAGAAGACCACCGAAGAAATGATCCAGTTCCTCGAAAAGTTAGTTTCTGATTATCCTTCCATCATCACTATCGAAGACGGCCTTGCCGAATCCGATTGGGAAGGTTGGGCTGAACTCACCAAGAGACTTGGTAAGAAGATTCAGCTCGTTGGCGACGATCTCTTCGTCACAAACCCCACCTTCGTTCAGAAGGGTATCACCAGCGATGTTGCTAACTCTGTTTTGATCAAGGTCAACCAGATCGGCACCCTCACTGAAACTTTAGATGCTATCCGTCTTGCTCAGACTAACGGCTACACCTGCATGGTTTCTCACAGATCTGGTGAAACTGAAGATACAACCATCGCTGACTTAGCTGTCGCTGTCAACGCTGGCCAGATCAAGACTGGTTCTGCTTCTAGAACCGATCGTATGGCTAAGTATAACCAGCTTCTCCGCATTGAAGAAGAACTCGGCGAACAGGCTGAATACTTAGGCATTAAGTCTTTCTGCAACAGAAAGTTCTAATTCTTCTCTAATAAATAAAAAGGCCATCCTTCGGGATGACCTTTTTTCTTTGAGGTGAGAAATTTAATCGATCCAACGAATCACATTATCGTTAATATCGATTTCATCTTGGATCAAACTGAGACTTTCTGCTAAGCGATTCTCGACGTTTTCTGTGAGTCTTGAAATGTTTAAAAGATCGACAATCGCGTGGAAGAGACTATCTTTATTGACTGTTTTATTGACTTGAATCAGCTTTTCTAATGCACCTGCAATTTCGTAAATGCTGATGTGTTTTAAGTCGCGAGGGTTACTTCCTAAAGGGACGCGAAGCATCGATATCTCTGGCGTTTCACCACAATAGAAGAAATCATCGATTAAGAAGATATTGTCTTCTTCTAATTGATAGGTGTACATCTGGAAAGTATCGCGAATGGCATCGTTGATGCGGTCGCGTTGGAAAAGAGGAAGCATTCTCTTTATCAACCAATCTTTGTTGATTGGCGCCTCGGCTTCTATGATTGCTTTCATCGTTTTGTAGGGATCGTTATCGTGACTTCTATACATGTCAATTACATCTGACATCTTATATCTTGGGAAAAAAAAACCAACGTTTGTTTCTTGTTCAAATATTGGAATAATTTTAGATTCATTTGTGGTTTTAAAAGAAATCGTTTTATTTACGGTATTCGTCAAATATTCCAAGAGTCTTTCTTTTTCTGCTGCGGTGTTGCTAAACCAATCTGGCGTCCAGATACGATAGAAATTCCAACCCATATTCTCCAACACTTCTTGGCGTAGACGTTCTCTATCTCTCGTGTTTTGGCACTGATGATAACTTGGGCCATCCATCTCAATAGCAAAGAAATAATCGTCTGTTTTAGGATGCTTAATGGCAATGTCTACTCTAAAGGAAGAATATCCGACTTTGATGTCGGATTTATAACCTTTTTGAGCGAGGAAATCGCGAATTTCATTTTCGACGCTGGTATGTTGTTCTTGCTCTTTATCGAATGCGGATAAATTGAGCGCTTTTTGTCCGTGTTCTGCAAAATCAAGATATTCTTTGATCAATTTAATACCAAGTGATCCGGTGCGGGAGAGATCGATGTCGCTCTCGTGCATGGAGGTTACTAATTTTATGTTGATCTTTGCTCTTGTGATAGCAACGTTGAGTCTTCTTTCGCCGCCTTCTTTGTTTAACGGACCAAAATTGAGACTAAAATGTCCTGAGCTATCTTTGGCATACGCGGTAGAGAAAATGATGACATCTCTTTCATCGCCTTGCACTGTTTCGAGATTTTTAACAAAGAAAGGCTCCGCTACATCAGAACGGAAGAAACTTTCTGTCTCGGGAGAAAGAACGCGACGTTTGTGAATGAGACGATCAATCAAGCTTTGTTGCGCGATGCTAAAGGCGACAACACCGAGACTTTGCGCAGGGTGTTTCTTTATGTGTTGGAAGACAAGGTCTACTACTTTCTCTGCTTCTAATCGATTTGTTTTACTCTTGCGGTCAAAAGTACCTGCGGTGTAAATGTAGTCGACACCGACATCTTCTCTAATATCCTTTTGACAAGAAGGGAAAGAAATGAGGTTGTTGTGATAATAATTCTTGTTGGAAAAGGCAATCAATTGCTCATTGCGGCTTCGATAATGCCATCGGAGTTGCTTGTGGGGGAAGATAGAAGAACAAATATCTAAAATGGATTCATAATCTGAGAGGTTTTCATCTTCATCTTTATCGTCGATATCACTGACGCGAATCGTGTTAAAGAAGTTACTTGGAGGCATTTGCATAGAGTCACCGACAACAATGAGTTGATTGCCTCTATAAATGGCTCCAATGGCATCTTGTGGGAAGATTTGAGAGGCTTCGTCAAAGATGACGACATCGAATTTCATATGAGGGCTTAAATAGGTGCTGACACTTAAGGGGGACATAAGAAAACAAGGTTTGATGTTTTGAATGGTCTCCGGAACTTCTGCAAGAAGTGTTCGGATGCTTTTAATCTTTCTCTTTTTTTCTCCCTCTCTTAAGACGGTTGCTGTGGGGCTTCCCGGAATGACGAGACTCAAATCAGGACGAGTGAAAGAGAGCTTGGATTTAATCTTAGATTTGTTAATTTCAAAGTTTATTTTGTCTTCTTTTTGGAAGACGTTTACCGCTTCGTCATGGGGGAGACGATAGAAAGATGACAAGACGGGATCTAGGTGAATCAAATGCTCCATCCATTGGACGTAGAACTGTTTGTGATACATAGATACAATGTGTTCTTTTTGAACTTTTTCTTTTAAGCATGTATCTAAATAAGAAGAGACACCGAGCTCTCTCATTCTTGTTAAATCTTGTAAGAAATGACACCAATCTGGTAGCTTTTCGATTTGATCAGACATCTGCTGGTAATGATATTTCAACTGCTCTAGCGTGTGTTTTCTCGGGTTGAAAAGATTCGTGTCGAAAGCGTCGTTAATGCGTTGGAAGGATTCGCCATAAGTGAGATGTAATTGCTCTAGTTCCTCTCCGATTGCTTTAAATTCGCCCTTTTCCGTGACAAACTGTTGATAGGTAAGTGTAGAGAGATTTGTTTCAAAACCTAAGGAAGAAAGAAGTGTCTTTAATTTCGTAAGCTCTTCTAAAGCGTCGTCGAATGTGCTTTGCAATCCGCGAAAACCTTCGGTGATGGTAAAAGCAGGGTTGGCGACAAGTTTGTCAAATTGATTTCTTGCGCTTTGGGAATCAAAGAGTATTTCGGCATAATTTTTCAGAGACTTGAAGTTAAGTTTTTCATCGGGATTTAGTAGATGCACTCGAATTTCTTTACGGTCTTTTTTATACTTGCGACTGCAGAAACGCTTAAACCAATTTGAATATTTATCTTCAAATTTTTCTTTTAATTCTCTTCCGTTTAATTCGTATATACCTTTGTTAAAATGCTCATTTAATTTTTGTGTTCTATCATTGTATAAGTCTAATGTACCCTTGAATTTTTGGTAGAGATTTATATTGTCATTTAAGGTGTTTATTTCAAAATCTTCAGGGATGATGAACTGACTGTCTTTTATTAAGAGAATAAGGGATTCAATGGTATCGAGTGTCTCTAGATTGCGGATTTTAAGGCCGTACTCAGGCAGAATTTTATCGTTTATTTGATCGATTTTTTCTATGTAAAGACGCGATTGAGTAAAGTCGCGATATAACGAACTTAATGAACTTTGTGATGTGTTTTGAATTTGGAAACCGTAGAATATGCTTTGGTGGTAGTCGTAACCAAGCGTTGAGATAAAGCTGACATAGTGATTTAACAGCTCTTCGGCTTTTAAAAGATATTCTTTGTCTTTAGAGGCAATATCCGGTATTAAATAATTGCTGTTGGGTGTATGACTATATTTGTTATATTCTTCGTGCATTTGGTAGACGGATTCGTTCATCTCTGGATGGATCAGATGAAGTTGATGGTCATATTCATCCAATTGTTGTTGTGCATTTTTTAGCGTTTCCAATTCGTTTAACGCATCTTCTTTTAATTCGTATTTTGGTAAATGAAGAGTGTCATAGAGCTGTTGAATAAAGTCTTTTTTATTTGCTTTATGACTATGTAATTCCAAACAAAATTCAGACAATTTCGCTTTCTTTAATTTGTCATAAACGACATTCAATGCTGCGATTTTTTCTGAGACAAACAAAACTTTTTTCCCATCGTAAAGACATTCGGCAATGATGTTGGTGATCGTTTGACTTTTTCCGGTTCCCGGAGGACCTTGTAAGACAAAACTCTTTCCTTGTTTTGCCATTTCAATCGCTTCGATCTGACTTGAATCCGCATCGACAACATTGTGTAACTCAATCAGCGGATTCGTTGATTTTTCAATTGATATTGGACTTAAATTTCCTTGAGAGATGGATTCACCGGAAAGAGCGCGAACATTTGGACTTTCCATGATGATATCGCAGTTATCCTTTAAGTCGTTGTGCATATTGAGCTTTTGAAAGGAGAAAAGCGCAATTTTACACGAATAATCAATATGCCAATCGAGCTTAAGGAAAATGTCCTCTAATTTATGTAAATAATGAAGGACGTCATCGTCCTCTTCATTTTCATATTCCGGCAAAGATATTCCATATTCTTGTTGCAGTTTATAAACAAAAGTTGGGTTAGTGAGAATATCATCTTCAATAACATTGATGCAAATAGGTGAAATAGCAGATTCGTTGCTGATGGAAATGGGAACCAAAAGCAAAGGAGCGCTCATGATGTCTTCGCTGTTATCTTTCTCTTTCCAATTGACAAAGCCAAACGCCATATACAGGATGTTGATACCTGTTTCTTCAATGACAGATGCTGCTTTTTTCTTTAAGCCTTTGATGGAAGAAATGGGGTTGTAAAGAGGATGATAAATTAAGACTTGTCTTCCTTTTAATTTAAATCCGTGGATGCGAATATATTCTTGACGGGGAATGTTCACTTCTTTCTTCAGACTGCCGTCGTCTTCATCAAAGATACTTTTTGGGTTATAAATTTCTAAGGTTCGACGATGTTTTATGGCATCAAAAACACTTTGAAAATTCGGTTGTATGATTTCTACGCTGCTTGCGGTGTTGCTGTTAAAATTGATAAGATTGTTTCTTTTTCCGGTATCTAATAAAAGATCGGCCCATTTGCTTAATGTGTATTGATTCATGTTTTCCGCCTCAAAAGTAACTTGTTTTTATTATAGCAAAGGCGGGGTGAAAAAGGGGATGAAGGGTGTCTCTTTTTCACTTGAGAAGAATGAATAAAATTGACTTTTGAACACTCTTGTACGAGTGTTGAAAAAAAGAAAGAAAAAAGCACCTTCTATTCATGAAGGTGCATGGAATAACGCGCTGATTGAACGGCGGTTTATAGGTCGTGAGATTGGATATACTGCAAAGCGTTGGTTAATACCTCTTTGTCAGATTCGTGTGTGAGCAACTTTAACGCCTCGCTTGCTTCCACATAGCTGACGCGATTCACTTCTTCCAATTGGGGTGTGAGGTTATCTGTCTTAGGAGTGGCTAGAAAAAAAGTGACGTCCTTGCTTACGTTAGGAAAAGGACAATAGGTGATAGTGTATTGAAAGTCAGTGTTCAAGTTGACGTCTAAAGAAGTTTCTTCTTTGATTTCGCGGAGAGCACATTCTTCTGGCGTTTCTCCTTTTTCAATGTGACCTTTTGGAAGAGAAATGTGCCCTAATTTCATATACTCTAATAAAATGAATAACACATCTTTTTCTCTTTTATATACGACGGCGCCATAGCTGTATTCTTTTGTCATAGGTGCTTCTCCTTGATTTTCTTTATATATTATAATTAGAATTTTTATCTCTGTTGTAAAAGAACATAAAAAAACTCCGCTACGCAGATGCATAGCGGAGAGAGCAAAAGGAATTTTTATGTTGGAACTTATTATCAATTTTAGGCGTATCAAGTTTTCCCTGAACGCGAATATAAATATACTAGGTTATAAAGATAATGTCAAGCAATTTTGCAAAAAAATTTATGTTTTAATTTTAAAAAAATTTTTACAATTATTAATTTTAATAAAATGCGATAACTATCGGATTTTTTAGAAATAAATAAAGCAGTTGTTCTTTATTTGTAAACATCAATTTTAGAACAAACTTTGTATAAAAGCGGTTTCTTTAAAAGAAAAATTTATTTTTTGTTTTGATGTAAGGGCTTTTATAAAAATATAGATCGTATACATGAGTAAAACGATCTCTTAGAATTACAAAAAAAGAAAAACGTGACGAGTGAAATATCTCGTCACGTTTTTTATCTTTTATCCAATAATTCAGAATGATTCAATTCGAAACTCTCTTGATACACTACAGCGTCTTGTGGTCTGTTGGACATCTGATAAGTAGAAAGAGCGGTTAAGAAGAGAAGCAAGACGGGTAATTCAAAGAAGGAGTTGTCGACAATACCAATGATTTGAACCATGATGACAAAGAGGAAGAAAAGCAGCTGTTCTTTACATTTCTTTTTGAATATGACAACGTAGAGATTGATCAAAAAGCCAACGTAGGCAATCAAACCGAGAAAGCCGCCTAAGACCATGCTAGAAAGCACAGTGTTCTTTGCTAGGATTGCAACACCCTCATTGACTCTTCCGGCGATAGAGACACCGAAGAGCGGGCTGTTGATAAATTGAGCAAAGCCTTCTTGATAAATGCTAAGACGTCCATCGGGATAAGAGCTGTGTAAATTTAAGCTGCGGATTGCGTTGATGAAATTCTTGTTGAAAACAGGGTCGTAAGAGATGATGCTGGATAAGACGGCAGCGGTGATTAAAATGGAGACAAGAATGAAGTAAGGGTAGCGTTTACCTTCGTTTCTAAAGGTGAGGAAAATCATTGGGAAAATGGAAATGGTGAGGCAAAGGATGGCGCTGTAGGAAGAGAGAATGAAGATACCGAAGAGGACAAAGAGTTCACCGAGAATATAAAGATATTGTTTTTTGTTGATTAAAATGCTGAAAAAAGGCAAAGAACATACAAGGAAGGTTGAGGGGGTACCGAGATTTTTAGTCCAACCGAGTGCAAAATCAGGACCAGCATAACCAAATCCTTGCGTTGAGAGAATCGTTGTGAAACTCTCTAGCGTGATGATGATTGCAAGTAGGGCAATCGTCATAGACAAATAGGTTAAAGATTCTTCTCTGCCTAAGACTGTTGCGATTAAGACTGAGACAATAACAGCGAGCATCGCTAACATAATATAGGCAAAACTATTGAAGTCATAGGAGCGGTTAAGAATCATGTTATAAATATAAGATAATGCGAAAGCAACAAAAATTGCGGTTACAGAAAGGAATGTTTTTCCTAAAACCATTTTCTTTTTATATACAAGGATGAACGTCATACCTGAAAGGATTGCACAGACGCCGGTAAGTAAGAGTGTCCCAGGGATTTGATCGAGTCTAAACTCTTGGTTAGAAACAGTGATTAAAAAGAGAGTCACTGGTAAATAGGGTTTTCCTTTATTTCCAAGCAAGGGTAAAAAGCTGAGCAAACTAAAGACGCTCGCCGGTATATAAGACCAGTTTCCGGGAGTAAGCCAGATGAGAAAAGCGAGTAACGCTAATGTGAGCGGATAAAAGAAGGAGTAGAGATAGCGTTTGGTCCAATCGAGCAATTTGTGTATATGCATGCTCTTAGTATAACAGCAAACTTGCTTCTTTAGGATAGAAAGCGATATTTTTATGATAGAAAACAGGTCTATAAATGTTTTAATATATATACATATGGGTTATTGAAATGGATACACAGGCAATAAAAGAAAAAACACGCGATGTCGTTTCTCAAATCAGTCAATCTATTTCTGCCTTTGGACGAAAAATCAAAGATGCCTTTCTTCATCCTAAGGGAGCGATGCAGTGCTTCTATTGGCTTCTTGTTGTCGCTAATCTTTGTTTCATCTTCACGTGGGTGCGCAATGGTTTTACGGTACCTCTTGGCGGAGATTACTCCATGCAAGAAATGACGTTTTTGTTCAACGGGTATGACGACTGGCACTATTTCTTCAGGACAGGCGTTTTCCCGCAGTGGGACCGAACAACATTTTTAGGAATAGACAATATTGGGGGAAACTCTTTTTATTATATTTTTGACCCCTTCTTTTTAGCGATGCTCATTTTCCCTCGCTCCTGGCTTTTGGTTTTACAGGGATTATCTTTTGTTCCAAAAATGGTGGTTGCCGGAATGCTCTTCTATTGGTATCTTGGCGAGTTTAAACTTTCCAGTCGCAATAGAACAATCGGCGCATTGGCTTTTGCCTTTTCTGGTTATTCGATGGTTTATCTTTGGTTCCACTTCATCTCTTCTGTCGCGTTTTTGCCCTTGGTGTTCTTAGGCATTGAACGTATTTTAAGACGCAATGATCCGCGCATCTTTATGATGGGCTTCTTCTTGGTGGCCATGACGAGTTATTTCTTTATGGTTGTTTATATGATCGGCGCATTCCTTTATGCGATGTTCCGTTATTTCCAAAGAATGAATCAACACACCTATGGTGAGAATATGGCCACATTAGGCGTTGGAATGATGGCGTTTATTGTCGCGGTCTTCTTAGGAGCCTTTGTCCTTTTGCCGGGCATGAACGTCGCTATGGGTATGCCTCGAGTGGAAGAAAGCTCTTATCTAGACACGCTCTTAGGAAGCAATTCTTTCGGAGAGCTTTTGCATGCGCTCTTCCTTTTCCCAAAAAGTCAGCAACATAATCAAGTGACTCCTCTTTTAAACTTCTTGTTTATGGCTGACGATTGTTATAGCTCGAACTTGCTCAATGTGAATTATTACGATAATCTCGCTGGTTCTCTTTATGCAACTACGCCGATGTTACTGTTGACTTTTGTTTCACTTTTCGATGCGTTCCGCGAAAAGAAAATCTCTTATATTTTGGGATTTATCGGTATTGGAACCTTGACGATGACACCGATTGGTTTCTATCTCTTCTCTGCTTTTACCGTTCCTTATGCTCGCTTTTTCATCATTCCCATCTCATACATGATCACTTGGAATTGTTTGACATTAGAGAAACGAGAAAAAATACCGACTTCTTTCATGGATCTATCTATGGTGGTTGTTTCCGCCTTATATGTAGTCGCTTGTTATCTCCTTATTTATGAAGTGGAAGCAAATCCGAATCGCTTCAGCGGATCCTATTGGGATGACAAGATGCTTTTGATTGTCTTTTCCAGTATTTTCTTAGCGGTTTGTTACTTTGTGATGAGGCCGCTTTTCCATCGAAAAGCTTTTGGTGTAACCACCTTAGGCTTGATGTCGTTGAATATTGTCATCATGGCGAATGCTACCATTTACGGTCACGGCTTGTCCAACATCTCTAAAATGGAAGATTATCCTATTGAAACAAGAATTGTAGAAATGTTAAAAGAGTCAGAAAACAACGAGGACTATTATCGTATCTATAACACGTCTGCAACAAGAAATAATCCAAACGTTTCTATCAGAGAAGGATATTCTGGCTTGGCGGCATTTCATTCTGTCTATCCTTTTGGTGCGCAAGATTTCTTAGATCGTTCGCGTATTCCGCATGGATATCGCAACTGGTCTATGGGTATTTATAATCGCCGTGTGAACTTAGAAACTTTCTTAGGTACAAAATATTATTTGCTCAATCGGGTCGATCCTAATTTTGTCGATGGCACCAATCCTACATTAGCAACGCCGAGAGCATATCCTTATCGCAACGACGCAAATGGTTATGCTGTCTGGGCAAGCGATTATGATATTCCTTATGGTTATAAGAATATCTTGGATCTTACGGAAGAAGAAAAAGAGCTGTTGGACGTCAATTACACCAGTGAACTGCTTGATTTATTAGGAAGTGATGAGTGCACAAAATCTTTATATGTCAACACGAATTTCATCGATCTTGGCTTCTCTTTCGACTCTGTTATAAATTCTGCTTGGTTAGCCACAAATCTCAACTATAAACAAGCCGATGATCCTTTTGTCTACAATCTATATGAAGATATCAATGAATATCCTTTACTTCGTTCGGCTATGCTCGATGATGAAGATTTCAATAAATTTGTCTTTGAAAATAAATTTTCTGCTGGTAAAGTCAACTTCTTTGGCGACAATTATCCCACGACAGATATTTTAAAGGATAGACCGAAATTGAAAGATCAGGCAAAAGAATTCCAAAATATGATCTCTTCTGTCAACCAAGATTATGTCCCTTATGATCCTACGATTGATTATATTTATGACACCTCTCATCCGAAGCCTTCCAAACCGATTCAAATTTACTCTTCTTCTGCAAGTTCTCTTGCCAAAATGAAAGTGACAGTTTACGCTGCAAACTGGCCAGCGACCGAAAGTCGTCCCAGTGGAGAATATGCTCAGTGTGATCCGGAAAAACCGTATGACACTTCATGTTTAGAGCAGTATAAGCAAGAACACCCTTGGGAATACGCAAACGGTATTCGCCCCGCAGATACAATCATTGATTTCGATAGCAATACTTTTGATAAGAACGTCTTATATAACTCCAAGATATTATTGACCCCCTATGACGGAAAAGGCAACAAGACAGTTTTCTGTCCGGATGCTGATCCGACAAAGCCAGAGACGGGAAGTTATATCTCCATCTTCTCTGGAAATCAAATCGAGTGGAGATTCTTTGATGAAAACGATCATCTGATTTCCTTTGCCAAACATTCTGGAGATACGGTCAAATATAAAACGGCGCATGGCTATTATGTTGATCGCCCCGTTTCCAAAATTTTAGGCATTGTGAAAGAAGGAAATAAAAACGATCCGTGTTATTTGAGCAAACCTTATGTTTATATCACTCGTAACAGCGATTATCAAAGAGCGATTGATGAGTTGAAGAAGTACGCGATTCAAATTTCGAAACGCAACGAAAACGAAACTTATTTCTCTACAAATTATGATGAAGCACGTTTTGTCGTTCTTAACATACCGCTTCAAAAAGGCTGGACCGTGCAAAAGATCACGAAAGATGAAGACGGTAAGACGAAGTACAAAGAAGTGCAGACTTATAAGGCACAAGGCGGTTTTATCGGCTTTATCGCAGAACCTGGCGAGGTAGACTATGTCGTATCTTATGCGACACCTTACTTTAAATTAGGCGGTATGATCACTTTATTCGGCGCGTTTATTTATTTCCTCTTTGTCATCTATTTTGCAGCCGTTAAAAGAAACGATAAAAAGCGTCTTAGATTAGAGCGGGAAGCTGAACAACAAACAGAGTCAAAGGAGTAAAGTAATATGAATCAGAGCAAAGGTAATGTCGTTTATTTGCAATCTGGCGGTCCTACCGCTGTCATCAACACATCTTTTTTAGGCTTATATGAAACCTTCTTAAAAGAAAAAAGAGAAGATGTATTTTATGTCTCGCGTTATGGTATCTCTTCTCTCTTAAACAAATCGTTAGAGAAGGTGGAATCTTCCCTTTCCTATCTCCGTTACGAACCAGGTGCGCACTTTGGATCCATTCGCAAGATGCTTCCGGATGATTTAGATGATCCAATCGGAAAAGAAGTGATTGAAATTTTAAAAGAATATCAGATTCGTTATGTCTATTGTAACGGTGGAAATGACTCGATGGATACGGCTTTTAAGATCGATTCGTACTGTAAGAAATACGATTATGAATGCCATGTCATCGGCGTTCCTAAAACGATTGATAACGATTTGTTTGGATGTGATCACACTCCGGGATTTGGCACTGCTGCAAAATTTGTCGCCAATGCGCTTATTGCAGCAACCTATGATGAATACTCTTACAAAAAAAGTAAAATTTTCATCCTTGAAACGATGGGAAGAGATGCCGGATTTGTGGCTGCAAGTGCAATTCTTGCTTCTTTGCGCAATATGGCTCCTGACTATATTTATGTCCCTGAAGTGGACTTTGATGTGGATCTCTTCATGGAAAAAGCGATTCGTACTTATGAAGAAAAAGGGCACTGTATAATTGTAGTATCGGAAGGAATTAAAGATAAGAATCGCCAGTTGATCGCTTCTACAAGAAAGAGCAAGGATGTCTTTGGCAACACTTTAGTCGGTGGTGTTTCTTCTTATCTTTGTTCTCTCTTTGCTCAAAAAGGATATCCTGCAAGATATCTTGAGTTATCTGTGTTAAACCGCGCTTCTTCTTTTATGCTTTCCAAATGCGATTCTGATGAAGCGTATGAAGTGGGAAAAGAAGCTTATTATACATCGTTGGAAGACAGCGGAAAAATGATTACTATTGAGCGTGTCTCTTCCAATCCTTATCAGGCAAAATACGGCAAGATAGATTTAAAAGATTGCCGTAAAAGTGCAAGTTCATTGCCTCTTTGTTACATCAACGAAGAAGGGGATAATATTTTAGAAAGCTATCTCGACTTTGTGAAACCGCTGATTGAAGGAAACGTAGATTCATTAAAAGAAGATGGTCTTCTTTACTAGACGTAATCTATCTGTTGATTTAAAGGGATGACGCAAGATGTTGCGCATCCCTTTTTATACGCAACCATTTTTCATGACAATAAATATTAATTTTAGTAAAATAGTAAAGTAATGAAAAACACTATGACAAATTATAAAGATTATATTGTGGTCAAGGGAGCCCGTGAAAACAACCTTAAAAACATCGACGTTAAGATTCCAAAAGATTCTTTAGTTGTCTTTACCGGCGTTTCAGGAAGCGGTAAGTCAACACTTGCTTTCGATACGATTTTTGCCGAAGGACAACGAAGATATGTTGAATCGCTTTCTTCTTATGCCCGTATGTTTTTGGGTGACTTTTCAAAACCGGATGTGGATAGCATCGATGGGTTATCCCCTGCGATTTCTATCGATCAAAAGACAACTTCTCATAATCCGCGTTCTACAGTAGGAACCGTTACGGAAATTTATGATTATTTGCGTCTTTTATATGCTCGTATTGGCGTAAGTTATTGTCCGATACACCACACGCCGATCCAAGCTTCTTCGCTTCAGCAAATCTTCAACGCAGTGAAAGAACAAGAAGAAGGAAGTAAAGTTACAATTTATGCGCCTGTTGTCATCAATGAAAAAGGAACGCATGTCGCAACGATAGAAAAGTTTTTCAACGCTGGTTTTTATCGTGCAAAAATCGATGACAAACCGTTGACACGCTATCAAGAAATTCCTGTTTTAGATAAGAATTTTAAGCATACAATTGCCTTTGCAATCGATCGTTTGATTTTGAATAAAGAAAACGATGATCGCTTGTTTAATTCCCTTCGTACTGCCTTGGATTTTGCAAACGGTTATGTCACTATCGACATCAACGGAAAAGAGACATTGTACAGTGAACATCAATCATGCCCAATTTGTGGTTTTACAATTCCGCCGTTAGAACCGAGACTTTTTTCATTTAACAACCCATTAGGTTGTTGTCCGGATTGTCATGGGCTTGGAGTTAGAATTGAAGCAGATCCTGCCTTGATGATTCCGGATCCATCTCTGTCTATTAAAGACGGCGCCATCGCATGTCTTCCTAAAAACCAGGAAACGATAGAGTGGAACGATATCTATGCAGTGATGAAAAAATACGGTATATCTGCGACAGTTCCATTTTCGCAATTGACCAAACGCCAAAAAGATATTCTTGTTTATGGCCCGCCAGAACCGGTTCGGTATGTTTATGAATCCAGTGGCGGTAGTCAAATTGTCAAAAATGTAACCGAAGGATTAAAGGCGCGTATTGATCGTCTTTACTATTCGACCAAATCGGAATGGATGAAAGAATATTACAGCAGTTTTATGTCTGAAGTAGAGTGCCCTACTTGTCATGGTGCTCGTTTAAATGACGCTGTTTTATCTGTTCGTGTCGGAGGATTAAACATCCACGAGCTCTGCTCGATGTCTTTAGAGAACATCTATGCCTTTTTAAACAATCTCACTTTAACAGAAATGCAGTTAAAGATCGCCTCGCTTGTGATCACCGAGATTAAGAATCGTTTGAAGTTTTTAATTGATGTGGGGTTGGATTATTTGACCTTAGCGCGCGAAGCATCCACTCTTTCTGGTGGCGAAAGCCAACGCATTCGTTTGGCGACACAAATCGGAAGCCGCTTAACCGGTGTTTTATATGTTTTGGATGAACCTAGCATCGGTTTGCATCAGCGTGATAACGACAAATTGATCAACACCTTAAAGGAAATGCGCGATCTTGGAAATTCTCTTATTGTTGTCGAGCATGATGAAGATACGATTTTGAGTGCAGATTATATTGTCGATATTGGAAAAGGAGCTGGCGATCAAGGCGGAACAGTTGTCTTTGCCGGCAAACCAAGCGATCTATTAAAAGACGATCAGTCATTAACCGGCCAATATCTTTCCGGAAAGAAAATGATTCCTGTGCCGGCAAAACGCCGCAGTTATCGTAAGACAATCAAAATTAAAAACGCCTATTGTCACAATTTAAAACATATCGATGTTTCTATTCCTCTTTCTGTTTTTACTTGCGTCACTGGTGTTTCTGGTAGCGGCAAGTCTTCTTTGATTGATGAGGTTTTGTATAAAACGATTCGCGGAGAACTTGGTTTAAAGAGCGAAAAGACGCTTTGCAACGGTATTCAAAATGCAAATCTAATTACAAAAGTCATCAATGTATCTCAGGAACCTATTGGAAGAACTCCAAGAAGCAACCCTGCCACATACATAAAAGTTTTTGACGATATACGCGAAGTGTTTGCTATGACAAAAGACGCGCAGATGAAAGGTATGACAAAGTCAATGTTTTCTTTCAATGTCAAAGGGGGAAGATGTGAAGCTTGTCAAGGTGAAGGCGTAAAACGCATTTCGATGAACTTCTTGCCTGATGTTTATGTAGAATGTGATGTTTGTCATGGCAAGAGATACACTGACGATGTTCTTTCAGTGCATTATAAGGGCAAAAATATTTATGAAGTTTTAGATATGCGTATCTCTGAGGCGTTGACCTTCTTCGAAAGTCAACCAAGTATAAGAAAGAAACTTCAGACTTTAGTGGATGTCGGCTTAGGATATATGAAATTAGGTCAATCGTCCACCACTCTTTCTGGTGGTGAAGCGCAGCGTGTCAAGCTTGCTAACGAATTACAAAGAAGTTCTGACGGCAGCACGTTATATATTTTAGATGAGCCGACAACGGGCTTACATCCATATGACATTGAAAAGTTGATCTCTGTCTTAAACCGTCTTGTCGATGCGGGAAATACTGTCGTTGTGATCGAACATAATTTAGATGTCATCAAATCTTGTGATTACATCATTGATTTAGGTCCGGAAGGCGGAGATAAGGGCGGAAATGTGGTGTTTGCAGGAACACCGGATGAAATTGTCCAATGTCCGGAATCTTATACGGGAGTTTATCTTAAGCGAGAATTGGAAAAAGAAAAATATTGTTGAACAAAAAAATTCCACATTTTGTGTCACTTATTCCTTTGAAAATATGAAAGTTTAATAGGGTTTAACTCAATCTTTTTTCGATGAAAATCGAAGTGGGATTTTATATGAGAAACTCGTTGTTACGGAAATCTATGCACTAAGAAATACGGATAAGGCAAAAACATTTTCTAAAAGAAAAAATCACCTACATTAATAAGTCTATTTATTTGTTATAATAGGTTATATCTTAGGCGAGGTATTTTGTATGTTAACTAGTTTGGAATTGGCAAACCACTTTGGTTTCCGTGTGATCAGCGGTGATTTAAAGACGCTCAATCGTCCTGTTTTGGTTGCGGAATTAGATCGCCCCGGCCTTGAGCTGATGGGCTTGTTCCAGTTTTATCAAAAAGATCGCATCATGCTTTTAGGAAATAAAGAAATCGCCTTGATCAAAGATTCTGATCCGAATTTCATTTATCATAATTGCCTCAAGATATTTTCAAAAGAGACACCTGCAGTCATTGTTTGTCACAACAATCCGATCCCCGATCCAGTGTTAAAAGCTGCAATGGAAACAAACGTTCCGCTTTTTTCTGCAAATCAAGATACCTCTGACTTGTGTTCGAGTATGTACATTTATTTATCAGAAGCTTTAGCGCCTCGCACCGCGATGCACGCATGTCTTTTGGAAATTTATGGTGTCGGTGTTTTAATCATCGGAGATTCTGGTATTGGTAAATCAGAAATCTCTTTGGATTTAATTCGTAAGGGTCATTGTCTGATTGCCGATGATCGCGTTGATATCGCTGATGTGAGAGGAACCTTAATCGGAACTTGTCCGGAAACGATTTATGGAATGATGGAAGTTCGCGGTATTGGTATCATCAATGTCTCTCGTATGTTTGGTGTCAACTCACTTTCTAAGCGTTCAGAGATTGATTTGGTTATTTCTTTGGTACAATTTAGTTCGGAACAGCCATTGGAGCGCATCGGAATGAAAACCGAGCACATGGAAATTCTCAATGAATCTGTTCCTGTTCTTAAGTTGCCGGTTTCTGCTGCGAGAAGTATGGCAGAGATCATCGAGACTGCTGTCACCAATTACAAATTGAAAGACGATGGTTATGATACGGGATATGAATTCCAAAAGCGTCTGTTAGAAATTCAAGAAAAACACTTGGAAGAAAAGAAGCGCATGGAGACTTATGTCGCGGGATTGAATCGTTCCACCATTCGGGAAGAGGATATTAATTTAAACAAAGACGATAAGAAGGGACCAGAGTTAGTCTTGGATCCTAGTAAGGAATAAAATTATGAATATTGCTGCTTTAGGTTATCCTGTGGGTTTTCCTTTTGGTAACCCATTTATCCGCTTTTATGCCATCATCATTTTGTGCGGCGCATTGGTCGCTTTATTGATTTCTAATTACCGCGCACACAAAGATGGTTTCGACATGCACTTTTTTGACACTGTGTTTCCAATCGCTTTCTTAGCGGGAATTGTCGGCGCGCGCATTTGGTATGTCATCGCCACCTATCAGCATGAATTTGCAGGGCGCCCATTTTGGGATATTTTTGATATCCGAAGCGGTGGCTTAGCGATTCAAGGAGGCGCAATTGGCGGCATTCTTGTCGGCGTGTTGTATTGTGTCTTCCGCCGTAAAGGTGGATCTTTGCTTCGCTTTGCGGATTACGCGGTTCCGACCATTTTAATTGCACAAGCGATTGGACGTTGGGGTAATTTTTTCAACCAAGAGGTCTTTGGACACTTTGTTTCTCAAGACGCTTGGAATTTCTTACCTAGCTTTATTACGAACAATATGCAAAACGGCGATTTACCGATGGGCGTATATTTTTGGAATGATATTAAAGTCACTGCTGCAAGTACAGGTATTGTCGTACCAAGTGGTGCTATTGCCTCGCCGTTGTTTTTGGTAGAAGGCGTGATCAATATCGCGTTTTATTTCTTAATTGCACATGGTTTACCTGCTGTATTTGGTAAACGCTATCGCTATGGTGATTCCACTTTTGCATATTTCATTGCATATGGTATTATTCGCGCTGCCTTAGAACCTTTGAGAAATCCGCGCTTTATTATGGGCGTCGACGGTGGTCAGGATGGCGCATACCGCTCGCTTAATATGGCGATTGCTTTTGTCGTTATCGGCGTAATGCTCATCGCTTTAAATCATGTGCTTTATCATTTTGCCAGCAAAGGAAAATTTGATAAAGTTCCAGCGTTTAAGAGACAGTTTATCGATGTTTTAGAAGTGCCTACTTTGCATGTGGAAGAAAAAGAAACTGAGGTTCCTTCTTTGGATCAAGAAGAAAAGCATGTAGAAGAACAAGACGACTTTATGGCAAAACTTAAGGACAAAGGAGAAAAATTGCAAGAAGAATCTCATCAAGAAAAATCATAAGGAGCTTTTGTTTATGAACAATAATGAAGTTTGTATTGTTGGCTTAGGTCCTGCCGGAGTCTCTGCTGCTATCTATTTAAAACGTTATGGAATGGAACCGGTTTGCTATGAAAAAGAATTGGTCGGCGGCAAGGTGAATAAGACTGAACGCATTGAAAATTATGCCGGCATTCTTTCTGTCAAAGGTCCGGATCTGGGCATGACTTTAGAAGATCAGTTAGCAAAATTTAATATTAAGGTCAATTATGAAGAGGTGACGGAAGTCTCTTTAAACGAGGATGGCTCGTTTAAGGTTTCTACCTCCTATGGCAGCAAGGATTATCGCTATGTCATCCTTGCCAATGGTCTAGGAGAACGCCCTTTTCCAATTGCAGGTGAAGATACTTTTAAAAAGAGAGGTATCTCCCGTTGTGCTATCTGCGACGGAAACTTTTTCAAAAATAAAAACGTCGCTGTCATCGGAGCGGGAAATTCTGCTTTTGAAGAAGCCTTATATTTATCTGACATCTGTTCCCATGTCACTTTGGTAGCTAGAAGAAATGAATATCGCGCACAAGAAAGTATTGTCGAACAATTGAAGAAGAAAGAAAATGCAACCATTCTTTCTCCCTATGTCCCTGTCTTAGTAAAAGGAACCGATACATTAGAACAAATGGTCGTTGAAAACAGAGAGACAGGAGAGCAGAAAGCGTTAGATATTTCTGGTCTTTTCCTTTATGTCGGAGAAATGGCGAACACTTCTTTTGTCAAGATACCGCAGGCGATGGATGAAAAAGGTATTTTGGTGACAGATGATCATTTGGAAACGAAAGTAAAGAATCTTTATGCTGTCGGCGATTGTAGAGATACATTGCTTCGCCAGGTCGCCACAGCGACAAGCGATGGCGCTTTGGCAGCGAGCTTTATTCACGAGGATTATCAAAAATTATAAATTTTCTATTTTGACTTATATTATTATTAATGTATAGGAGACGGTATGCCGAGAGAAATTGCGTTTGCGAAAAAAGTGAAAAACGAAATTGCCACCAACACCTATGAAACAGAAGAGAAAAAGTATATTCTTTCTGGTTTTGTTCGTAACGGCGGAAGCTTTTCTCTTGGAAAAACGCCGGCTTTAATGCTTCATACAGAAATTGCAAGTGTGGCGAAATTGCTTTATTCTTGTTTGAAAGAAGTTTATGATTTAAATCCAATTATCCGCTATGAAAAAGTCGCTCGTTTTGGTAGAGGACTAGTTTATTTAGTCTATGTCGAAGACAAAAAACTTTACGATGTCATGGAAGATCTTGAAATTTTCAAAGATGGATTTGAACGCATGGTTCCAAGCGTGTGTCTTCACAAGAAGAATTTGAGATTTTTCTGCATCGGTTGCTTTTTAGCAAACGGGTCAGTGAACAATCCCTCGAGTTCTAAAACATCTTATTTCTTAGAAATGGCATTTACGGATAAGGGTGACGCCCTTGCTTTAAAACGTAAATTGCTCGGCTTTAAAGAAGAAAAAACGATGGCGTTTAAGTATATTAAGCGCCGTGAAAAACACGTGATCTACTTGAAAAAATCAGATCAAATTTCTGTTTTTCTCTCTTATATCAACGCGACAGAAGCGATGTTTGAATATGAGAACGCTCGTATCATGAAAGACGACATCAACATCGCTAACAGACAAGCGAATTGCGATGCCGCAAACTTCTATAAGACAGTAAAGACAGCCGAAAAAGATATTGAAGATATCAAATTGGTCTTAGCGCATGAACCGATTGGTGTCTTTGATCAAAAGACACAGTCAGTCATCTTTGCCCGCATGGAAAAGAAAGAATTCAATTATCGCGAACTTGCGGAATACATCACGTCATTAGGAGAAATATCTATTACCAAAAGCGGGGTTGTTCACATCCTTTCTTCTATTCGTGAAAAGGCAAGTAAACTGCGTGAAAACGAGAAATGAGCAAATCATAAGAAAAAACGTGCAAAACTTTGCGCGTTTTTTATTTCTATTTTTTTAAAAAAATTGCAATTTCTTTTAAAAATAGCCGCTTTTTATTTGAAAACACAAAAACGATTATGCACAATAAGCGCCCGTTTTATCCTTTGACATACCTCAAAACGCGCTCACAAAGTGCGTTTTGTATTTTGTAAGCCCTATTATTAGAAAAAAATTCAAAAAATGTGTATATTTTGAATAAAAAGGGGATATAATATCGTTGTATCTAGGAGGATATTGAAAATGTCAGTTAAAGTCGCAATTAATGGTTTCGGACGTATCGGCCGTTTGGCTTTCCGCCAGATGTTTGATGCCGAAGGTTATGAAATCGTTGCTATCAACGATCTCACCAGCCCGAAGATGTTAGCCAATTTATTAAAGTATGATACCGCCCAGCGTGGTTATTGTGGTGTCATCGGTCAGGAACTCCACACCGTCACTTCCAAAGAACCTGTCTTTGGTGAAGACGGAAAGACTGTTGTCGTTCCTGGTTCCATCACTGTCGATGGCAAGGAAATCACCATCTATGCTGAACCTAAGGCTCAGAATCTCCCTTGGGGAAAGATCGGTGTTGATGTTGTTCTCGAATGCACCGGTTTCTATTGCTCTAAAGAAAAATCTCAGGCTCATATCGATGCCGGAGCTAAGAAGGTCGTCATCTCTGCCCCTGCTGGCAAAGATTTAAAGACCATTGTCTACTCCGTCAACGAAAAGACCCTCACTGCTGAAGACAAGATCATTTCTGCTGCTTCTTGCACCACCAACTGCTTAGCCCCGATGACCAAGGCTTTAAATGATGCCTATCCTGTTGTCTCTGGTATCATGACCACTGTTCACGCTTATACCGGCGACCAGATGATTCTTGATGGTCCGCACAGAAAGGGCGATTTACGCCGTGCCAGAGCTGGTGCTGCCAACATCGTTCCTAACTCCACCGGTGCTGCTAAGGCTATCGGTCTTGTTATCCCTGAACTCAATGGCAAGCTCATCGGTTCTGCTCAAAGAGTTCCTGTTTTCACCGGTTCCACCACTATCCTTGTCGCTGTTGTCAAGGGTAAGGATGTCACCGTTGATTCCATCAACGCTGTCATGAAGGCTAGCGCTTCTGAATCCTTTGGTTACAACGAAGAACCCATCGTCTCTTCCGATGTCATCGGTATGAGATATGGTTCCTTATTTGATGCCACTCAGACCATGGTCACCAAGATCGATGATGACACCTATCAGGTCCAGGTTGTCTCTTGGTATGACAACGAGAACTCTTACACTTCTCAGATGGTCCGCACCATCAAGTACTTCGCTGAACTTAACTAATCTGATCAGATTAGGGCAGCTCATTTCGTAACGCGAAATTATAGAAGGCGCCCATAATTATATGGGCGCTTTCTTTTATACAAAGAATTCAAAAGGAGAAAAGTATGAAGAAATTAGTTACTGATCTTTCTGTTAACGGAAAGAAAGTCTTAGTTCGCGTTGACTTCAACGTTCCTCACAAAGGCGCTGAAATCAGCGATGACAACCGTATCGTCGGTGCCGTCCCGACCATTGCTGAATTGGTCAATAAGGGTGCCAAGGTCGTCTTGATGTCTCATTTAGGCAAGGTTGCCTGGAAGAAGCTCAAGAAAGGCGAAGCCACCATGGAAGACATCGAAAAGCAGATGAAGAAGAACGATCTTTCTATCTGTGTCGAACCGCTTAAGGCCCATCTTTCTAAAGCGGTCGGTCATGATGTTAACGTTTCCTTCTGCCCGGCTACCCGCGGCGAAGAACTTAAGAATGCCATCGAAGCTTTAAACGACGGCGATGTTCTCTTAGTTCAGAACACTCGTTATGAAGCGGGTGAAGAGAAGAACGATGCCGCTTTAGCTGGCGAATGGGCTTCTTATGTCGACGCCTTTGTCATGGATGCTTTCGGCTCTGCTCACAGAGCGCACGCTTCTACTTTCGGTGTTCCGGAAGCTTTGAAGAATGCTGGTAAGGAAACTGCTGTCGGCTTCCTTATGGAAAAGGAAATCAAGGGCTTAGGTCGTTGCGTTGAACCGAAGGAAGAAGAAAGACCTTATATCGCCATCTTAGGTGGTGCTAAAGTCTCTTCCAAGATTGAAGTTATCGATTCCTTATTGAAGAAATGCGATAAGATTCTTATCGGTGGCGGTATGTCCTATACCTTTAAGAAAGCAATCTATGGTGTTGAGGTTGGTTGCTCTTTATGCGAAGAAGATCAGCTTGAATACGCAAAGAAGTGCTTCGAAACGGGAAAGATTGTCTTACCGGTGGACAACTATATCGGCAAAGGCTTCAGCTTCGACAACTTAGAAGCTCCTGTGGAAAACGTTCACATCGTTGGAAACGAAGACTTCCCTGTCGATTATGAAGGCTTAGATATCGGTCCTGAAACACAAAAGCTTTATGCGGAAGAAATCAGAAAAGCAAAGACCGTTTTCTGGAACGGCCCGATGGGTGTCTTTGAAAACCCTCAGTTCCAAGATGGTACAAAGAGTGTTTGCGAAGCTTGTGCTGAAGCTACCGAAAATGGTTCTTTCACAGTCATCGGTGGCGGTGATTCTGCCTCTGCAGCGAAAAAGTTCGGCTACAAGAGCAAATTCAGCCATGTTTCTACCGGCGGCGGTGCATCCTTAGAACTCATCCAATTTGATGGCCATCTCCCGGGCATTGATGTTATTGAGGATAAATAATCATGTCTAGAAAAAAGTTTTTAATGGGCAACTGGAAGATGAATCACACTATCGCAGAAGCGAATGCTTTCTGTGAAGATGTGAAGAACGCCGGTCTTGTCCGCATTGCAAGAAACAAAGGGGTTATGATTGGTGTCGCTCCTTCTTATCTTGCCTTACAGTCTGTAAAAAAACACGCTCACGGTTTAATTGTTGCATCACAAGATGCTCATTATATGGACCATGGCGCATATACTTCTAACGTTTCCATCCCGATGCTTGAAGAAATCGGCATCGATTGGTCTATCATCGGTCACTCTGAAAAGAGAACCTATGAAGGAGAGACCTCCTTTATCTGCAATCGCAAGATCAAGGCTTTGGTCGCTCATCAGTTCCATGTCGTCTATTGTGTTGGCGAAACTGCCAAAGAATATGACGAAGGAATTACTAAGGATGTCATCCGCGAACAGATTACCACTGGTTTGATGGGTCTTTCTAAAGAAGACATGCCTTATATCGTTATCGCTTATGAACCTGTTTGGTCTATCGGCACTGGCAAAAATGCCTCGGTCGAAATCGCTCAGGATATCTGCGCTTACATCCGTCAATTGATCAATGATCTTTTCGGCAAAATCGCCGCTCAAAAAGTTCAAATCCTCTATGGAGGAAGTGTTAAGCCGGAAAATGTTCACGCTTACTTAGGCGCCGAAGATGTTGATGGTGCTTTGGTCGGCGGAGCTTCCTTGAAATCTGATTCTTTCAAGGCACTTCTCGAGAACCTTTAATCGCCAATGATAAGGGTGGCTTTCGAGCCGCCCTTTTGTATTCTTGAAAATAAGGCTCTTTGTGATATTATTTAATTAAAATAGAAAGGAGTGAATGTTAAATGACTGAATTCACACCACAAGATACGACAATTGAAGTAAAACCATATAAAGACCATACGAAATCCGCTTCCATGATGAAGGTGATGTTATGGTTCGGCTTGGGCTTATTAATCACCGGTGTCATCGCCCTTACTGTACCGGACTTGATGCTCTTTGCTGTAGATAAATTCGGCTGGACTGCAAATACAGTAAGTACCATCTATACTGTCTTCCTTGTCATTTCCATTATCTTGATGATTCCAAGCTCCTTGCTTGTCACCTTTAAGTCGATGAGACCGCGCTCTGGTTGGATGACCGCCGGATACATCACCTATTGTGTCTCCATGGGCTTCTTGTTATCGAACGTCTTCTTAACCATCAGCGCCTTTACTACCGCCCTTAATGTCAGCTTCATCCGCACCGTTTCTGTCGCATTCTTAGCGACTGCAGGATGCTTCTTGCTCATGGGTCTCTTCTCGATGCTCTTTAAGAAAGATCTCGGCATCTTGATGCCGTTCCTCTTCACCTTGATCACAGGTGCAATGATTCTCTCTTTGGTTAACTTCTTCATGCAAGTAGACATGATCTTCTGGATTGTTGACTTTGTTCTCTTTGGCGTTTTGCTTCTCACTGCCGCTATCGATATTCAAAGAGTGAGAAAGATCGCTGCAGCAGGTGCTCTGGACTCTTCTAACAATCTCGCCATCTATTGCGCTTATACTCTTTATGCAGACTTTGTCGTTCTCTTCCTCCGTATTCTCTACTATGTTGTCATTGTCTTTGCCAACAACAGAAACAATTAAACAAAAGCTCCTTCGGGAGCTTTTTTTCTTTTTTTCTTATGTTTTTTAAAATGGATAATCTCGGGTCTTAATTTTTATAAAATCCCATAGTTATCGGCTTTTTTAGAAATCGGATTTGTGGAACGCCTCCGGGCGTTTCAAAAAAGTAAATAAAACCTTTGACAATGGCTTTTTACTAGTCTATAATTTAATCGTTTGAGACCGCGGAATGTTCCGCTTCTTTTTATGGGAAGATGTGGAAACGCCCGGGGTTGAGGACAATAGGTAATTTATAAAATAAATCCGGGAGGAAACAAATGCCTACTATTAATCAGTTAGTTAGAAAAGAGAGACAAAAGCCGATTTGCAAGTCCAAGGCTCCGGCTCTCGGCAAGAGATTCGATTCTCTTAACAAGACGGAACGTGCCATTCCTTCTCCGCAGAAGAAGGGTGTCTGCACCCGTGTTGGCACAATGACTCCGAAGAAGCCGAACTCTGCTGCTCGTAAGTACGCCAGAGTCAGACTTTCCAACGGTTATGAAGTCACTGCTTATATCGGCGGTGAAGGTCACAACCTTCAGGAGCATAAAGTGGTTTTGATCCGTGGTGGCCGTGTTCGCGACTTACCTGGTGTCAGATATCACATTGTCAGAGGCGCCATGGAATGCTTCGGCGTCGAAAATCGTAAACAGGGCAGATCCTTATACGGTACGAAGAAAGATGGAAGCATCCAGAAGAAGTAAGGAGTAAACAACAATGCCTAGAAAAAACGGTTCTGTACAAAAAAGAGATGTTTTACCCGATCCGATCTATAACTCTAAGTTAGTTACTAGATTGATCAACCGCATCATGTTAGACGGAAAGAAAGGCACCGCTCAGGACATCCTTTACGGCGCTTTTGAAAAAGTTGAAGCTAAGACCGGTAAACCTGCTTTAAAGGTCTTCGAAATCGCTTTAGGAAACATTATGCCTGAAGTCGAACTCAAGGCCAGAAGAGTTGGTGCTTCTAACCTTCAGGTTCCGATTGAAGTCGCTCCTGAAAGAAGAATCACTTTAGGTCTTCGTTGGTTAGTCACTTTCGCTCGTCTCAGAGGCGAAAAGACCATGACCGACAAGCTCGCTGGCGAAATCATCGATGCCGCTAATGGCACTGGTGCTGCAGTCAAGCGTAAGGAAGATATGCATAAGACTGCTCAAGCAAACCAGGCTTATGCCCACTATCGTTGGTAATTTACCTTCGTTTAGTTTTGCACAATTAAAGGAGAAACTAATCAATGGCAATGGATAACGATCAGGCGATGGTATCAGTCTATAAGGCTGTACCGCTTGAAAATGTCAGAAATATCGGTATTATGGCTCACATTGATGCCGGTAAAACTACTACTAGTGAGCGTATCCTTTTCTACACTGGTAAGACCCATAAGATCGGTGAAACCCATGACGGTGCTTCCGCTATGGACTTCAACGAACAGGAGCAGAAGCGTGGTATCACCATTTACTCTGCTGCTACTACCTGTATCTGGAAGGATATTCGTATCAACTTAATCGACACTCCTGGACACGTCGACTTCACTGCTGAAGTTGAAAGATCTCTTCGTGTTCTTGACGGTGCTGTTTGTGTTCTTGATGGTAAGAACGGTGTTGAACCTCAGACCGAAACTGTTTGGAGACAAGCAGATAAGTATGACGTTCCTCGTATCGTCTTCGTCAACAAACTCGACGCTACCGGTGCCGATTACGAAATGGCTGTTTCCTCCGTCAAGGAAAGAGTTGGCGCCAATGGTGTCGCTATCGCTTACCCTGTCGGTATTGAAAACAGACTTTTAGGTCTTATCGACTTAGTCGAGATGAAGGCTTGGTTATGGGATATTGATCCTAAGAAGTCCGAAAGAATGCAGCCGAACATTGTCGAACTTGACGAAGTTCCGTCTGAATTCTCTAACGACGTTGAACAGGCTCACGTCTATCGTCAAATGTTGATCGAAGCTCTTGCTAACAACGATGATGCTATTATGGAAAAGGTTCTCATGGAAGAAGAACCCACCGTCGAAGAAATCAAGGCGGCCATCCGTAAGCAAACCATCACTCGTCAGTTATTCCCTTGTATCCCTGGCTCTGCCTATAAGAACAAGGGTGTTCAGTATCTTCTCGATGCTGTCAAGGCTTATTTACCTTCTCCTGTCGATGTTCCGGCTCCTATCGGTCACGATGCTGAAGGAAATGAAGTTCAACTCACTCAGGATCCTAAGGGTCCGTTTGTCGCGTTAGCTTTCAAGCTTACCACTGACCAGTTTGGTACCCTCTGCTTCTTCCGTATTTACTCCGGAAGTGTCAAGAGCGGTTCCTATATCTATAACGTCAGAAAAGGCGCGAAAGAAAGAGTTTCTAGACTCGAATTAATCAACGCTGACTCTCACGAAAATATCACCGAGGCTAAGGCTGGCGAAATCGTCGCTGCTGTCGGCTTCTCTTCTACAAGAACTGGTGATACTTTGGTTGGTGAAAACGATCCTAGAATCTCCTTGGAATCCATTAAGTTCCAGGAACCTGTCATCTCTGAAGCGATTGAACCTCTCAAGAAGGGCGATCAGGATAAGATGGCTTCTACTCTCATTAAATTCACTGAAGAAGATCCGACCTTCCACTATTACACTGATCAAGAAACCGGTCAGGGTATTATTGCCGGTGTTGGCGAACTTCAGCTTGAAGTTAATGTCACTCGTTTAAAGAACGACTTTGGTATCTCTGTCAAAGTCGGTGCTCCGCAGGTCGCTTATCGTGAAACCGTTAAGGGTACTGCTGATTGCGAAGGTAAATACATCAAACAGTCTGGTGGTCATGGTCAATATGGTCATGTTATCTTCAAGATTGAACCGAACCCGGGCAAGGGTATCGAAATCTCTGAAGCCATCACTGGTGGTGCCATCCCCAAGGAATTCATCAAGCCGTCTATCGATGGTTTGAAAGATGCCTGCAACAAGGGTATGGTTGCCGGTTATCCGGTCATCGATATCAAGGCTACCTTGATCGATGGTTCTTACCATGATGTTGACTCTTCCGAAATGGCTTACAAGCTCGCTTCCGACTTAGCCTTAAAGGTTGCTGCTCAGAAGTGTAAGCCGGTCATTCTCGAACCGATCGTCAGAGCGGATATCACCACTCCGATCGATTATGTCGGTACTGTTATGGGCGACGTCTCTTCCAGACGTGGTTCTGTCGAAGGTATGGTTCAGAAAGCCAATGCTCAAGTCATTACTGCAAAGATCCCGTTAGCCAATATGTTCGGCTACATCTCTGATCTTCGTTCTATGACTCAGGGTCGTGGTATCTATTCCATGGAATTCGATCACTACCAGGAAGTTCCGATGTCTGTTCAGCAGGAAATTATCAAGAATCGCGGTTAATACACACCTAAATCTTGAAAATTAAAACAAAAAAGTGTATAGTCATAGAGAATCTAATTTGGAGGAAATTGATTTATGGCAAAACAGAAATTTGACCGTTCCAAACCGAATGTTAACATTGGTACTATCGGTCACGTCGACCACGGCAAGACCACATTGACTGCCGCTATTACCACTGTCTTAGCTGACAGAGGTTTATCTCAGAGACTTAACTACGATCAGATTGACTCTGCTCCGGAAGAAAAGGCTCGTGGTGTTACAATTAACGCCGCCCACGTCGAATACGATACTGCAAAGAGACACTACACCCACGTTGACTGCCCTGGACACGCCGACTACATCAAGAACATGATCACCGGCGCTGCTCAGATGGATGGTGCTATCCTTGTCGTCGCTGCCACCGATGGTGTCATGCCCCAGACTCGTGAACACGTCCTTCTTGCTCGTCAAGTCGGTGTTCCGTACATTGTTGTCTTCCTCAACAAGTGCGATATGGTCGATGATCCTGAACTCGTCGACTTAGTTGAAATGGAAGTCCGTGAACTCTTAAATGAGTACAACTTCCCCGGTGATGAACTCCCTGTCATCAAGGGTTCTGCTCTTAACGCTCTCAACGGCGATGCCGCTGCTGCTGACAAGATCATGGAACTCATGGATGCCGTCGATTCTTACATCCCGGATCCTGTCCGTGAAAACGACAAACCGTTCTTGATGGCTGTCGAAGACGTCATGACCATCACTGGCCGTGGTACTGTTGCCACTGGTAGAGTTGAACGTGGTATGCTCAAGCCGAACGATCCTGTTGAAATCGTCGGTATCATGGATACCAGATCTTGTGTCTGCACCTCTCTTGAAATGTTCCGTAAGATCCTCGACTTCGCTGAAGCCGGTGATAACGTCGGTGCCCTTTTAAGAGGTATTGATAGAGAACAGATCGTCCGTGGTCAGGTCCTCTGCAAACCTGGTAGCGTCACTCCGCACAAGAAGTTCAAGGGTCAGGTCTACATCTTAAAGAAAGAAGAAGGTGGCCGTCACACTGGTTTCACCAACAACTACAGACCTCAGTTCTACTTCAGAACAACTGACGTCACTGGTACTGTCACTCTTCCTGAAGATGTTCAGATGGTTATGCCTGGCGATAACGTTGAGCTCACTGTTGAACTCATCTATCCTATCGCTCTTGAAGCTCAGACCAAGTTCTCTATCCGTGAAGGTGGCCACACCGTCGGTGCCGGAACCGTCTCCCAGATTATTGCTTAATCTCTAAACAAAATAAAAAGCTCATCCTTCGGGGTGAGCTTTTTTGATGTTGTAAATAATAATTATGAAATTTCTTTTGTCTCTGAAACTAGACTGCACAGAAAACAAGTTTTATGAGTGACAACACAGATATGATCCTCGCTTGTGAAAGAATTTATGATAAGCTCACTACACGGCTTTACCAAAACGAGGCTGTTAGAATAAATGTCATAGATGCATATTAAAAAAAACATGTTTTCTGCACGCGAGAGCACTTCAAATAAAATTTTCCCATCTTTCAATTTGTTCGCGTATAAAATAATGTATAAAGGCGAAGCAACCTTGTTTTTTAAGATTAAGTTTTTCTCTGTAGTTTTCTTTAACTCTTCAATCAGATTAAAACGATTTTTTTCTTTCCCTTCATGATCTATAACGATGATTTCTTTCGGATTTAAAAGGACGAAACTATCCGTCTCCTTGTCTTCACAAGTAAAGTTTAATTCATTTTGTTCTCGGAACAAAGGCTTTTCTTCCCCTTGAAAATAGAAGGAATTATCACGGATGAAGAAAATTTTGTCTATGAATTTACAATAACCGATGGAACCTTCTTTTTCAGCTGATATCACTTCTTCGTTTTTTAATGTTGGAAAATCAAAGATCATTAAAGATTGTCGCAATTGATCTTCGTGCATGTATTTTAAAACATATAGTTTTTTTTCGTCTTTAGACAGCTCGAATTCTAAATGTGCAATCTTCTCATCGCGAAATGTGTAATCGGATGAAATCTGTTTCTTATCATGCAAGTCATATATGCGAAAGCTGGTATTTGAAAAGGATACTGCTAAATAATGTCCTCCGAAAAGACAAAGGTTGGTGCCGAAGTAACAATCATCGATTGCAAAGCTTTGTTCTAATGTATTTTTATGATAGAAATAAATACCTGTATTTTTCAAAATGATATATTCATTTTCAAAATAACTGGCATCATTGATATTTAAAAAAGCATGGTCTGTTTTTAGTCTCATTTTTAGCTCCTTGATTACTCTTCAATTAATTCAAAGATATAGCAAAAATCGTTAGAGAAGAGGCAAAGCGTTTTTTCGTCTATCATTCGAAAATCAAAATTGCTATTATAAATGGAATTCAAGGGCAAGGAATAAAGAATATCTCCGCTTTGATAATCAAATATTTTAAGGTAATTGATAGAAGTGATATTCGATACTATAAACTGGTTTTCCATTACGATTGCCAGGGTATATTTATCAGGTATCACTTCGTAATTTAACGCTTTCTCTTTGCGGAATGTTTTGTTTTGTCTATCAACGTCATACATTTCGCTGATAAAAGGAGGTATTCGTAAGGAGGTAAAGTCTTCTAGAGTATCAGAAATATACTCTAATTTATCGATTTCTTCAAAATTAAAGTTTAAAACGCGCAAACCAAATTCATAAGGTAAATAGATTTTGTTTGCTTTTTCATTGAACTTTGTCTGAGTGAGCACGCTTGTTTGGTAAGGGAGTTTCATTGGCTTTTCTTCGCCGACTCTCCATAAAAACACATTTTTATCTCGATCTGCGAATAAAAACGCATCTTGAAACGGAAGATAGAACATATCGGTGTATTCAGTAAACAACATTTTTCTATTTTTTAAAGTGGGGAAATCATAGCGGTAGAGACACGGCTTTCTATCACTCGCGATCTCAGGGTCATCAAATACAGAAAATGGTTTAGTTAAGACATACAAATATTTTTTATCACGAGAGAAACTAAAAACAAAATCGATGGAATCCGCTTTGGGAAAATCGTCGATTACTGCAACAATTTCTTTCGTGGGAATATGATAGAGAGTGAGCGTATTGTCAATCGATAATTGCAGTACATATTGATCATCTTCTGTTAAAACAGCTTCACGGAAAGAAAAATCAAAAATCTGATCTTTTATTTCAAAAGTTTTCTTATCGTAAAAGAAGACACCTTCATTTCGTGAGATAACTAGTGAATCTTTGTTCACATCTACATCTTCGCAAGCTGGCAATTCTTTTATCAATTTAATCTTCATTGTCACTCTCCTTTTCTATTCTGTCATTCTCGTTGAGAAAACGTTTCAGAACACGAATATATTCATCCGTTTCTTCAACATAAGACATGTGTCTGCTCTTTGGAAAAAGATGCCATTGTTTTTGGCAAGTTAAGGCATCATACATCACCTTATTTTGATAAGGCGTAGATTCATCATCAACACCGGAACAAAGTAGTACAGGACAGCGGATTTGCGCTAATTTTTCTGTGTACTCATAATCCTTTAATGTGCCTGAGGGCGAGAATTCACAAGGTCCCCAAGCGTGAAGATAACTCTCGGTTCCTGGTTGTTTTTTTCTTGTGAGACACTCTAAATCTTTCCCTAAAATAAAGGGGCCACCGATGTGCCGGTGATAATATCGTTCGTTGGCTTCTTTGAATGCGGAAGATGAAAAGTCTAAGCATTTCTCAGCTTGAGAAATAATCTGTTGATCTTCTTTATCCATGAGGGACAACAGGCGATGCGTCTCTTGACGCCAGAGATTTACGCTGGATAAAGTAGAAGATAAAGTGGCACTATGAATACCATCTGGATTATGATCGCACAAATAGATAATGGCAAGCATTCCACCCCAAGAATGACCTAAAAGATGAAGATGATCTAAATGTAATTCTTTTCGCAAATTGATCAGTTCATCTACCCAAGTGTTCTTGTTCCAAAGTTCTAAATGACCAGGTGCGGATGAAGATAAACCACAGCCGATCTGATCGTACATGATAAGAGGACGATCATCTTCTAATGCAAGAGAATCTAAGGCTTCAAAAGCATTGTGTGTAGACCCTGGGCCACCGTGACAAAGTAAAAGAGGAGTTTTCTTTCCACTCGGGTTGACGATTCGATAATATGTTTGATAATTTTTAAATTTGATGTATCCTTCACGTATTTCCATATAGTTACTTCCTAACTATAGTATATAGGAAAAAAAGAATCATACAAGAATTGAACATCTTAAATATTTGTGGTAGAGATACAACGGATTTATTTTAAATCTTCTTTTGTGTAAAACAAAAAAGCGAAAAAAGAAAAAGCGCGAATTATATCGTGCGTTTTCTTTTATGATAAAAAAGTTGTTAATCTAATGTTGTTTTATACTATTAAGCTTATCAACAACAATGAGATTGTGCTTCTTTGCAAATTGAACCGCGGTGTAATTGGCGGTGTCATTGGAGATGCTTTCCGGTGTATGAGCATCAGAACCAAAAATGCATTTTGCTTTGTATTTGCTGACGATGGAGAAAAATTCATCGGTAGGATAACGTCTTCTTTTTTTAGTTCCGTAATCTTTTTCACCGTTTCGAATTCCGCCAATATTGATTTCTAACGGAACGTCATAAGCCATTGCAGTTTCGATAAGAATGCGGGAAACTTTCTTGCAATCAGCATCGAAATTTTCAATGTTTGACATGAAAATGTCAGGATGTGCAAATATTGAAAACATGCCAGTAGATAAAGCTTGAACAGCTAAATCTTTATATAAATATAAGTCGCTGGCTGTGTTTATTTTACCAAACCAAGTGTGAACCGTATTATCGCTACCCATTGCCATGTGATTTCCTAGTATTAGGTAATCGATTAATCCGCTGTCGAGTATTTCTTTATAATAAGGGAAAAACTGGGGGAAGGATTCTGCTTCAAATCCTAAATAAAGATTGATCTGATCTTTATATTTCTTTTGTAAAGAACGGATGGAGTTGATGTAATCGTTAAAGAGAGAGTAATCTCCTCTTAAACCGGGTTCTGAGAATCCGGGAAGAATGACATGATCAGAAAAGCCAAGGTCATGTAAACCATAGCCAAGAGCTTCTAAGACATATTCTTCATCTTCGCCAGAAGCGTGTCCGCAACGATAGGTATGTGTGTGATAATTTGATTTAAACATGTGAACGATTCTTTCTTGTATGATGTATTTTACTCTATTGAGTTGATTTTCACAAGAAAAGACAAATGCTGTTATTAAGAGAATATAGAAGGTAAAAAGTAGAAAAATAATTCAAAATATAATTTTTATTTAAAATAAGGCTCGATTTATTAAGCTGCTCTGGATTTTAAAACTCAGCAATTACACTTTTTAGAGCAGAGAACAAACAAGAAAAAGTGAAAAGCTATAAATTCCGTTAATTTTTATAGTTTAAATGGCCCTTTTAAGGTAAAATAGAGACATGAATATACAAGAATTGTCAAATCTCATCGCTTCATTGGATGATGAAAAGAAAATCTCTCTAACCATTGCCGATCAAAAAGTTACCAATCGTTTTGATACGGTAGAGCCGAAAGTTGGCGGTAGAGATATATTGACGGATATCGCGTATATTATTTACGCATAT
>UQDS01000002.1 GCA_900539865.1 uncultured Mollicutes bacterium | reverse complement strand
TTAAAGCACAAGGAAAAGAGAAGAGCAAAGCTGGCTTGGATTACTTTTTACATGAGTGGGAACAAATTGTCAGTGTTCAAAAGCCGGATATCTTAGAAGAGAGCAAGACAGAAAAAAATAATGCAGCATATATATTAAATGCTTTCTTGTTCACCGAGGAAAAGATTACGATGAGTGATCTTTTGGCTAAATTCGCTCCGTTAGCGGTGTTAAAAGTGATGAATGAAAATCCGGAAGAAGAAAAGTTAGTGATGAAAACTTTTTCTAAGAATAGAGAAGTTCTTTTTAATCAAGTTCTTTTGTTTACTCGTTCTGTTCTTCATTCTTTCTTTAATAAAAGTGGAATCGATGCTTTAAAGATGCGCGTTGATTTTGACAATCTTAGCAACGGCATGTTCTCTTATGACAACAAAGTAGTGATCATCCCTACTTATGAAAATGCTTTTACACTCAATTCGTATAAAAGAGTAGCTATCAAAAAGCTCTCTCAATTATCCAAAAACTTCCCCTCTGCAGAATTAAAGGGTGTTTGTCTTATTTATTTGACAAAAGATATTTGTGCGGAATGTATTGTGAAATAAAAAAGGGATCAATTGATCCCTTTTTTGATGCAAAATAAATTATTTTTCTTCTCTTTCTTCTTCGTCTTGCTTTATATCTTTTGCACTGAAATCAAAGATTGCAGAGTTAGGAGCTTCATCATGATTTTGTGGTTCAGGTTCTTTGGCGGAGATATCGATGTTTTCGTCTGGATTTTGACTCATGTCATTGGCGCTGGCATAGAAGGTGTTGTAAGAGTTTGGATTGGGAACAAAGCCTCCGCGCATAGCGGATTCTTCACCGTGGATATAGTGAGGATTGTTGTAAGCTTGATAGATAGAAACACGAATCGATTCAGGGAGTAAGGGCAAGATGCTAGGAGCCATTTCTTCGATGATTGCATAGTCATTATAGATACAGGCATAAGATAAGAACACAGCGTAGAATACCGAAAGGGCAGGAGTGATTAAAACGACAATCGGAACTAAAGCGTTCATTTCAATGGTTGGAATGCTAAAGACATAGGTGCTTAAACCATAGAGGATGGTAAAGGCAAGGAGATATGGCCAATTGTAGCGAAGTTGATACTCGCGGCGCTGAGAGTTGATGGGACGAATCAACGTGTACTTAGCAAGGCTTCTTGCTTGCGCTGCAGAGACGTTGTTATCAATGTCCGGAAGCACAATCGTTGCCAAGTAATGACTTGTTAAATTGTTAGGAATAGAGAGGAAGAAAATCGATAAAATCGGGATGAAGAAAATCAACGAAACATAGATGGATAAAGGACGATATAACGCAGCGATATTTTCCGAAAGATATTGTAAAATTTCTGCGGTGTTATTTTGGTTCGGAATGAGAATTTCTTTTAAGTGATTGAAGACGTCGTTGCTCTCCGGGAAGATGGTGAAGAGATTTGGAACGAAGTTTGAGAAGATGAGATTTGTCAAAAGCAAGAAGGAGAAAGCGATCAACAGGGCCATAATCACACCGAAGACACCACCTTTCTTTTCGCGGAAGAAAGCGATATAACCATCTTTGTAACTGAAGTCTTTTTTGCCGATACCAGTAAGAACATAACGGATTCTTTTTTCGACAGTGTAGAACATAGGAAGAATGAAGTAAACCGGAATTAAAGAAAGGATAAAACTATAAGGGATGAGCAAGACTAACAGGGAAACCATCATCGCAGGCAACAGCAGATAACTAAGTGCGATGTAAAGATCTTTTTGATTTCCACGCTTGCGTCTTTCTTTTATTTTTTCTAGTGTTTGATTTGTTTCTTTCATATCATAACCTCTCAAGCATTTTTCATTTTCTTTTTGGCAACAGCTCTCTTTTTCAAATCTTTTTTCACTAGGTCAGAACGTTCTTTGATTATTCTAACCAATTCTTTTGTTTTGTTATCATCGAAGGATGTGACATTGTCTTTTTCTGCTTCATCTATTGTTTCAGCAAGTTCAGAAAGCGGTATGAAACAGGCGTCGCCGTTTTTAACGCGGATGGATTTATGAACGATTAAGGATGGGTTATAGACAATGATAGAGAGGAAGAGGTGTTTGTCCGGAGAAGCGCCGACAGCTGTTTCTAAAATTTTAACTTTTTCATTCCCGAGATTTAAAGGGTTTGGAATGTTAATAACAGTGTCATCGTTTCTTTTGAAAAAAAGTAATTCGTCTTTGACGTTGCCATAGATTCCGCCTTTTTCTGCAAAATCGGTAATGACATAGATGTATTTGTTTGCAAAGAGGATATGATCAAAGACAATTGGTTCGGGATTATTTTCTCCAAAGTAAAGCTCTACATCATTGAGAAGATAGTGATCGTGCTCTTCGGCATAATGATGTAAGACTTTATAGACGTTCTTTTCATGAAGCTTTAGTTCATTCCCATGCGAAACTTTGTCGACGATTAGCCAAGCACTAATAGCGATGATCAGTATGAGAACGAAGGAGACAAAAATAATACCCCACATGTCAGTTTATTCTTTGATGCAATTTAAAGCGACTTCCATCATATTGGTGAAAGACTTTTCTCTTTGTTCCGCAGTTGTTTCTTGATGTTCAATCATCGAATCAGAAATGGTCATGATTGCGAGAGCTTCTTTATGAAGCTGAGCAGCGATACAGTAGAGACCATAAGCTTCCATTTCACAGGCTAAAATACCCATGTTGGTCCACGGTTCCCATTCTTCGCCATAGAAGTTATCGCTGGAAAGAACTTGACCAACCATATAGCGATAGTTGAATTTTTCACAAGCGTCAATCGCTTCTTTCATGACGGGATAAGAAGCGATAGCAGAATAAGTTCCGCCGAGATGATATTGTTCAGACCAGCTGGAGTTGGTGCTAGCACCTTGAGCGATAACAAGATCAAAAAGTTTTAAATCCTTGTTGGTGCTACCAGCAGAGCCGATACGAATGATACGGTCGACATTATAATTTGTATAGAGTTCATAAGCGTAAATACCGATGGAAGGAATACCCATGCCAGAGCCCATAACGGTAACTCTTTTTCCTTTGTAGTAGCCGGTATAGGCTAACATGTTTCTAACAGTATTGACCAATTTGACGTCAGTGAGGAAAGTTTCGGCGATAAACTTAGCACGGAGAGGGTCTCCCGGCATAAGTACCGTTTTCGCAATCTCGTTTTCTAACGCATTGTTGTGTGGTGTAGGCATACAATAAATTCTCCTTTATTTATAAATATATTCTACCAAGAAACGAGTTATAAATCACGCATAAAGAAAAAAGCATGAAAAAAAGATAAGACTTTTTAGATGAAAATATGGCGTTTTCGTTTCGTTTTGATTCAATCAAACACAACGCAAAACGAGAAATGAATAAGAAGGATGTGAAGAGGAATATATAGAATGCAAAAAAACGCATAAATAAATATTGCTAAAACAACATAAAATCATTGCGAAAAAGAAAATAAACATTATATAATTGAGACAACCACAACGTGGATGGAGCAAGGAAAAGGAAAGAAATATATGAGTTACAAAGTGAGTGATAATTTTATTTTTGTCGTTGAAAAAATCGCTGGTGATTTTAAAAAGAAAGATTATCAGATTCGCAACGCAAAAGAATTAAAAGAGTTTGGCATGATTTTGTCTATGATTGTTTCTGCATCAACATCGAAAAGATTACAGAATCAGGATACGGAAGGGGTAAAGAAAGTTAAGGCGGCCCTGGAAGAATTGGAACAACATCAGGAAGATGTGGATTTAGACGATCTCAACAGCAGATTAAGCCATTGATTAATTTAAAAATATCAAATCAGCAGACCTCTTTTATACTTTAGATTTTAAGTATCGTTTTTGTCTTGAGTAAGCCTTTAATTAGATTAACAGCAGATTGTTACAAACTGCTGTTTTTTGATTTGATTTTTTCAGTTTATCAAAGAAAAACCTCTTGACGGATTTGCCAAGAGGTCAATAGTTATAAAATTAATTTTGAAAATGTCAGGCGATGCGATTTCTAAAGAATTTCTCAAATTCCATCATCTTGACACTATCCATGATACCGCCATGAGCAATCATAACACGTCCTGTTTCCTCAGAAACGACAATGGTGACACTATCTGAAACTTCAGAAATTCCCAAAGCGGCTCTGTGGCGTGAACCAAATTTACCATTGATGGCTTTGGTAGAAGGTTCGAAGAAGACGCCGGCAGCGACAATTACATTTCCACGGATGATGATAGCGCCATCGTGGAGTCTTGTACCTTCATAGAAGATTGTCTCAATAATTTCAGGTGTGATCGGACAATTGATTTTTGTACCGTTATCAATGTTTAAAGGAGTGTTTCTTTCAAAGGTGATCAAAGCGCCGGTCTTATTATCCGATAACCATTTGACAGCTTCACAGATGTCTTTGATCATCTTTTCTTTTTCGCTTTCCGTCTGAGCATCATTTTTCTTGGAATTGGACTTTAAAGGGATGCCGATATATTTTCGTAGAATACCTGAATTGATAAACAAGATGATGATCATAGATACGGAAATCATCGCAAGGAAGGTGTAGGATAAATAAGGTAGATTGACTGCAGTGGCGATGATAAAGAGAAGGTCGAGAACACCGAAGACAATTAACACAGCAAGGCGCTTCACGATAAAGCAAAGAAGACCAGTAAATAGCAAAACAAAAAGGGTCGCTAAAATAAAATCAGCAACAAAGCGCGGATTGGAGAAGTTGCTTTCGGTGAGAGATACAATGTTCAACATTTCATTTAAATTTAACAGATTCATATTTCTTCTTTCGGGTATATATTTAGTATATATAAAAACCACAAATAATACAAAGTAAAATTTAATAAAGTTGTTATTGTAAATTTATACGATTTGACAATCAGAAATTAAAGAAAAAATATCTTCGGAAACATCCGTGAAATCTCGGTAGATTCCCGTGATAAAAGACAGGTGTTGTATTTCTTTTTCGCCTGCCTCACTTTTTATGGCATAGATTGTTTTTACTCCAGCGTTATATGCTGATTTTAACCCGTTAATTGCGTCCTCAAATACAATACAATCTTCTGGATTAACTTTAAGTTGTGAAATGGCTCTTAAATAAATTTCCGGATCGGGCTTACCGTGTTTAATTGTCCCGTCATCATAGATGTAATTTTCCTCTTTGAAAAAATCATCTAAGTGAAAAGTTTTACGATACCAATCGACATTTGGTTTCATGGAAGCGGTACAAATAGCAATCGGCACATTTTGCTCTTTTAGCTTTTGTAAAAAAGCAGGTAATCCTTTTACCAGATGAAGGTTTTCTGGATCTTCCTCACAAATTTGTTGATAGTACAACTCTTTCTTTTCTGCGTAATATAATACCTCTTCTTTGCTAAATTCTTTTCCGGTGAGAAAGCGTAAGATTTCTTTGTTGCTATAGCCGTGAATATGCAAAGGAAAGTCTTCGTCTTTAATTTCTTTATGAAACTCATTCCAAGCAAAAGCTCTCCAAGAGAGGATGTGTTTGTCTTCATCGAAGAACATTGTTCCGTTAAAGTCGAAAATAATTGCTTTTTCATTTGTTAAGCTCCTTTTTTATCTTTTAGTGACGGAAAACAGTTATCGTATGTTTCTTTTAAATCTTGAAAAGATACGTCTGTGTAGATTGAGGTGGTTGAGACAGAAGAGTGGCCTAAAAGCTCTTGAATAACACGAATATCAGCTCCGTTATTCATCAGTTCCGTCGCAAAGGAGTGACGAAACATGTGCGGGTGAACGTGAAGAGAAAACCCGGCTTTCTTTGAGGCCTCTTCCACAATGTATTCTAGGCCTCGTTCACTCAGTTTCTTTCCTTCTTTATTTAAAAAAATTATATCGTTGTCTTCGTTATTTCCAAGCAAGATAACACGCAGTGAATTTTTGTAATTTAATAAAGCATCTTTTGTAACATTATTGAAATGTGTTATTCGTTGCTTATTGTTTTTGCCGAGTACTTTTATTGATTTTTCTTCAAAATCGACATCTTGAAATTTTAAATTAATCAACTCGCTTGCACGCAATCCGGAAGCAAAGAGTAACTCCATGATTGCTTGATCTCTTTTTTGATATTTATCTGTCCTTTTTTGATTGTCATTTAAGAGAGTGGAAATCTCTTCATGTGAAAAGAAGGAAGGGAGTTTTTTACTTTTCCGTGGCGATGAGACTAAATCAAAAGGGTTTTTAGAATATTGACGATAAAGAACAAGAAAACGATAGAAGTGACGCAGCGAAGAAATTTTGCGTTGGATTGTGGAAGCTTCTAATTGTTCTTTGTTCAGTCTTAACAAGAAGAGACGAATATCTCCTCTTTCTACATCTGTTTTCTTTATGCTTTCCTCTTGGAGAAACGCAAGAAACTGCTCTATATCAATCTGATAACTTTTTATGGTGAACGGAGAATAATTTCTATTGTCTTTTAAATAGTTTAAAAAAGCAGAGAGATCATCATCTTTGTTCACTTCATAAAACGTTGGTTGCGTCATTAGAAAATCACTCCGTAGAGTAAAAGAGCAAGGAATTGAAGAACAGTTCCAAAGATGACAAAGATATGGAAAATAGAGTGGAAATAACGCTTTTTTGAACCGATGCCGTAAAGGATGGAACCGAGCGTATAACTGATACCGCCAAAAAGCAACAGCATCATGCCGCCAAACTGAATGTTTTCAACGAGAACAGGATAGAATCCAATGATGCCCCAGCCGATAAGAATATAAAGAATCATAGAGATGATAACGACTGCTTTTTTCTTCATCATAGTCGCATTTAAAACGATTCCTAAAATGGATAAGAGATAGATGCCGCCTAAGAAAATATAGTGATAAGGGGAGATGCTTTGCATACCGATTAAAACAGCAGGAGTATAAGTACCTGCAATCAAAAGGTAAATCGTACAGTGATCTAAAACTTGGAAGACGGTTTTCCCTGTGTTGATATGAAGCCCATGATAAATAGCGGAGACAGAATAGAGAGCGATAGAAGTTAAGCAAAAGAAAATCATGGAGAACAATATCATCATGTTTCCAGGCTTGTAAATCAAGCTGCAAACAATGCTGATAATGAGGAAAGCAATACTGATACCGCCGCCGACAGTGTGGGTTACAAAATTGAAAATTTCTTCTCCGTAAAAGTAAAAGGGAAGGTGTTTTTTATTGCGCAGTTCACGAAGTTCCGTTTCGGACATATCTTTTTCACGGGGCTTTACCTCTTTTTCAAAAGGTTGTCCTTGATATTGAAGATGCAGTTGATCTAGTGAACCTCCGATATCGTCACGCAATTGTTTCTTTCCTTTCTTGAATTCTTTTTTGCGCTCTTTAAATGTCTTCTTTTCTTCTTTGTATTCGGCAATAAGCGCTTCGAGCTTTTTATTGCCATCTTCGATGATCTTATTTTTTAAATCTTTATATTCACTTTTTTTCATAACACTTATATCATATCAAAAAGAATAAAAAAGTAGGCACACTTCCTGGTAAAAGAAAAATCCGCTTTGCTAATAAAGCGGATTTTTGTAATTATTCTTCGTCTTCGTTGTTCTTTTTTGTTTTGTCGTTCGGGACGATATAGCGGCACTTCGGATAGTTGGAACAACCGGTGAAGGTCTTGCCCCAACGGCTCTTTTTCTCAATGAGATGACCGGTGTGACAACGGGGACAAAGAGGAGCGTCTTTCGGAATGACAATTTCTGTTTTTTTCTTGGTCAATTCGTTTCCATCTTTATCTTCCATATAGTCGCATTTTGGATAGTTGGAACAGCCGATGAATTCACCGCGTTTGCTCTTGCGCCAAACAAGAGTGGCTCCGCATTTGGGGCAGGTGTGATCGACCACCTTTTCGGGCTCTTCTTTTTGACGTTCGATATAGGTGCATTTCGGATAGTTGGAACAGCCGATGAATTCTCCATATTTGCCTTTGCGATAGACCAGAGGAGAACCGCAGATCGGACATATTTTTCCTTCTACTATCTTAGGTTGCAACTTTTCCATTTTTTCTTCGGCGGAAGCATAATATTTTTGGAATTCATCCCAGAAATCGGTCAAGAGTTTTAAACCGTCTGTTTCTCCATCTGCGATGTGATCTAAGGAAGTTTCCATGCCAGCGGTATAAGAAGCATCCATATACTTCGGGAAGTATTCTTCCAATTTGCTGACTGTTAATTCCCCTTGTTCTGTCGGGATTAAAGCGCCTTTTACACTCTTGACATACTCGCGGTCTATGAGGGTAGAAATCGTCTTAGCATATGTGGAAGGACGGCCGATGCCATTCTCTTGCATCAGTTTAACAATTTTTCCTTCGTTATAACGAGATGGAGCTTTGGTAAAGTGCTGTGTTTTCGAGACATCATCTAAGGTAAATACATCGCCAATCTGAATGTTTTGAGGGATGGAAACCGCATTTGCTTTCTTTGTTTCACCCTCTTCTTTTTCTTCGCTTTCTTCGTAAATTTTAGTGTAACCGGCAAAAAGTGTGGAAGTGGAAGAGGTGGTGAAGTCATAGTCGTTTCCGGTAAAGACTAAGGTAGTTACTTCATCTTTTTTTGCAGCCATCAAAGAAGCGACAGCTCTTTGATAAATGAGGCTGTAAAGATGGTATTCATCGCGTGTTAAAAATTCTTTGATCGCTTTCGGAGTGAGGTTGATGTCGGTGGGGCGGATTGCTTCGTGAGCGTCTTGAACATTTTTGTTGCTCTTTTGGACATGCGCATAACCTAAGTAATCCGATCCGAATTTATTTTGAATAAAGTCTTTGCAAGAGGAGACAAATTCATTGGAGAGACGGATGGAGTCGGTTCTCATATAGGTGATAAGACCGGTGGTTTGTCCGCCGATATCTAAACCTTCATAAAGCTTTTGCGCAATGGCAGAGGTTCTCTCAGCAGAAAAGTGATAACGGATAAAAGCTTCTTGTTGTAAAGTGGAGGTGATAAAGGGAGGACGAGGCTCTTTTTTCACAACATTTTTCTTGATGTTCTTTACAGTGAACTCGTGCGGGAGGCTGGAAAGAATCTTGTCTGCTTCTTCTTCGTTGTGGACCGCGATGCTTTTTCCTTGATAAGAAGAAAGATCGGCAGCGATTTTAAGAGAAGCGTTATCAAAGAAAGTTCCTTGAATTGTCCAGTACTCTACTGGGATGAATTCTTTGATTTCTTTTTCTCTATCGACGATAAACTTTAAAACGACCGATTGAACGCGTCCTGCGGATTGAGATTTAATTTTCTTTTGCAACAAGGTAGAAAGACGAAAACCCATAAGACGGTCAATGATACGTCTTGTCTCTTGCGATTGGACCAATTCCATATCGATGTGACGCGGGGAAGCCAAAGCTTTGTTTACCGCGCTCTTTGTGATTTCGTGAAACTCTAAACGCTTTGTTGTTGCAATGTCTAAACCTAAGACACGAGCGAGATGATAAGAAATCGCTTCTCCTTCGCGGTCAGGGTCGGTTGCAAGATAAACATCATCTGCTTTGCTCAGCGCCTTTTTTAAGGCGGTGACGACGCTTTGCTTCTCTTTGCTGATTTCATAAGCAGGTTTAAATCCGTGTTCTACATCAACACCTAAACCCATCTTGCCGTGGACAGAGAGATCACAGATGTGACCTTTGGACGCTAACACTTTATAATCGGAGCCTAAAAACTTGCCGATTGTCTCACTTTTGTGAGGAGATTCTACAATAATTAATTTCATGATGGCACACACTTTCAAACAAAGATATTATTAAGATTGTGTACAATTTTGTCAAGCGAGAGACGCATATTTATATTATTAGCATAGCTAAAATTTTTTATCATTTCTCAGCCTGTGCTTTTAAGGCGCTTAAAATATCATTCTCATCGAGCACACTGGTCGCTCCATCGCGAATGAGAACATTCGTAAGATCATCTCCGCTAATATTACAAGGCAAGGCCAAAATTTCTTTGTTGTAGTCAAGTGCTAAGTTAGCAGAGGAAGAGGTTCCGCTGTGTAACTTTCCTCCTCCGACAAACAGGATTTCACTCAGTGCGACAATTAAACGGTTGCGAAAAATGAAATTATCTCTTTTTGCGTTACAATTGCCTGGATATTCGCTGAGAATAAGCCCGTTTGAACCTTTACAGTACTCGTAGAGCCCATCGTTTTCTCTGGGGTATGGATTATCTATCCCGGAGCCGATGACGGCGATAATCGGGGCGTTTCGGTCGCGGGCAGCTTTTAAGGAAGCCTGATCGATTCCTTGCGCCATACCAGAGACAATACAAGTTTGGCAGTTTGTCTTTTCTTCCACTTTTTGAATCAGTTGATAAACCGTGTCATTTTGATAAAGAGTCGGTTTTCTTGTTCCGACGACAGAAAGTTTATGGGGGTGATGCAAGAGGGAAATGTTTCCGTAATAATAAAGTAAAAAAGGAGGGTGAGTAATCTCTTTAAAATAAGAGGGGTATTCTTCATCTAACAAACTTAAATAAGTGTTGCGACAGGCTCTGTGACAATAGTCAATGTCTTCTTTAGATAAAGGTTTCTTCTCTTTGAGATCTTGCAAGATTTTCTTCCACTCTCCTTTGTTTTGATAGGAGAGTGCAAACAGTATTTCACGCGGGGATAATTTCATAGAAAAACTCCTTTCTCTACTTATTGGAAGAAAGGAGTTTATATTTTTAGCTTTTTAAAAAAGTTTCAGCTGTTCAACACCCAAATACATCGATTTCACCGGTTCGAAAGAGATGCGATGGATTCCCGGAAGGTATCCATAATTTTTTATCGCCTCGATGTGTTGCTTCGTTCCGTATCCTTTGTTTTTGGCAAAGTGATACAGGGGGTATTGTTTATCAAGGTTGACCATATAATCATCACGAGTGACTTTGGCAAGGATAGAAGCAGCTGCGACCGAAAGAGAGGTGGCATCGCCTTTTGCGATAGAGAGTAACGGAAGGTCACTGGTAAGAGACATATAATCGGTGATGAGATAATCGACAGGAACTTTCTTTTGCAGTTCGGCAAGACAAGTTTCCATCCCTTGACGATCTGCTTCCAAAATATTGATTGTATCAATGACTTCTACAGGTACAAGAATAACGTGATAACAAAGCGCATGTTCTTTGATATCTAAAGCCAGTTGTCTTCGTTGATGGTCGGTGAGTTTTTTGCTGTCGTTGATGAGAGGATTGTGGTAATCCTTTGGTAAAACGACACCGGCGCAAGAGACCGGCCCGGCAAGAGGTCCGCGCCCCGCTTCGTCAAATCCAGCGATAAATTCAACGTGATTATCCTCACGAATCTTTTGATCGTATTCGTAGAGTGTGCATTTTTTCTCACTCATCTAATGACATCCTTCCCAGTGTTCCGTTGCGGAACTCTGCTAGGAGCAGCTTTCTTGCTCTCTCGTTGTCGTAGGTGTTTCCAGGTAAAAGAAATCCTCTGCTTTTTGCAATCGCTGTAAAAATCTCTTCACTATTGCCTTCTAAAGCGATGTTATATCGTTCTATGACGTTGGTAGGATAATGTGTCTTTAAAAAATCAAGCAGATAATCGCTAAGAGCTATTAAAGGAAGAATATCTTGTTTTACTGATCCTAAAAGAGCAAGTTTTGCAATGACGTTTTTATCTTCGTAATTGGGCTCTAAGATACCGGGAGCATCAAAGACATAAACTTTGTCTGTGACATGAATCATTTGCTCTGCTCTTGTCTTTCCAGGTCTGTTTTCAACCGCTGCTTTTTTCTTTCCAGCGATGGAGTTGATAAAAGTAGATTTTCCGACGTTCGGTATTCCTAATACAATAAATCGTTTGATTGGAGTGGGGAAACCAAGCTTTTGATATTTGGCATCTTGTGGGGTCTTTACTTGACTTAAGAAACGCAGCAATTCTTTACCGTTTTTTTTATCTCTTAAGTCATAGCAAAAAGGAGTGATCCCTTTTTCTTTCATCTTTTCCATTTGTTGTTTTAAAATGACAGGATCAGCAAGATCGACTTTAGAAAAGATAAAAATTTTAACTTTCCCTTGTGTCAAACGATCCAAGTAATCCGGAAAAGAAGAATAGGGTGCACGGGCATCTCCAATTTCAATGACACCGTCGCATTGTTTGAGTTTTTCTTGGATGCGATTGATGGCTTTTTTCATGTGGCCAGGAAACCAATTAATCTCATTAATACTATTCATATGAAACAAGTTTAGCTTTTGTGTACGGAAAAAGCAATGATAGTAAAAATATTTTGAGTTTTGTTCAATATTTTTATAAAAAAATATACAAAATTGCTTGACACATGTAAAAAATAACTCTAGAATTGATAGGGCAGAGGAGAGTAGAACTTGTGAAATTAAACGAAAATTTACGCATTCTCAGACGTGAGAGAGGATTGACTCAAGCAGAGCTTGCCCAAAAGATGAAATTGAAACAATACAACATCTCTGATTATGAAATTGGAAGAATTGAACCGAATGTTGCAACCTTAATTCGTTTTGCAGAAGTGTTCAATGTTTCTCTTGACTTCTTAGTTGGCAGAAAGATTAAAGAAGATAGCACGTATAAGAAAATCCTCAATACAGAGGATGGCGAATCTTATCTCACTGAATTGGAGGCGGACAAATATATTGTTCAAATCAACGAAAAGATGAAACATTTAGATGATGATAAAAAGAAGCAGGTTTGTTCTTCTGTTAATTTCCTCATCGACACATTTTTGAAAAAATAAGCAAAAATAAAAGGCTAGGGGTGCCCCTAGCCTTTTTTAATGATCATGCCAGTCTTGTCGTGAATGATATTAAATAACGATTGCATCGAGATATTTAATACTGTTGTTACTTCTATGAAAAGAAGTGAAGACATTGTCTCTAACAACTTTTTATCATAATCGGAAAAGGGTTTGTTTTCCTTCAAGCGTTGATCACGATAACACACCAGAGTTTTAATCGCTTTTAACATTTCGCTGCGATCGCCGGATCTAGCGATTTTTGTAAACTTGTTTTTTCGCTCGCGCGGAGAGATATTTGCATACGTTTCCATCGTAGGAAGTTCGTTGATCAGCTCCAGTGCTTCTTCTTTATTCATTATGTGACGAAGCACTTCGTCTGCGCTTTTTACTGGAACATAAGCGCGATATTCATCGTTGAAGTCATATTGATAAAATGGTTTCAATACAAAATAGGACTCTGGACCAAAGCCAAAGCTTTTGTCTTCAATCTGCTCTATTTCAAAGATGTGATTTGATAAATCAAGAACTTTGTCCCCCACCCGAAACATAACTGCCTCCTTTCGCTAATACATTGTAGATAAACGAATGAGATGAATCTGCAAAACAAATCCTTATTCATATTATAACAAATGTTCAAAATTATTAAAGTATAGGCAATAAAAAAATCGCACCGAGATGGTGCGATATTTTTTTAATGGCGGAGCAGAAGAGATTTGAACTCTTGCTACGGTTACCCGTACTAAGTCCTTAGCAGGGACTCCTCTTCACCACTTGAGTACTGCTCCAGAAGAATCTGCCAAGCTATAGTATTATCGTTTGTTTTGTTTCAATAGTCAAGTAAAACCATAACCTGGCAGAATGTTATTTATTTAAATCGAATTGAGAAGAATTGATTTAAGTTAGTTTAGGCGCCCCAAACGTAGGTGACAACACCTCTCCACTTATTCTTGTAGCCGTTGAGAGTGTAAGCGAAATCTAATTCTTTATCGAGATACTGATCGAGCCAAGATAATTCAGGGCATCCGGCATCACCAGTCTGAGAATAGATGTTGATATTACCGGTGCTATCCGTGAGAGTGTATTTGGTATAGGTAGTAACAGTCTTTGTTAACTTTCCGTGAATCTTGTAGGTCTTGTTGTGATTTTCTCTGACATCGGGTTTCGCAGTGAATTCAGCGATGGTGCTTTCAATTGCATAGGTCGGCTCCGGAGTAGCAACACCGGTTCCGGTCTTTTCAAGAAGTTCAGTGGGGAACTTCATCTGGAAAGCGTTGTAGAAAACGTCAGCGGTTCCTTTGATGATGATTTCATCGCCTAATTCAACCTGTTCGGCAGAGGCGTAGTCATAGACATAAAGGCAGCCAGTAGCATCGCTGACATAGTAGCCGTTAGCAGAAGGATTGTTGTTATACATCTTCGGAACAAAAGCGGAGACAACACCTTTGACAGTGATTTCATCGCCAGGATTTGCCTGCATGGCAGTAGCGATATCAGTGTACTGATAACCCTGAGTGACAACAACTTCGAAAGTGGTGGTGACAGTCTGACCATCAGCTGCAACGGTAGAAGCAGTCATGGTGAAAGTTCCGGCTTTCTTTAAAACAGCCTTGTTTCCGGTGATTTCCATCGCTTCGGCATCAGAGCAGGTGTAAGTGACCTTGTCCTGCTGGGCTAACGGAGAATTGTCTAATGTAGCGATAAAAGTGATGGTAGAATCGACCTTTGTAGTTCCCTTAACTTCAACGGTAAGAGCGTGAACAACAGCGGTGGGTTTATCGGTAGGAGCGGGTTCTGTAGGAGTAGTGCTAGTGGACGGGCCTTCTGAAGGAGTGGGTTCTCCACAAGCGACTAAACTAAAGGAGAGAGCGGCTAAGAGAGCTAACTTCAAAGTTTTCTTCATAATAATTTATTTATTTCCTTTCTTATGATAAACGTTGTTTACTACTTCAAATTGTTGATTTTAGTGATGATTTTTTTGCGTTTGGATAAGCTGATAAAGAACTTGACAAAACCATAAACGGAGCTGAGAGTTCCTAAGCCTAAACCGATAATCATGATATAGAAAGCAAGTGAAGTGGGATCAATACCAACCATGACGTTGTTTTCTCTTTTGTTGGCTAAAAAGATAAAAATGACACCGATGACCAACAAGGTGATGCCGATGACAATATAACAAAGGGCATTTTGTTGGCGATCATATTGTCGCAGAGACTCCTGGTGGAGTCTCTGCGATAATTGTCTTTGTTCTTCTGTTCTTTCTTCCATAGAATACCTCAATTAGGCTGCTTCCACGGCAGAAAGGTTAGCGATATCATTTGCGTCACAAAGATTTAAAGAATACATGGCGTTACCGCTGGTAGAAACGTAGTTCTGAGCGATACCGATCGGGGAAGTGATCTTCTTGCGCTGGAATGTTTTAGCGGAGAATTTGACCCCTGCGGCTTTCACAGCATCTTCAGTGACGACCTTATTGGTAAGGTCGATAGAAAGCTGAGCAGCAGAAGATTTTGTCGGATCCGGAAGTGTGGAAAGGTCATAAACTTTTTGTCCGATTGTAACGTTGTTCTTGGAGTTATCCTTCGGAACATAGTAATACTTTGCTTCGTTACCGTTGATATCCTTGGTACCTGTGAAATATTTGTAGCTGACGATTGTCTGATCTGTTTCCTTGTCGGAGACACGGACAGCATCCGGAAGTTTGATACGGATGAGATTTTCATCATTGACGAAACTGGTGAATTCACTGACGTTTTCCATATCCTTGCCCCATCTTCCAAAGAAGATCATATCGTTGCTGGTGTTGTAGAAAGGATGGGTTTCATTATAAGTGTTAACTTCTTCTTCACCGCCGTAGGCGTAAGAAGTGACAGTGCCCTTGAATTCGCTTAAGGTCGTGTTGAAATAGAGGGTGTTATCTGTTCCAGCTTCTTCCATTTCAACTAAGACACAATCGTATTTTCCGGCTTTGATATCAGCACAAGATGCCTTGATCGGTACAACTTCTTCGACGACGGGGTTACCATCTTTGTCAACGACTTCTTGGATGTCGTATTTGGTGGGGTTGAACATAGACCAGCTGACGCCGGAAAGTTCATAAACGCCGCCGTAGTAAGATAAGACACCAGTGACTTTCAATCTCTTACCAACCTGGACAGGAGCGTAGGTGCGGAGAGTGAAGATGTAAAGACCATAAGTCTTTCCATCGATAGTATCTTGAATGTAGAAGGCGTTACCAACCTTTCTAGAGACAACACCTTCGAAGGTCCATCTTGTGTATTCATCACAATAGACAGAAAGTCCGTCTTTGCCGACAAGATCAGGATTATATAAGGCATCTAAGCCCAACGCCTGAGGATCACCATAGTAATAGTTAGGATCAGTTTCGTTGGAATAAATCTTCTTTTTGAATTTTCTAGCGATGTCGTTTGCATCCATGAAGGCTTTATAGAAATCGACAGACATGTCTTCTAAGGCACCAGAGAAGGTGGAGAAACCCTTATAGACTGTTTCTAAGTTAAGGTTTCTAAAGTCATCCTTTGTCGGGTTTTCAACGTTGGAATACCAGACGTATGCTAATGTTCTCTGATAAGTATCTAAGTCAGCCGGTGCTTCCTGACCTGTTTTTGCACAACCGGCAGATTGAAGAATGATGTGCTTTGCATTTTTCAATGTTTCTTCATTTTCTAAAGAAGCGGATTTACCCCATTCTTCGATTTCAGAAGTGGATTCGGGAGTGTCGATAGCAAGGTAACGGACCTTGACACCATAGACACCATTGTATGTTGTGAAGGAAGTGGTATCACCATCGACATAGTTGGTGAAGACATCCTTCTGAGAGTTAGGAAGATAGTCTGTGTTAGTGAGCATTCTTTCGATGCCGTGTGTGTTGAAGTCTAACTTGTCAGCTTCGAAGTTTTTGTCGGTCTTTTTCATCATGACTCTGGCAAAGAGTTCGTCAGAGATGTTGAGTTTTGTTTCGGCGACAACATCATAATCTTTAACTTCAGAGTTCGGAGCAGTTTCTTCTACGCTAGGAGTATCTGTGGTGGAAGGGTTACCGCCGCAACTAGCTAAAAGTGCGATAGAAAGAAGCGGTACCAAGAATTTTTTGTTCATCATACCATTATTCTCCTTTTGCTTTATTTGTAGCTGACACAAGCTGCATAGACAGCTTCGAGAGCCTTTTCAATCTTTTCTTTGGAAGAAAGGCTTGTCTGTTGGCCTTGGGCCTTCTTGATGATGGTTTCCATCTGCTTTCTAGCGTTGCCAGAACCCTGGAAAACATCAGTTGTATAGTAGTTATCCTTGATGGTCTTGGTTAAGAGAGGAATACGAGAAGCCATAGCAACTTCGGTGTTATCTTTGCCTTTTTCACCGGCGAAGGAAGTCCATTTCTTGTAAGCATCACTGTCATAGGAAGTGGAACGGACAGGGTCATAGGAGTTTTCCAAAGCGACCTGAGCGTTGTATTCTGCGTTGGAGATGTACTGAGAATAGAATTCCCAAGCAGCAGCTTCCTTCAAGCTGTCTTTGGTGTTGAAGAAGCAGACAGAAGGACCTTGCATGATGTATTTTGCATTGTTTCTACCCTTGTAGGCAGGAACAGCATAAAGACCAGCATGGAAACCAGCGTTTGTGGAACCGATCGGGTCGTTATAGACAGAACCACCAGTGGAACCGATGGTGATCATCGTCTTCTTGGAAAGGAATAAATCAGAGGAGAAGGAACCATAGGAACCCTTGGTGACAAGGATACCCTTCTGAGTGAGATCGAAGAGATCGGTAGCAAAATTAACAAGTTCCGGATTCATGACACCAGTCTTCGGATCTTTGAAGAGATAGTGTTCATAGGGCTTGGTAGCTTCTTTGGTGGTGTAAGGAATTCCTCTTTGAGCCATCTGGGTGATAAAGAGGTTGGCGTCAGAGTCATAACCGATTGCGTGGAAGTCGGTTGTTCCTTCTAATTCTTTTTGAACTTCTGTTCCGACATGGATTAAAGTGTCCCAATCCCAAGTGTCAGGATTACCTAAGATAGCGCCATAATCGCCATAGCTCTTATCTTTGTTTTCTTTGTAGAAATTAGTGCCTGTGAACATTTCCATGTTGATGTACATGGCTTCGGTAGACTTGTAAAGCGGGAGAGAGTAGACACCAGAATATTGATAGCCAGAACCTTCAGCATAATATTCAGGAACGAATGTTTCCGGATGGAAGTTCGGATCGTTGGCGATGAAATTGTTCAAGTTGAGAATCTTGGACTTTTCTTGACCGGCGTTACCGATATATTCAGAGAAGGAGTCGGGATAACCCATGGTGATAGAAGGGACAAAACCAGCCTGGAGTTTCGTCTTGACAGCATCGTGCAAAGCGTCATAGTCTTTGGCGATCGGTTCTGCCTTGACATAATAACCATCTGTCTTAGCGTGTTCGGCGTTGAATTTATCAATGATAGCCTGAAGGTTGTTCATTTTATCGTGGCCGATGCAGTGCCAGAATAAGATTTCTTTGCCGGTGGAACCAGGATTGTCACCACCACCGCCAGTGTTGGAGGTTCCTCCGCCACCGCAACCGACTAAAGCGACGAGGGAGAGGGAGAGTGCGACAGTTCTAAAAATTTTCTTTTTCATATGTATTTATTTCTCCTAATGTTATGAAATTGAGATTTAGCCTTTGATACCAGCACGGGAAACGCCGCGCATGATGTATTTACGGAAGAAGACAAAGAGGAGTAAGAGAGGAACGGTAACTAAGACAGTAGCAGCCATTTGACGGCCGTATTCATCGAAGTTAGTACCCGTCTGGAAGGAGTCGCGTAAACCGTTAGAAACGAGTTTGAACTGATCGTTTCCACCGGCGACTAAGTTCGGCCAAACGTAAGCGTTCCAAGAACCCATGAGCTTGAGGATGAAGATGGTGACTAAGGAAGGCATGGCAAGCGGGACGAGAACTTTCCAAAGGTATTGCCAATCGGATTTACCATCGACCTTAGCGGCGAGGTAAAGTTCGTTAGGAATTTGTTTGAAGTTTTGACGCAATAAGTAAATGTAGAAGATAGAGATGACAAACGGAACAACCATAGCGGTATAGGCGCCGAAGCGAGTTCCATCTGTCCAACCTAAGTTAGAAACTGTGATGTAATTTGTAACAACCATCATTTCGCCAGGGATCATCATGGTGGAGAGCATGAGAGTAAAAATGAGATCTCTACCTTTGAATTTTAAGCGAGCAAAGGCGAAAGCGCCGAAGATACAAGTTAACAATGTGCCGAGAGTGGAGAAGATACTGACAACTAAGGTGTTAGAAACATACATACCGAAGTTGAATCTTTTGTTTAAATCGGCGTAGTTGTTGACGAAGTGTAAAGGCCAGAATGTTTGCTGACCTTCTAAGCCAGGGAGCAATCCTTTGATTTCATCACCAGATTTGAAGGAGGTGATGATCATCCAATAGAATGGGAAGATGAACAATAAGGCACAAAGGATTAAGAATGTGTAAGTGATGATGAGGGTGAAGACATGAGCGGTGGTACTTGCTGCCTTCTTGGCGGTGGAGGATTGACCTTCACTCTTTAAGACAAGGCGCAACGATTTTGTTTCACCGACTAATTTAAGAGCATTTTCATAATTGACGACAGGAGCTTTTTGTTCTACCGTTTGTTCCTTGACGGCTTCAACGACAGGAGCTTTTTGTTCTACCGTTTGTTCTTTCGCGGTTTCCGTCTCAATTGCAGGAGCTGTTTCGGAGACAAGCTCTGTTGTCTCTTCGATTTCATTTGTTTTGGCTTCTGCCTCCGCTTTTTTCAAAACATGTTTGACGAAGAGGTTAGATTCTGAGTAGTTTTCTTTCTCTTCGACTTTAGGTTCGACATAATCGCTCAAATGTTTTTTGGCAAATTTTGCAGATTCAGAAAGGTTTTTCTGCGTTGGATTCTCTTTGAAAGAAGGAGATTCCAAAATGTTTTTATTTTTGTTTTCCATATTAGTAATGCACCCTCTTCTTTGAGACTTGTTTTTGGATCAAGGTGAAGAACATGATGATGAGTAAGAGGACAACCGCGCCTGCAGCTGCGTATTGCAAAGCGTTCGGGTTCGCCATTTGATCGTAAATATAGAAGGCGACGGTCTTCATACTGCTAGGACCTGTGCTTTCTAAGAAGGAACCGCCATCTGCACCGAATAAGGCGACGACAGAGGTATATTCTTTAAATGCGCCGATGAAGGAAGTGATCATAATGTAGAGAATTTGCGGCGACAAGAGAGGAATGGTAACTTTTCTGATGGTTTTCCATTTAGAGGAACCATCGACTTTTGCAGCGTCATAGTATTGTTTGTCGACATTTTGAAGACCACCTAAGAAAATGAGAATCTTATATGGCAATGCGTGCCAAATACTATAGACACATAAAGCGAAGAAACCAGCCCAGTAATTTGGTGCGACACCAGAGTTACCTGCGTATAGCCAGTTGATATCGCTGTTGAATATGAAGTTGAAGACACCGTCGTTATCGAAGATGACAGAGAAGACCATACCGATAGCGATAGCGTTAGTGACATAAGGCATGAAGAAGATTGTCTGGAAGATTTTTTGGAAGACTTTGATAGAGTTCAAGGCGATGGCAATAGCCAAAGCGATGATGATGGATAACGGGACGGTGACGAATGTGATTAATAGAGTATTCGGAAGGGCGACACCGATGAATTCGTCGTTGTAATAGAGAACGCCACCAGCGCCTTCGCCAGTAGGCTTTAAGCGTAAGATTTCAAGATAGTTGTCAAAAGTGAATCCTTCGTGAGTTCCATAGAGCGTGTTGTAGTTCTTCAAGAAAGAAATTCCTATGGTGTTGATGATGGGGTAGAACGTGAACACGACTAGCAGAACCAGGATTGGGGCTAAATATAGCCACGCTTTCCAGTTATTCTTGCTTTCCATTAGAGTTCAATTCTTTCTTCACTTTCGTGATCAAATAAGAAGACCTTATTCGGACGTAAAGAGAGTTTTACTTCACCGGTGGATACAGCGATATCAGAATCGATGATGATCTTGATCTGATCGCCGACAAAGTCCTGGTGAGAGGCAATCAAGGATTTATCTTTACCCTGAGTGATGATGGAATCAACGTTGATTGTGAGAACGTGGTTATCACAAGCAGGGATGAATCCTTCCGGACGAATCGCGATATAAACCGGTTTGTCCTCAGTGAGCTTTTCATTTTCTAAAATGCAATCGTTGCCAATATAGGCTTTTCCGTTTTCGATTCTGCCATTGAAGACATTGATCGGCGGGACACCTAAGAATTTGGCGACAAAGAGATTCTTCGGGTTGTCATACATGGTCTGCGGATGATCTTTTTGCATCTCAATACCATTTTTCATGACAACAATGCTATCGCAGATAGACATCGCTTCATCTTGGTCGTGTGTGACGAAGACGGTGGTGATGCCTGTTTCTTTTTGAATTCTTCTGATTTCTTCACGGGTTTGAATTCTCAAACGAGCGTCAAGGTTAGAAAGAGGCTCGTCAAGGAGCAAGACCTTAGGTTTCTTAACCAATGCTCTTGCGATAGCAACACGCTGTTGCTGACCGCCGGAAAGTTCGCTGGGCTTTCTTAAGAGATAGGAAGAAATTTGAACGAGGCGAGCTGCTTCTTGAACTAAAGCGTCGATTTCATCTTTGGTAAGTTTTCTCTTTTCCTGAATCGGATTGCCGTTAGAGTCTAAGACTTCATAAATTTCATTGAGAACGACATTTTTCTCTTTGTTTTCGGCTTCGTGTTTCGCCTTGGATTCTAAGAGCTTGTTTCTGTAGTTTTCGACAACAGTTTCCGGTGTTTTAGAAGAATGAAGCTTAAGTTTGAATAAAGTGGTGGCCAAGGAAGTGATGGTGTGATACTTGGCAATTAAGGCCTCGATTGCAAGTTCCTTAGAAATCTTGTTCTTGTAAACTGATTTCTTGATGACTTCAACAGCTTCTTGCCAATGATCAAGAAGGGAAAGCATCGCATCGTAGTTTTGTAAGACGAGGTCTTTCTTAGTGGTGATAACCTTAAGGTTAGTCAACGGGAAGGCAACGTTGTCATAGACGGTGAGATGAGGATAAAGAGCGTAGTTTTGGAAAACTAAGCCGATGCCTCTCTTTTCCGGTTCGATGTGAGTGACTTCTTCATCGCCAAACCAAATTTCACCTTCGGTCGGCTGTTTTAAGCCAGCAATCATGTACAGAGTTGTGGATTTACCGCAACCGGAAGGTCCGAGAAGACCGATGAGTTCACCGTCCTTGACATCAATGTTTAAATCATTGACAGCGACGGTGTCCGGGATGTTCTTTTTGGCATCACCCGGGAATGCTTTTGTCAGATTCTTTAATTTGATTTCCATAAATCTACCTTTCTTATGATTTTTAAGCTTCTGACGGCTAAAAAAATAATAATGCTCTTAAATAATTATTATTTACAAAATTATAATATATCATCCTATTTATATCAACAAGTATATGGTGTGCGACAAATGTATCAATAAAGAAAAATGCCACACATAGTGTGGCATCGATTCAGCGAGTGATTTGGAAGTCGTTGTTTTCAATGCTTGCGGTTTCTTTTCTTTGTTGCCGCGAAAGAAATTCTGCATAATTGAGATAAACATCTTTTTTTCCAGACTCAACAACGTATGTGTTCGTAACATAATCGAAGAAGTCCTGCTTGGTTTTGGTTAGGTGCATTATTGTCACCGAAACAATCCAGGGTAAGCCGAAAGTGAAGATGCTGAGCCAAAAGCCGACAAGGAGCAAGAGAAGATTTCTCGCAAGTAAAGTTTTTCCGGTGACATTAAGCGCATCTGAACTGATGACAGAAATCTTGAAAAGATACATGCCAAGTGTTCTTCTTCCGCGCTTGATGATGAAAGGTACAATAAGAAAAGTTAAGGAGTAACCTAGGGACAAGGAAATGGCTAATTCGATAATAGAAATGCGGTTTAATAAGTTTGTCGCGTCGGTAAAATCGACATTCAACGAAAGATAAGCGATAGCGTATTTTTCAAATTCTTGATCATAGAAATCATAGTAAATTTGATCGCTCATCGTCGACTCGACAAAGACTTTATCGTTTTCAAGTGAAGGGACAAATAATGGTTTTCCTTCTGAGGTCACAGCTTCTTTTTTACGCAACTGATACTCATTGTAATAAGTAGGAGCATCCCCTCCGAAGTAACTTTCGTTTTGATAGAAAGCTTCCAGAGTTGATTTCAACACATCTTTTTTCTGGGTGACAGTAGACTCACTCTTACGTACATTTAAGAGAATTAAATTGCCTTTGTCGTCATATAATCCAGAGAGCTTTTCTAGCTCATATCTCTCTTCTACTATGTTCGTGTAAGCAGGGACAAGGGTGGTGATTTTACCGATTGCAGTAGAGAGCATCAAGCCGATAATAAACGCTAATATGAGATCGATAAAGAAAGCAAACCAACGTTTATATAACTTAGCACTTTCATATTCAACATCGAGAGTGCCATCATTTTTTACTTCTTGTTTTTCCATCATTTTCTTCCTTTCTATCTTGTTCGAGAAGATAACTTTCTTGTCTCTTTTGAGTATTGACTACTACACTCATAGAGGCGAAGTCAGAGAGAGCCTGATTGTCTTTGCTAATGAAGAAGAAAATCAAGGATACAATGACGATGAACACAGATAAGAGACAAATTTGAAACAGTGAGATAGGACCCATGAGAGGTGTGGAAAGCAAATTCAGTTTATTTAAGAACAAAGCCATGAAGAAGAGAGAAGAGAGCCCTTCAATAAAGAGAACAACATCGCGTATTAAGAAATTATAGAATCTCATTTCTAACATATCGGATCTCGTGCTGGCAAAATTGAAGAATTTGAAGCCGATTGTTTTTCCGCGTTTGAAGAAAAGAGGGAAGACAAGATAGGTGATTAAGAAGCCGATAAGATAAGAGAGAATCATGCAGATACATATTCCCCTAGCATAGGTGTTGTGGGTGGTCATAAAGTCGTTTAAAGCGGTGATATAGGGAGTGTAATGAAGCTCCACTTCATCGATAGCCGGTTTGATTGCGGACTGATAAAGATAGCGAACGCGGCTGAATAACGGGAGTGAAGATTCTGTTTTATAATTGAGATAATCAAGAAGCTTTTCGGTGTTTTCTTTGTTTAAAATGAGATTTTGTTTGCTGAGATCAAAGCCCTCGTCTACTAAGTCTTTGTTCTCATCTGACAGACGATAAAACTTTGTATTGATATCTTCTACAGTGACTTTTGTCACCGCATCATAGTCGTTTTTATTCTGTTCTTGGAAGAAGAAATAATAGTGATAAATGTTGTAGTTTGGATAATTTCCGTTTTCATCTTTGTAGTAAAGAAGTTGCTCCTCTACCGGTTCATATACAACCTTTTCGCCATCTTTTAAAAGATAGTATTCCATATCGTGTTCATTACATGAAACACGGACAAGCGATTTGACAAATTCGACAGATGCTGTTTCTAAAGAGACGCGATCTCCTTTTTCATTCTTTTGTTGGAGACCAGTATCTAAGATGATATTGCTGACTTTGTCTTGTTTTTCCCCATAAGTTTGCATGATATTTTTTGTTAGAGGAAGGTTGTTATATATAGGATTTGCGGCAAAGACAAAAATAGAGTAGGCGAATATTAAAGTTAAGAAGTAATCGATGAGCATGACTACAAAGCGTTTGCCCTTGGTCGCTGGTTGACATGTCGCTAAATCGACGTTGATATCGTTATAAATCATAATGTGAATATTATATCATGAAGAGAAACAGTTGTGGCATTTAGCAAACAAAATAAAATGCCCGATGGATGGGCATTTTATGCAAGTGTTGTCAACTTGCGGAAGGCGTTGTCAAATGCAGTATCAACAATTTTTTTAACGCTGTTGTTTTCATCGACAGTTTTGTTGAAAACCTCATCAATGAGTCCGTCGATGCAGACGCGTGAGAGACTGGATCCATCAAATGCATCAGAGATGTAATAGTTGTTGTTGGTGCTATAAGAGTGATTCAGTTGGAAGACTTGGCCGGTGTAATCATTTGATTTTGTTTCAACAGAGGAATGAACATCGGCGGTGTTACTCGCCGAGACAATTTCTTTTAATTGTTCGGTTTGATAGGCAGATTCTCTCAATGGGAAGTACGAGGTTTGAGCAGAAAATTCAGCGGTGTTTTTCTTGTTTGTAAGGAATTGATAGAAGGTAAATGCGGCTTCGTTCACTTTTTCATTTCTGTTGATAAAGAAGGTTAAAGAGGGACCTTGTGAAAGAACAAAAGCATCTTTTGCTTTGCTGTTTGTTCCCCAATTTAAGAGATGGTTCATGGAGGCTAAGTAGCCGTCGTTTGCAAAATACCTCGGTCCATCTGTGGAAGTGACACACATGAACATCTTGCCTTCATTGAATAAATCCGCAGCATATTTGTGCTTGTCATTAACGGTTTTAACAAGTTGATTTCTCGTACAGATAAGACCTTCATCATTCCAGCGCTTTAACTGAATAACTAAATCTTTTGCTTGTTGATTGTTCCAGAGATATTTTTCGCTTGCGTTTTTCCCCGAGCCGTCAGTGTATGCAATGCCAGCATCTTTGAATAAAGTAATGAGCATATTAGCACCAGATTCATAACAAAAAGGAACTGCTTTAAAGTAACCTTGGCTGTCTTTCTGTTCGGAGAACACCTCAGGGAAATCTGTTTTCATCTTGCGGGCGATGTCCGCCATTTCGAACATGTTTTCTGGTAAGACATAAGCTTCTTTGGTTGCGATGCTTTGAGGCGCTGTATAGCCGAAATTGTTGTTAAAGCCGGCTTTTCCTTCCCCTTCTAAATCAAAGACAGATTGATTGATGACAAAAGTTTCTCCTGATTTAGAATATGGTAAAGAAAAATATTTTCCTTGGTAAGCATCTTTTTCAATTGCTAAGAAGTTTTGGTTAAAATCAGCGTCGTTTTCTAAACCAGCTGCAAGAGATGTCATATCATAAGCTACGTCATTCTCAACGTAAGTTGCAACATCATCTTGGTAAGTGGAAGCCATGGTCGGAAGATTGCCAGTTCCTAATCCTGCTTTGCAAGCATCGGCGATCGCTTTGTAGTTTCCTTTGTATTCCATAGAAATCTTGATGTTGGGGTGTTCTTTTTCAAAAGCATCGATCACATCTTTGGCAAAGAAGTATTCGTGAAAGGTCTTGTCTTTTCTATTTTCTTCTTCTGTTTTGTTGTTGTTCGGCTTGATATAGTTGTTCCACCAGATAACCTCGACTTCTGAAGTTGGTTCGCTTGTCTGGCTACCACACCCTGTTAAAATTACGCTAGTTAAGCTAAGGAGCGATAATAATGTTTTTTTTGTTCTTTTCATATGAATCTCTTTTCTGTCTTCACCATCTAGATGGCGAAATTGTATTATAGGACGCTTCCATCGCTTTGATATCTATCCAAAATAAAATGAGTTATTTTAAGGAAAAATGTCGCATGAAAAGCCACCTCCTAGGAGGTGGCTTGTAGATTTAAAGATGGATGTCTCTGATGACTTTTTTATAGAAGCTTAATCGAATGAGGGATAAGATCAAACGATAGATACCATAAACAAGTCCGGCTAAGGATGCGGTAAGACAGATGACACTTACCACAAACTCAACGCTATCAGGACGGAATTCACGAACACGAATCGGATTGTACTTAAAGGATAAGAACAGGAATAAGCCTCCAATGATCAAAAGGATTGTTCCAATCACAATAAATACCAATCCGGAGTTTTTGACGTCCGTGTATTTGGTGATTGAGTTGTGGGCGTTCTGATGAACTTCGTGAACTCCCTTTACCGTGAGATGAGAAACATCATTGCTTTTTTGACAATGAGGGCAGGTAAGATCTTTTTGATCATCAAATGTCTTACCGCAATAAATACAAGTTTTTTTCATTCGTGTTTATGTGATTTTATTGATTAATTACTAGAGAAAGGAGAAAGATTAAGCAGTGAGCTTAGTCCAAGCGTTGTTGAAAGCAGTATCGACAACAGCCTTGATCTTTTCATCAGTGTCAGTATCTTCAGGCTTTGCATTGAGAACTTCTTCAACTAAATCGCCGACGACAACTCTGCAGTCAGCAGAACCCTGGCCGTTGGAACCGACGAAGGCATCAGACATGTAGTAGTTGTTGTTGGTGTTGTAGATGGAGTTCAAAGCGAGAGCCTGGCCGACATAGTCATCGTTCTTCTGAGCAGAAGTGGAATCGATGGTAGCGGTCTTGCTAGCAGCGACAGCCCTCTTAACACCTTCGGTTTCATAAGAAGAGGTTCTAAGCGGGAAGTAGGAGGTCTTAAGAGCTAATTCAGCGGAATTTTCAGTGTTGGTGATGAACTGATAGAACTTGAAGGCAGCTTCATTAACCTTGGTATTCTGATTTCTGAAGAAGGTTAAGGACGGACCCTGAGAAATGACCTTAGCATCCTTGGCTTTGGTGCCTTCAGCCCAGTTAAGACCGTGGTTGAGAGAAGCTAAGAAACCATCTTTTGCAAAGTATCTTGCACCAGCGGTGGAAGAAACGCACATGAAGATAGTGCCCTGAGCGGCCATATCGGAAGAATAAGCATGATATGTATATGTGGTGATAGGAAGCTGATTCTGAGTGGCATAGAGACCTTCATTGTTCCACTTCTTGAGTTGGATCATGATGTCTTTGGCCTTCTGGGTGTTCCAGAGATACTGTTCAGCAGCGTTAGCACCCTTACCATTGGTGTAATCGACACCAGCGTTCTGTAATAAGGTGATGAACATGTTTTCAGCGGAATCCCAGCAGAACGGAACGGCTTTGAAATAGCCCTTTTCATCTCTCTGATTAGCAAAGAGTTCAGGGAAGTCAGTCTTCATCTTTCTGGCGACATCCATGGCTTCATAGATGTTTTCAGGGATTTCATATTTGGTTTTGCTTTCAGCAGCGGTAGGAGCGGTATAACCCTTATCGGTATCGACACCAGCCTTACCAGCACCGACGTGATCAAAGACAGTCTGGTTGACAACTAAAGTTTCAGCAGACTTGGAATAGGGTAAAGAATAATACTTTCCACCAAAAGCACCCTTTTCAATATCGAGGTAGCTCTTATTGAAATCGGTGTCAGCTTCTAAAGCTTTGGCGAATTCAGTCATATCATAGGAGACTTCGGCATCGACATACTTCGCGACGTTGTCCTGATAAGTGGAAGCGATGGTCGGGATGTTACCGCCATCGATACCGGCGATGATGGCCTTGGCGATATCGTTATAGGAGCCCTTGTATTCCATGGAGATCTTGATGGTCGGGTTTGCTTCTTCAAAGACAGCGATCAAATCCTTGGCATAATAGTATTCCTTGTATTTGGAATTCTTTCTGTTTTCTTCTTCTGTACCTTTATCAGGTTTTTCGTAGTTGTTCCACCAAACAACTTCAACCGGCTTTTCCGGAGTCGGTTCTGTCGGTTTGTCTTCAGAACCACCGGTTTCACCGCCACCACAAGCGACTAAGGCTAAAGTAGAGAGGAGTAAGAGAGCAGCATTCTTTTTCATTAACTTCATTTTTGTTTTCCCCCTTTATAAAGTTAACAAGCTATTATCAATCATCAGTTTAACCCTTGATGCCGGCACGACCAGTACCGCGCATGATGTATTTTCTGAAGATGATAAACAAAATAAGTAACGGCACGACTGTTAAGACGGAAGCGACCATCTGCCAAGAGAATTGAGTGATCATTTCACCCGTTGGACTTTCTAGGGTGAGTTTTTCTGTACCTCTTAAGGCGACAGAGATCAACCAATATCGTTCGCTATCCTTAGCAGCTGAGACAGCTAACTGCGGCCAAACGAAGGCGTTCCAAGAACCGATGATAGAAAGAATGGTGATTGTGATCAATGTAGGAGAAGCAAGCGGAACCATGACTTTCCAAAGATAGGCCCAATCGGATTTGCCATCGACTTTGGCAGCGAGATAAAGTTCGTTAGGAATTTGTTTGAAGTTTTGGCGTAAGAGATAGATGTAGAAAACAGAAGTGATAAATGGTAAGACCATGACAGCATATGCTTGGAAACGCGTTTGGTCACGGGCGATGAAGTTTAAGTTAGAGAACGTAATGTAGTTAGAGATAACCATCATTTCGCCAGGAATCATCATCGTGGCTAAGAGAATAGAGAATAGGACATCTCTTCCACGGAATTGGAGTCGTGCAAATGCAAAGGCGGTAATGATCGTGATCAACAACATCAACGCAGTGGTAGAGAAAGCGACAGTCAACGTGTTGCCAATATAAGCAAAGTAGTTAAAACGATCTAAAGTGTTTCTGTAGTTATCAGCGATGTTTTGGAAGAAAGATCCAGATACAGGCCATAACTTACCAGAGAGAAGATCGGCTTCTTGCATGAAGGAACCGATGATCATGTAATAGAAAGGAATGATTGCGATGATGGCAGCGAGGAAAAGTAAGATATAAGTGATTGTAAGAGAGACAATGTGAATGATTTTATCTAATCTTTCACGATCTTGTACTTTCATCGTGCTTTTGGAAGCTACGATGTTAAGCTTTGTGGTAATTATTGTCGGTTTACTTAAAGTATTCATATTAATATACCACCCTCTTCTTGCTGACTTGCATTTGGACAAAGGTGACAATCATGATGATGATGAATAAGACAACCGCTGCAGCAGATGCGTATTGTATTTGATCACCACCCTTTTGAAGCTTATCGTAAATGTAGTAAACAACTGTATACATATCCGGAACGTTAGGGGAGTTAGAGTAGTTGCGGTTGAGTAAACCGATGACAGCGTTGTACTCTTTGAATGCGCCGATGAAGGAAGTGACAGTGATATAAAGGATTTGAGGGGAGAGAAGAGGAAGTGTGATTTTCATTTCGGTTTTCCAACGCGGCGATGAATCGATCTTTGCGGCATCGTAATATTGTTTGTCGATGTTTTGAAGACCTGACATAAAGATCAAGATTTTATAGGGGAGCGCGTTCCATATGATGTATAGACATAGGACGATCATACACGACCCCCACGTTGCCCCGGATGGGTCAATCCATACCTTATCAATATTGAAGAGAGTATTGAAGGCGCCACCACCTTGGAAGATGACAGCAAAGACCATACCGACCGCGATCATGTTGGTAACATAAGGCATGAAGAAGATGACTTGTAAGAAGTTTCTCAATGCTTTGATTTGGTTTAAACCGATGGCGATAAGTAAGGCGATGATGACAGAGATAGGGACTGTGACAACGGTGATAAGCAATGTGTTAGTTAAAGCAGATGGGCCATTCCAGTTGAAGAAGGTTTTGTCTAAGGTTCCAACAGAAGGATCTCTTGCGACAAATCCTAAGACAACACCATAGTTTTGAAATGTGAATCCCGTACCTTTTCCACGTGAATAATCTTTGTAGCTAGTCATGAAGGAAACAATAAATGTGTTGATCAATGGGAAAAAGGTTAACAAGGATAACAAGATTAACGATGGTGACAGGTATAGCCATGCTTTCCAGTTATTTTTCTTTTCCATAGGCTATTTCCTGTTATTGTTTATCAGAATCCGACTTGTTGAGATCAGAAACCAATTGATTATCTAAAGCTTCCGATTCGAGAAGTTGTCTTTCTTTTTCTTTTGCTTCCTCGGCAGCGGCTTTCACTTCTTCCGGAGTGAGATAGATTCTTTCTTCAGTTTTACCATCGAAGATGAAAACTTTGTTCTTTCTCAAAGCGAATTTGATATTGCCGATTTGAGGATTTAAGTCAGAGTCGATAATGATTTTGATTTTATCACCCACTAAGAAAGGAGAAGAACAAATCAAGGAGAGATCTCTACCCATGGTGAGAACCTGATCGCAATGAAGGGTGAGAACCTTATCTTCTTCAGGAGCTTCATCATAAGGTAAGAAGCCTTCCGGACGGATACCGATGAAAAGCGGACCATCAGGAATATCGACATCTGCAGTTAAGATCTTTTCAGAGCCGATAAAGATTTCATTGTTCTTGCTGACGCCATTAAAGACGTTGATCGGAGGGGTACCTAAGAATTTCGCGACGAATAAGTTCTTAGGATCTTTATAAACATTTTGCGGATGACCGGTTTGTTTTTCTAAACCTTTCTCCATGACGACAATTTCATCACAGATGGACATCGCTTCTTCTTGGTCGTGAGTGACGAAGACAGTGGTGATTCCTGTTTCTTGCTGAATTCTTCTAATTTCTTCACGAGTTTGAATTCTCAAACGAGCATCAAGGTTAGAAAGAGGTTCATCTAAGAGTAAGACTTTCGGGCGTTTGACTAAGGCTCTAGCGATAGCGACACGCTGTTGCTGACCGCCGGAGAGTTCGCTCGGCTTACGATCGAGATAATCCTCAATTTGTACTAATTTTGCGGCATAACGAACCAAACAGTCGATTTCATCTTTGGTGAGTTTACGCATCGATAAAACTCTATCGTGAACAATAGTCTTTTGACCGTTGAGATCATGCATGACGTAATCTTCAATCAATTCATTTGCTTCGTTGACTTGAATATTTTTTTGTTCATAAATCGCCATTTTCTTGTCGATTTCTTCTTGGAAGGATGCTTTAAGTTCGTTGATTTTGCTTTCTCTTGCAGCATCATCTAAGAGGAAAAGACCCCAGCTGATAATCTTTTTTGCTGCGTATTTAGAGATGGAGTATTCGAGGGTGAGGTTGAAGATTGCACGTTCTTTATTGAGTTTGCCATCTACCTGGGCGGAGAGTATTGCCTTGTTTAATCCATCGACATCCTGCAAGAGTTCTAAGAACTTCTTGTTTCTTTCCAATCCAAAATCCTTTTTGTATTCTTCGACTTTTAAATTGGTCAAAGGGAAGGCGATATTTTTATAAACAGTCATATGAGGATAAAGAGCATAGTTTTGGAAAACTAAACCAATACCTCTTTTTTCAGGAGCAAGATGAGTGACATCTTGATCATCGAACCAAATTTCACCACTTGTGGGCTCTTTTAAACCCGCAAGCATGTAGAGTGTTGTGGATTTACCACAACCGGAAGGACCTAATAGACCAATGAGCTCCCCATCTTTGATTGTGATGTTAAGGTTATTGACAGCGATTGTGTCCGGAACACCTTTCTTTGCATCACCGGGGAACGTCTTCGTAAGACCGACGAGTCTGATTTCCATATAATTTTATCTCCCGATTTTCACTTAAATTATATCGTATCTATTTTTATAAAGCAAAAAAAATTTATGATGGAACAATTGATTTAATTTTGTTTGAATGTAGAAGAGGCATCGGGGAAACTGTTGTCGTGTTTATTAGCAAGATAGAATTCAGAAACGTCCTTATAAACAGTCTGAGATTCGATAGATACCAAATAAACATTGCAGACATATTCTGATAAGGATTGATGTGATTTTGATAAAAAAATCATTGTGAGTGATACACCCAGTGGAATGAGTAGAGCAGCAAAGGATCCAAGGAAGACAATGAATAATTTAAAAAGGAAGTAACAAGTAAATCTTCCGGCCTTTACCGACATGCCATCGGCAGAAAGCAATGCGGTTTTTGTCGTGAGCATACCAATTGTTCTTTTGCCCCGAGAAAAACACAAAGGAACGATATAATATAGGATAGTATATGAGACAACGAAGGTTAAAGGAATACCGATGAGATAGAAAAGACTCATTTGTTTTCGTAAGTCAAGATAGTCGCCTTTGACATTGAGATATCCTAAGGCATAATCTTCTAAAATATTTCCGTAGGCGTTGAAATAAACGAGATCATAATCATCCGAAACGAGGATTCTCTGGCCATCTTTATCGAACAATTCTTTTCCATCTTCTGTCTTTTGTTGAGATTTGGCTTCTAAATAATACTTCATTCCTTCGTTTGAAAGTTCTTCGTTTACATAAGTTCCAAAAAAGAAAGTTAAAGATTCTTCCATGTGAAAAGATTTTTCATCATTGGTAAGTTTATCATCCTGCAAATAAAAGCGATAAGCATTGAGTATCATCGTATCTTCGTTCTCATCTTTTGCTTCATGATATAGATGAGAAGAGATCATGTAGTCTCTCTGTCTTGCGCTGATATCTTTGTACAGGGGGCTTTCTTGAATGATGAAGAGAGTCGCGATATTTAAGATCAGTCCTAAAACAATACAAAGAAAAAAGTCTAACAAACGAATGACAAGGCTTTTTGAGACTCTGACTGCTGGATAATCAAGCTCGATCACTTGTTGGTTCTTGTTTACTGTTTCCATCTTCGTTTTCATCCACCTTTGTTTTTACATAGAAAACATCGCTTCCTTTGACAACGATGTTCGTCAAATATTCCGGAATAGTTTGTCTGGTTTCTCTCATCAAGAAAGAAAGCAAGAAAGAGAAAAACATAAAGACAATAGAGAATGCGCCTAAGGATAAGAATGAGATGCCACCAAACAACGGATATGCAGTGATATCAATGCCACCTGTTTGGAAGAAAATGACGGCAGTGATAGGAATCATGCAGGCAAATTCAAAAATGGTGATTGCGCTTTTTAAAAGATTTTGCCACCATTTGATTGGGCCACCATTGCGACTTGATGCGCCAAGCGATAGTATTTTCATACTTAACGTACGACCGTCTTTGAAGATCATTGGCATGACAAAGTAGGAGAGCAATATGGCAAGAGCATAGGTGACAGAAAGTTCAACGAGTTTGATGATGAACATCTTTTGTGAGTTCTTTTCATATTGCATTTGCAGTATTTGATAAGGAATATAATGCGCTTGAATATCGTTAAATCCCACAGTGAGTGTATTTTCGTAAGAACGAGTTATCTCATCAAAAACAGTTTTTCCTTGACTGTAATTTCTATCTCTGAAATAGTTGTCAATCTGTTTGGCAGTGTCGAAAGTCATCAGAGGGTAACCAGATGTTTCTTCTATTTGAAAATAAGGATATAATGTCTTTTTCTTTTCTTCCTCATCCTGACTTTGAGCGTTAGGCTCTAAGAAAAGTTTGTTGTAATAATCTTTTCCATAGGATGTTATAGCATCGCTTTCAAAGTCGTCGATATTTGTTGGCTTGAAGTCGATAAAGTAGCGAAAGGCATAATCGTTAGTCTGGTTGATTGCTTGATAGTCTTTATAAGTCTCCGTAGAGATTCCTTCATAATTGTTTTCTTGTAATGAATTTAATACGGCGCCATGAATATACTCATCTAAAAGCGTAGAGCGGTCAACTAAGTCGCCGCGCTCATTTTTCTTTGAGATATGTGTATCACAAACAGTAGTTACTAATCCATCGTACTGGTGATTCATCGTGTCGCGCAAAGAGGAAACAAAAGGGGTAACGTTCATAATACCCTCTAAGCAAGCAAAAAGAATGAGGTGATAGACGATGGTAATGATAAAGTCGAGCACATAGGCGGGGAATTTTTTAAAAGAAGTTACGACATTACCATTGGAGAAAAGAGAATTGTTGTTCATTATTATAAGCTCTCTAAATAAGTTTTAATCTCGGAATAGTCATCGATCCAGATGACAATCAAATCAAAAGTAAAGAAATAAGATGTTAAGTCACGATATACCGTTTCACTATATCCGTTTTCTTTCTTTAAAAAGATAAAATTGAATTTCAAATAATTTAAGGCAAGCTCGAGCAATCGCTTCATGTCTGGATCCGTTAAAGAGATGCCGATGAAAATGCATGCGTTGAATTTGAAATCGTGAAGCTGTTTGGCAACGTTCCAAGAATAGGGGTTGTTATAAAGATAGTAATATTCTGATTCATTAAATATTAAAGAATCTGTATATTTCTTCTCTTTGTATTTATCAAAGGGCAAGAGTCCGTGAACGTGATAAATAGAAACGCCGGATTCTTTATCGTTAAAGGCGTTATCGTCATAAACGACAGTGTAACGGATTCCACGCTTTTTCAAGAGATATTCTAGATTGGTATCGTAATTGTATGTGATGACAGAGACACCTTTGTGCAATGCGATATAATCAACGCAATGATACAGTGTAGAGTCAGGATCATCAAAAGATTTTGAGGGATCAAACATATAGAGTTCACGGTTTAGGGATTCATAAGAATCAAAGCCGGAAGTTTGTAAAACCATCGAAGAGGTAAAGAGTTCTTTACCGACATAGTGTTCGATTTCATCTGCGAATTTATAATCGCCTTGATAGAAATCGTTATTGAGAGAGTTCATCAATTCCAACCAGGTCTTAGCGCCGTAATCGACATTGATCCCTGCTCCCATAACTAAGTCGACAGGAAGTTTTGACGTATACATCTTCATCAACCAAAGGACAAACGTGTTGGCGGAGTGGTTGATATTGCAAAGCTTTTGGCAATGTCCTAAGTGGTAGAGAAGATCATCGGTAACACCATCTTTTTTCGGCGCGTAAGTATAATCAATCTTTTTTCCTTCTAAATAGCCTGTTGCGAAGAAGTGAGCACCGTCTGAATAGATGTTTAAAGAGGCGCTAGGCAAATAAAACTCAGCATCTCTCACTTTCTTCACTTTGACGATGTTGATATTTCCCATCTCATCTAATTGTTGAAAGTTGACACCAAAGGTGTTGTGATAAATGCGTGTGACGTATTTATGAATATTGCCTTTTTGGCTTCGGATAATCGTTTTGTAATTGCAAGAAGGATCAAAGTTAAAACCGAAAGAACGTAAGACAAGACAATCATAAGAGACGTCGGCATAATAATACATGAATAAATGGAGCAGTAAAGCTTTCTTGGAAAAAATATAGTTCTCGCGGTCTTGTTTTCTCATACAAAAGCCTCCCGATATTTATTATATCAAAAAGTCAGTATAGTTCATGCTGTTTTCTAAGCATATCATCAGTAGTGCTTAGCGAGAATTTTTTGTAAATAAGCGTAATTATCTTCGCTGCTATCACGGAAGGAAAAGCTGATTTTTTGTTTTGAAATCAACATCATTTTTTCTAATAATTCCTCTGTTTCTTGTTCTTGCTTTTTTAAACGCATTTGCGCTTTCTTCAGCGTATAACTATCTCTTTTTTCGGCTCTTTGTAACTTGTTTTCTTTTTCTAAAATGCGGTGTTTGTATTTTTGAAGCAAAGGAATCACAGCTTTTGTTTTCAAGGTATCTAACGTCTCTTTTGTATATTCAAAATAGTAGAATAGGATTTTGCAACCATCCTGTTTTCCGGAATCAATCATCCAGTAAAGAGGGTGCTTATAATAGCGTTTACTTTGATCTTTATAGAATGTGTTGAGGAAGTAATTGCGGAGAATTTTCTTGGGGTTTCCTTTTTTCTTTAAGCCTCTTGCTAAAAATAGCAAATTATTTTTTAGATTTTTTCTTCCGTAAATAGAAACTAAGAAAGATTCTAATTTTGTAATGATGTCGTTTGGTAAATAAGCTTCTTTTGTGAGAACAAGATAATGCAAGTCTTCACTAGAAGTGTCAAAAATAGTGTCACTTTCCAGAGAATATCGATGCAAAGACACTCCCACAAAATAAGATAAAAAGTCGATGACATCATCTCGATAAGATGATCTTCTCACACTGATGGTTTGGTCGTTTACGTGATAATCGATTTCTTTGTCTAAGTGATAAATATCTAAAAAGAGTTGATTTAAGCGCTCCTCGTTTCTCTTTAAATGTGCAAAGCGTTCTTCTCGTTTCTTCTTGAGAGCGATAAAGCCTTCTTCTAGGGTGTCATAAGTGAGGTAGAGCGGCCTTCTGAACAGATGCGACGTCTCTTTTTCAGTCAAATCTTCTTTGGATAAAAAAATGTTTTCGTTGACTAAATCTTCCATTTCTTTTCTTTTGTTTTGATCGATAATCAAAGGTATGGATTTAACATTTCCGACTTCATAATTGAGTGTTTGGCTTAGAATACTCATGAAGTGTTGCATGACTACGCTGTTGGTAAATCCGAGAAGATACGATAATAAATCAGGAGAGAAAATGGAGCAACCAGCAACATCAAATACAGAACCTTGCGGAACATATCTTGTGGAAAAGAAGCTAGAAGTCACTTTGGACCAAGTGATACTTTCTTTAAAATAAAAGTTTTTCGAGGGTAGGTGGTTTCCAACCGTTTGTAAATGTGCATAATTTTCTTGATCAAACCAGATCACCCATTCCATATCATAGAACCATTTTCGATAACTTCCGCCTTTGTTATAAGGAATGTAACGTTTTTTACTGTTGAAAAAATCAGCCAAGTCTTTTGCATCCCATTGAATATCAGTCTGTCTTACCTCAAACCAGTAGCGCAGGTTTCTTTTGTTGCAGCCAGTAGCGATACCTTGTCTCGGATAAGCAAAATCTTCAATTGTCTTGGTATTTTTAAAAGCGCGAATCGTCTCTTTGTTTGCGTGATAAGCGATAGGACAATTGGTGATGTTTAAAAAATCCCCCTGCCATTTGCGATAGCAATTTTTATGGGCTAATAGATCCGCACATTTATTTTTGCTTTTCGTAAGATCGAAATATATTCCCAAAGAACTTTCTGCTTTTCTATTTTGAATGACAAACGCTGTCGTTTGTACGACCGCGTCAAAAGACCCCATTCCTAAATGAGCCATGGTGATGATGCTTTCGTTTTCTACAATGTCTTTTCGCATCTCATAGAAGCTGGATAAATACATCCAAGAATCTGAGTTGACGATAGCCATGTAACCATTGGCTTTCAACAAATCTGTTTGCATAAACATACAGGAAAGATCACTTTTTGATTGGGGATATGTTTTGGCTATGATGTCTTTTACTTTCTTTTCTAAAGTAGAAGTTCCAAGGTAAGGAGGGTTTGTTATCAAGATGTCATATTTTTGAGATAGGATCTTTGCAATACTAACAAGTTTCTTTAGTTTCAATAAGTTTTCATCTTCTTGAAACGCTTTTATTTTCGTTAATAATGAATCAAAATCAACTTGGTTTACTTTGATTAATGACCCGAGTGTTTTACCGTAAGCAAAGTCGTTCTTTAACGATTTGATAACTTCTTTTTCAGAAGGATCAAAACTGTAATCATCTAGAAATTGATCGTGGATGAAGCTGCTGTCGATAATTTCATATACGTGAGGTCTGATTTTCCTAGATAAGAAGGACGGGTCTTTGTCACAAGCTTTCATCATCAACGAAAAATATGAGATTCTAGCTGCTTTTTTATCGATGTCCAGTCCATAGAGGTTGTTTTTTATGATTAAAGAAGGAATGATTTTTTTGTTATATCCTTGCTCGATATACATGTCGTAAAGTAAATCAAAAGCATATACTAGGATATTTCCACATCCACAACACGGTTCAATAATTTTTAACTCTTCTAAGGAGGCTTTATCTACAGGAATCGCCTTTTTTTCATCTTGAACGAAGAATTTTAAGTTCGCCTTGAGTTTACTCTTGGGAAAGTGAGAAAAATACCATCGTCCCAGTGAGTTTTCTGCAAGGTAAGACACGATCCAGTCGGGAGTGAATACCTGACTGAGTGCAGGAATGTTTTCGGTGCTGATTCTATCTAACTTACGGAGTTGTTGACGATGATTGGAGATATAGTGTTGATGCATCCATGCGATGATTTGCGTCTGGTTTTTAAATTCATCATCATTTATTTTGGATAAAAAACGATCTAAAGCACCACCTTGGTTGAGTGTTTCTTTCGGAAAAAAGGCATAATAATATTCTTTTTCTTCCGCGAGTAAAACGGGAAAAGATTCTTTTAAAATTTGACAAAGCAAATAAAACGCATAAGCAAATACAGAGGCGTTGTCCTCAGAAAGACTTTGATAAATATTTTCATCAAAGCGGGGTAACACTGCAATTTCGCTTTTGCTGATTTTGGTTCGGTGCTTTAAAATTTTGATTTTATAAGGAAATAATTCATTGACTTCCAAATATCGAATTAACAAGATGCGGATGAAAAAGAAATAAGCCATGTCTTCAATCAAGTTGTTATAAGCATCTTTATAAGGTGTGTTGTATAGTTGTTCTACTAATTCATCCACAGGAAATTTGGCTTTGAAGACAGGAGCAAGTTTTGTTTCCTCTATTCCAAAAGAAGAAAGCTTTTTTTTTGCCATTAAGCTTTCCAAAGTTTGCTTTGCTTCTTTTGTAAAACGGAAAAGCGTGTTCTTGTCCATTTTTCTTTTCATCGAAAAGAAACGGAATGTCAACTTATCGATGCTCCTAAAATCATTATAAACGCAACATCCATATCAAAACAGCAAAATTGATAAAGGAAAGAATATTTTTCAGCTTAATTAAATGTTTTTGACAACAGAGGAGTCTATTCGATGTCTTTTATAGTCATGATCAAGTAAGTATCGATGCTTTCCTGAGGTTTGATCACCTTTTTTGAAAAGCCGGAATCCAGTTCGGATGTACAAGGCTCTAGACCAAGCGCGTAATCTCCGCTTGCCATACTTTTCCATTCGACGAAAGAAGGTAAGGTATTCTGTGACCACTCTAAAGAAAATTCTCTATGACTCTTTGGGTTGATCAAAGAGATACAAGGCTTCTTAAAGGACAAGAAGTAACAAGTTTCTTCTTGATTTAAAACAGGAGAAGTAATTTCGGTAAAATTTTGTATTTGCTCTTTTGCAAAAGGAGTGCGCGGCTTGACATTTTCGATGGCACCGTGAATTTCACAACCTTCTTCTAAAAGGGGATAACCGAGGTTTACATGGTAAAGGAGACAATAGTCTTCATCGCGATAACCATTGTTTGTAAGAGTGTCAGAAATGATGATATTATTCCATTTTATATTTGAAAAAACTCTTCTACGCATCACAAGATTTTTACCGAATAATTCACTGCATTCCATCTCTGCTTCTACAAAGAGGAACTCGTCATTGCATTCGATTTTTATGATGTTTGCAGGAAGGTTGTGAAAGGTTCCGTGAAGCGGATAACCTTCGCGGTAACCGATGTTATCGAGACCGCAAGTATATAACATTCCTCCCTCAAAACGTTGGCTAAAAGGAATGTCAGATCGCATTGAAAAACCGTTTTTTGAAACAAAAGAAATATTTTCGCCTTTGTAATATATCTGCATGATGTCTAGCGCTTTGCTTTCGTTTAGTAAAAAACGAATTTTTCCATTATCGCAATCGATGACTTTTAATCCGGCACCTTTTCCATCAAGAAGTTCATAGCGTCTGACACTTGCAAGCTGTGTCAAATTAGAAACGTGTGGATTCATAGCTCAATCCAGATTATTGAAGACAGCAAGTGTACGATATGCGTTTTCTTCCATCACTTTTTGTGCGGCAAAAGCCATGTCATGGAAAAAGCCCTCGCTCTTTTCATCGCTTAGTTTTTTTGCTGCTGCATATCCAGCATAGGACATATAGCTGTAATAATTGATCTTGCGGATACCTCGGCGGATGACTTCTTTATAAATTTCATTGCTGATTCCACTTCCGCCGTGCATGACTAAGGGAATGTCAGTTAAGGCGGTGATTTTGTCGATGATATCAAGATTTAACACAGGCTTCACTTTATAGATACCATGTGCTGTACCAAAGGCGATTGCAAGAGCATCCACACCTGTTCTTTGAAGATAGTCCAATACAAGATTCGGATCAGTATAAGAATCTTCACTCTTTCCTTGTGTATCTTCTAAACCACCTTCTCGAGAGGGTAATTTTCCTAATTCCGCTTCCACGTCGACATTGTGTTGATGTGCGTAAGCGACAACCTCAGCAGTTCCTTTGATGTTTTCTTCGTAATCTTTACAAGAGTAATCAATCATCACAGAAGTAAATCCGTGAGCGATAGCTCTTTGGCAATAAGCAAAGTCTTCCCCATGGTCAAGATGGACGCATACTTTTACTTTGCTCGCTTTGGCAAAGGCGACCATCACGGGACCGATTTCATCTAACGGAGCAACATTTTCGTGTATTTGAGCGTGGGAAATAATCACAGGTACATTCAGTCGCTCAGCAGCATGTAATACAGCCAAAAGGCACTCTAAAGTAGGTGTGTTAAAAGCACCTACTGCTACTTTTTTTCTTTTTGCGTCTTCTAAAACTTCTTTTAATGAGACTAGCATGATTATTCTCCTTTGTCGATATCTACAAGATCGTAGTGAAGATAGGTTTGAAACGCTTCGTCTAAGACATATTTTAAATGTCCGACGCCGACAGTGGTGTGATGCTTGAATCCGCCTTTTGCCAGACGTAAAAGTTTGTCTTGTAAGTTAGGAATTTCAGCGACACCACCACAACCAAAGAACTCTTTTTCAATGGGCTCGCCAGTGAATTTTCCTTCGCTTGTATAAACTTTTAATTTGCCGTTTTCTGTGAAACAGTTTGCGTATGTCATATCAAAGGCTTTGATGCGTCCTTCATTTGTACCCCAACCGGAACCTTTATCGGATTTATCAAACATTTTATGTTGTGTAACTGTTCCTTTTTCTGTCATTAAAGTTTGAGCGACAGGACCGCAGTGGAAGAGAATGACTTTATTTTCATCTTCACCGTAATTGTTGTTCCAATCAAGACAAGCAGTAGGGACTTGGCTTGCTAAATTCATTGCTCTCATAGTGATTGCAGAGCAAAGATCTACTTCGCAAGAACAGACGATACCGCGGTCGTTGAGCTCGGAAATAAGCACGCAAGGGCAAACGCGGAAATAGGTCTCTAATTCGTTCCAACAGCGTAAAGTGATGGCATCTAAATGGTACTCTTGAATATATTCATCAATTACACAAGAGATCTTCGCTAATGTGATTTTGTTTTTTAAAGGAACGCAAGAAAAATCTGCATATTGTTCTAAATGCTGTAATTTCTCTTGAACTTTTGTATCGTCATCAAGAAGCTTTAACACTTTGAACATCAATTCAGAAAGATCAAAAGACTCGACGTTGATGCCATATCTTTGCAATGTGACTTCATCAAAACGAACTGTTTTAAAAGCGGTAGTTCTTGCACCGATACAGCCCAAATTGAATCTTCTCATTCCTTTTACAACACGACAGATTGCAGCAAAGTCTTTGAGGTTCTCAGAAAATTCTTTGGAGAGAGGATGAACGACGTGCGGCTTCATCACGGTGAAAGGGATATTGTATTGGTAAAAGACGTCAGTGACAGAAAATTTCCCGCAGAAAGCATCTCTGCGATGCATGAAATCCATTTTGCCAATTTCATCAGGATAAGCTTGCATCAAAATAGGAACGTTTGCATCTTGTAAGGCGGCGACGGCACCATTTTCATCGATAAAAATGGGCATACATAAGATGACACCATCATATTCTCCTTCGTGTGATTTGAGCCAGTCGTGATAGATTTTTCCTTCTTCTCTTGTTTCTACAGCACCATAACGAGTGGCGCTTTCATCCATGATCAAATAATCGTGGCCAGCTTCTTGGAGAGCCTGAACCATCTCTTTGCGGGCATCTGCAATCAATTCAGCAGGCATGAACCCACGGTTTCCGAAAAATAACGCAAATTTCATATCAATAAAACTCCTTTATGCTTTTATAAATATTTTGATATTTTTGATACATATCTTCATAGGATTTCACCAGAGCGTTGTCTGGTACAACTTCATTTTGATATTGAACAAAAGTATGAATGACCTCTTCTTTTGAAACATCGTTTTTTAAAGCGAGAGCTTGCAAAATAGCACAGCCGCAAAGTCCACCTTCTGCAGAGCGAAGCCTTTGAATCTTTTTGTTTTGAACATTTGCTTTTATCTCTAACCACTTTGTGGAGTTTGCCCCTCCTCCTGTGGCGATGAGTCTTTGAATTTCGATGCCATAACGATTGCAATTATCTTCGTTTAAGCGCATCTCCATAGACAATCCTTCTAAGATCGCTTGGTAAAGTTTAGAGTCGCTTGTGTCAGTAGTAAGATTGATGATTGCGCCTTTTGCGTTGCTGTTTTGATAAGGTGTCGATGCCCCTTTAAAGTAAGGTAGTACAAAGATATTTGTCGGTTCCTTTGAAAAGTCTTTCTCTAGATACTCATAGATATTTTCAACATCACCCTTATAGTTATGTAGTAAGTTGTTTTTATACCATTTAACGATAGAACCACAAGTATAATTGAGCATATATGTGCAGTATAGACCATCGAAAACATAGGGGACGACAACATATCCTTCTTTTCCCATCTGTAAATCTTTCACTTGGAAAGACATGAGAGGAGTGATGCACTCTACAGTGCCTAAACCATCGACTGCATCACCGGAAGAAATCGCGCCGGCTCCCAAGGCGGAACAAACTTGATCATGGGCACCTAAAACAAGAAGACACTCGTTTTTAATTCCTAATTTTTCTCTGATTTCTCTTCGTATGGGACCGATGATACTTCCTGCTTGCATCGGTTTTGAGAAGAGTTTTTTATCGATATTTAAACGAGAAAGAATCTCTTCGCTGAAAGTTTTCTTTGCGATATCAAAGACTCCGCTTCTTGTTGCTAAGGAATAATCGATCGCTCTTTTTCCACTTAAAAGATAACCGACATAGTCCCCCATCAGGAAGAGCTTGTCTGCTTTTTGATAGATGTCGGGATAATTGTTTCGGATCCACAGAAGTTTGCTGATGGAGTACATGCTATGAGGAAGAGTGCCGGTTGTTTCAAAGTATTTTGCTTCATCGAATTGATCTTTTAAGAATTTTGCCTCTTCTTCTCCTCTGGTATCGGTGTATAACATCGGCAATGTCAAAAGCTTATCGTCGGAATCCAAAAGAACAAAAGCTTCGCCAAAAGAAGAAATACAAACAGATGCAAATTCATACTTTCTTGCAACTTCTTTTATCATTGTTTGTACTTTTTTCCAAATGGTGGTTATGTCAACATAGCATTCGTTTTCGCGGTAGATGAATTGATAATCTTCGGCTAGATAGTGAAGGATTTTGCCATCTTCTGAAAATAGCTGGCACTTACAACAAGTAGTACCGATATCGAAACTCAAAAAATTCATGCTCTTTTCCTTTTGTATCGGAATGGATACCCTTTGTATCGATTATACTTGTAAATGATTTTTCTAATATAGTATTATTTGTTCATATATATGGTAATTTTGTTTGGGGATATACTAATATGAGAATTTATGACATGGAGAAATTAACCAAATTATTCAAAGATTTCCACTTGTTGACTGGCATTAAAATTTGTATCTATGATCAATATGAACAAGAGATTGGATACTATCCGGAAAAGTATGCTCCTTTTTGCAAAGTCTTGAGAGAAAACAAGGAGATGGAAAAAAGGTGTTTAAGATGTGATAAAAAGGCGTTTGATATCTGCAAGAAAAGCCATGAACAATACACTTATATTTGTCATGCTGGCCTTTTAGAAAGTGTTTCTCCTGTTTTGTATGATGATGTTGTGGTCGGGTATATCGTTGTTGGTCAAGTTCGTCTTTTAGAAAATGATCGATGGACAAACGAAAAAGAATTTAAACAATTGCCGGAGTTTACTTGTTTAAAGGAAAATTATGAAAAGATACCGGTTTTAAGCCGTGAAAAAATCAGCGCCGCACTCAATATTCTCAGCGCTTGTGCAGGATATGAATATTTGAAAAACATTCTATCTATCGATAAGACGAGATTGGATACAAGGCTTGCAGAATACATTGATAATAATCTTCAACAAGAACTTAATGTACCTGTTCTATGCGAATATTTTCAAATTTCAAAAACGGAGTTATATGAAGTTTTTGACGAATGCTTTTCCATGCCAGTTGCAAGTTACATCAAAAAAAGAAGGTTGGAAAAAGCGTGTGAATTATTGCGAGACACAAGGGAGTCTATTGCATCGATTGCAAAGGCGTGCGGTATTGAAGATTATAACTATTTTTCAAAAGTGTTTCATAAAGAGTTTCATATGAGTCCGACTGAGTATCGAAAAAAATACCGGGATTAAATTTTTTCTTTTTATATATAAAGGGAAATTAATTTTCGTTGTTTATTTGTTTTTTTCGATATTCTTTCGGCGTCATTCCGCTTGTCGCTTTAAATTGTTTTGTAAAGTAGGCTGAATCGTTAAAACCAACCATGGATGCGATATCCATAATCGACATATCTGTTGTCTCTAAAAGGCTCATCGCTTCATTGATTTGTTTACTTAATTTATATTCTCCAACTGTCATTTTGGTCTCTTCTTTAAATTGATGACAAAGACCGGACACGGAGATGGAGAGACGTTCGGCGATGGTCTTTAGCGGGAGTTTTAAATAAAAATAATTGTCGATAAAACTGATGACAGTATTGACATTGCTGTTGTAGCTCATTCCATGTGATTTATCAAAAGAGAGTGCGCTGTTTCTCTCAATGATATTGATAATAGAAATAAATAAGGGAGAAATTATATTTTTTTCGTGCTTCAATTCAGACTCGGAAAAGATGATTTGATAAAGTTGTAAAATAGTTTTAAATTCTTCATCTTCTAAATGCAGATGAAAAATCTGGTCGGTGAAATTGTGCTTTAAAAAAGCGTCTATATTATTCACACCGATAGCAAAGAAAGTTAAGTTTTTTGTTGTGATTTCACAGTGCTTTGAATTTTTACTGATGACGATGATATCCCCTTTGATAATGGGAATAGATTGATGTGTATGGGCGATTTTACCTTCTCCTTCTGTGACTAAAAGAATTTCTAAATTGGGATGAGAGTGAAAACTTGCGCTGAAGTCTTCCCCAATATTTGTCTTGGAGATGTAAGCCAAATCATTGTTGGTCAAATTAGATAATAAATTTCTTGTGTGCATGATTCAATTTTATAATATTGTTTTATTATTTTGCAAGAATGTTATATTTTTAACTATTTTGATTGTGTATGATAACAATTAGAAAAAGGAAAATATGTATGAAATATTATCTGGCGATTGATATTGGCGCATCGAGCGGAAGACACATCATCGGATGGAGGGAGAACGAAAGAATTTGCACGAGGGAAATCTATCGTTTTCCTAATGGTGTCAAAGAGGAAAACGGGCATCTTATCTGGGATGTAAATTATCTTTTTAACGAAGTGAAAGAAGGCATAAAGAAATGTTTTTCCTTGTATCCGGAGATTGAATCTCTCTCTATCGACACTTGGGGAGTCGATTATGTTTTGTTGGATGGTGATAAAGAAATTCTTCCTGTGTACGCCTATCGAGATTCGAGAACAAAAGAGTCAATCGAACAAGTTCATTCACTGATTTCTTTCGATGAATTGTATGAAATATCAGGATGCCAATTTCAAGAATTTAATACAATTTACCAATTGTATTGGGATAAGTTACACAATCGTTTAGATCGAGCGAGTGACTTCTTGATGATTCCAGAATACCTGATGTATAAACTCACAGGTGTGAAAGCACATGAGTATACAAACGCATCGACAACGGGATTGACTTCATTAAAGAGTAAAACATATTCTAAGACGATTTTAAAACGACTGGGATTAGAAGAAAAACTCTTCTTCTCGCTAGACAAACCAAAAACGGTCTTAGGTTCTCTTAGGCCAAACGTTGTCAAAGAAGTAGGTGGCAATTTGAAAGTGGTGCTTTGTGCAACACACGACACGGCTTCGGCGGTTGAAGGAATCGACATGAAAAAAGGTGCTCCTTATATCTCTAGCGGTACCTGGTCTCTTCTTGGTGTAAAACATCCTGAAGGTGTCAATGGAAAAGAAGCGTTTTTAGCAAATTACTCCAATGAATACGGACCTGATTATGTCCGATTACAGAAGAATATTATGGGTCTTTGGATCATTCAAGGACTGGCAAAGCAATTCCATTTGGATTTCCCTACGATGGTAAATATGGCAAAACAGAGTGATTTTAAAGAAATATTTGATGTGAATGACTCTGTATTCTTCGCTGCCATGGACATGAAGGAAACAATCAAAGAATGGTTTGTGTCTAGGGGTTTATCTTCTCCGAAAGAGGATGCCGATTACATTAATTCCGCTTATCATTCTCTTGCCTATTCCTATCATGTGGCATTGGAGGAATTAGAAACGATAACGAAGACGAAATATGATGATATCTACATCGTTGGAGGTGGTGCGAAAAACGAATATCTCAACGATTTATCTCAAAAATATACTAATAAAAATATTGTAGCTTTACCGATAGAGGCTACTGCAATCGGAAATTTAAAAGTACAAATGGAGCAAAAATAAAATGAGAAACGAAACAAGAGAATGCTATCAGAGTTATGGTGTCGATGTCGAACAGGCGTTGAAGACTTTAGCTGAAACAAAAATCAGTCTTCACTGCTGGCAATTGGATGATGTCGCTGGTTTCGAAAATAAAACTGAGTTGAGTGGCGGCATCCAAGCAACCGGAAATTATCCTGGAAAAGCACGCAACTTCCAGGAACTTTCCCAGGATTTGGATTTTGCTTTACGCTATATTCCCGGTCAGAAGAAAATCAATCTTCATGCGACTTATCAAACAGACAATGTAGTCGATAGAAAAGATATCACTGTAGATCAATTCCAGGGATGGATTGCATTTGCAAAAGAAAGAAATCTCGGCTTGGATTTTAATCCCACTCTTTTCTCTTCCCCGATGGTCAAAGATGGTATGACCTTATCTTCAAGCGATGAGGAAATTAGAAATTATTGGATTGAACATTGCATCAATTCCATTAAAGTGACAGAGGGACTTGCCAAAGCGACCGGTCAAAAAGCACTTTGCAACATTTGGATTCCTGACGGCTTAAAAGAAGTTCCTTCCGACCGCATGGGTCCGAGAAGAAGGCTCAAAGAGTCTTTAGATAAAATCTTAACTTATCCTTTCGATCGGAACTTGATGGATGTATCTGTCGAATCAAAGGTCTTTGGAATTGGTGTGGAATCTTATACTGTCGGATCTCATGAATTTTATATGAATTATGCTAGCAGAAACAATATTCTTTGTCTCTTAGATACTGGTCACTTCCACCCGACAGAGAATGTGGCAGATAAAATTTCCTCCATGCTTTTATTCAACTCCAGTCTGGCGTTCCATGTGTCTAGACCGGTGCGTTGGGATTCGGATCATGTTTTAAAGTTAAATGATGATTTGCAAGATGTTGCAGATGAATTAGTAAAGTGCGATGCTTTAAAGAGAGCTTACATCGGTTTAGATTATTTCGATGCCTCCATCAATCGTGTTGCAGCGATGATCATCGGTGTCAGAAATATGGAAAAAGCGTTGCTAAAAGCACTCTTGACTCCATGGGATATTTTAAGTAAAGCACAAGATGATTTAGATCATACCAAAGTGTTGGCGTTACAAGAAGAAGTGAAGACACTTCCTTGGGAAGATGTCTGGAACGAATATTGTTTCAGAGAACACTGCGGAAGTGAAAGAGAATGGTATGATGCGATGAAAGTTTATGAGAAAGAAGTTTTGCTTCAGAGAGGAGAATAAAAATGAATTGTGTTGAACAAGTAGTGAATATCCTCGATTTGCTTTATACGCATAATTGGGATGAGAGAAACGGCGGTAATCTTTCTTACATTGTCAAAGAAGAGGAAGCCAAAGAAATTTGTGACGTCAATCAGATTATAAGAACATTTCACTATGATTTCGATTTAACTCCTCTCGTAGGAAGATACTTTATCATCACAGGCACCGGAAAATATTTCCGAAATTGTAAAGCAGATCCTGAAAATAATATCGGTTTGATGAAAGTTCTCGATAGTCATACCCTTGGCCTTCTTTGGGGATACGAAGATGGCGGAAGTCCGACTAGCGAAGCGCCGACCCATCTAAAGTGCCACATGAAGAGACTTGCGGTTGATCCGGAGCAGAGATTGGTCATTCATTGTCACACTACAAATATCATCTGCATGACACATATTTGTCCGTTGGACAGCAAGTTCTTTACCGAGACTTTGTGGAAGATGCAGACAGAATCTATTGTCGTCTTTCCGGAAGGTGTTGCCGTACTTCCTTGGATTTTATGCGGCGGTGAAGAAATCGGAGAAGAGACTGCAAAACTCATGGATGAGTATCGCAGTGTCGTTTGGGCGCAACATGGTATTTTCTGCGCCGGTAAGACATTAGATGAGGTCTTCGGTTTGATTGAAACAATTGAAAAAGCAGCTGAAATTTATATGAAGATCTGTGACAAGAAAATTTGTCAGTCGATTACCAACGAAAATTTAATCACTCTTGCCAACGCGTTTCATTTAAATTATAGAAAAGGTATTATCGATTAAACGAGGAAACGGTATGAATAAAAAAGATATGGAAATCAGAGAGGACAAGCGTGAACAAAGAAAGCTTGCCCACGAGAAAAAGATACGTGACAAACATCTTTTGGCACAGAGAACCCGTATTTATGAAGATATGGTCTCTGCGCAAAAAATCAATAAAAAGAAGGTGAAACACGCGCCTCAAGATGCTTATATTTCTTTACAGCACATCAACAAAATTTACGATAATAAAGTACAGGCAGTCTATGATTTTTCTTTGGATATCAAACAGCATGAATTCATCGTTTTTGTCGGTCCTTCTGGTTGTGGTAAATCGACAACTTTGAGAATGATTGCCGGTTTAGAAGACATCACTTACGGTGATTTATTCATCGATAAAACTTATGCGAATGAACTCCATCCGAAAGACAGAGATATCGCTATGGTGTTTCAGTCGTATGCTCTCTATCCGCACATGACAGTCAGCGGCAATATTGCCTTTGGTTTAAAAATTAAAAAAGTTCCTACACAGGTTTTCGATAAAGAAGGTAAACCTGTCTTAGGAATTAATAAAAAAGCAATTAAAATTTTGAAGTCTCAAGCAAAAGATTTAGAGAAGTATCTCGCGGTATGTCAAGATCAAGTAGAAAAAGATGAGATTCAAAAAGACTTGGAAGAATTGCAGTCAAAAATCGCTTATTTAGAGCATCACGAAGTAGAGTTGTTCCGTTATAAGCATCTCCCTAAGAGCGAAATCAGAGAACGCGTTTTAGGGGCTGCAAAATTGTTACAAATTGAAGATTATCTCGATCGTAAGCCCAAAGCGTTATCTGGTGGTCAGTGTCAACGTGTCGCGTTAGGACGCGCTATTGTTAAAAACGCCAAGGTCTTTTTGATGGATGAACCTCTTTCTAACCTCGATGCAAAATTGCGTGTTGCCATGCGTTCTGAAATCATAAAGTTACACAACTCTTTGAATGCGACAACCATTTATGTCACGCACGATCAAACCGAAGCGATGACGATGGCTTCCCGCATTGTTGTCATGAACAAAGGACACATTCAGCAAATAGGCACTCCGATTGAAATCTATAATCATCCTGCCAATATGTTTGTCGCAACCTTTATCGGCTCTCCGGCGATGAACTTACTTAAGGCGACATATCAAGATGGAACAATCACTTTCCAGCAGGGCGGAAGCATCCTTTTAGATCGCAGCTATCAAGAAGCTGTAAAGAGATTTTATGTCGATGAGTTGGCTAAGACAAAAGTCGCATTTGAAGAATTTGAAAAGAATTTTGTCGAAAGAAATGCAATTCTTGATAAAATACATACGTTGGAGGAAAAACTGGAAAGCGATCAAAGCAAAAATAAAGACGCGATCATGCAACAGTTGGAAGAGCAAAGACATCAGCTTGTTCTCTGTGAAGAGTCTTCGTCCATTCGTACGGATCTGTTAAAGACAATTGAAAAGCTCAGCGCCGTAGATTTGAATGGAAAAATCGATCTTGTTTTTGGTATTCGTCCAGAGGATATTTATCAGACAAATCGCATTCTTACCGATGGCCCTGTTTCCAATCCTTTCCGCTTAAAAGTTGCTGTTGCAGAATTGTTAGGTCATGAATATTTTGTGCATTCCGAATTTGGAGAAAGCGAAATCATCTCCAAGATTCACGCAAAGACTTTGGTGAATAGCGGAGATGAATTGGATTTGGTCTTTGATTTAGAAAAGGTTCATTTATTTGATAGCACTACCCAGAAATTGATTAAATAGAAGATATGAATAAATTAAAGAAGTATGAGAATGCTGCTGTTGCTACCGGAACAAGACGTTTAGCAGCTATTGCGATTGACGCCTTGATTTTGTGTGTCGTATCGTTCATTCTTTTGATCTCATATATGGCGATTGTTCCGAACTTTAAGACATATCAGACAAGCAAGGATACGTTGACAACAGAGATGAACATCTGTTATCAGATGGAAGAAGAAGCAAAGATCTATCAATTTGAAGGGGAGGGAGAGAACAAGTATTCAAAACCTCGTCCGATGGAAGACACATTTCAAGATTATTGTTTGATGCATATTCTTTTAGCATATGAAAAAGATGCAAAACCATTTGAAAATTATGGTGTTGTCATCAAAAATGAGAACAATTTACCCGTGGCAAGCTTTGAAACAGACAACCTTGCTTATTTCTATGTCAATTACGTTCCTAAATATAACAATTACAACGGTCAAGAAAATGACATAGTCATTATGGATAAGGATCCGAAGCTCTTCTTTATGGACGCTTATAAAAAGAACGCGGTAAAAATCGACATGTGGAATTACGACAACGAAAATTATAGCCTTCCTTATTTGGATTCGGATTTCGCTGTTGATCTTTACAAATATTTGTTTGAGGATTCTTCTTATCAAGTCGGTTTGACTAATTACAATTATTTAGCAAAGAATTATATGAATCTTTGGAGTGTACAAGTCCAAGAGCTCCTTGCATCTAGCCGCTTTTCTACTCACTATCAAATCTACAAAGAAAATTATGAGATTTGTTCTCGTTTTATCATCGTTGGTGTCGCCTTAATTTATTTGATCAGTTTCCTTTTGGTGATTGTCTTACCGCAACCTTTCTTCAAAGGGGATAAGACCATTGGTAAGAAACTGATGAAGGTCACTGTGATTGATGAAAGAGGCTATGAGACGCAAGTCTATCAAAAAGTCCTTAGAAATTTCTTCCTTTTCTTTTCTTATTTCCCCTTTATGTTAATTCCTTGTTTCCTTTCGGGAGGATACAGCAGCGGATGGACGTATCCCATCTTTGAAATCGGATCTATAGGTGTGTCGCTTTATACAATTATGATTGTATTAGGAGTTATCTCTTTGATTTCGCTTTTAGTGATGGCGATTTCAGGAAAGAAGAAAGCGTTCCACGATTTGATTTTAAAGACAGCATGTATCGATGATCGTTATGTCATGACACAAGAAGAAGCTGCACAATTGAAAAAAGAGGAAGAAGAAAAACAGCTTTCCGCAAAGAAAGCTGATATTCAAACAGAAGTGTTAGATTTATCCACTTTACAAAAGAAGGAAAATCAACAAAAGGAAGATCAATGATCATCTGTGATCTTGTTTCGTTCTGTTAAGTATTTTGTCGGTGGTATGCCGTAAAATTTCTTGAATTCCTTAGAGAAGTAAAACTGGTTTTTATAGCCTAAAGAATAGGCGATTTGGCTGATAGAAAAAGATCCGTTTTCTAAAAGTTCTACTGCGCGTCTCATGCGCATTGTAATGATATATTTGATAAGAGAAATTCCGGTTTGTTCTCGGAAGTTGCGTGAGAGATAAGAAGGGTTATAAAAGAATTTTTCAGCGATGGATTGAACGCTGATTTCACTAGAAGAATAATTCGAATTGACATAACGTATGATCGATTTGATTTGTTCTTCTTTTTTTAGTGAAACTTTTTCCTTGCGCAAGATGAGGTTTTCATCTAAAAGAAAAGAAAACAATTCGTTGATTAATCCTGTTGTTCGAATCATCTCTGCTTTGACAGAGGTCGCATAATAAGAAGTTGTAAATAATTTTATGATTGTCTTTTCAAATAATTTTTTGTTTTTTACAGGAATGATTTTGTTTTGATAAGAATTGCTGAAGTCGCTAAAAATTTTATTGACGGAATTGCCTGTGATTTCAATCCAAAAATAGAACCAAGGATTATCTTTGTCCGGTGCATATTTCAGATGAGAGTCTGGCGTATAGATAAAACACTGTCCAGAAGAAACCTGTTGACGTATGCCGTCTTCGTATTCGACATATCCTTTGCCCGAGATTACATAGTGTAAGACAAAGAAGTTCTTCTTCAGATTGATTTCAGGTTTGTTCTTTTCACACATCTCATAGCCGATTAACAGAGGAGAAATATCCAATTTATAATCGTCCTCAATCGAGCGGATAAACAGTGGCTTATCTAATACTAAATCAATTTTGTTCATAGTACTAGTATATAACGGTTTGTCAAGTTATGAAACACCTTAGACAAAATAGTGTATAAATTTAGCAAGAGATTTAAAAGGGAAAATATTTTTGAAACTCAAAAATTGTCAAAGGACAACGCCTTGCGTTTATTCGAGTAAAATAGAGCGTAAAACGGAAAAGAACACATTTGTTTTGAAAAAGTATACAGCAGGAATACAGAATCGTAAAAGTTTAATAATTTGAATGATTTTTATTAAAAAAGTAAGGCAAATTTTCATAAATATTTAAAATAATCAAAAAAATGATAGGAATAATGATGCTCGGTTGTTCTATCACGAACATGTTTTTATAAACCCTTAAACAAAGATATTATATCTTTGTTTCAAGCAGAGACAAAAGTTCAAGAAAAGTAAAAAAAAATAAATGATATGCCAATTTATTGAAAAAGTTTAATAGTAAAAAAAGTATATATTTTTGGTCAATATTGTTTATGTACCTGAAATAGAGTGGATGTTAAAATATGTGTAAAGCTAGGAGGAATTTATGGAGACCGCTTTGACTAGAGATGAGATCGTTGAGGTTTTAAGAACACCCAAAAAACAAAAGTGGTATTCCAAACTCGGAATCGCCTTATTTATCATGACAATTCCGACGGTCATTTATTTTTTTATCTTCCATTATTTACCTATCGGCGGACTTGTCATCGCCTTTAAAGATTACAATGCTTTTAAAGGAATTTTTGATTCTCCTTGGACAAGCATGGGCGGCTTTAAGCACTTTTATGATTTTGTTACAGCGCCAAACTTTTGGGAGATTGTCAAAAACACATTGGTTCTTTCTGTAACCTCCATCTTGGTCAATTCGCTCTGCCCGATTGTTTTTGCCCTTTTATTAAATGAAATTCGCGCACCGAAATATAAGAAATTAGTTCAGACAATCATGTATGCCCCCTACTTTATTTCGGTGACTGTTTTAGTTGGTATGCTCTTTGTCTTCTTTAATTCTGACAGTGGTATTTTCACAAGAATTCTTGCAGCCTTTGGCTTCGATGCGGGCAATTTGATGGAAAATCCGGATTATTTCTGCATGTTATATGTTGTCTCTGGTTTGTGGCAGGGCCTTGGTTGGTGGTCGATTGTTTACACGGGTACCTTAGCCCATGTCGATCCGAATCTTCACGATGCAGCTACCATCGATGGCGCAGGTAGAATTAGAAAAATTATCAGTGTCAATTTGCCTGCGATTATCCCTCTGGCTACCATTATGTTTATCATGTCAATCGGAAATATTTTAAGTGTAGGATTTGAAAAGGTCTACTTGATGCAACTTTCAACAAACTTATCTTCGAGTGAAATTATCTCCACCTATGTTTACCGTGTCTCCTTCCCTGAATTCGGCGGTATTCCTCAATTCTCCTATGCGACAGCAATCGGTTTATTCAATTCATTGGTTAATATTCTTATTCTTGTCGGAGCCAATTTCATTTCCAAAAAAGTTGGCGACAATTCTTTATGGTAGGTAAAACGATATGAATCATAATACAAACGCAAAAGAAAAAGCATTTGACATCGCTATTTTGATCATCGTCGGCATCATCGCTTTAATCTTCCTTTTCCCTTTACTGAATGTATTGGCCGCTTCCTTCTCTTCCGCAGACCGAGTTGTCTCTGGAGATGTTGGTATTTTCCCGGTTGATTTCACTTTAGATGGTTACAAACTCATCTTCCAAAACGAACGCATTTGGTCCGGTTTTGCTAACTCATTGCTTTATACATTCATCGGAACGGTCATTCAGGTGAGTTGTCAATTCCTCGTCGCTTATCCACTTTCGCGAAAAGATTTTAAGGGTAGAAAGTTCCTTAATATCTTCTTAGTCTTAACGATGTTCATCAGCGGCGGTATGATCCCGACTTATATTGTCATCACTCAGTTAGGCTTATATGACACTATATGGGCAATCATTCTTCCTGGTTGTATCTCTGTTTTCAACATCATCGTCATTCGCACCTATATGGAAAACTCGATCTCACACGAGATTCAAGAGGCCGCGATGGTCGACGGATGTGGAGACTTCTCTATCTTCTTCAAAATCGTCTTGCCGCTTTGCCGTCCTGTCTTATTGATCATGGTTCTTTATGCCATCGTCGGCTACTGGAATTCTTATTTCAACGCCATGATGTACGTATCTAATCAAGATTTATATCCATTACAAAACGTTCTCAACAATATCCTCGTCTCAAATGAAGGAGGCTTAGGTGTCTCTGATCCGAACTTAGCAGAGCAGTTGAAATATGTCACAATCGTCGTTTCGTCTTTACCTCTTCTTCTCATCTATCCCTTCTTCCAAAAGTATTTTGAAAAAGGTGTCACACTCGGTGGCGTCAAAGGTTAAAAGGAAATTGATTTATGAAAAACATTGGTACCAAATTAGCGTTGTTCGCTACAATCGCTTGTTCGTTTTCTACCCTTGCTTCTTGCGGTGGAGGTTCTGTCGGTTATGATCCGGAAAACTTCTTAGCAAACGGAACAGCCGAAAACCCCTATCAAATTGTCAAAGATCCGATCACAATCAAAGTTTTTGCTCCTCATAGCGCCGGTAATCCGGAATACAAAGACTTGAAGATGTTCAAACATTTGACAAAAGTCACCGGTATCAATTTTGATTTCACTACCCCGGATAGCTCTGCTTACAACAATATTAGAGCAGGTATTTGGAGTTCCAAAAATATCCCGGATCTTTTCTTGTTCAACAATCCTGTTTCTGAATTGGTCCAGTATATGGAATTAGGATATGACGTCTACGTTCCCTTAAATGACGATTCCTATGTCAACAAAGGAACGGGCGTTGAAATCGGAAATATTATCGATAATTATATGCCGACTTACAAAGCGTTATTGGATCAGAATTTTGGTGTAGATCAAAACAAAGAAGACGCGAAAAAAGTCGCCACGTTAAGCAATGGCAAAATGTATTCGACCCTTTCTGTAAAAGATGTCGCTCGCGATATGACCTATAAGATGTTCATCAATCAGAAGTGGATCGATAACATCAACGAAAATTATGGCGGTTATAACGGAAAATTGCTCCCTAACGCCGAAGACATTCATACGATTGAAGAATATTACACTGTTTTGAAGGCGTTTAAAGAGTTAGATGCAAACGATAATGGAAATCCGGATGATGAAATCCCTGTCACTTCGACTTCCATGAAATATCTGAAGAATTTCATCCTTGCTGCCTACGGATATGTCTCCCCGGGAATTGAAATCAACTCAGCAAAAGACTCCTATGTCTTTGTTCCCTACGAAGAAGCTTATCGTAAATATTTGAACTTCGCGAATAAATTATGGACAGAAGGATTGATGCATAATGCAACTTTCTCCATGACAACCGATGGTCAGATGTATCAATATGGAAGCAAAGATCAATTGGGTAGCTTTGTCTCTGCTGCAGCTTATTTAACAGTCGGCTATGACATTGAAGCGAATTATACCTGTTTTGGTCCTCTCACTTCCGATTATTACAAGGGGCCCGCTTTACATTGGGGATTTGGCTCTTTTAAACCGGATGGAGCAGTCATCACAACCCAGTCACCATACACCAGAGAAATCGCAAGGCTTTTAGACATCATGTATAGCGATCTTGGCTGTCAGTTGATCTCCTATGGTGTAGAAGGTGAAGATTGGACTTGGAATGATGACACTAAAACAAGTTGGACTTTCCACGTTCCTTCTTCTTGGACAGGAAATCAAGAGCAGTACAGAGCGACAATCACTCCGAATGTCGGCAGTGCCTCTGCCTTATATTGGAAGAATGACTTCGTCGGAAAGATGAAGGACGACATCCTTGAGAATCTCAACGAAATGTCTGAAACCTATGTTCCCTACCTCAAGGTTCCCGAACCTCAAGAAGTGAAGATGACTTCGGCTGAATATGAAAAAATCACCAAGATCAAAGCTTCCTTAGACCCGCGTCTAGAATATCTGGAAGCCAGCTTTATCCGCGGTGAAATGGACCCGAATAAAGACAGTGATTACAATGCTTTCATCACGGAGTTAAAAGGTTATCACGCGGACGAATTACTCGCGAGCTACAACGATGCATTAAATAGATATTTAGGTAAATAGATATGAAAAGAAAGTTATGGATACTTCCTATGCTTTGTCTATTGGTGAGCTGCGGAGGCAAAACAAGCGAAACAGAGTCTCACTCTGCTAGCCAACCTCAGACAGAAGAGCAATCGCAAACCACGATACCGGAACCTTCCGACAGTGAAGTCAGCGTACCTGACACCAGCATCAATGCGGAAGAAACAATGAAATTATTAAAGGATTCCCCGTTTAAAAACGATATGAATTGTAACGAAGATATTGGACTTTCTCAAGTAGGAGAAGTTGGTATAGACCAGGTTCGTTTTGAAAATGAAACTCTTTATACAATTCCAGAAGATGCAACCGTGTACAAGGCGTCAGAAATCGGCTTGAGTCAAGATAACGATAACAACGCGGGAACACTTTCCTTGTTTTTGAAAACACTGGTGAATGTTCCAGGAAACAAGGTGATTCTTTTTGAGGGTATCACGTATGAGTTTGCTTCCATGGTTGACGTTGTCGGTGTGGAGAACCTTTCTTTCTTAGGACAGGAAGGAACGGTTTGGTTAAATACGAGCTGGGGAACGTATTTCGAAGCTCGTAAATGCAAAAACATTCTTATCTCTAACATTGTTTTTGATATGAAGTATTCTCCGACAATCGGCGGTGAAATCACCGCTGTGAAGGAGGGGGATTCGACAACGGAAGTCACTTTGAAAGTATCTGATGAATACGATTTGACAGCACCTCTTTATGCAAACTATAAAGTAGGACCTTGTTCCTATATGGAAATGTATTACGATCAAGCCAATCAAAGTTATGTTCCAGATCCACAGAAGAATTTAGTTTATAATTCTCCCTCTAGCGCTTCGCAGGTCGGTGTTCATGCTGTAACAGCAGATCCGATGAAGAAAGAACTTCATATTACAATCAGTAAAAAATTCTTTGCAAGCAGCTATCAAACGCCGAAGGTTGGAACGATGGTTTCATTTGCATACACCATGTATGAAAACGAAGGGTTCCACTTTAATGATTGTGAAAATACTTATATCGAGCACGTGACCCTTCATGTCGCTGGCGGTATGGGCTTCCGTATGATGGAAGGTAAAAACGCTTATTTCAATCATGTACAAGTGAAATTGAAAGAAGGATCTTCCAGTTTGATGACTTGTACCGCGGATATCATCCACGGCGGTGGTGTTGCTGGTGACTTTAAAATTCAAAATTGCTGGCTGGAGAGTTCTCATGACGATGCAGTAAATGTCAAGTCATTCTATACCAAGATCGTTTCTATCAATGCATCTGCTAGAGAAATCAATGTCTCTCAGACACAAAATGAATTGACTGTCGACTTTGAGGCGGGAGATGTGATTGAAATCTTCAATCCTGAAAATATGGGTAGAGTTGATACTTTCACATTAGAAAGCGTGAGAAAGAGCGGCTTAAATTACATTTTGAAATTGGATCATAGACCGCGCAATGTCGTGGTTGGTCAATCCTGTGGTAATGTGACAAAAGCTTCCCATATCACATTGGATAACACTTTAATTCGCAACAAGCGAAACCGTGGAATTCTTTTACAAGGAAGAGATTCTAAGATTGTCAATTGTACGTTCCAAAATGTAATGATGGGCTCTGTGCAAATTCTTTCTGTCAACGATCAATTTAGAGAAGCGATTGTTCCTGCGAATGTACAGTTAGCAAATAATAAATTCCTCTCTAACCGCGGAGGTGATATCAACGTCTTTGCTTATGGTGAGAAAGGATCAGTTCCGGGAACGATATTCAATATCGATATCACTAACAATTATCATCACAACGGAAGTGGAAATCCGGTCAACATCCTCGCTTGCAAAGATGTCAATGTTGTAAACAACCTTTATGAATTCAAACGTTCTACAGAGCGTGCGATTGTGACAATCGAACAAACAGACGGCATTCAAGTATTAAACAATGTCTTAGTCGGTGATGAACAAAATAGAATGACCTTTATCAACAGTAAAGGTGGAGTCACAAATTTGAAAGACGAAAACAATAAAAGGATTTAAAGAGTTATGAAGAACAAAGGGAAATTATGCGTTTTGCTGATGCTCACCTCTCTTTCGATGGGCGGATTGGTTTCGTGTGGAGGAAATCCCACATCGGAAAGCGTCTCGACAGGGCAAGTGGAAGAGATAAAAATTGCCTCCATTGAACTGAAAGCAGAGAAAAACATTATTCGTGTTGGGGAGCAAATTCAGCTGACGGTGAATATTTTACCGATCAACGCAAATAACAAAAGCTTAGATTACACTGTTTCCGGAGACGCTGTGACAGTAAACCAAAACGGTTTGGTGACAGCAGCAAAAGAAGGAACTGGCACAGTTACTGCTCGTGCCAAAGACGGATCCAATGTGGCCGGTACTTTTACATTTAAGGTCATTGCCAAAGATTCACATCAAGGATTGCCAATCGGTGATTATACTGAGGCGCTAAAAGAGACTCCTTATACGGTGGAGGATCTTTCTGGAAGTGAAAAATTTGGTTTATCCGATAGTGGAAACGTCGGTGTAAACGAGAAATTAATCGTTGAAAAATACCCGGTGATTTCCGATGAGGATGTCGAAAAGGGATGCTTGCTCAGCGTGAAGGATATCACATTAGAACAAGCTCAAAAATACTTTGAAGGCCTGAATGCTCTTACCAATTATCATCGATTACAAACAGCGATCTATCAGGCAAAAGAACTCAATGACAGCGGTAAGGTCGTCAAGATTAAACTTCCTGGAGGACAGTTTGATATTGAGGCTATTCAGGGAAAGACATTAGAGTTTAGCGGACTTGATGGAACTTACGTTGAGGGAAATTCTACCATTGTCAACTTGTTGATTGAAGATATGAATTGGCGCACCTATGTACAGGTGAAAGAAAGTAAAAACTTACACTTTAACGATTTGGTGTTCCGCAGCAGCATGCCTTCTAGTATGACAGGAAGAGTTGTTGCGGCAGATATTGATAAAAGAACGATTCAAGTGAATATCTCCTCACAATTCAATCCTTTGGTTGAGACAATCTTGAAAAAGAGCAGTCAGCCGAAGATGAGATCTTGGGTGGAATTCGATCACCGCAGCAAAGCCCCGTTACAAGGTGGAAACTTCCTTGTCGATACTATTTCTTCTTACACAATTGAAAAAGGAGAAGAAGGTTATTTGCTCACTGCGACGTTTGCAGCACCCATCACTCGTCCCCGTAATCAATCCTATGTCAACATGGCTTTCTCTCAGTATGATGCGGTCGGCATGAATATCAGTAATTCAGAGAATATTTACTTAGAAAATATTGAAATGAACGATGCATCAGGCATGGCCTTGGTCGCTGGAAACGTTCATAATCTCTATGTCAATCGCTTCAACTTAAAGTTGAAAGAAGGAAGCGAGTCGATGATGACTGCGACTGCTGATGCTATGCACTTCAACGGATTAAGCGGCGATGCAATTGTGACCAATTGCCTCATCGAAAACTCTCACGACGACGCGTTAAACATCAAGCATGGCTATTGGTATAAAGTCACTGCAGCTACTGGCGGTTCTACTAAAAAGATTTCTGTCAGCAGAATCACATCGGAAGTGAAAGCTCCCAATCCGGGAGATAAGATTGCGGTTTATGACGAACTCAGCTTTGAAGGACACAACCCTGCACAAGGTTATTACACTGTAAAGAGCGCGACAAAGACAGCAACTGGTTTTGACATTTATGTCAACGAAAGAATGAGCGATGTCTCCTCTTGGGGAAATTGCCGTGTCACTTTCTTAAGCGATACTGCAAACTTCAACTACTCGAATAACATTGTCAGAAATAAGAGAAACAGAGGAATTCTCATTCAGGTTCCAAATGCTCTAGTTCAAAACAATACGTTCATGAACATTTCACACGGTTCGATTCAGGCAGCATCTGCAATGGACCGCTTCAACGAAGCGACACTTCCGGAAGCTGTGACAATTAAGAACAATAAGTTCATCCACAATTGTTATGGAAAACCGGAACCCTTGTATGGCGATATCAGTATCTTTGCTATTGCAAATAATGGATCTGTCGGTCCCGCTGGAACTTTAAAAGGTCATGTGATTGAAAACAATTTCTTTACAGATAATGGAAATTCTGCAATTTCTTTACGCGGTGTTTCCGATACTATGGTTAAAGATAATTACTTCTATGATTGCTCTAGTTCACAACCTAGCGGTGATACATTTAATTCTCTTTTCCATCTTTATAATTGCGATGGAATTACATTAGATGGCAATTACAACAATTATAACTTGGATAAAAATTTAGCCGGTATCACGACAGAAGGAAAAACGGTGGAAGAGAATGTTTCTATTCTTGATAACAATGTCAATATCAGCTTTAAAAAGAATACCGACAGCGGTACTGTTGTAGAAGTAGCAAAGGCACAAAATAACATCGCTATCGATGGACAATTAGACGACTGGGAAAATGCCGGAGCACACAATGTCGACTTTATCGGCGCTTCTACTGCAGATGGTATCGAAGTAAAGACAAGTGATGTCGCTTCCGACTTCGAGATCAAGAAATTCATGATGACTCATGATGATAAAGGTATCTATTTCGGATTTGATATCAAAGATACACTTCTTGACTTTAAGACGGTGAATGACTTCTGGTTAGGTGACTGCATTGAAATTCTCATGTCTTCTGTCACCAACATGCCTAATGCGGATATGCAAGTTTACAAAGAAGATGGTGGAGTTTTACAAGCGGCCTTTGCTCCCACTTGGAAAACGAACGGCTTTAAAGCTATCGGAGATGTCAGAACCAACAGTCAGATCTCCGCGAAACAAAATCTCTTACAAGCAAACTTACAAACCACAGAGACAGGTTATATCGGCGAGGTTCTTATTCCCTTTGAAATGGCTCCGCAATTTAAGGAAGCCATCGATTTAGGAAAACCGATTGATATGGCCATTGTTGTAGCGGATTCTGAACGTCCTAACGGATTAAAACGTGTACAGATTGGCAATGTTCCACACTTCGTTGAAAATTACAAAACAAAAACGGCTTTAATGCCACAATATATTTTCAAATAATTTTTCAGTTCAATTGCAAAAGGAGGAAAAAACAATGAAAAGAAAAATGCTTACGTTAGTCGCTCTCGTTTCCATGTTATCTCTTGCTGCCTGCGGAGGTCCGAAGGAAAGTGCGACCACCACACCCCCTGCTACAGAATCGACACCGGAGAAACCGACGGAAACTGTTAAACCCACAGAAACTGTAAATCCGACAGAAACTGTCAATCCTACCGAACCCGATCCGACAGAACAGCCTACAGAAAGTGTTCCGCCGGTCGAAAAAGATCCTGTCATCACCATCGAAGGAAATAAAGAACTCACTGTTGTCGCCGGTCAAGAAATCGCATTGCCGGTCATGACTGCCACTTCTTCTACCGGTGAAGATATCACCGCCTCTGTCGAAATCGAAGATATTTTTGAAGCGGGAACCATCAAAGATGGAAAGTTCAAAGCTCTTATCGCTGGCGATCATGAAATCTCTTATTATGTCGAAGAATCATCCACTAAGTTTGCAGAAGAATTTATCACTATTCATGTTACCCCTGTCAATCCGGAAACCAATGATGTCACAGGATATACTGATCCGATGGCTATCAGCGAATATGGAACCTTTAAGGAAAACTATGAGTTGGGTCGTAACGCTCCCTTTGCTGCTATGAACGATGGAAATAATGCCACTCGCATTGTCGGTACAGAAGAAGCAATTGCCGGTAACTCCTTAGTTGTTGATTTAAATAGAACATCCGGTCTTGCGGTTAACAGTGTCTTCTTCAGCGCCTTTAATGATGCCTTTAAGAGAGGAACACAAGTCACTTATAAGATTTCTTTCGATTATAAGGTTCTTACCGACGCCAAGAACTTCAGCGATGTCTTTATCGGTCTCTCTTGGGATGAATTCGATGGTATGAATAATGCATTTGTCAAAAAGGATGCAGTGAAAGGTGAAGTGTATCACTACGAGACCACCTTCCTTTCCACCGCGATTCCGATGACCGGAAATGCTTACTTCATGTTGTTTAAATTATCGGGTTCTTCCGATCCTATTGAAATCGCCTTTGATAACTTTGAAGTTTCTGCTTTAGAAACTGTTCAGGTCACTCCCTATGAACCAAGCTCTACCGAATTAGAAAAAGGTGTCACATGGATCAAGGATAAAGGTGCTACCATCTCTAATGGTGAAACAGTTAGAGTTGCCGACCTTAAGGATGAAACGATCAAGAACGATTTGACCGCTTCTGGTGTCTTTGGTGAAAATACACTTCATTTAATCAATGCGGATGGTCACCTCTTTAATGGTTTGACAAAGAACAACATGATTCCTGGCAAGAAACTTACTGTTGAAATTGAATATTATGCAGTCAACGATAATGGTTTCTGCCTCATCATGATGGGCGACAATGGAAACCCGACCTTACAGACCACAACTTCTACAACAGAACATAAGACAAAGATTCTTAAGTTCGAAGGAAGAGTGGAAGATGGTTGGAAATCTTTAAACCTCTATGGTCACAACAACCCTTCCTTTGACGTTTATCTTGCAAGAATCACCGCTACCTTATCTGATGCAGATCCGATTCCAGAAGATCAGACTCCGAAAGGACACAAAGTTGGCGATAAGTGGGTCAAAGAAAAACGTCAGTGGGGCAATGAAAACAAAGCTGGCTTTACTATGTCTACCTTCGATGGAAATGCTGAAGTCTTAAAGCATCCGGAAATGGGTGAAGCTCCGACCAAAATTCAGTTCGATGGCGGCAACGCTACCTTAGAGTGGTTCCAGTCTAACGGCACGATTGAAAATAAGCAAAAGTATGAAATCACTTTAACCTATTACGTCGAATCCTGGACACCTTCTGGAGAAGATGGCCGTTTGATGTATAACATCGACAATCAGGACTTCGTTGAAGTTGCAACGGGTGGATATCAAGCTTACATGACTCCTGGTTTCCATCAAGAAAAAATCACCTATGTCTCTAAAAAGGATGCTGATTTCTTCTCCTTCTATATTCCCGGAAACGTGAAAGCTTCCTTCTACGTTGCGAATATCACCTACGAATTAGTCGAAATTGCAAAGTAATTGATTGATTTATTCACTCCTGGCATTAGCCAGGAGTGAATTATGAAAGGTATGTTATGAAAAAAATATATGGCGACTTGTTAAGAAGAATCCTATTAAATCGTAAAAGAATGTCCGATGACTTATATCGCCCGAATTTGGTTTTTACCAGCGGCGGTGATTGGCCCGGTGATTTTGAAGGCAGAGCCATATTGAGTTTATGCTCTCTTTTTCATGCGTTAGATGGATATCCAAAGGAACAAAAAGATGTCCTGGATCAGTTGGAAGAGATCTTTTCTGAGATTCACAAACATACCAATTCGCATTATTATTTTGGCGATATTTTAAATGACCACATTTATGAACAGCAGATTTCTGGAAACTCTTGGTATTTAAGAGGTTTAGTCTCCTATTATCAAATTACAAAACAGGAAAAATACCTTGAACAAATAAAGAAAATCACGGAACAATTTTTAGTTAAATTATCAAACTTTTATGATGATTATCCCACAGATGCTATCAGAGAAGATGGCGGTGTTGGGGGTCACACACTCCATGGTTCTTACGGCAGTTGGTATTTGTCATCCGATGTCGGATGTGCTTTTATCATGTTAGATGGCGCAAGCGCCGTGTATGAAATCTATCCGCATGTTGAGTTGAAGAAGTTCATCGAAAAGATGATTGAAATGTTTTCTAATATCAATTTCATCAAGATGAAATGTCAAACGCACGCGGTGCTTTCTTGTGCGCGTGGTATCTTCCGTTTTTATAAGGTGACGCAAGAGAAGAAGTATCTTGAATTAGTTGAGGATATCTTTAAGCAATACCTCAACCATGGAATGACCTTAGATTATTCGAATATCAATTGGTTTTCCCGCCCAGATACTTGGACAGAACCTTGCTGTATTATCGATAGTTTATTGTTGTCAAAACAATTGTATTTAGAGACGGCAAAGACAGAGTATCTTCGTCTCTTCAATCGCATCTATGTCAATACGCTCCGTACATTCCAACGCGATAACGGCGGTGCTGGTTGCTCTACTTGTGCGACAAATGAAAACCAAAAAATTCACATGCATTTATATGAAGCCTACTTTTGTTGCACGATGCGTTTTGCAGAAGGACTTTTTGAAATTGCCGATTTTTCCGCTTACGCGAAAGATAATGTATTGTATGTTCCTTTCAACGCGGATGTAGAATATGATGACGGAAAGAATCATTTTGTAATCCACAATGATATTTATGAAAATCGCATTTCTTTCGATGTGATAAAAGCAGAAAATATTGATGAGATTTGTCTTTATATTCCTAACAATGCTGATTGCAGCAGCAAAAGAAATAAAGACACCGATATGATCTGTATGAAAGTAGAAGAAGGAAGAAAAGTAAACATCGATATCACACCACAAGTTCACAAAGAAAATGATTTGGTATTCTGCGGTGATATGTTGTATACAATAAAAGAAGAACAAGTGGAGAACTCTGTGAAAATTGATGGAAAAGAATATTCTCCTTTATATGATTCTTCTCTCTTTTCACAAGATGTCTTAAAGACCAAAACACAGTATGCAAAATAGAACATTTTTAAAAGCAAAACCGATTTATGCAAAAGGTTTAAAAGAACAGATGAACGTTTCTCTGTTCTTTGTTTACGAAGGATTCATAAAAGACGATTCATTGCTAAAAATCACTGGAAACAGCGTTTATCGTATCTATGATAATGGCGTTTTGCTCGGCTATGGACCGGCCCGTTGTGCTCACGATTATTTTCGTATCGATGAGTTTAATTTGACGGGTGGAAAACTCCATAGACTTGTCATTGAATTATCAGGATACTGTTGTAATTCATATTATTTTTTGAATACGACACCGTTTTTGCAAGCGGAAATTGTAGCGGATAATCAGGTCTTTGCCTATACTTCCTTGGCTGGGGATTTTGTTTGCTATCAAAATATTACCCGCTTTCAAAAAGTGGTTCGCTATTCGTTTCAAAGAACTTTTTCAGAATCTTATTGCTTTGAAAAGAACTTATGTGACTTTTTTATCTCCGGAGAAAAATTTTCTGATTGGAAGAGTTTAGAAATCGAAGAGTTGAAATTGAACATAAGTTATCTTTCTCGCAACGTTCATCAGCCAAAATATGAAGCGCTTGAGTTTCAGAAGACAGAAACAGGTGTTTTTCAACTCGATAACTCGAAGAAGAGTTATGACGATCGATACATGCACCTCGATTTTTTAAAGATTTTTGATATGGCGGACTGGGAAGTAGACCCTAATGCATTTATTTCAAAACTCAGTTATCAAAAACAAGAAATTGATAACTTAGAAACAAATTGCTTTGAGACCTATGAGTTACCAGTGTCTAAGACCGGTTTTGTAAAATTTTCTTTAGAAGCGTTAGAAGATAGTGAAGTGTATTTTGTTTTTGATGAAATTGACTGTAAAGAAGAAAAAGAAGTAATTGACTTACGCTTTTATAGAAATACGACGCACAACATCGTTTCGTATACTCTGAAAAAGGGCGTCTATGAACACATGTTTTTTGAGCCCTATACAGTTAAATATCTGAGAGTGATTGTCAAAAAAGGTAAGATCGCATTTAAATCTCTTTCTTTTGTCTTGTATGAGAATCCTGACACAGAACGTTTTACCTTTACTTGTGCGGATGAAAAGATTGAGCGCATTGTAAAAGCAGGCGTTTCCACCTTTGCGCAAAACGCAGTAGATATCTTGACAGATTGCCCTTCTAGAGAACGCGCAGGATGGCTTTATGATGCTCTATTTACGGGCATGGCTGAAGCAAGCATCACTGGTGAAAATTTAGTAGAGCGAAACTTTTTAGAGAATTACGCTTTGAGCAAGCAATTTGAAAATCTTCCCGATGGAATGATTCCGATGTGTTATCCTTCCGAAGCGCCTGACGGTGTCTTTATTCCCAACTGGTCATTGTTCTACATTATAGAAATTTACCAGTATTTTTTAAGAACAAGAGACGATGAGATTTTAAAGTTGTCTACTCCAAAAATCCTCGGAATATTAAATTATTTCCAGAATTTTGAAAACGAATACGAACTCTTGGAAGACTTGGAAAGCTGGATTATGGTAGAGTGGTCAAAAGCCAATGATGCCGATCATGTCTGCGGTGTAAACATTCCAACCAATATGCTTTATGCAAGCGCCATCAAAGCCGCCGGTATTTTATTTGATGATCCGGAGTTGCTTGAAAAATATGAACGCTTGAAAGAAAAAATCAATCAGCTTGCATACAATGGTACATTCTATGTTGACAATCTCATTCGAGATGAATTTTCCCAGCTTATTCAAACAGATAACCTTACGGAAACTTGCCAATATTACGCGTTCTATTTTGATATTGCAGATAGAGAAGATAAAAGAGAACTCTTTGATATGTTGGTGGAACAATTTGGACCGGAGCGGGATAAAAAGAGCGTTTATCCTAACGTCGAAGGATCAAATGTCATTCCTGGATACTTCATGCGCTTGTTTATCTTGTTAGAGTCTGGATTGCAAGCGCAGTGTTATAAAGAGATCCAATCTTATTTCTATGAGATGTCATCTATCACCGGTACCTTGTGGGAACACAATTCCTCCTTTGCAAGTTTAAACCATGGCTTATGCAGCTCTGTGGTGACGCTTATTCTTCGCTTGTTGTTTGGTTTCATCGGGGTAGATTTGAACAAGAAACAGATTATCATTTCTAAGAATAACGCGTTGAAAACAGAAGCAAAACTTGTTCTTAAATTAAATGACAATCAAGTTATCTCTTTTAAAAATAACGCCGGAAAAGTAAAAATAGATGTTCCGAAAGGATATTTAGTAAAATCAAAAAAATGAAATAATATATGATATAAATCATATAAGCAACTTTCATGAAAAAAACGCATTGTGTTTTCTCTTTTAAGGAGAAGCACAATGCGATTTTTTAATACTGATAAACCTTCTTTAGTTTGACAATATAGAAGATCGAGATAGCAAAGGAGAGAACTTCTGCGACAGGAACTGCTAAGAAGATACCGGTGGTTTCCCAAAGGTAAGAAAGCAGATAAAGAGAAGCGATTAAGAAGAAGCAAGTGCGTAAGAAAGAGAGAATGGCAGAAACTTTTCCATTGTGTAAAGCGGTGAATAAGGCAGAGGCAAAGATGTTATAACCAACAAAGAGAAAACTGATAGAAAAGAGGTGGAAACCATGTTTTGTCATCTCGTATACGACGCTGTTTTTATCGACAAAGATAGTTGTTAATAAACCAGACCCTAATTCAGCGATTGTAAAGACACCAAGGGAAGCAGTCGTAATAATGATCATGCTGTTTTTAAAGACCTTCTTCAATTGAGAAATATCTTGGCGCCCTAGGTTGTAGCTAAAGACAGGAGCGATACCAGTAGAAAAGCCTAAAAATATGGAAGTCATCATATACTGTGCATAAAGTATAATCGTGATAGAAGCAACACCAGTTTCGCCAGCATAACGTAGCATCAAAACGTTGAATAACAGGGTTGTGACGGCAACTGCAAGGTTATTCACCATTTCAGAGGAACCGTTAGAACAACATTTCAGAAGATCTTTTCCACGGAAGACTGGCTTAACAAAGTACAGAGTTCCCTTGCGGTGGAAGGCAAAATATAAAAGGCCGAATATTGCAGGAATAGAGTAACCGATCATAGTAGCAAGAGCGGCTCCAAGCACCTCTAATTGCAAAGGACCGATAAAGACATAGTCTAAGACCATGTTTGATACACCGCCAAAAATGGTTACAGTTAAACCAATCATCGGTTTTCCTGCTGTGACAAAATAATATTGGAAGAGGACTTGTAAGACTTGTAAAGGGGCAGAAGCAAGAAGGACAAGAAGATATTTGTAACAATAATCATAGATGGCATCTGTCGCTTGTAAAAGATTTAATAAAGGATGGATAAAGATGATGCCCAAAGCGCCTAATACTACACCGACAACGATTCCAAAAAGGGTAAAGAAAGAGAAGTTTTCTCTTGCTTTTCTCGGGTCTTTTTCTCCCATGTTTTTGTCGATAATCGCACTTCCCCCAGATGCAATCATAATGGAAAATGCCAAAATCACACTTGGGACAGGATAAGCGATATTTAATGCAGATAGCGCGGTTTCACCGACATAGCGAGAGACAAAAGCACCATCTACCATGATGTATAAAGACATAAAAACCATCATGATGATTGTCGGAGCTGTGAATTTTAACATGGTAGGAATGTTGAAATCATTCGCTAATTTATTGTCAGTTTCTATCGCATTGAATTCCATTGTAGCTTCATTTACATTCATAACAGATCACCTCAAAATTTCTATTAGGCCTGATGAAAAAGACGCTTTTTAAGAGCGCACTATTCTCAGCGCAATTGGAAAGAGAATGACATTGAAAAGTCATTCCAATTGTTCTGAAGGCAGAATAAGAATTTTGGCGAATATCCTTATTGATTTATCCGTGTCAACGACCATCATTGATCTTTTAGGTGTGCAATGACAGTTATTGACATAATAGCAAAGCGAAACTTTGTGAAATCCATCTCAAAGGATCTTTTTTGCAGGGGATGAATATTTGCCTATACGTTGCGTATCTGGCCTGTTTTTATCTGCCGATTTATATGATAAACTATACAGTAGCTGTAAAGTAAAGGGGTAATTTTAAAATGGCGACAAAAACCGGTAAATTGTTTACTATCAGCGAATTTGCAGCCTTGCATCAAATCAACAAGAAAACATTGATGTGGTATGAACAAGTAGGCTTATTTAAACCTGCCTATGTCAAAGAAAACGGATACCGTTATTATTCATATCAGCAGTGTACGACGTTATATACAATCCTTATGCTGAGAGAGTTAAATGTATCGATTCCTGAAATAAAGGAATTTTTAAAGGAAGGAACGCTTGCTTCTTACTATCAGATGATCTTGAAAAAGGAAGAAGAAATAGATCGTACCATTCGTTATCTTAAAGAGATTAAGAAAGCCTTGGTCTATCAAAAAAAATGAATTGGATGATGAGCAGGTGAAAGAGTTTGGATCTTACGAGATCATCGACAAACCGAAACAGCATTTGATTTTGTTGCATACGGATCGCAAAGACTCTTTAGAAAAGCAGACAGAACTGATCTTTCAAGAAGCAAAACATCATACGAAATATCGTATGTATGGCATTCTTTACGGTTCTGTCATTCCGGTAAAGAGTTTGTATGAAAATGATTTTACGGATTATACCGGGGTGTTTTTACAAATGCCAAATACAAAGGGAATGAAGAATCGATATGTGCAGAAAAAAGGAAAATATCTCCGGACATTTTATCAAGGCGATTGGGATAATTTACCCAAGCAATATCAAAAGATGATGGAATATGCAAAAGAGCATCAGATTCCGTTAGAAGGTTATGCTTTTGAAACCGGAATCAACGATGGTATGTGTATCAAAAGAGATGACTATATCACAAAAATTGAGATACCGATCAAAGAAGCATAAAAAACAAAAAAAGGCGCGGGAAGCATATATTTGTGGAAGAAAATATATGCTTCTGATTGCGCCTTTTAATAATTGTTGTTGATGTGGAAACAGGCGATGAAGTCATCGACGACTTCATCGATGCTTTTTTCAAATCCGGTGTTGAGCCACCAGATGGAATAATTGTAGACGGCACCGGAATAAATATAGCTCAATTCAACTTTGTCATCACCGAATTTTTGACGATAGGACTTTGCAAAATAGAGAGTGATGCATTCCATGTAATAGTAAAGAAGGTTGTTCTTTTCTGAAATGATCAGCTGCTCTTCGTTCTCCTTGAAGTTTTTGAAAAATTCATAGGTGTTATTGCGGTAGTCGCGTTTGTCATATTTGGAAATCGCTTCTAAATAACGTTCCAAATTGTAGCGGAAGAAGGCGATGATGACATCTTTTTTTGTTTTAAAATAGCGATAATAAGTCGCGCGTGAAACACCTGCTTTTTTACAGATATCTGCTATAGAGATATTTGTAAAATTTTCCTTCTTCATCAAGGCAAAAAGTGCTTCAACGATGTATTCTTTCGAATACTGGCTTTGTGTTTTTTCCATAAGTTCACCTTTTTGTTTATCAGATGATTTCCTGAATCATCTCTTTGATCTCTTCTTTACATGAGAGAATATTGCTGTAACCGGAGGAGTATTTCTTTTCGGCACGCGCAGCTGCTTGGTGAATCAATTGATCACCAAAGAGGATCAAATCATCATAAGAAATATCTTTTTCTCCGTAAGCTAAAATCCCTGAAAGATAGCCGCTGAGTCCGTCGCCAGATCCCGCCTTTGCTAGGGCAGGAGTAGGTGAATAAGAGGAAGAAAAAGTTTTTCCTTTTTGGGAGACAAGAATAGAGGAGATGCTTTTCAATAAAATGTTGATGCCATATCTTTTGCAAAACGATACAGCGAGAGGGGTATAGTCAATGGGATCGCGAGAAAAGATATCGCTTTGAAGAAGACGCCGCGCTTCTCCTAGATGGGGAGTGAGAAGAATTTTAGCGTTGTTTTCTTTTTTTTCAAACACATCAACTCCGTAGTCGGCAAGAAGACGAATTCCTGTGGCATCGATGATTAAATTGTGGGAGTAATGTTCGATCACATAGGAGAGAAAGCGATAGTTCTCAACACAGTTTTTCATACCGTTTCCAATCAAGATGGAAGAATAGGTGTGAAAAATGTGATCTAACGTTTCTTTGTTTTCATCTAAAAGAAAATAACCATCCTTATTTTTTAAATCTTCAAAGATATTTGTTAAGCTACAACGAGTACCAACAACGGGATAAATCTCATCAGGAACAGCAAGAGAGACAAAGCTGACACCAGAAAGGTCCGCAAATTGGCTTGCAATAGTAACAGCATGCGGATAAATTTTGCTTCCTCCAATCAGAAGCGTTTTGCCAAAATCCGATTTGATGCTCTTACCTTCACGCAAGATGTACAGTCGCTTGAGAATAGTGAGAAATTTCTCATTGTCCATATCATTGGCTCCTTCTGTGTTTTGAAATTGTTTGTTGAATATTGTAGTAAGGGAAAGGATGTAAGAAACAAATTCATTGTAACACGAAGGAAAACTTTTTTACTATGTTGTCCCACTGTTACAAAAGTGGAATTTGTGTCTCTTTTTTAACAGATGTTCATATTTTTTTATAGAAAAATACAAAAAAGAGAAAAAATAGAGATATCAAAAAATGATGAAAAATCGCTTTTATGACTGAAAGCGCTTTACAAAAGGCAAAAAATGACATTGATTCTTGCGCTTACAAAAGAAGGCGTGGAATCAGCGTTTTTGTTGAAAAAAGTCCTTTGCAAGTTTGAGAATTTTTTTAATCCAGTAAGCGATTGTAGAAATCGGTATGTTTAAAGTGTCGCTGATTTCTTGAAATGTCAGTTGATGATAATATAGAAGAAACACTTCTTGTTGGCGCGGTTGTAACGTCTGCATAAACAGCTCGATGTCGGCGGTGAGTAAAATCTCTTCCATATCTTTTTCATAATTGTTGGAAAAATCACAGAGGTAATCGTGGTCAAAAAAGACGCGGTATCCTAAAAAATTTTTCTCCCTTATATAGCGAATCGCTTCTCTTTTTTCTAAATTTTTTGTCTCTAGTTTTAACATAGCTCTTAATAGATGGATATATGGCTTTTGAAACGAAGGGTCGTAAATTTGAATCGCTTTTGTGGCAGTTCTTTTAAAATGAATATAACATTCAGAATAATCGAGATAACGATTTTGATTGCAAACGGCATTTGTGAAACTCACAAGGCTTGGTGTGATGCGCAAGTGAAATTCCTGCAATGCATTGGGATCCTCTTTTGCAAGTAAGGCAAGTTCATCTAAAGCGTAATTTTCAAACTCGGGGTTGATGATTTGAAACAGCGATTTATCTTCCTTATCCTCTTCCGTTTGGTTTCTTTTTTCTGTTACAAAGCGTTGATTATAATCGCCTCCTTTGGTTGATTTTGCTTTGATTTTCTTTTTCGTTAATGCCATAAAAAAAGCTCCTTTCACCATAATTACATGGATATATGTTAGGAGCTTTTTATCTTTTTTATTTATTGCGACGATAAGAATCAATCTGCGCTAAGAAAACCGCGCAGGCGATGGATGCGTTGAGTGCCTTCACTTTTCCCGGAAGAGGAATAGAGGCGACAAAATCAGAGTGTTCCCGGACAAGTTTAGAAACTCCAAAGCCTTCGTTACCGATGACAAGGACAATCTTTCCAGAATAGTCAATACGATCATAGATGTCTTTTCCTTCGCCGGCACAAGCAACTACCCAATAGCCTTCTTTTTTCAATTTTTCTAAGGTTTGTGAGAGATTGACCACTTGCGAAATGGGGACAATTTCTTCGCCACCAGTTGCGATCTTAGAGACGGTTCCTGTGACAGGAACTTGACGATTTTTACCGATGATAATACCATCGACATCAAAAGCGCAGGAGGAGCGGATGATTGAACCGAAATTGACAGGATCTTCAATACCATCGAGCATGATGATGGTGGAATCTTTTTTGTCTTTCACCCAGGTGAGCATTTCGTTTAAGTCCGTGTAGCGAAACTCAGGTAATGAACAAGCGACACCCTGATGATTCTTGTTTTGTGTAAGATGGCTGAGTTCATCGTTGGTGATCAGCTTTACGGGGATTTTATTTTCCCTGGCTAAGGCTAAGATGTGTTGATCCGGTTTGTTGTTATTAAGAAAAACGCGGAGAGGTTTTCTCTTTCCAATCAGTGCGTTCTTTACCGGTATTTTTCCGTAGATAATATTGTTTTCCATAGATTTTTAATATTTAACTAACAATAATATATACTAAATGTGAAACTACTGCAAAGAATAACAGAAGGAAAATAGAAATAGATTCTTTTCTTTCTCTTTTCTCTCTAGTACTTGGGTATAATATAACTATGTCATATACGCAGCTTTGTACATTCAGCGCATATTCATTTTCAGAATCGTTGATTCTTCCTTTTTTCTATGCGAAAAGAGCAAAAGAATTAGGTTATCAATCCATCGGTGTTATTGACTCTAATCTATATGTTTATCCAAGCTTTGCTGACGCTTGTAGCAAAGAAGGATTGACGCCGATTTTCGGTTATTCTTTCTTGTTGAGAATATCAAATAGCATGCCGCTAAAAGCATGCTTTTTCATCAAGAATGAACAAGGCTATTTAAACTTGTGCAAGTTCGTTTCTCACAAGAAGAAAGAATATGACATCGCGGATATTTTACAAAAGAAAGAAGGATTAAAACTTGTCATCCAAGCGAAGGATGAAAGCTTTTTTGATGAATATTATCTCACATTGATCTCCCCTGAGATCACCAAATTGCAAAAAGCATATCAGGATGACTTTAGTCTGGGACTTACTTTAATAACCAAAGAAGATGCCAAAGAGGCGTGTGTTCTTTACGACTACTGCAAGAATCACGATTTGCAGCTTCTTTGCTTTCCGGAAGTTCGTTATTTACATAAAAACGATCAAGAAATGTTAGATATTCTCAAGGCAGGGTCAAAAAAAGAAATAGTGTCAAATTTGCAAAAAGAAGGGCCCTATTTTCTTTTATCTCCAAAAGCTTTGACGAAAATCTACCGTCGAGAAGAAATAGAAAATAGCGAAAAATTTGTTTCCGACATCAGCTTCTCTTTTTTTCAAAAGAGAGGATCACTGATTCGTTTTACAAATGACAAAGAGCAGTTGAGAGCAAAAACGAGAGCTGGATTAGAAAAACGTCTTGCAACAAAGACATTTCCACCAGAGTATGAAGAGAGATTAAATTATGAATTATCTGTCATTGAAGAGATGGATTTTTCTTCCTACTTTCTCATCGTAGAAGACTATGTAAACTTTGCAAAAAATTCCGGCATCAAAGTGGGACCGGGAAGAGGTTCTGCAGGTGGATCTCTTGTTTCTTATGCCTTAGGAATTACGGATATCAATCCTCTTTTGTATCATTTGAGCTTTGAACGTTTTCTTAACCCTAAAAGAAAGACAATGCCGGATATCGACGTTGACTTTGATGATAAAAGAAGAAATGAAATTGTCGATTATTTAAGACAAAAATATACAGATAGTCATGTGGCTACCATTCGTACTTTTGTCACATTGCGCCCAAAGAGCGCTTTGCAATTGGTGGCGAGCGCTTTGCAGATTCCCGATGCTCATGTGAAAAATATCACCAGCAATATTTCTGATAAAGCACGCGATTTTCAAGAGGCGTTGCACGATGAATATAAAGGTTATCGTTTGAGTAAGGTTTTAAAAGATCCGTATTATTTCAATATGGTTGAAAAAGCGGAAAAACTTTTAGGAATCCCTGTGAGTCTCTCCATTCATGCTCCGGGTGTCATCTTAGCACAAAACGAAATTTCCACAAGTTGCCCTCGCGAGCAAGGAAAAACCGGAACTGTGGAGTTTGAATACCAATACATGGAAAGAATGGGTTTCTTAAAATTTGATATTCTTCCATTAAGCAATCTTTCTTTTATTAAAGAAATTGAAGACGAAATATCAAAGGATAAGAAAGAGATTGTGAACACACAAGAACACTTAGATGATCCGAAAGTTTTTGCAGTGTTAAATCGTCTTGCAACTTGTGATATCTTCCAATTGGATGCAACCTATGGTGTGAAGAAAGCAATTGAGCAGATCCACCCGGAGTCCTTTAGAGATATCGCGGCGATTTTAGCGCTCTATCGTCCAGGACCAATGGAGTATATTTCCACCTACGCGAAGAGAAAAAACAAACAAGAAAAAGTAGTTTATTTGCATCCTCTTTTAGAACCGATTTTACAAGAGACATATGGCATCATGATTTATCAAGAACAGGTCATGAAGGTCGTACAAGTTCTTGCTCTTTTTTCGGCAAGCGATGCGGATTTGTTTAGAAGAGCTATTTCTAAAAAAGATCTTTCTAAGATGAAAGAGTACCAAGAAAAATTCGAAACAGGCTGTAGGAACAACGGTGTTCCTAGTTCTGTTTCCGCAAAAGTTTATGAGGATATCGAACGCTTTGCCGGTTATGGATTTAATAAATCTCACGCGTATGCTTACGCGCTTATCACCTATCAATTGCTTTATTATAAAGCGCATTTTCCAGAAGAATTTTACCGTGTTGCTTTCCGCAACGTCTCTTTTGCTTCCGAGCATTCTACAAGGCTTTTGCGTGAGCTTAACGACTTAGGAATTCACGCGCATCTACCAAGTATCAACCATTCTTTAGAAAAAGATATTTACGTGGAAAAAGACGCATTATATCCTCCTTTAGAGATGATCAATGGAGTCGATAAAAAGTTGATTTCATGTATTTTAGAAGAACGCAGTAAGGGAGAATATCAAAATTTTTATGATTTCTGCCATCGCATTGTAAGCAATGTCCGTGAGCAAGAGGAGCGCTCTTTGCTCAGTTTAATTGATGCGGGATGTATGGATGAGTTTTGTAAATCTCGTCTCGGAATGGAGGAGATACTCAAGACATATTTAGAGTTTGCCAGGATGGATTTTGATCCGGATAAGATTCCTCCGGTCCCGAACAAAGAAGAAGACTATGCAAGACGTTTGGTCAATGAAAAAGCAAAGAATGGTCTGATTCTTTCGAAGAAGGTCTCTTCTCTTGGCGTTCAAAAGGGATATCGTACGTTGATTGTCTCTGATGCTTCTCGCTATGAGATGGAAAATATTATCGTTGCAGAAGACGAAAGCAGAACGTATCAAATTCATTGTCCAAAAACGCAGTTTGAAATTCAAAAATACGATATTGTTTTTGTCAAAGCGGAGTTTAACCGCAAAGGAAGAATTTATGCCGATGACATTTTACTCGGTAGAAAGAAGGTGCTTAAACATGTCTAAAACGTATATTGTTGATGGAAACTCATTGCTCTTTAGAGCGTACTATTCCACCGCTTATAGCGGAAATCTCATGATGACCAGCGATGGTATACCTACGAATGCGATTTACGCTTTCCACAATTTGATGAAGAAAATCAAAGCGATGATTAAAGATGGCGATCGCCTCTTTGTCGCTTTTGATACTGATAAGCCGACTTTTCGCGCCAAAGAATTTATAGATTATAAGGCTCAGCGCTCGGCGTGCCCTCCTGAGTTAATTGCACAGATGCCTATCGCTCGCGAGATGTTGATCTCCATGGGAATTTATTACAAAGAACTGGCTGGATATGAAGCGGATGACTTAGCAGGTTCTATGGCAAAATACGCTTCTTTAAAAGGAGATGAGGTAAGGCTTTTTACTTCCGATAAAGATTTTCTTCAGCTTTTAGATCTTTCCGATAATGTGACGGTAGAGATGTTAAAAAAAGGACTTTCAGAAACGATTTGTTACACCAAAGAAAATCTCAAGGAACTCTTTGGGCTTAATCCGGATCAGATTGTAGACTTTAAGGGGATTGCCGGTGACCCGAGTGACAATTATAAAGGCATCAAAGGTGTTGGAGAAAAAACGGCCATGAAATTATTAAATGAGCATGGCCACTTAGAAGATATTCTTAGATATTGCAAAGAAAATCCTAAGCCGAAAGTCAATCAGAAAATCATCGAAGGAGAAAAAGACGCCCTTTTCTTCAAAGAGCTTGCTTCAATCTATACAGAACTCGATATGAAAGAAGACTATGAAAAATCACTGTATCAGCATTACAGCAAGAGCGGTCTCACACAATTTTATTTGAAATATCAACTGAAGACTTTTATAAATCAAATAGGTCGTATGGAAGGCATCATCGATGATATGAACAATCAAATGTCTCTTTTCGATGAAGAGATGATGGAACCCCCGTTTGTAGAAAGAAAAACCATCGAGATTTCTTCTTGGAAAGAGGTGAAAGAAGAAATCAAAGTTCTCACCTATGACAGCAGTGAGGACAACGAGAACAACGCAGAGCTTTATGGCTTTGTAATGGCAAGCGATCATTATATTTATACATTTAAAAATAGTCTTGCAATCAACGATAACGACTTTATTGAATTCTTAAAAGATGACAAGAAGAATTTGTCCGTGTTTGACTATAAGGGACTCCTGGTTTTGTTGGCGCGAAATCAATACCCGTTGTTAAAGGGAGTCACGTTTGATCTTTTGATTGCCACCTATATTGTCAATCCGGACTCCGGTCAAAAAAGAGATGATCTCTTCTTATCTTATTCTGTGGCATTAGATCACCAAAAAAATATTGCCTGCCAAACTGCATCCTATACGTTAGATTTGAAAAAACAGGCCTTAGAGGCACTTGAAAAAAACGACTCATTTTCTTTGTTTGAAGAAGTAGAAATGAAGTTGAGTTTTATTTTGGCTGAGATGGAATTAGAAGGGTTCCCGATTGATTTGACAGTCTTAAAAGAAATCGACGAGGAATATAAAGAAGTGCTTGCTTCTTTACAAACTTCCATTTATGAAGCTGCCGGAAAAGAATTCAACATCAATTCTCCGAAACAATTAGAGGAGGTTCTTTTTACTGATTTAGGACTCCATCACTACAAAGGTGAAAAAGGAACAAGCGTTGAAGTTTTAAACGCTCATTTAGATGACCATCCCATCATACCTTTTATTTTGCAATATCGCATGTACAACAAATTGGTTTCAGGTTATACAGCTTCCCTTCCTTCTCACACGAAAAAAGATGGAAAAATTCACGCGATTTATAATCAGGCACTAACTTCCACGGGACGACTTTCTATGTCTGAACCGAATTTGCAAAATATCTCTATCCGCAATGAAGAAGGAAAAAATATACGAAAAGCTTTCTTCTATCCGGATCACAGCTATTATTTGCTTTCTTTGGACTATTCTCAAGTCGAGTTAAGAATGCTTGCTCACGTTGCTAATATCGAAGTGTTGAAAGAGATTTTCCGAGAAGATCTCGATATTCATAAAGCGACTGCCAGCAAAGTTTTCGGTGTGCCGATAGAAGAAGTTACTGCGGATATGAGAAGAAAAGCAAAAGCGGTTAACTTCGGTATTGTTTATGGTATCTCTCCTTACGGACTAGCAAATCAGCTTTCGATTTCTACTGGCGAAGCTGCAAGTTTGATCAATCAATTTAAAAAGACCTTTGTCGGAATTGAAGAATTCCAGGAAAAGAGCATCCAAAGCGCAAAAGAAAATGGTTATGTTACTACCATTTTAAACCGTCGCCGTTATTTAAAGGACATCAACTCTAATAACCGCACCTTGAGAATGTTCTCAGAGCGCGCTGCGGTGAATTCGATCATCCAAGGATCAGCAGCGGATTTGGTCAAGATGGCAATGATACGTTGCCATGAAGTTTTACAAGGATATCAGAGTAAAATCATTTTACAAATTCACGATGAATTGATTTTTAAAGTTCCAAAAGATGAGTTGGAAACTGTTCTTCCTTTGTTAAAAGAGGCGATGGAACATGCGATTGATCTTTCTGTGCCATTAGAAGTGGATGGCAATGCTGCGTTGACTTGGTATGAGGCCCATTGATATGCCAGAACTTCCAGAAGTAGAGACTGTGAAAAGAACGATAGAACCGCTTCTTCTCAATCAAGTCTTTGAAACACCGATTATTTATTGTCACCGTTTGATTCAAACGGGGGAGGAGACGTTTTCATCACTTCTTCCCGGAAAAAAGGTTTTGTCTTTATCCCGTAAAGGAAAATATCTTCTTCTTCATTTAAGCGGTGATAAAAAACTAATCTTCCATTTGAGAATGGAAGGTAAGCTTTATCTTGTTGATAAAGAAAGACACGAAAAGAAACACTTATCGATGTTAATTCCTTTGAAAGACAATGATGATGCCTTAGCATTTTATGACGTTCGAAAATTCGGTTGTGCTTACTTGCTAAACGAAGAGGAAGAGGGACCGTTGAAAACGTTAGGAAAAGAACCCTTTGATATGGATCCTAACGAATTATATTTCCACTTTCAAAAAAGTAAGAAACCGGTCAAAGAGTTGCTCATGGATCAAACAATCATCGCTGGCCTTGGTAATATCTATGCGGATGAAACGTGCTTTAGAGCAAAAATCTCCCCGTTTAAAAAAGCAAACGAACTCACTTTCGATGAAGCGAGAAATATTTTAGCAGCAGCAAAAAATATATTAAATCAAGCGATTGATCATCACGGATCGACGATTCGAACATATCGAGCATCACAAAGCCATGCAGGTGAGTTTCAGGATAAACTTTATGTATACGGAAGAGAAGGGAAAATATGTTCCTGTTGTAAGAAGTACCATATTGAGAAAAGAAAGCTTTCCGGAAGAGGCACCTCCTATTGTCCTAACTGTCAAAACACAGGTATCAATATTGCTGTTACCGGTAAAATTGCAAGCGGAAAATCTTTAGCGACTTCTTATTTCAAAGAAGAGGGATTTGTCACTTTTTCTGCAGATGATGAAGTGAAGAAAATGTACTCGGATCCTATCTTTTTAGAAAAATTGAAGGTGCGTTTTCCTGAGATATTCACTCCTAAATTAAACAAAAAGAAGATTCAAAAGCTGCTGACAGAAAATCCACAATTCAGGAGAAAGTATCAGCAAGTCATTTTCCAAGAGATCAAAGAAAAGGTGAACGCTTTTATCATCGCTTTTGATGGCAAAGATAAAGCGTTTGAAATACCGCTTCTCTTTGATGCCCATATGGAGAAAAATTTCACTTATCTTGTCGGTGTGGAAACAACAAAGCAAGAAGAGCATCTAAAAGAGAGAGGAGAAGATGTGACGCGCAAAGACTTCAATCGTCTTAACTCCTATGATTTACACCGCAAGAAGTTAGATTTCATTCTTTGTTCTGATGGTACAAAAGAAGAACTTCATAAACAAGTAAAAGATGTTATTTGTGAGATGAAATCAATATAACAATTTATTATTTATACAATTAAATTGGAAGATTTTATACAAGAAAAAAGGTCGCTAGAAGCTAGCTTCTAACGACCTCTTTTTTTAATTTCTTTGCGTTCTTCCTTGTTGCTGAATTCTCCTAAATCATGATAGATGTCCTTATCAGGAATATAGGGGTTTTCTAAGCCGATACGCTTTGCGGTTCTCTTTAAGTGACGTCTTTCACGAGGACTCATGTAGTAGGTGCGATTGAGTTTATGGTCTTCTTGATCTAAGAGGATTTCTCTTTCCATCATCTTAGCGAGTTCGGCAACTTTGTCATCGATGTTGAATGTTTTACCATATTCGATATATTCTTGAGAGAGTCTTTCAACTTCTTCTGGATGTTCGATGAAGTAGTCGATTTTCTTTTGTAACGAATCGTGGTTTCCTGCCTTAAAGAGGCAGTGGTCAGATAAGGAGAAGTGGTTGGTTGCGCTGAAACGCGAATCGGAAATGATCGGAACTTTTCCGCAACAGAAGGCTTCGATACATGCGATTGCTTCGCTTTCAATGTCGGAGGCGTGGATATATAAGTCTGAATAATTGATTGTATCTCTTAAATCTTTTTGATTGCAGAATTTAAAGATAGCAGGATTCTTTAAATAGCGGTGCGACAATTTTTCAAGATATTTCTTCTTCGGTCCCTGACCGCAGAAAACAAGTTGAATTTTATCGTTGTATTTTGATTGTCCAACTGCTTTGATGATGATGTCTTGTCTTTTTTCACCAGAAAGTCTACCAATCATGAGAATGACATATTTATCTTTAAACTCTACAGGTTTTTCAACTTGGATAGGAACAAAATAAGGAGAGACACCATTGCTGATGGCATGAATATCACCATGATATCTGTGAGCGATCATCAATCTTCGCATTGTTTCACTTGGAGTATGAATGTTTCTGGTGTAACGATATACCCAGCGACGGAATAGATGATAGATATATGAATTAACAAATTGAATCTTTCCTAAGTGGATATTATACGAGATGGAATCGGGTTGTAAGTGATAAGCTGAGGTGATCGGAATAGACATGATTTTAGCGACTTTTCTCACCTTTGCTTCAATCAAGAAAGGAAGCATGAGGTGAACGACATCGCTGCCCTTAATAAATTCGGCAATCTCTTTTTCATCGGCGTCCGCAAAGGTAAAACCATTTGCTGTGACTAGCCAATCAAAGATAGGAAGCTGAATTTTATGACAACGCAAAACTTTGTATTGTTTTAAATCTTCTGGATCTGCGGAATCGGGAATGTAGGCGATGATTCTCACTTCATGGCCCTGCTCGACAAACTTCTGAGCAGTGCGCATGGCGGTGATTGTCGTGCCGTTGTTTTTATCTCCGAATAAATCTATTACAAATGTGATAATCATAATTATTGTTCTTTCGTTGCTTCATATAACATTGTATAAAGCAAATGATGATTTTGCTAATGTTTTATAATGCAGCTACATTATTTTTTAAATAGAAGGGCCTGAGGGAAAAATGATGTTGTTTCATTTTAACGTAATTGGGGAAGGTTAGTTCGTAGGCGTTTAGCATCATGCGCTTCTCTTTGCTATCACTGTATTTTTTATCGCCAATCAGTGTGTATCCAAGAGAATGGAGCGCAAGACGAATTTGATTTTGTCTACCTGTTTCTATCTCAATATCTAATGCCGTACCTTCTCCGTAAGAGTTGTGGCTGGTGATATAGGTGATGGCTTCTTGACCTTTTTTCTTATCTTTGGTGATAAATACTTTTCCAGACCGATGATCATAGACGAGGTATTGTACGACTTTCATTGTCTGATTCAGTTCGATCTTTTCTTTGATGACAGCCTCATAGCGTCGTTTGACATCGCGCCTTTGGAAGCAGTCTTGTAATATTTTCTTCATTTCCATGGATTTGGCGAAGATCATCAAACCGGAAGTGTCTTTGTCTAAGCGGTGAACGATAAAAATCTTTTGATGGTTGTGATTGACGTATTCTCTGACATAGTGATAAAGGTTATGCATATCACCGTTGTCGGTAGCAATTGACAACAGACCGCTTTTTTTGTAAACGACGATGATATCCTTATCTTCGTAGATAATATCAAAAGGAAGTTTTCTTGTTTTGTTCATCATAATACTATTCTACTTTAAAATTAATAAATTAGGTAACAGAGTTGAAAAATTCGCTACAAACAAATGAATTATGTAAAAAAATAGGACAAATAAGCCACTTTGTATCAAGAAAACAAAATATCAAAATTTTCATTTCTTCTTGAAGCCTTCTTTTGTATAATGATTATTTGAAAATTGGAGGGACTATAAGATGGATTTAAAGCAGTATCCGAATACGATTCTCCTCAATCATCCTCTCTTAACTCATAAGATTGCAATCTTAAGAGATGAACAAACGCCGACTTGTGAATTCCGTAATGTTGTAAAAGAAATCGCCATGATGGAAGCTTATGAGGCGTTAAAGGATGTTCCGACAAAAATAACAACAATCAAAACACCGATTGAAGAAACAAAACAGCCGATGGTCATCGGAAAAAAACTTTGTTTCGTACCGATCCTTCGCGCCGGCATGGGTATGGTGGATGGTTTTACACAGTTGGTGCCTACCGCTTGTGTTGGTCACATTGGTTTGTATCGTGATGAAGTCACACATGAACCTCATGAATACTATTGCAAATTGCCAAACAACCTTGCTGAGAAGAGTGTTTTCCTTCTTGATCCAATGCTTGCGACAGGCGGTTCTGCAATTGACGCTGTGAAGATGTTAAAGCAGCACGGTGCTACGAATATCAGCTTTGTCTGTATCATTGCTGCCCCGGAAGGTGTCAAGGCATTTAAGGAAATCTATCCTGAAATTCCTCTTTACATCGGCGCCTTAGATAGACAGTTAAATGAAAGAGCCTATATCTGCCCTGGTTTGGGTGATGCTGGCGATAGAATTTTTGGAACGATGAAAGACTAATTAAAATGCGGTGAAACTTTCACCGCATTTTATTTTGATTATGAAACAAGATGTTTTAAAACCGACATCTTTTGTATTTTATTTATAAAAAATAGATAAATTTCTTCTTATTTAACATCTTTACAAGAAAGAGAAACAAATAAGATAAAATGTTGACAAAACATAGGAAAGACTATATACTAATACATGCGAAAAAACGCAACTAAGAAAGAGGACACCCGTTCTCACCTGACTGGATTCTGTTCTGGTAGGTCAAATGCTTGAGTTGGTCTCGCAGCAAATAATGATTCACCTGAGTGGTGAAACTTTGTTTTGGTGCGCTATCAATGGCAAAATGACGGGTTTCTCTGAGAGGAACCCGTTTTTTTGTAGGATATATGGAGGATTAGTTTTATATTTAACAAGTATCAAGGTCAGCAGTTCCGCCCGAAGAACAACAACGATCGTGAGTTGGTCAATGAAAGAATCCGTTTCAAGGAAGTTCTTGTAATCGGTCCGAAAGGAGAAAGCTTTGGCGTTCTTCCTATCAAGGTCGCATTACAAAAATCCATGGAATATCAGATGGATCTTCTCTGTGTTTCTCCGCAGGCTCACCCGCCGGTCTGTAAGATCGTCGATTATGGCAAGTATAAGTTCGATAAGGACAAGAAAGCCAAAGAAGCCAAAAAGAATCAAAAGAAGACTGTCGTCAAGGAAGTTCGTTTCACTGCCACTACAGATAAACACGATTTAGAAACAAAAGCCAAAGCAGCCATCAAGTTCTTACAAGAAGGTATGAAGGTTAAGGTCGCTGTCTTCATCAAGGGTAGAATGATGCAGAGAATGGACATCGTCAAAGAAACGCTTAACACATTCTTAGGTATGGTTAAGGACTATGCATCTACGGAAAAAGAACCGGAATTGTTAGGTAAAGATTATTTCATCATGTTGAATCCGAAAACAAATAAACAGAAACAGGAGGGCCATAAGAATGCCTAAAATGAGAAGTAAACGTGGTGCCGTCAAGAGATTTAAGATCACTGCAAATGGCACGGTCAAGAAGTGGAACCAGAATACAAGCCACCTCTCTCACAACAAGACCCATAAGTTAATCCGTCACAATCGTAAGGCTAGATACCTTAACGCTGTCCAGTCCAGAAAGATGACTGGATTGATCAGCAAGTAAAGGAGATTTGAATCATGAGAGTCAAACGTGGTACTGTCAGACATGACAATCGCAAGCGCATTTTAAAGAGAGCCGAAGGCTTCTATGGCGCTAGACACAAATTATTTAAAACTGCCAAGGAAGCTGTCCTTAAGTCTGAAGCAAACGCTTTTAACGGACGTAAGGAAAGAAAACAGGATTATAGAAAGCTCTGGATCCGTCGTATTTCTGCCGCTTGCAAGCTCAACGGCATTTCCTATTCTCAGTTCATGTTCGGTCTTAAGACCGCTGGTGTTCAGCTTAACAGAAAGATGTTATCTGAAATCGCTGCTAACAACCCCGAACAGTTCAAAAGTTTAGTCGAAACCGCTAACGCTGCTATCGCTTCTAAGTAAGTAAAACAACAAAGCATGAAAGCCTTATTGGAGGAGAATTCTCTTTCAATGAGGCTTTTTTCATGCCAGAAAGAAATCAGTTTATCAATTGAATTTCACCGTGGTGCTGAAAAACAAAAAACTCCTTTGAAAAATCATTCAAAGGAGTTTGCTTTTTAAAATTCTTCTTCTTCCGCTTTTGAAATATGTTCCGCGGTTGTGTTTATCACACAGTCTTTGACCATGCTTTCCCAGTCGAATTGCGATTCGATCTTTTCTACCACTTCTATATTAGGATGGGTTACAGGATCTTTTAATGTGAAGATGGTACAACAATCCTCGTAGGGACGGATGGAAATATCGTAAGTGCCAATTTCTTTGGCGGTATCCATGATTTCGTTTTTGTCGATGCAGGCCAAAGGTCGAATCATAGGAAGGCCACAACAAGGATCAATCACTTGCATGGAGTAAAGCGTTTGACTTGCGACTTGACCGATGCTTTCACCGCAGGACAAAACAAGATTGTTGTGTTTTTTTGCAATGCGTGTTGCAATTCTCATCATCATTCTTCTCATGATAGTGACACAATAGCTCGGACCAGCAACTTCATAAATCTTGCGCTCTAAATCGGTAAATGGAACGGTGTAAAGTTTGATATCAGGCTGATAATCGTTTAAAACGTGTAAGAGATCATGTATTTTTTCGATGACCGCTTGGGAAGTATAAGGCGGTGCTGCAAAGTGAATGCACTCTAATTTCACACCGCGTTTCATCATCATATAAGCAGCGACAGGGGAATCGATACCGCCGGAAAGCAAGCATAAGGATTTGCCGGCAATTCCTAAAGGATATCCGCCTAAACCTTTTTCTTTGATCGCATAGACATAGGTTCCTTCTAAACGGATCATGACATGAATGAGCAAGTCGGGGTTGTGAACATCCACCTTGCTTTCCTTGTTTTCTCTTAAGACATAAGAACCAACCGAACGGGAGACATCATCAGAATGCATTTCAAAAGTTTTGTCTGCGCGTTTTGTTTCCACCTTGAACGTTTTTGCTCCCGACTTTTGATAAAGACGAGACGCTTCTTTTTTGATGGCATCTAAATCGCGTTCCACGTTTGTAGCCAAGGCAAAAGAACCGATGCCGGAAACTTTGGCAAGAGGCTTTTTCACCTCCTCGTAATCTTCTCCGTTTAAAAGAATATAAATGTGGTCTTTTCGGATATCGTAAGTAAGTTTAGTAAAGTCTCTTAACGCATATTTGATATTTTTACCCAAGAGACGGATAAAGTTCATAATGTTTTTACCTTTGGTGGATAATTCACCAAAGAAGACAATGATCATGTCTGTGTTCATTTTATACCTCCTTAATCTTGACGGAGTCTAAGATGGAATGAAGTGTTTCGATGAAAATTTTGCCCTCTTCTAATGTCTCTTTTCCGCTGAAAGAAAGGCGGATACCATTAGAAGAAAGAGCTTCGTCATAACCTGCGTTTTTTAAAACATAGGAATAGCCAGCTTCACGCGAAGAACAAGCAGATTTGGTGGAGACATAGATTCCTTCATTGCTTAAAGCTTCTGCAACGATAGATCCTTTATGTTTCTTCAGGGTAAAAGATAAGATGAAAGGTGTCGTGTTATTTTTAGAGGTGATTTCTACCTCATCTATTTTCATCAGTTCGTTTCGCAGATAGTCGTTGAGAAGACGGGCGTTTCTCTTGCGCTCTTCTTGACTGTTTAAGCTGATGCGCAGCGCCGTTGCCAAAGAACAATCTAAACCAAGGGGCGTAGTTCCAGCACGTAAACCATGTTCTTGTTCTCCACCTAAAATCAAGGGGGAAAGTTCCACTTTCTTTTTCTTGATGAGAGCACCAGATCCTTTGATACCGCCGATTTTATGGCCGGAAAAAGTCATGAGATCATAGTCAGCAGAAGAGATTGTCTCTTTGCCGAGGGCTTGGGTGGCATCGACATGGACAAGGGCGCGCGAGTTTTCTTTGACAATCTGATAAACTTTGTGAATGTCAAAGATATAACCAACTTCGTTGTTGACTGCCATGACAGAAACTAACGATGTCGGGATTTTCAAAGCTTCTTTCAATTGTTCTAAATTGAGTACACCCTCTTTATCATAATCGAGATAAACTACATCAAAACCTTCTTTTTCTAACTGGCGGAAGACTTCCATCACAGATGGGTGTTCTGCCTTCGTGGTGATGATTCTTTTTGCCCAGGAGCGATTGTGATAGCTGACACCCTTGATTGCAAGATTGTTCCCTTCTGTAGCGCCGCTTGTAAATACCACTTCTTCAGGAAGGACTTTAAGATATTTTGCGATTTGAGCGCGTGCTTTTTCTAAAATTGTCGTGCATTGAAAACCAAGCGCATGATTGGAAGATGCGTTGGCAAAATCTTTAACGCTGATTTCGGTAAAGGTTTTAAGCACATCATCAAAAGGGCGAATCGTGCTTGCACAATCGAAATAAATGTTTTGTTTCATGATTTAGGAATTGGATATCGGTAAGGAACCTTTAGAAAAGGTGGAAAGAGCTTCGCTTGCTAAAGCGGTAGCATCTTTAAAATTACCGGAGTTATAAGCCTGTTCGGCTTTTTCTAATGCGAGCTTGCACTCTGTGTAATCCTCGCGATAGAGGTTAGAGCGAACGATGGCTTGTTCTGCTTTTAAGGCTTCGTTGTAATTGTTGTGTGTATCGCTTAAGAAATACCCACAATCATCTTTTAAAGAATAAAAGTCGCGGCTGATCTTTTTCACATCCAAAGGAAGGACGACAAGCTGAGAACTTAAATCGGCAATTTTCTTAAAGAAATAATCGAATTTTGGCTTGATGGCAGTCGTGTAAGAATCGACACCTAAAGATAAGATGTGCGCTCTTTCTACACGCAAAGAAACAAAGAGATTATTCAAACCATCATAAACGTTTTGTGTTGTGTTTTTTAAATCATCAAGATAAGCTTGATAATCATGCATTGTGCGTTCTGCTCTACTCATTTCTGTTCTTAACGCATTCATCTTTTTCATGATGGTCGTGTAGGGCTGATGATTGGTCGTATCCAGATAAGAGTCGAGCTCGCGTTTGAGCATACCGATTGTCTCAATATGACTCTTGAGACTGTACATTTGATCCACATATTTTTGATCGAGCATATAAGCGACCTTATATTTATCAATCATATTCATATGGGAAGAGTATTCACGTTCGATGTTGTATGTTGTGTCGATGATGTCGTTTGTAGAGTTGAAATAGCACTGCTTTGCGTTCTTTTCTTCATTGAATTTTGCGTTGAAATCGGTGATGTCTGTTTGGATTTTATCAATTTTTTCTTGAACGCCAGTAATGTCTAAGAAGACTAAATTGGATTTGATTAACTCCAATTGTTTTCTCGCTTGATCGACATAATTATCCACATCTAAATCTTCGATGACATATTTTTCATCGAGCATTTCATGATAATTCTTTTCCAACTCATCTAATTTGTTTGGAAGGACCGTATAGACACTGGCTTGCAACATCGGTAAGCGGTCCATGACAGAAATGGTTGCGGTCAACAAGCGGTTTAAATCGTCTAAAAGTGTTTTAGCTTCTTCGAATTTGGCGCTGTCGCACAATTCGTTGAACTGATCTAAGGTGTTTTCGGCATCGTTGAGAATCAGCTGGAAAGATTGACCTAACTCAGAGAGTTCGTTGGTGTTCTTCTCATAAAAATTACGGATAGAACGAAGGTTGTTTTTGACAGTGACAGCAGCGCTAGCGGTATCTGTGTCATCTTGTAAGATGGAAGAGAGATCTCCAGAGAAGATAGACACATCTTTATCGAACTTATTGATATCTTCGGCAATTTCTCTTTCGATTTCTTTTGCCTGCTTGAAATCTTTGTCGTTGATAAGACTTGCTAAATTTTCAATCTGTTTGTCTATGGTGTTGTACTTGTTGACTAAATTTGTATATTGATCGTTGCGAAGAGCGTAAAAATCTTCGAATTTTTTGCTGTTTTTAGATAAAGTTTGAAGGCGAGTAAGGGAGGTTTTGCAATCGGTATCTAAGGTGGTTTCAATGTTTTCTAATTTCTTTTTCAAATTGACCGGTACGGATTGATAACCTTTTCGATGCAAAAAGAGGAACAAGAAGAAAACACCTACACCGATGAGAACAGCGGCAGATACAAGTCCGGCAACTAAGCCGACAGGAAACGATTTTTCTAAAATGGTGAACATGATTTATCTCCTTGGTAGTTACGGAAGCTTACTTTGTTGTGGTGCGTTTGTTGAATGTGGCGCGAATGCGGAATGTTTTTTGCTGCATTGCCTTTTCGTCTTTTTTCAAAAGTTTTGTCAGCATACGGACCGCAATGCTACCGACTTTGAACATGTCCATGGAGAAAGAAGAAATCTCCGGTCTAGCGATATAAGAGTATTTGCTTCCGATTTCAGCCAAAACTTGAATATCTTCCGGAATGCGTAAACCGGATTCGATTGCAGCGTTGACTACAGCAGCGCCTAAAGAGTCGCGCGGGGTGACATAATAACCGCTGCGATGGGTCTTGAAATACTCTTTCATATAGTTGTAAACGATATTGTAGGAATCGTGAACTTGTACAGTTTGAATTGTTCTGTTATTCGCTTTGGCGTAATCGAGCAAACCATCGCGGATTTCGTCCAACATCTTTCCTTGGTTGACGACATCGAGAATGACAACATCATCTTCTACGGTAGTCATCATATGTTCTTTCACAACATCCATAACAGGATCCTTGTATTCGATGATGATACTTCCTAAAGATTCTCCTTCCATGTCGCGTCCGACAACAATGACTGGAATGTGGAAGTTCTGAATCGAACGGATTTCGTCTGTTCCGAGTTCATCATCGTAAATGACAGCGCCATCAACGTGGGACTTGATCAACGATTCAATGACTGCTGTAGAGTCTTCTTTGGTTCTCTTGGTGATGAAAATGGAAGTGAGATATTTGTAAATCTTGGCGACTTCAATCATGCCGTCAAGCATATTGGATACATAAGAATAACCAGTGGAAGGAATCATGATACCAATATTGGTCGAATGGGAATGAGCCAAACCTTGCGCAAGGGCAGAAGGTTTGTAATTGAGTCTGACGATAGCGTCATTGACGCGTTTTCTTGTGCTTTCAGTGACGTTAGAGTGGTTGTTGATAACGCGGCTGACTGTCGCTAAAGAAACGCCGGCCACTTTGGCGACTTCATAGATGGTCGCTCTATCTTTCTTTTCACGAATAGTCGGTGCTGAGCTTTTTTCTTTTCTGTCAAATGTATTGATTTTGTTATCTTCCATAAAAACCTCCTGGCCAATGAAAATTGACCCTATATAAAAAATTATATATGTTTACACATATATATTCAATGCGACATGAAAATATTTTCATAGTTGTTTTACCATACAAAAGCTATTTAAGTTTTTTAAACATATATAGTCACAACTCCTCTTGTGCTCTTCTCTTATGTTTTTGATAAAAAAGGACAAATTTTAATGAATATTGTTAAAATAAATCACATAAAAATAAGTTTTAGTTTATTTTACCTATTCAAAAAATTGTCCCTTTTTAAAAGAAGAAATGATTTAAAATAAAAAACTGCCGGATTTTCCGGCAGTTTTGTTAGAAGTTTTTTTAGTACTTGTAGTCTAAAGCGTAAGGAAGGAAGCTGTTCTTGTGAGAGCAGACAGGGCAAACCTTCGGTGCGACAGGACCGACGTGAATGTGTCCGCAGACTTCGCATTTCCAAACGACAAGGGCGCCTTCTTTGATGACGGCTTTGTCAGTCTGAAGTTCTTCTAAGAGCTTCTTATATCTTGCTTCGTGACGAGCTTCGATCTTTCCGACCATATCAAACTTAGCAGCGATTTCCGGGAAGCCTTCTTCACGGGCAATCTTAGCAAATTCAGGATACATGATGGTCTGTTCATAGTTTTCACCATTTGCGGCATCGACGAGATTATCGTTGGTGGTGGGGATGGAACCGCCGTGTAAATATTTGAACCAAAGTTCAGCGTGCTCCATTTCATTTAAAGCTGTTTCTAAGAAGAGGTTAGAGAAATCTAAATGTCCTTCTTTCTTAGCGACACCAGAATAATAACGATATTTGGTGTGGGCCTGGCTCTCACCAGCAAAGGCAGCTTTTAAGTTTTCTTCGGTTTTTGTTCCGGCTAATCTTTTGTAATCGGCTTCAGTCATTGTGTTTTCCTCCATTGGGTATTTTCATTATAGCATGAAAAAAAGTGATGTGGTGAAATATGCATTCGGATTTTTTTAAAAATTTTAAGCGCAAGATATTTGCGTGAAAAAAGCGTTTTCTTCTTTGAAATACAGTGTAAGATATCAGAAGATTTGTTGTAAACTAATATATATGTAATAGCGATGGAGAGTGAATATCATGAAAACAAAAAACAAAAAACGGCTCCAATTGTGGAGGTTTATTAGACCATATCGAAAATCGTTTTATCTTGCGATTCTCTTTGTCACCTTAGAAAATGTATTGGAGATATCCATTCCATTCTTAATGAATGTATTGTTAAAACAAGGTATGACTGAAATGCCAGATAAGACATATACGTTCAATCCGACAATGGTTTATATCATCGGCGGAGTCATGCTTCTCTTCTCTTTATTATCACTTCTGTTCGGTATCCTTTCTTCTAGAACGGTTGCTGTAACAGGAAAAGGATTGGGTTATGAACTGAGAAAAGAAGAGTACAAAAAAATTCAAGACTTCTCCTTTAACAATTTAGATAAGTTTCGTATCAATTCTTTGATTACAAGAATGACAAACGATGTCACGATTATTTCGGACACGTTTACCGGAGCATTCAAACCGCTTGTAAGAGGCCCCGTTCAGCTGCTTTGTGCAATCATCTTTGCTTACTTAATTTCGAAAGATCTTTGCCTTGTTTTTGGTGTTGTCGTTCCCCTTCTTGCAATTGCTTTAATCACAATTGTCATCATCTCCCGCCCTCGTTTCTATCAGCTTCAACGCGCCATCGATTCTGTGAATAGAACGACAGATGAATCCTTGATTGCTATGAAAATGGTAAGAGCCAACGCCAAACAAGATTTTGAAAATGCTAAATTTGAAAAGGTTGATAGTTCTGCTAGAAAAGCTGGTACAGATGCTATGACAATCGTCGCGTGCAATATGGGTATCATGCACTTTATGACATACAGTTGTATCATCGGTACATTGATCTTAGGCGGCATGGGTGTCTTTCAGGGATGGAACCCAGAAATCAGCACTGCTGACGCTGCCTCTAACATCGCATCTTTCTTGAGCTATACTGTGCAGACAATGAATGCGTTGATCATGATGTGTAATGTCATGATGATGTTTACTCGTGCCACAGCTTCCGTTTCTCGTATCAAAGAGGTTTTTGGCGCTGAGAGTGAACTTGTTGAGAATGAAGAATCCTCTCTTGAGGTTGAAACCGGATCAATTCAATTTGATCATGTCTATTTCAAATATGATCAAACAGCAGAAGAATATGTTCTCACTGATATTGATTTTGACATTGAAGATGGTGAGACTGTCGGAATTTTAGGCGAAACCGGATCTTCGAAGTCATCTTTAATTTATTTAATAGAGCGTTTTTACGATGTTAGTAAAGGCCGTGTCCTTATTGGCGGCCATGATGTGAGGGAGTATACCTTCGACGAGTTGAGAAAGAAGATTGCTATTTCTTTCCAAAACCCTCTTCTTTTTAAGGGCACTGTCAAAGAGAATCTCCTTTGGGGTAATCCATCTGCGAGCGATGAAGAGATTAAAAAAGCATGTCGCATCGCTTGTTGTTCTGACTTTATTGAGACATCTCTTAACAACGGATATGACACGATGATCGGCCAGGGCGGAAACAATGTCTCTGGTGGTCAAAGACAACGTTTATGTATTGCGAGAGCCTTGCTTCGCAATCCGAAGATATTGATTCTTGACGATTCTTTTTCGGCGCTTGACCGTATTACGGAAGGCCGATTGAAAGAGAATTTGAAAACGGAATTGCCGCATATGACAAAAATTATCATCTCTCAAAAGGTCTCTGCAATTCAGGATGCCGATAAGATCATTGTCTTAAAAGATGGCAAAATCAACAATATCGGAACGGGCGAATGGTTGAGTCAAAACGATCCGATTTATCAAGACATTTACAATATTCAAAAGGAGGGACATTAATATGCAACTCCAAGTGAGAAAGAATAAACCGAAAAATTTAATTCGGACTTTAGGAAGAATACTTTCCTATTACAAAGGCCATTATTTAACTTTGTTCTTTATCTTTATTACAACCATTCATACAGGTATTGCAAACTTGTTAGTCACCTTCTTTTCCGGCAAAGTTACAGATGCTATCAAAATCAACGATGTTGAAACGTTCCGCTTCTGGATCTTTGTGATCATCGGTTTGGCAATTTCGGGTGTCTCTTGTGCTTTGCTCCACAATATCATGAATGTCAGATTGGCTCAAAAGGTCATTTATAAACTACGTTTGGAATTGATGGAGAAGATGCAAAAACTTCCGATTTCTTATTTCGACCGTCATCCTCATGGTGAAATCATGTCTCTTTATACAAACGATATGGATACGATTGCTGTGGCGATGACAGATTCCTTTGCTAATGTCTTCCTTTCAGCCACCAATCTCTTTGGTACCATCATCTTCTTGTTTATCATCAATGTACCTCTTTCCCTTATTGTTATTGCTTTTATTCTTTTGATGTTTGTCTATATGGTATTTAACGCCAAATACGCAAGAAGATATTATGTTTTACAACAGCAAGCGCTTGCGGATGTCAATGCGGTTGTAGAAGAGGATATCGCGGGCGTAAAAGTCATCAAAGCGTTCAACCACGAAAAAGAAAGCTATGAAAAGTTTGATCGCTATAACGAATCGTGGAGAAAGACAGCGACACGCGCTTTCTTTATCACTTCGATGTCCGCACCGGTCTACACATCGTTAAGTTATCTCAATTTCTCTATTTCTTGTGTCCTTGGTGTGGTTGCTCTATGCACCGGCTTTGCCGGTCCTTTGACCTTTGGTCAGTTGCAATCTTATCTTATTTTCACCCGTAACGCTTGTATTCCGTTTACTTGGTTTACACAGCATGTCAACAACATTCTCTCTTGCTGCGCTGGTGCTGAACGTATTTTTGCTTTCTATGATGAAAGAGAAGAAAGCGATGAAGGTAAAGTGAGAATTAAACTCATTCATCCGGAAGAAGAACAGTTTAATCTTCGTTACGCTTGGGAAAGACCAAAGGAAGACGGGACAACAGAAATCATTCCGATTCAAGGCGTAATCCGTTTTGAACACGTCTATTTTGGTTATGTGCCCCACACTCCTGTTTTGAAAGACATCTCCTTTGAGGTTTATCCAGGAAAGAAGATTGCTTTTGTTGGCTCTACCGGTGCGGGTAAGACAACAATTATCTCATTGCTTGCGCGTTTCTATCCGATAGATTCTGGTCGTATCACCTATGATGGTATCGATATTAAAGACATCGCGTTAGAGTCTTTGCGTAGAGGTATTTCTATGGTTACACAGGATACGCACCTTTTTACCGATACCATTGAAAATAACATCCGTTACGTCCGTATGCACTCCACTTCCGAAGAAGTGAAACAAGTCGCCTTAAATTCACAAGCCGATTCCTTTATTCGCCGTACTCCAGAAGGATATCAAACGATGCTTTATGACGACGGTCACAATCTCTCCGAAGGACAAAGACAGCTTTTGGGCATTACTAGAGCGAGTTTAAATCGTTCCCCAGTGATGATTTTAGATGAAGCGACATCCAACATTGATACAAGAAGTGAACTGTTGATTCAAAAAGGATTGACCTCTTTGATGGAAGGTAGATCGGTCATGATCATCGCACATCGTCTTTCGACGATTCGCGATTGTGATGAAATTCTTGTCTTAGATCACGGAAGTATTATCGAAAGAGGAACACAAGAGGAACTTTTGGAATTGAAGGGCGCTTATTATAATCTTTATACCGGTAAAGAAGAATTGAGTTGATGAGAGATTCCTCTTGCTGGTAAAAGAAGGGAGAAACTATGAAGAGAAAAAAGATTCTCTGCTTTGATTTTGACGGCACGCTTGCCGATTCGTTATATCTTGAAAAGATGTCGATTGTAAAAACAGTTCAAGATTTTGGTTATGAATCTGTCACTTTAGAGAATATCGAGGAATATTTTGGACCTACGGAGCCAGGAGTGATTCAACATATTGTTTCTAAGGAAGAATCTACTGCGGCAGTCTCTTATTTTTATCGTATTTATATCGAATATCAAAATAGTTTATTGCGTAAAAACGATGCAATGATTAATATGTTAAAGACGCTGCAACAACAAAGCGACGCGCAACTTGTTATTGTGACCGGACGTGCAAAAGAAACATTAGAGATTACACTTCCGTATTTAGGGCTGAATAATTTTTTCTTACAGTGTTATACTGGAAGTGAACACGGTGTCAATAAAGCAGAGTCAATGCGACAGGTCTTAAAAGACTTTGACTGTGAGAAAGAGGATGTTCTTTATATTGGTGATACCTTGAAGGATATAGAGGTGATGAAACAAGAAGGTTATGATATTCTTTCTGCCTCTTACTATCACGATAATGAATATCAAAAGTTATTAGAGGAAAATAACCCAGGAAATGTTTTAAACAGCATTGATTCTTTAACAGAGAGATTACTTAGTATAATTTAAGTGATTCTTGATATCAAAAGGAGGCTATCTTATGGAAAACGAAGAAAAGACCATCGATGAAATGCCTCAGGAAGAGGTGAAGAATTCTCATGAAAGTGTCATGATTAACGACGCGATTTCATCGGAGGAACTTCATCACTACTTGATTACAGGTGATAAGAATAAAATCACCGAATCTATCAAAGACAATTCAGCGGCAACAATCAGCGAAGCGTTAAACCCTCTCACCGAAGATGAGGTTGTCCTTTTCTATTCTTTGTATACTGCTGACTATGATAAGCTGGGTGAAATATTCTCGTATCTCATGGTAGAGAAACGCATTGCCTTAGTGAAAAATCTACCTAAAAAACCTTTGGGACTTGTTTTAGCAAACGTTCCAAACGATGATTTGGGGGATTTTTTAGAAGATGTCGTAAAGCCCGTGCGCGATCACGCACTCTCCTTGCTTCCTAAGAAAAGGGTCGCCTTGATCAATCAGCTTGCAGAATACTTAGACGATACAGTAGGAAGCATTATGACCACCGAGTTCTTGTCTATCATCTCGGGATCTAAAGTAAAAGATGTCTTTGCTAAAATCAAGCAGATTGGTAACACATTAGAAACAGTAAGAACTATTTTTGTTGTTGATAAATTCAATCATCTTCTCGGCATGGAGCGCCTTGAAGATATGATGTTTGAAGATGAAGAAAGCATCATTGATGATGTCATGCAAAGAGACTATCCGTACATTTCGCCAATTGCGGATAAAGAACAGGCGATTCCGATCTGTCAAGAATACGATCTTCCTGTTCTTCCTGTCGTCAGTAAGAACAATGAAATTTTAGGCATTCTTACTTTTGATGACGTCATGGATGTTTTAGAAGAAGAAATGACAGAAGACGTTTATAAGCAAGCGGCGGTTGCTCCTAACGAAAAGCCGTATATGGAAACAAAAATTTTCCGTATTGTACGTTCCTATGTCATTTGGTTGGTTGTTTTGTTGATCATCAATACCTTTACAGGTATCATCGTTTCTCGTTTTGAGAGCGCTCTGTTAACACTTCCGATTCTTCTGTCATTCATTCCTTCTTTAAATGATACGACGGGAAATTCAGGAAGTCAGACTTCGGCAATGGTCATTCGTGCAATCACTGCACAGAAGACGACAAAAAAAGACGTTTTCAAGATCATTGGCAAAGAGGCTTTAACCGGTTTGATCACCGGTTTAATCGTTGCTGTCTTCAACTTTGGTTGGGTGATGGCTGAATTGAACATACCTCTTTTAAAAATCACGGATGAGATGAAAGAAACGCTCTTAAATGATTTGAATTTTACGAATATTCAACACGGTTATATGGTCATTGCAGCGATTGTTTCTGCCGCGATGCTCTTTGGTATTTTTATTTCAAAATTATGCGCTTCTATCCTTCCTTTTATTGCGAAAGCATTTAAGCTCGATCCTGCATTTATGTCAGGACCGTTAGTTGCATCCTTGATGGATATTTGCACGTTGCTCCTTTACTTCACTATCGCTATCACAGTAATCGACAGTATATCCCCAGGGCTTTTAGGTTTATAAGGAGGTGATTTTATGAATGAAAATAAAGAAAATGAACTCCTTGTAGAAGAACATAATGAAATCCAGCCGGATATTCATGAAGAGCCTAGAGTTCGTTACCTTCTCTCCTATGAGCAGATGAAAGCGATCATCGATACGCGTAAGACTGCAATTTTAAAGTCGACAGTAGAAGCTTATGACCCGATTAATATCGCCCACGCATTAGAAGAAAGCTCCTTAGAAGATCTCCTTTACTTCTTTAAATCGGTCAACGCAGATCACTCTGCAGAAATTTTCACTTACCTGGAACAGGAGACAAAAGAGCGTGTTGTCGAAGCTTTTTCCTCGAGTGAACTTCACAAAGTTTTAGATGATATGGCTACCGACGATTTGGTCGACTTTGTGGATGAGTTGCCTTCTAATTTAATTAAAAAAGTCTTGCTCGCTACTTCTCCAGAAGACAGAGCACAAGTGAAAGCATACTTGAATTTTAAAGAGGATTCTGCTGGATCTTTGATGACACCTGAATATTTCTCTATCCGTCAGACTGCAAGAGTGAAAGATACCATTGATCTCATAAAAAAAGTCGGCAAAGAAAAAGAGACAATTTGGGAAATCTTTGTTATGGATGATACGAGAAGATTGGTAGGAACAGTCACGTTAGATAAACTCTTGGAAAGCGATGATGACGTCTTGATGAAAGACATCATGAATAGTGACTTTGTCTCTGTTCAGGTCAACACTGACCAAGAAATTGTCTTGCAAGCGTTCCGCAAGTATGACGTCTCGGTTATTCCTGTCACGAATTCTACGCAACGTATTTTAGGTATCATCACATTCGACGATGCTATGGATGTCGCTAGTGATGAAAACGAAGAAGACAACGCCCTTACTTCAGGTGTTTTGCCAAGTGACGAACCTTATTTGAAGACATCGGTTTTAAAGATGGTTAAAAACTATGGTGTTTGGCTTGTCGTCCTCTTGATGTTAGATACTTTTATCTCAATGGTGTTATCTCATTTGTCTACAATCGGTGCTTTAGCCGTAATCCCGCTTTTGACCGCCTTCATTCCTTCGATTATGGGAACAAATGGAAATGCCTCTGATCAGACAGCGACGGTTACCATCCGTGAATTAGCTTTAGGAAATATCTCCACAAAGAATTATTTCAAAGTCATGTGGAAAGAGATGAGAGCAGCGATGTTAACTGGTTTAATTCTCTCTGTTGTCTCCTTTGCTTGGGTGTTGATTGAGTTGTACTCTGGTATGATTAAACTCGGCGAAGGCGATTTGACTATTATTCAAAATCTTGTTGGCGGAAATCAAAATCTCTTCTTTATTCTCATCGCCACTTTAATCTCTCTCACATTCTTGTTCTCAACAGTTGTCGCTAAGTTCTTCGGTGTGACGCTTCCAGTGATTGCCAAAATGCTTCACATGGACCCAGCCGTTATGTCACAGCCTCTTATTTCCACTGTTCTCGACGTCACTTCACTTGTCATTTTCTTCTTAATGGCAAAGATTGTTTTCCCAGGGCTATAAAAACGCTTCCTGCAGAAACAAAAAAAAGAAACAATATTGAAGTTATTATTAAATAGGAATAACGCAATTTTTTGTCGTTATTCCTATTTTTCTTTCTTTGTTTAGTGATATACTCAAAAGAGAGGTCGCTATGTGTAGACAGTACTCGCTTTCAGATGATGCGTTAGAGTCCTTGAAAGGTTTTGATGACTTCAAGCCTCAAACGAAGAATGAAATCATCGTTTCAGACTTTGCACCTGTTTTTACCTTGCAAGGAAAGAAGCTGAAACTATCTTTAAAACGCTTTGGTTTTCAACGTCTTGATAACACGTATTTATATAATGCGCGGATAGAAACTGTCGAAGAAAAAAACACATTTAAAGACCTATATCAAAAGAACAGATGTCTCATTCCGTGTTCTGCTTTTTATGAATTTGATAAATATCAAAAAGAACATCGATTTGTTCAAGCAAACGGCAACGCCTTTTATCTTCTAGGCCTTTATCGAGATGATTCTTTTGTTATATTGACAATCAAAGGAGATGACAAAGTCTCTTTTTATCACCCTCGTATGCCAATAGCTGTCAGAAAAGAAACGGCGTTGAACTTTTTAAAAGGGCAGGAATTTTCTTTAGAAAATCGCATTTCTTTACGATGTGCAGATACAAGTGAGATGATTCCGTTATTTTGATCGTGTTTCCCCCATTAAAAAAGGACCTAAAAGAAAGGTCCTTTTTTTGTGAGAAATTAATTGTTGCGGACAACGGTGCTGAAAGTGACAGTCCCGCCAAAAATAGCGCCGCTGTTTGTATCATCTAAGACGACACTTGTCATACCAGATTCATCAAAGGTAATTTCAATGTAATCGCCGCTTCCATCATCGTTTTCGTAGTGTAATGTTGTAGCGTTGCTCAATTCTTCGTTTAAAGTGAAGTAACCGACATCGCCACCCATAATCATTGTCTCTTGAACGTAGATGGTATTATCATCTCGAACGTCGATGGTCAACTCGGCAGAATATCCCCAATCATCGTCAGAGGCAAGCCAAGATCCGTGTAAATGAGAGGGAACCATACCTTGGGATGTGGGGCTGGTTACGGTCAAAGTGATACTTCCGGAAATGGATTTGTCATAAGTAGAAGTTGCTGTCACTTTGACAACACCGGCAGCTTTGGCAGTAACAACACCATTTTGATCGACAGTGGCGATGCTTCTATTATCGACACTCCATTCGACATCTGTTCTGTTGCAACCTTCATTAAAAGCGAGACTCAATTCTAATTTTTCACCCTTTTTCACTTCGGTTGCGCCGGTTTTAGAAGAGACGGCAATCGAGGTTGGTTTAACTTCTTTGCCAATGACAAAGGTAACGCTGCTTTTTACGTCTTCGTTGTGTAACGCGGTAGCAGTGAGAGTGACTTCTCCTTCTGCTAAAGCGTAGAGAGAAGAAGTCTCTTCATCAAAGCGGGCATTTCCGTTAGAAACAGTCCACTTGAGGTCTTTTACATTGCAATCAGCGGGAGCAAAGTTCTTAGTAGAGATAAGAACACTATCGTTTGTCAACAAATGGTATTTTCCATCAGGATTGACTTCTTTTCCTACGACGACAACATCAAAGGAAGTAAGCTCAATCACTTTGAATAATTCTTGATGAATCGGAACCAGTTTCTTTCCGTTCAGTTTGGATGTTGTTGTGTTGACTCCTAACTTCTTAGGATCGCGTAAGGATAAATATAAGACATCATCACCGTTTCTGAATTCGTAAATCTCCTGATCGACACCTACTAGCGGCAATACAGTGTGATATTCTTCGAAGATGACATCTAAACTATTGGTCGCATGATCAACAGTGACTGTCAATTCCGGATAATCGATATCGTTACGAAATGTTCCGTCAATCGCTTCGGGAATTTTGACAGGGTCGTTTACGGTGATGGCGACTTCATTTGACTTGATTTCTCCATCAACGCTCGTAGCGTACACTTTAGCAACGCCTGGTTTTAAAGCTTCAACTGTACCTTTGACATCGACAGATACAATATCTGGATTGGCACTTGTCCAAACGACATCTTTATTTTGAGCGTTGGTCGGTAAAACGCTGGCGGTAAGGGTGGAAGTTTCGCCGGTAGTCAGTTTTAATGTCTCAGGAAGAACAGAGACAGATTCCACATGAATATCTTCGACAGGAACATAGTCGTGGCATTCTTCATTTGCTGTAAAGACAAAATTATCAAGCGCGACAGCAAGAGAATTTCCGACCATATTAGAGTGGAGATATAATTCGACTTTAGAAGCAGGAGCAAAAGTGGTTTCTAATAATTTCTTGTTTTTACTGGAAGCTTCTTTCTTTAAAATGGATAAGATATCAATTTCATTCCAAGAAGAACCATCATTGGAAGTTCTTATTACAGCTTTATCTAATTTGCTCAAATGAGACATTTGAGATTCGTAGAAAATACCGTAATAGACCGACAATCCCGAAACTTGTTGTTCACCGAAATCGAAGCTGACACTTGCGCCTGCCGGCTTGGAGAAATCAGTGGTTAAGGGGTCGATGGTAAAGACATCTTTTCCGTTTTCAAAGATGGAGCTGTATTTTCCATCAATCATCTTTCCTTTGTTGCTCTTGATGGTATAGGGCGCTTTGCTATGAGTTAACTTGTTGGTGGCTGTGATGTTCTCGTTGTTGTCGATAGCGACAAAGTCAAACTCATAAACAGCATCTGTCTTATCTTGTTCTTTGACACCTCTGACTTTGATTTTGAAGTGTTGAGATTCAATTGTTCCATTTTGACCTTGGATGCTAAGATAAACTTCAGTTTCTCCTTCTTTTAAGGCGGTGACAACTGCTGTTTGATCATTGCCGTAAGCGATGCTAGCGACACTGGGGTCAGTGGAGTGAAGCTTAACTGTTTTATCAACTACTTCCCAAGGTTTAAATGTTTCAGGAAGTGTTGAATAGGTGATGGTTGCAGTATGCTCTAAATCTAAAACAGCATCGTGTGTAGCGTCTGTTTCTAAACCGGGCTCTAAGGTTGCTTCGATACCAGTTAAATAAGCGTCAGTGTAATCGCTGTCCCAACCCTTGTATTGCCAATACTCTAATTTTGTTTCTTCTGTCGGCTTCGCAGGAGTGTTTAAAGGAAGAGAGGTTGCGCCGATATTTTTGATCTTGATATCGACAAAGTTTTCTGTTTTGTTAGGATCGACATCGGAAAAGCCTTGAATGTGATTGATATAACCGTCTTTGTTGACATAGATGGTGACGTCTAAGATTTCGTTGAACCAAGCGTATCTAAATGCGGTTTCATTCAACGCTCTGGCGACGCTAGAGTCGACAAAGTAGGCATAAGTTGTTCCTAAATCACCATAGAATTCAACATCAGCACTGGTCAAATTATTCAAAAGCATCGGGAGATAAAAATAAGTGTTCCAAATCGATAAATCGATGTCATTAGCACCTTTGTTAAGCCAGCCATCTTTAGATTTCGGGTTGGATCTATCTCTTTCAAAGTGCTGATAAGAGACACCATTTTCAACATAGTAATAAATGTATGGATCTAATCCTGCAGTAGCAAGATCCGGGGTGTAGTTGACATAGTAACCATCGCTGCAATATTCCATGTCGTATTCGCTGTCCTGGCCATCATTGTATTGTTGAATGCTCTCGATGGTTGCGTTGGAATAGTCTTTTGTTAATGCATCATCAAAAAACGCGTAAGGATCAAAGGGGGTTACACTTGAGGTAGGTGTGTCATCGCTTTGATCGGAAACGGGATCGCTTTCTGGGGTAGTGATAGGAGGATTTGTTGTCGGTTTCGTGGTGTCAATCGGTGCGGTAGTTGAACTGTCTGTTGCACCTCCGCAAGCTGAAAGAGATAAGACAGCAGCTAAATTTAATGCAAATAAGATCTTTTTATTCATAAAATTTACTCCTTATTTAATGACAAAAATCGCAATGGATTTATAAGTTTCACTATAGGTGAGGAATAGCTGATGTTCGACATTGTTGATGATTTTTTTATAGGTGCCATCTGGACTAATGTTCCATCCTGCGGCGGTAAGTCTCTTTAAATAATCATCGTAGTCGGCATATTCGATATTGTAGATGTAAAGAACCGGAACATATTTTTCTAAGGTGTAATTATTGAGTTGACCGTTGGAGTTGTCGAAGAAGAAATAATCATATTTACAACCGGAAATTTCAATTGTGGGGATTTCTTCTCCAAGCAAGAGATCAAACATGAAGTTGGGGAAATGGAGTCTGTTGCACGTCACTTTTAAAAAGACTAGGTTCTGCGTGCTGTCATAATCGTAAACTACTACATTCAAGTTAGAAGTGTTACTGGTGGCGGTGTAATAATCGCGATCTTCTTCGATGCTAAACCCGTTTTGAATCAGGGTTTGTTTGTAAGTTTGATACCCGTTTTCTAACGTATAGTGTGCATAACAGTTAAAGACATAAGTGACTTTTGTAGTATCGAAGTAATAGCTAGGTTCATAGGCTTTTGCAGGAAAACTCGGCAGTGTTTCAAAGAACATTGTGTAGAGTAATTCATCCGGCCAGATGGTCGTTCTTTCCTGAACTTTGTAAGCCATTACATGAAAGTAATCCGGCGTGTTTTTCTCTGTGTCTTTCGGGATGACATTGTATTGAACATAGAGGTTGTTTTCTAAGTCTAATTCTTTGCCTCCGAGATAGTCGTAAGAGGGTTGGGTCACAGAGAAACCTTCGTTTCTCAAAATATCGCTATAGTCTTCCAAAATGGTTTCGATACGAATTCCACTGAGTAAGATATCAACGTAATTAATACCTTGGTCTTCCTGAATGCTTACGGTGTAAGAATCTCCTTTGACGTATGGGATTAAATCATCTCTTCCTAAAACTTCTCTGAATGCTTCTTTTACCTCTGGGCTCCAATCATCGATTACTGGCGGTAGACTCTCTTCGGAAACAGGAATGCTTTCTTCTGTTAAAAAGGGTGTTTCCGATGTTCCGACATCAGTATCTGTGACGGGAGGATCTGTGGGAGAACTGACGTTTCCACCACATCCGGAGAGAAGTAGAAGCAGTGAAAGAGAACATAACGCTCTTTTTTTCATACTTCTCCTTTCGTATTTAAAATTGTTCATATGATACTATTGCACGAAAAAAATGTAAACATTTGGGAAAAAATAGAGAAAAATAAAAAAATTTTTATTTGACAAGTAAAAAATGAAAAAAAGAGATTTATAAATTTAAAACCTATTTCAATTCTTTTAGAAAAAATGGAAGTAACACAAAAGACAACGAATGAAGAAGTGTGCTGAAAAGAAAATAATTTTAGGAAAATAAAATTTCTAATCTTCGCTTTGATTCATTCTATATATTTTTCTTTTTTCTCTATTTGTGTGTGCAAAAGTGAACTTAGAACAAACATGCAATTCTAAATAAAAGTATAAAAACAAGTTGAATTTCATTTGTTTTCAGAGAAGAATGACATTTTAAAGCAAGGTAAGCACAATTGAAAATTTACATTTAAAACAGTAAAGAGAAGAAAAAAAGACATGAAAGGATCGTTATTTTGTTTGAAATACAACACATGTTAAAAAGCACAGCTCCTGAAGTAACAACTGATTTTTTTCCGGGAAAAAATGATAATTATGTGTCTCGTTTTGTAACACGCGTGAAAATACGTCTGTATAAGAATATCGTTTTTAAACAGTAAATAGATAATATTTTTTGCTGAAATGAAAGCGCTTTTATAACTGGAATTTATTTTGAGAAGAATGTTTTTTCATCATCGACGCTTTATGTACTGATATTTTTATTTCGTGACTTTCTTATCTATATAAGGAAAATTTTTATCTAAAAAACGTCTGCTTCTATCTAAAAAGCAGACGTTTATTGTTAAGCAGAGCTTAAGTGTTTCAATAGGAAAATCATCACTTGCTTTCAGGAATTAGAGAGTACAACCTTTGATTTCCTTGATACTGTTGTCTAAATCATTGACTAGGATATCTTGTTTCTCAGGGTGTCTTGCAAACCAATCGTAGGCGTAAGAACAGCTGATAAACGCTTTATATCCTTGATCTTTGATTGTTTCATAAGCGGCGTTCATCAATTGAGATGCGATTCCTTGTCCGCGCAATTTGGAATCTACTCTGGTGGAAGAAATCAGCACTGTGTTAGGATCGATGTTTTCAAAAAGGACATGTGCAATATCATTCCCGTCCTCATCTAAGAGGAAGACTTTATTCTTTTCTCTATTTATATTCATAATTCATCTCCTGCAAGCGAATAGGATTCGCTTTTATCATTATAAACAGATTGAGTTTTTGTTTGAATTGATATGCTTGCAATCGATTGTGCTATAGGCTAAAAAAGGATTTTAAGGAAGAGCAAAAATCTATCGCATTATTCTTCTGTCATGACAAAACCATTCGCCTTTAAAATATTGTTTTCGTAATGATTTGAAATCAGGATGTTGCCCTTGTGAGAAAGCGGGATGTCCTTTGTAGATGCATTGAGGTACAGTTTGATTGTTCCGCTCTCATTAGATCTACTGATGAAAACAAGATCGTGAAGAGCTTCAATGTGATAATCTTTCTCGTTGATTTTATGTTCACGATGAATATGAATTAACTTCTTTATCATCGCAAAAACTTTCGAGTTTTCATTTGCTTTATCCCAGTTAAAACATGCTCTACAAAGAGGATCGTTTTCACCGGGAAGTGCAATTTCGTCACCATAATATACGCAAGGAATACCGATGTGAGTGAAAATGAATGCATATCCTAACAAAAATTTATCTTCATTTTCCTGACACTCGGTAAAAAATCTTGCAACATCATGACTTGAAATCATATTCATCAAATTAAAGTTGACATTTGTCTTATAGCGCATTAAATTTTCCACCACTTCATTTTTAAAGTCTTCAGCGGAGTATTTGTTCCAGGCGACATAATTTAAGACGTTTTTCATAATGGAATAATTCATGATGGAATGGAATTCTGTTCCTGAATTCAGGAAGCTTTGCGCGTTGTGCCAGTTTTCGCCTAAGATGATAAATTCAGGATTGATATCTAAGAGAAGCTTTCTAAATTGAACCCAGAAGAAATGAGGAATTTCATCTGCCACATCTAAGCGAAAACCATCGATGCCGAAATTCTTCACATAATAAGAGGCGACAGATAGGATATATTTTTGTACTTCTTTGTTATTTATGTTTAGCCTTGGCAAATACGGGGCATATGCGAAGGTTTCATAGTTTCTGTTTTTGAGGTCAACCTGGTCGCCATGAACATAAAAATAATCGAAATATTTAGAATTCTTTCCGTTTTTAATCACATCCTTAAAAAACTCATGGTCTCTTGAGACATGGTTAAAAACACCATCTAACAGGATTAAAATATCTCTTTTGTGACATTCATCAATTAATTCCTTTAAGTCGGTTTCGTTTCCAAAATCATCGTCGACTTTATAATAGTCAATCGTATCGTATTTGTGATTGGAATTTGCGCGGAAAATCGGCGTTAAATAAAGGGCGTTGATTCCCAAATCTTTCAGGTAGTCAAGCTTTGATGTGATACCTTTGAGTGTACCGCCAGCAATTGTTTTTGTATTGACTGTATCACCCCAACGGATATTGATACGGGGATTGTTATTTTCGGGATCTTTGCAAAAGCGATCGACAAAGATCTGATAGAAAACTCTATTTTGAAATTTCGGAAGAACGTGAATATAATCGTCACAATTGACATAAGGAACTTGGAAGAAATCGTAGATTCCTTGTGTGATATCATAATCTTTCGTGAGACCGGATTCACTAAAGTAATAGGATTCACCATTTGCAGAATAAATCTTGAAAACATAAGCAAAACGCTTATCTCCTAACTTCATTCTTTGAATGTAATAGGTGTGTGTGTCATCGGAGATTTTTTCTTTTATTTCAATTGTTTTCACACCCTTTGTGAATTTGTATTTATCGTTGTAAACGAGCTCTACTTTTGTGATGTCGTCATCTTTCTTTGTTCTTAGTCTCAATTCGATTTCATCATCGGAAATCGGGTGAGAATAGATTGATTCTGTATAATGTTCTAAAGATGCTTTTTCCATAAATATTGTCCCCCTCTTGCGATTGATATTGATATGACAGAACATTTAAATTATACAATGAAACACGTTAGAAAGGGCAAAAAATCAGTGTTATTGTAATGTTATTAAAAGCGGGTAATATATATTCGTACCACTTATGTTTTTAAAATAAAAATCGAACAAGAACTAATTCAACTAATACTGGTGCGCCTTGCTTCTTGTCTTGTCTAGGTTTTGAGGTACAGCTTATTTTTGAGTGATTTACTTCAACATTTTTGCTTGCAGAAACAGCTGTAAAATTTCTTTTCTTGTCATAGATATTAATAGACTTGCGTTGTTACACAAAGCGGAACAATTGTTTTCATTTGACTCACATTCTAAATTTAACAAGTTGTCTTTGACAATCACTATTTTCCACTGGATCTACATTTTTGTCGCCAAATTTTGAACGTAATGACAAGATTAAAAGAATCAACATACACTTCACTCTTTACCGCTCACGATATCCTTCTCCCCTTTTTAGGGAAGTATAGCCATTAACTATTAATTGCTCATTCAAGAGATATGGATTAATTTCATTATTAAATTTTATTATTGTAAATAAAGGTTTTAATATCTTTTCGGCTATATCTTTTCTATGAAGACTTTGCTATTTTTTTCGTATATAGCATCAGTATACGAAAACAAATCACAGGAAATGAGACTATATGCATTTGGTGAAATTTTGTTAAAATCGACATTAAAAAACACCTCAAATATCTACTCCTTTTATTTGAACGCTACTATAATCAATCATTTTTAACCATCCTTTTGTTCCTGCTTTTAACTTTTTGATATGTTTAATTAATTTATCCAATTAATTCGATGGTTATAATTTTTATGTGTGATGAAAAGAAAATGACAAAAAAAGACCACTCAAATTAATGAGTGATCTTATATTTTTTTACCTTATACAACGGACTAAATTTCAAGTTATTTAGAGAGTATTCTTATCTTAAATACTTTCGTTCTCTAATAAGGTTTTGATTAGTCAGCGACGTACGGCAAGAGGGCCATGAATCTAGCGCGCTTGATGGCGACAGCTAACATTCTCTGATACTTGCTGCAAGTGCCAGTGATTCTCTTAGGAGTGATCTTTCCAGAGGGAGAGATGTACTTCTTGAGAAGTTCGACGTCCTTGTAATCAATGTAAGAGACATGATTCTTGGTGAAATAGCAAACCTTCTTGCGAGGTTTCATTCTACGAAACATTCTGTATAATCCTTTCTGTCTGAGTCCCTTGTCGGAAAACAGGCTTAGAACGGTAAATCATCATCAGAGGAATCGATACCTTCGTGGGTGATGCCCTGATGATCGGAGAGAGCACCGTCATCTACGGACTGATAAGAATCCGCATCCTCAACGGCACCTTTCTTTTCTAAGAACTGAACAGATTCAGCGATGACTTCAACGACGGAACGCTTAGATCCGGCTTTGCTTTCATAACTGCGCTGATTGAGTCTTCCATCTACTCCGACTAAGGAACCCTTAGTGCAGTATTTGGCGACATTTTCTGCAGTCTTGCTCCAGCAGGTGCAAGGGATGAAACTTGTGGTGCGATCACCACCAGTTCTCGTCATGTTATCGATAGCGACAGTGAAAGAGCAAACGGAAGCACCGGATGCGGTCTTCTTAAGCTCCGGGTCTCTGACAATTCTACCGACTAAAACGACACGATTTAATCCAGCCATAATTCTCTTCTCCTTTTTTGTGTTACTTACTTGTGAGCAACAGTGACAAGGAATCTCATGACTTTGGCATCAAGAGAGACGAGTCTGTTAAACTCGGAGAGGGCTCTGTTGTCAGCAGTGAAGTTGACAACGACATAGTAACCCTTTGTCTGTTTCTTGATGGCATAGGCAAGATCCTTCATACCCCATTCATTGACACCAGTGATCTTTCCCCCGTTATCTGTGATGATCTTCTGAAGAGCGGCGTTTTCAGCCTTGATAGCCTCTTCGGCGAGATCGGGCATGAGAATGTACATGAGTTCATAGTTTTTCATGCTTGTATACCTCCTTATGGTCTTTCGGCCGGTTCTAGTTTGAAAAAATCGGCAAGAAAGTACATGGTCTTCCAGAAAAAAGACCTATGTTAGTATATAGTATAAATAACTATAAGTAAAGTATTTCTTGTACTTGCTCACTATATATTGTATCTGGAAGAGACTTTTTTTCAAAATGGACGGATTTTCATATAAAATCATATTTTTTCAATTCCGAGAAGTGCGTGAAATGAAATTTTTGTTTCTTGAAAATATAACTGGTGAACAAGAGGATCGCATTTTAAAAATAAAAAGCAATTCTTTTTGATTTCACCATCGCAGTAATAAGTTACGAAAACATTGTCTCCTCGTTGTAATGAGGTGATTGTCTCGTTGATTTCTTCGACCTGATCATAAGATAATTCCGGTTTTTCTACGAGCGTTTTTTCTCTTCGATGCTCTTCTAAGACACGGTATTGTCCGTTTAACGATTTAAAGGGTTGCCATTTTTTCATCCCTCTCATGCGTGGTGTCCTCCGATTTGATTTCTTCGATCAATAAAAGTGGAAGAAAAAGTCAAGGCAGAACAAGGCATCGCTTTGACTGTTCCATAGTTTTTGCGAATCTGAATTAACGTCTCCTCTAATCTTCGAATTTTACAATCGTTTTCTTCATCCTCAAAAAGGGAAAGCTGATACGATTGACCATCTTGTACATCGATGGCGACAAGGGCGATTTGTCGAAAAAGAAGATTTTCGGAAAGGTTGTCTTCTAAAAACTTGTCACAAAAACCCTTTCCGATTTTCTCAGCAGAATCTGTCGGAGTATAAAATGAGAGTTTCTTTCCATAGCCTTCGTGATTTTTTAAACCGATGTACATGGCAAATTCTTTTGCAGCGACTTTTTCTTCGTACAATTTGTCAGAGAGCTCTAACGCCATTTCCCGGATAAGTGTAGGCATTTCTTGGGTATGAAAATCGCGCAATAAAACTTGCCCACAAGAAATGGACCTGTTTTGTGCATGGTAGCTTTCTTGAAGTAACGCATCATCATAACCGAGAGAATGATAATAAATTTCTTCGCCAATTACGCCGAATATTCTTGGAAGATAAGAGGGATCTGACGCTGCGATATCGCCGATTGTATAAAATCCCAACTTATTTAATTTCTTTTCAAGTTGTTTTCCGATTCCCCACATTTTGCTTAAAGGATTTACGGGCCATAGATGTTCAGGAATAGAACTATAATCCCACTGTGCGATGAAATCGCTGTTATGCTTAGCCTCTATGTCCATTGCGGCTTTGGCCATGAAGAGATTCAGGCCGATTCCACAGGTGACAGTAAGTCCAGTTCTATCTTTGATGAGGTTGATGATTTTCTTGGCGTAACTTTTGGGTGTGTCACGATGTATGTTTAAGTAATTTGTGACGTCGAGAAAAGATTCATCGATTGAGTAAACAAAGAGATCTTCTTGGCTGACAAACTCTTCGTAAATATCGTTGATTTGTGCGCTGACTTCTAAATAACGCGCCATTTTCGGTTGTGCGATGATTAAACCTGGGATATTTTTATCGACTTCATTGAGACGACAGCGAGACTTCACATGATACTTTTCCTTGATGAAGGGGGAGGCGGCTAATACGATGGTCCCATCGCCTCTAGATTCATCGGCGACAACTAAGGGTGTTGAAAAAGGGTCCATATTTCTATCAATGCATTCTACAGAGGCGTAAAAAGACTTTAAATCGATGGCTAAAATGATTCTATCGTTTCGTTTCATATTGATATTATTGTAAGTGCGATTTTGTAAATCGCCTTTACAAGTAAACAACTTGTATAGGGGAGGAGGTTTCGATTATTTATAATTTTGTGTAGGCTTCATCATTTCTAGCTGCTGAAATCAGAGAGGTTGTTTCTCAAATTAGAAGAAACAATCCATTGACAAAACATGTGGCGAAAGATAAAAAATAAGTTGATAGCTCTTACATGTTTTATCTTGAAAAAAATAGTATATGATGGTAGCTATGGAATTGTCACAAATCAAGAAAAACTTATTAGAGCAACGCGCGGTGCTCGCAAAAGAATTCATCAAAGATAAGTCGATTCGGATGATGAAAGACATCGTTAACGACAAACGTTACCAAGAAGCAAAGACAATTTATATCTACATGCCTTCTCACAATGAAATTGACACAGAATATCTGATGATCAAAGCTTTGCAAGACGGAAAAAAAGTCGCTGCTCCGGTTGTTATGACAAGCGGGGATATGTTTTTTGAAAACATTTCTGGTAATCCGGGTTTTCACAAAAGCAGACATGACTTTCTACAGCCAAACATCGATCCTAAATTGATTGTCGATGAGCCAGGATTGATGATTGTCCCGCTATATGGATGTCATGAGAAAACGGCGCTTAGTGTAGCAAGCCGTTATTATGGTAATTACTTGCTCAATCGTAAGAGCAATTTGTATACCATTGGTGTCGGGTATGATTTTCAAGAGGTAGATTCTGCGTTTGCAGAGGATGTTGAGACTATCGAATTGGATGAAGTTCGTGTTTATTAAAAAAACTGCGGTTTAACGAAAGTTACCGCAGTTTTTATTTGATATAAACGTTTTATTGAATATTGCCGATTTCTTTTTCGTAATCGATGCCGCGCTTTTTTAAAATCTCTAAATATTGATCGTAGATAGATTTTGCGACAAGAGGAAGATTTAATTTTTTTGTGTCTATTTTGACATCGATAATCTTTTCAACATCATTGGATACATGGAAGGCGAGTTTGTCATTTTCAATACGAGAATTGACTTTTTCCAGTAAGTCACCGCGAGAAATCATTCTTGCGCGACAAGTGTCTTCATCTAAACAGAGATAGAAGAGAACAATTTTAGGATCTTGGAACGACTTATAGGTTTTGGCACCTTCTAATTCGACAGCCATACACTTGTCGATGCGGACTTCTTTGCGGCTGGTTCCATAGTAGTTACCGTTGAAGAAGACAGTCTCGATAAATTCGTCGTTTGCTTTCATTCTTTCAAATTCTTCAACGCTGACAAAATGATAATCGACACCATCGGCTTCACCCGCACGCATTTCACGTGTCGTGTGAGTGATAACCTTGCGGATGCCGTAATGTTCTTGTAAGTACAGGCAAGTTGCTGTCTTGCCAGAAGCGGATGGACCAGTTAATACAATCATAATTACCTCCGGAATCTTTCTAGCTATAAATTAAAATAATATATAAGTAATAGTTATTTTACTATGTTATTTATTGAATTCAACTCAAAAGAGCCGATTTTGTTTAAAGATCACCATCGATTACTGCTTTGATCTCATTGGGGTGTGATAAAAAGGCGGTTGGCTGATACTGGCAAGAACTGAGTTTTTCTTTGCTTTGGAAACCCCAGAGGACAGAATAAATGCCTTTGCAGCCTAAATTATGTGCGGTGACAATATCGGTGACAGAATCCCCGAAATAACAAACGGTATTGAAATCCAAGCGCTTCTCCTTGACGGCTTCAAAGAAAGCGTTAGGATCCGGCTTTACAATGCCGTTTAGCGGTATACCAACAAGCAAGTCGAACAAACCCTTAGGAAAACAACGATGCATGACTTCTAAAGCGATGTTATGCGGTTTGTTCGTATATATATATAAAAGAATACCTTGTTCTTTTGCGTAAGTTAGAGCGTCGATAATTCCATCATAGGGGTGTGTTTTGACACAAAAGTGGTCCAGGTAGTAGTTATAGTACACTTGAAAGACGCTGTCAAAAAGTTCTTTTTTATCTTGGATGGCACAGTCGATGAGATGGTTGGATCCTTTGCCGATAAAAGAACAGATTTCTTGGCGGTTATACTCTGGTAAACCATGTTTTCTCAAAGCGAAATTCACACTGTCAGTGATATCATCTAATGTGTCGACAATGGTTCCGTCCATATCGAATATCAATGCGGTTGGTCTTTGGTTTTTCATGATAAAATACCTCAAAATTTTCTTGTGTTTACCCTTTAATGATAGCACAAAAAAAGAGGTGCAGAAACAGCAAAAAAACTGTGCTGTTTTCGCCGTTGCTTTTTTCGCTGTTTTTTCACGAAAAAAATGTGAAAAAAATCGCTTTGGTTTTTATGAACAATCTTATTATTTTGTAATCAAGTTTTTACATTATCTTTATATATGTTAGGGACATTATCGGATATGAAAGATAAAAAAAGAGACTTTTAAAGTTATCAACAACTTTTTCAAAAACGCTTTTTCGAAAAAAAATCTCGCAAAAATCTATTGCATTTTTGTGCTATATTTTATATAGTTTCTTCGTGAAAAAAAAGAAGGGGGTTAAACAAATGAAACCTGCGAATTCTTCGGGTGTTAATCCGATTAAAGACGAACACATCGTCGAGCTCAAGAATGTCACAAAGATTTTTGACGGTCAAGTTGTCGTTGACAAGATGAATCTCTACATTCGTAAGGGCGAGTTTGTGACGTTGCTTGGACCTTCCGGTTGCGGTAAATCTACAACGCTTAGAATGATTGCTGGATTTGAAACACCGGATTCAGGAGATATTCTTCTTTCTGGGAAAGATATCACACCGGTTCCGCCTTATAAGAGACCGATCAACACGGTTTTCCAGCATTATGCGCTCTTCCCGAATCTTGACGTTTATGACAATGTCGCTTTCGGCTTAAGAAATAAGAAGATACCGGTCCCTTTAAAGGATAAGGAAGGAAATCCGGTTTTGAGAATCGACAAATCTCAAGTCAAATATTTGAAATCTCAAATTAAGAGAATTAGCAAAGATAAGATTATCGATCCTGCTGAAAAGGAAAAGCGTTTGTCTGACCTGAACAGCAAATTAGAAAAAGTTTTAACCAATCCAGTTCCCGCTTACAAATTTAAACATCTCAGTGAAGAGGAAATCGATGAGAAAGTCGTCCGTGCACTTTCCATTGTCGATTTGGATGAATTAGAAGATCGTGATATCACAACGCTTTCTGGCGGTCAGCAACAGCGTGTTGCAATCGCTAGAGCAATTATTTGTGAGCCGCAAATTCTTCTTCTCGACGAACCTCTTGGCGCCTTAGATCTCAAAATGAGAAAAGATATGCAGCTTGAGTTGAAAGAAATGCATAAGAGACTTGGTATCACCTTCATCTATGTCACGCATGATCAAGAAGAAGCTTTGACTATGTCGGATACTATTGTCATTATGAATGATGGTGTCATTCAGCAGATTGGCACGCCGGAAGATATTTATAATGAACCGGTCAACGCTTATGTTGCTGACTTTATCGGTTCTTCCAATATTTATAACGGAACTGTTATCGCCCCGAAGAAAGTGCGTATTCTCAATACGACTTTTGATTGTCTTGACGAATTCCCTGTCAACGAAAGAGTTGATGTCGTTGTACGTCCGGAGGACGTAAGACTTTCTAGTGAAGCAAAGCCCGGTTACGTTCAAGGTAAAATCAGCGCCAAAGTTTTCAAAGGTATTCATTATCAATATGTCATCATGGTTGGTCACGATGAAGTTCTTGCACAGTCCATTGATAATTATGATCAATCCGCCCCGATATTTATTTCTATTCTTCCTGACGGATTACATCTTATGCATAGAACAAACGATATCAATATCTACACTGACTCCTATATTGAAAAAGATCACAAAGTCTATATTGATGATTTGCCCTTTGATGCCGATTTGTCTAAGTTGATTCCGAATTCGACTGTGGATGAAGATGGAATCGTCACTTTTGATAAAAAACGCTTTGATTTTGCAGGTGCTGATGTCGTCGCAACAATCAAGCCGATCGATATCATGATTTCAGACGATACTTCCGAAGCGAATGTTGTTGGTACTGTTATTTCTTCTGTTTATAAGGGTGACCATTATGCCATTATGGTGAGAACAGAAGATGACGAAGATTTCATTGTTTCCACTCCGGACACTTACAATGTCGGCGATATTGTTGGCTTAAGAGTGAAGAAGGAGCACATTGCTCTTCGCTTGAAAGGAGACTTAGCGGATTATGAAATATAAAGCTGCAAGAAAATCCCTCGCGATTCCGTTTACACTCTTCTTGGTGCTTTTTGTTCTTATTCCGATTCTCTTCATTGTATTTTATGCATTTACGGATGCAGAGGGTTACTTCACTTGGGAAGCTCTTGTCTCATTCTTTACTTCAACTACAAAACTCAATGTCTTGTTGGTTTCTATTCTCATCGGTTTATTTAATACGGTCCTTTGTTTGCTTTTGGGCTTTCCTCTTGCTTACTTGCTTTCCAATCCTAAAATTAACAAAAACTATGTTCTGGTCATGCTCTTTGTCATGCCGATGTGGATTAACTTTGTCTTGCGTACCGGCGCTCTTAGAGACTTGTTATCTTTGATTTTAAGAAGTATGGGAACAAGCACTGGACAACATCCACTTTTATGTACAATGATTGGTATGGTTTTAAACTATCTTCCTTTCACTGTGCTTCCTTTATATTCAACAATGCTTTCTTTAGATCATGCACAAGTTGAAGCTGCTCAAGATCTTGGTTGCAATCCGGTACAGACCTTTGTCAAAGCGGTTGTTCCGCAAGCAATCCCCGGTCTTGTCTCAGCAAGTATGATGGTTTTTATGCCGACGATTTCTTCTTACGTCATCTCTGACACCTTAAGTGAAGGTAAGATTATGCTCTTTGGTAACTCTATCTATATTTCCTTTGCTTCTTCTGATTGGAACGATGGTTCCTTTATGTCACTAATCATGTTGATTATCATCTTTATTGTCATGTTCGCAACAAGAAAATTCCAGGGCAACGAAGGTGAGAAGAGAGGTGCATCATGGTAAAAAAAGTATTTTCTTATATCTATATATATCTTCTTCTTTTGCTTCTTTATCTTCCGATTTTCTATCTGATTGCTTTTTCTTTTACCAACGCTACTTTGTTAGGTCAGTGGAACGGCTTTTCATTTGAGCTTTATGGAAAACTATTCCAAAACAAAGAGTTGATGACTGCATTAGGAAACACCTTAATCATCGCAGCTATCGCTTCTGCTGTTTCGACGCTGATCGGAAGCCTTGGTGCTATCGGTGTCTTCTATTGCAAAAAAGGCTTTAAGAGCTTTATTGAAAACATCAATCAGATTCCTGTTGTCAATGCAGAAATCGTCATTGCTATGTCTTTGACCGTTATGTTTGTCTTTATCGGAAACACCATCTTTGGTGGAAAGACACTTCTTTCGTTTTGGACTTTGTTGATTGGTCATTGCTGTCTTTGTGTTCCGTTTGTCTATCTCAATGTCAAACCTAAGCTTCTTCAAATGGATCCCTCTTTATACGAAGCTGCTTTGGATTTGGGTACCACTCCCACAAAGGCGCTTCATCGCGTTATTCTTCCTCAAATCATCCCTGGTCTTCTCTCGGGCCTTCTCCTTTCCTTTACCCTTTCTTTAGATGACTTTATCGTCACCGCCTTTACTAGAGGGCCTGGCTTACTCTCTGGTGAAAATCAAATTGAAACCCTTTCTACATTAGTTCAGTCGAAGATTAAGAAAGGTGCAGTTCCGCCGGAAATGAGAGCACTCACTACGATTCTTTTCTTGCTCGTTCTTGCGGTTGTCATTGGATATTCTGTCTACGTCAATGTGAAATCGAAAAAGTCCTTGAAAAAGAACTATGTCGGTCATCACGCAAAGAGGAGGGTCAATTTCCATGTTTCACCGCTTGATTAAATCGACTCTTTTCCTTTCTGCTATCTCGATGATGGCTGCCAATTCTTCCGGGGTTGGAATGTCCGCGGTGGAAGGTGCAAAGAAATTTTATGCTCAGAAAGGAGAAGCGGTCACTATCCGCGTCTACAATTCTGAGGACTATATTGCAGAAGAAGATGATCCGGAAACACCGGAAAACGAAAATCTCATAGAAGCGTTTCAAGAATATTGCTTGGAAGAGTACGGACAAAAGGTCATTGTAATCTATGACTGCTTTGACACGAATGAAACGATGTTGGCGCAGTTAAAGTTAGGAAAAGAATATGATCTTGTTTGTCCTTCTGATTACGTCATCCAAAAAATGATCAATGAGGATCTCATTGTCCCTTATGGTGAGGGAAGCACACCCAATTATGATAAATATGTCTCTCGTTTTGTTACGGAGAAAATGAACGGTATCGAAGTAAATGGAAAAACGGGTGTGGTAAATCAGTATGCCCGCGGTTATATGTGGGGAACATTAGGTATCCTCTACAATGACAATTATGGTCTTCTTCCAGTCAAAGGTATTACTGCCAAAGAGATGGATGCAGATATGATGTCTTGGGAAAGTCTTTGGAATCCGAAATATGAAAATCTTTTGGCAATCAAAGACTCTATCCGTGACACCTATGCCACTGGTATCTTCCACACAAGAAATGAAGACTTTACATTAAACGGAGTCAATTATGATGGCTTATCTACGTTGAAAAACAAATATGATGCTGGCGTGATTGATGCAGATGAATACAATAAAAAGCTGACTGAAATCTTCAACATGTGCGACAATGAAACTTTGGAAGCTGTAAAAAAAGATCTTGTAGAATTGAAGCAAAACGCCTTTGGCTTTGAAGTTGATTCTGGTAAGGTCGACATGGCCCAAGGAAATAAATTCGCAATCAATATCGCATGGTCCGGCGATGCTTCTTGGGCTATGGATATGGCTGACGAATATAATCAAGCTCACCAAAATCAAGAGACTGGCGAATATGAAGATGGATTTGTTCCGACCATTTTAAAGTACAGCATCCCAGAAACGGGTGCGAATATCTGGTTTGATGGTTGGGTCATGCCGAAATCTGTCAATAACAAACCTGAAAATAAAATTTGGGCTGAACGTTTCGTCGACTTCCTCTCTCGTCCTGAAAATGCAGCGATGAATATGAATTATATCGGATATACTCCGGTCATCGGTGGAGATGCAATTCTTGATTTAGTGCAGGAGTGGTACGATATTCGTTACGATGAAGAAAAAGGGGAAATCAATGAATCCTTCTTAGCCGATTATGAGATTGTTGATGCGAATAAAATCCCTTCTTTATATTACAACGATGATGGAACGGTAAACGAAAACCTTTCCAGTCTCGCTTATGCGAAAAATATCGCTTACTTCTTCCAGGGAACTTTGGAAGAACATGATATTTCTGATGCAGTTTTTTATATTTCTGGTGATAGTTATGCGCGTCAATTTGATACGCAATATCCGGATGAAACATTGTTGCCAACTTTAGCAGTAATGGCAGATTTTGGAACACAAACACAAGCGTTAATCACCATGTGGGAACAGGTGAAAAACACTGCACTTCCTCTTTGGGTTTACATCTTAATTGTGGTTCTTATCCTTGTGACGATTCTTTCTGTGGTTCTTTATAAGGTCCGTGTTTATCAGGTCCACAAGAGAAGAAAAGAACGCAAAAAAGAAAGAGAAATGAAAGTTAAAACTGTTTCCGGAAAATAATCTTTTAACAAGCTGTTAGTCAAATTATAGTTGTAGAAACTGTAAGTGATCTAGCAGCTTTTTTATTGACAATATTAAAACGAGAAGATAGAAAATTGGAAGCGTGTGGCTTTTCACGAAGCATAATTTATAGAAAGTTAAGGCGCGTTGGGATGGTTTATTCCATAAAAGTGTGGGTTATTGAAAATGAGTTAAGCTAATTTTGATTGTTATTTTAATGTGAACGTGTGCAGAAATATAAAAAATAAATAGCGATTATTAAAAAACTATTTTCTTTGAAATCACAATATAAAGTCAATTTTTTTGAGTATTCAATTTGATAAAGCAAAATATTTGAAAAGAGTATTTGTGATAAATCAAAGAAAAAATGAAATGAACAAAGGCGCACAAAGTTTATCAAGGAGTAATGATTTCATGTTTTGTTTGACATTTGCATAGAAAATGCCTATAATAAATAGGCTCATAAGAGCAACATACATCGCGGGGTAGAGCAGTGGTTAGCTCGTCAGGCTCATAACCTGGAGGCCGTAGGTTCAAATCCTATCCCCGCTACCATATAGATTTAACAGGGTTGATGTAAGTATTAGCCCTTTTTTTATTGTAAAGGTCAATATATTTATGTTGAACAATCGATATATTTATATGACCTAAACCCACATAAATATATTAGCCATTGTAAGAAGCGCAATGCAAATTAATGGATTGTCGATAAGGCTTGAACTGCCTGCGATATATACTCACTAATACAAATAAAAAAATATTTTCTGATACAATTTATATTCTTGCTTTCTTACTTGGCCAATGTTGGACATGATGAAATGTCCATTTAAAAAACTATTTTGAGTTGTACCTCTCCTCTGGTGTTGTCAAGGATTTGGGGTACACTTCAAATATGATTGTTGCAGAGTACTCTTTATTAACTTGCTATTATAATCTCAAAGAGTGATTTGTGTATATGCAAAGATATAAGAAACAGGACAATCGAAAGATTAGAAAGTAGACAAAAAAGAGCAAAAAGGAAAAAAATATGATAAATTTTTGCTCTATGTAAGCCCTTTTGTTTCTTGAACAAACATTGAAAAAATACAAAAAAATTATAAAAAATCAAAAAAATGTTCAAAATAATCTGATAAATGAACAATATATATAAATTAATATATAAAAATAATTTATTTTTTTGATAGATTGTATAGATTCCTTTGTTTCATAACAGGTGAGCAAAAATTTCACCATTCTTCAAAGGAGTCCATTATGAAAAAAAGTTCGTATTTATACAAGTTAATTTTAGCCATTTGGCTTTGCTGTTTCTCTGGTTTGATGTTCTTGTTATATCGTTCCATTGCATCCGTTGTAACGGGAAGTGAGTTTTTTACTGTTAGAGAAGGATTTATTATTTTCTTCTTGATCCTTAATTTCTTTGCTCTTGGATTTATGTGGTTGGGAAGCATTAAAGATTTGATGTTTTCTCTTTACTATGTTATTCACAGAAAGAAAATTATGAAAAAGTATGATGCCATCAATAAAATTGAGGTAAAAGATACACCTAGAATTTTGTTGGTCTATTGTACATGTAATGACTTTAATTCTTCTGCTTTAAGTGAATGCATGAAACAAGATTATAGCAATGTCAAAACCGTCATTTTAGACGACTCCTCTAAAGAAGAATATTTGAAAGAAATTGATGAGTTTGCCATGAAGAATTCCCTTGAAGTTGTTCGTCGTGTTGACAAGACAGGATTCAAGGCAGGTAACTTAAATAATTATCTTAAGAATCATCACGACTATGACTATTTTGTTGTTTTGGATAGTGATGAAGTCTTACCAAGAGACTATTGTAAAAAGATTTTAAAATACTTTTATTACAACAAGAAAATCGGCGCTGTTCAAGCTTGTCATGTTGCCAGTCAAGGTGAAAACGCCTTCCAGTCTTTGATGGGACTTTCTGTAAAGTCCAACGGTCAAACTTGCCAAGTAGTCAAAAACTTCTATGGAAGCAACGCTTTAATCGGTCATGGTATGACAATCAGCCGCGCTTGTTATGAAAAGACAGGAGGCTTTCCCCTTGTTGTTGCGGAAGACATCTCTTTTGCAATCGATATCAAAAACAATGGTTATGAAATTGTCTACGCTCCTGATATTATCTGTGAAGAAGAGTTCCCGATTGACTATCTTTGCTTAAAAAAGAGACAGTGCAAGTGGACACAAGGCAATGTGGAATTCATCAAAAAGTATGATAAGTCATTAAGAGATTCTAAGATGTCTTGGTTTGAAAAATTAGATGTCAAACTTTCCCATTATAGTCTTCCTATTGTCCCTGTCTTAAGCAACATTGTTGTCTTCAGCGTCATTGCCTTGGGCTTCTTAGGTTATAAAGGTGCAATCTATTCTTATTTGATGATTGGTTTGATGACGTTGTTCTTAATCGCTCCTTTGATTCCAGATCTCTTTGTCTGGGGTAAGACAAAGATGTCGCTTAAACTCATTCCCTACTTCCTTTTAAACCTCATCACTTATGCGTCACTTAGTCCGATGATGATCAAAACAATCTTTTTAGGCCTCTTTGGTAAAAAAGCAAAGTTTATCATCACTCCGAAAACAGCAAAAGAAATCAGCATCAAAGAAGCATTCACTGCTTCGTTAGATTCATTACTCTTTGGTGTCTTAATCATTGTGTTAGGTTACTTCAGCACAGGAACTATTGTTCCTTTCTTATTCATCATTCTCGGTTGTCTTGGCGCACCCTTTGCTATTCTTTCCGCTAATATTCATGTCCATAAAAAGACACAGACAGAACCTAAAATCCGCCGTTCTTTTAAAAACGCAACCTTTTCTTCTCGTCCGCTTCAAGCGAAGACAAAAGTTGTCTTAAACACCAAATTCGCCCTTACATATGAAGATGCTTCATGTCAAACATATTCTCTTGTTGCTGATGCTCCGGAATCAAATGAATTTATCTTAGTTGGAGATATGATGTACGCTTTCTGTTAAAGCATGCAAGCTCCTGTATCTTTCTAGGAAAGATCGGGAGCTTTTTTAAATTAAAATCCCCGGACTTTTTTCCGGGGATTTTGATTTAAATGGTAGGAACGTGTTTTGTTCCGTCTTCATCAGGATGTTCTTCCATATAAGCGATAATAGGATCGAAATTTTTGTCTTTCTTTCCCGGCTTACATGCAGATAATTTCTTTTGTTCACCGCTGACAATTGCTTCCGCCATTGCGTGACAACCGGCGTGACCGCAGGCACCACAGTTGAAGTTAGGAAGCATTTTTTCAACGTCGCCGATTCTTTCATCTTCTTTTACATGGAAGACTTTTTCCGCCCAAACCAATAAGGCGCCAAGGATGATACCAAGAGCTAAGAGAATCAAGAACGCATAAAGTGCTATTAGAGCTAAATCTTTCATTTTTGCTTTTTCTCCTTTTTGGATTTATTTGCATAGATGTTTAAGTGACAATGTTCATCTTTGCATGCCGCACATTTTTCTTCACTCGGTTCTAAATCTTCACACCCTTTTGGAAGAGGTGTCCTTCGATAAAGAATAAAAGAGACAACGAAGATGACGATCAAAGAGACAATGACTAAAACCGCGATGAGAATACGAACCCAGTTAGGCATATTAGGCTCCGATGCCCGCCAATCCCATGAAGGCCATTGCCATTAAGGATGCAACAACTAAGGCAAGAGGCGCTCCTTTGAAAGCTTTGTGTCCATTTAAGCCATCCAAGCGTTCACGTATGCAGGCGAAGATGACAATGACAACAAGGAAGCCCAAAGAAGTACCGATAGCATTAGCAAGGGAAAGACCAAATCCTAAACCGGTATCGGTATTGGATTGCACGACACCTAAGACAGCACAGTTTGTAGTGATTAAAGGGAGGTAAATACCGAATGCTTTATAAAGCGGGGCAGAGTATTTTTTTATGACGAGTCCAGTGACTTGAACCAAAGATGCGATGACAAGGATATAGGTCAAAGTATCCATGAATTTGATGTTCAATGGTGCAAGAACATAGTGATACAAGGGCCAGCAAACCAAAGTGGCTAACATGATGACAGCTGTTACGGCTAATCCCATTGAGAAAGCGGATTTGATTTTGTTGGATACACCGACGAAAGAACAAATACCATAAAAACGAGATAAGACGACGTTATCGATTAACATGGAAGAGATGATGGCAAGTAGGAAGGCATAAATATAAGGTGTTGTTGACATATCACTTCACCTCCTTGTGAACAGCGGCTTTCATTTGAGCCTGAAGTTTAATTTTGTTTTTCTTTTCTTTGCTTTGTTGGATACTAGCCATGATGGCAAGGATAAGACCTAAGACTAAGAATCCACCGGCAGGATTTGCAAAGAAGGAAAGAGAGACATCGTAGACGCCGGGATTTTTCAAAATCGGAAGTTGAACAAGAGGAATAAAGGTGAAAATTTTGCCAAAGGTAAGCATACCGGTACCTAAGACTTCACGAATTAAAGCGACAAGACAAATCGCCCAAGTGTAGCCGATACCATTTCCGATGCCGTCCAAAAGGGAATCGACAACAGTGTTATCTTTTGCAAAGGCTTCGGCTCTTCCTAGGACAATGCAGTTGACAACAAGCAAGGACAAGAAGACACCTAAAGAAGAATAGAGTTCGGGAAGGAAAGCTTCCGTCAACATCTTAGTGATTGTAACAAAGGCGGCGATAACAACGATTTCGCAAGGTGTTCTCGCTTCTTCAGGAATGACTTTTCTAATGAGAGAGATAATCATGTTGGAGCAGATGAGAACGAAGGTGAAGAGAAGACCCATACCGAAGGCAGATTCGACATTTTTAGTAACTGCTAAGGCAGGACAAGTTCCTAAGATAGATACAAAGAGAGGGTTTTGACGGACAATACCAGCAAGGAATGACTCTTTATGTTTATTGTTTTTCATTACTTGACCTCCTTATTTGGAAGCAAATCTTTTTTCGCTTCATCAATCATATCGCGGATGGTTCTGGCACCGTAGGTTGCACCGCAGCTGACATCGAGATAATCGCGATTTCCGCCGTTTACTTGGTCGATGTAATTTTCTTCTAAGGTGCTTCCGTAACTCTCTGTATTTTCTAAGACAACCATGTTGGTGAACGTATTTCCTGTGTCAAAGCCTAATAAGAGAGTGATACTACCATAAGCATTTCTTCCGCTTGTTTTATAGATGGTTCCGAATTTTTCGTTGGAAGAATCAAATACATTCCACTTTTTTAACACGTATTGATAAACGGAAGCATCAAAGGAAGTGTCTTCATTTACCTGTAGTGTATCGTCTTGGAAAACTTCTTTTAGACCATCCTGCTCTTTACGTGCGTTATTTTCTACAATACGATCAGCAGTGATCATATTGGTTAAACCGATTGCGAGAGCGGAACAACCTGCAATCAAACCTAAGGTAATAGATACCGTGAGGTATTTTTTAAATACAGCGTTCATCTTATAAAACCCCCACACAGACAGCCCAGACAACAATTAAGAGAGGGACAATAAAGGTGACGGAACTGACTAAGACTTTCTTCCAATTGTATGAGTCATCAGACCAACGATAATAATCGATGACACTAGTCATCATATTGGCTAGCAAAATGGAGAAAACACAACCTTCTGGATAAGCGGCAAAGAGACGGATGATCGCAGTCAAAGAGCCTAAGATAATGCCGTAAAGAACTTTACCCGGGCGTGTTAGTGGCGCGGTGACAGGGTCAGTCGCCATGAAGACAGCACCGAATAAAAGACCACCGGACAAGAGATGATAAGTCATGTAATTGAAGGCATTAAAGTCTGTGTATTTACCACTTCCTTGAAGAATAAAGCCTGCGACTAACATGTTGATGGCGAAAACACCAAGATAGGTGAAAGTGATTCTCCAATCGATGGTGTGACGGATAAGCATGTAGACAAGACCAAGTAAGATAGTGATCTTAAAGACTTCACCGATGGTGCCAGGGCATCTTCCTAAAAAGAGATCTAACAGGGAGTATTGGCTCATGTCGAAGACTTTATCGCCATAGTTGACAGGGCCTAAGGGAGTGGCGCCCGCAGTGATATCGTAAGAAGGATAATAATTGTTATTAGGATAGATGTAGAAACGTCCGAAACAAAGTTTGGCAAAGACCATGCCGACAGCAGCGGGATTAAAGATGTTTTTTCCAGTGCCTCCGAAAACAAATTTACCGATGATTAAACCGAAGGCAGAACCAAGGATTAAAACTGGATAAATCATGTAACCCGGGTTTGTGGCTGCGGGAGAAATAAGGGCAAAAATCAACGCGGAGACAAGCGGTACCATGAAATTATTGATGGTATATGTCTTTTTGAAGTTTTCATCCCATTCTTTTAAAGAAATTTTCTTTCCCGTATACGCAGGACGGCTTTTGATTAAGTAGATATAACCAAATTCACAAAGCTCCATGGTAAGAACGGAAATTAAGATATTTCGAAGCGCATCTAATTTAAATACAACAAGGGAGAAAATGATGGTGGGAACTAAGGCAATGACAACATCCAACATCATAGAGAAGAGATTATCTCTTCTTCTTAGATGCGGAGATGACTCTTTAATTATTTGAATGTTCATTATTTCAACCTCGCAATGACTTTCGCTTTGCGGACATAGTCCGTAACAGGAATATTGGACGTGCAGCTATAGGTACAAAGACCACATTCGATACATTTTAACGGATTGAGGAATTTGATCTTTTCCTTGTCAACAGGCATCACTCTCATGGTGTTCATAATTTCAACTGGCTTTAAACCGACTGGACAAGAGAGGATGCAAGAGCTGCAGCGAATGCAAGGTTCTTCACGATAAACTTTTTCGTTAAGAACAATGACAGAAGTGACAGTTTTGGTGCAGATACAATCGTCCGAGGGGACAGAATTTCCCATCATCGGTCCGCCCAAGATAAAAGCTTTCTTGATTTCTGGATCTTTATAACCGCCGCAAAGCTCAAGAAGAGGACGGATGGGAGTTCCGACACGAACCAAAAAGTTAGAGGGATAATTGATGCCGTTTCCTGTGATAGTGATGCGACGATCAGTGACAGGTAGATTCTTTTTAATTGCAAGATAGATACCAACAACAGTAGAAATGTTAAAGTCAATGATGCCATAAGCAGACGGGAGTTTGCCTGTGGGCACTTCAATTCCAGTTGCTTCTTTTATCATATTGATTTCCCAGCCTTGCGGGTAATAGTTTTTCACTTTGCATAAAGTGATACCTGAATCGGGGAATCTTCTTAAATATTCCGACCAAACATTGATAAGGTCGTGATGATGCGCTTTGACACAAATACGCGCATCTTTGCAACCGAAGGCTTGCTGGATGTATTGGATACCCAGTACGATTTCTTGCAATTCTTCTAACATAATGCGGTGATCGGCATTGATATAAGGTTCACACTCTACAGCATTGATAAGAATTGTGTCGATTTTCTCTTTTGTTTGGAACTTGATGTATGTTGGGAAAGAAGAACCACCTAAACCGACCAAAGCGCAGTTTTTGATGATTTCTGTCATATCCTCTTTTGTCAATTTAGCAATTTCTTCATCGCTTCTATCGTGAATAGACTCATCGATTTCATCTTTGAAGTCGTTGTGGAATTTCATAAAATTGACAATTTTACCACTTCTATGATAATGCTTTTCATAGCCCTCAAATGTGCCGGAACATGTTGCGTGAATTGGTTGATCAAAGAAGGCAGCGTGACGGATGCCGATAACTTGACCAAGCTTTACATAGTCACCTTCTTGGATGAGAATGTCTGCTTTTGGACAACGAGCGTTGTCTGTTGCAATGTAAAGATATTCCGGGACTGGTGCCTTCAGGGTAGGGAGGGCACCGAGAAGATTCAAAGAATCTTGAATGGTTTTAGTTTTTTTGATCATGCGAAAATTTTCCTTACCTAAAATATATTATAAATATATATATAGTTTGGGGCAACTTGCTATTTTTTAGAAATTATCGTTATGTTCATTATAAAAAAAAGATAGTGCGTGTTCTTTCAAAATAATGTCCACTAATACAAAAATGTTGCACACTTTGCGTGAATTGAACAAAGAAATTATAGAAAGTGAAGAATGCGTAAAAAAATGTAAATGTAAACGTTTTTCAAGAAATGTAACACATTTTTTAATAAATCATCTTGGCACATATTAAATTAAGAGCGGTGTATAATAATAATTGTTGTTGAAAGGAGATTAAAAATGCGTAATAGAATTCGTGAAAATTGCCGTAAGCCAAAGGGTTTTTTTGGCTTTCTCTCCATCCGGAAAATGAATAAACATCACAAAGAGTTATCTCTTTGGGGCATGGATAAGGTAGATTGGAATGATCGTAAAAATATTTTAGAAATCGGTTGTGGTGGAGGGGTCAATATCCACCGATTGTTAAAGAAATATCCCCACGCTGTAGTTGATGGCATCGATTATTCAGAAACAGCAGTAAAATCTAGCAAAAAGGAAAATAAAAAGTACTTGGATCAACGTTGTCACATTTACCAGGCAGACGTCATGAATCTTCCTTTAGAAGACAATTCCTATGATGCTGCAATTGGTATAGAAACAATTTACTTTTGGCCAGATCTTACCGGTGGTTTAAAAGAGATTTATCGAACGTTAAAGCCATTCGGTCAGTTAGTGCTCATAGTCGAAATGTCAGATCCTGTCGCTTGTGCTTCCTTATGTAGAGAATGCCCTGGATTAAGAGTTTATACAGATTCTGAAATCGAATTAGCGCTATTAACCGTCGGTTTTTCTCAAGTTAAAATAGTTCGTAAAGAACAATGGCTTACGATTATTGCGGATAAGAAATAATTTTTAAGCTATAATAAAGATTCAAATTAAACTATTGGTTGTATTTTATTTTAAGTAAAGGTATAAAACTTTGTATTTTAAATAAAAGTTTGTTAAATAAAAATCAATAAAATTTAACGATGTTTTATCAATAAAAACAAAATTAATAAACTTTATTATCTAATACAAAATCAAATTATATATCAGTTCTATTTAAAACTGGTATCATACGAAAGTAAAAAGAAAAAGCCCGTGTTTAAAGTATATCCAAAATTCTAGGCAATTCCAAAAAGGGATATATTTAATCTCGGGCTTTTATTTATGCGAAAGAAAATTTTGTTGATTTAAATTAATTCACTCCCGCATTAAGATGCGCTTTTTTTGTTTCCTAAATCTTATTTAAAACTTATTAAATAAAAAATGCCCGACGTCTGAACCTCGGGTCACAATCAATTGTTTACTTGACTTAGTTGCATTGTATAAAAAAAGAAAAGAATAAATCAATACTATGATTAAAATTAATTTTATTCCTTTTTTATCTTAAAATGCATCTTCTATGTTGTCTTATTCGTCATTAAATTAGTTATTGAAGTTCTTTATTTTATTCTTGTTTGGTGGTGGCTTGCCATTATTAAGAAAGCGAAAGGCGAAGATGTGCCTAAGTTGTGGTTATTTTGAAAGGAGTTATTTATGAATAATCAATATAAAAAGAAATCAAGTTATTCTTCTTTTAAGAAAGACGAGAATAATCTTAATTTGTACTCTATTCCTGACAGTCTTGTTTTTAACGGAGCTTCAGGTAAGGAACATTATTATATTAAGGATGAAAATGGTGATTTTCATCAATTAAATCATTTATTTATTGAAGATCCTAATCGGAAAAGAAAATTGGGAAAAGGTTATTACATCAAAGCTAGGTCTGAAGGATTGTTTGATAATTGTCCATTTTTGATTGAAAAAAACAAAAGAGAAATAACTAAAGATAATCTTGAATATTTTTTAAAAAAGCCTAAAAAGATAATTATTGAATAAAAAAATGGGAGGCAGCGCAATGCCCTCCCCCGGTCAGCACTTGATAGATGAGTTTGTGTAGGTGTGGTTATTCTTCAATAGTTTACCTAGTCGTTGTTCTTTATTAGTTTACTTAAAAGAAAGGAGAAAGTCAATACTATGATTAAAATTAAATTTATTCCTGATTTTTTTCCAATTGTATTGTTGCCTTTATATTGGATTTTCTTTCTTTCTTTTTATATTGTGTATCTTCCGATCTATTTTTTTGTTTTGTTGTTCTCTCCCTGGCGTAGTAAAAAGTCTTTGGTATCTTTCTATAGTAAGAAAGCTGGTTTAGATCATCGCACTGTTTCTTATTCTACGGAAAAAGATCCAGAGTCTGATTTAGGAAAGGAAGAAGAAATGGAGGATGATTTATGAGTCAACTTCAAATAATTCTAGTTTCTTTGATTCCTTTATATGCGATTGTTTGTTTCTTTCTTCTTTTGTCACTTATATATGTGGCAATCTTGGCGTTAAAAAATAACGTGTTGTGTTGGTATATGTAGTGTTCTTTTCAAAGAGTAAACAACAAGAAACTTATCAGAAGATTAAAAAAGTTAAGCTGATTCTTCATCGATTCTATTAGATTGATGAAATTGAGGATTATTGAGGTTCTATTGCTGGTATTTTAGAAGATAATTTTTCTAAATTTTTTAGTTATTTTTTTAGAAAGTTGTATCAAAATTGTATCAAAAACAAAATCCGCCACAAAAAAAGCCCGAGAAATCGGGCATTTTTACTTAATGGCGGGGAAAGAAAGAATCGAACTCTCAATAATGGTTTTGGAGACCACTGTTATACCACTTAACTATTTCCCCGTGGAAAATTAGCCTAATTATAATAAGTTAAATTCAAGCAAATGTCAAATGAAACTGTGGATCGGAAAGAGAAAAATGAATTGAATTGAAGCGCTAACCGATCCACAGGAGTTTTTTATTTTTGATATTCTTTTGCAAGACGTGAAACCATAGCCATATCTGCTTTGCCGCTATATTCTGTTTTAAACTTAGCCATGATATTTTTTATGGATTTATCTTCTAAATTTTCGATGATGGATCTAACTTCATTTTCTTCCATCATCTTTGGCAAATACGCTTTAATTATTTCAATCTGCCTTTGGTCATTAGCTGCTTCTTCTTTTCGATTGGCGTTTTCATACATGGCTTTTTCATCTGTGAGTTCTTTTACCGTTTTATTCAGAATCGAAAGCATATCAGCATCGGTCATTTCTTGACCGCTTGCTTGTTTCTCAATTTGTTTTTTTTGATAAGAGGCGATGACAATTCCTAAGACACTTTGAGCATTGCTGTCATGATTTTTTAATGCTGTCATCTTAGCTTTTTTTAAATCAATTAATGTAACCATATTATTCCTTCTTTCATAGAGGTTATTGTCTATCATTAAGATAGCGAATATAGGAACGGAATCCTTCTTTGCTTGCTTCCATAGGATTGTCTAAAACTCTGACAGGGATAGATAATTGACTTTGAAGATATTTTGCCATACCTCCTAAAAGTGAGCCGCCACCTGTGAGAATTAAACCATTGCGAGAAATATCGGCAGCAAGTTCCGGGGGGACGACAGATATGACATCGGTGATTTTTAAAACGATGTAGTTTGCAAGAGGAATTAAGACGTTTTTAATTTCACCGGAGGAGACAATGACACTGGAAGGAAGAGAGGTGATTGTGTCGCGACCTTTGACTTCGACTAATCTATTCTCGCTTATGTCAGCGATAGATCCGATACGCATTTTAATGTATTCGGCGGATTGGATACCGATATTTAGGTGTTGTTTTTGAATCATATAGCGACGAATTGCTTCATCAAAAGTTTTTCCAGCAACATTCGTAGAATCAGATGCGACGACTTCTCCCATGCTTAGTAAGGCGATGTCAGTGACACCTGCACCGATGTCGCAAACTAAAGTTGCGTTAGGAGCAACCAAAGAGGATAAATCAGTCGCAAAAGCGGAAATTTTAGCTTGTGGTTCAATATAAATTTCTTTTGCTAACAATTTTTTTCCTAATTCAATCAGAACTTTTCGGTTGGTTTTTCCAGAAAGGGAGGGGGCGGTGAAAATGAGAGAGGTGATACGGTTTCTTTTATCAAAGCGCAAGCGTTGGAAAACTTGAGATAAAAATTCAGCAGTAGCATCATCATCATAAATCAATCCGTTGATTATCGGATGAATTACTTCGACGGTATAGGGCGTTTTTCCTTGAATCTTCGAAGCTAGAAAACCGATGTCTTTTACTTTATGATTTGCTTTGTTAAAGACAATACAGGTTGGTTCATTGAAGATTACTTCATCGGTGAGAGAAGAATAGATAACGGTGTTATCGCTTCCTAAATCGATTCCTAAATATTCTTTTTTCATAATTTCATTTTACTCTTTTTTTGAAAATAAAAAAAGGTTCTCAGGCGTTTATTAGCAAAAAAGAAAGAAAGTAAAAAATTTCTTAAAATTTCGAAACAAAATGTTTTATTAAATTGATACATTAAATATAAAATATATATAATGATTTCGTTTTCTTGTTAAACAAGAAAAGTAAAGGAGGTGTTGCATGTTAAGACTAGATAACATCAAAAAAGACTACACGATGAAAGAAAGCGTCGTTCATGCATTAAAAGGTATTAACCTCTGTTTTCGCAAGAATGAGTTTGTTTCGATTTTAGGACCTTCAGGCTGTGGTAAAACAACGCTGTTGAATATATTAGGCGGATTGGATCATTACACAGAAGGCGATTTAATTATTGAAGGAAGATCGACAAAATATTACGATGATCGCGACTGGGATATCTACCGCAATCATCGCATTGGTTTTGTTTTTCAAAGCTATAATTTGATTCCACAAGAAAACATTCTTGAAAACGTCGAGTTGGCGTTGACAATTGCAGGTGTATCGAAAGAAGAAAGAGAAGCAAGAGCAAAGCGCGCTCTTGACCGCGTAGGGTTGACGGGAATGTATAAGAAAAAACCGAATCAGCTTTCGGGAGGTCAATGTCAAAGAGTCGCTATTGCAAGAGCGCTTGTTAACGAACCGGAAATTCTCTTAGCGGATGAGCCGACTGGTGCACTAGATAGTGAGACATCTGTTCAAATCATGGAATTGATCAAGGAGATTTCTAAAGAAAGACTGGTGATTATGGTCACTCATAATCCCGAACTTGCAAAACAGTACTCTACTCGTATTATTTCACTCCTTGACGGCGACGTCGTCGATGACACCAACCCCTTTAGTATTGAAGAGGAAGATAAAGAGAGAAAAGTAGAAGAGGTCAATCTTGTCCGCAAAAAAGAAGAAGCGAAGATGAGCTGGTGGACCGCTTTTAAACTTTCCGCAAAGAACTTGATTGTGAAAGCCAAAAGAACGGCTATGATCATCATCGCGGCATCCATCGGTATTGTCGGTGTTTCGGCAGTCTTATCTTTATCTGGCGGTGTGACTGGGTATATTGATTCCATGCAAGATGAAATGCTTTCTGGAAATCCAGTACAAGTGATGAAATCAGGTTTTGATTTAGAAAAACTGATGGCGTTAGCAACGAGTTCTTCTTCGGGAGATATTTTGCAAGAAGGAACAAAAGATGGCTATATTAATGTTGATTTTATTGTAAAGCAACTTATAGATAGTGCAAAGAAGATGGGCTCTTCTATGGTCGTGAATGAGATCACTCCAGATTATTATCAATATGTTTGTGATATGCCGAAAGAATATTATCAAGAAATTTATATGGACTACGGCATCGATGTAAATAACAATATTTATACTGAAGATCTCCTTGAAGGAGAAGAGAAACCCAAAGAATATTCACTTTCCTTCATCTTGACTGTCGCCGCCGAAATTGTCCGTAAAACACAATATGCTGACTACGCTTCTATCATCTCTACGATGAATAGCAGTCTTTCTCAAGGTTTTGAAAACGGTGACTATATCGCACATCAATACGATATTGTTAAAGGTAAGATTCCGGAAAAAGAGGACGAAATCATGATTGTTTTGAGTAAAGATGCAAAAATTAATGATTTGCTCTTAACTCTGCTTGGCTATTTTAGTCAGGAACAATTCATGAACTTAGTTCATAAATTTATGGAAGATGGCAAATATGATGAGGAGATGTTTGAAGAGCAACGTGAGATAGCTATAGATGAGTTGATGTCAAAGACGTTTACTTATTTCCCTAACAATACTGTCTTAAAGAAAAATGTTTTGCCGATGACTTCAAATATTCGACCTTTCTTTTATTCTTATGAGCGTGACTCCTCTTGGCAAAATGGATTGCCGTTAAAAGTAGTGGGTATTTTAAAACCAAAACAAAATCGACAATATTATTCTTTAGGCCCTGGATTTTATTACACAACTGCCTTTACGAAACGTTATTTGCAAGACAACTATAATTCTCAAATATCGAAGTTTATTCGTGATTATGTTGCGGAAAATAAAGAAGTAGAAGGACTTCCTTCCGGTTCTCTTCCTACGAAAGATCCTAATACAGGAGAAGATATCCTTTTCAATTACGGAATCTATTATAATTTCCCTTTAACTTATGAAGGAACCAGATATGAAGACAATATCGGCTTCTTAGGAACAGGAAATTCGATGTATGAAATCTTCGCTTCGATGACGGGAGGAGAAAAAGAAAAAATTCGTTCTTCTACCCTTCTAGTAGAAGCGGTGGGTGGAAAACAATATCCTGTCGGTATGTCATTCTATCCAAATTCTTTTGATAAGAAATATTTAGTCACGGATTATCTAGATCGTTGGAACAGCAAAGAAACGATCGAAGTTAATGGAAAAATGTTGACAGATGAACAACGCGATGAAATCACATATACAGACAATCTCGAAGTTGTTATATCTATGATCAATAACGTCATCTATATCATCACGATAGCTTTGATTTGTTTCACCGCGTTAGCCTTGCTCGTTTCGACAGTAATGATTGGTATTATCACCTATGTTTCTGTCATGGAACGTATCAAAGAAATTGGCACCATTCGTGCTTTAGGCGGCCGAAAGAAGGATGTATCAAACCTCTTCTATGCTGAGACTTTGATCATCGGTTTTGCCTCGGGAGCCTTTGGTATTGCCTTTACATATTTGCTACAACTCATCGCCAATATTTCGATATCAATGAACACACCGATTGCTCGTATCGCGACCCTTTCTCCTATTGCGGCGCTCATTGTCATTCTTGTATCGATGGTGTTAACTTCTGTCGCAGGACTTGTTCCTGCAAAATCTGCAGCAAAGAAAGACCCCGTAACTGCCTTGCGCTCTGAATAATAACGTTTGTCTTTTAAATAAAGTTACAACAAAAATGGTTCGGTTTAACCGAACCATTTTCTATATGTAAACTTTATTTTTCGTATTCTTCAGGATGATGAGCTTCGTATTTCTTTCTCACTTCTGTATTGAGAATACGTTTTCTCATACGGATAGATTTTGGAGTGACTTCAACAAGTTCATCGTTGTTGATATAGTCTAAGCAATCTTCTAAAGACATCTTGCGAGGGGATTTTAAGACAACAGTGACGTCTTTGTTTGCACTTCTTTGGTTGCCCAAAGATTTGTCTTTAGACACATTGACGACTAAGTCATTTTGATACTTGTTTTCGCCAACAATCATACCTTCGTAAACTTCGACACCGGGACCGATATACATGGTGCCTCTTTCTTCTGCAGATTTGATAGCGTAAGCAGTGGATTTTCCTTGTTCGTAAGAGACTAAGACACCGACATTTCTTTGGCCGATAGCTTTGTTGATCTTGGGACGGAATTCACGGAAGGAGTGATTGATAATACCATAACCTTTGGTTAAAGTCATAAAGTTATTCATGAAGGAAATTAAACCGCGAGAAGGAATGATATAAACCAAACGAGTCTGACCATTCTCGCTTGTCATATTGATTGTTTCAGCACATCTTCCACCAACCAGTTGCATGACAGCGCCGGCGTATTCATCTGGAACGTCAATTTGTAAATCTTCAAACGGTTCACATTCAACGCCATCGATGACTTTTGTGATGACCATCGGTTTGGAAACCTGTAATTCAAATCCGGTGCGGCGCATTGTTTCAATTAAGACAGAAAGGTGAAGTTCGCCTCTACCCGTGACAATATAGGATTCGTTTGTTGCCGAAACTTCAATTCTCATAGAGACATCTTTTTGCGACTCTTCATAGAGGAAGTCTGCGATTTTTTGTGCTGTTAAAAGAGTTCCTTCTTTTCCGGCAAACGGGGAGGTGTTGGCACCGAATTCCATCTTCATGGTCGGCTCATCGATACGGAGAGGTGGCAAAGGTTCCAGGCAGTTGTTAGGACAGACAGTTTCACCGACAGAAATATCAGGAAGACCGGCAATGCCACAAATATCACCAGAGTGAGCTTCTTCTACTTCAACTCTATTTAAGCCCTGATAAGAGAAGAGCTTTGCTACTTTAAATTGTGTGGTTTTTCCATCGAGTCTGATACAAGTTAATGTGTCACCTAAACGGATTTTGCCTCTGTCGATTCTTCCGATACCAATTCTTCCTACATAACGGTTGTAATCAAGCAAAGAAGGTTGGAATTGAAGCGGTTTAGATTCATCGGCACTCGGCGCGGGAATCGTCTTAAGAATCGTATCAAAGAGCGGATCCATGCCATCTTTTTGATCGTTAGGATCTGCAGTGTAAGAAGAAGTCATGTTTAAAGCAGAGGTGTAGATGACTGGGAAATCAAGCTGGGAATCATCGGCGCCTAAATCCATGAAGAGCTCTAAAACTTCATTTAAAGCTCTCTCAGCATCTGCGCCGGGACGATCTACTTTATTGATGACAACAACTGTTTTTAAATGATAGGAGATCGCTTGCTTTAAAACAAAACGGGTTTGTGGCATCGGACCATCAAAAGCGTCAACCAAAAGACAAACACCATCTACCATATTCATGATTCTTTCGACTTCGCCAGCAAAATCAGCGTGTCCAGGAGTGTCGACGATATTGATTTTTACTCCTTTGTATTCGACTGCTGTTGTTTTGGCTAAAATTGTGATGCCTCTTTCGTGTTCCAACGGGTTGCTATCCATAACGCGGCTGCTGACTTTTTCATTGTCGCGGAAGGTGTTACTCTTCTTTAAAAGAGCATCCACTAAGGTGGTCTTTCCGTGGTCAACGTGTGCGATGATGGCAACATTTCTAATGTTTTCGTTCATAACTCATCTCCTAACAAATAACTAATAATATACAAACGTTTTTTATTATATAAACTACTAATAACTTTATAAATCTTTTTTTCTTCTTTTGAGAATAAAAATGCTTACATTTTAAAAATAAGTCAAATAGAATGTGATTTGCGATATGAAAAGAAAAGAGAGTGAACAAAACGAATTCACTCTCAATGACGTTCACATAGCAAGATCGAGGTCTTCGTACAGTTTTTCTAATTTCTGATCCAATTTTTGAATTTCTTCCTCTAACGCTTTCATTTTATCGTTGTCGGTATAATTTTCTTCAAGATAACAAGCGTCGCAACAAGTTTTTTTCTTCTTTTCAGCTCGGTCGATTTTTTCAAGGATTTTCTCAGGAGATTCACGAGTGAGACGCGATTTTTTCACTTCGGGAATCACTTGTTTTTTTGCTTCTAAAAGCGCCGATTTCTTCTCTTCTTTCCGCTGAGCATTTTCTAATTCGAGTTTTTCTTTTTCTTCTTGGATGATCTTTTGTAGTTGTCTCTCTTTAAACTCTTCATAAGGTCCTTCATAGTAATAACCAGTTTTATGATAAAGATATAAGAGTTTGTTACAAGTTTTATCAATGAAATCTCTGTCGTGAGAGATGATTACTAACGTACCTTCGTAATCGTTTAAGGCATCGACAAGTTCAGAAATAGAGACCATATCAAGATGGTTTGTCGGTTCATCTAACAAAAGTAAATCGTAGTCTTCTAAGGAAAGTTGAAGAATTTCAACGCGCATCAATTCACCGCCAGAGAGATCACATAAACGCTTTTCGTTGCTCTCTCCATAAGTAAATCCGTAACGTGCCAAACCGCTGTAAATTTCTTCATTTGACATTTTTGGATATTGATTTCTAAAGTGATCAAAGAGTGTTTCATCGCTGGAATAAGAACGGATATCTTGGCGAAGAACACCTATATTCATGTGAAAATAGCGGCGTATATTTCCTAAAATAGGCTCTAGTTCATTGAGCAAAACTTTTCCAAAGGTAGATTTTCCGATACCGTTTGCACCCATGATAGCAAGGTGATCTTTTCCATATAAAGTGAAATTGATATTGCTGATTAAGGGGGTGTCATAACCGATTCCAACATCGTTGAAATCCATCAATTTTTTGCCTTCGCGTATCTCGCCTTTCAACCCCATAGATAAAGTTTTTTGATCTCGGAAACGAGGATCTTTCATCGCATTTGCATTAAGACGCTCTAACTTTTTAACACGATCTCTTGCACGGCTTGCAAAGCGTGGCTTTGGCATGTAAAAAGTGATAAAGCGCTCTAAGCGAGCTCTTTCTTCTTCTTGTGCTTTGAATTGAGCTAAGGCGTTTTCGTAATTGTCTTTCTTCATCTTAGCGAAGTTGTCGTAGTTGGCGTTATACATAGTAAAGACATGATTATCGATGTCTAAAATGTGATTGGCAAGATGCTTTACGAAAGCGATATCGTGTGAAACAAATAAGACAGCACCTTGATAAGAAGATAGATAATCTTCTAACCATTCTATAGATATAATATCAAGATGGTTTGTTGGTTCGTCAAGAATAAGAATATCTGGATTGATCAAAAGAAGTTTTGCAAAGGCAACACGCGTTTTCTCTCCGCCAGAAAAAGTAGATATTTTTCTGTCATAATCAATTTTGCTGAAAGAAAACATATTTAAAATCATATCAATTTTATAGCGATAGTTATAGCCGTCTTTGATTTCAAAATCGTTTTGCAGTTTAGAGTATTCTTCCAGTAGTTTTTTATCATCTGCATGAAGTGCAAGTTGTTCTGACAACTCTTTGAGCTTCTTTTCTTCTTCTATCAGTGGCGAAAAAACAGAAAGGGCTTCTTGGTAAAGCGTGTTTTCTGTGTTTTCAATGACATCTTGGGACAGATAACCGATTGTCACATTTTTGGAGAAGATGATATTTCCATCGGTGATTTCTTCTTGGCCAAGAATCATTTTGATCAATGTGCTTTTACCCGTTCCATTGGGACCCAAAATCGCTGTGCGATCGTGGTCACGCACAATAAAGGAGACCGGTTCAAAAAGCCGTTCGCCTGAAAATTCCTTTGTCAGCCCTTGTACAGACAAGAGTACTTCCATATTTTATCTTTCGTTATTCTTTCTCTATGATAAATCTTTTTGTTTGTTTGTTGTAAGAAATCAATTCTTCAATGACGTGGGGAACTTCAACTTCCACATCAGAGAAGTCAAAATAGTTAAGGACATCGGAGACAAGATTGTTCATATTTGGGCGTTCGGAATACATAGTTAAAAGCAAATCGCCTTTGTTGACTTTGTCACCGACTTTCTTGTTTAAGATGATACCTGCTGCCGGATCAATGATATCTTCAGTAGTCTCACGACCTGCACCAAGTTTCATGCTTGTAAGACCAATTTCCATTGTGTTGATGGCCTTAATATAACCGCTTTTTACTGAGCGAACAGGAATAGTATAAAGCGCTGTAGGGAATTTCTCAGGATGTTCAACATAAGAGACATCTCCGCCTTGTGCTTTGACAAATTTACGGAACACTTGGAAAGCGCGACCATCTTCAACAACACCTTTTAAGGCCTGAATCGCTTTTGCTCTATCTTTATAAAGACCGGCTTGAAGGAGAATTGTAGCGCCAGAAGAATAGCAAAGATCAGTAAAGTCTTTAGGACCATTACCATGGAGAGTATCGATCGCCTCTTTTACTTCGAGAATGTTGCCGACTGCTAAACCTAAAGGTTGGTTCATGCTGGTGATTTCAGCGCGCACATCACGTCCGAAGTGAGTGCCGATTTCGACCATAAGCATTGCTAAATTTTCCGCATCTTCCTTTGTTTTCATGAATGCGCCACTACCGTATTTGACATCTAATAAAATGCAGTCGCATCCACTTGCTAATTTCTTGCTCATAATAGAAGAGGCAATTAAAGGCATGCTGTCAACCGTTCCTGTGACATCGCGTAAAGCGTAAAGTTTTTTATCGGCAGGATCGATATCTTTGCTTTGCCCGATAATGGACATACCGTTTTTGGTAACGTCATCAATAAATTGTTTGCCGGGAATGACAACAGTCATACCAGGAATGGACTCTAATTTGTCTAAAGTGCCTCCGGTAAAGCCCAAACCTCTTCCAGACATCTTAGCGACCTTTACACCTAAAGCAGCAATCATTGGGCAAAGAGCTAAAGAAGTCTTATCTCCGACACCACCGGTGGAGTGCTTGTCACATTTGATTCCGGGTATTTTGCTTAAATTGATAATTTCACCAGAGTTCATCATGCTTTCGGTCAAATTGAAAGTCTCTTCTTTGTTCATGCCTTTGAGGCAAATCGCCATTAAGAGAGCAGAAGATTGATAGTCTTTGATCGTGCCGGCACAAAGCCCTTTAATCCAATATTGGATTTCCTCTTGTGTGAGAGCTTCTCCGTGTTTCTTCTTTTCGATAATGCTGATAATGTCCATAAAAATACCTCTATATGATGTTATATATTATAACATAAATTTATTTCTAAAAAGAAAACTGCCCGAAGGCAGTTTATTATGAAATATAGATGACGACCCAGCGGTCATTATTTATGCCGTTTGCATTGTCGTAAACGCGGATGAAAATCGTGTGTTCTTCCGTTTCGCCGACATAATAAAGTTCAGAATGTTTGTTGATATAAATGTATTCTTGGTCATCGCTTGCTTCACCATTTGCGCAGAGTGCGCGCTTGGCTTCAAAATACTTTCTAGCATTACCAACTAAGGTATAACCACAATTTGAGTTTTCATGAACAGGAATTTTGGTTCCGTCACGATGCGTGAAACAAACTTCCTCTCCTTTTACAAGTGTACCGGTGAAAGAGTATTCTTCACCGCTATAAAATGGGGAGGCGTGACGAGAAAGTTGATAGCGGGTTTTACCTTGTGCAAAATAGATATCTACACCATTTTCGACATCGACAATATCCCCTTCTTTGTACATGGATTTGGGGTGAAGTGGAGGGACTTCCTTGCTTTTATCGGCTTTCATTTTTATTAATGCTTTTTTCTGATTCATAAAAATTTCCTTCCATGTCATAACTTAATTATATGATAGAATGTTTTTATAGTAATACCAAACAAAATTTGTAAAAAAATTGAATTGAGAGACAAAAAATATGACAAAGTTACAAAACATTGCAAATCTTCTAAACCCATATTGTACAGAACAAGAAATAAAGCAATTTTTATTGTGTTGTGAAGATAGGCCTGTCTCCTCTCTTTTGGTCAATACATACTTTCCTGAAAGCTTGTCTTTTTTAAAGGATTTAAAACATGATGAAGAAGATGCTCTTTTGTATCGCTTTGACAAAGAAACATTTTCTTTAGGAAAAAGTGTTGAACATTTTGGCGGGGCATTTTATATGCTGGATCCGAGCAGTGCAACAATCAGTTATTATTTATCTCCTTTATTGAAACAAAATTTTGTATCAATTGATCTTTGTGGAGCACCGGGTGGAAAAAGTATCTCTCTTGCGATGCGACGTCATGATGGATTGTATCTTTGTAATGATATTTCTTATACCAGAGCAGTGGAGATTCAAAAGAATACCCAGCGTTTGGGTTTGTCAAATGTGCTCTCTGTATCTATGGATCCGGTGAAGATGGATTTACCAGCTGCTTTTGATCTTGTCATTTTAGATGTTCCCTGTTCGGGTAGCGGCATGTTTAGAAAAGAAGAAAAAATGTTAGATGATTGGTCGATGGAAAAAGTAGAACGATTGCTTCCTGTTCAAATGGAACTCTTAGAAAAGTCATATCATCTTCTGAAAAAAGACGGAATAATCGCTTATAGTACATGTTCTTTGTCTGTTCAAGAAGATGAAGAACAGGTAGAACAATTTCTTAAACGTCATTCCGATATGGAACTTATTGAATGCAAGATAAGAAAGGACATTGTTAAAGGAGTAAAAGGAATCGGATACCATATGGTACCTGGAATTTTTGATGGTGAAGGAATTTACTTTGCTTTGCTTCGTAAAAAGGGTGGTGCTGAATTTTCTTTCCAGGAATTAAAAAATAAGGGGAGTTCTCCTTTGACAGGAACTAAACTGTTTGCATATCGCAAAAACGAATATATCGTTTCTCGTATTTATAAAGAATTAATTGATCTTCCTTTTATCGCTCCAGGAGTTAAAATTCATGATGATTCCCCTTACCCGAAGTGTATTTATGATCACGCTTATAGTAAAGTTTGTCAGGATATACCAAAAGTTTCTATCGAAGAAAGTTTGGCTAAAGAGTATATAAGAGGAAATGAAATTTCCCTTTCTGACTCAACTGTTAAAGATGGTCTGGTCGTATTATGCTATTTAGGTTATCCGCTTGGATTTGGAAAGAAAGTCAAAAATCGCATTAAAAATTACCTTCCGAAAGGATTGCGTGAGAATTTGTAAAAGCTCTTTTTAAATTGAAAATTATTTTTTAGAAAAAAAACGACACGTTTTACGTGTCGTTTCTTATTTTCTAATGGTGCCAACTGCCGGACTCGGACCAGCCACCTGCTGATTACAAATCAGCTGCTCTACCGGATGAGCTAAGTTGGCAAAGATGGTGAGTGCTACAGGGATCGGACCTGCGACCTCTTCCGTGTGAAGGAAGCGCTCTCCCGCTGAGCTAAGCACTCAATAGAGAGCTAAATCATTTTATCATTTGAAATACATTCTTTCAAGAAAAAAATTAATATGCCACATCAAAAGAAACAAATTTCTCAAAAACAGCAAAAAAAATGATTTCGGTAAAAAATAATCGCTTTATCTGTGAAAGGGTACTATACTATAAGTGTCAAATGTTTCATATTGGAGGTAATGCTATATGAAATGGTTTAACTCTCTTCCAAGACTTGTTCAGTTTATCCTTCTTTTAATCCCTGGTGTTAACTGGATTATCGAAATCATTGTTCGTCTCACCGCAGTCATCGATGATACATCGACAACAAATATTCTTGGTATTGTTCTCGCTGTTCTCGTTCCTTTCTGGGGCTGGGTTGACTTGGTTTGGGTTCTCCTCAAGAACAAGCTTTGCTTAACTGAATAATTGTTTTGGAAAAAAAGACAGCTGCCTTATCGCAGCTGTTTTTCTTTGCTTTGATATATAATATTTGTGAGGTGATTATTATGAATTATTCAGAAAAATTAATTTCTCTTCTTTCCACATCGCATTCTGCGTTTCATGCGGTAAAGAATATTGAAACCGAGCTTGTAGCTCAGGGATATACAAAATTAGACGAGAGAAAAAACTATCATTTAGAGAACAGCGGAAAATATTACATAAAAAGAAATGATACCAGTATTATTTCTTTTCGCTTGCCGGAAAGAGTGGATATAAACACACTGCGGTTTTTGATTACAGCGACCCATAACGATTCACCGACTTTCAAATTGAAGCCTCAACCTCTTCTTAAGGTCATGAACCTATTGATGTTAGAAACAGAACCCTATGGTGGAGGTATTTATTCCACATGGTTAGATCGCCCGTTGACTATTGCTGGCCGTGTGATGGTTTTATCACCTAAGGGTTTAGAAACAAAACTTCTTTATATTGATGAAGATTTACTAGAAATCCCTAATGTAGCTATACATATGAATCGAACAGTAAATACAAATGCCTCTTACAATGCAAATGTTGATATGAAACCAGTTTTTGGAACGGTGGAAGAGGACTTCACGTTTGATAAATATTTATTAACGAAGCTGGGTTTAGATGAGACTTATCAAGTTATTTCTCATGACTTATATTTAGTCAACCGCGAAAAGCCTGCCTTATTGGGTAAAAATAAAGAGTTTTTGGCCAGTGGAAGATTAGATGATCTTTCGGCTGCATATTCTGCCTTGTTCGGCTATTTAGAAAGCGAAAATAAAGAGAGCATTTCTGTCTACGCTTCTTTTGATAATGAAGAAGTTGGAAGCTTGACAAAACAAGGTGCAAATTCAACTTTTCTTCAGGAGACTTTACGAAGAATTGTCGCTTGTTTCCAAGAGGAAAAAGACGATTATGAAAAGACGATTGCCCGCTCGATGCTTCTTTCTATCGACAACGCCCACGCAAACCATCCCAATCACATGGAATATTCATCACCGACAACCAAAGTGATGCTCAACGGAGGTTTTGTCATCAAGTATAATGCAAATCAGACTTATACAAGTGATGCTTACTCCTCTTCTATTATCAAAGCGATTGCAAAGAAAGAAAACCTCACTTATCAAGAATATACAAATCGCAGCGATTTAAGAGGTGGATCTACACTCGGTAATATTTCGAATGCAGAAGTGTCTCTTACTTCTGTAGATATCGGTTTACCACAGCTTGCGATGCATTCTTCTTATGAGCTTATGGGAACAAAAGACATTGAAGTCATGGTAAAGCTTTGTAAAGCGTATTTTTCCAGTGATATCGATTTAAGCACAGACATTATTCATGTTTAAATGAAAAGAAAAAAGGTCCTTAGGAAATTAACCTAAGGACCTTTTTCTTCAGGGGAAAACGGTGAAAAAAAACGTCTTCACAGGAAGACGCATTTTTTACTATGGTGGGTCTTAGTGGGCTCGGACCACCGACCTCTCGCTTATCAAGCGAACGCTCTAACCAACTGAGCTAAAGACCCATATCTTCAAGGCGAGAATTATGATAACGCAAAAGACAACGGATGTCAACAATAAATCGAAAACTTATTTGAAAATTACCACATATAATGTAATAAAGTATTTGCGTGTTGCATATTTTAATGAAAATAAGTACAATAAAGCCATACTTTAGGAGGAAATTAAAATGACTAAGGTTACTGTTAACAAGGATCTTTGCATCGGTTGTGGTGCTTGCACTGGCATCGCTGCTGAAGTCTTCCAGTTCGATGATGAAGGCAAGGCTGAAGTTTATGCTGAAGTCACCGCTGACAACGAAGCCGCTGTCAACGATGCTATCGCTGGATGCCCTGTCCAGGCTATCGAAGCTGAGTAATTCAGACAAAAAAAGAGTCGCCTTTTATCAGGCGACTTTTTTTGTGCTCTTTTTTATCAAAACAATTTCAACGTTGAGGACTTTTGTGATTTCTTTATCGCAGTGATTGACCTGACGGAAAAGTTCAAAAGAAAGGCCGTCGGAAGAAGCGTCTCGAATAAGAGAGTTGTCCTCTTGATAAGAGGTTACTTTATAACGGATGTTGGGATAAGAGTTTTTCATATAATTCATGATGAGTAAAGCACCTTCTTTATTGGCTTTAATCTCATCTGTATGTACCATTCCTGAATCAGTGATTGTGATGCGGTAAAGGTAATTCTCGCGTATGATAAAGTCGTTTATTTCTTCTGTTTGTTCTTCTAAATTAATTGTCTTTTTGGTGTTGCTTTTCTTTATCCACTTGCGATGGCGTGAAGATAATTCTTTCTTTTTGAAATAATCATTGCTGAATTTGCGGAAAGAAAGTATGTGATAAGGAATGCGAAAATCGTTTTTGTTGGTGAAGAAATAACGGTGTACACCAAAGTATTCGCTTTTCAAATAGGGGTTGATAATATAAAAAGAAATCAATTCAAACAAGATGAAAACAATCGTGTACTTAATGGAATAATATGGTAAATGATAAATGAACATATAGGTGAGAAATCCACGGCTTGGAACAGGGAATATCTCTGGGTTGTTAGCTAAAATAGCAGAAGTGTTTATTTGAGAGATGTCTATGAATTGATCGTTATGAAAATGCATCGGCGTGAAATAAAGATAACTTAGAGCGGTCATAATCAAAGAGGTTAAGACGATACAAATAAAATCTCCGATGATTTTAACAAACGTTTGCCGCTTGAAAAAACGAACGATATAATTCAAAGAGAAAGAAATTGTAATTAAGATTAATGATGAAGCAAATAATGCGTAAATCGATGAATCGATAGGATAGAAAACCCCATCAAATCTAGTTAAAAAGAATAATAACATCTTTATAGTCGTGACTATAATTGCAGATACAGGACCATAAAGAGCCATCGCGATTAAAACGACAAGATCACTGATTTCCCAAAACATGTATAAAGGTGTTTTCATGAAATCAAATTGACCTAATAGCAAAAGAAGATATCCTAAGACAGATAAAACAGCGACAACGGAGATTCGAAAGATTCTCTCTTTTCTGGTATAAGTGTGTTCATGTTTAGTCGCTGTCATAGGCAAAGTCCTCCTTGAGGAAGCTGTTGTGCGATTTATCATAAAGACACTGTTGAATCATCTTTTCAATCTCTTCGGAAGGTATTTCACGAACTTCGCCTTCTTTTAAGTCACCTAAGAGGATAGAACCGATGCGAATACGAATGAGCATTCGTACCGGATGATCTAACGTTTCCATCATATGGCGAATTTGTCTCTTTTTTCCCTGTCGCAATGTAATTGACATGATGGCGCCATCATCTTCTTCTTTTAAGACAACAGCTTTACACGGCAAAGCTGTATAACCATCTTGGTAAACATATAATCCTTGTGCGAGCTTTTCAACCTCATCGCCGCGGAGTTTGTTTTTTACTTTAATCAAATATTCTTTTTCAGGCGCAGAAGAAGGATGTGTAACCAAGTTTGCAAACTCGCCATCATTTGTCAAAATCATTAAACCAGTAGAATTGTGATCGAGTCTTCCTACAGGAAATACGCGGCCGTATTTTTTGGAAACATAGTCTAACACCGTAGCTCTTCCTTGCGGGTCAGAAAGGGTTGATACAACATCGTAGGGCTTGTTAAACGCTAAATAGACAGGTGACTTTTCTTGGTGAGAGTTTACAATCTCTCCATCGATAGATATTTCGTCTTCTGTTGAGCATTTAAAACCAAGTTCACTCACTTGTTTCCCATTTACAAAAACGCGGCCTTCTAAAATAAACTGTTCCGCTTTGCGGCGTGAGCAAACACCTAACGACGATAAAATTTTCTGTATTCTTTCTTGTTCCATATATGCGTTATTATAAAATAAGTTGAGTGAAAACACAAAGTGTTGAGAGGATTTATTGATGAAAGTTTTTATAGGAAAACCGGATGATCTCTTAAATCGATCAAACAAGGAATGTAAAGTATATGATGTTCTAGATAAGATGAAGATTGTATATGAGCGCGTGGATCACGCTCCTTTATATACAATGGCGGATTATCAAGACGTGGAAAAGAGTATGAAAGAAGGAAAGGTGTTTAAAAATTTATTCCTTTGTAACCGTCAGCAGACAAAATTTTATTTGCTGTTTTTACCTGGAGATAAAAAATTTAAAACAAAGGAGATATCAAATCAAATCAATTCTGCCCGTCTTTCTTTTGCAACAGAAGACAAGATGCAAGAGCTTTTGCATGTGACCATGGGGGCGTGCAGTCCGTTATGTTTGATAAATGATGTAGAACAAAAGGTGACATTTTTAATTGATCAGGATTTTTTAAAAGAAGAATATATTCTAATTCACCCCTTGGTAAATACAACAACCCTTAAATTGAAGTGTGAAGACCTACTTAAGGTCATAGAGCAGGGGGCAAGACATACGATTCAATATGTTGCTTTAAAGGGAGAGTAAAAATAAAAAAACCTAGCATAGCTAGGCAAAATTCTCAATTGGTGGATCAAGCAGGACTTGAACCTGCAACCACTCGGTTATGGGCCGAGGGCTCTAACCAATTGAGCTATTGATCCCTAATGGTGGCTGCGGGGAGGGTCGAACTCTCGACATATCGGGTATGAACCGACTGCTCTACCAACTGAGCTACGCAGCCAAATAGGCAACAAAAATTATACCGAAGATAAGAGGGGATTGCAAGAAAAATATAAAAAATAATTGAAATGATGTATTTGAGCAAGTGATTTACACAAAAGATAGCGAAAACAAAATTTATTTTATCGAGTTTTTAAAGAAAAAAGCAAACTCTAATGAGTTTGCTTTATATTTTTTTATTGGTGGAGCTGACGAGGATCGAACTCGCTACCTCCTCCATGCCATGGAGGCGCTCTCCCAGGTGAGCTACAGCCCCAATAAATCCGCTTATTACAGCGGAGTTAATTATATCTTGAAATCAGAAAAATGTCAACTAGTTTTTCATGCTATTTCCGAAAACCTTATTTAAGATTTCTTCGCTGAATTCATTCGAAGGTAAAACAGGTTTTAAATTGGCGTCGTTCGCTTTATCTAATTCTTCGTGCAAAACACAAGTGAGAACGTCGATAGCAAGGTTAGCGATTCCATCATTGTTGATGATTAAATCGGCGTAGTTCGCACTTGGCGCGATAATTTCATCATACATCGGTGCAACCGTTTTTAAATATTGGCTGACAATATTTTCATAGCTTCTTTTTCTTTCGCTGTGGTCACGAATAAATCTTCTTAAAAATCTCACTTCTGGTGAAGCGGTAATAAAGACTTTCAAGTCTCCCATTTCGCGTAAGGATTTATCGACCAAAGCCATAATACCTTCGACTAAAATGATTTTTTTAGGGATAATGTGTTCCACTTTATCAGAACGATTATGAATTGTGAAGTCGTAAACAGGTTTGTCAATGGGCTTATCATTTTTCAAGTCCATGATTTGTGATCTTAAAAGTTTCCAGTCAAAGGCTTTCGGGTGATCGTAATTGACTTTCCTTCTGACTTCTAGTGGAACATCTGTTTGATCCTTGTAGTAATCATCAATTGTTAAACGACAGATGTTTTCTTCACCAATTTTATCGATGACATTACGTGTCACATATGACTTTCCAGAGGAAGAACCTCCTCCAACTAAAACGATACGAGCCATAATTTACCTCGGTCTTTCCTCATCTATTATAAATACATGATGAAAAAATGGAAAGAAAAGATTATAATATCGTTTAATGATTTTATGGGGGTAATTATGAAAAGAGTGTTGTTGTTTGCAGTCTTAGCTTCGTTGACGTTGATTTCTTGCGGTGGGAATACAAACCTTCCGAGTGACAAGCCTACAGAATCAACGCAAGATTCCGTGACTACGACTGCACCAAATAGCGAAAGTGATACAGAGGGTTCTGTTTCGTCTGTTAAACCGGATTCTTCTGTCAGCACAGAAAAGCCCAGTGAACCCATGGAAGACATTCCGGAATATTATCGCAATAAGGTAGACTTTTCTTTGACAGGTGCTGCACTTAAAACAGATTTATTTAAATTGATTAGCAAACATACGGATGTTGGTTATAGCGGATTATATAACGTGTATAAAAAGAGTGACATTCGTCCTGATGGAACTGTCTGGGATATGTATTCCAACAAAAAGTTTTATTACGGCAGCGGAACTTGTGGAAACTATTCACAAGAAGGCGATTGTTATAATAGAGAACATACCATTCCGCAGAGTGTGTTTAACAAGAGATCTCCGATGAGAAGCGATGCCTTCCACGTGGTTCCAACCGATGGAAAAGTGAATGGTATGCGTAGCAATTACCCGCACGCAGAAGTGAGTAATCCGACTTATACCAGCTCCAATGGTAGTATGCTTGGTACAAGTACAGCATCAGGTTATTCAGGTAAAGCTTTTGAGCCTATCGATGAATATAAAGGCGATTTTGCAAGAATCTATTTCTATTTTGTCACTTGTTATGAAGACAAGATGAGCAGTATGGAGAACTATGCCTGTTTTGCTAGAAACACCTATCCTTCTTTATCGAAGTGGGCGATCAACCTTTATCTCAAGTGGGCAGAAGAAGATCCTGTTTCTCAAAAAGAAATCGACCGCAATAATGCGGTATATAGTTTTCAAAACAACCGCAATCCATATGTCGATTTTCCTGGTTTAGAGAAGAAAGTTTGGGGAAATTATTAAAACCAATTTAAGATTACGAAATAAAAAATGGCTATCCGTGATGGATAGCCATTTTATTATTATTTTGAATTAATCATCAATGTAAGGAAGAGTGGGGTCGGTATAGAAACAATTTTCGTAGATATAGATCTTTAAATCAGTAGGATCGCCGCTTTCATAATAGGAAACAAGTTTTTGTAAGAATTCATCATTTCTTTCAGGACGGATGGAGAAGATACCTTGTCCATGGCGTAATAAGAATTGATTGCACAATAAGTTTGCGCTTCTCTTGTTACCATCGACAAAAACTTGTTCACGCATCAAATAGCAATAAAGGTCAAGACCTCTTTCGATAAAGGTCTTTTTCTGTTCCACAATGTCGCGGATGGTATTATTGACCGTATAAGGATCGGGAATTTGAGGGACATATTCTGTTCCGGAAATGGTGACAGCAACAGAACGAACTCTACCGGGTTCATCGCTGACGCCTCTTCCGTTGACAATGCGATTAAGTTCACATAATGTGGCTAAATCGGTCGGCTCATCCAGCATGTCTTTTTCCATCAATCTCATGTATGCGGTTTTTAAATTCTTTAACTTTTTTAAACCGGTGGGGCGAGGACCAGAAGGTTCTGTTCCTTCTAAGATAAATGCTCTTGCTTCAACAAAGGAGGTACGAACGCCCTCTAAGTAAGCTGCGTTGTAAACCAAATCGACGAGGTTCTTTTCAATGAGGTCGTTTTCCTCCTCTAATGTCATTGGTTTTTGGTCTTTAAAAATTGTCTGCATAACGGACTCCTTTCCTATTGCTTTTCCTGTTTTACAGGAGATCTATAACGCTTATATTTTAACATAGTTAAGCGCTTTCTCAATAGGTTAAATCAATTATTTTTTTCAATTGTATAAATGTGGTGAAATTTATAAAAATTGGTCAAAAAGATTAAAATATTTAAAATTTATACTTTTTTATCGTTTTTTTAAATTTGTTTTATACGCTGATTAAAAATTGTAAGGGCATACAATAACGGGGAAGTTTATTCCCCGTTATTATTTTCTGTAACTTTGTTTTGAGAACTGTGTTTCATGAAGTTTGCACTGACAAAATACTTTTGTATTCTCGGAGAACGTTGCATGAAAACAAAGAGGAGCCTGTTGAAAACCAATTCGTAAAGCAGGCAAGAAATTACACCTTTGAGTAGGTTGAAGGGGAAGTAGACAATGAAAACTAAACCAAAATAGGAAAATCCGGAAATATATTGTTTCATACCTTCGATAACGGCAGCGACTGCTTCGCTATCAAAACAAGTAGTGAATCTACCTGTTATAAAGGTTGGAGTGATAAACAAGATGTTTAAGAAAGTGAGGATAAAGGCTTCTAAAAGGATGATAGAAACATAACCGACAATTCGCATTTTCCATCCTTTGTTGAAAAGGTGAAATACTTTAGCGCTTAAGAAAAGACAAAAAGTAAAGGTTAATGATGTGATGAGAGCGGTGATATTTCCGATGCCAAAGGGTCCAACAATACCATGAATTGCAAAATCGAGCAATGTTTTTAATATGCTAATTGTAAAGCCGCCTGTAAAACCATACATTGCATATCCGATCAGTACAACCAAATCAGAAAATTCAATCATTAGCCAGGGGGCGATGGGGTAGGGGAATCTAACAAAGCTCATGAGGACAAAACCTAATGCAGAGAGCAATGCTAGAGTTGTCATTTGTACAATGACTTCACTTGTTTTTCTTCTCATAAATTACCTTTCTGTTAATAAAAAAACCTGAAACACGCGTTTCAGGTTAAAAAAAGTAAGGTGATATGAAAAAAATCATATTGCCATTCTTCCATCCAGCCTTTACTGTCGCCCCTGGAATTTCACCAGATCCTGAAACAAAAGTTTCTTGCGGGGTATACCGCCGAGAAGGAATTTCACCTTTCCCTGAATCGCATGTTCATTATAACAAAGAAAAACGAATATGAAAAGAAAAAAGTAAGAGACAATGTGGAAGAAATAAAGAGTTGAAACATTGTCTCTTACTACTTGATTAACGATCTAATTTAGAAAGATCAAAAGTGGAAAGATAGTTCATGATTTCTTCGGAAACGCGTTTGAGAGTGTCGCCGTCCATTGGGTTGTCGATAGCGGCTTTGTTTAAGAGGGCACGGAAAGGTAAAGTTCCACCAAGACGATCAAAGGCGAGATATTTTTCAAATGCTTTTTTGTGATCGCGGTTTGCTTCTGTGAAGAATTCTAAAGCGACAACTTGAGCGATCGTATAGTCAAGATAGTATAAAGGGCATTGGAAAATGTGCATTTGTTTTTCCCAGAAACCGCCGCTTTCTAAATAAGGGCTGTCTTGATATTGACGATGGGGTAAATAAGTTCTTTCTAATTGGCGGAAATATGCTTTTCGTTGACTGTGAGTCAATTCAGGGTGTTCGTAACAATGTGTTTGGAAAGCGTCGATAATACAACCATAGGGGATGAAAGTGATGGCGTCACAAAGATGTTCATACAGGTATTTTTCCGTGTCTTCTTTAAAGAAGAGATTCATCCAAGGGTAAGTTAGATACTCCATGCTCATTGAATGCATTTCGCAACATTCCATACCAGGGGAACGATAGGAAGGGACAATGGTGTTTTCGGCGCCGAGAAATCCCTGCAAGGAGTGGCCGAATTCATGAGTGAGAACATCAACATCACCGCTTGTACCATTAAAATTAGAAAAAATAAATGCGGTTTTTAAACTCGGAATATAGTCCATGTAACCACCGCCAGCCTTGTTTGCTTTGGCGATGACATCCATGCAATTATGTTCGACCATGAAATTGAAATATGTGCTGGCAACCGGGGAGAGTTCCGCATACATCTTTCTTGCGGCATCAATCAATTGATCGGGACTACCTTTTGGCGTAGGGTCACCTGATTTATAAAAGATTGCATAGTCGTAATAACGAGTGTCTTCACCATAGCCTAAGCGTTTTTTTTGTGCCTGGAAAATTTGGTTAGAGAGCGGAACGATATAGGTTAAAATTTTCTGACGGTATTCTTTTGCATCTTCTGGTGTCCAATCGAGTCTTCCCATGCGATCATAACCCAATTGAAGGAAGTTTTGATAACCGAGTTTTCTAGCGATTTTTGTTCTTACTTCCACCATGCGTGTATAGATTTCACCGATTTTTTCGTCGTTAGCGCTGTAAAATTCATTGACTTTTAAGCTAGCCTCTCTTCTTACATTGCGATCCATAGATTTGGTGAACTTACCCATTTGAGGAAGAGAATATTTTTGACCATTGTATTCGATGAGGGCAGAGGCGAGAAGATTTGTATACTCAGATACCAGTTTGTTTTCCTCTACTAAATCCGGAACAATTTCACTGTTGAAAGTCTTCATAGATAAGGCGACTTGTTCAAAGTAAAGACTTCCGAAAGCAGCGACGAGATCGTCGCGGAATTTGGAATTGTAAAAATCTTTGTCGAATTGATTTGTGGCCTCGTTGATGCTGGGGGAAATCTCATCCATGAGATCATTTAAATCGGAATAATATTCATCGGCAGTATTGATGGTGTGATGAATGTTGATAAGGGAAAAGGCAGAGGCGATATCATCGCTTAAAGCGAAGTAGTCTTTGACAACTTGAACTGCATCTTCTCCGTTTTGTGCGTTGTTAAGACGAGTGTCTAATTCAGAAATGGCGCGAATGATTTCATTTTTATCAGGGCGCTCAATTTTAATGTCTTCTAGATTTTTAAAATCGCTGTTGAAATGTTGAATCATAATGTTATCCTTTCTAGTTTAGATGATATATTTCACTGAATTTGGCAGTGAGATAATCGATATAGTCTTTTGCCGAGAAGCTCTCACCGGAGATATTTTCAATCCATTCTTTCGTATCAAGAAGAGAGGCTTTTTTAAAAACATTTTCTTTCATCCAATTTAAGATGATATTCATTTTACCTTCAGATACGACCTTGTTGAAATCAATTTCTTTGCACATGCGTTTGACATAAATACAATTCAGAGCATTTCCTAAGGCGTAGGTGGGGAAGTAACCGAAACCAGAGGTCCAATGAACATCTTGTAAGATGCCAGTAGAGGCATCGATGTTATCAATATCTAAGATTTCTTTTGTAAGGAGATTCCATTCTTGATCTAAATGTTCGATGTCTGCTTTTCCTTCCAAAATCTTTTTCTCTAGTCGATAACGAATGATAATATGGAGCGAGTAGGTTAATTCATCCGCCTCCGTGCGGATAGAATTGTTTAAGTCGACATAGTTTACTCCCTCGTATAAATCTTGTTCACTGACATCGGAGAATTCTTCACTGAATATTTCCTTGAAAAGGGGGTAGATAGCGTGGATATATTCTTTACTTCTTCCGATGACATTTTCATAAAATCTTGAGACAGATTCGTGTTTTGCCATGGAAAGAGATCCTTCTCCAAGGTGTTTTGTAAAAACTTCTTCTGGTATATTTTGACCAAAGAGGGCGTGTCCTCCCTCGTGAATGATGGAGTACATATTGGAAATAAAGTTTGTTTCGTAATAATGTGTGGTAACGCGGGTATCATTATAAGAAAGTTGAGCGGTGAATGGATGTTCGGTCGTAGAAAGAGATCCGCGTTCAAAGTCAAAGCCGTTAAACTTTAAAAGTTCTTTTGAAAAACGTTCTTGTTTGCTGATACTTACTGGTCTATGCAAGAAATCATGTCGAGGCGTGTAATTGGAATTTTTAATTTTCTTAACCAAAGGAACAATTCCTTTTTCTAGTTCGTCAAAGAATTGATCTAAATCTTCGGAATCAAATCCTTCTTCATAGTCAGAAAATAAAGAATCGTAGGGCTTTTGAGGATTGTAATTATCGCGTAAAGAAATTCTCTTTTTTTCAATATCAGCAATGTTTTTTAATGTGTTTTTAAAAATAGGATAACTATTTTTTGCCTTGGCATCGATCCAAGTTATATATGCTTCATTGAAGAGTTTTGTCATTTCTTGGTGCAATTCAGGTGTGACTTTTTTATCTTTTTCAATGTTTCGATATAACAAGGTTACAAGTCGTTTATTGTATTCATCAAGCGTTGCTAAGTCGTTTTGATAAAGTGAAGTTACTGCATCGATATAGTCTGCGCTTTTTTCGATTTCGAAGATTTTAGCGCTGAAGAATGATATGCCATCGGCATCGTCAATCATTCCTTTTGGTGGGACTGCGGTTTCCATATCGTAGTTTAAAACTTCTATGGTGTGCTTATATAATTCAATCTGACTGAGTAAAGAATAAAGCGTTAAAAGATTTGCATTGTTGTTCATGTAAAGATCTCCTTTCCGGTTTTTATCGATATGTCTAATATATAAAATACCACATTGTACACCTTTTGGCTTTTTGAGAATCAAAATTAGAAGAGTGTTGTTATAATCTCAATTTCTTCTATTCTTTTAAAATTTAGTAAAAAACGATAAAAATCCCGAAAAATAGAATAATATTTTTATTAACATCTTTTGAAGATGAACAATATGTGAGATAAGAAGAAAACGGTATATATATATTTATATATATTTTAGTACTAAATATTATTTTTATATGATACAATTACAAAGATATTAAAGAGGTAAAAGAAATGTCAAAAGAAGTGTTTTCTTTAGATTTCTTCGGCAAGAATCTCACTGTTGAGACCGGAGAAATCGCAAAACAGGCTGACGGTTCTGTTTTTGTTAAATTTAACGATACCGCCGTTCTTTGTGCTGTTTGTGGCGCAAAAGAAGCTAAGTTAGGTCAGGATTTCTTCCCGCTTACGGTCAATTATTTTGAACGTCAGTATGCGGCTGGTAAAATCCCTGGTTCTTTCTTAAGAAGAGAAGGAAGACAGTCTACAAGAGAAACTTTGATTTCTCGTTTGATTGACCGTCCGATTCGTCCGATGTTCCCGGAAGGATATGTTAACGAAACTCAGATCACTTGTCAGGTGATGTCTGCTGATCCGGATGCTTGCACTGATATGACAGCAATGTTTGGTGCTTCTTTAGCACTTTGTGTTTCCGACATCCCGTTTGAAGGTCCGATTGCTGGTGTTCATGTCGGTAGAGTGGATGGTCAGCTTATTATCAACCCCACACAGGATGAGATGGAACGTTCGGATATAAATCTTTCTGTTGCTGGTACAGAAAAAGCAATTAACATGGTTGAAGCTGGCGCAGCAGAAGTTAGCGAAGATGATATGTTAGAAGCTTTGATGTTTGGTCATGAAGCTATCAAGCAGCTTTGTGCTTTCCAGAAGGAAATTGTCGCTGCTTGCGGTAAGGAAAAGAGACCTCTTAACATCTATCATATTGATGAAGAATTTGCTGCAAAATGTAGAAATTATATCGCGGAAGGTCAAAGCGAAACAACAGAAAATAGAATTATCAAAGCAGTTTCTATCTTTGATAAACTTGAAAGACAAAATACGATTGACGCCTTAGAAAAAGAAGTGATTGATTTAGTTGATCAAGCAAACTTCTTAACTGGTGAAAAATATGAAACAACGCAGGCACATGATCTTGCTGTGAACGAGGCGAAAGAAGTTTTAGAAATTGTTGTTAGAAATGAAGTTCGCAGATTGATCACTGTTGACAAAGTGCGTCCGGATGGAAGAAAAACAGACGAAATTCGTCCTTTAGATGCTCAGGTTCACCTCTTAGCTAGAGCTCATGGCTCTGCGATGTTTACTCGTGGTCAAACACAAGTAATTTCCGCTTGTACTTTAGGTTCCTTAGATGATGCTCAAATTCTCGATGATATCACTGGTGATACTACTAAGAGATGGATGCATCATTACAATTTCCCGCCTTTCTCTGTTGGCGAACTTGGTAGAATGGGTACTCCCGGTCGCCGTGAAATCGGTCATGGTAATCTTGGCGAAAGAGCTTTGAGTTATGTCATTCCTTCCGAAGAAGAATTCCCTTATACCATTCGTTGTGTTGCTGATGTTTGCGAATCTAACGGTTCTTCTTCACAGGCTTCTATTTGTGCTTCTTGCATGGCTTTGATGGATGCTGGTGTTCCTTTAAAAGCACCTGTTTCTGGTATTGCGATGGGTTTGATCACTTCTGGTCCGTTGGATGGCAATCATCCTTATACCATTCTCACTGACATCCAGGGTATGGAAGATCACCTTGGCGATATGGACTTTAAAGTTGCGGGTACTCCAAATGGTATCACTGCATTACAGATGGATATTAAAATCCGTGGTATCACCAAAGAAATTTTGCGTGAAGCTCTCTATCAAGCAAAACCGGCAAGAAAACAAATTCTTGACGTCATGCTCGCGGCAATTCCGGAGCCGAGAAGAGAACTCTCTGATTATGCTTTGAAGATGAAGAGATTTGAAATCGCAACAGACAAGATCCGTGAAGTTATCGGCTCGCAAGGCAAGGTGATTAACGGTATCATTGATGAATGCAACAAAGATGTCAAAATTGATATTAATGATGATGGTAGAGTTATTCTTTATTCCGTCCACAAAGATATGATTGAAAAAGCCTATGGCATGATTATGTCTATTGCTAAAGTTCCCGAAGTTGGTGAAGTCTATGATGCGAAAGTTGTTCGCGTTGAATCTTATGGTTGCTTTGTCAATCTCTTCGGAAACACTGATGCTTTATGTCACATTTCTAAATTAGATTGGAAACGTGTTGAAAAAGTTGAAGATGTCTGCAACCTTGGTGATACACTCAAAGTTATCATCACTGGAATCGATGCTCAAGGTAGAGTCGATGTATCTCATCGCGAATTCCTTCCGAAACCAGAAGGTTATGTTGAACGCCCGGAACGCGCTCCTCGTCAAGATCGCAAACCGCGTCGCGAACATAAATAGAATTTCTTTTTTCACTTCCTCGTGCGTTAATGCACGAGGAAGTTATTCTCTGATTATTGTCAAAGGAGGGGTTATCAATGCATAGCTTTAATAAAAAACTTTTAGTTTCTATGACCTGTTTGACTATGATTGCGCCGCTTTCTTCTTGTGGAAACAAGTTGATGGGGAAGATCATTTTTGATCTCAATGGTGGCTCTTTTCCGGCTGATTTTAATACGATGGAATTAGTGGGACCAGCAGGTGCAAAAGTTGAAGTTGATATTCCCGATCCTACAAAAGAAGGATATGAATTTGTAGGATGGCGTGAAAAGAAAGAAGATGGTTCTTATCGAATCGTCAGCAAGCAATTTGATGAGACTGATGGTAAATATTATTTTCATTATCCCTATGTTGAGGATACTTTGTATGCTTATTATGAAAAGTTAGTGACTCTTTCTTTTGATTTAACTGAGGCGGCTTCTCAAAATGGTATTTTAGTTGAACCAGAGAAAAATCCGGAGTCATTCAAAGGTCAAAATTTACATGGATATGTCAATAAACCAATTTCAACAGATGCTCTTCCAACTGCAAAAGCGGACGGATCTCATCTCACCTTTGAATATTGGTATACCGAATACCCGTTGAAGGCCGTACAAAACGAGAATAAAGAAACATATTATCAGTTAGATGTCACACAAGAAAAAGGTGTTTACAAATTTGATAATACAGCTTTTTCTGAAGGAAACATGGTATTCCCAAGACCTTTAGATCAAGAGAGTTTTACGCTGTATGCTCATTGGAAAAAAGATCCTAAAATTACTATTCATTACAATTTAGATGGTGTTTCAGATCAATCATTCCAAACGAAAGAAGTGGATTTTTCACAAAATTTAATCGCTCAGATTAAACGTGATTTAGGAATTGATTTTGGCGCTGAAGCGACAGGCTATCGCTATTATCCAGTCGAGACAAAAGAACATCGATTTGCTGGTTTTTATACCGATCCGGCCTTTAAAAATCCGATATCCTTAAATTCCTCCATTATGGATAATGATATGGATATTTATTTGAAATGGGATGATCATATCAATGTTGTATTAGATTATGCAGGCGGAATGGTCAATGGATTAACTTCTGAAACGTTTTCTGATTACTACGAAGGCGATATTTTAGGAACAGAGTTTTATGATGCCCATCTTCCAGTGAAAGACAGTGGGGATTTCCTTTACTTTGTTGATGAAAAGGGAGGCGTCTTTAATTTTATTCATCCTCTTCCTGACACCGATTTGCTTTTGACAGCTGTCTATGATGATTATCCGATTTTATCTTTAAATTATGATTATCCGGATAACTTTGAAGGAACTCGTTTAGAAAACAAATCTTTTGTGGTGAAACCGGGTGAGAGCATTGTTTCCTATTTGACAGATTTTGAAAAAGCGTTAGAGTCGGTACAGGATACAAACAATCATTTAGATGCAACATATTTCTATTCTTTGGATACACAAGGTAAAGAAATAGTTAATATCAATACGGATATGCCGATGGAAAACTTTACTTTAAATTTGAAAATTTTCTATCAGTGGTCCTTTAAAGTCAAAACATTTGCAAACCTTTCAGCCGATGGAAATTATACAGAAGTTCCCAATCTAACTTATTCGCAGTATTTCAATATGAAAGACATCGTTGATTATGATAGTTTGGGTGTTGACTTTATGGGTGAACAAACGCTCGATGGAGCCACTTATCTTTATAATGGACTTTATTTAGATGAGGCGTCGAAGGTTCCTGTCACAGATAAAGATTTTGATACTCTCGGTCTTGCACAACTCCCGCTTTCTGTTGTGAATGACAATCAAGAAAGTGTTGTGGAGAAAAAGTTTATTCGCCGATTGACAAAAGCGATAACTCTTACGTTTAAGGAAACTGGACAAGAGGATAAGATGATGAAAATTGTTCCGGGTTCGAAATTGGCTCGCTATGAGAGTGCAATTCAAGAACTTCTTGGTAACTATACTCGTCTTTATGTTGTTGAAGAAGGTGTGCAAAAGAATATTGTGACGATACTTCCTAAAGAAGATATGGTCGTTTATGTGGAAAGATAGATAAAAATTTCTTTGGAATGTATGACAAAGAATAGAAAGAAGAATGTATGAGTTTAACTGCAGGTATTGTTGGATTGCCTAATGTTGGTAAATCGACATTGTTCAACGCAATCACAAATAGTGATATTTTAGCGGAAAATTATCCCTTTGCCACTATTGATCCTAACACGGGTGTTGTAGAAGTTAACGATCCTCGTGTAGATGAATTGGTTAAAATTTTTAATCCTAAGAAAACGGTACGAGCAACTTTTGAATTTACGGATATTGCCGGATTGATCAAAGGAGCTTCGAAAGGGGAAGGCTTAGGAAATCAATTCTTGGGGAATATTAGAAATACAGATGCAATTATTCATGTTGTCCGTTGCTTTGATTCCTCGGAAATTCTCACATATAATGGTAGAGCTGTCGATCCCGTTTCAGATGCGATGGAAGTCAATTTAGAGTTGATGCTCGCTGATATCGATGTGATGACCAAGCGTTTGGAAAAAATCGAGAGGAAGGCTCTTACTACGAAAGATAAACAATCGTTGACAGAGGTGTCAGCCCTTCATAAATTGATAGAAGGACTCCAGCATGAACAAATGGCAAAGGATGTTGTTCTTTCTGTCGATGAACAAGAAATTGCCAAAGAATTCAATCTTATCACAATGAAACCTGTCATTTATGTTGGCAATGTGGATGAAGATAGCTATGCTGATCCGATGGCAAATAAATATTTTGCACAATTGGTTGATTTTGCTCATCAGCAAGGTGCAGAATGCATACCAGTTTCTGCCAAAATGGAAGAAGAACTCTCGCACATATCTTCGGAAGAAAGAAGGGAGTATCTTGAAAGCCTCGGCACAAATCAAACAGGTTTGGACAAAGTTACTTTTGCCGCATACCACATTCTTGGACTACGTACTTTCTTCACTGGTGGTGAAGATGAAGTGAGAGCGTGGACCTTCCATAAGGGATATACTGCCCCCGAGTGTGCGGGAGTTATTCACTCAGATTTCCAAAAGTTCTTTTTGAAAGCAGAAGTTTATTCTTATGATGATTTAATTCGTCTTGGAACTGAGTTAGCGGTAAAAGAAGCAGGAAAAATGCAAACGGTAGGAAAGGATTATCTTGTCAAAGATGGAGACATTCTCTTTATTCGTTCTGCCGCAAAGAAAAAGTAAGTATGATAAATTTTGATATTCGCACCGGGTTTGGTTACGACATTCATCGCTTGGTAAATGTGCCTGGAAATATTCTTTTATCCACAGTTAAAATTCCTTCGAATAAGACAGTGGATGCTCATTCGGATGGGGATGTATTGCTTCACTCGTTAAGCAACGCATTATACTCTTCTATTGGCAAAAATGACATTGGTTATTATTTCCCCGATAACATTGAGAAAACAAAGAATATGAATTCTGTTATGATTTTGGAAAGCGCCCTGAATTCCATTCGCGAATTACATTATAAGATACAGAATGTTACAGTAGATATTCATTTAGAAAAACCAAAATTGATGAATTATCGAGAAGAAATTCGTACTGCATTATCGCAACTCCTTGCGATATCTAAAGATCGTGTGGCAGTTCATTTTAATACAGGAGAAGGTCTTGCAGAAGTCGGTCAAGAACGTGCGATTATTGTTTATAGTCAAGTATGTATATTAAAGGATGAAAATTAATATGGATATTCAGCAACAAATCAAAGAAGAATTAAAAAGAGTTATTATTGCTCTTGGCGGAGAAGTTAAAGATGATGAAATAGTACTTTCTCCATCAAATACGCGAGAACACGGAGATTACGCATCGAATCTCGCTATGAGAAAAGCAAAATCATTTCAAACGAATCCGATGGTGTTAGCGGAGAAAATCATTGCCGAATTCAAACTTGAAGGCGTGGATCACATCGAAGCTGCAAAACCGGGTTTTCTTAACTTTTTCTTAAAACAAGATGAATTAGGAAGCATCATCAAAACTATCGTTAATGATCCTCAGCATTATGGTGATTTGGACCTTGGTAAAGGAATCAAAGTCAATATTGAATATGTTTCTGCTAATCCGACAGGAACTTTACATTTAGGTCATGCGAGAGGCGCTGCTTTAGGAGATTGTCTTGCTAGACTTTATAAAAAAGCAGGTTATGATGTTACCAGAGAATACTATGTAAATGATGCCGGTGTTCAAATGGATCATTTGGCAGAATCGTTAATGATTCGTTATTTATCTCTCTTTGGAATTGAAAGAGCTATGCCGGATGATGGTTATCATGGTCCGGAAATCATCAAGCTCGCACAAGAATTAAAAGAAGAAATTGGCGATTTATACGTGAATGAACCGGAATCGCATTTAGAAGATTTTAAAAAGTTTGGCGGTGATAAACTTCTTGATGCAATTAAAAAAGACCTACATGATTTCCGTGTTGATCAGGACGTATATACTTCTGAAAAAGCAATTCGCAATCGCGGAGATGTGGAAAAAGTCTTAGAGCAGTTGAGACCTTTCTGCTATGAACAAGAAGGGGCGTTATGGCTCGACACAACAAAAGATGGTGATGATAAAGATCGTGTATTAGTTAAAACGGATGGTAATTACACTTATTTATTGCCGGATATTGCCTATCACAATGACAAATTCAATCGTGGTTTTGATCTTCTTATCGATATGTTTGGTGCAGATCACCACGGTTATATTGCACGCTTGAAATCATCTCAAAAAGATTTGGGCCATAATCCAGAGGCTTTAAATGTCTGTCTTGTTCAGATGGTTAGATTATTCAAAAATGGTGAAGAATTTAAGATGAGCAAACGCACCGGCAACGCGATCACGATGAAAGAATTGATTGACGAAGTCGGCGTTGACTCTGTTCGTTATTTCTTTGTTTCTAGAAGCGGAACTTCTCATTTAGACTTTGATATTGATTTAGCTAAAACATTGGGAAGCGAAAACCCAGTGTATTATGCCCAATACACCCACGCGCGTCTTTGTGGCATTATGAAAAATGCAAGTTCTTTCTATCCTATTGATTATTCTTGTTCGCAACTTACCAGTGAATCTGAAAAGGATCTCTTAATTCTTTTGAAAGATTATACCAATGTAATCAAGAATGCTACGTTAGAAAACGAACCATATAAGGTTACAAATTATATTCATACTTTGGCTCAAACAATTAACGAATTTTATACCAAGTGCCGTGTTATTGATGATAAGAACCCTGAGTTGACAAGAGAACGCTTGGGTTTGGTAGAGGCTTGTCGTTATGTTCTTGCATCTGCCCTAAATTTAATTGCTGTTGAAGCCCCGGAAAGAATGGTTTCCAGCGATAAAGTAGAAAATAATTAATTTTTCTTTTGCTAATTCTTGTAGATATGTATACTTTAAGTGATAAATAAAAGGAGATTATATTATGCTTAAAAAATCTTTAGTAGATACCGCCTATGAAATTATGACAGAAAGATACGATTCTGGCGATAAAAATCCAGTCGCGTTTTTAGAACTTTGCCAAGGCATTTGCGAAAATCTTGGCCTTTCTGAAGAAGCTTTTGCACGACTCGTTTCACGTTTTTATACTGATATGACTTTGGATGGCCGTTTTGTTTTAAAAGAAAACAACACATGGTCACTTCGTGAACATGAACTTTATAAGAATGTTCATATTGATATGAACGATGTTTATTCCGAAGATGATCTTCCGGACACTCGTAAAAAGAAAAAGAAGAAGACAGATATCTTCGACGATATCGATGACATTGATGATTCTGAAGATTTGGAAGATATCGATGATTCTGATGATCGCGATGATTACGAGGATGAAGAAGTTGATGATGATCCTTATGCCACAGATGAAGAAGATGAAGATGAATTATTAGTTGGCGATGAGGATGAAGATTCAGACGATAACGATTAATAATAAAAAAGCCCTTTTAAAACAAGAGGGCTTTTTCGTACAAAAAGAAAGGTAGCAACGAAAATGAATTATTTTGACAGTGAACGTGAAGCAGTTTTCGCCGCACTTGAAGAAGCAGAGAGTATTGTCATTTTTGGACATAAAAACCCAGACGGCGATTGTGTCGGATCAGTAATGGGCATGAAGCATGCCTTAAAGACATTGTTTCCTCAAAAGAAAATTTTTGCTGTGGGAACGCATCCTACCTATTTACCCCGCTTCATCGAACCCAGCGATATTGTTGATGATGAAACAATCCAAAATTCTTTAGCGTTAATGGTTGATCTTTCTGATTTAGATCGTGTGGAAGATCAACGTATTCGTACTGCAAAATCTATTGTTTGTATTGATCATCATGTAAAACAATATGAACAACCTTTTCCTGTATTGCGTGATGAAAATGCAGCTTCTTGCACTGCGATTATCACGAGATGTTTAATTTTGCGTTATGGAAAAATACCATCAAAAGAAAGTGCACTTTATTTATACATGGGCTTAATGACAGATTCTGGAAGATTCCAATATGATTCTCGTCCAGAAACATTAGAGACAGCAATTGAATTAATCAAGACTGGAATTGATACGAATGCATTATATTCTGAATTGTATCGCCAAAATTCTAGAGACTTGCGTTATCGCTCAGTTATCTACTCCAACTTTAAAATGGATGGTAAGGTTTGTTATGTTTGTATCACTAAGGATATGTATGAGCCGTTAGGATTATCAGATAATGAAGCGAGTGGTAAAGTTAATTTATTATCACTTCTTGATGATCATCCGATGTGGGCGGCATTTACCGAACAAAGCGATGGTACAATTCGTTGCGAACTTCGTAGTAATGGTCATTATAATGTTCAGCAAGTTGCGGTCTGCTTTAATGGCGGTGGACATGTTCCTGCGGCTGGTTGTCGATTGACTACATTTGATGATGTTCAAAAGGTTGTTGATCGCATGAATGAAGAAAAGGAATTTTGAAATGTACGAGACGATTCTCCAAAAGATGATTTTAGCAGGTAAACTTGCAAGTGAAAAAATCATGGAAATTTACGAAAAGGGATTTAACGTAGAAATTAAAGAAGATAAATCCCCTGTCACAGATGCTGATATTGCTTCCGATAAGATTATTCGTGAAACTTTATCCTGCTTTACTGATGTTGCTTGGTTGAGTGAAGAAGATACCGATGATGCATCACGTTTAAGCAAACAAAAACTATTCATCATCGATCCCCTTGATGGCACAATTGATTTTGTTCAAAAAGATGGCCAATTTGGTATCAATATTGCTTATGTAGAAGATCATAAACCGGTTGTGGCTGTAGTATGTGCCCCCGCTCAGCATCAAATCGCATATGCCGTTAAAGGAAAAGGGGCTTATTTGATTCATGCAGATGGCACAGAAGAAAGATTGCATGTGTCCGACAAGACTGAAAACCTCACGCTCGTTGTTTCTAAAACAAATTGCTCTAAGTTTGAAGAAAAGCAATTTGAAAAACATAGTGATTTAATTAAAGAAATTATCCCTATGGGTGCATCGACAAAAGCCATTTATATTGCAAGTGGAAAAGCGGAAGCATGTATTCGAATGACTGATCAAACAAAGGAATGGGACACGTGTGCTCCGGATCTTCTCATTACTGAAGCGGGTGGGATTTTTGAAGACACTAGACTAGAACCTTTCGTTTATAATCGACGTGATGTATACAATCATTTCGGTTATGTTATGCTCAACAGAAAAGAAAATGAGGTTATATTAAAATGAAAAAAACATGGCCAGCCGCTTTAATCTCTTTATTTAGTTTTATTCTAGTCGGTTGTGAAGCTCCTTCTACTGATAGCGGAACTACGGGAACTATAACATCCGATTCTAACCAGCAATCTACCGATGGACAAGATTCCGTTTTCAGTGATACAAACCAAACAGATACTAGCGATACTAATCCATCTATTGAGGAAAGTCATCAAGAAGGAAAACAAAAAGAGATCACTATTTTTTCATTCAATGATGTTCATGGCTCGTTGGTTGAATCTCCATATCATGGAGAGCTAGGTTTAGCTAAATTAGATTATGCTATTCGCCATGATGTAGACTATGATCCTGAAACTAGCATTATTATTAATTGTGGTGATGCATGGCAGGGTGGATATCTTGCTCACGAAGATAAAAGATTAACAAATGTTCTTCTTGAACAGATGAAAATTGATGCTTTTGTTTTAGGCAATCACGAATTTGATTGGGGAATTGAAAATATCGAAATTCAGAAGCAGGCAGCAAAGTTCCCCTTTTTAGGAATCAATATTTTCAATGATAAAGGACAGTATGCAACTAATCTTGCCGATCCTTCTGTAATTGTAGAAAAAGGAGGAATTAAAGTCGGTATTATTGGGGCTATGGGTCCCGGTGAAGAATCTTCTATAGCGGCTTCTCAGCTGGCAGGGTATTCCTTTAGTGATGATATTAAGTTGATTACAAATGAAGCAAAGAAATTAAAACAACAAGGATGTGATTTAGTTATTTTAGGTTGTCATGATTCAGCCGAGGGTTTCTTATACAATGTAGCCTATAGCACTTCAATAGATGAAATTCAGGCGATGTTTGGTGCGCACACTCATCAATTTGAAGCTCAACTTCTTCCTAATTCCATACCTTATGTTCAAGGTGGAAGTAATTCACGTGGCTATTGTAAAATCAAAATTGATGTCGAAACAAAGAAAACAATTTCATATCGTTATGAGTCTTGTTATGGAAAATACCATAACACTCCAGAAGAAAATTTAAATCAGGATATGATTCATACGATTGATGAAGCAAAATCTAAATTTGATGGAACAACAGAATTGTGTAAATTAGATGGCGAATTCAATCGTTATGAAGAATTAAATCGCTTCGTTCCGATGGCTTTACATGATGTTGCTGTAGATAATGGCTGGAAGGGCGAAAACAAAATTATTGGCTTACATAATTTAAGTGGTATTCGTTCTGACCTTCCCTCTGGAAGTTTAACTAAAGAGTTACTTTTTAAAACGTCGCCATTTGATAATAAAGTAAAAGTAATTAAAAATGTACCAGGAATTAAATTGGCTAATCTAATCGGAACAGTGAATGATAATCACTCGACAAAATTCTACGCATATTATATAGAAAATGATATTTCTTTCAGTTCTCGTCAAACTTATGATGTTGTTACAATTGATTTTGTTTCCGAAGGAACTTACTGGGAAAGGTATGGATTAAATCAATATGAACAGTTTGAATTAGATAAAAATCAAGGCTCAACTATTTATATGTTTGATTGTTTAGTTAAATTCATTGATCTTTATAAGCAAGCAAATAATACAGATACTTTCCACGCTGCAGATTTTGGATAATTTTCTGAATTATACTAGTAATAAAAAAAGAGACTACTTTATATTATTTTAATAAATTGCTAACGATTAAAATATAATATTGTGCAATTATTAATACGTAGTCTCTTTTTTATTTCAAATTAAAAAGAACGATATTAATATCGTTCTTTAGTTGTAAAATTATTTGCTTAATGCGGCAGTCTTTTTTGCGGCTTTTTCAAAATCTTCTAATCCCTGATCAGTGAGAGGATGTTTAACTAATTTAGTTAATACTTTATAAGGGACAGTTGCAATATCAGCACCAGCAAGTGCGCAAGATTCAACGTGAGAAACAGAACGAATAGAAGCGGCGATGATTTTTGTTTTATAACCGTAATTTTGTTTCACTTTAACAATATCTTGAATGAGTTTTAAAGACGGCCAACCATTGTCATCAAGTCTTCCTAAAAATGGAGAAACATATGTGGCGTTTGCTTCCATTGCCAAAAGAGCTTGTGCGGAAGAAAAACACAAGGTTACATTTGTGGGAATGTTAACCTCTGAAAGAGCCTTGCAAGCTTTTAATCCAGCAAGCGTCATTGGAAGTTTAATGACAATGTGTTTGGGATCAATCTCATAAAGTTCTTTTGCTTGAACCATCATACCTTCAAAATCGTCCGCAGTAACTTCAGCAGAAATAGGACCGTCGACTAATGTGACAATTTTCGAAATGACATCTTTTTGCGTCAAACCTTCTTTTGCAATCAATGCAGGGTTTGTTGTAACTCCTTTAACAAATCCCCAATCGCTAGCAATAGCAATTTCGTTGATGTTAGCTGTATCAATAAATAATTCCATGAAATAATTCCTCGTTCAAAAATATATTATAAAGGTGTCTTTTATCTAATTCAACATCTTATAAAATTGGAGCAGTTGGATAACGTCTTCTAATTCCAAAAAGAGCAAGAAGAGTCATGCCAAGATATGCGTTATAGTGGGAAGCTTTTTTATTGTAATCATAATAAGGTGATGTTTTATCGGTAGGATCTAAATAAAGATTTTCTTCTAACTTTTTATCTAAATTTTTATAAAGTTCTTTGTTTAGTAATTTCTTTTCAGACAAATATTTTCTAAAGTACATAATCAAGAAATCGTTGTTTCCTTTGATTTCGACATAATTAATTGGAATTTTTTGAAAAGTTTTCTCTGCTATTTCGACTGCGTCATGTAAATTTTTAGGTAACACTCGACCATCTTCTTCAATAGATGACTTTGTTTGTAATATAAGATCTAATCGTGTTTGTTCTAAGGGGACTATATTTTCTAATGCCGCAAATGTTTTTTTCTTAGCGTTTCTCATCAATAAATAAACGATTCCTGCGGAAATTAAATATAAAGCAATTAAGCCAACAACCACAAGAATTACGATAACCCATTCTTTCATTTTATAGTGTCCTTTCTTTAAGAATAATTCTTTTTTAATATTATAATAGTTTAATTATAGCTTAAGACGAAATGAGTATAAAAAGAATTGTGGATATTGCGTATAATAAAAGATAATGGAGTAATGATTATTATGGAAAATAAGATGGAACATAAAGTGAAAAACGCTGCTGTTCTTTTAATGGCAGGTAAAAGTCAACGATTTCAAAATAACAATAATTCTCAAAAACAATTTGTTGATTTTTATGGAAAAGAAGCCTTTTTATATCCTTTAGAAAGCCTAATATCTTCATTACTTTTTGATGTGATTGTTTTAGTATGCGAAGCAGATCATGTAAGCGAGGTGAAAAATATTATTGAGCGGGAATATTCAAATTTTAAGGTTGATTTTCATTTAGTAGCAGGAGGCAAGACCAGAAACGAATCAGTATTTAATGGTTTGAAATCTTTGTGCAATGAAAATATAACAAACGTTTATATACATGATGCTGCTAGGGTTATTTTGCCAAAAGAAATTTTATTTAATATTCAACAGGCATTAGAGAAATATGACGCTGTAACACCTGTTGTTCCTGTTGTGGACTCCTTAATGAAACATGGTACCTATATTGATCGAGAAGATTTGTATAGAGTGCAGACTCCCCAGGCGTTCAAATATGACAAAATATTAGAGATATATGAAGGTGGATATGACGAAAAAGACACAGATGATTTTAGTAAGGCTGTGCGTGCCGGATTAAATTGTTTCAATATAAAAGGTTCTGAACAATTATATAAACTTACCTATCCGGAGGACAAAACAATTATTTCTGCTTTGATTAAAGAATATTATAAATAATTTTTTGCGTTGGGAATGCTTTATTTTTTTGATAAAAATATTTATATTAATATATACTAATAATATATACATAGTATATTTTATGGTAATTAAGGAGAACAAAAATGATTAACGTTTCTTTACATGGAGTTGATTTATCAAAATTAGATTTCAGTAAAATTGATGAAAAGGGATATCAAGTTGCTAAGACTATCAAAGATAGAAGTGGTGAGGGAAATGATTTCCTTGGTTGGTTAGACTATACATCTAAATTATCCGAGGATGAGATCAATCGTATTGCTGCGGCAGGAAAGAAAATTCGCGAAAATTTTGATTGCTTGGTGGTTTGCGGTATTGGTGGATCATACCTTGGTGCGAGAGCGGTTATTGAAGCAATTAATGGCTTATATGCATCTGATGATTTTGAAATAATTTTCTTCGGAAATACATTATCACCAGATTACACTGCTCAGGTTTTACATCATCTTAAGAACAAGAAATTCGCAATAAATGTTATCTCTAAGAGTGGTACAACTACAGAAACAGCAGTCTCTTTCCGCTTGTTAAAAGATTTATATATTAAGAAGTTTGGAAAAGAAAGCTTAAAGAATGCGGTTTTCGCTACCACGGACAAAGCTCGTGGAGCTTTGAAAACTGAAGCAGATGCAGAAGGATACGAAACTTTCGTTATCCCGGATGATGTTGGTGGAAGATATTCTGTTATCACCCCTGTTGGATTGCTTCCTATCGCTACAGCTAATATTGATATTAAGCAATTTATTAAGGGTGTTATCGCTGGTGAACAAGAATATTCGGATTTAGATTATAAGAAGAACCCTGCGTATTATTATGGTGCACTTAGATATTTGTTAAATACAGATTTTAAATTCCCTTGCGAAATGTATGTTACTTATCATTTACAATATGCAATGATTGGGGAATGGCTTAAACAACTTTTCGATGAATCTGAAGGAAAAGATGGTAAAGCTTTGCTTTGTACTTCGGCTACTTTTACTACAGACCTTCATTCTATGGGACAGTTTATTCAACAAGGTAGTCCAGTTTTATTTGAAACGATCATTCATGTTCAAAAACCGAATGAAGATGTTGTTGTTTCTGCTGACGAGAAGAATTTAGACAATCTTAACTATCTTGCGGGAAAGAACATGTCTTATATTTGCAACAAAGCATATGAAGCTACATTAAAAGCCCATACAGAAGGTCATACTCCCGCAATTGTTTTAGAGGTTGAGAAATCAGATCCCTATACTCTTGGTAATTTAGTTTATTTCTTCTTCCGTGCCTGTGCATATTCTGCTTATCTTTTAGATGTTAATCCGTTCAATCAACCAGGTGTGGAAATTTACAAGAAAAATATGTTTACCTTATTAGGTAAACCTGGATACGAGAAGTAAATCGTGATTGATGTAGGCTTGCTGCAAAAAAAATGTAGCAAGCCTTAATTTTATCTTGATTATTGTTTTTTAGTTTGGTACAATAAACAAGCGCTGAAATGCAGGGATGCTTAGCTCAGTTGGTTAGAGCATCGCCTTTACACGGCGGAGGTCAGGGGTCCGAGTCCCTTAGCATCCACCATCTACATCAGCGAGACAACGTTATAATGGGCGGTTAGCGAAGTGGTCAAACGCGGCAGACTGTAAATCTGTTCCTTTGGGTTCCGTGGTCCGAATCCACGACCGCCCACCACTCTCTCTGGTGTTCGGCATTAATTCGTCCCAACATACATTGGGAAATAGCCAAGCGGTAAGGCATCAGACTTTGACTCTGACATGCGAAGGTTCGAGTCCTTCTTTCCCAGCCAGTTTGCGTTATCTGACTCGTTAGCTCAGTTGGTAGAGCACTTGACTTTTAATCAAGGGGCCACGGATTCGAGTTCCGTACGAGTCACCATCTAGTGCCCGGGTGGCGAAATCGGTAGACGCACAGGATTTAAAATCCTGCGGACTCATAATCCGTGCCGGTTCAAGTCCGGCCCCGGGCACCACTCTTTAAATGCTTAATGGCCCTTGATTAAAGGCCTATTTTTTTTGTTTGTTTTTTCAACTATATATAACGCAAACTGGCTTATTTACGTCTTTAAAATTAAAAACCCGATTAAACTCTTCATATCTTATTTGCATAAAGAGATATCGGGATTTTTAAATAAATAGAAGGTTCGAACCGTCCTCTATTGAAGAACACTTCAATTACCACTTCAAGAGTTTTCTTAAGAGGGTATTTTTTCTCAGAACTTCGTGGCTAATTCCCCTGAGGCATGGGAATAAATTTTAATTCAGATTGTAAACTCTATTTCCTTCTTTTTTTATGTTAAAAGCTGCATTTTCATCTCTTACATGAAATGAATGACATTTAGGACAAATCCAGGTTTTATCATAAATTTTTAAATTGTTATTCTTATATTCGCAAACTGAGCAAATTTGTGATGAGGGATACCAAGGGGAAATTTTGACTACATGCTTTCCTTCTAATTCGGCTTTGTATGTTAAGAGCTTCAAAAATTCAATATAGCCTAATTGAAGAACTCTGTTGGAAAAACGAGTGTTTTGTTTCATTTTTTCCATTTTTAATGTTTCTACAGCTATAACGTCGTACTTTTTGAGTATTTCATCAATTAGTCTGTAGTATTCTTGAATTCTTCGATATTTTAATTTCGTTACTAATTTTGAATATAGTATGTGTGCACGCTCGTGATTCTTAGAGTATTTGTTTTCTCTCATAAGATTGTTTTGTCTTGTCTTGATTAGTTTTAGTTCTTCTCTATTTGGAGTTAATAAGTTCATATTTGGTATTATTTTTGGGTCTGTAGAAACAAAAAAGTTTTTTAACGAGAAGTCTAAGCCGATAGTTTTATCATAGGATTTATACTCATAATTTTTTTCTTTTCCAAAAGAGCCTTGTAAAACAAAGAAAATATAAAACTGATCATTAGGAAATTTTTTTATTATGGTTGCTATGCAAGTGCTGTTTTTTGGAAATGGTCGATGAAAAACAAGTTTGATATTACCGAATTTTTTAATGTTTAAAATCGCCCGAATCTTTTTGCGACTTACCATTTGTATTCTATCTATTTGCGGATTGAAGATGATTGAACTTACATAATCTTTAGGATTTTTTGGCATGGGGAAAGGAACGTTGTTTTTCTTACAGATATTAATTCCCATTGCTAATCTTCTGATTAATAACGGAATAGTCGATGAATAGAGATCATTAAAAATATCAGCATGTCCTTCTTTTCTTACTTTTCCTAAGTAAAAAAAGAGATCGTTGACACTTGGATAGTTGAATTTTGATCGGTCTATTTTTTGCAAAACAAGGTTGATAAGGTTCGTTTCGGCATTTGAGATTTTTGTAAATGTTTTCTTTTGGTCTTCGGTTAGATAAATTCTATATTTGTATGTAATGTTTTCTAACATTTTTTATACCCCCTATCTTACATTGGACTTAATTGCGTAAAATTTTCAAAAAAATATTTAACAACACAATTTTTTTTAGAGTGGTATAATAATTGAGCTTAGAAAGCGAGAATGATATATGACTGATGAATTAAACAACATGCAATCGATTGAAGAAAAAATCGAATTTGTATTAGAACGTCTTCGTCCCTTTTTGCAAAGAGATGGTGGAGATATTAAATTGGATCATTATGATGATGATACAGGGACATGCTATGTTCAAATGTTAGGCGCTTGTGATGGTTGCATTGAAGCGAGCACAGATGTTTCTGATTCTGTGGCTGTATTATTAATGGATGAAATTCCGGAAATTAAGGATGTGCAGTTAGTTAAAAGCGAATATCAAGAGTCTTTTGAAGACTTGCTTCGTCGTTTACGTGAAGAGGAACAGGCTAATAAAGAACTTGAAGAATACAATAGAACTCATAAAGACACCAAATTTAGTGAATAAATCTTCCTCGAGGAAGATTTTTTCTTTGTTATAAAAATAATGTTTTTGTATCTATTACCACTATTTTTTCACTTTTTTTGTTGTTTTGTGGTAAAATTCAATTGTGAGGTATAAACATATGTCTGAAAAAACTTTTATTGTTGAAACCAGTGCACATCATATTCATGTAACACAGGAAGCATTGGAGTATTTATTTGGCGAAGGAGCCACTTTAGGCGTTAGAAAAATGCTGTCTCAACCCGGCCAATTTGCATCTGATAAGAGACTTGATATTGTTTATCACGCGTCTATTAAGAACAAAGTCACAGGTGAGATGGAAAACAAGGATTTCACGATTAAAAACATGTCTATTTTGGGACCTGTTAGAAATGCTAACCAGGTTGAAATCTCAATGACTGAAGCCCGCTCTTTAAAGGCAAACGTTCCTGTTAGAGAATCGGGTGATATTAAAGGATCCGCTCCTGTAACATTAGTAAATCCTTTAAACGGCAAATCTTATGATTGTGCCGAAGGTATGATAGTTGCAAAACGTCATATTCATATGACACCTGCTGACGCAGAAAATTTTGGAGTTGCCAATGGCGATATTGTTGCTGTTAAAATTGTTTCTTCCAATGGAAGAAGCGCTGTTCTAGGCGATACTGTTATCCGTGTGTCTGAAAAATATGCTTTAGCTATGCATATTGATACCGATGAATCTAATGCTGTTGGTGGAGCTGCCACCGGTGTTGTGGGATCTATTGTAAAAATTGATTTTTAATAGTTGTGAATCGTAATGCCGAATTTATTAGCACATTCTTTGATTGTTAAGCGCCTATACAATGAGGCGGATGACAAATCACTCAGAAATCATCAAAATGCGTTTCTTCATGGGAATTTGGAGTTTTTAACATGGGGTTCTTTAGGACCGGACCCGCTATTTTATATGGGAATTCGTCCATTTCATGGACTTCATTTAATCACTGCGTTAAAAAAGCTAGGCAACCAAATTCATAAAACAGATGGAAAAAAATATTTTCGTTATTTGGTAGAGCAAGTGTATACCATTGATAACGATAAAGAAAAGAAACGATTCGAGGCATTTGTGTTTGGACAATTTGCACACTATGTTCTTGATAGAGAGGCTCATCCATATATTCTTTATGAGTCAGGCTTTGATAATAATGGCCATATCACAGGTCATTATCATTTTGATCATGCCTTTTTTGAGACACATTTGGATTGTGCTCTTGCGAAAAAAGCGGGCATGAATCGTTTCTTATCACATCCTGAAGAAACGATACCCCTTATACAATCACACCTGGAATTTATCGATATATATTTTGTTCCGGTGTTAAAGAAAACATTTGATATGCGTAAACTTCCAAAACACATGTACTCAAATGCTATCTATAACACACGTCACTTTATAGAGTCGATGAATAGACATGGTAAGATAAAACGTGCGTTCTTAGGAAAATGTAATGGTTTGTCTGCAATGTATCAACCTGAGGAACCTGACTTTAGAGTATTAAATGAAGAAAGAACTGTATGGAAAGATCCATGTACGGGTGAAGAATGTAATAGTTCTTTCTTAGAGTTACACAATAAAGCATACAGAATTGTTTATCAGTGTTACAAAGATATTTTGCGTAACGGATTTAATTACGACGTTTTTAAAAATTATCTTGATGGAAAAAATTATTACGGTGCCGAACTTAACGCGGTTCGTAAATACAAAGCAAGATAAAAATTAAACGAGTCTTTCCTAAGCTTCTAAAAGTTTATAACTATAGATTGTAATAGGAAAGACTCGTTTTTATTTGTTAATGACAATAAATATTCAAATAGATTTTAATAGGGGAGGTAAAATCATGAAAAAAATAATTGAATATAGCCCAAAAGGTGTTTGTTCTATTAAGATGACTCTGGTTATAGATGATGTAACAGACACAATCGTTGATTTTAAAGTGCTAGGCGGTTGTTCTGGTAATCTTGCGGGTATAAGACAGTTAATAATAGGGATGAAAGCAGAAGACGTTTACAATAAATTAGCAGGCACAAAATGTGGAAATAAAAACACCTCTTGTCCGGATCAACTATCTAAGGCGTTGAAAAATTATATTGATTCAAAAATCGATTGATAGGAGTATTGCTATGAACGAACAAGAGAAAACACCTTTCCTTTCAGCTTTAATTGACTATGTGAAAAGCAAACCCGTTCAATTTGATGTTCCGGGGCATAAACTTGGTAACTTTCAAAGCGACTTGTCTCGTTTAATAGGATCAGATTTTTACTCTTATGATATTAACGCTCCGATTGGAATGGATAATTTATTTCATCCAACCGGCGTCATAAATGAGGCGCAAGACTTAGCCGCTAAGGCTTTTCACGCAGATCATTGTATTTTTTCTGTGAATGGATCTACAGGAGGAATATTAGCGGCGATAATGGGTTGTCTTAAAACAAAAGAAAAAATCATATTGCCTAGAAATGTTCATAAATCAGTAATTAATGCCTTAATTGTTTCAGGCGCTATTCCTGTATTTGTAAATCCTGTAATTGACGAAGATTTAAAGATTGCATGTGGAGTCACTACCGAAGATTATATAAAAGCCATGGATGATAATCCGACTGCACGTGCAGTTTTTGTTATTAATCCTACGTATTTTGGCGTGGTTTCTGATTTGAAAGAAATCGTAAGAGAAGCACATAAACGCAATATGATTGTGATTGCGGATGAAGCCCACGGTTCTAACTTTTATTTTTCAGAAAAGCTTCCTTGCTCTGCTATGGAATGTAATTGCGATATAGCCGTTTTAAGCATGCATAAAAATTCAGGGTCACTAACACAAACATCGATGATTCTTCTTAAAGGGACGCGTGTAAATTTTTATGACATTCAGAAGTCATTTGCAATGTTTACATCAACATCACCAAATCATATTCTTATTGCATCTTTAGATTCTGCCCGCAAAGAAATGTATTTTAACGGAAAAGAACTTTTAGATGACCGCATAAAAATGGCAGAGTATGCACGCGATGAATTAAATCGTATTCCTGGTATATATGCATACGGAAAAGAGTTTATTTTAAAACACAATTCTAGTGGCGTAAAGGATATTGATTTAACAAAAATAGTAATTGATGTTCGTGGATTAAATACTTATGGTTATGATGTTTTTCAGGAAATCAAACAAAAATTCAACATACAATTAGAATTGGGAGAAATCTTTGTTGTCTTAGCTATTATCGGTCCAGGAACTACTTGGGAGCAGGTGAGATGCTTGGTTGATGCCTTTCAGCAACTGTCTAAATCACATTTAGAGAAGAAAATAGAAGAAAGAAAAATACGTTCGTATAATTACACGTACCCATGCATGCTGGTGTCACCAAGAGAGGCATATGATGCTCCGAGTTTAATCGTTTCAATTACAGAAGCTATCGGCGAGATTTCAGCAGAGACTATAATGGCATATCCTCCAGGAATTCCACTCGTAATCCCGGGCGAAATTATTACCCAAGATACAGTGAATTTGATCGAGTTTTATGCTGGTGAAGGAGGTGTTGTTTTAAAGGACACACAGCCTGGTATGATCAAAGTAATAGATCGAAGTAAATGGTATCTTGCCGACGAGGTTCTTACTGCTTTTCACAGCAATGAATAAAAGGAAAGTAAGCGGTTTCATATCATATATTATAATTCCTTTATTTTCTTGATTACTATGCTTTATTTCTAAATTGAAAGCGGTTATAATATTTGTACATAGAAAGGAGCCAGCTTATGAAATTTACTTATGTATCTCGCGATGTTTCTTTTACCACTTCAATGAAGGAAATGGTGGAGGAAAAGTTGGCAAAATTCGATTCGTATTTCCGTGCCGATTCTGAAGTTGATGCTGTTATTACCATTTCTATTCTTCCCAATCATCTAAAGGCTGTTGAAATCTCTCTTTCTACTACAGGTGTTGATTTACGTGTTAAGACGATGAATGAAGATTATTACAGCGCCATCGATACGTTAATCACAAAATTGGAAGGTCAGATGAGAAAGATGAAGACTCAATTGCAACGCGTTAACAAGAGAAGATCTTTATCTGAAAACATTCTGATGGAACAAATTGAAGAAGATCAGAAAGAAGCCAAAGTTATCGTAAAGAGAAAACACCTTTCACTTGCTCCTATGGATGTCGATGAAGCAATTGCCAGAATGGACGCCTTAGGCCATAAGTTCTTTATCTATTTAGACTCTGCTACTGACAAAGTTAACGTAATCTATGAAAGAGATGATGGAACGTTTGGTGATATTGAAGTCGAAAAATAAATAAAATTATATGGGGAGGCTTAAGCCTCCCTTTTTTAATAAAATAATTTGGAAATATTTACTATATTGTATATAATTAACAATTAGTGTGTAACTATTCATTTTATGTGAGGTGAAATTATGAACAACGAAGAAAAGAACGTGATGACCATTCTTACGATCTCTCGCATTGTTGAATCATCACTTTGGTATTGTTTAAAATCTGTTAATCCCGAAGGTTTTTCTACTGAAGAAAGAAAAAGTCGTTTTGAAGCACTAACAGCTTTGACTGAAGAAGGTTCTCCTTTTGCTACAAATTGTGATAATAATGGTGATCTTGGTAAAGAGTTAAAAGAAGACATGCAGTACTTTATTGAAGATGTCTACGGTAACTCTGGAAGAATCGTCTACACAACTTTAAATGGCGATCTTGTTGTTGAACAATCATTAACACTTGAACTTTTCCATACGATTGTTAATCTTAGAGCTCGTTTAGAAGCGTTTCTTCACGCCGCGATGAAGGCGTTAAAAGAAAGAGATCTTTTATCTGCACAAGTTGAAAAACTTATCATGACTGATATTCGTTATTATCATTGTCTCGCTGGAAAAATATCTTGTATTTTAATTTCCAACAATTTCCAAGACATTAATAAGGCTGCTAATACTTATGCTCAGGCTTATTCCAAAGAGCATAACGGCATCAATCCTAACACCGATTCAGAATTCGATGTTCGTAACGATCCTTCTTTCCGTATGTTAGAGAATGAGTTCCATCAGTTGAATCAAGATATGTTGGTTATTCTTAATTCTTATGGCGAAGGTGATTCGGAGTTCGAACGCATTAAAGCATCTATCTATTCTGATTGTGAAATCTTTAACGGAAAGAAAACAACAACAGATTTGAAAGCCTTCTTTAAAATGTTCGTCAGTTATTTTGACCCGCTTCTTTCCTCTATTCAGAACGAACTCAATCAAATGTTTATTGATGTCGGTCAGCAAATGCAAAACGAAACAGAACCTGTAAAAGCCTGATTTAAAAGGAGATGAGTTATATCATGGAAGAAAAAGTTAAAAAGAGTCATAGAAAAATTTTCAAAGGTGAGATTGTTTGGTATTGCATCTTCGGCTTTCTTTGGATCACTGGATTAGTGTTTGCTATCTTAGGCATTTGTGCTTTCAACGTTGGAAAGCTTTCTACCAACCCGTTGTACGAATTGCAGAAATCCTTTGCGGCATTCTTCAAAATGCAAGGCGTTATGGACTTCCGAATTGTAGGGACTGTTGCAATGATTATTGCGATGATAGGCATTCTCATTGTTGTCTTCTCTTATACTGCTAAAGCGGCAGAATTAGAGGCAAAACAACGCCGTCGTGAAGAGAGAATGAAGATTCTCATGGAATCGGAAGATAAATAAATTGCATCATTTAAAAGGGAAAGGCAGAAATGCACTTTCTCTTTTTATATTTTACTATTATTAAATGTTATGTAATTTTGGATGGGATTTTATATAATTTAGATAGAGATTACTTTATAACCTTTTAAAGAGATGTATGTATCGAGAAAATGATACAACGAAAGGTGTATTATGGAACCAAATAAAAACAAGCGAAATTACGAAATACTTACCTTTGGTCTTTTTAATTATTCTCAGAAAGAGGTAAGACTCGAAGAAACCCAACTACAGATCGAAGATCAAAACGGCGTGAAGCGCCGTAATGATAGTGTTACACGCCGCGTTCTAGGCGGTGTTGCTTGTGTGCTTGTATTCTCCTTAGTAGGTTGCTTTTCTGGTTATCAGATATACATTCAAACACACCATAATAATAACAAACCCGTATCAAAACCAAATGAGTCTAATAGTGGCTATGATGTTCAACAAATACAACAGTCCTTAGAAAAAGGAACATTGCTTGAAGATTATTCTCTAAAAACGTATCAATTGTTAAATTACGCCTTTGATAACTTTGCTAAAACAAAATACAACATTATTATTGGACAAGGAAACGCTGTTGCAAAAACGGGTCCTATCCAAATTGATCAAAAAATTCAAGCTGCTACATATAACACACCAAATGGTTTTTTTAATCAAAAAACATCATCTTCTTCTCTTGTAAATACAGCTGATCGCTATTACGAAAACGTTTCGTTGAAAAGTGTTGAAGCTTATGAATATGCAAAACCGGAAGATTGGAAAAATTCCTCATCAAATCATATTTATAGTTATGACGATTATATACAAACGTTTGGAAAATTAGGAAAAGGAATTTACTATTGCGTTGATTCTTTACCGGAAGAAAACAGACCGATACCAGAAAAGTTTTTAACAGATAATGAAGCTGTTTACAATCAGAGCAATGAAAAAACAAAGCATAAAGTAAATGGTTCATTAATTTATAATCTTGATGAAAATACTGTATTAAAGTATTCGGATGCAAATAGATTCAACACGACGAAATACGGATATGAAATACAAATTGAAATGGATGTGCAAAACAATTACGGGATAGGTTTTTCTCAAGTTCAAATGAAATCTACAGGCGGTTTGTCCTCTTTGCCCACTTATTTAAAGAGTATTCTTACATTCCGTTTGGACAATCAACTAAATTTAATTTCTTCTCATTTTCACGATGAATATAAAGCGTTAAAAAGCGTTATTATGGCTGATATTAGTTGTGATTTAGACCAGTATTACTTCACAAGTAATAATGCAAGGTTTGTTAACGGAAATGGTTTTGTCGATGTGAATATTCCTAAAATTGACGAGATGTATTTTAAGGGTTTTGATTTGTTATCAGGCATTGATGTGGAGGTGAAAAGATGAAACGTAGTATTTTGTATGCAATCATCAGCGCTTCTACTCTTTTATTAAGCGGAGTGGGATCTTATGTAGCAATCGATATAGTTGAAAGAAAACAAGGGGACTCACTTCCTTCAGACCAAACAGGAATGGAGGGCTTTGTTCCAAGGGAAAGTGGAACCGTGCAATCTAATTTTGGGAAGTTTATCAATAAAGCTTTGACGATGCAACAACTGAAGTCAGAGTCCTCTAAAGTTACTTTGAGTAATAATGAAAATGAAGATTTCGAATTTACTTTTTCTGATTTGGATATCAATCTCGAACCACTATTTCAATTAAAAGCGCCACAGGCGAAAGGAACTTTTCACATCAGCAACGATGTTGTTGATGAGTCCTTTAACTTTGCCTCACAAAATGAGTTTTTATACTTTTCTAATGAATCAAATTACATTTGCACGAAAACTTCAGAAACAATTGATTCTATACTTCCCATATTAACTGCTGTTGGAATTCCTCTTCCTAATCCAACTCTAATAGAAAACCTTATTTCTAAAATCACAGTAGATGAAATCATTTCCAACTTAGAAATGTTAGAAGAGTTTGTCATAGAGACGAAAACCGAAAATAGCTATTCTTTTTTGATCGATTTTACTTATTATTCAAATGTACTACAACTTCCTTTTTCAAATTTCAAATTAGAAATTTTAACTGATCTTGATTTCAATTTGGCCGCCGTTCATACCATCGATGATGGTATAAGCATCAACAATCTCTATCAAGTGAAAGTAAACTGTGATTTCACTCCTATTTATGAATCCGCATATGTGCCTCTATCGGAAGACGAGACATCAAAATATGTTGATATGACAGAATTTAACAGTCATGTGTTTACGATTATTACGCAATTGTTAGAGTCTAAAAATTTTGAAATCTCTTTTTCTTCTGTCAGCGAATCTTTTGATGTTTCGGACACGTTAAAAAAGAAAGAAACAATCGGTACAATTAAAGGAGATTTATCTGCGGATGGCAATAACTTGGATACCGGTGTTTTTGAAATAACTGCCGATGAAAGTGTTGAGGGAAAGAATACAAAAAATATTTATGCTTTATATCGTCAAGAAATGCTTTATTTTAGCCATAATGATTGGCTTCATTTCAAACTCAACATTGGTAAATTGAGTGAAAACATTCATAAAATTATTGAAATCATAGGTGGTATTTTTGGAAAAGAATCAACGCAATCTGGTGGTATTTTAGATAAAATTGATTTTGCTAGTGGCGATATCAAACGTATTTTTGAGGATTTGTATCTCCTTTATAAAGCGTCTATTTCACAGGTTCAGTACACTCAAAATTCAATTTTACTGCAATTTGATACTAAAAACATGAATCTCGGTGATTTGGAATTTACGATAATTCTCGAAAGAGAAGGAACTGCTGAAAATCCTAAAATGAAAATCACTGTTAATCGTATAACTGCTCAAAAAGATACTCGCAAGACTGTTTATATTCTTGACCCTGTAGATAAAATTGTGTTGTCTAAAACAGAAGATGAATTGTCTCGCTTTTAACAATTTTGTATGAGGCTTGTCGTTAAGAATCAATTTCATTGTCATGTTTTTTATCGTGACAGAAAAAACCTAAAAAAATGAAAATTGGACAAGTTTTAAATTCTGTAAGTGTTCATTTTCTTTGAAACATCTATTATTTGTAAGAATTTTTTGCAAAAAGTAAAAAATTATATAACAAAATATCAAAATAGAATAAAAAAATGATAGTTTGCTTATGAAACATTTGACCAAATAGAAATTCTCATATATTCTTAAATTTATAGTTAAACATATGTTTTAACTATTTATTGATATAGAAAAATAGAAAGAAAACAGAAAATATTATGGATAAAAAGTTTGTGATCACCATCAGCTCTCTTTCGGTTCTCTTCCTTTTGATTGGCAGTGGTGCCGGCTACTATTTATATGATATTTTCAACAAAGCTCCTGATGAAGTTATTGCTGGGCCGGCGGGAGGATCTTCTCTTGGATCTATCGCCCATCGTAATAAATTGGTGGAAGAGGCGTTAAAAAATGACACTTTAGTTTCTACAATTCCACCACACGATATTGTTAATTATGCCTTTGATATTTTTACATCCAAAAAATATTCACTTGTTGTTGGTCAAGGCAACGCTCTAGCAAGCGCCGGATTTACAAAAGTAAATCAAACAATTATAAGCACAACTTATAATACCCCCGAAGGCTTCTTCCATCAGAAAGAGTCTGATTCAAGTTTTGTCCATGCAGCCGATCGTTATTATGAGGATAGACAGAATAAAGTCATCCATGGATATGAGGCGTCTCGCGCAACGGATTGGGCAAAAACGAAAGTCAAAGAATACACGTATGATAGTTTTATCCAAACTTACGGAAAACTTAACACTGGAAATTATTTTTGTGTCTCTTCTGACGCGGATAATGATAACCCTATCCCAGAGAAGTTTCTTAGTTTTGATAAAGAAGAATATGAACAAAGCCAAGAAAAACAAAAATTTGTTCGCAATGGGGCTTTGATATATAATCTCACCAAAGACACTGTGAAACCACAGGGTGAGAACAGTAAAACGTCTGTTGAAAAAGTAGAAGAAGGATATAAGGTAACTATCGATTTAGATGTAATTGGAAAACCTTATTCTGTTTCTTACTATGCAGTGCAAATGAAATCAACTGGTGATTTAGCGCGTCGTCCAAAGTTTTCGGAATGTGTTTTAACATTTGATTTTGATGCTCAACTTAATCCACTATCTTCTAACTTTATGGACCGTTATGATGCTGACACCGGTGTCATTTCTGCAGACACGACATCTGAAATTAAGCAATATTATTTCTATAGCGATAACAACACCTTCAATGGTGTGACCATTAATCTTCCCTTAGTAAATGAGCCGACATTTGCCGGTTTTCAATTACTTCCGAAACAAGAAGGAGGTGAAGAATGAAAAATTGGGTCATTTATACATTAGTCAGTTTCTTATCGTTAGGTATAGGTGGAACGGGCGCTTATTTAGTGCATGACATTGTCGATCCAGTTAAGCCTAATATTCCACAGGAAAACGGCGGAGATGGAACAAGTGATATTTTTGTTCCAGAAGAAAGCGTTGATGAGGAACCGACTTTCTCAAAATTAGCCACAAAGCTTGTCAATACACAACAAATAATCGCTCCAAGTTTCAACTTTACACTTTCACAGACAGGAGTCAGTGATATTAAGTTGTCATTGACAGATTTTGATATGGATCTTTCTGATTTGTTAAGCAGTAAGAACGTCGCTGATTTAAAATTAAAAACAAAAATTAATGTTCAGTATCAAAACATTAATGAAAATATCGATGCTGTTTTTGAAAACAGCACCGCTTATTTAACATACGAGAATAAGAATTTTGCGTTTAATGCACCGCAGACAATTGCAGGTGTTTTGCCTTTATTAACTGCAGTTGGCGTCGAAGTTCCGGATATTGGATCAACTATTGGTGGAATTTTTGAAAATGTAAATATAGAGGATCTTGTCGGCAAAGCTATGGATTTAGGAAATAACGCCTTGCAAACACCAACTTCTTATGGTTATGACTACACATTAAATCTTACAGATATCTTGAACGAGTTGAATTTGCCCGTGACAATTGCTAACCCGATTGTCATCCTTTCCTCTGATAACGATAACAATCTTATCGGTATTAAAACAGGGGCTGATGGCATCGAAATTAATTCTACTTATCGTGTTTCTTTTGATTCTTTCGGAATTAATTTGAATGCTTCCTCTTTGTATGAAGGTTTAAGTGATGCCCAAAAGAAACTTTATCAGGATATGACAGAAACAACATCTAATCTTTGTACCACTGTTGCCAAACTGGTAGATAAGAAAAACTTTAAAGCTGATTATGCTATTCAATTCCGTGATGAGACCAATAACATTCATCAACAAGAATTTGTTGGTACTTTAAAAGGGGATTTGTCCACTGTTGAACGCGATTTGAGCAAAGGTACTTATCAAATCGATTTGAAACATTATGTCAATCAGCGTTTATCTAATGATGTTTATGCATTATATCGCGACAATAATATCTACTTACAATTGAACAATCTCTTGAAAGGTAAAATGAGCAATCAAACGCTCGCCGATTTGTTCACCCGTATCTCAAATGAGATGAATGCCAATGGTAGCAATATCAACCTTAATCAAACCACAGACATTGTTGATATTATTTTGAGCAAAATTGATTTAGATAAAATACGCCAAGGAGACTTGAATGCAATCAAAGAACATGTGCGTTCATTTGATTTCTTAGCAAATGGTGTCCAAATCGTTATCAACGCAAACCTCTTTGGACTTGGAGATTATGATCTTACGATAAAACTTTTAGATGTCACTACAGATATATCGAACGGATTTTATATCGAATTGCTCAATCTTCATTATCAAAGTTATATCTTTGACTTTAGTGCAACTGTAAATCCAGAAGAAAAAATCAGCTTAGATAAAGCAAAAGAAGAATTAAACACATTTAAAGACTATCAAGGAATTGTCCCTTTATTCGATACTGTTTCTAAATTGATTCACGAAAAAAGATTCAACACAAAGTACAACATCAATATCGCGGATGAAAAAGGTCAAATCCTTGCTGGTTCTGGTGAATTATCCGCTGATATGACTCAGTTTGATGTCACAAGCGAAAACAAAAATTACGGTGCTTACAAACTTACCTTCGATACCAATTTAAGCGGCGTAGATCACAATATTGTTGCTAATTATCAACAGAACATACTCTATTTTTCTCTCGATCAATTCATGCACCAAAAAATCAGTAATCAAGGCATGGCTTCTGTTTATGAAGTTCTTAATCAAATTCTGAGCGATCAAGGAATCTCTTCTTCTCTTGATGGTGTCAATGATTTGTTGACTTATTTCCAATCTACTGCATTTATCGATCACCTTTTCGGAAAAATGAGTGAAGATTATTCGTTAACTCATCTAGAAGAAATCGTTAAAATTGACAAAAACAATCAAGACCCTAACAAGTTATTCCTTGAATTAAATCTACCTTACATTTTGGCAGAAACGTCGTTGAAAGATAAAGTCAAATCTGTCGCTTTAGAATTAGATACGAACGCGGATGCTCTTACCGGGTTAACCATACGCGGCTTGAGTTATCAAAATTACAATGTCGATTTTGCTTTAAGCTTAAACGATTCTTTCTCTGACTTTAAACTTACCCCCGAGCAAGAAGCTCTTTATTATGAGATGAGTAATGTCAGTCAAATCATTAAAGGTTTTTACGATTTACCGACAGACTTTAAGACTTTTGGTCTTGAGCTTGATGGTTCTGTCTATCAACAGGACAATTTGACACAAACCGAAAACGAACTCCTTGCTTTAACAGGAGATTGTCAAGTAGATAACAGCATCCAAGGTGCTCCTACACTTGGCGGTACACTTCATTTATATCAACCAAAAGACGGTAAAGCGAATGTTGTTCCGATGAATGGAAATACAGGAGAAAATACTACAACAGATCCTTATGCAAATTACACCGATCATCGCATTCTCTTTGAATATAACGGCGACTATAACAATGGTCAGACAATTGCAGAGTTCACAAGTTTGGATGAACAAGTAAGCGATCCTGCAACGATGCATTTATTGCTTAAGAACAGAGATATTTTCTCTATTTACGATCGTGTTGTATCGGTAGGAAACAATCCGAACAATCTCTTGTATCAGTATTTGAAAAATTATTTCAATACAGCAAAAGCTATTTCTACCGGTATGCCTATTATCGATGCCTTTGTCAACAAAGATCTCTCTATCCTCACAAATGAGAACATCAAAGAGATACGTATCACTGACAAGACATTATATTTAGAATTTTCTAGTCACTTATTAGATGAAAATGATCATTCGGGTCGCAGCGAAAAATTAACCTTCCGTTTTGATGAAAACAACAAGCTTGCTGAAGTTACTGCCGATGGTCATATCTCTGCTTTCCACATTCAAGCGACAATTAAGCTCTCTGCTTATGATTCTACAAAGCTTCCAACAATAATGCCTTACAACGACGAAACAAAAGCAAATTTCGTTGATTCAAAAGGATTTGATTTGCTTACACAATGTTTGATTACTACAACTGAACATCATTTCTTTGATCTTTCCGGTCATCTTAAGCTCGATATGGCTTTAGATTTCTTGCCTTCTTTAAAGCTCTCTACTTTACAAACTTTCTTTAATTGTTATGTCTATATTCAAGATCAGCAGACAATTGCATATTTGTCGTTTAACAGCAAAGCAATCGATGCGGATTATTGGAAAAACAATGGTTTCTATGGTGTTGAATTCTTTGTCTTAGAAGATAAGGCATACTCAATTCGAACAAGAACTTACGAAAGAAAAGAAGAAAGTTGGTTTAATCAAATCAAGTATTCTGAAAGTGTTGCTGAAATCCGTAAACTTTCTCAAAAAGAACTTTTGAATAATATCATCTACTACATTTTATCTTATGTATTCAATATCGAAAGTATGTCCACCATCGGAATCTCTGTTGGAAACATCATATTAGGAAATGTCTATGGTGCTATCAATGATTCCACCGGAGGAAATGGAACAGAAAGCAGTGCGAATACGGTGACGATGTCTAGAAACTATTCCTCTATTTTGCAAAGTGCAACTTATGACGAAACAAACAGAACGATGACGATGACAGCTTGTCTTGGAAAATTGATTTCGATGAAGGACAACCTCGTTGAATTTGATCCGAATGGTAAAGCTGGATTAACCGCATCTATCGTTTATGATGAAAATCATGAATTGAAGAAGTTGAACATCAACATGAACATCAAAGCTGTTTCTTTGATCGCAGTCAACATCTCGTTTGAACTCAATAGAAATATCAATTTACCCGCGGATGATGATGCAATGAAAGCACAAAAAATGCAGCGTTTTGATCGCGTTATCGATCAGCTTCAACAAGATGAAAGAATCCAAAAGTTAGAGGAATATGTAATCTCTAACATCACGGCAACGCCTCACGGAACATACAAATATAACGGCATAACAATTGTCGATAATTATGATGTTGCTGTCCTTACGGTTTCTGCCTCATCAAAAGACACTTCTACAAATAACTCTCCTGATCGCGTTTATTTCTTCCACGAATAAATAAAAAGCAGCTAGATTGAATTTCTAGCTGCTTTTTTTAATGAAAAAAACCGCCGTTTCAGGCGGTTAATTTATCTGTATTCAGATGCTTAGGCAGAAACCTTTTCTGCTTTTGCTTTCGCTTGAGCTTTGGCCTGTTTGGCAAGTCTCTTCTTTCTTCTGACTGCCCATTCATCGGCGAAGCCTCTAGCTTCAAATCTTTTCTTTCCCATAATATATACACCTCGTTTTAAACAATGCTTTATAATTATAGCCAAAATTTAAAAAAATGCAAGCTTTATTGACGCCAGGAGTAATATTCTTCGTCTTTCTTTATATCGACTGTTTCTTCCTCTTCTACTTCTACTTTTTCAAAGACACAATCTTTGTACAAATCTGCAAAGGTATAAAGATCAAGCTTTATTCCTTTTTGTTCTGCTAATACAAAAACAATGTCATTTCTCATGACGAAACACTCTTCCTTGCGGTCGATGATGCTTTTAAGACGGTATCCTGCTTTTAAATAACGGATAGCCGTTTGAATATCAAACTTGTTCACTTTCATTTTACTAATGATAAATGTATATATTTATTATATAATATAATACTACGAAAGGAGAATTTTCATGGCTTTAGAGTATATTCCATATTTGCGAAAGAAAGTGGGTCATGATGAAATTCTTTCTGTTGGGCTTAGTTGTCTCATTATCAATGAGAAGGAAGAAATACTTTTAGAGAAGAGAACAGACAATGGCCTTTATTGTATTCCTGGCGGTGGAATTGATCTTTATGAGACCGTCGAGGAAGGTTTAAGAAGGGAAGTAAGAGAAGAAACTGGTCTTGCTTTAGATGAGGTTCATCTTTTTGCCATTGTATCTGGAGAAAAGAATATCCTCCGTTATCCTAATGGTGACATTACGCATTATGTAGATCTTTATTTTTATAGTAAAGTTGACTCTACAAAACAAGAATTAACTATATCTGACGGAGAGTCTAGCGAATTGAAGTTTTATTCATTGGAACAACTTCCTCCCAAGGAGATGTTTTTACGCGGAGCCTATCCGTTGATTGAAAAATATATCCGAAAAGATTTCTCTGTATCGATTGATTGAAGAAAGGAACTGAAATATGGAAGAAAAATTATCTTTTAACGAATATCAAAGACAGGCAAGAGATCTCATCTCTGAAGATGGCCAAAAAGATATGGTCTTAAATGGGGTTTTAGGACTTGCAGGAGAGAGCGGTGAATGCTGCGACATCATTAAAAAAGTAAAGTTCCAAGGACATGAATTGGATAAAGAACACCTTATGGAAGAAATCGGTGACGTCCTTTGGTATATTGCGGAAACAGCAAGCGGTTTGGGGGTTACTTTAGAAGAAGTTGCTCAATACAATTTAGATAAATTACATAAACGTTATCATGGAAATCACTTCAATAAAGAAGACAGTATACATAGAGAGGAGAAATAGGAATGCATAAACTAAAATATATCATACCAGCTATTTTATTGACATTGACTGGATGTACCAACAGTTTTCCTATTTTCGGAAGTGATGGAAAGGAAACAAATCCACCTGTAACGGTGAATCCGACAGACACTCCGCAAAGCGAAACAATCAATCCGGATAGTGAAACTGTTCAACCCGATACGGAGTCGACACTTCCTGAAACAAAACCCTCCATTCCAGATACAGAACCGCCTGTTTCAGATAGTGAATCTGTAGATCAAGGCCCTACTACCGACCCTTATGTTGGAGTTAGCTCTTATGAGTTTTACAAAAACTATCAACCTGCAACAACGTATAATGACGCTTATTATCGCACGCAACACCACTTTATGTCTGGCTCCATTGAGGAACAAAAACAGCGTCCAACAATCGCAAAAAATCAGCCGAAAGAAAATGGTAAATTCGTCAAAAATATCACGAGCGGATTGAGCGCGGATGGTTTATCTTATGATATTGTCGATGTTAACGGAAACGTGGTCAATACGATATTTAAAGGTGGCGCTTATGTAACATTAGAAGAGGTTGCTGCTTATGTCTTTGCTTTTGGCGATGCCCCTGCAAATTATGATAAGAACAAGAGCGCAAAGCCTACAGCCAGCCCGTGGGGCAAATATCTTCGTGTCAACAACAATTATTACAGCAACGATGTGAGTCAGTATCCCACAGAACCTGAACTTCCAGATCCTTCAAAATACTCCTATTATGAAATGGATATCGGTACGACAGGTAGCTTCGAGTACTCAGGCAACTATAGAACAGGCCCCTATAACAACGGAAGTAAAATTATCAGAGGTTCATCTCGTATTGTCTATAGACGTCGTTATTCTTATGGCGGCGGAACTCCTTGCTCTAAACCAACTGAAATGAAGGTTTTTTACACCTTTGACCATTACAGAGACTTCCAAGAATATCTCAACTATGAAGGCGGATGGGGAGAGTGGTTTGGAAATATTGCCGGTGGTGCTGATGAATACGATGAAACCGGAAAATACAAAACTCCTTATCCTTCTGTTGTCGAACGCAATTTCTAAATGAGGAAATGTCTTTCATAGATTTCTCCTTATAATTAAAAATCTAAAAAAGAAGGTGGTTTTTCCACCTTCTTTTTATTTTTTTTGTATTCCCTGAATATCTTCTGAGATTTCTATTTTAGTAGAGTTACTCTTAAATTAATGCAAATAAAGAGAGGTTATTAACGAATGAAAACAAATTAGTGAGAAGAAGTGTCCAAGGTTTATTTCGTCTCTTCACTGTTATTTGTAGTATTGTTGTTTAAAGCGAGTACTCGATCATCATGACGGTATAACAGCTTTAAACTGATTGGGGTCAAGAAAGAACTGATTAAAATCAATAAGAGACAGAAAGGCATGATTTGATTGGAAATAAGGCCCGCTTCAATCCCCTTAGAAGCGCAGACAATCAACACTTCTGCACGTGCCATCATTCCTAAACCTACCTTAAGAGAATCCGAGAGATTGAATTTGAAGCATAACGCCATGCCGCCACACCCGATGATTTTTCCAATGATGCCGATAAGAATCCAAAGAAGTCCAAAGAGAGCAAAAACACGGAATGTAGGGCTTGAAAAATCGAAATTTGTCTTATACATATCCATCGCAATTACACCGAAGAAAACCGGTGCGAAAAGATGGTTTCCTGTAGTTTCAGCACGATGATCAATATATTGTGAATCAGACGTTGTAGAAAGGATCAAACCAATGAGATAAGCACCGGTGATATCAGCGATATTAAACCACTCAGCAAGATAAGAGAAAAGGAAGCAAACGCCTAAAGAAAGAATCGGAATACGGATATGGTGAGGATATTTGTTTCCTAACCAGTTAAAGAGTTTGCGCAAATAGATGCCAACAACGAAAATCAAACCAAAGAAAACAGCCATAAAAAGAAGTTGTAAAGCTATGGTGGCGCCACTATTTGTTATATTAAAAGCTTTTATAATATATCCGGAAATGGTAGTCGGAGCAGCGTTGGTACTAGAGGATCCGCTTAATGATACTGCTAAAGATAAGACAACAATTCCCATGATATCATCGATGATTGCTGCGCTAGTTAAAGCTGAACCAACACGAGAATCGTATTTTCCCATCTCTTTTAAAGTTGCCACGGTGATACTGACAGAAGTAGCAGTTAAGATGACACCATAGAAGAGTTCGCTGAAGAGAGGGTTAACCCCTTCGATTGTCAATGGGTGACTTGGAAGCGCGTTGATTCCGTGCGCGATTCCAAAACAGAGAAGCATCGGAACAAGAACACCTAATAAAGCGATGAAAAAGGAAGCAACACCTACCGATTTTAACTTTTTGATATCTGTTTCAACACCGGCGGAGAACATGATGAGAATGACAGCGATTTTTGAAAATACTTTCAAACCTGATTCAGTGTAATCTGTTAAAATTGTCTGACCCGGGATTAAATAAATCGCTCCAACGATAAGACCAGAGAGTAAAAAACCTACTACTTGCGGGATTTTGATTTTTCCTAAAAGGAGCGCCAAGATTTTACCGATAATCAACAAGAGAGCAATGGGAAGGAGAATGTCGGTTGGATTGCCTTTTTGGATGATTTCTTCACTTTGATTGATCAAAAAATTCAAAGGAAGAAGTGTCGAACTTTGTACTAAACTTTGCATAATTTTTATAAGTCTCCTATATGCGGTCAATGATTATAAATCTATTCAAGTAGTATGACTTTTGAAAGCACTTACAATATTGAAAAAACACGAGGTTTGAAACAGTTTATTTAATGTGTAACTTCAATTTCTTTTGCAGTTTAACAAATACTTGTTAAAATAGGATAGTTTATGATGAGGAGGAACAAAAATGAGTTCAAATAAATGGGATTTAACAAAAATCTATAAAGATGAGGAAAGTTTCTTAAAAGATCTTGAATATGCGAAAACACATATCATTGCTTCCTATTCTTCTCTTCAAGGAAAACTTGGAACAGAAGAAGGTTTTAAGGCGTATTTGCTTTTAGAAAGAGAAGCTAATTTATTGCTTTCTCGCCTTGCGATGTTCGCATCGATGAGAAGTGATTTAGATAAGAAAAATATCGAAAACGCAAAAGATTATTCCAAAGTTGAAATGCTCTTTAATGACTATAGTACCGCCGTTTCTTTTGTCGATCCTGAAATATTAAAATTGGGCAAAGATTATGTTGATGAATTCCTTAAAAATAATCCGGAGTTCCAAGATTTTGATTTTGCTTTTGACAAGCTTTTCCGCGGTGCAAAGTTTGTTCTTCCATTTGAACAAGAAAGACTTACGAGTTTCTATGGTCCTTTAAGTGGAGAAGGTTCTCAACTTTACTCTTTGCTCTCTGTCGCCGATTATGTTCCAAAGAAAGTAACCTTAACCGATGGCAGTGAAGTTGAAGTTAATCAGGCCAACTGGACATCCCTTTGTGCTAGTTGTGAGAAACAAGAAGACCGCCGAAGAATCTTTGAGAGTCTCTACACCTATTATGATGAGCATAAAAACACCTATGGTGAGATTTATAACACGGTCTTACAGGCACAAATTGCAGAAAAGAAAGCAAGAGGTTATAAATCGATTTTAGAAGAACACCTCTATTCGAACAATATCGACGAAAATGTATTCCACAGTTTAGTCGAAGTAGCTTCTACTCAGAATGAAGCGCTCCACAAATATTACAAGTTGAAAGCAAAATATTTAGGTTTAGAACATCATCGCTCTTATGATCGTTTCGTTCAATTGGCAAGAAGTGAAAAGAAATACACGTATGAAGAAGCAAAAGAACTTTTCTTCCAGTCGATTGATAACTTCCCTGAAGATTTTAAAAACAAAGCGAGAGAAGTGACAAAAGAAGGCTATGTTGACGTATACAATCAACCAGGAAAAAGAACAGGTGCATATTCTTCCGGCGGTGAAAATATCCATCCGTATATTCTTTTAAACTTCAATGGTGAGTTAGAAGATGTTTTCACATTGGCGCACGAAAGCGGACATTCAATTCACACTCTTTACTCCATGGAAAGTCAACCTGTAGTTAAACAGGGATATACGATTTTTGTCGCTGAAATTGCATCCACCTTCAACGAACACAATCTTTTAGATTATCTTATGGACAGTGGAACATTGTCGAAAAATGACAAGATTGCTTTATTACAAAAAGCGATTGATCAAATTGTCTCTACCTTCTATCGCCAAACTTTATTTGGACAATACGAATATGAAATTGCTTGTAAAGCGGAAAAAGGTGAACCTATCGATTATTCTGTCCTCTGTGATGAAATGATCAAACTTTACAAGACTTATTACGGCATCGACATCGCAGAAGAAAAGGTTAAACCCTTTGTCTGGGCTTATATCCCTCATCTCTTCTATACTCCTTTCTATGTATATCAGTATGCAACCTCCTTTACTGCATCTATGTTAATCTATGAAAATGTCAAAGCCGGCAAACCGCAAGCATTTGAAAATTACATCAAAATGTTGCAGGCGGGTGGTTCTACTTATCCGATTGATGAGGTGAAAATCGCCGGAGTTGATCTCACAAAGAAAGAAGCGTTTGAATCAGTCACAAGAAGAATGACAGAACTTGTTGATGAACTTGAAAAAGTTTTAGAAGAAGAATAATTGTTTCTCCTCCGGCATTGCCGGAGGATTTTCTAGGAAAGCAGGTGTTATTATGGAAGAATATAAACAGGATTATCTAGTACGAGCTCTTGGTGCGAACAAACAGATCCGCGCGTTTGCTGTCAACACGACTGGAATTGTTGAGTATGCTAGAAAAATTCATAACAATTCCCCTATTGCAACAGCAGCGTTAGGAAGAATGCTTTCAGCAGGTCTCATGATGGGACAAATGCTAAAGTCAAAAGAAGATAAGCTTACTCTTCAAATCCTTTGTGATGGGCCGATTAAACATATCATTGTCACATCGAATTACGAAGGAACAGTGCGCGGTTATGTTTCTAATCCAAACGTTATCATTGACGAACCGAATGAAGCAGGACATCTACCGGTCGGAAAAGCAATAGGTAATGGTTGTTTAACTATCATTCGAGATATGGGTATGAAAGAGCCCTATGTTTCCTCTATCGATCTTTACTCTAGTGAAATTGCTGAAGATTTAACATATTATTTTGCTCATTCAGAACAAGTGCCATCCAGCGTTGGGTTGGGCGTGTTGTTAAATCCGGATAACACAGTAAAAGCAGCTGGTGGTTTTATCATTCAATTAATGCCGTTTACCAAAAAAGAGACAATTGACAAATTAGAAGAAAATCTCAAAAAATTCTCTTCGGTAACAGATGTTCTTCGCACAGGAAAAACGATTGAAGATATGCTTGAAATTCTCTTTGATGGGTTTGATCTAGAAATCACTGATCGTTTACCTGTTTCTTGGAAGTGCAATTGTTCCTTTGAACGCGGAAAAGAAGTTTTATCTACTTTAAAGGAAGAAGACTTGGAGTCGATGATTCAAGAAGGCGAAGAAGTAGAAGTAAATTGTGATTTCTGCGGGAGTCATTATAAATATTCAGTCGATGATTTAAAGGAAGTTCTTTTACACAAAAAAACGGGGTTGGAATAATCCAACCTCGTTTTTATTTTAGAAGTTAGTTCTTCTCGTATTTATTTGCAATGTTGATTAATTCATCAATAATTTTAATTTTTTGAGGACAGACAGATTCACATTGTCCACATTGGATACAGCGGCTTGCTAAGGTGGAGTCTAGAGCGAGTTTAGAATAATCCTCTTTTGCAGAATACAAATGATAAACTATATCTTTGTTGTAGATTTCAAACATCTCAGGAATCTTGATCTGCATTGGGCAACCCTTGGTACAATAGTGACAGCTAGTGCAAGGAATGGTGTCTTTTGTTTTTAAAATAGCAACAACTTCTTCCACTGTCTTTTCTTCTTCAGGAGTTAAAGGCTTGATGTCTTTCATAAAAGAAATGTTTTCTTTCATCATTTCAACAGTGCCCATGCCAGAAAGGGTCATGATGACTTGAGGTAAATTCGCAACATAGCGTAAAGCGAGTTCTGCCGGAGAAATATTTAATTTTCTAATTTTTTCCTCGGCCTCATTAGGAAGGTTAACTAAGGTTCCGCCTTTGATTGGCTCCATGACGATAATCGGCTTATGGTGCTTGACACAGACATCATAACACTCTTTTGCGCGGACCATTGGGTTATCCATATCAAGATAATTGATCTGAAGTTGAACAACTTCAATGTCATCGCCGATTGTATTAAGAATCATATCCAAAACTTCTGGACTATCATGGAACGACATGCCAACGTGTTTGATTTTTCCTTCTTTTTTGAGTTCTTTTATTACACCAAGGGCATCTTCTCTTTGATATTTTTCAAAAAGATGACGATTCATTGCGTGCAACAAGTATAAATCAATGTAATCCGTTCCTAAAATATTAAGTTGACTTTCAAAAAGGTTGCGAATCTGATCGTGTTTTTCCCAGTCTCCGCTGGAGAGTTTATCCGTGATGGTGAAAGAAGAACGGGGATAACGTTTGACGAGACATTCACAAAGAGCGCGTTCGCTTTGTCCTTCTAAATAAGGGTGTGCAGTATCAAAATAGGTAAATCCGCTCTCCATAAAAAGATCTATCATCTTCTTGAATTCTTCATAGACTACTTGAACGTGTTCGTCTGTTTTTAAACGCATACAACCAAAACCGAATCTTGTGCTAATTCCTGGATAAAGCATAGTTTTCTCCTTGTTATATAACCTATAAATAAAGTATATTATATAAGATATATTAAATCTATTAATTTTTCATTGTCGTTTAGGAGGTAAAGATAATGGCCAACAGTTTTGATCAGATGAATCAATATAAGAAGATGACCCTTGCCGAGGTTGCTCGTCGCTGCTACGCGGGAACAATTCAAAAAGACGACGCTAACGAAATCGCATATAATCTTATTCCTCATGAAGCAGATAGAGTTCGTTGCTGTGTTTATAAAGAACGCGAAATTATCCGTGAGAGAGCATATCTTGCCATGGGCTATGCACCCGATGGAAGCGAACCAAAACCAGGACAATTTGTCTATGTGTTAGAAGCTGCCTGCGATGGTTGTGAAATCCATCGTGTTCGTATCACTGACAATTGTAGAAAATGCCTTTTTAAAGCATGTGTCAGCGCTTGTAAGTTTGATGCAATTTATGAAGGCGATAGTAAAATGCACATCAAATACGATAAGTGCAAAGCTTGCACTATGTGCGCAAAAGCTTGCCCTTACGGCTCCATTTTACTTTCGGATCGTCCTTGCCACCGCGCTTGTCCTACTGGCGCCCTTTTGTATCGTGAAGGCGAAATTGCCGAAATTAAAGAAGAAGATTGCGTCAATTGCGGTCAATGTGCAGGAGCTTGTCCTTTCGGCGCTGTTTCGGAAGTCAGCTATATCCGTCCTTTGATTCAAGATATGAATGAGGGAAAAACAACAGTTGCAATGGTTGCTCCGGCTATCTTAGGCCAATGGGGTAAATCTCATATCAATCAAGTTTATCAGGCTTTATATAAGATAGGCTTTACACATATCGTTGAAGTTGCTGTCGGCGCAGATATGACAACAAAAAATGAAGCAGAAGAAGCTTTAGAGGCAAAGAAGGAAGGCAGAAAGATTACAACTTCTTGCTGTCCTGCTTTTGTTTCCTACATCAAGATGAAATTCCCGGAAGTGTATAAAAAACACACCTCGGACGTTCTCTCACCGATGGCAATCACCGCTCGTATTGCAAGAGAAAAGTATGGAAAGGATGCTAAGACCGTTTTTGTCGGACCTTGTGTCGCTAAAAAAGCGGAAAGACTTTTACCCAAGAACATCGAAAATATCGATTATGTATTAACTTTTGAAGAAATTACTGCAATGATGGAAGCAAAGGGCATTGATCCGATTCAAATGGAAGATGAAAATGCTAATGTAGAACCCGGTTCTGTCGCTGCTCGTAATTTCTGTGTCACCGGTGGTGTCGCTGCTTCTTTAAATCACTATCTTGTGGAAAAAGGCGTTGATGATCGTCTTACTTTAAAGACTGCAAATGGTACACAACTTGTTGTAAAGTATGTGAAAGAACTTGCACAAGGAAAACAAGAAGAGGATGTTTTAGAAGGTATGATGTGTGAAGGTGGCTGCATGGGCGGCGTTTGCTCACAAGCCAGCAACTTGATCATCGCTAAGAATCACGCTAACGCTGAAAACAAAGCAGTTGTCCATGTCAAAATAAATGATGCCAGCATTCGTTATCCAAACATTCATTGTCACTTTGATAAAGAGACAGATGAATAAATGAGAGGAGATAATTTTTCTTATGAAGTGGGATTATATTGGTTGTGATAAAGAAACGGATCATCGCTTTCTAAATTTCTATACTGTTCATTATGTCGTAACAAAAGATGATGGAACAAAGAAAGATTACAGCTATTTTGTCGCTTCCAGAAATGAATGCATTCAAAAAATCCGCGCCTCAAGACAAGACTTTAAAAGACCGGATGCTGTTTTAATCGGCACTTATTTAATCAAAGACGAAAAACTTTATCTTTTATTAGCAAAACAATTTAGACCTGCGCTCAATCATGATGTCATTTCTTTTCCTGCAGGCTTGATGGATCCGGAAGATACTAGTGTTGAAGAGACTGCGAGAAGAGAATGCGAAGAAGAGACCGGATATGAAGTGGAAGATGTGGAAGTTCTTTTACCACCTTCTCCGACATCGGAAGGCTTGTCCGATGAATGTAATTCCGTAGTACTTTGCAAAGTGACGCATGCCGGTCAAGATCATCAAGAAGAATTCGAAGATATTCGGGCTAAGTTATATAGCGAAGAAGAAGTAAAAGCGTTATTGGCAGATCCTAACAACTTGTTCTCTAATTCCGCTCGCTTGTTGATTTTATATCTATTAGAACGATTTGGAAGCAAACATTAAAACAGATTTCTAAACATTAAATGAAGTTGTTACATTAAAATTTAATTTAATAAAAAAAGGTTCCGTGAGGAACCTTTTTTATAGTTGCGTTGTTAAAAAATAATTAGATGTGGAATTCTTTCAATCTCTTGCGATAGTGGCAGTTAGCTGAAAGCTCGGGATAATTGATGTTTTTTAAATCTAAATAAGAGATGATACCAGATGGTGTAAGATCGAACGTGTTGACAAAATCACGAATCTCTTGCGGGGCGGGTTTTCCATCGGTGGTGATACAAACAGAGATAGGTTCAGCGATACCAATACCATAAGCTAACTCTACTTCTGCAACGTTCACATAAGAGAAACGGTTGATGATTTTAATTGCGAGTTCTCTTGCCATATAAGCAGCGCTGCGGTCCACTTTTGTGGGGTCTTTTCCAGAAAAGGCGCCGCCACCAACGGGGCAATATCCACCATATTGATCGCAGACGATTTTTCTTCCGGTCAAGCCCGAGTCAGAAACAGGGCCACCAATTGTCCAAAGACCGCTTGGATTTAAGATGTACTTTTTAGCTTTGATGTTGTGCTTTTCTAGAAGAGCCATGATGTAGGACTTTACCTGAGCTAAAGTTAAACCTTCTTTATGACAGGCAGAGATAAGGATGACTTCAGGGATAGAGCCGGGGTTATCTAAGTCAACAGTTACTTGTGTTTTAGCATCGCCTGTGAAAATGGAGTCTTTATTGTTTTCAATATCTTCCGTGATGATTTCAATAATGCGGTTAGCAATGTCAAATCCAAAGGGAAGATAAGATTCCGTTTCTCTTGTTGCATAACCGAACATCATACCTTGATCACCGGCGCCGATTTTTTCATCGGAATCGACAGCTCCGCCGATTTGAACACTTTGTTTACTGATGTCGACTGTGACTTTACTGACAGGATAATGTAAACGATCCATCACTTCTTTGACAATTTCTTCGTAAGGGATGTTTTCTTCTTTACATGTGATTTCACCCGCTAAATAGACGTGATCGTTTTTAACAAGTGTTTCGACGGCAACACGGCTAGCAGGGTCGTGTTTCAAACAATAGAATAAGATAGAGTCAGAGATTTGGTCGGCAACTTTATCCGGATGCCATTTGCTGATTTGTTCTGTGCTGAATAAATGCATATTTATTCTCCTTTCGTGGCGTAAAAAAATCTCCCAGCGCATGCTGGGAGAATAATGTCATCATTGATTTCCCATCATGCAAGCATTAGCACTTTGCCAAATTGGTAAGTTGCTGAAGGTTCATCGGGCTTGTCCCTCCCCTTCTCTTTATGGTGCGCTGGTTAATACGCAATATATTATTATAGTTGATTGTTATTTAAAAGCAAATAAAATAACTGAAATATTATCTCGATAAGCGTAGAATAAACTTTTTTGAGATAATTACAATAAAATGTAAATATATATGTATAATATAAATACTATTATTGACCAAAGGGAGCCTGTTTTATGTACAAAGTTATTATCTCTGACGATGAAGAATCCATCCGCAATAGACTTCTGTCCATGGTTGAAAAATTCAGGGACGATTTTGTTGTGGTTGGTGTTTATGAAAACGGTTATGATGCTTTAGAGTCTGGCGTGCCATTGGAACCGGATGTGATCATCACAGACATTCGTATGCCTTATGTTTCGGGTATTGAATTGATCAAGCAGGCAAAGATGGAACTCCCTTTGGTGAAATTCTTAATCGTTTCTGGTTATGACTCATTTGATTATGCAAAAGAGGCAATTGGTTTAGGTGTCTCTGGATACCTTACAAAACCAATTATGTTTGAAGAATTCAAAGAAAATTTGCTCAAAATTAAGGCGTTGTTAGATAGTGAATTGAATTCAAATGAGAATTTAAAAGAGTTACAAGATCGCGCAGAATCCACCTTACATGTTTTACAAAACGAAGATTTCCAACGATTAGTGACAATGAAGACTGTCAGTGAAAGCATGCGAGGAAAACTGACAGAAGATCGCATCAATTTAAACAAGAAATATCAATGTATGGTCATTTTTGATCCAGATGATTTTAATGCGCAACTTGATGAAGCTGATGCGTTCCGTCTCTCTTTGATGCAGTATGCAGAAGAAGAGTTTCAGGATGTCTACACTTATTATATTTTCACTTGCGAAAATCAATTTGTCCTTTTCTTAGAAAGTGATGAGGAAATTTATAGTGAAGAATTAGATAATATACTTTCCAGCATACTTACTAGAATTAAGCGCAATCACGGTGTGTCTATTTCTTGTGGTGTCTCGGATTTGATGAAAGTGGGAGAAGGGATTAATTATCGCAAGATGTATCGACACGCAAAACGCGCTTTAGAATACAGAACAGTAATGGGAGAAAACTTGGTTCTCTGCTTCACTGACTTAGAGAATTCTAGCTCGGATGAAAAAGCAGGACGCATAGATGAGAATGAATATAAGAATTTATCTTATATGATTTCATACGGAAAAAAACAGGACATTTTAGACCAAATAAGAAGCCTTTGTACAACAATATGTTCTCCAAAATACAAGGATAATTACTATTTTATTTTAAGTAACATTTTGGATGCTATGTTAAAGAGTTGTATATCGTTACCACAACTTTACTCTGATTTTGAGTCACAGGTGGAGATCACGAAAAACTTATATTCTTTAAAAACGAGAGAGCAATTGATTGAATATCTTGATGACATTGTCGAGACAATTTTAAAAATCAATGAATCAAAACGTCTTTCTGGTTTGGAATCTTCTTTTATGCGCATCAAGAAATATCTTGAAGTGAATTATTCGAATTCAAGTCTTTGTATTGAAGATGTCGCAAATGAGTTAGCGTACTCAGTGTCTTATATTTCTGCCATTTTAAAGAAGAACGGAACTTCATTTACAAAATTAGTGACAGAACTTCGTATGAATAAAGCAGTTCAACTTTTAGCCAATGGTGAAAATAGAATTATTACCATCGCTAAAGAAGTGGGTTATTCTGACCCGTATTATTTCTCACACTGCTTTAAGAAATTTAATGGAATGTCTCCCGATGAATACAGGAAAAACAAAGCGAATTCATAGTGTGAGTTTGCGCGCCCAATTAGCGTGGGCAATGACCATCGTTTTTACATTCTTTTTTGTCATCATGTTGACAACTATCACGATGACTTATACTCGTGACGTTGAGAAAATTTATATCAATCAGGTTGTTTCTACAAGTGAACAAGCATTGAATAATTACACCACCTATATGACAGGGGTGCTAAATATTTCGGATGTAATGCAACGTAAACTAGATGGAAAAAGTAAGGAAGAGGTGCAGTCCACATCTCAATCGTTTTTGGATGAAGTAAAGTTGATTACCGATGGTGTAGAGTCTGTTGCCTTATATGACCACAACGGAAACTTAGTGGTGAGTGATACGATGTATACAGAAACGTTACCACCTGAAAAAATCGCCGAGCAATCCTGGTTTGTTTCTGCCTATAACAACAAACTTATCAATTCTTTTTCTCGCGTTGATAACGCATCGGAATTCACGCTGTCGAAAGTGATTCGTCTAAAGAATGAAGACACTGCTGTTTTAAAAGTTGTTTATGACTTTACAGGCTTGACTTCGATGATTGATGAAGTGCGTTTAGGAAAAGGTGGTCATGTTGTCATTTATGACAACAATTATGACATTGTTTATGCTTCAGCAGAGGTAGATGAAAACGAAATAAAAAATATACAGGATACTGTTTTGGGTGTTTCCACTTATAAAAAGAATAGAAATGAATACTTTATGTATATTTCTACAATTCCTTATACGAGATGGAGAGCTGCCATTGTTACAAATATCGATGAACTTTATGTTGCGCAAAAAAGAATGACTATTTTATCTGCTGGTTTGGCAATTGTTGTCATCACAATTATCATCATCTTGATTTATGTGATTTCAAACAATTTAACGAGCCCGTTAGTTCGTTTACAAAGAGAAATGGCTGCGGTTGAAAATCTTGACTTTAAGATTAAAAACGACAGTCAAATCCGCGGTACTTTAGAAATTCAAGCATTGAATAAAACTTTTGATTCTATGATGAATCGAATTCATGATTTGGCAGAAAAAGTTGTCGAAGAACAAAAAGAACAAAATAAAGCAGAATTGAAAGCGTTGCAAAATCAGATTAACCCTCATTTTTTGTACAACACATTAGATTCCATTATTTATCTCATTGACGAAAACAGAAATGAAGAAGCGCAAAATATGATCATCGCATTAAGCCGTTTCTTCCGTATTTCTATTTCGCGAGGAAGAAATGTGATTACTGTACGTGATGAATTAGATCATGTGCGCTATTATCTACAAATTCAAAAGATGCGTTATGGTCCGCAATTCCATTTCAATTTTGATGTGCAACCAGGTGTTGAAAATTATTATGTGATCAAATTGATCTTACAACCACTAGTTGAAAATGCAATCATTCACGGTTTAAGTGAAAAGCCAGATAAAGATGCAAACATTCTGATTCGGGCCTTTACCGAAGGTGATTTCTTCCGCTTTGATATCACGGATAACGGTTTTGGTATGTTGCCAGAAAAAATTGAAGAGATTTATGCTTCTTTCCGTGATAAAACAATTCACAATGGTGTAGGATTAAGCAATGTTTATCATCGCTTACGCATTTTCTATGGTGATAAGGCGGACATTAAAATTGAATCTGCATTAGATGTAGGGACAAAAATATCTATTTATATTCCCCTTGAGGAGGTAAAGACAAATGAAGAACATTAAACGTATTAAACCCTTGCTTTTACTTTCCTCTTTGATCCTTGCTTCCTGCGGAACAAAATCCAAAGACATATCTTTATATATATATGATTTTAAAGATGTTTTTATCCGTTCTGTCAGAGAAGATATCACCCGTGTTCTTTCTCAAAGAGGATATGAATATGACATCCATGATGCTCAGTTATCACAGATCACTCAAAATGAACAAATCATTGAGGATATGGATAATAAGAACTCAGATGTATTTATTGTCAATCCGGTAGATCGTCTTTCTACCAGCGCGTTAATTGAAAAAGCAAACAAGTATAATTATCCTATTATTTTCTTCAATCGTGAACCTTTGGCCGAGGATATGAACAAAGGAAGAGTTGAAAATAAGAATCTCTTCTATGTTGGCACCGATCCGGTATATGAAGGTGTGACACAAGCTCAAATGGTAATGGAACTCTTTGGTGGACCGGAGGCATTAGATCCTAAATATGACAAAAACGGCGATGGTGTCATCCAAGTGTTGTTAGTCAAAGGAGAAATTTCTCATCAAGATACGGAAAAGAGAACACAAGGGGTTATAGATGAATTTAAGAGAGTTGGATATAAGATAAACATTGTAGATTCTGTTTATTGCAATTGGAGTCGTAATTTAGCCAAACAGACAATGCCGGATATCATGAGAGATTTTGGTAAAGATATCGAGGTGGTAATCTCTAATAATGATGATATGGCATTAGGAGTTATTGAGTATCTACAAGAAGAGTATTCAAAAACTAGAACTCATCCGGAGTCCTCTTTAAAAGAAGAGTCTTCTTATCCTTATAATAATAGCGAACCGAATAATAGCGAGCCGGAAACTGAGGGGCCGGATGAAAACTTCACGATGCCCTTTCCTATTGTTGGGGTGGATGGTATCGCCGAAGGATTAAAGTCTATCCAAGATGGATATTTGTATGGAACCGTAAAAAACAATGGTAAAAAACAAGCGGAAACAATTGTTTCTTTGGTCGATTATATTTTCGGAAAAGATAACGCTTTGGATGGTTTAAAGCCGAATGAATTGCGTGAATACGCTTACTACATCGAAGGAGAAAAAATCACAAAGGAGATTTTAGACCAAAACCCTCAAAAATTTCAGTAATTATAATTTTTATAAGTTCTTTTTTAAAAAATACGGTGTAATTTCTAATTTTTTATGAAAAAACACCGTTTTTTTATTAAAAACTACTTTTTATTAAAAAAATGTAAACGCTTTAAACAAAAAAGAATTTTTAGAGAAATTTCTAGGATAAAGAGATTTTTTTACATTTCTTCTGTGAAAGCGATTTCTTAAAATATGAACAACTCAAGAAATCTTATGATGCTTGAGAAAAGAAATGATTCTTAGAAAGAGGAGGGATCTTATGAAGAAGAAGTTAACGTCGTTACTTGCAACCGCATCTTTATTAACATTAGTTGGTTGCGGTGGAACTGATGAAGTAGCACAGTTCGATCTTACCAAGGCTTTAGCCGATGGTGAATTAGGCTATGTTGTTTTAATCGGTGAACAGGGAAACCCTGAAGCAGAAGATAGAACTAAGGGCTGCGATGAGGCTCTTGCTGCTGCTGCCAAAGAATATGGCTTCACTGCTAAGAAGTTAGGCGAAAAAGTTTGCATCGATACCAATGGTAACCCTTGGAACGACCAAATCGCCAAAGAAACTGTTGAAGGTTGGGCTTCTCAGTTCAAGGGCAAACTCGACTTCATTGTTTCTAACAATGATGGTATGGCAATTGCCGCCGCTGGTGTCTCCAGCTTACCGAAGGGCACTCCGATCGTTGGTTTCGACGCTTTGTCTGCTGCTTGCGATATGATCAAAGCCGGCACCTTAGCTGGTTCCGTTTCTCAGAACGGTGACGATCAGGCTTTAGCCGTTGTCAGAGCTCTTACTTCCTTAATCAATGGTAGCGAAACTATCATCGATGCTAACTATGGTGGTAAGGCTGAATTGAACTTAGGTGATCTTGACAAGCACATCATTCAGACTAAGTTTGCCGCTGTCACTGCTCAGAACGCTGATCAGTTGAAGCCTGGCGCTTATGTTAACCTCGGCGACGATAAACCGGGCGCTGGCAAGAAGATTCTTGTTGCTTATTATTCCGCAAACGATAACTTCATTAAGGAAACCTATCAGTCTGCTTTACCGCATTATGCAAAGGCTTTAGGTTATGAAGTTGATGAAGTCTTCGGTGATGGTCTTAATGATGCATTATTAGTTGAACAGATCCAGACTAAGGTTTCTGCCAACAATTATGATGGCTTTGCTTTCAACGTCATCACCCATTCCAACTATGAAAACTACCTCAGTGCTGTTGGTGATAAGCCGGTTGTCTTCTTCAATAGACAGCCTAAGAAGTCTGATGACTCCGGTGTTGCTGATCTCAGCACCAAGCAGAAAGTTTACTTTGTCGGTTCTGGTTCCACTGGTCAAGGTGTTGCCCAGGGTCAGATCATCAAAGATTGGTTTGCTGCCAACTACAAAAAAGCTTAATTCTTAATTCTTGTCTATAATAGGCGCCCACTATATAAGTAGTGGGCGCTTTCTTCGAGGAGAGAAAAAACATGGAAAATGAAAATAACATTCTTGAAATTGAAGGATTGTCTAAATCATTTGGTAAAAACTGTGTTCTGAAGAATATTTCCTTGAAGATCAGAAAAGGGACCGTCATGGGTCTTATGGGCGAAAATGGTGCTGGAAAATCCACAATGATGAAATGCCTTTTCGGTATTTATGCTAAGGATGAAGGCGTCATTAAGCTTGATGGAAACATCATTGAATTTTCTGGTCCGAAAAATGCTTTAGAAAATGGTGTTGCAATGGTTCACCAGGAATTGAATCAGTGCCTTGATCGTACCGTTTTAGACAATATGTGGTTAGGTAAATATCCAACTAAATTCGGTATGGTTGATGAAGGATACATGCTTAAGGAAACCAAAGCGTTATTCCAGCGTCTTAACATGGATGTCAATCCGAAGCGTATCATGCGTCAAATGTCTGTTTCGGAACGTCAGATGGTTGAAATCGCTAAAGCTGTCTCATACAATGCAAAGATCATCGTTTTAGATGAACCTACTTCCTCTTTAACTGAAAGAGAAGTTAAAAAACTTTTCTCCATTGTTTGTGATTTGAGAAAACAGGGAATATCGTTCGTTTACATTTCCCATAAAATGGATGAAGTTTTCGAAATTTGTGATGATGTTAGCGTTCTCCGTGACGGTGAAGTCATCATGACAAAACCTGTCAAGGATACCAACATGAACGAAATTATTTCGGCAATGGTCGGCCGTTCTTTGGATAAGAGATTCCCGCCTGTCGATAATGTTCCTGGAGAGGTTGTCCTTAAGATTGAAAACTTGAACACCAAATACGCCCCTTTATTAAAGGATATCAATCTTGAAGTTCGTAAAGGTGAAATCTTAGGTTTGTATGGCTTGGTCGGTGCCGGTCGTAGCGAACTCTTAGAGTGTCTCTTTGGTTTACGTACTATTGAAAGCGGCTCTATTACCTATAAAGGTAAGAAGGCGATGTTCAATAACGCCAAAGAAGCAATGGATAAAAATTTCGCCTTTGTTACTGAAGAAAGAAAGTACAATGGTATGTTCGCCAAAGCGAACCTTATCTACAACACTTGTATCACCAATTTAGGTAAATACAAAACGGCTTTCTTCCTTGATAACGGAAAGATGGTAGATGCTGCGAATCGTCAGATTTCGATTATGCACACGAAATGTATGGGTCCGGATGATTTCATTTCTTCCTTATCTGGTGGTAACCAACAAAAGGTCATCATCGGTAAGTGGTTGGAAAGAGATCCGGAAGTCTTCTTGCTTGACGAGCCCACCCGTGGTATTGACGTTGGCGCCAAATATGAAATCTATCAATTGATTATCAATATGGCGAAACAAGGAAAAACTTGTATTGTTGTCTCTAGTGAAATGCCTGAAATTCTTGGTATCACCAATAGAATTGCGGTCATGTCCAATTATCGACTTGCAGGTATTGTCAACACGAAAGAAACAAATCAAGAAGAACTTTTACGTTTAAGTGCTAAGTATTTATAGGGAGATAAAACATTATGGCAGAAAATAACGAATTGCAATTTGTTTCTGCTATTGATGAAATGCAAAGAGAAATCGATGCATTAAGACTCAATGGTGAAACATTAATTGCGCAGTTGAAAAATGAAAACTCCAACGTGAAACGCAACAAGCAATTAGATGTGGATACTAAGGAAACAATCCTTAATAAGAACAAAGAATCCATTCTCGCTGCAAAAGAGGTTGCTGCTCAAAACGCTGGTGAATTAAAAGAAAAAATCGCTGAACTCTCTAACTTCGCCAAAGGTAATTACAATGACGTTATCAAAGAGAAGAAAGCGAAATACAAAGCTGAAAACGCTGAAGCCAAAGCTGTTTATTTAGCTGGTGTTAAGGCTGCAAAAGAAAAGTATCAGGCTGCTCTTGCTGAGGCAAAAGCAAAGAAGGCTTCTATTGATACAAGTGACAAGGAAGCGGTTATCGATTATAAGAACTCTTTGAAAGATATTAAGAACGCTTATGTCATTGAAGTAAAAGAATGCAAGAACAAATACAAAGAAATTATCGACGCTCACAAAGATGATGTTCACTATCTTGAACTTGAAAAATATAAAGCCTTAAATGACGCTTATAACAAGAAGCTTCCGATCATTGACAAGGTCACACAGAAGATTGAAAATAAGGTTTACAATTTCAACGTCAACTCCTTCCTCTTAAATAATGGTTTGTATATCACTATTATTTTACTCTTACTTGTCGCCGTTATCTTCTATGCTGCTAAATATAATGGTTTCTTGCTCAATCAAAGCTCCATTTTATTGATCTTGAACCAGGTTTCTCCGAAGATCTTCTTAGCTTTAGGTGTTGCAGGTTTGATTGTCCTTGCCGGTACTGACTTAAGTGTTGGTAGATTGGTCGGCTTAGGCGCAGTTGTGACTGGTATGTTAGTTACGACAACCGGTGAAACCAGCCTTAAGATTCTCGGTAATACAATTTCCTTCGCGGGTATCCCGCTTGCTGTCAGAGTCATCATGGGTATCCTTCTTTCTGTCATCCTCTGCGTTGCCGTTTCTTCTCTTGCAGGTTTCTTCACTGCTAAGTTCAAGATGCATCCATTTATCTCCACTCTCGCTACTCAGTTGATGACGTTCGGTATTCTTGCTTACATTACTGGTAACTCCTTTACTGGTAGCCCTGATGATACCGTCAAAAACATTTTTGCCGGTAACATTGGCGGATTCCCTGTCATGATCATTTATGCCGTCATCGGTATTGCGGTCATGTGGTTCATTTGGAACAAGACGAAATTTGGTAAGAATATGTTCGCCGTCGGTGGCAACGCTGAAGCCGCTACTGTCTCCGGTATCTCGGTCTTCTGGACAACTCTCTTTGTCTTTATGTTAGCTGGTGTCTACTATGGTATTGGTTCCAGCATCTACGGTATCTACACAGGTAACGTTAGAGCTCAAACCGGTCAAGGTATGGAACTTGACGCTATCGCCGCTTGCGTCGTCGGTGGTGTTTCCTTCTCTGGTGGTGTTGGTAAGATCTCCGGTGTTGTCATCGGCGCCATCTTATTCCAGACTATCTCTGTCGTTCTTCCTTTAATCGGTATTAACGATGCCAACTTCCAGTTAGCTATTAAAGGCTTCATCATCTTAGCCGCTGTTACACTTGACTGCGCTAAGTACTTGAAGAAGAAATAAATTTCTGTTTAAATTAATAAAAGGCACTTGTCAATTCAAGTGCCTTTTTAGGTAAAATATCATGAGTATCACTATTTTAATTTTAATTATTGTCTTAGGTTTTATTGGAACTTATGCAATCGGCGTCGGATATATTAAAACCCTCCGTGGCGAACAGACCAAAAGAAAAACCAAAGACACCGACGTTATGTTGATGTCTTTGATTTTAGGAGCTCCGATGATGCTGATTCTTTATGCGATGTGCAGCGATATCCGTTTGGAAGATAAAGTTCACAATTATCGTTTTTTAATTGTCGGTATCGTGAACACTGTTGTTGAAATATTAGTAATTTTCTTATTGTTCTACTTTGATGTAATCATTCCGTTACCGGCAAATCCTGACGGAACATCTGACAGTGCGACTGCTAGCTTAATCTTCAACTGCCTCTTGTAAAGAAGCGACAATTTCGTTTTCGTTCTCTGCGCGAGCGGGAACGTAATAGGGGATTCCGTCGATGTAAATCAATCTGTTTTCTCGGACAAAATCCGTGAGTGTAAACACCTTTGGTGCGCTCATATAGTTTTTAAAGAAATAGGAAGTAATTGCAGAAGCAGCTCTAGATTTGTCTAAACTGCTATTGATTTTCTTAAGCACACCATTGATGACAGATTGGATTATTTCATAATCTTTTTGTAAGATGAAAATAGCATCGAAAGCGCCGCTAAACATCACTTCAGGATCGATAAGTTCGAATCGGTTTTCGCCTTCGGGAAGGGTAATGTTATTACCTAAGGAGACGACGCCGATTCGCTTTTTATTTGCACATAAAGAGAAATTGATTTCTTCTTCAAAAATGAAGATGGATGTGTCGTTTCCAGTCTCAAAAAGAACGGTATAGTCGATTTTTCCATCCGTTAATTCTGAGTGATCTGAGATGAAAATATAATCGAATTCATCTTTAGAAAATTCACTTTCTTTTTCAATGCAAACAATATCCGGATACGCTCTAAATGTAATGAGATCTTCTTTGCTGCCGCGTACAGATACTACATATCCTTTTTTCTTTTTACAATCGAAAATTTTGATCGCTTGTGTGATTGTTTCACGATTAGGAAAGGAAGAAAGATCAACCAATATTTTTTTCATAATTACCTCTTATATAATTCAATAGTATTTTATCATAGTTATTTCTATTTTATAACATGTATGAAACATGCGTCCTTCAAGAAAATATTTGCAAGTAGATTATACTTTACATATAATACAGATAATACAGAGAAATAAGGTGATTTCAGAATGAAACAAGAAGTATATATGGAAGTTGCAAATCATATTAAACGATTCATACTTCTCGGTATTTACGATAATGATAGTCTGCTTCCCTCCTGCCGAAAATTAGCGTTAGAACTTGGTGTGAATCCAAACACTGTTATGAAAGCGTATGAGTACTTAGAAGGGGAAGGGATTGTTTATTCGGTACCGAAAAAAGGATATGTTATCTCTCAACAAAAGAACGATTCCAACAAAGAAAAAGATGTGCTAAAGAAAACGTTACAAAATCTTTTAGAAATGGGATTTAGCAAAGAGGAAATTATGAAAGAACTTCAAAAGGAGAATGATCATGATCAAAATTGAAGGAGCACAAAAAAGTTTTGGCAAATATGTTGTATTTGAAAATTTGGAACTGACAATTGATGAAGGTACGGTATTTGGTCTAGTAGGTATCAATGGTGCTGGTAAGTCTACTCTATTACGATCTATTTCGGGTATTTACGCACTGGATAAAGGAAGAATTCTTATAGACGGAGAAGAAGTATATGAGAATCCTAGAGCAAAAGCGAAAATTTTCTTTGTCCCGGATGAACCTTATACCACCCTTTCTATCACCGGCGAACGATTAAAAAACACCTATAAAGGGTATTATTCTTCTTTTGATGAAAAAATATTTTACGATGTGCTATCCATGTTTGAGCTTTCTTCAAAGAAACGTATATCGACGTTTTCCAAAGGAATGAAGCGCAGGCTTTTTATCGCTTTGGCTTTTGCCATTCAACCTAAGATTTTGTTGCTGGATGAAGCTTTTGATGGCTTAGATCCTTTAGCTCGTTTGCAGTTGAAGGAGAAGTTAATTGATTTGGTAGAGAAAAACAAGATGACAGTGATCATCTCTTCTCATTCTTTAAGAGAGTTAGAAGATATTTGTGATCGCTATGCGATTTTAGATAACAAACGCTTTATTTCTAATGGTAATATCGGCGAAGATTTAAACAGATATCGAAAATATCAGCTCGCATTTGAAAGAGAACATAAAAAAGAAGATTTTGCTAAGTTTAACCCGCTGACAATCTCTATTTCAGGCCGTGTCGTTACAATGATTGTACCGGTTGGCAAAGAGGAATTAGAAAAAGAGATCAAAGAGATGAATCCTATCCTTATAGATGATTTGCCTCTTAATTTTGAAGATTTCTTTATTTCTAATGTGAAAGGAGAAAACTGAAATGTTGAATATCTTGAAAGTGAATTTTAAAAAATCTCTTTTAGCAGATGGTTGTCTTCTGGTTATTGCTTTTTTGTTTTTTATGACAGTCGCGGTTCAAACATCAATGTTCAATGTGCAAAGTGATGAAACCCTTTATTTTTCCTATTACTCAGTATTTTCCACATTTGAAACTTGTTTTGTTGTTGCCGCTTGTTATGTATTATTTAAAAATTTCTCCTACAATAAGCGTAAAGTTTCTTGCGACCTACACTATTCTCTTCCGTTGACAAAACGTCAGCTTTTCTTAGGACAAACGCTTTATTCGATCTTGGAACTCAGTGCGTTATATATTGTTCTTGTGCCAACAATGCTCATTGTTATGGGCGTTCATGAGAAACCGGAAACAGCACATTTGCAGTATGGAATGATCTTCCTTTATACCATTTTTGTTTTTTTATACACAATTGTTAATTTTCTTCTTGTATCTCCTTTTGTCTATTACGCAAACGATACATTAGATACTATTTTCTATTTGTTGTTTATCTGTTTGATGCCGTTTTTATTATCAGAAACGATTCAGCGCTTATTAGAACTTCTCATCAGAGGTGACTTTATTCATATCTCTTTGCAATATATCAATTTCCAAAATGTTATTCCATTTGCATCTATATTTACTTTAGAGAAAGCTTTTATTTCTAGAATGTACTTTATTGAAAATGAAACGGGAGTGAAAGATGCGTTTTGGTCTCAACTGGAATGGACAATAATTGCAATGACTATTGTTTTTGCTGCGATTGCCTTCTTATTAACGGTATATTTTGTAAAGAAGGATAAATCAGAGCGCAGTCAAGAAATTGACACCAAGTGGTTTGGTTATAAAACCTTTTTACCAATAGTTTTTATCATCTTTTCTGCCTATGCTGGCCTCATGTCGGGTAATCCTGGCGATGTTTTAAGTTTGCTTCTTTCTATCGTTGCTCCATTTGTTTTAATGGTAATTAGAAGAAGAAGTTTTAAAATTGCTATCAGCGATATTATTTGGGTTGCGGCAACCCCGATTTCTTTTGCTATATTTGCCTCGATAGCATATGGCATAATGCTTCATCGAAATTAATGTGCAAAACAGGAGCAATTTTAATCGTTTTGCACTATAATAATAGAGCAAATTGTGCAAAGGAGAAAAAAAACATGAATCGTTTAGAAGGTAAAGTAGCTATTATCACTGGTGCAAACTCTGGTGTTGGTGCTGCTACTGCAAAGCTTTTCGCCAAGGAAGGCGCAAAAGTGGTCATTTCCGCCCGTCGAATTGAACCCTTGAATGAAGTTGCCGAAGAGATAAAAAGAGAAGGCGGAGAGGTCTTATCCGTTCCGACTGATATTTCTAAAAAAGAATCTTGCGTCGCTATGATCGATGCTGCCATGAAAGAATTTGGTAAAGTCGATATCTTAGTCAACAATGCTGGTGTCTTAGAAGAAGGCCTTAAGCCGATTGATAAATTTGAAGATGAAGCTTTAGATAAGGTCATCGACATCAATGAAAAGGGAACGATGTATTGCATGAGAGCTGCCTTACAGGTCATGCAAAGTGGAGCGAGCATTGTCAACGTTGCCTCTGTCGCAGGTATCATCGGAAACGGTGGCGCTTGCTATGTTGCGACAAAAGCTGCTATCGTTGGTGTTACAAGACATACCGCACTTCGTTATGCGGACAAGCATATCCGTTGCAACGCGATCTGCCCTGGTAATATTTTGACTCCTATGACTGCAAACGCCGCCGGAAATGTCGACATGGAGATGATGGGTGCTTTACTCAAGCACAACGACATGAAAGTTGGTTTCTGCACTGCGGAACAAGTCGCTGATATCATTCTCTTCTTCGCTTCGGATGAAGCAAAGCCGATTACTGGTCAAGCAATCGTTTGCGACTGGGGTTCTACTCTTTAATTTCTATTAATAGACACCTGCAAAAGCGGGTGTCTTTTTGTTTGTGCCTGTGCGCACACTAATTTTTGTTTGAAGATTATTCAACGAAAATGGGCTTGTGCCTGTGTGCACACACTTTTTGTGGTGTGTCTTCATCCTAAAAAAATCAGAAGGATAATTTTTGAAATATAAATATACTATAGTATATTTATCTCTTAAAAAACATTCAAAAAAATGTGCAATCAATCTAGAAAATTTATAACTTACCTATTGAATTGTGCTGGGCACATGTTAATTTGAATGTGCTCGTACAAACTCGGTGCACAGAGATTTGTAAAAAGGGCAAAGGAAAAAAGTACATATTCATCTATATTTTGCATTCCTGAAAGATTGGAGCCACTATATGATTACCATCAAAGAGATTGCAAAAAGGGCCAATACTTCCCGGGGTACTGTTGATCGTGTCGTCAATAATCGTGGCAAGGTCAATAAAGAATTAGAGGCGCGCATTCGCAAAATCATGGAAGAAGAACATTATGTTCCCAATGAGGTAGCGCGTGTCTTGACCATGTCCGGACAAAAGATCAACATTGGTGTTATCATCGGATCTATCAATCATGATTTTTTAGAAATCGTTAAAAAGGGCGTTATCAAAGAAAGTGAAAAACATCGTTTCAGCTCTTACAACCTTCTCTTACGTGAGGTGGAATTGTTCGACAAAAAATCGACACTCGATTATCTTGAAGAGTTTAAAAGGATCGGTATTGACGGATTAATTATTACGGTTACAGAAAGTCCGGAAATCTGTCAAAAGATTGAGGAACTCAACGTTCCGGTCATTGCGCTTAACATTGATATGAATGTCAAAAACAAAATCGCTTTTGTCGGATGTGACTACTTTAATTCAGGCGCACTTTCTGCCAATATGGCGAATTTGATTCTTCCATATAAAAGCCGCGTTGGGGTTGTGATTGGTTCTATTAAGCACAAAGGTCAACATGAACGTTTATCTGGATTTAAGAGAAATCTTCGTTCGGATATCGCCATTGTCGACATTAAAGAAAATTATGATGATGATACCAAGTCTTACATCCTCACCAAAAAGATGATTGATAACAATCTCTTAAATATGGTTTATTTCTGCGGTGGTGGTGTATCAGGTGGAATTGAAGCGATTAAAGAATCAAAAATGAACCTGAAAGTTATCACCGTTGATCAGGTGGATGAAGTGAAGAAGGGATTGCAGACGGGATTAGTCTCGGCGACCATTGTTCAACATCCTTATTCACAAGGCGTCAAAGCGTTCTTCTTGATTTACAACTACCTATTCCGTAAAAAACAAGTCCCTGCCGTCAACATCATCGAAAACGATGTCTATTTGAAATCTTCTGTATTCCATTATTAATGGAGATGAAAATGCAGTTTAAACTAAGAGCACAAGGAGAAAATTAATTATGGGTAAGCGTTTAGTTACATTGGTCACATGTCAGTGGTCCGATTTGGACTTTGAGAATTTATGTAAAACAGCAAAACAGATGGGTTATGATGGCCTTGAATTAGCTGTCTGGGGTAATGCCTTTGATTTAGATAAGGCATACGAAGATGACAGCTATATCGAATTCATCAAAGCTACTTTAAAGAAATATGATTTGGTTCTTTCTGCATTGGCAACACATATCATCGGTCAATGCGTCTGCGACCTTCCCGATCCGAGATTAAATAATTTCGCTCCTGCAAGACTTGCAGATAAGCCGGAAGAAATTAAAGCTTGGGCAGTTGAATCGATGAAGAAAGCTGCGGTTGTCGCTAGAAAATTAGGCGTTAAAGTCATCACTGGCTTTACCGGTTCCCCGATTTGGAGATATCTCTACAGCTTCCCGCAAACAACAGAAGAAATGGTGAAAGCTGGCTTTAGAGAAGTCAGAGAAGCCTGGCTTCCTATCATGGAAGTTTTCAGAGAAAACGGCATCAAGTTCGCTTTGGAAGTTCACCCCTCCGAAATCGCATTTGACTATTACTCTACTGAGTTCTTATTAAAAGAATTTGAGGATTGCCCGGAATTTGGTATCAACTTCGATCCTTCTCACTTACTCTGGCAGGGTGTTACACCTCATATCTTCTTAGAAGACTTCATTGATCGTGTTTACAACGTCCACATGAAAGACGCCGCTGTCACTTTAAACGGAAGAACCGGTCTCTTAGGTTCTCATATTGACTTCGGCTCTCTCAAGCGCGGTTGGAACTTCAGATCTTTAGGTCATGGACAAGTCAATTTCGAAGAGATTATCCGTGTTCTTAACGCTTATAACTACACTGGCGCCTTAGCTGTTGAATGGGAAGACAGTGGTATGGAAAGAATCTCTGGCGGAACTGAAGCTTGTGCATTCGTCAGAAAGACTGACTTTGCAGCATCCGATGTCAAATTTGATGATGCTATCGCTAATAAATAATCTGTAAAAGGAGTTCAATTATGGAAAAAATTGTCCGCTATGGTATGGTCGGCGGTGACTTAAAAGCCTTTATCGGCGAAGTCCATCGCAAAGCTATCAATTTTGATACTAGAGCAAAGCTTGTCGCGGGTGCCTTCTCTATCGATCCTGTCTTAGCCAAGGAGACTGCGGAAGCTTATCATGTCGATCCTTCTAGAGCTTATGACGATTATAAAGAAATGGCTGAAAAAGAAAGCCAGAGAGAAGATGGTATCGATTTTGTCTCTATTTGTACACCGAACTTCTTACACTATCAAATCGCAAAAGAGTTCTTACTTCACAACATCAATGTCGTTTGCGAAAAGCCTCTTTGCTTCACCATTGAAGAAGCAGAAGAATTGGTCAGAATTGCCAAAGAGAGAAACCTTATCTTTGCTATCACTTACACCTACACTGGATACACCATGGTCAAAGTTGCCCGTGAGATGATTCAAAAAGGTAAGATCGGTAAATTAGTCGCGGTCAATGTTGAATACGCGCAAGATTGGTTGGTCAACTCTCTTGATCCAGAAAATCAGAAGGCTACAAGCCTCAGCGTCTGGAGAAGTGATCCGAAGTACTCTGGTATCTCCAACTGTATCGGTGATATCGGCACACACGCTGAAAACTTAGTTCACTATCTTACCGGCTTAGAAATCAAGAGACTTGTCGCTACTACGGATACTTACGGTATGGCGTTAGATCTCAATGCCAATATGATTCTTGAATACGAGAATGGCATGCACGCTTCCTTATGGTGTTCACAAGTCGCCTGCGCTTCCTTAAATGGTCTTATGATTCGCGTTTATGGCGATAAGGGTTCCCTTATTTGGAAACAAGAACATCCGGATTACCTTGAATTCACACCGGTTGGTGGCGCACCGCAATTGATGGCAAGAGGCGCTTCTTACACGATGGAATACGAAGCCGGAAAGAATTCTAGATTGCCTGTCGGCCATCCAGAAGGGTTAACAATCGCTTTTGCAAATATCTATAGAAATGTTATCTCCGCAATTCTTAAGAAAAAGAATGGCGAAGAGCTTACAGAAAAAGATCTTGACTTCCAAAAAGCTGAAAATGGTCTCGATGGCGTCAAGTTCATCCACAAGGCTGTTGAATCTGCAAAGACAGGCCAGTGGGTCGAATACGATAAGTAGTTTTTCACGGATTCCAAACCGTTAAAATAAAAAGGAGGATAAAGGAATTTTATGAAAAAAACAAATTTAGTTCTTACTTCTATCGCTACTCTCGGTGTCGCATTCAGTTTAGTCGGCTGCGGTGGTAAGGCTGCCCCTAAAACTATCGAAGTTTTAGTTCAGACTGCCGACCATGGTTGGACTGGTGCAGTTCAGACCTATGCTCAGCAAAAGGTTGAAGCCCTCAACAAAGAAGGCAAATACAAAGTTCAGTTAACTGCTAGCAACGATGCTACCGAACAGGCTAAGGAAATTGATGACATCATCGCTCGTAAGGACAGCGTTTTAGGTGTTGTCTTACTTCCGATCGACGCCACCATGGAAACTGCCATGAACAAACTTGTCGATTCTGGTATCCCGTTCACTCAGTTTGACCGTGTTATCAACTCTGACAAGATCGACAACGCTGCAAATAACGTTTCTGCCGTTAAGGGTGACAACCATGGTATCGGTTATGCCACTGGTAAGAGATTCCTTGAAAAGGGTCTCAAGAAGACAGATAAGATTCTCATCATGCCTGGTGACAACTCCTCTGTTCCTACTTCCCGTAACGAAGGCTTCTATGATGCCTTAAAGGAAGGCGGCTGGACTGAAGAAGAAATCCAGTCTCAGACCAGAATGACCGACTACACCGGTTGGAGCCGTTCTAAGTCTTCTGAACTCTTCGAAGCTCTTGGTACTGAAGCCACTGAATACGATTGGGTCTTCACTCATGACTCTGAAATCGCTTTAGGTATCTTAGAGAGTCTTAACTCCACCAGAGTTGAAGAAGATGTCAAGACTCATTACAAGACTTCAGTCAAGACCCTTGCTTCTTCTTCCGGTTTAGATGAAATGTATGCCGTCATCGAAAATAAGCACAGAACTGATTACTTACAGTTACTCAGCGATACTTGCGATCTCTTCGATGTCACTTATGACCCTGCTATGATTCAGATTGCTATTCAGGATATGGTTGATAAGCTCGATGGTAAGACCGTTGAAAAGAACCATATCGTTCCTGTCAATGTCGTTGATAAGACTAACGTCACTGAATATAAGGGCTTTGGTTCTGGTAACTACAGAAAGTAAGTCGATTTGAATTTACATATTTCACCCCGGGTTTCCCGGGGTGAAATCTTTATACAAAAGGAGAGTAGAGATGGAAAAAGAAATTCTCAAGATGTCAGGTATCTCCAAGTCATTTTTTGGAGTCGAAGTCTTGCACAAAGTTTCTCTCACTGTGCATGAAGGCAAAGTTCATGCCTTGTTAGGCGAAAATGGTGCTGGAAAATCCACATTGATGAATATCTTAGGTGGCGTTTATACCAAGGACGACGGAACCGTTGTTTTTCATGGTGAGCCTCTTGAGAATATGACTGTCAAAAATGCTGATGATGTCGGCATTGCCTTCGTTCATCAGGAACTTAATTTATTTAACGAATTGATGGTCTATGAAAACATCTTTATCGGTAAAGAAATTCTTAAACATGGATTAGTCAATAAGAGAGCCATGATTAAAGAATGCCAAAGATTGTTTGTGGATTTAGGCGTTGATATTTCTGCAACAGAATATGTTGGAAAGCTCAACACAGGTAAAAAACAGCTTTTGGAAATTGCGAAAGCATTGCATCAAGATGCGAAGTTAATCATCTTGGATGAACCTACTACTGCATTGAGCAATAACGAAATTGATCACTTATTCAATATTATTCATAGATTAAAAGAAAAAGGTGTTTCTTTCATCTTCATTTCTCATAAAATGCCGGAAATCTTTAAAATCGCCGATGAATATTCCGTCTTAAGAAACGGATATTTCATCTCAAGTGGATTGATTAAAGATACGACTCCGGAACAGCTTACAAAAGATATTGTCGGTCAACATTATGTCAACCAAGATCTTTATGTAAAAAGAGATTTAGGAGATGTCATCTTATCCATCAAAAATCTTTCCGGAAACGGCTTTTCTCACATTAACCTTGATGTCAAAAAAGGTGAAATTATCGGTTTGACAGGTTTGCAAGGTGCAGGAAGTTCTGAATTGATACAAGCGATCTTCGGAGCGGAATTGTTTGATGAAGGAGAAATCTTGGTCAAAGGTCAACCGTTGTCATCTGGTTCCATTAAGAAAGTCATGAAGCGTGGTATTGGTATGATTCCTGCCAATAGAAAAGAGAACTCGATCATTCCGGAAATGTCTTTGTTAGAAAATAACTCTTTAGCACATTATCAATTGGAAAAGAAGCCTTTGATCAATTATAAACATGAACGCAGCCAGTTCGAAAAATATCGCAAAGATCTCAGCATCAAATGCAATAGTAGAGACGATCTTATCGTATCGCTCTCTGGCGGTAATCAACAAAAAGTAATTGTTGGAAGATGGCTTTATACCAATTCCGATATCTTGTTATTGGATAATCCAACACAGGGTATCGATGTCGGTGCGAAGAGTGAAATCTACAAATTGATTCTCAAGTTAGCACAAGAAGGTAAAACAATCATCTTTAACACCTTAGAAGTTTCTGAAATTCAGAAGGTTGCAGACCGCTGTTGTGTTTTCTATCACGGTCAAATCGAAAAGATTTTAAACCATAATGAAATCACAGAAGAAGTGGTCATGATGTATGCAACCAACGCACATAAAGTCCAATTAGAGAAGGAAGAGGGGGCACAAGAATGAAAAAAGAAAAGATGCAAGAACAAGAAACCTTGCAAGTAAACGAAGTGAAAGAAAAGAAGAATTTCTTCAGCGCTGTCGGTGATTTCTTTCATCAACCACCAAAAGAGATGTTAAGAGAGACCGGAAAAGGTTTGAAGAAATCTTGGAAGGCAGGAAGTTTCATCTATATTTTCATCACAATGTTGATCTTCTACATCATTGTCAACCCATATATCAACTGGACTTCCATTGTTAACTTATTGTCTCACACTGCTGTTATCGGTATTATCTCATTAGGTATGTCATTGATCATTATCAATGGTGATATCGATTTATCTGTCGGTGCCAACTTTGCATTCACCGGAGGTATGTCAATCCTTCTTTACAACCTTATCATTGATGGAAATCCAAATCTTGCTGGTTTAGGATTTGTCATAACATTATTATCTTGTATCTTGATTGGCTCGGCGATTGGCTTCATCAACGGTTTCCTTGTCGGTAAGCTGAAGATGCCTGCCTTCATCAGTACATTAGGTACAATGCTCATCTTCCGTTCCTTATGTAAGTTCATTTTAAAGGCCCTTCCTCATGAAGGCGGCCAACAAGCTCAAATTTATCAGATTTTCGACTATAGCAACACACCTTTCTACACTTTAGGAAACCAAAGATTAGCTACATTCCCTCTTGTCGGTATCATTTTAATCATCATTACAATTTTTGTCGCTTTATTTACAAAATACTCAAAATTCGGTAGAAAAATCTATGCAATCGGCTCTAACGCAAAGGCAGCTGGTCTTGCTGGTATCAACGTTGGTTGGTCCAAGGTCGGCATCTTCTCTATCACTGGTGCCTTAGTTGGTTTCGCCGCTTTCATTCATTTAGGTATGTATGGTTCTATCGACTCCTCCACAGCCGGTATGTCTTATGAACTCTACGCCATTGCTTCCTGTGTTATCGGTGGCATTGCAATGACCGGTGGTAGAGGTAAGATGATCGGTGTTCTCTTTGGTGCTTTGTCCTTCCAGATTATCGATAAGATCATCTCCGCACTCAAACTCAACCCGTTAATCAACGATACTATCAAAGGTTCTATCCTTCTTCTCGCTGTTATCTTGCAGATTGTCAATGGTCAGCTCATCCAGGATTGGATTCGCTCCATCAAATTAAAACACAAGAAAGTCACAGCGGTAGACCCAGAAGTTATTGCTGAAAAGCCAACTGATCAAAGTAATCAGGCAAGCTAAAAATAAGAAAGAAAGGAATTTAATTATGAAGAAGTATTCTGAAATTAAGAAGATTGAGTATTTGGGTCCCTCTAGCAAAGATCCATTCAGCTTTAAGTATTACAATCCGGATGAAATCATCATGGGAAAACCCATGAGAGAACATCTTAAGTTTGCCGTTTCTTATTGGCATACTCTCTGCTATGTCGGTGTCGATATGTTCGGCGGTCCTACTGGAGATAAGAATTTTGGCGAAACTGATCCGCTTCGCATCTATAAAGCAAAGGCTGATTTAGCTTTTGACCTTATGGAAAAGCTTTCTATCGATTATTATTGCTTCCATGATGTCGACGTTGCTCCGGAAGGCGCAACCTTAAAGGAATCTTTAGATAACCTTAAGATCATGGTTGACTATTTAGAACAAAAACAAAAAGAAACCGGCAAGAAGCTTCTTTGGGCCACTGCAAATAACTTTGGTGACAAGAAGTTTATGGCTGGCGCAGCAACTTCTCCAAATGCCGATGTCTTTGCCGCTGCCGCTGCAAAGGTAAAAGCTTGCTTGGATGCTGATATCCAATTAGGTGGTACAGGTTATGTTTTCTGGGGTGGTAGAGAAGGTTATGATACCCTCATCAACACCGATATGAAATTAGAACTTGATAACTTAGCTCGTTTCCTTACCATGGCTCGTGATTATGCAAGAGCAAAAGGTTACAAAGGCGATTTCTATATTGAACCGAAACCGAAGGAACCGACAAAGCATCAGTATGACTTTGATGCTGCCACTTGCTGCAACTTCTTACGTGAACACAATCTCTTAGGAGATTTCAAACTAAATATTGAAGCAAACCACGCTACTTTAGCTGGTCACACTTTCAATCATGAATTGAGAGTTGCTAGAGTAAATGGCGCCTTTGGTTCCATCGATGCGAACCAGGGTGATCCGATGTTAGGTTGGGATACTGACCAATTCCCCACCAATATCTACGATACTATCTTCGCTATGTATGAAGTTATCAAAGAAGGTGGATTTGTCAACGGCGGTCTTAACTTTGATGCTAAGACTAGAAGACAGTCTAATACTTTAGAAGATATTCTCTTAGCCTATATCGCTGGTATGGATACTTTCGCCTTAGGCTTCAGAATGGCTATCAAACTCATTGAAGATGGTCGTATTGACGACTTCATCAAAGAAAGATATGCCTCTTACGAGACAGGCATTGGCAAGAAGATTGTCGATGGTACGACTTCCTTAGAAGAATTGGCAGAATATGCGACAAATCTCAAGGAATTCCATGTCGATAGTGGTAGACAAGAATATCTTGAATCTGTCGTCAACAACATCCTTTTTGATAAATAAAATGAAATCGTTATATCTCGGTGTCGATTTAGGTACATCCTCTATCAAATGCTCTTTAGCAGATGAACAAGGTGTTATCATCGACTCCGCAAATGAAACATATCCACTGTTGTGTCCGAAACTGAATTGGACAGAACAAAACCCGGATGATTGGTATAACGCAATGGTATCTATCATTCAGGTGCTTAAGACGAGAAATGATCTTTCTTTGGTCAAAGCAGTTTCTTTCTGTGGTCAAATGCATGGCTTAGTCATCCTCGATGAGGATGACAAGGTCATTCGACCTGCTATCCTTTGGAACGACTCTCGCGTTGTGAAGGAAGTGGATTATCTCAATGAAGAAATCGGCGTGAAAAAACTGATTGAAGAAACAAGCAATATTGCCCTTTGCGGTTTTACAGCACCGAAACTTCTTTGGCTTTACCACAACGAAAAGGAAAATTTTGATCGCATTAAAAAGATCATGCTTCCGAAAGACTATCTCGCTTATAAGATGTCGCATGTATTTGCTAGTGATGTATCTGACTTATCCGGAACACTCTTCTTTGATGTCAAGAATAGAAAATATTCATCATTCATGTTAGATGTGCTACATATCCAGGAGTCACAGCTTCCTCAAATCTATGACTCTTATGAGGCTGTTGGCAATATTTGTGAAGAATTTGCAAAGTTGACAGGCATGTCTCAAGATACGAAGGTGATCATCGGCGGCGGTGATCAAGCGGTTGGTGCAATTGGTACCAATACCACTTCGAACAATACAATGTCTATTTCATTAGGAACAAGCGGTGTCGTTTTTGTCGCAAGCGATAAACACACCTTTGATCGTGAAGGAAAAGTTCATTCCTTCCGTCATGCGAATGGCAAATATCATTTGATGGGTTGTACTCTTTCTGCTGCTGGTTCTTTAAAGTGGTGGATGGAAGATGTTCTTCATACCAAAGATTACAACACGGAAATTGATGCTGTTCCAAATGAAATTGACGACATACTCTTCTTGCCTTATCTCGTCGGTGAAAGATCTCCGATCAACGATCCGAATGCCAAAGGATATTTTGCTAATCTCAATGCTTTTTATAAGCGTGAGAATATGACAAAAGCAGTCTTAGAAGGTATTTCTTTCTCCTTATATGATGTTTATAAGGTGATGAATGCAGGCGGCATTGAAGTGAAAGAAGCAAGAGTTATCGGCGGTGGTAGCAAATCCAAAGTTTGGATGCAAATGCTCGCAGATATCTTTAATGTAAAAATTAAAACAATCTCTACTTCAGATGGAGGCACCTTAGGTGCAATTGTCTTAGCAATGGTTGGTGATGGCTTATATCCTGATGTAGATACTGCTGCTTCCAAACTTGTTCAAGATAAGAAAGAATATATTCCTAACGCAGAAAAGCATGAGCTTTATGAAGCAAAATTCAAGGAATATAAGAATCTCTATTTACGTAACAAATAATTGTCATTTCTTTTATAAAAGCTGTGCTCTCCCTCTTGGCACAGCTTTTTTTCGTCCTTATTGATGCAATGAATTTTAAAAGATAAAGTTACCCTATCAAAGGAGAGGCGATTTTTGTTTCCTTTAAAGTTTTTTCTTCTTTGAAAAGTTGAAAAAGAACCCTTTTTGTATTAAACTTTCCTATGCGTATCGAGACAGTTCGTAACCATCCTGTCTATAAACAAAACTAGGGATGGGTGCATTTTATGCACTTTTTTCGTTTCCGTCTCGATTCATTCGTTTCACATGAAAGGAGAAGTCAATGAATCGAATCAAACATGAATTCAAGGAGTTTCAATTGCTCTTAAGATCCGTACCTTCTTATTTGTTGGTTATATTTACGGTGTCTGTTTTTGCAATGAATCTTTTAGCGAATAAAAGTATATCTGGTCTTCCTAATTGGTTAAGTCTAGATGCAGGTATTATTGTATCCTGGTTTGCATTTCTAACTATGGATATGATTACAAAACACTTTGGTCCCAAAGCCTCCTCCCAGATTTCAATATTCACGATTCTTATTGTTTTAATCTTTTGTTTTTTCTTTTATTTAGGAAGCGTTATCCCGGGCGTGTGGGGCGAATCTTTTACAGAAGATGGAAATATTAACGAAGCCATAAACAATGCCTTAAATCAAACGTTTGGGGGCTCCTGGTACGTTTTATTAGGTAGCACCACAGCCTTTATTGCTTCTTCTCTTGTCAATAATTTCTGCAATTGGGGAATCGGTAAAGCATTTAAAAAGAATCCCGATGGACCAGTCTCTTATTTCTTGCGTTCCTACATTTCTACTTCCCTTGGCCAATTTTTAGATAATATGATTTTTGCTTTGATCGTGAGTCACATTTTCTTCGGTTGGACAATTTTACAGTGCGTCACCTGTTCTTTAACGGGAATGGCAGTTGAACTTCTTTGTGAAATTGTATTCTCTTATCCCGGATATCTTCTTTGTAAAAAATGGAAAAAAGAAGATTTGGGAAAAGAATATTTTGCGATGAAGAATCCTAGCGAATTATAATTATAAAAGGAGTTATCGTATGAGAGTATTGATTACAGGAACAACAAGTGGTATCGGAAAAGCAATTGCTTTACTTTTCTTAAAGAACGGACATGAAGTCATAGGTATGGACATCTTACCAAGCTCAATTCAACACACAAAATACACGCATTTGATAAAAGATATTCTGCGTGATGAGTTAGAAGATATCAACGATATTGATATACTTATCAACAACGCCGGCGTTCAAGATTCCGGCAATGATATCGATATCAACTTAAAAGGTACAATTCGCATCACTGAAAAATATGGTGTTCAACAACATATTAAGAGTGTTTTATTTATCGCTAGTGCCAGCGCTACAAGCGGTGCAGAATTCCCCGAATACGCCGCTAGCAAAGGCGGAATGATCAGTTATATGAAGAATGTTGCTTTACGCATAGCGCAATATAACGCGACATCAAACAGCATCTCTCCTGGTGGTGTGACAACAGAATTGAATCGTCATGTCATGGAAGATCCGATCCTTTGGAAACAAATTATGGATGAAACTTTGATTCCGAAGTGGGCGAGTCCGGAAGAAATTGCTCAATGGGCATATTTTGTCACAGTAATCAATCAATCGATGACAGCGCAAGATATTTTAATTGATAATGGTGAAGCTGCAAAAGCAAACTTCGTTTGGTGATCGTAAAATAATATATCATTTCTATTGATGTTAATTATTAATAAAATTTATATAAAAAAATAGAAATTGCTTTAAATTATCCGCACTCCTAATTCTTATATAATTAGATAGGAGTGCTTTTTTAATGTTCAAAGGATTATAAAATTACAAAATGTATAATGAAGATTTGATAAAGTAAAATAGTAATGATATAAACATCATGTGATTGAACATGTAAATGAAGACATTAGATAGATTAATGAAAAATATATTTTATGATTTTTATTTGATGATGATAATATTTAATATTATAAAATACAAAAAAGATGTAACAGTTTAAACCGTTACATCTTTTTAATGTGAATTTAGTAGATTAAGGTAATGTTTTAATTTCTAGACTTAAATTGTTTTATTAATTTAAATCCTCGTTTCCATCTATGTAGTATTTTTCAGTTACTTTAACACCATCTTCAAAAATTTCACTTGTACCGTCGTATTCCTTAGGACTTCTTACTCCATCAAAATTACTATATAAACAAATATCATATTTAACAGAATTTGATTCTACTTTAGTATTATTTAAATATACCTTGTTATTCATAGGGGATCTAATGTCCATAACGCTTTGTTCAACATCGGAGTTAATGTCTTCTTTGATGGCGACAATTTTACAATCATTAAATATGAAAGTGTTATCTTTTGAAGGGTTGTTACCATTAATTAAATAATAATATTCACTCACAATGATTGTAGCGAAACTATTATTATTTCCACCGCTATGATAAGGATTCTTACCAATGAAACTAGAATTATTTGCTGTTAACTTAACGTCGTTACCGATGTTATATATGGCAGACCATCCGGAACTAACGACACCATTTTCAATGTTAACCGTTAAATTTTCGTTCAAATTCAATCTTAACGCATAATATTTTTCGGTGCTAATAGATGAGTTGTTAATATTTAAAGTTAAATCCGTAGTATTAAGAACTACTAATGTTCTCATTCTACCTTTACCTTCAGGATTAATAATAGGAATATTTAAAGTTAAATTATTTAACTGAACTGTACCGCCCTTTATATTTGTGATTGTTAATAAAGTGAATCTGGCATCTCCGGTGTTCGGGTCTTCTATTACGACATCCATCGAGCTTTCTATTTTATATCCAGCACCATTTAAAACACAATTATGTTCAATAACAAGTTTGGTTTTTACATCTAATATATCGGAGGTAAGTTGTATATATACTTTCTTTTCATCAATAGCTCTTCTTAACTCATCTTCATTTGATACTTTGGTTATTTCGATAGAGTTAACATTACCATTTGTTACAACATCAGAAATAGTCTCATCAATTGAGACAACAGCATCATCTTTTGCAACAATAGAAACAGTTTGATCGTCAACGATAGCTCCATTTTGAGCAAGAACGTTCAAATCTATTTTTGTCTCAATATTAACTTTATCTCCCGCTTCAGTAGCTATTAAAACATCGGGTGTAGAAGATAATTCTTTATCAAATATAAATATGACCATTTTTAACTTTAACTAAACTGACATCGGCATAACCGTGATATGAGTTCAAAGGATCAACATTAATAATGTTGGCAATTCGAGCAGAACCATAGTGCATGATTGTATCATTTGGTGCATCAATATTTAAGGTGCCGCCATTTGTTCTGATAAAGGAGGTTTTTGCGTTTTGGTTTAAGTAATTAATTTCAGTGAACTCATCATTTAAACCAACATCTAAACTAGTCTTAATATCATTTAATATAGTATTTTGAGAATAGTCTTTGTCTTTTAGATATTGTGCAAAATTTAAATCTTTGTCATATTCATCCACAACAAGCCAGTACTTGTTTAAATCAATATTTTCGGTATTAGTTTCAGGATAAACAATAGTGTTTTCGTTATTCATAATATAAAACTTATTGTTTTCCTGAGACCAAACGAATTTAGTGCCCTCGGTCTTGGGGGAAATGTTTTCGACATAGAAACCATTTTCTTTAGCAAGTACGACGACATCAGACATGTTGCTTGGCTTTCCGTTGAGTGCCTCATCACCTTGCAACATTATGTTTAATTGAGTGATAATTTGTTCATCACTACTTTGTTTGGCTTTGTTGGTAAATCCTAAGTATCCAACAACGGAGACAGCAGCTAAGATTGCTAAGATAGCAATTACGACTAACAACTCAACTAACGTAAAACCTTTTTTCTTTTTTAGTTTCATTTTTTCCTCCTTTGCGTTAGTTTTTTATACTTTGTATTTAAGGACAATTTATTCATTAGTTATATACACTTGTCCTATAATTGCACTCATTCTACCCCCCCCCCCGCACTTTTGTCAATGTCTTTTTGTCATGTTACATTATCAATATTTACATAGTTCTAGTAAGGTAAAAAAGAGTCAATAAAATTATGAAAATGTATGTTTTCATAGCATAATAAAAAAATAAATTGAAGCGTACTTCAAATTACTTATTCTTTTTTTACAAAAAAAGGTCTGATACATTTGTATCAGACCAGTGTTACGAATATGGTGCCTTTGGCCGGACTTGAACCGGCACGGGATTGCTCCCAACAGATTTTGAGTCTATCGTGTATACCGATTTCACCACAAAGGCGTAAGGTAATTATATCAATTTAATTGGCGTTTGTGTAGTCTTTTTATTAAAAAGTTATCGGGTATTATATTTCATTGCTAGTTAGATTGATAAGAAAAGCTCCTAAGAGTTTTTTCTCCTAGGAGCTTTTTTTAGTCGTTCGAATTAACTAGCTCTACTCTTGTTAAATCTTCATTCCATTTTTTTGAAACAGCTTTTTGAATAAAGTATATATAAGGTAAACCTAAATTGGTTTCGACAAGGGAATCACTTAACATGGTTGTGATAATTCGTACGGGGTCACTTTCGTAATTTTGAGAGCGGATTCCAAAGACAAAAAGAAGAAATTCCCACAAAAATTGTGCCATGAAGCCGATGATAAAGAGACGGAGGATAGGAATGCGCTCTTTATCTTTTTCGAAGATATTGCGAAGAAGTACAATTGCATACCCTATCACCATGATCAAACCCATGATTCCGTGATATTTTCCGGTTCCTCTTGTGGTTTGAAAATAAAGTGTGTTAGGAATGAGATTGTTCATAAAATTGGTCATTAACGGACAGCAAATCCACCAGATTACAATTAAAGCAGACCACTCTAATGCATGTTTGTCTTTTTCTAGCCATAACCAAATGAAGGCAAAGTCTAAAATACCGTAAGACATGGACATCCAGAAGAGGACAAAACCAGTTTGCCACCAATTGCACAATGTTTTTGCATTATCGTAACAATAAAAATAGATTTCTCGTGAATGAGATGCGAAGTAAAATAATCCCCAGTCTACAATCCAATAAAGAACACCGCCAAAAAGAGCCCAAAGGAAACAAACTTTTTTCTTTTTTATCCAGAGTAAACATAGGAATACAACGATAAATAAAGAATCTAGAATGATATAGGTTAAGGAGAAGTTTCGAGTTGGCTGAACATAATCTGTTCCACCTTGTACTGCCTGTGAAAACAATTGCACCATCGTTAGCATAAATAACTCCTTTTTCTTGATTATAATATATTGAAAAAAGAAAAAATATTGTTTTTCAGCGAAACCAAACGTTTCAATTGCTTTTATAGAAGAAGAAGATAGCTTTATTTTATAAACTGAAATTAATAATAAAAAAGTCTCGATTTTGTAAAAAAATCGAGATCTTTTTGTATAAAAATGGAGATAAATAGTGGATGAAGCTAAACTTTATTTTTTTGCGACAGTCATTCCTTCTCTATTGAGATAAATGATTGTTTTTGGAGGGACAGAAGAGACTAGGAACGTATTAGCACCGATAACGCTAGATTCACCAATGATGGTGTTTCCTCCAAAAATCGAGGCATTTGAGTAGATGGTTACGTTATCTTCAACTGTAGGATGACGTTTGTTTCCTTTTAAAGCATGACCTTCTTTTAAAGATAAGGCACCTAAGGTGACACCTTGATAAAGTTTGACATTGTTTCCGATGACAGTTGTTTCGCCAATGACAATGCCAGTACCATGATCGATGAAGAAATTCTCTCCGATCGTTGCTCCAGGGTTAATATCGATACCATAGAGCTGATGTGCTTCTTCAGAAATGAAGCGAGCTAAGAAAAATTTCTTTCGCAAATAAAACGCATGTGCGATACGATAATAACCAATCGCTTGAAATCCGGGGTAGGCTAGAATGATTTCTTGGATAGAGTTTGCGGCAGGATCACCATCATATATCGCTTGCGCAGATCCTAAAAGTAAGCGTCTAATCTTTTTTAAGTCAGAGAGGTATTCTTTTGTCTCTTCTTTGGGATTTTCACTGTTTGTCAAAGTAAAAATGTTCTCTAAATCCCACTCAACCATATGATAAAGCTTGAGGTAATCTTCATCAGAAAATTGCGGTGAGAGATAATCTAATAACAATAAATTTCGAATGTTTTCAATAAATGGTCTCAGGGTATTTTTATTGATATTTACCTTATCTTCTTTGTTGTTTATTCTCAGTTCATTAAGAAATTCCAATTTTTCTAACTCCATCGTATTAACTCCTGTCAAATAAATTATCAACGGAAAGATACCTCTCTCCATCATCTGGTAAAACCGTGACGATATTACAGTTGTGATTTTCTTTGGCAACTTTGATACATCCTGCTAAATTTGCTCCGCTGGAGACACCGCAAAAAAGACCTTCTTTCCGCGCGAGTAAAAGGCAGAATTTATATGCTTCTTCATCATCGATTGTAAAAAATTGATCAATGTATTCTCGCTTAAGAATCGGAGGAATAAAGTTAGCACCGATACCTTGAATTTTATGTGGACCAGTTTTTCCCTTTGTAATTAATGGAGAAGAAGAGGGTTCTAAACCTACTACTTTAATCTGTGGATTTTGTTCCTTGAGATATTTTGCTGTCCCTGAGAGCGTTCCGCCTGTTCCAAAAGCCGCGACAAAAATATCGACGTTACCATCCAGTTGATGATAGATTTCTCTTCCGGTTGATAGATAGTGCGCATCACTATTGGCTTCGTTTTCAAATTGGGAAGGCATAAAAGTATTAGGATGATTTTTTTGATAATTGATGCAGGCATCGATTGCACCTTGCATACCCAAAGAAGTATCGGTTAATACAATCTCAGCTCCGAATGCTTTCATCATATTTATGCGCTCTTTGGACATGTTTGCAGGCATGAAAATAATCGTTTTCAAATTCAATGCGGAAGCGATAGCACAAAGGCTAATTCCGGTATTTCCAGAAGTGGGTTCCACTATTGTTGTTTCTTTATTGATTCTCTTTTTTTCGAGAGCATCTAAAATCATTGCTTTTGCAGCTCTATCTTTGATGGAACCGGTAGGATTACAGCGCTCTAGTTTTGCAAAAATGTGACAATTTAAATCAAATAGTTTTTCGATATTTTCTAAACGTATGAGCGGAGTGTTTCCGACTGTATCAAGAATACCGTGTTTATAATCCATAATTGCACTACTCCTTTCTATATATTTTATCATTTTCTTTACAAGATATGGGAAACGGCGCTTTTGTATCGAAAGTGTGCTATTTTATTTTTCTTTTGTCATAACGAAAGTGAATTTGTATAAAAAGATAGGGTTCATTTACAAATTAAAACGTTTCTTTTTTCTGATTGATCATGTCGAGTTGTAGCAATTAAAGAAAGCTTTAATGTAATCAATACACAAAAAAAGCAGAGAGTGAAATTGTTTTTTTACAATCAAAATGATTTAAATTTTTTAATCTTAATCATAACTTCAACATATTTAAAACGATATAAAATTACACTAATTAGGATTATTTTAAATGATGAAAGAGGAAAAATACTGCATCTTAAATATTTTTACATAACGACGAAAATGAAGAATGTTCATAAAATTATTGCATAAAATGTTAGAGACAACATGGCGAAATAACATTTTTATATTTTTTGACTAAAATAATAAAATTATTTCTTAATACAAAATACAAAAATATAGTTGAATTATTGTATATCGAACAAAAAATCAACAAAATAAATAAAAAGAAAAAGAGTTTTGATAGGTAAAAAAATTAAAGAGGAGAAAACTAATTTATACTTGTCATCCTTGGTTTTTACATCAAATATAAAAATGAAAATTCATTGCAATTATTGGTGAAATTGAAGTAAACAACTTACAATTTTTTATTATGTGTTTAAAGATAATTATTTTGATATTTATTTGGTTTTATCAGAGAGATAAAATGACTAAACAAGTGATTTTATAAAACGATAAAATGAAAAATATTTTTAAATTTATATTTTAATTTCCTGGGCTGTCAATTAAATAAATATAGCGTAAAGCATGAAATATTAAAGAATTAATTTGATATTTTTTAAATAATTTTTTGCTTTATAATAATAAACAAATTGTTTATTTTTTATCTTCAAAGTCATTAAAACGGATAAGAAATATGATGCTCTTTAAGACGGATATGAGAATATTGTATATTTACATTTGGTTAAATAAATAGAAACACATGTGTGAAAAAGAAAAAGTGGTGTTGCTTTCTAACTTTTTAAATGATAACATAACAGCAATGATTGGATTGCCAATCATTAAATTGCTTTTCAAAGGAGGACATTTCAAAATGACTAGATTAATGAAGAAAAGTAAGAAGGGTTTCACCTTAGTTGAGTTGTTAGTTGTCATCGCCATCTTAGCAATCTTGGCTTCTGTCTCTGTCGTCGGTTACTTAGGCTTTACCAAGAAAGCAAAGCAGTCCAATTGTGAAACTGAGTTAGCTCAGATTAGAACACTTGTCAGAGGCGAATTCTTAGCTGCTACAAATACTTCCGCCACTGATGATATTTATTTCACTGAAGATAAGAACTTAGTTGTTGAAGCATCTACTTCTGATGAAGATGCTGTTACTAAAATCACTACCAAGCTTACCGATTTAGATGAAGAAACTAAGAAAAAAATCGCTGTAACTGGTTCTGCTGTTGAAGTCAATTGGAAGATCACTGCTTTCACTTATACCTATGAAGAAGGTGTTGCTGCCACTTGGACACTTGCCACCGACGTTATTGCTGCTGCTAAATAATAATTTAAGCGATAAAATATATTTAAGTCTTCGAGAATTTTCTCGAAGACTTTTTTCTTTTGTGTTAGTCCTTTTATTGAAGTAATTTTAGTGGTAAAGTTCATATTTAGAAATTTGTAAAGCAAATCAGGGGGATTTGTTTATGTTTCATGTCTTTTTCTCGGAAAGAAACAGATCGTTTATGTAATTACTTTGAGAAGTATTTTTTTCAAACGTAGTTTGATATATAATAATTTAGGGGTAAACCCCTAAATTAATGTAAGTTTTTATATGCAATTAAAGAAAAAGAGAGGATTCACGTTAATCGAGTTGATGGTAGCAATCACTTGTGCTACTGTTTTGCTTGGCGCGTTGTCTGCGTCTTTATTTTCTGTGATTTCTTTGTCGAGCAGTGTTATGCATGATAGTGCATCCGATTTTCAAATTGTCACTGTTCGTGATTATATTCTTCAAAATCCAACAATTGAGTTTAAGCAGGCGGATCAAGTTGCTCCCGCTGGATTATATCTTTGGATTGATGAGGATCATAATATTTTTTCTCATGATGGGAGTATTGAAAAACGTATTGTTACTGATTCTATTATCGACAATATTGTTTTTTACACTGATACGAAAGCGGACGATAAAAAATTTAAAGTCTGTACTTTTGAATTCCTGACAAAGGAGAAGCGGAATCCTCTCTCCTTTGTAGTAGCTGAGGTTTAAACAAGGAAGGTGGTAATTATGGCTAAGAAAAAGTTAGTTATTGTTTTTAATGACATTGACAAACCATTTATTCGTCTTGTTTCTTATAACAATGATGTTTATGAGAAACACCAGTTTTTTTATTTAGATGAACACGAAATAGAAAATGATGAACTTGTCAATTTGGAAAAAGGTGCGGTTACAATAGGAGAATTTGAACCTCATGTCAATGAAGTTTATTTGATTATCAACTCTAAACATACTTTTAAAAACACTCTCACTTTCCCGAAATTGAGCAAACGTCAATCTAATATATTTTATAAGAGAGATATGAAACCTCTTTTGGAGCGTACAAAAGATCACTATCTTACTCGTGTTTTACACCACAGCTATCCTTTGGGTGAGATTTTTTACACTTACTTTGTGCCAAGTAAAATCGTTCATTCTTTCAAGAAACTTTGTAAGTTGTTAAACGCTCGCTTCATGGGCTTTGATTTATATCCTTTGCAGATTGCAAATTACATTACACCTGATCCTAAAACGAACACCGTTTATTTCATTGAAGATGGTAGTATGGGTACTTTTATCTACATTATCGATAATGTAGTTTGTTCTAGTATTTCTTTTACAATCGCGGAGTCTGCAAAGATGAACGCAGCGCTTTATTCTTTCATTTCAAAGCACGAATATGAATTAGAAAAGAAAGAGATTAGAAGAATGATTTCATATTCCGGTTATGTCTACTTCTCTGATTTACAAGATGCGATTGAGATTAAATATGAGCAAAAGAAAGTAGAACCACGCTTTAAGTTCAAAGGAGTGCTTCCTAAGTGAGAAAAAAAGGATATACATTGGTTGAAGTCCTTGTATCTATCTTTCTTTTCACAGCCATGACCATCACCTGTTTCACGACATATTTATTGGGTAAAAAATACCAGATCAAAGAATCAGAATATGTCTTCTTTGAGGGTGTTTGTTTGGATATTGATAAATATTCGGACGCCTATAGAGATTCAAAAACGACCACTTGGAACCAAGCGTATTTTGGCAACGATCTTTATCTGCAGTCCTACGATGCCGATTACAATCATGTAAGTAACAAGGCAGAACAGGTCACTTATCAGCTGAGCTTCTCTTATGAGTTAAAAGAAGGTACAACCGATACAAAGGAACTGATTGTCAATGTAAAAAATATCATCAGCGATTACTCTGTCATTAAAAATCTTAACTATGGCAGTGCACGTTATTTAAATATTTTAAATAAGTGAGGGGGAGAAGTATGACGAAGAAACACAAAGGTAATATCTTACTCATCACATTGATCACATGTATTGTCATGTCTTCTTTTGCGTTGTTGGCGTTGAATATTGTCAGCCGATATGATCGCTCAATTCGCTCCCGCTTTGAAGATTTGCAAACGGAAGTCTATGACGATACAACAAGCAAAGAAACGAATCCTAAAGTTCAAGAGTTGAACCTGAATATCAAAGGGGAGAATACGATAAGATGAACGTGTTCTTTCTTGTGATTTTTGCTCTATTAGCGTTTGTTTTGGGAGCGTGTCTAGCATCTTTCTATGGCGTTATCATCTCACGAGTTCCAAACGATATGAGCATTATTAAACCAGCGTCTCACTGCTTTAATTGTAAAGCGCCGATCAAATGGTACGACAATATACCAGTTATTTCTTATTTGATCTTGAAAGGTAAATGTCGCTCTTGCCATCAATCTTATGGAAGCTTTTACTTCTTTTATGAGTTATTTAACGGATTGATCAGCGCCGGTATTGTTGCTCTTTACGGCTTCAGCTATGAGACGATATTCATTTTCTTACTCTTCCAAATCCTTTATCTTATCGCTGGTTACGACTATAAAACTTTTGAAATGCTAGATGTCACCCTCATAATCTATGGTGTGATTGCATTAGGTTATTTCTTCTTTAGAGTATTTTATTTAAAAGATGCAAATTATATTGATTTACTTATCGGTTCTGCGATTGGCCTTGTCTTCTTTGGTGCAATCAAGGTCATAGGAAAATTGATTTTGAAAAAAGATTGCCTTGGTGGCGGCGATGTCATCTTGATGACAATCTCTGGTCTCTTCTTAGGTATTATTCCAACACTTTTTGCAATTTTAGTCGGATCGTTAGTTGGTACAATAATCGAAGTTATCAAGATGAAAGTTACAAAAAAAGAAGGTATGATCGCCTTTGGACCTTATCTTGGTTTAGGAACGTTCGTTTCGCTTTTATTAAGCGACTACGTGATGAGATTATTTCAATAGAAAGGAGGTTAAGCTATGCCGTTATATCAGTGCAAAGTCATTAACGACTTAGGGAAAAAAGCAACTGTTTTTCGTCAAGCGAGCGATGAAGTTTCGCTTAAAGCATATCTGAAGATGGATAATTTTGTTCTTCTTTCCGCTGAATTGGTTACAGAAAAAGAACCCAATATGCTCTTTGCTGTTTCGAGCAAAGCAAAAAAGAAAGAAGTCATTGCCTTTTTTAGACAATTTGCGGTTATGATTAAGGCCGGTATTCCAATCTCGGATTCTTTAAATGTTTTAAAGAATCAAAACTGTTCGAAAGCCTTTCATAAAGTTTTGATTGAAGTACACAACGATATTCTTTCCGGTATTCTTCTTTCGGAAGCATTTAAAAAACATCCGAAAGTCTTCCCGGAGTTCTTTGTAGAAATGGTCGCTATCGGCGAAGTTTCCGGATCGCTAGATAACGTCTTATCTTCAATGGCTGACTATTATGAAAACGATGAGAAGATCAGGCGCAAAGTAAAGTCAGCGATGATTTATCCTTCCATTCTTTTGGTTTTAATCGTCGTCGTTATCGTTTTCATGGCTTTAGTTATCCTTCCTGAGTTCCAAAGAATGATCGCCGATATGGGTGGTGAAGATATTCCTGTTGTGACACAAGTCATCTTTAAAATCTCCAACTTCATCAAAGATTATTTCATATTTATTCTTTTAGGTATTATCGCAGTTGCCTTTCTTATATTTCTCTTCTTCCGCACGAAGTCTGGAAGAAGAATCAAAGATAACCTCAAGATTCATTTCCCGCTGATTGGTAAGGTCAATCGAAATGTCATTACGGCACGCTTTACAAGAGCCTTTGTCATTTTGTTATCTTCGGGTATGACGGTAACCGATTGTATGGAAAACTTAGACCGTATGCTCGGTAATCAAATTTATATCGATAAATTTAAATTTAGTATCGATGAAGTAAAGCGTGGTAAACGCATTGCAAAGTCGATTGAAAACACCGAGCTTTTCCCACCGATGTTAACGGAGATGATCAATGTCGGTGAACGAAGCGGTAACTTAGAAGAAGTTTTGACTTCTACCTCTGCTTATTTTGACAACATGGTAGAAAGCAGCATTGCCAAAGCAACAGCGGCTTTAGAACCGATTATGATTATTCTTTTAGGTGTGATTGTCGGTGTTGTCATCTTAAGTGTTTATTTGCCGATTATCTCCATGATGCAGAACATCAACTAGAAAGGAGAGCGTTATGATATTTAACTATAAATTTGCGAATTATCTCTTCAAAAAAGGTGTTTTGGACGCCCAGTCAATCAAAGTGAATCTCAAGAGTGCAGACAGCTGTGGGGTTCCCATTTATGAAGAAATTTTAAAGAACAAAATTGCAGATGAAGAAGTCATCTATCGTGCTCTTGCGGATTTCTTTGAACTTCCTTATCATGACTTTATCTTGACCGAAGTTGATTTTGAATTGATCAAAAGATTCGATCGTGAAAAGATGATTGAAAACCGTTGTGTTCCTTACATGGAAGATGAAGAAAGCATCACTTTCTGCGTTTCGAACCCATTTAAGATTGAAGATGTACAGGAATTCAAATTATACACTGGGAAAAAGTTAGTCTTTTCTATCACCAGTCCTTCTCAGTTAGATCGCGTCATCAGCTATGTCGATAACAAGATACAACAAGATACCGTTTTAGATGAATATTCGGATGCTTCAACTGATATTACAGAACGTCCTGAAAGTAAAGAAGATGTTGCTATAGACGCTCCGATTATCAAACTTTGTGACTCCATCTTAAAAGACGCCGTTTCCCGAGGTGCTTCTGATATTCACATCGAGCCCTTTGACGATGAAGTTGTGCTTCGTTTCCGTATTGATGGTAGACTCCTTGTAATTGATCGTCTTGCAAAGCATCTCTATCCTTCCCTTTTAGCACGTTATAAAATTATGTCTGGTATGAATATCGCAGAACGACGTGTTCCGCAGGATGGTAAAATCAATCAGTCGATAGACAATGTTCCCTATGATTTCCGTGTATCTACGATTCCGACAATCAACGGTGAAAAAATTGTTATTCGTATTTATAATGTTACGTTTGCATCGAGTGATTTAGATGTCTTAGGCTTTTCTAAAGCGCAAGAAAAATTGGTTTTAGAAATGCTTAGTAAACCTCATGGTATTCTTTTGCTTACCGGTCCGACAGGCTCTGGTAAGTCCACCACGCTTTATGCCTTCTTGCGTTTCCTCAACAAAGAAGACACAAACATCATGACAGTAGAAGATCCTGTCGAAAATAAAATCGTCGGTATCAACCAAGTTCAGGTTAACCCCAAAGCAGAATTGACCTTCGCGGCTGCACTTCGTTCTTTCTTACGTCAAGATCCTAACGTCATTATGGTCGGTGAAATTCGTGATGAAGAAACAGCGCAGATTGCAACGCGTGCGGCAATCACTGGTCACTTGGTTCTTTCCACAATTCACACAAACGATGCGGCTGGTGTAGTTACTCGTTTAATCAATATGGGCATTCCGAAATACTTGGTCGCCGATTCTTTGATCGGATCTATTTCACAGCGTTTGGTTAGAAAACTTTGCCCGCACTGTAAGAAAAAACATCTGACAACACCAGAGGAACAAGAGATTTTAGGTATTGATCATCAAGCTAAAATTTATGAAGCGGTCGGATGCAAGATGTGCAGCAACACCGGATATATCGGACGTGTCGGTGTCTTTGAAATCATGGCGTTAAATCCTGAAATCAGAGAGACGATTATGTCAGATGATTTTTCTAGCCTCAAGTTAGATGAGAACTTGAAAGGGAAGATGCCTTATCTTCTTGATCATGCTCGCGAAAGAGTATTAAACGGTGAAACCTCGATTGAGGAATACGTCAAGTTAAATGACGTGGTTCATGTTCAATAACGATTGTTCAATAAAAAACTCCAAAGAAAGACTTTGGAGTTTTTTTGTATAAGAAATGCTTGTTTTTAGGGTGAGTAGTAAGATAAAAATAAAAATCGGAACTCCGTTAGAGTCCCGACAATGATTACAATGGTTGAAGCGATGGGATTTGAACCCATGACCTCTTGGTCCCGAACCAAGCGTGCTACCAAGCTGCACCACGCCTCAATTTAGCCTTGTTATTGTATCATTTATAAAACGTTATATCAAGGAGTTTCGCAGAAAATTATCAATTTGTATTCGATATAAAAAAGGAAAGAGGATGAAATGAGAAGCCAGCATTAAAAAAAGAGCTTTGGTCAAACCAAAGCTCTTATAATTTACTTCTTCTTCAAGGGATCGATCGGTTTGATGTCAGGACGTTTGTTCGGTTTTGCCAACGGAGCTAAAGGTTTAATCATGACCGGTTTGACAACGTTGTTGTTAACAGGTTCTTCCTTCTTTTCTTCTTCTTTCTTCATTGGTTCAACAGGCTTGAAGTTGATCGGAGCGGTCGGTTTGGCGAGTTTGAACTCTTCCTTCTTTTCCTCTTCGACTTGAACAGTGTTCTTCTTCTGGGCCTTGACCATTTCACGGATAGAAGTAGGAGCTGCGATAGCGGGATTTACCGAGGAGATGTTAGCATGTCCGTCCAAGTGTTCAACTTGGCTGACATTTACATAACCATTCTTGCGAATATCGTCTTGACGTCTCTTTTCCTTCCAATCGGAAGTAATCGACTGGTTGTTGAAGATCGGAACAGCGATTGGCTGAACCTTGGTGATACCTTTTTCGAAAGCTTCTTGTGGACTAAGATCGCCAGCGTATGTTTTGATCTTGTAATGTCTAAGGCTGAAGGGAACCTTCTTAGCTTCGACAACTTGGATCTTTTCGTGACGAGATTTTTCTGTGGAGTGAAGCGGAGCGACAATTGGGATAATCGGCTTCTTCACTTCCTCGACAGGAGCTTCTTCCACCGGTGCTTCTTTGATGACAGGAGCAATCGGTGCAATCTTCGGCTTGTTTGCAGGCGCTGTCGGAATATTTACCTTTTTCAGTTCAACTTGTTTGACACTTGCAACAGGTTTATTCGGGGTGACAGGCTTTGCGGGGACATAACCAGGAATGTTCCAATAGTTATCTTTCAAATAGGTTTGTGAAATCACTTCTTCGTGTGTGTTATCGACTAAGATTGTTTGGAAGTCGATACGCGAAGTTTCTTCCGCCTCTTTCTGATCACGCTCATTATCGATGATAATTAAATTATCGTAATGGCCGTTGTCATTGAGAGTGATGAAGCCAGTGACTTCTTCAACGACGGGTTCTTCGACTGTCTTTTCTTCATGGACAGTTTCTTCAACGATGGGTTCGTCAGTTTCAACATAACTCGGAATGATCCAAAGGTTATCTTTGGAAACTTCCGGAGCGGATACCTTTTCGTGAGAGTTATCGTTAAGGATGATGAATCCTTTCGGGGAATCATCAGCAACAACATCGTTTGTCTCTTCAACAGGGACAGGAATGATGACAGGTGCTGCGGTTTCCGTAACTTCTTCTTTTGCTTCGACGACAATTTCATCTTTTTCTTCAGGAAGAATCGGTTCAGGGATGACAATTTCGGGTTCTTTTTCTTCAGCGACGTTGATGACGACGTTTTCTTCGTCTATCCAAGGATTTGCATCCCATTCGTCGATGCCAGGAAGAATAGATTCATGGTACTCGTTTTCGTAATATGCCTCTACGCCATCGTTGCAGATGAGAGATGAATCAATCTGCGGTTCGAGAAGATTTACGAGTTTCTCGATATCGGTGTCATAGAGGCCGGGTAGGTTTGATACCGGAGAAGGCTCAATCGGTTCCAATGAGTTAAGAACGGCAAGCTCACGGATTGTAGGAATGAGTTTCTCTTTCTTTTCGACTACGACAGGGGTAGCGGTGACCGCCACGGGAACAGTGCTATTATCTACTCCGCTAACAGCAACAGGGACGAAATCGGGGAGAGGTTCGCCAATAGCAGGGACAGCAGCCTTCTTGGGACCGAATCTAACCGGTACTAAGAGACAAATGTCAACGATAATGAATGCTAAGAGTACAAAGATTCCAGCCAATGTGAATGGGTTGGTTAAGTAACCAGGGATGGAGAACCAAGCCATCGGTCCACCAGCCTTGAATAAATCGATCCAGCGATACATCAATGTGAAGTAACCATTCAACCAGGACATTGTAGTGTTCTGATAGGGGAAGGCTACATATCCAACAAAGAATAGAAGAGCGATGATGGAACTGATGTAGCAAAGAGCAAAATGCCATTTGCTGGTTACGCCTTTTCGCTTTGCTTTGTCCTTGACGACAAAGGGCAGGTACATTAACCAGAACCAAGTAAAGATATATAATCCCCAAATACCGGTGTACAAGATAGAAGTTTGCACTTCAGTCAAGGAGCGGGCAGGGAATGGAAGATGCATTAAATCTACCAATTGCGTCTTTACCTGTGGAACCAACCACTGAACAAAATTGTCTGCGACACTCCAGTGGATTAAAGCGTCATGTAAACAAGGAATTGTATAAGCCATGCAGACAAAGACACCAACTAACACCAGAAGGACCAAATTGATCCAAAAAATGACGTTGATGACTTTAATGACTTTACTTCCCCTTTTTGCCGGGGCGGCAAGCTCTTTTTTTGCCATTAAGCCCTCCTTATTATGGAATGACAATGAAGATGAGATGTCTTGTTTATAGTGTATCACTCATAAGATTATATTTACAACAAAATTAGATATATTTTTAACTAATTTTAAAGAAAACAACTTTAAGCAATCATGTGATGGCATAAAAGTGTTCAAGCAAGAAGAAACCCATAAAAATAAAAAGAGAAAAGCCCAAATGTTCTTTAATAATCAAATGGGCTTTTCCGTGTGCTATTCAATGGGACTTATTTTTGCAATTAAGCTATTGTTATTTTACTCTACTGGCTTAAGAAAGGCAATTTTTTTCTCATTTATGAGAACAAAAATGATACCTAACATGCCTAACACATGTAATAATATAAAGTTGCTAATTAAAAATATATTGAATATAAGTGTGAATACAAGTAAAATGGAAAGTGGAAATTGAGCATAGTTGTTTTTGTTAGAAAGATGAGGTGATTATATGAATGAACGCTCTGTATTCTTTGATTGCTGGGATACATTAGTTTACTTTAAAAAAGAGGATGAATTGTGGAATATTCGCCCCCTGATGGATCATTGTTTGAATAAAGAAGATATCCCGTGGGAAGAAGTGTTTCTTTATAGTGAAAGATTTTTGCACCAATATTATTCTTCGGGTTTGATGTATGAAATTTCAATCGCTTGTATCCACCGAATTTTAGTAGACCGTTATCAGATATTATTAGATTGTCCTGTAGAGGAATGCGGCCATGAAGTTTTGTTTCACTTGTCACCTTCTGCTGTTAAAAATGTAGATCAATTTTTAAATCGGTTAGAAAGAGATGGCGTGTTTTACGGCGTTATTTCCAATACAATCTATGATGAGGAAGACACTCGAAAAGTGTTACAAAAATATTTGCCAGGACATGATTTTTCTTATGTTTTTGCAAGCAAAGATTACGGCGTAAAAAAACCAAACGAGGACTTTTTCCATGTGGCGTTAAGTAAAACAAAACGAAATATAAAGGAAAGTATATTTATCGGCGATGCTTTTTATCAAGATGCCTTTGGTTCTAATCACGCAGGATTTAAAAAATCGATCTGGTTAAATCACCGTCTTCGCAATGAAGAGACAGAATTTGCCAGACATCCAGAGATAGATTCATTTCCGCATCTCACTGTCTCAGGATATGATGAAGTCATCGCTCTTTACGATCAAGATCTTTTGTGGTAATACATTAAATTTTTAGAAAAAAGCATGTTTCGTTACCAATGTGTGGTGATGGAACATGTTTTTATTTGTCCGCGTTGCGGAAACAAGGATCCGGAAAAAATCGGTGTAAGAAACGGGCAATGCTATTGTCGAGCATGTATTTCTTTTCAGGGAAAAATGGCAGATAGGAATTATCAAGTGAAAAAAGGAATACGACTAGAACTTTCCTATCCTTTGAGTTTGAAACAAAAAGAAATTTCCGATGCAGTGAAAGAGATGATACAAGCGGGTGAAAATGTGTTGATTCATGCAGTTACCGGTGCTGGAAAGACAGAGTTGGTCTATCAAACGATGGAAATGGTTTTGCTTAAGGGAGGGCATGTTGGCTTTGCAACACCCAGAAAAGACGTTGTCATCGACTTAATGCCTCGAATGAAAGAGGCGTTTAAAAACGCAAAAGTGATTGGAGTGTATGGAGAACACAATCAAGTGCTAGAAGGTGACATCATTGTTTTAACTGCACATCAACTGTATCGTTATGAAAAATATTTTGACCTATTGATCTTTGATGAAATCGATGCTTTTCCCTATGCCGGAAATGAAATTTTAAAGCATTTCTTTTATCAGAGTGTCTCGGGAAATTATGTGCTTTTATCTGCCACCCCTAGTCCGATGGACAAAGATGAAATTTTGAAACACAAAGGTAGTATTTTACATCTTGACGAAAGGTATCATGGAAAACCTTTACCAGAACCGCATATCGTTGTTCGTTCTCCTTTGTCTCTTCCTATTTTGGTAATTCGTTTATTATTCTCGTATCACCGAGAACAAAAACCGGTTTTTGTTTTTGTTCCGACAATTGCTGTAGGAAAACAGCTTTTTTCATTGCTATCTCTATTTTTTAAAAGAGGTATGTTTGTCTCTTCTAAAGAAGAGAGTCGAAGACTTTCGATTGAGCGATTCAAAAGCGGAGAGCTTTCCTATCTTGTAACGACATCGATTCTAGAAAGAGGAGTCACAGTAAAAAATTTACAAGTGATCGTTTATCGAGCAGATCATGATGTTTATGATGCGCAAAGTTTAGTTCAAATTGCAGGTAGAGCCGGTCGAAAAATAGACGCTCCTTTAGGAGAGGTATATTTTCTTTGTCAGGAAGAGAATGATGAAATTAAAAAAGCGAGGTCAATCATTCATGGACATAATCGAAAAGCCAATCTTGTGTAAAGCTTGTTTTCAGAAGTTTTACCCTAGTTTTTATCGCAAGGTGATGGAGCGAGAGATTCTCCTTTGCGATGAATGTTTAAAAGGGGTGGAGATGTTGCTGGAAGAAGAGAAATTTTTTGATAGCAAAGTATTATTTCTTAGCACATATCAGGGGAAAATTAAGGAATGGTTAAAATATTATAAAGAGTATTATGACGTTGCATTGGCACCGTGTTTTCTTTCTCCATTTTATCTTTTTCTCAAAATGTATTCTTCCCATTATACTTTTGTCCCTTGTCCTTCAACAAAGAAGAAGAACGAAGAACGCGGTTTTAAAGCATTGTCTTTGATATTAGAAAGCCAAGGCTTTCCGGTTTTAGATTGTCTGATAAAAGGAGAGGAAGAAGAGCAAAAATCAAAAAAATATCTCTCTCGCTTTTCCTCTCAAAAAATCACGTTGGACGAAACGGTGGATTTATCTGCAACAAAAGGAATCATTTTATTTGATGATGTCATGACAACAGGCGAGACGTTTCGTCAGTCGTATGAATGTTTAAAAAAATGCTACAGCAAAAAGATCAAAGGAGTAATACTTGCAAAAAACACACATAAAAACACCTTGTGATCATTTCGTAATGGTAATAAAAAAGGTTTTGTGTTTGTCTTTATACAAGAAAAAAAGAAATTTTATAGATAGGTTAAACATTCTTAGTTAAATATATATATATTATTTGATATAATTTTTATACTGCCCTAGGTATGTCTGGGAGGATTATCGATGAATAAATTGTTTTCAAAACAACGCAAAAGCTTAGCGATTGTCTTATCGATTGAAGTGGTGATTTTAGCAACTTTTGTCGCTGTTACTTTTATATGTCCTGAGTTTTTATACTTTCGCTATATTGCAATCGGTATCGCTTGTTTGTTCTGCCTTGTCGATTACTTCTTAGCCTTAGGATTTAATGTTCTTTTCCGCCGTCATAAAGGTCTTACAGAAATGAAGGCGGGATCCATCATTGGAACCGACATCAATGAAGCTTACAATTTCGGTCAAATCGGTTTGGCTGTCTGTGATCATAACAATACTGTCTTATGGATCAATGATTTCTTAGCTTCTCGCTTTAATGATCTTGTCGATGAAAACATCTTTGAAGTTTTTCCTAAGTTAAATATGTTTGCTGATCCAAATTATCAAAGAGGAAGCGACCATCCGCGTGTCTTAAGAGATAATAGAACTTACGAAGTGGAATTCATTCCGGAAGCAAGATTGTTTATCTTTAGAGATATTACAGACTTTGCTAACATCTACAATTACAATCAAAAGCAATCCCCGGTCATTGGATATATCGCAATCGACAATTACTATGATGTTCAAATGAATGTCAACGATGATACGAAATTCGTCGAAATGCAAAACGCTGTCCACGATATGATTACTGATTTTGCCACGAAGATTAATGCGATGCTTCGCAAATTGAAAGATGATCGTTATTTCTTCATCACTACCAAAGAGAATTACGAAAAGGTATACAATGAAAAATTCTCCATTGTCAGTCAAGTTGCCAAACGCTATTCTCATGGCTTTACATTATCAATCGGTGTTGCATTAGGCTTTCCGGATTATGCTAAATTAGCATCGATGGCTTCTTCCGCGCTCGATGTTGCTCTCAGTAGAGGTGGTGACCAGACTGTCGTGGACAACCACGGTCAACCTTTGCAGTTCTTCGGCGGAAAAACGGATTTGCTTCCATCTCGCAACCGCGTAAAAACTAGAATTTTATCTAACTCTTTCATCACTATTTTGAAAAACTATCGCAATGTTGTTGTCATGGGACATCAAACAGCAGACTTCGATGCAATGGGTTCTGCTTTAGGTGTTAAAGCACTTTGTGACTCAGTGAATGTACCTTGTCGCATCTGTTTTGAAGATCAGCTTGTCGAAGATAAATGCCGTCGTGCAATTGAATTAGAGTTTGAAGAAGAAGAGATTCAAAAGACTTTCGTTACGATGAAAGAACTGGATTCTCTCATACATGATAAAACGCTTTTGGTTTTAGTCGATCACTCTAATCCAAAGATTTCTATCTTTGCGGATTATGTAAACAAGTTTGATAATATCGCTGTGATTGATCACCACAGACCTGGCGCTTTTGTTGTCAATTCCCCAGTCTTTGAAGATGTCGATACGTCTGCAAGCTCCGCTTCTGAAATTCTCACATCCTTGATTTCCTATAACCCCAACCAAATTTATGTGGATGAAAGAACTGCCACGTTCTTACTCACAGGTATTTCATTGGATACTCATTCCTTTAGAGAACATGCGGTTAACTCTACTTTCGAAGCAGCAGCGCAATTGAAATTGTGGAATGCAGACTCCATCAAAGTTGTTGACTTCTTAAAAGAAGAATTTGAAGAATATCGTCAAAAGATTGCTATTTTGGATAATTCCGAAGTTCCCTTCAGCGATGTTTTTGTCTCTGTTTCAGATGATAACGACATTGTTTCTGAAATTACGTTAAGTCGTGTTGCGGATGAGGCGATTTCTGTTCGCGGTATTTCTATTTCTTTCTGTATCGGTCGCATCACTCCACATCGCATCAAAGTTTCTGCACGAAGTGATGGTACTGTAAATTGCGGTACATTGATGGAAAAAATGCACGGCGGTGGTCGCTTTACTATGGCGGCGACAACGTTGGATGACATGACAGTTATGGAAGTGAAAAAATTATTGCTTGAAGTCATTAAAGATTATATTGATGACGCAAGAATCCATGAAGCTGTACAAAAATGATTTATGAATAGGAGGTGTGTTTTCTTATGAAAGTTTTAATGAAAAAAGATTTGCGCAAAGTCGGTAAAAGAGGAGAAATCATCGACGTTTCCGATGGTTATGGTGCAAACTATCTCATTCCGAACGGATATGCGGTTCTTTTCACAGAAGAAGCGAGAAAGCAATTTGCGATTGAACAAGAAGAAGAGCGCAAATTAGAAGAGCAGAAAAAAGAAGAAGCGAGAGAATTAGCAAAGAGATTAGAGACAATCACCTTGAAATTCGAAGCCTCTGTCGGAAGAAATGGCGATATGATCGGTACTGTTTCTTTTAAAAAGGCAAGCGAAGCGTTGGAAAAACAATACGGCATTAAATTGACCAAAGGACAACTTTTGGACAAAGATGTCATCATCAATGGCTTTGGTTTGACAAAGTTGAAGATGGACCTTTTTAAAGGCGTTATCGGTGAGCTTCGCATCTTAGTGAATCCAAAGGAAAAGAAATAATTATGGAAGAAAACAGCGATAAGTTACAGCTGAATGAGATTGCTGTCTTAGGTAATATTCTTTCGGATAACTCGGGCAATACCATTCTCACTGCGATTCAGCATCTCACTCCGGATAATTTCAGCGATATCAGAAACAAGACCATCTTTGAAGCGATGGCTGCAATCAATGCCAAAGGTGAAACACCAGATTATGTTACTGTTGTTGACACTTTGGAAAATCAACATATGTTAGAGGCAATCGGCGGACAAGAATATTTAGATTTGATTGTCAACAACACCACTAGAATTGGCTCTATTGAAGGTTATATTTCCCGCATTAAAGACAATGCTCTTTTGCAACGTTTTTTAGGAAAATTAAAAAACATTTACGAAGGTGCGTTAGTCAAGCCGATTTCGGATGTCAGTGATTTTATCGGCACCGCCGAGAAAGAAATCAACGAAATTGCAAAAGAACGCTCGGTAAAAGAAGCAAAACGCTTAGCGGAAATATCCCCATCGCTGGTAAACCAATGGGTTGAACAAAGCAAAGAATTTCGTGAAAGAGGTATTCCTGCGGACGGTATCACTGGTGTGAAGACCGGTTATGAAAAATTAGACTTTTTAACTAAGGGCTGGCACAAAGGAAATATGATTATCGTCGGCGCCCGTCCTTCTGTTGGTAAGACTGCCTTTACATTAAACTTGCTTTATAATGTCGCTAAGCAAAAAATCCCTGTCATTTTCTTCTCCTTAGAAATGAGTTCAGAAGCGATCGAAATGAGACTTCTAGAATTGGCCAGCGATTTGACTTCTACTGAAATCAACTCTATGGATTTTGCACCTGATTCCACACCAGATAAATTGAAAGTCAACTGCCACAGCCGAGAAGAAGAGGCGAAAGTCAGCAAATTAAAACTTGGCTTAGACACTTTAGCCGAGCTCCCCTTTTATGTAGACGAAAACCCCGGCACAACAATGATGGATATTGCAGCAAAGTGCCGTAAATTGATCAAAGGTCAAAACATTAAGGCGGGACTCATTGCAATTGACTACATCGGTTTAATTCAGTCGCCAAAAGGCGGTAACAACGATTCGAGAAACCAGCAAGTTGCTGATATTTCCCGTCAATTAAAACAGTTAGCACGCGAGTTGAAAGTACCAATCATCGCTTTAAGTCAGCTCTCTCGTGAATCTGCAAAACGCGGACAAGACCATCGACCCCAACTTACCGATTTAAGAGACTCCGGCTCTCTTGAACAAGACGCAGATATGGTTTTCTTCTTATATCGTGCGGATTACTTTAACGACAACAAAAAAGATGACGAAGAAGAGGTGGAGGAAGAATATAGTCCGAATTCCCTTGTGGAACTCTCGTTACAGAAAAATCGTGACGGGCAATTAGGAACAGTAAAATATGTCTTTGACAAGGAACACTGTCGCTTCACTGCCCAAACGGATGAGGATGATTACGGAGGACCATATTGATGAAGTTTGACGTTATCTCCTCCGGCAGTAAAGGAAACGCGACATTGATCTATTCTAAAGGCTGTTGCATTCAGATTGATTTTGGTATTTCCAAAAGAAGAATCTGCAATGCGCTGACACAGTTTGAATTAAATTTTGAAGATGTGGAAGCTTTCTTTATCAGCCATGGACACAGCGATCACTGCAGCGATATACAACAGGCGAGCAAAGAAAAAGTATATGCTTCTAGTCCAAGTATTCCGAAGTTTAACGGAGTGATCAGCGGAGAACATCTTTTAATTCCTTATAAAAGTGTTAGTGTAGGACCTTTTACTATCACACCCATTCCACTGGTTCATGACTATAAAAACACAATAGGATTTGTTGTCAGTGATGGAGAAGAAACTTTAGCATATATCACCGATACTGGTTTTGTACCAGAAAAGAATTTCAGCTATTTACAAAATCTTGATTATTATATTTTCGAGAGCAATCATGACACAAAGATGCTCTATGAATCCAAAAGACCGGATTATTTGATCCGCCGTATTATCTCTGACACCGGACATCTTTCTAATGTCGACAGCGTCTTTTATCTTTCTACCTTTGTGGGAGATAAAACAAAAGAGATTGTATTAGCTCATTTATCCAGCGAATGTAACAGAGAAGATTTGGCTTTAGAAACTTATCAGACTGTAATGAGAAAACAGCTTGGATTTGTTCCTGAAATTAAAGTGGTTGCCGCCAGCGAAACTCATGAAACAGTAGGTGGAAGATGACATTTCGTTTCTTAATTCCAGGCAAATGCAGGGAACAGTATCTGAAAGAAGGTTTCGATGAATATCTCAAAAGATTGAGTAAATACGGCAAAGTGACCCTGACTTATCTTCCGGAAGAAAACATTTCTGTCGTCAATGAAGCCAATGTTCAAAGAGCGTTAAAAGCGGAAGCGCAAAGAGCATTGAAACAAATCAAAGAAGATGACGTTTTATTCTTAGTAGATATTCACGGAAAAAGATATAGCACCGAAACATTTGCAAAAGCGATAGAAGAAAAGAGTGCGATAAATGGAAACTTTGTTTTTCTTTTTGGCTCTTCTTACGGGTTAGATGATGCTTTAAGAAAACGAGCTGATGTTGCTTTTTCTCTCTCTGACATGACATTTACACACTATATGGCGTTGTTGATAGTATTAGAGCAAGTTTATCGCTCTATGAAAATTATTCGCGGCGAAACTTACGACAAATAAAATACTCATTTTCTTAAATTTCATTGACAAAAGCTTCACTTTTCTTTATACTAGTTTACGCTCTTGGGATATAGTCAAGCGGTAAGACAACGGTCTCTGAAACCGTGATGCCTTGGTTCGAATCCAAGTATCCCAGCCAACGCGATATTTGATGCCCCGCAAGGGGCATTTTTCTTTTGCCGCCGGTTTCAGAGTCCGTTATAATCCAAAAAATGAAATGATGAGAGCCCAAGCTTTAATCTTGTGTTCTCTTTTTTTGAATACGAGACTTGCATTTGATGCTTGTAATGACGGATATTTTCGAAGTCAGTTTATTGTCTTGGAATTTAAAATTATTAAAAAAATCAATCCGGAGAATATCAACGCTTTTCTTTTCTGTGAAAGTAGCTTTCATAAGGAAAAGGAGGCTCTTTTTTGGTATAATTTTAATAGAAAGAAAACGACCTATGGATTTACAAAAAGAACTGAATACAAATCAATACCTCGCTGCAAAAAGCGATGCGCAATATTTAAGAATTATCGCCGGTGCCGGCACGGGAAAGACGAGAACGCTTACTTATCGACTCGCCTATCAAATTCTCAACGGAATGGAACCAAGAAGAATGCTGGCTATCACTTTTACAAATAAAGCTGCAAAAGAAATGCTCAGCAGAGTAAAAAGCCTTTTGGAAAAAGAAGAATTTCAAGGAAATGGCTTTCCTTTAATTTGTACTTTCCATGGCTTTTGCTATCGTTTTTTGCGAAAAGAAATCACAAATATCTCGGGATTTAACGCTTCCTTTCAAATAGCGGGAGAGGAAGAAACTAACGCGATTTACAAAGAAATCTTCAGTCATATGACCAAGGGAGAAAGCAAGGATTTTGTCGGTGAAATTGTCGATAAGATTTCGAAGCTGAAAACCGAAGGTAAATTTCCAAATGAGGTCACACAAAGTGATATTCCGCTCGATGCGTTATATACCTATGACGAATTGATTGGTGTCTATCGTGGATATCAGCACAAATTAGCAATTCAAAACTTGTTGGATTTTGACGATCTGCTTATGTTGACGACATATATTATGGAAAACAATGAAGAAATACGTCGTTATTGGCAAAGTAAGTATGATATGTTTTTGGTAGATGAATTCCAAGATACTAATTTTCTTCAGTATAATTTGGTCCGACTTTTCATGTCAAAGAAAGCAAAACTTGCTGTTGTTGGTGATCCTGATCAAACCATTTATACTTGGCGCGGTGCAAAAAACGAAATTATTAAAACTCGTTTAGAACAAGATTTCCCAACTTTGGAAACAATTATTTTGGATGAGAATTATCGCTCTACTCAGGCGATTTTAAATTGTGCTAATGAACTTATCAGCCACAACGGAAATCGTATGGAAAAGAAATTGATCGCAGCAAGCGGAGAGAAAGGAAGCCCTGTAGAGTATTACTCTAGTCGCGATGGAGAAGAAGAGGCATATCATATCGCAACAAAGATCCGTCAGCTCTATCAAACGAATGTAGGCTATGGAGATATAGCGATTATTTATCGTTCGAACTATTTATCTAACTCGATTGAAAAGAAGTTGACCGCATTTAAAATCCCTTATGAAATATATGGTGGCATGAAGTTCTATGAACGAGCAGAAATCAAAGATGCCATCAGTTATTTAAGACTTTTAGTCAACCCGGATGATTATTCCTTTAAACGTATTTTAAAAGCTCCGACAAAAGGAATTGGCGAAGTTGTTTTGGGAAAAGCAGAACAATTGAGAGAACGTCTTGGAGAAGAAATTCCCTTGATGAATGTCTTTAGAGAACATCAAGATGAGATCGGTTTAACTCGAAAGAGTAAAATGGCACTGGAGATATTCTTCCGCGCATATGACGCTTGTTTAGCGGTGAAAGACACTTACCGTGATGTTGAACAATTGGGGAGTGCAATCCAGCATTACTTTAATGAGACGGGGTTCTTAGAATATGTTCATAAAGAGGATAGTAAAACACAACAAAAACTCTCATACACAGCCTCAAGTTCCATTTCTAAAGTAGATAACGTCAATGAATTGTTAAGAAGCATTGTTGATTTCTTTAATAAAGATGTTGTAAAAGAAGACGGTACAACAGAAGCGCCGTCATTAGAGGAATTCTTAATTGATGTTGCCCTTCAATCTGATCAGGATGCAATGGAAGATCAGCCAAAGGTCTCCTTGATGACTGGCCATGTCTCAAAAGGACTTGAATTCCCCTATGTCTTCCTTACTGGTTTGAACCAAATGATCTTCCCAACATCCCATGCGTGCACTTCTCGAAATATAAAAGCGAGCATTGAAGAAGAAAGACGTTTGATGTATGTCTGCATGACAAGAGCAAAAAAGAAGTTATATCTTTCTTCTTTCGGTGGAAAAAACTTCCGCACCGGTACTCCTTATGAACCATCGATGTTCATCAAGGAAATCAATATCGCAAAACCGCATCCGCAGACGATGCAAAACCCTTATCAAAACAGCTATTATAACGCGCATGCTGGTGAGCATCGCCCCAGTGTTAACCAACCGGGTTTAAGCTTTGATGCTCTAAGCATTGTCAACCAACAAATGAAGGCGTTACAGCAGAGTCAGAGAACGCAAAAAGAAGAGAATTATGCGGTGGGAGATCGTATCGCGCACACCAGTTTTGGCGTCGGTACAGTTGTTGCAATCAACGGGGAAAAGCTGACCGTTAAATTTAACGATCCCTATGGTGAGAAAAAATTGATGAAAGGATTTAAGGCGTTCCGTAAGCTCAAGGAGGATGAATAATGACACCGTTTGATAAAGAAAAAGAGCGTGTAAAAGAATTGACTGATTTGTTAAATCGATACAATTATGAATACTATGTTTTAAATCAGTCCAGTGTCAGTGATTACGAATTTGATTCGTTGATGGAAGAGTTGCAACGCTTAGAGGAAAAACGCCCGGATTTAAAGGATAAATTATCGCCGACCAGCCGTGTCGGCGGAGGCGTGTTAGATGATTTTAAAAAGATCACCCACAAAAAATACATGTTGTCAATCGGTGATGTCTTCAATGAAGAAGAATTGTATGATTTCGATCGGACAATCAGAAAAGCGACAGGACTTGATGTAATTGAGTATATGTGTGAAGTTAAAATCGATGGTCTCTCTTGCTCTTTGGTTTATGAAAACGGCGATTTAATTTCTGCTTCTACTCGCGGAGACGGAACGATTGGAGAAGATGTCACGAATAATGTTTTGACGATTCCTTCTGTTCCACTTCATATCGATTATAAAGGCGATTTTGAAATACGAGGCGAAGTTTACATGCCTAAAAAGAGCTTTGATAAACTGAATAAAATGCGTCAAGAAAAGGGAGAACCTCTTTTCGCAAATGCTCGTAATGCAGCAAGTGGATCGTTGAAGAACTTGGATTCTAGAGTGACTGCACAAAGAAAGCTTGCCGCCTGGTGGTATTATGTTCCCGACGCTTTGGAAATGGGAATGACAAAACATGATGAGGCTTTAAATTACGCGTCTTCTTTGGGTTTTTTGACAAATCCAGAACGTCGTTTGGTTCACGGCATTGAAGAAGTCATTCATTACATGCATGAATACCAAAAGAAGCGTCCCACCTTGGACTATGACATCGATGGTTTAGTCATCAAAGTGAATGACATGAGACTTTATGACAAAATCGGTTATACCATGAAGACACCGAAATGGGAAATTGCATATAAGTTTCCGCCCGAAGAGCAGATCACGGAAGTGATGGATATTGAAATCAGTGTTGGAAGAACAGGAAAGGTGGTCCCTACTGCGGTATTGCGCCCTGTTCGTGTCGCAGGTTCTTTAATATCTAGAGCGACGTTGAACAACGAAGATTACATTAAAAATAAAGATATTCGCATCGGTGATTATGTTTATCTCCACAAAGCGGGAGATGTCATTCCTGAAGTGGAAAAAGTAGTCCTTGAAAAACGTAAAGAAGGAGTGCTTCCTTATGTTTATCCAACGCACTGTCCTTATTGTCAACAAGAGCTTACTCGTATTCAGGGTCAGACGTTTTGTACCAATGACACCTGTCCTTCTCGCACCATCAATAACCTTATCTTTTTTGCTTCAAAACAAGGAATGGATATTGAAGGACTTGGCGAAAAATTAGTAGAGTCCCTTTTCAATGAAGGTCTAGTGAGAGAAGTTGCAGATTTCTATCTTTTGAAAGATCATCTTGAAGATCTTATGATGATGGATGGAATCGGTAAGAAGACATGTGAATCCCTTTTTGAAGCGATAGAGAAATCTAAGAAAAATGATTTGTATCAACTTCTTTGTGGTTTAGCGATACCGCTGGTCGGTAAAAAGACTGCCATTGTCTTAGCAGACCATTTCGAATCTTTAGACAAGCTCTTGCTTGCTCAAAAAGAAGAATTAAGTTCATTAAGTGATGTCGGCGATATCACTGCAGATAAGATTTTGGCATATTTTGCAAATCCCAAAAATAGGGAAAATATTGACAGGCTTATCTCTTATGGATTAAATACACATATTTTGAGCAAGAAAGAAGCAGTGAATGACAATTATTTCCTTGGAAAGAAATTCGTTCTTACTGGGACATTATCTGTCTCTCGCGATGTGATGACAAAACGCATTGAAGCGCTTGGTGGAAAATCCTCTCCTTCTGTTTCAAAAGCCACTGATTTTGTTCTTGCTGGTCAAGAAGCTGGCAGCAAATTAGAAAAAGCGAAAAAACTTGGTATAAAAGTATTTGATGAAGATGAGATTTTACCTCTTCTTTTAGAGGCAGAAGCAAAACAAAACATATAAAATGTTATATTAAATTATATATTTAAGTTATATAATAAATTGTTTATGAGGTGACGAAATGATTAAAGTAACAAAAGAAGTGATTGAAAAATGTGCTGAAAACATCATGTTCCGTCTCAATCCCGGTCAAGCGGAATTGATTTATGATGAATTTGGTACGGTTATGGCTCAAATTGATTACTTGAAGTGCATCCCTGGCGTCGATGATGCGCAACCGATGACCTTCCCCTATAGCGAACATCAAAAGCTGATGCGCGAGGATAAACCCGCAAAGCCAAGCAAAGCGGAAGATATGTTGAAGAATTGCAACAGCAGACTTGGAACACAAGTCCGCTTACCGAAAGTCGTAGGTAACAAGAATGACGAAGTGGATGAATAAAAGCATTAGCGAGCTCCATGAATTGCTCGTCAAAAAAGAAGTCACAGCAAGTGAATTAGTTGAAGATTGTATTCAGGGTGTCTTAAGTGATACTTGTAATAGCTTTGAGGCAACCTGCTTTGATAAAGCGAGAGAAGAAGCAAAAAAAATCACGGAAGTGAAAGAGGAGGAATTCTTAAAAGGTATTCCTTATCTTTGCAAAGATAATTTCTCTGTGAAAGGTTTAGAAACCACAGCATCGAGCAACATTCTTAACGGATATGTTCCTCTTTTTGATGCAACTGTTATTACAAAACTCAAACGCGCAGGTATGATCATGGTTGCCCATACAACGATGGATGAACTTGCAATGGGTGGCACTGGTACCACCGGTAAAAAAGGAGTTACTTGTAACCCTTATGATTCCAGCCGTATTGTCGGTGGTTCTTCCTGCGGTTCTGCTTCTAGTCTTGCTTTAGGTATCGCACCTATGGCTTTGGGCTCTGACACCGGTGACTCGGTAAGAAAACCTGCAAGCCACGCTGGACTTGTTGGTATGAAACCGACTTGGGGAAGAGTTTCCCGCTTTGGCCTTTTCCCGTTTGCTCCTAGCATGGATACAGTTGCATACTTTACGAGAAATGTTTTAGACGCATCTTATGTCCTTTCTGCCATCAGCGGTCATGACTCGAAAGATATGTCTTCTTCTTATCGTAAGAAAGAAAAATATCAGAATTATGTTTTAGAACATAAGACCCTTAAGAGAATCGGTTATTTCAAATCTGTTTTGGATGAAATCAGCGATAAAAAAATCAAAGAGGCATTCCTCGATGTTCTTCAGCAGTTGAGAGAAAGAGGATATTCCGTTGAGGAATATGATTATCCTAAGGAACTCTTAGATGCATTATATCCTACTTACATGTTGATTTCTTGTGCGGAAGCCACCAGCAACAACGCGAACTTAGATGGTATCCGCTTCGGCCCTGCGGCAAGTGAAAACCCGCAAACTTTTAAAGAGTACATGATCGAATGCAGAAGCAAAGGCTTCTCTGATTTGATTAAGAGAAGATTTGTTATCGGAAGTTATGCCCTCTTGTCTGACAATATTGATGAAGTCTTCTCCCGCGCTCAAAAAGCAAGAAGATTAATCGTTGATAAAATGAATGAATTCTTCGATTCATTTGACTATTTCATCACTCCAGCATCTTTTAATGTTCCTAAAAAGATTGATGAACTTTCTACCGCTTGGTCACTCCATCCGGACTTCTTGGATAACATTTTGGTTCTTGGCAATTTTGGAGGTTATCCCTCTTTGACTTTGCCGATGATGAAAGAAGATCATTTACCGATCGGTATCAATATTACCGGCCGTATCTTTGAAGATGGTTATGTCTTTGGCCTCGGTCAAGAAATCGAAGAGATCACAGGCTTAAAAAACCTTGTTGTTAAGGAGGATAAATAAGATGGAATTTGAACCAGTTATCGGCATTGAAATTCACGTCGAGCTCAAAACCAAATCCAAAATGTTTTCTAATGCTCCTTGCAATTTCGGCAAAATGCCAAATACCATGACAGTTCCTTATGACTTTGCTTTCCCGGGAACGATGCCTGTGGTCAATAAAGAAGCGGTCAGTTTTGGAATCAAAGTCTGCAAGGCTTTAAATATGGATATTGCAAAGACTTTGTATTTTGATCGTAAGAATTATTTTTATCCTGACCTTCCTAAGGGTTATCAGATCACGCAACAATTCGATCCTATTGGCAAGCACGGCTATGTCGAAATTGTCACTTCTGATGGTAAAAAAGTAAAAGTTGGTGTAGACAATGCTCACTTAGAAGAGGACACTGCCAAACAAGTTCACTTATCGGACATCTCTTTGGTCAACTTCAACCGCTGTGGTACCCCGTTGATTGAAATTGTTTCTGACCCGGATATGCATTCTGGTGAAGAAGCGATGAAGTATGTAGAAGCGATTCGTGAAATTGTCACATATCTCGGTGTCAGCGACGGAAAGATGGAAAACGGTTCGTTGCGTTGCGATATCAATATTTCTCTTCGCGAGAAGGGAACCACTGCTTTCGGTACGAAAACCGAATGTAAGAACTTGAACTCGATGCAAAATATCAAAGCAGCTGTCGATTATGAAATCAAACGTCAAACCGAAATCTTAAATAACGGCGGTAAAGTAGAACAAGAGACCAGACGTTATAACGAAAGCGAAAAGAAGACTGTTTTGATGAGAAAGAAGACATCGGCAGTCGATTACAAATACTTCCGCGAACCTAATATTGTTCCGATTGATTTAGATCCTGCGTTTATCGATGATAGCATCATGTCGATGAACAAGCTTCCCAATCAGTATCGCGAAGAATTAAAAGAAAACGGATTGACAGATTATGAATTAGAAGAGTTGCTCAAAGATAGAGATCTTGTTGTTTACTTTGAAGACTGCATCACACTCGGTGTGAAGAGTCCTACACTTCTTTGGAACTATCTCATGGTTGAAATTCTCGGCTATCTCAACAAGAGCGAATCTACATTGGATCAGTTAAAGTTCAGCAAAGAATCATTGGTCTATTTAGTCAATGCTGTCCATGAAGGGAAAATTAATTCCAAGCAGGCAAAAGAAGTCTTGCCTGAAATGGAAGAGACTGGAAAGAAACCAAAGGATATCATCAAAGAAAAAGGAATGGAACAAATCTCTGATGAGGGCTTTATTGAAAACCTTGTCAATCAGGTCTTAGCCAACAACGAACAGGTTGTCGCTGATTGGAAAAGAGGAAAAGATCACGCGCTTGGATATCTTGTCGGCCAAGTGATGAAGCTCAGTCGCGGTAAAGCAAATCCTGGAAAAAGCAAAGAACTTATCTTGAATAAAATCGGTCCTTGCGGAAAATAAGAATAAGAATAAACCACATGAAAGCGGTTATATAACTTTTGTAATCGCTATGTGATTTTTTTACTTTCTTATTTCAATGTAATCGGTTAAAATAACATCACATGTATCATGTGTGATTTTCACACACAAAAGGATGAGATGTTTTATTTTTATTCAATGGAGGATTTCTGAATGGCAGAGAAGAAAAGGATGAGGACCACAAAATCTAAAGACAGTTTGGCAAAAGCCTTCATTCAATTGGTAGAAAGCACACCATATGAAGACATTAAAATAAATAACGTTTGTGAAGTCGCTAAGGTTCAAGAGTTACCTTCTACAATAACTTTCAAAGTGTGGATGAGTTCTTGCTTTATTGTTTCAAAGAGCATTTGTTTAAGAGCATCGAGGGAATCGATGCGGAAAAACTAACAGCTGAAGAAGCATTTGCGAAATATCTCGATGTATTAGTCACTGATTTTAAACAGAAGAGAGATTTCTGGAACTCGGTAAAAGGTGTCAATCTTTACAGCAGCATTTATTACTGCATGCGCCTTTGGTTGATTCAAACTCTTACAAAATATCTCCAAAAGTATGAAAAAGAGTTGGCAGAAGGGATGAGTTTTGATTATTTCTGCTTTTTATTGGCGTTTTCTATTGTCGGAGCGTTTTCTTATTTCTTGAATAAAGGAAAATTTGATGAAAAGAAATTTATGAATCATCTTCTTCAGTTTACCTTTGTTCCTTATTTTGCACACGAATAGAGAAAGAGTTTCTTGTGTGTCTTACTTTTAAATTTTGCTTGTTTCCTTTCTTATAAAACAAGATAAAAAGCGGATGTTACTCCGCTTTTTATCTTGTAAATAAATATTTTGAATATTCATAACAAGAAAAAAGAGGCATCATTTTTTACGAGTGTTTTGCCATTTGCTGACATTTTAGCTTTGAATGAATTTGTTTTTTCAACGAAAAAAAGGTATAAGATCACAGTGCAAAAAAGCACACTAAATGAAAACACAAGGTAAAACAATAATTACTAAATTTACATAAAAATGGTCAAAATACGAAAATAAAGTTTCAAATAATATGATATATAAAACTTACTTTTGTATGTATATTTTCGTTTTAAAAAGTAAGAAAAAGACATATAGATGTAATTTTTTGTTGTTATTATTACGTTATTTTTAAATGTGAGCATAAAATAAGCGCAAAAATTTTCTATCCTTTTATTTTGCTTACAAAAAATTTTTTTACTTTAATGATAGAATCATATTTTCAAGATATATTCCCTTCTTTCTTTTTTTTAAGAAAGAAATTGCATATAATAACTTGCTATTTCTAATAATTTTTATATTTAATT
>UQDS01000001.1 GCA_900539865.1 uncultured Mollicutes bacterium | reverse complement strand
CCTATCCGACACAATGCGCAAGTGCCGGATAGGAACGGCAAAATTTTTTACACTTCTATTACTTCTTTATCGCACATAAGTAAAGCGACACGGTATTGATCTTTGGGATCTTCAATTTTGATGACAACACTGAAATAAGAACCCTTGTTCAATTCAATCTCTTTTGGTAATTCCAGCGTATAGCTTCCTTCGTGATCAAAGTTTCTAGAGATTGTGGCTACTGGTGTTTTACTGCTTGTCGGATTGTTATCGGAAGAATAGATATCAGCTTCATTTGCTGAGACGTCAGTATAGATTTCTGCGGTGACTTTCGCTTCTCCACCGCTTTTTGTAGGAGAGGTATCTAAGATTGCGACATTGACTGCTTTTAAGAACTCCTGATTCTCTAGAGAATCTTTTCTGGTTGGAAAGATAGCAGCGGCAGGGACGTTGTTCATCAAATAGTCTTCTTTAAGTGTATAACTGTCATAATGATAGTTATAATCGTATTTTTCTTTTGGTGCAAAATCAAAAGCATAAGTGTCCTTGATGGGAGTGTCATAAGACATTGCAAAATAGCCATCCCCTTCGGCGTGAGCGGTGCCCCAGCTGTTTTTGACGATCCAACCACCATCCATAGCGGACGCTAAAGGGTATGCGTTTTTGCTGATGGTGTCATCCCAACCGACAATAGTAACTGCGTGATCATCACCGTCAAACTTGTTGATGTTTCCGTTGTAGTAATAATAATCTTCCATATAGTCAGTGATGTGATAAGTGACGGTGACGGCACCATAGCGAGCGACTGCTCTTTTAATGTCGTCGATATTATGGTGGTCGACGTGGATGATATCTTCTAATAAAAAGTCAGCTTCTCCATAACTCGGATATGTTTCATCATATGCTTCAAAACTAGGGCTTTGCCAAGTCAGCATCTTTTGTCCAGAGCCATAAAGATGATAACCGCGATCATATCCGCCCGAATAAGAATCTCCTGTTGTTAAATACAAAGGATCCAAATTAGGGTCATTGTTAAAGACGCGATAGCTTTGATTCAATTCGCTTAAATCTAACGATCTTGTCTGGCTTTCAAATAAACCCTCTCTTAAAATGCTCGTTTCGGATGCGGCCATACTCGCATAGGACCAACAGATGTTTAAGAACTGTTTTTTAACAGGAGTGACAATATCGTAGTCTCTGCTGTCGTATTTATCTAATTTTGCTATTTCTAAAGGATCGGCATTTCGCAATTCTTCCAGCGTTTGAGGTTTGACAAACGTCTTGTTTTCATCAAGGGAAGAAATCGTGTTTATGTTTTCCTTTGGTATAGAAAATAAGGCGCCTGTGGTCAATGTTAAAAGTAGTAATAATTTATCAATCATATTGTTATCCTTATTGTAAATAGTTAAGTTTAGAAAAAACTTACGGCAATAAATTATATTGAAAAACACTAAAAAAATCCATAAATAATATCTTTGTAGAAACAATTTAGAACATCTGTTTCACACAGGAGAATACTGTGTTTTTTACGCGGATGTATTTTAAAAATGAATGCGATTGAAAATATAGAGTGATACACCACCTAAAATTGATATGAAAAGCACATGGTAAACAGAAAAGTAAACAGAAAAAAATCAAGATTAAAAAACAAGCGATTTATATAATTGCTTGTTTTCTGAAGTGGAAATCATGTGTTGTATTTTAATGAAATCGTTCAAAAATTGCTGCATTCAAACAAAAACATGTCGCACTCATTTCCATCAGCGAGATTTTTAGAAAAAGACGAATAAGTCTTCACATCAGTAAATCCAATTTCTTTTAGATATTGTTCCATTTCACCAAATCGGTATAAGTGTGTTTGAAAATCCATATATTCTTTTTGCAGCAATTCTTTTTTATCGTTATAAAGTTCGTATATTCCAGGAGAGAACTGTGTTTGACTTTTCTCATCGAAATAATTTTTACTTTTTAATATCAATGCAAAACCTTCTTTGGTCTTCGTTGAAACTAAAACTTTATAATCATCATCATTTTCTAGTCGATTCTTGATGGTATCAACTGCAAAGACAAATTTCCCATTAGGCATTAACATTTTCTTTAATTTTTTCAAAATTGATAAACAAATATTCATGTCTGTAAATAGCGATACAGAACCAGAGGAAATGAAAATATAATCATATTTTTCATGAGAAGAATACTCTAATATATCCGCTTGAATCAGTTTAGCATCGGGTGCTTTTTTCTTCAATTTAGCTAACATTTCTAAAGATAAATCAAGGCCGGTAATGTCAAAACCTCTGTTTAGAAAAGGGACAAGAAATCTTCCGCTTCCACAAAGGGCTTCTAAAATCTTATCGTTATGGTTGGCGTATGAAAGATAAAATTGCAATTCATCTTCCGGGGCTTTTTCGTGTAAAATCTCATACATTTCGGTACATAAACTGCCATAATAATTCTTCATGTTTTCTCCTAAAATTTTTGCAATTTGATATTTCTATAAGTGACAGATGCTTTTATACAATTGAAAATTTGATTGATTCTAAGATGCACAATAACATCGAACTATATCTATTATAAATAAAAGGTGAAGAATGTAAGTAGAACAGTTAGAAAGAACAAAAAAGCAGAGACACGAAAAATTGCATTACCATCAAAACCTTTTATGTTTTAAATGAGTTTCATTGCTTTAAGTGTTTCATTTGTTATTGACTTTATTTCATTGTAGTGCGGACGCTTCTTCATAGTCCTAGCCATATTCAAAGGTTATTTCATGCACAACGAGAACATCATTCTTTTTTCAGTCCACTGCCGTTTTATATTATTATAATTTTCGAAAGAAATAACATTATCATTTTACATTTTTTTCGTATAACTGAATTGCCTCACAGGAGGAAAGTTTTTTATTTTAGCAAGAAAGCAAGAAGATTGCCTTGACCGACCAAACGCTCACGTTCATCCCTAGTAACTCTTTCCTCAAACTCATCGAGTTTATGACCATGTTCCTCTCTTTATATTTGTTTGCGACAGATTTCTTGAATTTCGCCAATTTTATGTCCGTGGCGATCGCGTAAGACTTGAGTCATTTTGTATCCCTTTCGTTATTTTTCATCTTATACTTTTTATTGCTCTATTTTTCTGATTTGTTAAACAAACATAATTTCTTAATGCTATTTTTATGAATATAATTTGACCGCACATTTCAATTCAGCGATATCGTTTTCTAATTTTTGGATTAATAAATAAGGTAACTTTAAAGACTAAATTTATATCACTTTTAACAATGGAGTTTTGAGAACTATATGATAGGTCAGATACAAATTATTGTTGACCATGTCAACAAAAAAAGATGGTAGACAAGGTCTATCACCTTTATTTTTTATAAGTGGCCTCCACGAGAAGATTCGAACTTCCGGCCCCTCGCTTAGGAGGCGAGTGCTCTGTCCAGCTGAGCTACGTGGAGATATGGTTTTGTAATATATAACATCTGGAATAAACGAAGCGTTTGTAGATACGTTATAGATAGAATTGAACTTGCATTGCCCTGATTTAGAAAGGAATCCAGAGAGAAACAGAGTAATTCATCTTAGCTTTTTAAATGTGAGTCGATAGTGACTTCATTACAAGGCTCAGCACTTCTTTTGTCCTTGCAACTGCTATAAACACAATAAGGATAACAAAAATAGGAAAAAGAAGAAAGACTTCAACGGTCAAAGAAAGAGATTGTAGAAAATATAACCGGTCCTTTCTAACCCTTTGAAGATCGACAAGAAGAAACGAGCGATCGCTTCTTAACAGGCCTACAATCATTTATGAGGTGGCATGTAAATTATATCTCAAAAAGATTTGAATTGATGAATCTAAAACACTTTTGTTTCGTTTTTCTTTTTGAATAAAATGAATTCGTTTAAAAAGCCAAACAAAACTAAAAAAACATGAAAATTTTATGGATTATTTCTGATTTTAAAGTGGTTATTGTATTGGGTTTGTAAATATTTTCGGAAAATAATTTTTCTTTTCATCTTACTTTGAAAAAAGAATAAAGGATAGAAAGCTTAATCTTTTCATAATTCTCCACTTAGGAAACGCCCATAAGGGTTGTCAATACGCGCACGCGTAATATTATCCTTATATATAAGGCTTGAAAAAGTACAAGATAAAAAATGAAAAAAATATCAAATTTTTGTTGACTTCATGATATATGAAGTGTAAAATGGAAAACGCTGAATGCCATTTCAGCCCGTATTGACGTGTGAAGTTGCGGAAACGCCGACAAGAGTTGTCATGTATTCCGGTAATTCATACCGAACGGAAGCCCGAACAATGATCTCGGGTAAAAGGAGGATACAAAATGGCAGAAAAGAAATCTATTCGTGTTCGTCTCAAGGGCTATGATCACAAGGTCCTTGACCAGGCGGTCAGCAAGATCGTCGAAGCCGCTGTGAAGACCGGCGCTCAGGTTGTCGGACCTATTCCGCTTCCTACTGAAAAGCAAATCTTCACCATCTTACGTTCTCCGTTCGTCGATAAGGATTCTCGCGAACAATTCGAAATCAGAACGCATAAGAGATTAATCGACATCAAAAATCCTACTAAGCAGACAATCGACATCCTCAAGAACCTCGATCTCCCTGCTGGCATCGATGTTGAAATCAAGCTTTAAAGAGGAGGGTAGACACAGTTTATGAAATCCATTATCGGAAGAAAGATCGGTATGACTTCCGTCTTCGCACAGGACGGCGCCACTTATCCGGTCACCGTTGTCGAAGTGCTCCCCAACGTCGTCACCCAGGTTAAGACCATGGAGAAAGACGGTTATGAAGCTCTTCAGGTTGGCTACGAAGACAAGAAAGAAAGCCGTGCCAACAAGTGCGAACTTGGTATTGCCAAGAAGGCCAATACCGCTCCGAAGTATTTCTATCGCGAACTTGAGGGCGATGAAATCTACGGAAAATATGAAGTCGGTTCCGCGATCGATTGCACCATCTTCAATGTTGGTGATATGGTCGACGTCACTGGCTTAAGCAAGGGCCATGGTTACACTGGCACCATCAAGAGATATCACGGACATGTCGGTCCTCGCGGCCATGGTTCCGGTTATCACAGACAGATCGGTTCTTTAGCTACAAACGGTCGTTGCAACAACAGAGTCCATGCCGGCAAGAAGATGTCTGGCCACTGGAGACCGAAGGTAAGAACTGTCTTAAATTTACCTATCGTTGCTATCGACGCCGAAAAGAACTGCATCCTCATCAGAGGTTCTGTTGCTGGCGCTAAGTACTCGATCATCAAGATCAAGAGCACTGTTCGCTCTTCCAAGAAGCCTTTCGAGGTTTCACCGGTTGTCGATTACACCAAGGAGACTGTCGCAGAAGTTGAAAGAAAGGCTGCTGAAGCCTATGCCGCTAAGTTGGCAAGTCAGCGTCAGAAAGCCCTCAACCCGATGAAGAACTCCAAGAAGATGGGCAAGTAATCGTGAAGGAGAAAAACAATGGCTAACGAAAATCTTATCGTGCCGGTAATCAATTACGCCGGCGAAAAGGTCGGAGAAGCTACTCTTCCCGCTGACCTCTTCAACACTGAAGTCAACGAATACGTTGTTCAGAGAGCTGTCAGAGTTGACCTTTCCAATAGAAGAGTTGACACTGCTCACACTCTTACCCGTGATGTCGTTCACGGTTCCAACCGTAAACCTTGGAGACAAAAAGGCACTGGCCGCGCCAGAGCCGGCACAACCAACTCTCCGCTTTGGAGACACGGCGGTGTTGTTCACGCTCCTAACGGTGAACAGAATCACACCTTGAAGATGAACAAGAAGGAACACTACATTGCTGTTACTTCTGTCTTCTCTGACAAGGCTCAGAACGGTAATATCATCGTTCTCACCGATGAAAAATTCGGTTCCAACAAAACCAAGGACTTCGCCGCTGCTCTTAAGGCAATCGGTGCTGATGATAAGAAGAACCTTCTTGTCATCTCCGATATCGACGAAAACCTTATCATGGCCAGCAACAACATCAAGTCTGTCAACGTTGTCACTGCTGATAACGTCTCTGTCTATGATGTTCTTAACGCTAACAAGCTCATCCTTGTCAAAGGCGTTATCCCTGCTGTCTTAGATGAAAATGAGGAGGAAGCTAACTAATGGCTGAAGAAAACAAAAAGGTCGAAGCTCCTGCTTTCGAAACCCGTCCTGCTATCATCAAGGACTATTCCATCATTAAGCACATCATTGTCACTGAAGAAACTCAGAGACTTGAACGCGAAGACAACGCTATGGTCTTCGCTGTTGACAAAAAGGCTACCAAGACCGAAATCAAGGCCGCCGTTCAGGCGATCTTCGGCGCTAAGGTTCGCAAGGTCAACACTATGCATGTAATGCCGAAAACCAGAAGAGTCGGTAGATTCACTGGTAAGCTTCCGGCTTATAAGAAAGCCATCGTCAGATTCGATTCTTCCTTCGATTTAGGTAAGATCGCTGCTTCTGTCGCTGCTGAAGACAGACAGGCTAACGTCGAATCCGACGAGAAGTAAAGAAAATTATTATAGGAGAAAAATATGGCTATTAAAACATACAACCCTCTCACTGGGGGTATGAGAAATCTCGCCACTCTTTCCACCAGCGATCTCACAAAGAAAGCTCCTGAAAAATCTTTGCTTGTTCCGCTTAAGAAAACTGGCGGTAGAAACAATCAGGGCTACATCACTTGCCGTCACATCGGCGGTGGTAACAAGAGAATGTATCGTATCATTGACTTCAAGAGAAGCGGTGAAACCACCTCTAAAGTCATTGCTATTGAATACGATCCGAACCGTAACTGCAGAATTGCTCTTTTGCTCAATACTAACGGCAAAAAGAGATACATCATTTGCCCGAAGGGCCTTGAAGTTGGCATGACTGTCACCGATGGTAAGGCCGGCGAAATCGCCACTGGCAACTGCATGGAACTCGCTTCCATTCCGGAAGGTATCATGGTTCACAACGTTGAACTCCAACCTGGTAAGGGTGGACAGGTCTGCCGCGCTGCTGGCACCGCCGCTCAAATCTTAGGTAAAGAAGGCAAATATGCCATCTTAAGACTCGCCTCTGGCGAAGTCAGAAAAGTTCTTCTCACCTGCAGAGCCACTGTTGGCACTGTTGGCAACGAAGATTACAACCTTGTTTCTAAGGGTAAGGCCGGTAGAACAAGATGGGCGGGCGAACGTCCGACTGTCCGTGGTGCCGTCATGAACCCGAACGACCACCCTCACGGTGGTGGTGAAGGTAAGAACCCGATCGGTCACGATGCTCCGAGATCTCCTTGGGGTAGAAGACTCATGGGTGTCAAGACCAGAGCCAAGAAGGCTAGAAGCAACCGCTTAATCGTCAGAAGACGTAACAGCAAGTAACCAGGAGGAGAATGACAAATGTCTAGAAGCTTAAAGAAGGGACCGTATTGCGATCCCAAACTCCTGAAGAGAATTCAGGATCAGAATGCATCCGGCAAGAAGGAAGTCATCAAGACCTGGTCCAGACGTTCCACCATCTTCCCGGAATTCATCAATCACACAATCTCCGTTCACAACGGAAAAGCTTTTGTCCCGGTCTATGTCACAGAAGATATGGTCGGCCACAAGCTCGGTGAATTCGTTTTCACCCGCACCTTCACTCATCACCGCTCCGGTGCTGATTTATCCAGCAACGGTAGATAAAGGAGAATAATCATGGCTGAAAAAGAAATCAAAACTACCGAAGTCAAACCGATTTTGACCGAGGAAAAGAAAGTCACCGAAGCCAAGGCTAAGCTCCTTAACTACGGTGTTACTCCCCGTAAGGTCAGATTAGTTATCGACCTCATCCGTGGAAAGAGCCTCGATGAGGCTTACGTTATCCTTGATCACACTGCTAAGATGTGCGCAAGAGATATCAAAAAGCTTATTAAGTCTGCTGAAGCTAATGCTGTCAACAACTTCAATATGGATCGCGATAGCCTTTATATCGCTGAAATCACTGCTAACGATGCAATGAGATTAAAGAGAATCCTTCCCAGAGCTAAGGGTTCCGCATCCGGACTCATCAAGAGATGGTCCCATGTCTATGTCACTCTGAAGAATAAGGAGGCCAAGTAACCATGGGTCAGAAAGTTAATCCTAACGGCTTACGTATCGGTATCAACCGTGACTGGTCCAGCCACTGGTATGCTGACAAAAAGCAGTTTGCATCTTCTTTAAGTGAAGATTTAAAAGTCCGTGGCTATTTAGAGCCCTTACTCGATTGCATCGATGCTGGTCTTTCCAGAATCGATATCGAAAAGATCAAGAACGATATCACCATCACCATTCTCTGCTCTCATCCTGCTGTCGTCATCGGCAAGGATTCTGAACAGATCAACGCTATCAAAGCTAAATTAGTCAAGCTTCTTAAGAAAGATCCGAAGAACATCAACATCGCCATTGTCGAAATCAAGAATCCTGATCTCGACGCTGTCCTCGTTGCTAAGGATATCGCTAAGCAGCTCCAGGAACGCGCTTCTTACCGCGTTGTCCAGAAGAAGGCTCTTCAGAGAGTTATGAGAGCTGGCGCCAAGGGTTGCAAGACCATGACTAAGGGTAGAATCGGCGGTGCTGAAATCGCTCGTTTCGAAGAGTATCGCGAAGGTGTTCTCTCCCTTCACACTCTCCGTCAGCCGATCGATTACGCTTACACTCCTTGCAAAACCACTTATGGTGTCATCGGTGTTAAGGTCTGGATCGCTCTCCCTGACAACTACAAGAAATTGAGAGATCGTCGCCCTGATGAAGGCAAGTTCAACGGCAAGGGCCGCTTCAACGGCCGTCGCGGCAATGGCCGTGGCAACAGAGCCGCTGCTCCTGCTAAGGGTGAAGCCGAGAAGAAAGGAGAATAACCTATGTTACAGCCTAAGAGACTTAAGTGGCGTAGAAGCCACCTTATCAGACCGAAGAGAGTCGCTACCAGAGGCAACACTGTTGCTTATGGTGACTTCGGCTTAGCTGCCACTGAAGGTGGATATATCTCCAACCGTCAGATCGAGGCCGCTCGTGTCGTCCTCTCTCGTTATACCAAGAAGGTCGGCAACAGCTATATCCGTATCTTCCCTTACCTCGGCATCACAAAGAAACCTGCTGAAGTTCGTATGGGTAACGGTAAAGGTACTGTTGAATTCTGGGATGCCGTTGTCGAAAAAGGCACGGTTATGTTCGAAATTGGTGGCATTGACGAAGCCACTGCCAAATACGCTTTACGTCAGGCTGGTTACAAGCTTGCTGTAAAGAGTAGAATCGTCAAGAAAGGCGAGGAAAACAAGTAATGACTATTGAAGATGTTAGAAAGCTTTCTGACAAAGACCTCGCTGAGAAGGTCTACGAATTAAAGGGCGAACTTCTCACCCTTAGATTCCAGGCTAAGGCCGGTCAGTTAGATAACGGTGCCAAGATCACCGTCACCCGTAAGGATATCGCCAGATGCCTTACTGTTCTCAATGAACGCAAGATTGCTGCAGCTAACGCTGCTGAAAGCAAGTAATAGGAGGCTAGAACAATGGCTGAAGAATTAAACGAAAAGGTCATCAAGGCCTCTGACAAGAGACGCTTACAGGGCGTCGTTATCTCTGCTAAGATGCAGAAAACAATTGTTGTTGAAACTGAAACCTACAGAAACCATCCTGTCTATAAGAAGAGAGTTGCTGTTCGTAAGAAATACAAAGTTGATGATCGCAATTCCGTCGCTAAAGTCGGCGATGTCGTCATCTTTGAAGAATGCCGTCCGTTATCTCATGACAAGAGATTCCGTCTCGTTCAAGTCATGAAGAAGGGAGAATAACCATGGTTCAGAACGAAACTAACTTGGTTGTTGCCGATAACTCTGGTGCGAAGAGCGTTCGCGTTTTCCACCTTTGTGGCGGTTCTCACAGAAAATCCGCTTCTGTCGGTGATGTTGTCATCTGCGCCGTCAAGGACGCTATTCCTAACGGCAAGGTCAAAAAGTCCGATATCGTCAAGGGCGTCATCGTCCGTGTTAAGAAAGCTTATCAGAGAAGAGATGGTTCCACCATCAAATTCGATGACAACGCTGTTGTCTTAATCAATGAAGATGGCTCTCCGAAGGGTACCCGTGTCTTTGGACCTGTCGCTCGTGAACTTCGTGAAAAGGGCGACAAATACATGAAGATCGTCTCTTTGGCGGTCGAGGTTCTCTAAACCAAGGAGGAAGGTAATCATGAAAATCAAAACTGGTGATACTGTTATCGTTCTCGCTGGTGATGACAAGGGAAAAACCGGAAAGGTCATCAAGGCTCTTCCGGCCACTGAACAGGTCATCGTCGAGGGCGTCAACGTTTGCAAGAAACATGTTAAACCCACTCAGGCTGAACCTAAGGGTTCCATTAAAGATGTCAATGCTCCCATTCACGTCTCTAATGTTGCTTTAGTTGATGAAAAGACCAACAAGGCTACCAGAGTCGGTTACAAAGTTGTCGATGGTAAGAAAGTTCGCGTCACAAAGAAGAGCGGCGCGATCATCAAGTAAGGAGAAGAAATATGGCTGAAGAAAAGAAAAATGGTGTTTCCACCAAGAAATCTCACTCTCAGGGCAACCAGAAGGCCGCTTTTGTCTCCCGTCTTGAGACTAGATACAACGAAGAAATCGTTCCTGAATTGATGAAGGAATTCGGTTATTCCTCCGTCATGGAATGTCCGAAACTTGTCAAGATCATTCTCAATATGCGTCTTGGCGAAGCCGGTACCAATGAAAAATTTGTCGAAGAAGCCGCTGCTGAATTGGCCACAATTTCTGGTCAGAAGCCGGTTGTCACCAAGGCAAGAAAGTCCATCGCGAACTTCAAACTTCGTGAAGGTGTTCCTGTCGGTGTCAAGGTCACTTTAAGACGTGTCCGTATGTATGACTTCCTCGATAAATTCATCTCTATCGATCTTCCCCGTGTCCGTGACTTCCGCGGTATCAACAAAGATTCCTTCGACGGCAGAGGCAACTATTCTGTCGGTGTTAAGGAACAGTTGATCTTCCCTGAAATCTCCTATGATCAGGTTCATAGAACTCAGGGTATGGACGTTGTCATTGTCACAACGGCTAAGACTGATAAAGAAGCTTATGCTTTGCTTTCTAAGCTTGGCATGCCCTTCGCAAAGTAAGAAGGTAGGAGGATAACATCATGGCAAGAAAAGCTTTAATGATCAAATGCAACAAGCCTAAGAAGCATCCTAAGACTCAGAACTATACCCGCTGCCAGCGCTGCGGTAGAGTCCATGGCGTTCTTAGACAGTTCGGCCTCTGCCGTATCTGTCTCAGAGAGATGGCTTACAAAGGCGAAATCCCTGGCATGCACAAAGCCAGCTGGTAATGAAAGGAGAAGAGAACAATGGTTAACGATACAATTTCGGATTTACTTACACATATCCGCAACGCCAACCTCATGAAGAATGAATCCACCTCTCTTCCCACTTTCAAAATGGGTGAAGAGATCTGCAAGATTCTCAAGAATGAAGGTTTTATCAAGGATTACGAAGTTAAGGCTGAAGAGGGCAAGCCCTTCAAGACCTTAGTCGTCACCTTAAAGTATGATTCTCGTGAAAACCGTGTCTTAAGCGGTATCAAGAGAATTTCCAAGCCGGGTCTTCGTGTTACTGTTCCGGCTGCTAAGCTCCCTAGAGTTCTCAACGGACTCGGCATCGCCATCATCTCCACTTCCCGTGGCGTGATGACCGACAAGGAAGCTAGAAAGCTTAACATCGGCGGTGAAGTCATCGCCTATGTTTGGTAAGGAGGGTTATCATGTCCAGAATCGGAAGAGAACCTATTAAAATCCCTGCTGGTGTCACCATTACCGTCAACGGTGGTGTTGTCACTGTCAAGGGTCCTAAGGGCGAACTCACAAAGAAGTTCCCTGTTTACCTCGGCTTCGAGGAAAAGGAAGGTGTCTTTTATGTCACCCGTCCGACCGACAGCTTAGAGATGAAGATGAATCACGGCACTGCTCGCGCTTTAATCAACGATATGGTCAAGGGCGTCACCGATGGTTTCTCCAAGACTCTCGAAATCAAGGGTGTCGGTTATCGTTGTGAAATGAGAGGAACCGATCTTGTCTTACATGTCGGCCATTCTCATGAAGATGTCATCCATCCGTTGGAAGGCGTCAAAGTTAGCATCAACACTAAGGCGATGGAAGTCATCGTCGAAGGTATTGATAAGCAACTCGTTGGCCAGCAGGCTGCGGTTATCCGCAATGTCCGTAAGCCGGAATGCTATCACGGCAAGGGTATCCGTTACAAAGGAGAAGTTATTGTTCTCCGTCAGACCGCTTCTGCCAAGAAGTCTGCTTAATTTAGGAGGAAATGAAGAATGTATAGTGTGTTCAATAAGAACAAACAGAGATTACATCGTCATGTCAGAATCAGAGCCAAGATCTCTGGTACTGCTGAATGTCCGAGAATTTCTGTTTATCGTTCCAACAAATTCATCTATGCCGCTTTGATCGACGATACTTGTGGCAAGACTCTTGCCAGTGTCGATTCCTCCAAACTCGGTTTAGATAATCCTTCCAACTGCGGTGCTGCTACCAAAGTCGGTGAAGAATTAGCCAAAAAAGCCCAGGAACTTAAGATTGAAAAGGCTGTTTTCGATCGTTCCGGCTATCTCTATCACGGTCAGGTCAAGGCTGTTGCTGAAGCTTGCCGTGCTGGCGGATTGAAGTTCTAATCTAAGGAGAATTAAAATGGCTGAAGAAATCAAGAATAACGTCGCTCCGGCAGAAACTGCCGAAGTCAAGGCTGAACCGGCTGCTGCCGGTGAGAAGTCTGCTGCCTCTGGCAGAGGAAACGGCAATCGCCGTTTCGGCCAGGGCGGTCGCCGTTTCAATGGCCGCGGAAATGGCCGCGGAAGAAGAGTTGAAGAAAAGCTCTACGACGAAAAGGTCGTGAAAATCTCCAGAGTCGCCAAGACTGTCAAAGGTGGTAAGCGTGTTCGTTTCACCGCTTTGGTTGTCATCGGTGATGGCAAGGGCAAGTTCGGTTACGGCCTTGGTAAATCCAACGAAGTACCGGATGCAATCAAGAAGGCTTTAGCTTCTGCTAAGAGAAATCTCTTCAAGATGTCCATTGCTAAGGGTGACACTGTCACTCACTCTGTCATGGGTCACTTTGGTGCCACCTCTGTCTTCCTTAAGCCGGCTCCTGCTGGCACTGGATTGGTCGCCGGTGGTGCTGTCCGTTCCATCTTAGAATTAGCTGGTATCAAAAACATCTATTCCAAGATCTATGGTTCCAGAACCCAGACAAACGTTGTTAAGGCTACTGTCGATGCTTTGAATCAACTCAAGACCTACGAGCAGGTTGAACTTGCACGTTTTGGCAGAGTTGTCAAGGCTGACAAGGAAGCTAAGTAAGGAGGATTGAAAGATGGATTTACATAATCTTAAGATCGCTGAAGGATCTCGTCATCTTCCGAAGAGAGTCGGTCAAGGTACTGGCTCTGGTATGGGTAAGACTGCTACCCGTGGTCAAAAAGGTCAGGGTGCTCGTCAGGGCAGAAAAGTCCCTGTCGGCTTTGAAGGCGGTCAGTTACCGTTATATCGTCGTGTTCCGAAGCACGGCTTTGTCAACTATGGCAGAGTCGAATACGCTACTGTCAAGCTTTCTGATTTAGAGCTTTTCGAAGCGAACGCGGAAATCAATGACATCATCCTCTTAGAGGCTGGTCTCATCAAAAACCTCAACAAGCCGGTCAAGGTCCTTGGCAATGGTGAGTTGACTAAGGCTCTCAACCTCAAGGTTCAGGCTTACACTAAGAGTGCTAAGGCTGCAATTGAAAAGGTTGGTGGCAAGGCAGAAGTTGAATCTCTTAAAGATGCGAGAATCGCCCTTAAGAAACTCGCTGCGGTCGAAGAAAACGAGGATAGATAGTAATGAAAAAAATAGCCGCATTTTTCCATAACAAGGACGTTTTAAACCGTATACTCTTTACTTTGGCGATTTTCCTTGTCTTCAGAATTGGATCGGCTATCACAATCCCGGGTGTTAAGACAACTTCTAGCATCTGGGAAAACACCACCAACGCTCTCTCACTCTTAAATATGATGGGTGGTGGCGCTTTGCAGAACTTCTCATTGTTTGCGCTTGGCGTTTCACCATACATCACTTCACAGATTATCGTACAGTTGCTTTCCATGGATGTCTTACCATCCTTGACACAGATGACAAAGGAAGGCGAATCCGGTCGTAAAAGATTGGACGTCGTCACCCGTATGCTCTCTGTTGTCTTAGGTGCTGTTCAGGCTTATGGTATCACTGTTGCCCTCCAGAACAATTCGCAAGCGATCACGCTTACGGATTCCTCTGCTTGGGGTTATACTAAGATCATCATCTTCATGGTTGCAGGTGCGATGACCCTCACTTGGTTGGGCGACCAAATCACAGATAAGGGTATCGGCAATGGTATTTCTATCATGATTTTTGCCGGTATTATTTCCTCGCTTCCGCATCAGATCATCGGTGCTTTCTCCGAGTACCTCGATAGCTCGAAGGTCGACACCGGCGATGCAACATTAATTCTTCAGGGTGCCGTTCAATTGGCGGTATACCTACTCGCCCTTGTTCTCATTGTCGTATTTGTCACTTTCATCGAGAAATCGGTTCGTAAATTGCCGGTCTCTCACGCCAATACGTCTCAGTCAAATGAACTCAGCTCTCAGCAAGCTTCCTTCTTACCAATCAAGGTCAACGCTTCTTCCGTTATGCCTGTTATCTTCGCTTCTTCTCTCATGGTAGCTCCGTCTATCATCATCTCTTTGTTCAGCAACGGCAATCCGCCAGCTTGGGCACAAAAGATAGAAGAGGTATTCAATTACCAAGCGATGACGCAGATGACAGAAGACTTTGCCTTCCCATGGGGAACGATTATCTACGCTGTGTTGATCATCGCCTTCTCTTACTTCTATTCACAACTGGAAATCAATCCAGAAAGAATCGCTGAGAACTTCCAGACTTCCGGTACCTATATCACAGGTATCAAACCGGGTACAGAGACGGAGCATTATCTTTCCAGAGTTCTTAATCGTATGGCCTTTATGGGCTCGATGGCACTCTGTGCAATCGCTTTGCTCCCTGTCATCCTTTCTCTCACCGGCGCTGTTCCTCAGTCTCTGTCTTTGGGCGGAACTGGTTTGATCATCGTCGTCGGTGTCTCTCTTGAAACCTACAATCAGATCAATGGTATTCTCGCGGGTCATGGATACGCAGAAAGTGAGTTGTAAATATGAAAAATGAAAAAACTGGTTTAAACATTATTCTTATGGGTCCCCCTGCCGCTGGCAAGGGAACACAGTCCGAGAAGATTGTTGAAACATATTCCATCCCTCACATCTCCACAGGCGATATGCTCCGCGCTGCGGTCAGCAACAAAACTCCGTTAGGACTCAAAGCTGCTGAATATATGAACGCTGGGCTTCTCGTCCCCGATGAAGTTATCATCGGTTTGGTTGAGGAAAGACTCTCTGAGGACGATTGCAAGAAGGGATTCCTTCTTGACGGCTTCCCGAGAACTGTTCCTCAGGCTGAATCGCTTGATCGCTTGCTTAGCAAGCTCAATCGTGAGCTTACCTCTGTCATTCTTTTAACCGCAGATGATGAGGTTCTCACAGCCAGAATCACCAACCGTCGTGTTTGCCCCGAATGTGGCGCAAGCTACAACGTTGTCACCAAGAAACCTGCTGTTGATGGCGTTTGTGATCATTGTGGTCACGATCTCATTCAGCGCAAGGATGACACCGCTGAAGCCTTCAAGGTTCGCCTTGATTCTTATGCAAAGAGCACTCTTCCTCTTGCCGATTACTACAAGAAGAATGGTATCTTGAGCGAAGTTGACGCACTTCAGGACATCGACGATGTCTTCGGTGATGTTCAGAAGATTCTTTCCGAGGTAAGTGAATGAAAATTGTCATCCGTACTCCTCGCGAACAGGAACTGATGAAAGAGGCCGGAAGAAAACTTGGTTCTGTCTTTGACAAACTCCAAGAAGAAATCCGCCCTGGCCGCTCGACGTACGAAATTGATAAGATTGCCGACCGTCTCATTCGTGAGACGGGCGGCGTTCCTAATTTCGCCCTCGAAGATGGTTATCACAACGCCGTGTGCGCATCGGTCAACGATACGATTATTCACGGCATCCCTTCGAAAAAGAAAATTCTGAAAGAAGGCGACATCATCTCCATCGATATGGGAAACAAAGATGCTTCCGGTTACAATGGTGATGCCTGTCGTACTTTCGCAGTTGGAAATGTCTCCGCTGAAGCGAGCAAGCTCATCCGCTGCAGTGAAGAATGTTTCTATGCCGCATTACAAGTTTGTTATCCTGGACACCATCTTTACGAAATATCGATGGCGATTCAGAGAGTTGCTGATTCCTATGGTTTCTCACTCCTTCCGGATTATGGAGGCCATGGCATTGGCAGCGAGATGCATGAAGATCCCTTTATTCCCAATGATTATCATCCGGAATATGGACTTGGTCCGTTTTTAAGACCAGGCATGTGTCTTGCAATTGAACCCATGGTTATGGCCGGTAAAAAAGAATACTATACCGATCCTGACGGCTGGGGGATAAAATCTGTAGACGGAATGATGACAAGCCATTATGAAAATGATATTATTATTACGGAAAATGGACCCATCATCACAACCGTCGATTCTAACGTTTTAAGACATCTAAAGGAGTTAGGTTTACAAGCATGAGCAGAGAAGATTTCATTAAAATGGAGGGGGTTGTTCGTGAATCTCTTCCCGCCGAAAAGTTTTCGGTAGAACTTGACGGTGGCGCAGTAATCAGAGCCAGAATCTCTGGCAAGATGAGAATGAACAAAATTCGTATTTTGCCCGGGGATCGTGTTACTGTGGAAATCTCCCCGTATGATGTCACTAATGGCTGCATCGTTTACCGATACAAATAATACAAAGGAGAAACTAACATGAAAGTTAGAGCTTCAGTTAAGCCGATCTGCGATAAATGCAGAGTTATTAAGCGCAAGGGACGCGTTATGGTCATCTGCTCCAATCCCAAACATAAGCAGAGACAAGGTTAAAGAAAGGAATAGGATAATATGGCTAGAATCGCTGGCGTTGATATTCCGAACGATAAACAGTTGGTCTACTCTCTCCGCTACATCTATGGTATCGGACTTACCACTGCAAAGAAAATTTGTGCTGACGCTCAGGTCGAAGGCACCAAGAGAGTAAAGGATTGCACTGAGGAAGAACTCACTGCTGTCCGTAACGAAGTTAGCAAGTATGTCGTTGAAGGTGACTTGAGAAGACAGGTCGCTTTAGACATCAAGAGACTTCAGGAAATCGGAACCTACCGTGGTCAGAGACATAAGAGAAATCTTCCCTGCCGCGGTCAGAGAGATAAGACAAATGCTCGTACCTGCAAGGGTCCGAGAAAGACAGTTGCCAACCACAAGAAGGCTACTCTCTAATCTGGGAGGTTAAAGTAAAATGGCAGATAAAAAGAAAACCACAATTCGTAAGAAAAAAGCGAAACTTACGTTTACAAAGGGTGTTGCTCACATCCACGCTTCTTACTCCAATACCATCGTTTCTATCTCCGATGAAACTGGTAAGGTCATCGCTTGGGCTTCCGCTGGTACTTCCGGTTATTCCGGTGCTAGAAAGTCCACTCCGTTTGCTGCACAGCTCGCTGCTGGCAATGTTGCCAAGTCCTGTGTGGAAAGAGGTTTAAAGTCCGTTGATGTCGAAATCAAAGGACCTGGTCCGGGCCGTGAGACTGCTGTCAGAGCTTTAGAAGCTGCTGGTCTTAAAGTCCTCTCCATCGCTGACGTTACTCCGATTCCGCACAATGGCTGCCGTCCGCCTAAGAGACCTCGTGGCTAAACTTGAGAATCGTAATAAATTTCAGTGAATTAAAGGAGAACTTGGAATGAAAGAATTTTTACAGCCGAAATTTGATATCGGTAAATCCGATGTTACTGACAATTCTGGACGTTTCACCATTGCTCCTCTTGAAAAAGGTTATGGTGTCACAATCGGCAATGCGATGAGAAGAGTTTTACTCTCTTCTTTACCTGGACTTGCCGTTTATGCCATCGAAGTCGAAGGCGCACGTCACGAGTACACTGCTCTTGAAGGTGTTGTCGAAGACCTTACTCAGATCGTCCTCAACATTAAGGACCTTGTTCTTGCTGACCAATCTGATGATGAAAACGCAGATTACAAATTAAAGCTCGATGTCCACACCAAAGGTGAAGATAAGGACGGAAAAGAAATCAAGGCAAGAGATATTCTTTGCCCTGATATGGTTTCTGTTGTCAATCCTGACATGGTCCTTTGCCACCTCGCCGCTGGCGGACACATCAAGATGACGCTCCACGCCAAGAAAGGCCGTGGCTTTGTCACCGCTGAAGAAAACAAAGAAGAAAATTGGAACCTCGGTAGAATTGCTGTTGATTCTAATTTCTCCCCGATCGAAAAGGTTGACATCCAAGTCGAACCTTATCGTGTTGGCCATGATGCCAGCTTTGAAAAGCTTATCATCACTGTTGATACTAACGGCTCTATGAATGCGACTGATTCTGTTGCACTCGCCGCTAAGATCTTAGATGAACATTTCAAAGTCTTCGAAAATCTCAATGATGCTGTCAAGAATGCCGCTGTCATGTCTATCACTAAGAAGAAACCGGAGAACAAATACAACTCCATGATCTTAGAAGACCTCGATTTAAGCGTCCGTTCTTACAACTGCTTGAAGAGAAATGGTATCAAGACCGTTCAGGATCTCTGCAATATGAAAGAATACGAATTGATGACTGTTCGTAACCTTGGTAAGAAATCTTACAAGGAAATTCTCGATAAGTTAGAATCTTTCGGATTATCGTTACAGAGAGACGACAATACCAAGAAGTAAAGTGAGGTAAACTACTATGGGTACAATTGGTAGAAGAAATGTGCACGGCAAAGGCGGTGTCCGCTTTAAGGCCGGTTATACTTCTGACAAGAGAAAGAATATGCTCAGAAACGTCGTTTCTCAGCTCATCATCTCCGGAAGTGTCAAAGTCACGTTAACCACTGCAAAGCGCGCTCAGCAGGAAGCTGAAAGACTTGTCACCTATGCAAAGAAAGGTGATCTTGCTTCCCGCAGATTAGCTGCTGCTTTCGTTCGTGAACAAGGTTTTGTCGATCCTAAGACTGGCAAAGATGCTCTCCAGAAGCTCTTCGATGTCTATGGACCGAAGTACAAGGACAGAAACGGTGGTTACACCAGAGTCCTCAAGCTTGAAAACCGTCGTGGCGACAATGCTCCGATGGCTCTCTTAGCTTTTGTTGACTAATTTTCAATAAAATTAAATTGGGGAGGAATTTTCCTCCCCTTTTCGATGAAATACAATAAAAAAACTCGGCGATTGCCGAGAAATTGGTTGATGGTGCCGCCAAGAAGAATCGAACTTCCGACCTACTGATTACGAATCAGTTGCTCTACCGACTGAGCTATAGCGGCATGCATTATATTGTAAGAAAAAACAACAATTTTTACAAGTCATTTCTCATCTTTATCGCTTCATTTTGTTTTGCTCTAATGTAGGAATTGACCTTTGTTTTTTATATAATATTTAAGGTATGGTGATTGTATGGAAGAGAAGAGCCGCGTAATACTTTATGAAGATCTTCGAAAGCAGATCTCAAACATCGACAATTATTCATTTTCTCGTTTGACAAATGCTGAAACAGAGAAAAACGAAGAAAAAGTATCTGTTTCTAGTGTAGAAAACGAGACAAACGAAAAGGGTATTAAACGTAATACCCTGACGCTTTCGATTGAAGAGCTCTTAGATGACAATCGGAAATACGATTCCCATGCGCAAGAAAAAGAAATGAAACGCAAATATCAAAACGTGAAGCGTGAAGGTAAGAAAAAAGTATCGCCTTCTAAAGTCAGTATTTGGGTTTCTGTCTCTCTTGTCGTTGTCGCCTTTCTCATTTTTATCATTTTAGTCTTATTGGAGGTGTTCTGATATGAAAAAATATGCAATTGCTATCGACGGCCCAGCGGCAAGCGGAAAATCCACTGCGGCAAAAGGTGTTGCCAAAGCTTTGGATTTTTTATATGTGGATACCGGGGCGATGTATCGCGCTTTTACTTTGATGATGTTAAACAAAGGTTTGGATCCGAAAAGCGAAGAAGATGCAAGAATAATTTTGGATGAAGTTCACATCCGTGAAGATCGAAACGGTCATGTTTATTTAAATGGAGAAGATGTCTCAGAACGCGTCCGTGCAAAAGATGTCACCAACAATGTTTCCTTTGCTTGTGCGCACCCCTGCGTACGTGAAAAATTGGTTGAAATTCAACGTGATATGGCAAAGGATGAATCGGTTGTCATGGATGGACGTGACATTGGAACTGTAGTTTTAAAGGACGCAACCTTGAAAGTATATCAGGTTGCCAGCGTGGAATCTCGCGCTTTAAGACGCTATAAAGAAGATATTGCAAAGGGACGAGAAGCTTCGTTAGAAGAGATCAAAGAAGATTTAATCCGCAGAGATTATATCGATTCTCATCGCGAAACCTCCCCTCTTTGTCAGGCGGAAGATGCAATTTTATTAGACACTTCCGATATGACGATTGAAGAAGAGATTGATAAAATCATTGAACTCTTCCAGAAGAAAGTAGGTGCATGATATGAAACGTTATGGAACTGTCGCCTTAATCGGTTCACCTTCCAGTGGTAAGTCCACACTTTTTAACCGTATGTCCGACTCTCGCCAAGAGATCACTGGACGTCAGTTTGGCATTACAAGAGACCGCAATTATGGTACGGGTCACTGGTTAGATAAAGAATTTACTTTGATTGATACCGGCGGAATTACGGAAGAGAACATTCCTTTCCAAAAAGAGGTCCAAAATCAGGTGGAATTAGGCTGCCAAGAAGCAGACGTGATTCTTTTTGTAGTCGATGGAAGAGTCGGTTTGACAAACAATGATAAATTTGTCGCGAAAAAACTTCTTCCTTATAAGAAAAAAGTTCTTTTGGTTGTCAATAAGATCGACGACAATACTCTCATCGGAAATAGTTACGATTTTTATTCGCTTGGTTGCGGAGATCCTTTCCCGGTTTCTGCGGAACACGGTTTAGGTGTTGGCGATCTCTTAGATGAAATTATCCAGAGACTTCCAGAAGTGGAAGAAAACCCCTATGAGGGTGCTCTGACTTTTGCTCTCCTTGGCCGTCCTAATGTCGGAAAATCTTCGTTGGCAAACCGTATTATCGGTCATGAAAGAGTGATTGTTTCTCCTCTTTCTGGAACGACGAGAGACAGCGTGGATATTCAATTTGAACGCGATGGACAAAAGTATGTCATGATTGATACTGCCGGCATTAAACGTCCAGGAAAAGTCGAGGAAGATTTGGATAAATTTGCTCTGATTCGCTCTGCCGATGCTTGCAAGCGTGCAGATATTATTCTTTTGCTGATCGATGCCTCGGAAGGCCTTGTCGCTCAAGACGTCCATGTGAGCTCTTATGCGATTGATCACAACAAACCTGTGATCATCGTAGTCAACAAGTGGGATTTACACAGCCACGGTCAAAGCGATCAGCGCGATTTTGAAAAAGAATTGAAGGCGTATTTCAAGTTCTTAGATTTTGCGCCAGTTGTCTTTGTCTCTGCTTTGACAGGCAGCAATGTGCAACGCATCTTCGAAGCTCTGAATCAAGTCAACGAGACCATTCATAAAACTGTTCCCTCTTCTTTGTTGAATTCTGTCATTTTAAAAGCGCAGATGGACAATGAAGCCCCTAATTTCAATGGCGGACGTCTTAAGATTACCTATGCAACTCAAACAAAAGATGTCCCTCCGACTTTTGTTGTCTTCTGTAATAACCCGAATTATTTCCACTTCTCTTATCAGCGTTATTTTGAAAATGTCATCCGTGAACAATTTGGTTTTACCAATTGTCCAATCAAGCTTCTCATCCGTGGTAAACGAGAAGGAATCCCTGGCTCCAACTGAGTTTTATCTCTTTGCAAATTGAAAAAACATCACTATTTATCGAAAAAAATTGAAATCGAGAAAACAATGTGTTATTTTTTTAATTAAGAAAGGTAGGTCAAATTTTATGGCTGAAAAAAACATGATTAGAAAAGAAGAATTAGCAGAACAATTAGCTGCTGGTTGCAGAATGCAGAAGGGCGAAGCATTAAAAGCTGTTGAAATGGTCTTCGCTTATATCGCTGCTGGTCTCAACGATCCTCAGTATGGCATCGTCAAAATTGCTGGCTTTGGTCAGTTTGAATTAGTCGATCGTCCTGCTAGAGTTGGTGTCAATCCTTCTAACAAAGCAGAAAAGATCAACATCCCTGCTTCTAAGGCTGTCAAGTTCAAACCCTCTAAGACTCTCAAGGATTTGGTCAACGCCGAAAAGTAATTCACTATCACTTATTTATGCCGTCTTTCAGGCGGCATTTTTTATGAAGATAACATTGAATGATAAACAACTTAGCGTTTTTGATAAAGTCATGTCAACACTGAAAGAAGACACCTATCTTGTCGGTGGTTTTGTCCGCGACTTTCTTTTGGGTCGCAATAGTGATGATATGGATTTTGCAACAGCAATGGATCCTGTGGATGTCCACTGCTTATTTGAGGATGCACTTTATTTTCCGCGATATGGAACCACAAGCTTTCGCAAAGATTTCATTCACGTGACGATTGCTTCCTTGCGCAAAGAAGAAGATTACAGCGATTTTCGCCATCCTCAGAAAGTTTCTTTTATCAAAGATTACAAAATCGATGCGTTAAGACGTGATTTTACAATCAACGCTTTCTATGTCGATAAAAACTTTGAAATACTTGACCCTACCGGAAACGGATTAAAAGATTTACAGAATAAAACATTGCGCGTGATTGGTGATCCTGTCATTCGCTTTAAAGAAGATCCGCTTCGCATTTTACGCGCTTATCGCTTTTCTTATGAATTGAATTTCTCTTTTGATAAAAGCTTAGAAAAGGCAATAGAAGAGACAAAAAGCCTCCTTTGCTATCCTCACAATATAGAAAAAGTGAAAGAAGAGCTTAGAAAGTGCCCTAATGAGGCGATAAACGAAATTGTAGAGGTGTTAAATCTGAATATTTAAATTTAAAGTGTCTTACATCGTTAAGACACTTTTTTTGATATAATGAGATAAGTTATCAGGAGGAAATATGAATATTACATTAAAAGACATCGACTGGAAAAGCCTTCTGGTCAAGAAATATCTTCATTATGATCTCAACGAAATCGATGTGATGGTCCTTTTTGTAAGCGAGGCGGTTCTGGATATGCAAGAAAAGACTTTAGTCACTTGCGATATTTTAAGTCCCTACATGAAGTGTGCTAAAGATGATATCGATACCTCTCTTTCAAAACTGATGAATAAAAAAATCATCACCATCGTCCAGGAAGGTGTCAATTTCTATTCCAGCATAGAAGAATTCAAGCTTCGCTTATTTCGTGAAGAAATCAAGGATCTCACCTTGCGTGGGAGCGATAGCGTCACGAACGTTGTCTCTGAAAACCTTTACTCTTATTTAGAAAGCATCGGAGGACCTCTTTCTCCTGTGGAAAAAGATCGCGTGATGTCGTGGCTGAAAGAAGGAGCCGATGAGACGATGGTAAAGGAAGCTTGTAAGCGTTCCTTGACAAAAAATGGTCACATCTCTTTTAACAATGCGGATCACTTCATTTTAGAGATGGAGCGAAGCGCTTCTAGAAAGAACATCGGTGTCTCTACCATCGATGAAAACGATCGAAAAAATGATGCGATGAGCCGCGCAATGGACAGCAAAGGTTGGGAAAATTAAGATGAATCAAACCTGTACCTTCATCGCTTTAAAGCTTGAAGAACTATATCCGGAAACAAAAACATTTCTTAATTTTGAAAGCGATTGGCAACTTCTTTTTGCAGTGATATTATCTGCACAAGCAACGGATGTGTCTGTCAATGAAGCTACTGCAAAACTCTTTGTGAATTTTCCAAAACTCGAAGATTACACCCAAGAGAGAAGAGAAGAAATTCACGCTTGCATCAAAAAGGTAGGGTTGGGAAAATCAAAGACAGAATATTTAATTAAAACTGCAAAAATTTTGTTGGAACAATATGACGGTCATGTTCCTACAGATCGCTTAGAGTTACAAAAGCTTCCAGGTGTTGGATACAAGACATCGGGAGTTGTTCTTGCAGAATATTATAATTATCCATACATTCCGGTTGATACGCATGTCCTTCGCGTTACTCATCGTTTAGGAATCGTCCCGGAAAGTTACGATCCAACTAAGACGGAAAACAAGTTAGAAAAGATCTTTGATGTTCCTTCTTTTATTCATCTGCATCGACAATTTATCTTGTTAGGAAGGAACATTTGTACTGCCCGTTCTGAAAAATGTGAAATTTGTCCTTTACGTGATGTTTGCCGTTATTTTAAAAAGAAAAAATAAGATAAAAAAAGGTACCCTAATTCCTAGACGCGAGGATAGGGTACCTTTTCAATTGTGCTTGTTTGGACAAATAGTTTTTATTTTATAAACGCAATTAATATTTGATTTTCGGAGAAGCGTTCATTTGTTATTACATCGATATAATTTTCATCTAATGTTTTAAATTATTCCTTCGTAGTATCTCAATTATCTGAATTTTTTCTATCACGAATCAACAGAATTTAAGAAATAATCATTCTTAAAGTATTATATTTATCAATAAGATTTTGGATAGTTGTGTGAATATACAAATGCAAAAACAAAATTTAAAATGATGAAGAGAATACATAGAATAAATAAAACGGAATCTATAATTTCAAGATTTGTTTTAGGAATCTTTTTAAATTTTATAAAAGAAAAATATGAATACAAGATATAAAATAGGTTCAAGACTAACGAAGTTATGAGAATCCATTGATACTCAATATCGATTGCTTTGAAAACACTATAATAAATGCCGGGATGATTCAAAACTTGAACATATTTTAGCGGACAAAAATATAATATAGTTGCTATCAGCACAAGGGATGCAAAAAGAATTTGTAAAAACGACCATGACAGCTTACCTTTTGAATTTGCCTTAATCGTATTTCTCACATTTGACATGTTCGGTTAATGCTTCTTTGCATAAATCATAATACGTGAGTAATTAGCAGTTAATAATTTTATCGCTATTACAGCATAGTTCACTTGTACTTAGTCAATTTTTCATGAGCCATGATGGCAAGTATTTTTATGAATTTTCCCATTGATATGACTTTAAGTGATGTGTATATTGGAGATCACTAGATAAAAAACTAATGGTAAAAGAAGAATGATTTTTTTTGGTGTTTTGTGGACTCAAATCACGCTTAAACACCTTGCCTTTTCTTACTACAAAAATAGTCTTTTAAGATCTTATAGTTTCAAAGTGAGAAGTTTAGATTGTTGATAAAATCAGTACTAATCGGAGAAATCATCAACATGATTAATAAAAAAAGAGGCAGTATGCCTCTTATATTTTTTATTAGGAAGGAGTGTCGTTTAATGTTTGTCGAAATCTAGTAATATACGGTTATTAGTGACGTGATTAGGACATCGGAATAACTTTCAAACAAGCGCTCTTAGAAAGGCATCCCAAATTCCAAAAATCAGGAAGGAATGCCTTTTTAAAGTTAGAGCACGTTTTTTGTTTTTTAAGATAAGGGAACAAAGAGAAGTTTTTCACCATCTGAAGTGAGCTTGACGCCCTTATTGATTTCTCCAGCAATCAATTTTCTCGCAAGAGGAGTTTCTACGTTGTTTTGGATATAACGTCTGATTGGACGTGCACCATAAACAGGATCATAGGAGTTCTGGTGGATAAATTTGGCAGAACTTTCATCGTATTCGAGGTTGATTTCTTTCACGCTTAATCTTTCTTTTAACTGATTGAGGAATTTTTCGATGATCTTATCGACAACGGATTCTCCTAAAGAGTTGAACATGACAGTTTCATCAATACGATTTAAGAATTCGGGTCGGAATGATTTCTTTAAAAGCTCCATGACTTGGCTCTTTTGTTTCTCGGTGTTACCTTCTAACAAGAATTCACTTCCGAGATTAGAAGTCATGATGATAATTGTATTGGTAAAGTCGACCGTTCTACCTTGACCATCGGTAAGTCTTCCATCGTCGAGGACCTGAAGAAGAATGTTGAAAACATCAGGATGGGCTTTTTCAATTTCGTCGAACAGGACGATAGAATAAGGCTTTCTGCGAACAGCTTCCGTCAATTGACCGCCTTCTTCATAACCGACATATCCTGGGGCAGCACCCACAAGACGGGATACAGAATATTTTTCCATGTATTCAGACATGTCGATACGAACGATTTGCTTCTCGCTGTCAAAAAGTTGTTCGGCGAGAGCTTTAGCAACTTCTGTTTTACCTACACCGGTGGGGCCTAAGAAAAGGAATGAACCAATCGGTCTGTTCTGGTCGGAAAGACCTGCACGAGAACGAATGATCGAAGATGAAATTTGTTCGAGCGCTTCGTCTTGACCGATGACTCTTTTTTCTAATTCTTCTTTTAACAAGAGAATTTTCTGACTTTCACTCTTTGTGAGTTTAGAAACGGGAATTCCAGTTTGAGCAGAGATCACTTGCGCGACAGTTTCATCCGTGACAGAATCAGAAAGCATAGTTGCTTCTTTATTTCCTTCCTGTGCCTTTTTCAAGCGTGCTTGTAACTCTGGAATGTCTTTATTTTGAATGCGGGCCGCCGTTGTATAATCTGCCTCTTGCATTGCTTTTTGTAAATTGAGAGAAGCGATGTCTAATTCTTTTTTGATTGTTTTACTTCTCTCTGCTTCTTCTTTTTCATTTTTCCAAGTGGCAGTGAGAGAATCGCGTTTTTCACTGAGTTCGGCGATATCTTTTTCCATCTCTTCTAAACGCTTTTTCGCATTTTCACTCGTATCTCTTTTCATAGAGACTTTTTCGATTTGCAACTGCATGATTTTACGATTTAACTCATCGAGTTCTTCTGGCATAGTATCAATTTGCATACGAACTTTTGCGCAGGCTTCATCAATTAAGTCAATCGCTTTATCCGGCAAGAAACGATCCGTGATATAACGTTTACTCAAGGTAACAGCGGCGATGATTGCATCATCGGTGATTTCGACACCATGGTGTTGTTCATAACGATCTTTGATGCCTCTTAAGATAGCAATAGAGTCATCAACAGTTGGTTCGTCTACAAGAACTTTCTGCATACGGCGTGCAAAGGCAGGGTCTTTTTCGATATACTTACGGTATTCATTTAAAGTCGTAGCACCGATACAATGAAGTTCGCCACGTGCCAACAACGGCTTTAAAATATTGGCGGCATCTAAGGAAGAATCGCCACCGGAACCGGCGCCTATGATTGTGTGAATTTCATCGATGAATAAGATAGTTCTACCTTCGCTCTTGCTGACCTCTTTCATGACAGCTTTTAAACGCTCTTCAAATTCGCCGCGGTATTTTGCTCCGGCAATCAGCGAACCAATATCCAATTCCCAGATGGTTTTATTTTTTAAAGTCTCAGGGACATCACCTTTAAAAATACGCCATGCTAACCCTTCTACGACGGCAGTTTTACCGACGCCGGGGTCACCGATTAAAACGGGATTGTTCTTGCTTTTACGGGAGAGAATTTCCATCACTCTTCTGATTTCTTCATCTCTTCCGATCACAGGATCAATTTTTCCGCTTGCGACATCAGCGACAAGATCTCTTCCGTATTTCTTCAATGCTTCATATTGAGATTCAGGATTATCGCTGGTGACGTGATTTCCACCGCGGATAGATAGAATGGCTTTTTTAAAGCCATCTTTTTTATATCCTACTAAATCTTTTAAACGCTGAATAAGCGAATGCTTACAATCAAATTGTGCGAGGAGTAAATGTTCAACAGACATATAATCATCTTGAAATTCCTGCTGATACTTGCTGGCATTATAAAGAAGATTCTTCACATCGGCGCTGGATTGCGGCTCTTCACTAGAACTTGTTTTCACGCTGTTAAGTATGTAAGAATCAATCAGTTGGGAAACTTCTTTAGGATCAATGTCTAATTTTTTTAGGACATTGACATACATGGAGTTATCTTGATCAAATAATGCTCTTAATAACGCCGGAATATCAAAACTAGCTAATTTGTTGTCTTTGGTAATCATGACGCCACTGTTGATGGCTTCGATGACTTTTGTAGTATATTTTTGTTCACCCATAATTGTGGCCTCCTTTTTATCTACACTAATACTATATCACAAAAATTAGCAGTTGCAAGTGAAGAGTGCTAAAAATATAATTTTTTCTATTTTCTTCACTTTGCTCTAATTGGAAATTTGTACTAAACTTCTCTTAAAATGGATATAATTAATATTAGAGGTATCACTATGGTTGCTATCATCATTACATTATTTGTTATTTTAGGACTTCTTATCCTTTATTATTTAGCCTGTTTATTTATTGTTTTTGTCCTTACAAAAAAAGTATTAGGTGTCCGAGGATCCGATCCAGATAATCCGTGTTATCTTCGTTACGAAGATTACGAAGCGTTTCTCTCACGTAAAATGATTCGCATCGGATTTTATGGAGAAGCGATTAAAGGATATATATATGAAGATAAAAACAGAGCGGATTTTCGTGGCTTTATCATTTTAGCGCACGGCTTTTTTGGTACGCATGTTCAATACCTTGTCGATATTGCGTTTTTAACGAAATTGGGATATCAAGTGTTAGCATTTGATCAATATGGTGTTGGTATCAGCGAGGGTAAAACACAGGTCTCTTTTGCAAATGGTGTTTATGTCTTGGAAAATGTAATCCGTTTTGTCGAAAAAGAAAAATTGAATGGAAACCTTCCTATTTATCTTTATGGTCATAGTTGGGGTGCATATTGTGTTGCGGGTGCTTTAAAGAAACACTCTGAGATTGAGAAAGCAATCATGCGCTCTGGTTTTGTCTCTCCTCTTACTGTTATGTTGGATATGGTAAAAAGTCAAAATAAGGCTCTGTATTATTTCTTGCTTCCTATGTTTTCACTTTGCTTTTTCACAATTTTCGGAAGAAGGAATATGATCACTGCAAAACGCGGATTGAAAAACAATCATCAAACGAAGTGCTTGGTGATTCATGCAGAAGATGATCCGATGGTGTTGTATCAACATTCCATCGCACAATATTGCTTAAAACATGCGGAAAATCAACGCAAAGTTATTGTTCATAGAGAAGGAAAGCACAATACTCTTATCACATTGCAAGCAAGTGAAAATTATGCAGATGCTGTAAAGAAGTATGAGGAAATTCTTCAAATTCAAGATGAAAACGAAAAGACACGGCAAATGGAAAGTTTTCTTTCTCATTTAAACCGTGTCCAAATGTATCCGTATAACGAAGAAGAAACAAGGGAAATTGAGACGTTCTTAAATTAGAATTTCAAGCAGGCGTAAAGCTTTTTACCTCTCTTGAGGAAGATATAGCCTCCTTCGAGGCTATTTTCTTTTGTCAAAACTGTATCGAGAGATGTCACTTTTTCACCATTTACTTTAATGGCTCCGTTGTTGAGGAATTCTCTGGCTTCTCTGCGAGAAGAAGCGAGTTTTGTCTCAATAAGGGCATCTAAGATAGAGATTTCACCTTCTTTTTCAACGACAACTAGTCCGTCAGTAAGATCTCTTAAGCCAGAGGCAGAAAGACCTTGGAAGGAATCGGTAAATAAGGCGAGAGACATTTTTTCACATTCGATAGCAGCATCTGCGCCGTGAAGGGCAGTGACAATGACCTTTGCTAATTCTTTCTGACCATTACGCAATTCGGGATGTTCGATGTGTCTCTTGTAAATTTCGTTGATTTCCTCAATCGGACGGTCATCAAAGATGTATAAGTATCTTAAAACATCAGCGTCAGAGACATTCATAAAATACTGATAAATGTGGTATGGAGTTGTCATGGTAGGATCTAAGTAAAGAGCACCATTTTCGCTCTTGCCGAATTTTCTACCTTGGCTATCGGTGATGAGTTTGAAGGAGAAGACCTCCGCTCCGCAGTCATTGCCTTCTTTTTTCTTGACGAAATCTAAAGCAGAAGTGAGATTACCCCACTGGTCACCGCCACCGATTTGCATGGTGCAGTGATATTTGCGGAAGAGATTATCAAAGTCACCGGCTTGTAAAATCATATAGGAAAACTCAGCATAAGAAATACCAACTTCTAAGCGAGATTTCACAATATCTTTGGAGAGCATATAGCCGATTTGGAAGTTCTTACCATAATCTCTTAAGAAGGTGAGAATGTTTGTTTGACTCCACCATTCGTAATTGTTGATGATAAGACCCTTTTCCGGATCGCTTGTATCGATATATTTAGAAAGCTGAGCGCGAATGCATTCTGCATTTTCTAAGACTTGGTCCGGACTAAGAAATTTTCTTTCTGCCTTTTTGCCAGAAGGATCACCGATCATTCCGGTAGCGCCACCGAGCATTGCAATGACTCTATGCCCAGCCTTTTGTAATCTTCTCAAAATGGTGATCATAATGAAATTACCAAGCTGTAAAGACTTGGCGCTAGGATCAAAACCGCAATAGATCGTCTGCGGAGTATCAAACATTTCATGGATTTTCTCTCTGTCGGAGAAGTTGTCGAGGAGACCTCTTTTTTCTAAATCATCAATAATATTCATAAATACCTCACTAAACATCTAAAACAATATTAGTATAATATAAACATATATTATTGTCGATTGTAAACACACACTTTTTGTATTTGTGTAGAAAAAAAGATTCGTTTCTTTTTGCTTCGCAAAATGTATTTCACGGTTTTTGGAACCATGATTTGATCGTAATTGCAAGAGGATAAACAAATAAGATGAAGACGTTTGTCAAGGTTTTCACTAAAGAGAAGCTCATGATCTATATTGTATTCGACTTGAAACTTCGCCTGAGGCAAAAGCATATAAAATTCACTTGTTACAACAAAGTCATGCACAAGGGATAGTAAAAAAGAGATCAAGATAGGTAGGAGAAAAAAAGGTAAGTGTTTACGCATAATAAAGGATTCCAAAGAAAATTAAAATATAGAAAAGAAAATAAGAAATCAAACTTAAAATTATATAATTTTTATCTTTATTTGATGTGTGTTCATCTTTATAAACTTTTAATTTATTTAAAAGAATGGTTGTCGTTTCAAAGCAGTATTCTTCTTTGTTATACAAAATCAAATGAATCGTTTGTAACAAATTGACTTCTTGTGTGTTTGCCACACTGCTTATTGGAAATTCCTTTTGATAATTGCTGTCTATATAATCGAGAAAACGATCTTTTTCCTCTGATAATGGCATGTTATCTACGGCCTTTTGGAACCCGAGAAGATAACTTTTTTCCATTGCGCTTTCTCGTAGAAAAGTTTGATAAAATCCTCCGTTATCCATCTGTTTACGAAAGGAGTTGTTTTTCTCTTCGGATATCAAAGTGATACATAAACCATTTAACATCACGGATAAAGCAATCATCATCTGGCGGGTAAAGAAAAAGACAAAAAAGGAGATGCCCATCGAAATTAAAAGAGGTAGATAAGAAAAAAAATTGTTATTTCCTTTCTCTTTGATGATATTTCTTTTTTCTTTTCTATCTTTAAATAATTTCATTTCGTAAACTCCTTATGAGAAAGAATAAATAGAGCGGTATTGAAAGAGAAAGCAAGATTCCTGAGAGGTGGAGATAAAGCTTTTGCAGAATGATTTCCTTAAGAAAAGAACTGCTTTGGAAGACGAGGGCGAGGAAAGAGAGGGAAAGAAGGTAAAGGATCAAAAACAATTTACAGTTTTTTTCTCTCCGTTCTCTTTTCTTTTCCAAACGTTGAAAAGCATCTTGAATTTCCTCTAGTAAAGGATAGTAATCAATGAGTTGTGCTTGGTTTTCTTCTTCTTTTTCTAGAATCGATCTAAAGTATTTTTCAAACCCATAAAGGCGATATGATTTATCTTTCAACTCTAGACATTCTTCATAACTTTTAATCACTTGATATCCATCTAAATGATAACTAGCGATTTCTAAAGATGCTTTTACATTTTTCTGTAAATTCAAATTAGAGATAAACGATTGCAAAAAACGATAAGTAGCAAAAACAATCTTTTCCTTTTGTTTTTCTTTATTTAAGAAATAAAGGAGAATAGCACAAGCAAGAAATTGTAAGATAGCGTAACACAATCCCCACAATGACATAGCGAGAATGAGAGATAAAGAAAAAGATATTGTCGCAAAGAGAAAAAGGTAGGATAAATTTTGTTTCAAAAAAGCAATCATAAAAAACTCTCCTTACCACTTATTGGTAAGAAGAGAAAATATTATTCATCTGTTTGAGGAAGTTTTAACAATTCTAAGAGAATCTGATCCATGGTATAAAGGTATTTTTCTTTAATTGCAAAACGACCATTTGAAATTTGCACATAGGGTTTTACTTTTTCTATCTCTTGCTGATAGGAGAAAAGAAAATCTTTTTGAAAGCGACGTTTAAAATCTTCGAGTAAAAAACCTTGTGTCAAGCGAAGGTTGAGCATCAAAAACTCAAATTCTTCATCTTCGAGTGTGATTGTTTCTTCTTGATAACGGAATTGATGTTTTAAATAATGGTTCATGGAAGCAGTGTTTTTATAGCGAAGAGAAGGAAGATAGCCGCTGGCACCGAGCCCAGCAGCATAATAATATTCATCATGCCAATAGGTGAGATTGTGTTTTGATTCATAGGTGGGAAGTGCAAAATTAGATATTTCGTATCGTTGAAATCCAGCTTCCTTTAAACTTTGAACAACGTGTTCATAAAATTGTGCGTAATTGTCATCGCTACAAGGTTTCACTTTCTTGTTATAGAGTAAAGTTCCTTCTTCGATCTGCAAAGAATAAAAAGATAAATGTTTCGGTTTGAGAGAAAGTGCAAAAGCGAGATCTTTGTCGATGTCTTCAAGCGCCTGTCCGGGAAGTCCATAGATGAAATCGAGGTTGTAATTTTCAATACCATATTTATTGAGATTTTTTATAACAGAAGCGACTTGTTGATTATTATGTTTTCGGTTGAGTGTAAAAAGGAGTTTCTCATTTGTGGTTTGTACACCAAGAGATATGCGATTGACCCCACTAATTTTGGCAAGGGCGATTTTTTCTTCCGTAAGAGATTCAGGGTTCGCTTCCATTGTAAATTCCTCGACCGAAGGAAAATGTTTGCTTAAGTAAGAAAGAAGTATTTTAAGACAATCTAAAGATAATGCGCTTGGTGTTCCTCCGCCGATGTAGATTGTGCGAAGAGAATTATCTGGAATAGATAAAGAATCAATGTCTTTTATAAGAGTTTTGATATAATCCTCTTGGAAAAATGTTCCACACAAAACTTTAGGGAAATCACAATAGCTACATATGTGATCACAAAACGGTATGTGTATATAAAGTGAGTGAATCATATTAATCTTTAATCGGAATCGGTGTATAAACAAACTTCTTTCCAATCAGCTCTTTTTTATAGAAACCACGGTTTGCTAAATCTTCCATCGATGTTCTGGCGGTTTCATATACGGTGTGTTCTTCTTTTTTAAACTGTTCGATGGTGTAGTGTAACCCGATTTGACAATGACCGGCATAGAAGTGAGCTTGCTTCTTTTTTAAGTGAGGATGCACTTCTAAAAGCTTTTTGGCAAGGACTTCTATCTTTGTTTCATCAGATGAAATTGGAAAGTCAGGAAGAGCAAATGAAGTAGAGCCGTTGAGGGAAGATGCATAATCGTCTGATTGCTTATCATTTTGAAGTGTAGGAGACTGTAAAGCCTCTTCTTGTTTCAATTGTACATCATGCAATTCTTTGGCCATTTTATTGCGACAAAACTCTAAGAAAGGTAAAACAGCCTGACAGTAATATGTGAGATCTAATGTGTCTTCACTTTCTTTTAAATGTTTAAAATAAGCAAAACTTATCGTATATGCTAAAGACTCTAAAGACAAGGAAAAACCGGGTAATGCCATGTTTTGTACATTTAAAAATGCTTTTGCACAAAGGCCTGCCGTCTCTTCGTTAGAGTATTCAAAGGGGCGTAAGTAGGAAAAAGTATATATGATACCTAACGCTTTTAAAATGGCGGGGATTTCTTTTTGTTCCAGGAATGAGAAGAGATTGTTAAGATGGGAAGGAATATCTTTTACAGCCGGTGCAATCAAAGGGTTGACAATATTTGTCACTTCGCTCTTGCGGTAGGTAATATCGGAATCTAATTCTTGACCGATTAATAGTTTGTTGATGTTTTCCATAACCTGCAAGTCAAAATGATCATTTGCTAACGCGTAGCAATAAGCGTTTTGATAAGCTTTTAAAGGAAAAAGGGAATTCGATAAATTCTCAATTTCTCCTTTTGCGATTTTGGTAATCGTATTTTCCGAAACGTTGATGTTCGCAAAATGTGCTGTTGCACTCATTGCTTTCACCAATTGGTTCAACGCAAATGCGTTGCGATATTCGTTGAAGAGAGAAGCGTAATCGGCGTACATTTTCACAAGTGAAATCTCTAAGGGGTAACAAGTTGCAAGAATCTTTTTGGTAAGACAAATCTTGTAGTGGTTACCATTGGTATCAGAAAGATCACTTTCACAATCAAAATAGGAGCGGTAGGAAAGAATTTTATCCCAAACCACATCGACATTATCTTGGTTATACGCTGCTTTTACGTCTTCCTTACTGGCATAGGTGTCATCAGAAAAACGTCTTCCTTCATCAATTCGAATCATACGCTTCCTTACCTTTATTCAAATACAGCTTTAGTTTATCACAATTGAAGACTTAAATACTATTTAACAACTATTATTTTGAACTATCATCGACGGTAAGCATGGCAATAAAGGCTTCTTGCGGTACTTGAACCTTACCGAACTCCTTCATTCTCTTCTTACCTTTCTTTTGCTTTTCTAACAATTTTTTCTTTCTGCTGATATCGCCACCATAACATTTTGCTAAAACATCTTTGCGAACCGATTTGATATCTGCTCGAGCGATGATTTTACTTTCAAAAGCGGCCTGAACTGGAATTTCAAACTGCTGTTTAGGGATGACCTCTTTCAATTTGTCAACAACAGCACGAGCTCTAGGATAGGCGGTGCCAGTAAAGACAATCGTCGTTAACGCATCGACAACTTCACCGTTGAGAAGGATATCCATGCGTTGTACATCGCTTTTCTCATATCCAATCGGCATATAGTCTAAAGATGCATAGCCTTGGGAGACAGATTTTAAACGATCAAAGAAGTCAAATACAATTTCGCTTAAGGGCATTTTATATTTAAGTTCAACGCGAGTCTCATCAATGTAAGTCATGGTATCGTATTCTGCACGACGGTTTTGACAAAGAGTCATGATGTTCCCGACAAAATCTTTCGGAGCCATGATATTCACTTTAGCAAATGGCTCATAGGTTTCTTTAATCTTGGTTCTATCACGCGGAAAATCTGCAGGGTTTTGAATGAATTGACGAGTGCCATCTGTAAAAACAATTTCGTAAACAACAGAGGGAGCGGTACACATGATATCTAAGTCAAACTCGTCTTCTAAACGTTCTTGTACCACTTCCATATGCAAAAGACCTAAGAAGCCGCAACGGAATCCAGAACCCAAAGCGACACTGGTTTCAGGCTCGTATACCAAAGCGGAGTCATTTAAGGAGAGCTTATCTAAGGCAGCTTTTAAATTTTCAAAGTCTTTGTTGTCAGAAGGATAAAGACCGGCAAAGACCATCGGCTGTGTCTTACGAAAACCTTTCAGCGGTTCACTGACTGGATGTTCAACGCTCGTTATCGTATCGCCGACATTGATGTCCTTGATGTTTTTAATGCTAGCTGCAAGATAACCGACTTCACCGGCCTCTAAGGAATCGAGCTTTTGTTCTTTGGGAGTGCGGATACCTAATTCAGTGACTTGGTAAGTATTTCCATTTGACATCAATTTGATTTTATCGCCGACACGAACCTGACCGTCGAAGATACGAATCAGGATGATGACACCGCGATAAGAGTCAAATTTAGAGTCGAAAATCAACGCTTTTAACGGAGCGTTTGAATCGCCTTTTGGCGATGGAAGGTCGGTGACGATATGTTCAAGCAAGTCTTCAATACCAACCCCCGTCTTTGCAGAAACGGGGATTACTTTTTCAGGATCCATACCTAAAGTATCAATTAACTCCAACTGACAGCGTTCTAAATCTGCACTTGGTAAATCGACTTTATTCACCACAGGAAGGATTTCAAGGTGGTTATCAATTGCCAGATAACCATTGGCAAGTGTTTGAGCCTGAACTCCTTGGGTGGCATCCACAACCAAAAGCGCTCCTTCGCATGCGCTTAAAGAACGGCTGACTTCATAAGTGAAGTCGACGTGACCAGGAGTGTCAATCAGATTTAAACGATATGTTTCACCATTTTTAGCTTTGTATGGTACGCTGACTGCGTTTAGTTTAATTGTGATGCCGCGTTCTCTTTCAATGGACATTTCATCTAAAAGTTGGGGCTGCAATTCACGGAATTCAACGGCTCCTGTTTTTTCTAAAATACGGTCACAAAGCGTCGATTTGCCGTGATCGATATGAGCAACTACACAGAAGTTGCGAATGTGTTTTTGATCGAATTTCACTTTTCTTGCTCCTTCCAGAAATTTTTCAGCTGCATTCTCAATTGACTTGCTGAAATAATATTGACGGCATCAGGATAGATTTCCTTCATGACGTTTTGATATAAGCTTTGGCGGAAACGGGAATCGATAAATAAGATAAAGCCTTTGTCGTTTTCCGTTCGAATGACGCGTCCTGCCGCTTGTAAAACTTTGTTGAGACCAGGATAGCTATAAGCGTATTGAAAACCGCGTTTTTCTCCGTCATTCAGTTTATCATAATATTCCTTCATATGGTCTCTTTCAAATCCGATTTGCGGAAGACCAACTGAGATGATGATGGCACCGATCAACCGATCACCTACTAAATCAATGCCCTCGGAGAAAATCCCACCTAAAACTAATAGACCGATGGTCGTTTTTTCATTATCTACAGAAAAGCGTTGTAGGAACGCCTCTCGTTCGATTTCTTTCATGTTTCGAGTTTGAACGACAAGATCACAGTCTTCAATAGGCTCTTGTTCGAAGAAAGAAAACACGCGATCTAAGTAATCAAAGGAAGGACAAAAGACAAAGTAGTTTCCTTTCTTTTGAGATATTGCTGTACGGATTAAAGAGTAGACCGAGTAGAGAGTTTCATCTCGGTCATGGTAGCGTAAAGAAAGTTGGGTATTAAAGAAAACCTTTCTATTATTTTTAGAAAATGGGGAAGGTAAAATCAATTGATTTGACCTTTCAACATCTCCTCCTAACAAATCGATATAATAATTTTTAGGGGATAATGTCGCCGAAAAATAGATTACGCTTTGAAAAAAAGGTGAACACTGTGAAATCACAGCTCTTGCATCTAATAGAGTGATGCGGAAAGAGACTACTTTTTCATCGTGTATTCGCAGATAGGTTAAAAAGGACTTTTTTTCTCCTTCTTCATTTGCCATTTCTGCTAATGCATAAAATGTGTTTAAAGTATAGAAAAAATCCAATAGGGAATCAGTGACTAGTGAAGTGTATTTTTTTAAGATTTCTTTTATATCTGCAAGCACACAATCCATTAAATTTAGCAGCGGGATTGAAATTTCACCTTCGATGATATAAAGACCTTTTCTTTGATAAAGTTCATCTTCAGGATCGTAGGACAAGTCAGAAAATGTCTTGATAAGTTTTTTTAAGTCCTTTTTCAAGATTTTAAACTCTTCTGTAAGACAAAGGGTTAACGCTTCGTTCAAGGTAGAGACAAAGAGTTCAGTCGAATACATGTCGCGGACACGCTCGGGCAAGTTATGACATTCGTCTACGCAAAGAAATTGTTTCGGGTGGGCGTTGATGCTATCTTGCAAAGCTAAGCGGTCTCTAAAGTCGTAGACATAGGAATAATCGCAAACTAAAACATCACAGAAATTGCCTAAATCAAGTTGAAATTGATACGGACACATGACCTTGTTGTAACAAATCTCTTCGATAGTGGCCCTTGTAAAGTTATCTTGTTGTTCTAATGAATCAAAGATTGCATCGAACAATTTATCATAGTAATGTTGTGCATAGGGGCATTCATCTGGATTGCAGTGACCCACCTTATCATTAAAACATATATTGTCTTTTGCAGTAAATTCAATACATTTACATTTGCAACCTTGTTGTAAAAAGAGTGAGAGTGTATCCATTGCAATTTTTTTGATGGAGTTCTTTGAGGTTAAATACAGGACACGATCTGCTTTATCTTTTCCAAAAAGAGAGACAAGAGGGTAAAGGACGGAGATTGTCTTTCCAATACCAGTGGGAGCTTCAATAAAGGCATCTTGTTTTTCATCGGCGTTTTTTTGAATGAATTGGATCATCTCTTCTTGACCGGATCTTAATTCTTTAAAAGGAAAGGTAAGATGAGAGACAGATTCGTTGCGGACAAGTTTAAAACGCTGAAGTTTTTGCTGATATCTTGTATAACGGAAAATGAGGTCATCAACGAAATCTTGCAATTCTTTTTTTGTATAAACTTGTTTAATTTTCTTTTGAATTCGATAATTGTTTTGCTTAATGTAGGTCATTTGGATGGCCACGTTAGCTAAATCTTTATCTTCCGCAAGGATGTGAGCATAAAACATTGCTTGACCTAGGTGCCATTGATCATGATCTTTAATAAAGTTATCTAAATCATCGACAGTAGTCTTGATCTCTTCCACAGTATAATTGTTCTTTTCATCAATGATAACGCCATCTGCTTTACCAGAAATAAAGTAGATGAAATCATCGCATTCAAATCTCTTGCTTAAAGGATATTCAGCGATATAATCTTTCCCCTGTTCTTTTTGATAAAAAGAATGTAGTCTAGTGCCTTCTTGCATAGAAGAAAGGTTAAAAACACGAGTGTCTAAATGACCTCGGCGAAGAAGCACGTCAACGATGTCATGAACAGAGAGATGATAAATATAACTCATGAAATACATTTTATCATATCAGTATCTATATCGATATATAAGAAAGTATCCAGAAAGCAAAAAAAATGAAAAAGCTGTTGAATAATCAATTCTTCTTTGATACAATAACTAAGCGCATTAAGCGTAAACGTGATGGCCCGATAGCTCAGCTGGCAGAGCACAGCACTGAAAATGCTGGTGTCCGCAGTTCGACCCTGCGTTGGGCCACCACTATGCCTATAAACGAACGGCGATTAGGATTTCTTTCTATCGGCTAGGTAACTAGCTCCAATATAGCAGAAATCCCCGATATCTTCGAAAAAAATCGAACATTGAGGCATCTCGGTTCGATTCAGCAGATAGAAGGCGATAGCCTTCAAAGGACTCCGAAAGGGGTCTTTTTTTTGTACCTCGTTTCCTCTTGAGGTTTCGAAGTTCAAAATGTCGGGGTTTACGGTCCGATATCTCGATAACGAAAAGGCACCCTTTCTCGGGTGACCTCATTCACTCCAACGCCGGTCCTTTCTTGCCGGTGATTTTTCTCTTGACGGCAACATCGATTTCCTCAGAAGAACTTCCGTAGAGCCTCATCTCGTGAATCATCGACAGAAGCTTCTTGCCTTTGGCGCTCTTCATGAACAGGTCCATGTCGATGACGAAAATGTTCCGATAGGTTTCGTATGCTTCCTCAGAAGGCAGGTATTCGATTTCCTCTCCTTTCTTTATCTTAATAACAATACGTAATACAGCACCCCCAATTGATATTAACAAGCAGATTAACGATATTCCTAAAATAAGAGGATTTGCATAAAACAAGGAGATAACAAATATACTTAAGATGATTAAAAAAGAATTGCTTATATTAAATAGCCATTCACCAACTCTCTTTTTTCCAAAAATAAAGACTGATAGACAAGCTAAGCAACAGATTGCAGATAGTATTTCTACAACAAACAAGCTTATATAACCAGCCTTTAATAAAACTGAATAATTATTATCAGATATAACAACGAACAAGGGCTTTTCCGTAACGGATATATATAACTCTGGATCTGTTGATGATAAAGCTGAATGTTGATAGTCAAAAATGCTATAAGTTGGGAAAATAATTGAAATCAGTATTATCAAAGGAATAAATAAAGATAAAAGTTTGGCGATGCCCATCAGCTTTAGTCTATTTACCATTTTCATTATTACCCGCCTCTTGTAAAACTAAACATATGATAAAACGACTTATTTTGTAAATATTTTAATAAATCATTCATAAAAAGGTAATCTTAAAATAAATGACTTGTTATTTCTTTGTCGGCGATTGCGTTTTTTTCTGCGGGGCCATAGGGACATCCTCCTATGCCATTTGGAGGCAGAATCACATTGAGTTCATGCAGAGCAAACCGTGAAAGGATTGGCATACCCTAGTTATCAATGTGGGTAGCAACGGCAACTGGTTTGTCGACAGGGCGGATATCGGCTGCAAGACCAAGGGTGCCGATGAAAATACGCCCTGCAGGCGAGAACGGCAATTGGCGGATTAATAATACAGAAACTAATATCTCGGCTCCTTGTCCTAAAGGCGATAGGGAAGATAAAGGTGATCAAGGAGAACCTGGCAATGACGGGAAGACCTTCATAACAGCGATTTGAGCTTTCGGGGCAATACCCTGGAAAACATCGCCGAAACCCACAAAGCCTCCGTTCCCTATCTCCTCTTTGGTCGGGCCTATTGCGGAAAGTGCGGTGAGATCGTCAGGGGTTACGGAGGAACCAACGGCCCGGGTAGTATCGATACTATTACCGTTGCCGTGCAGCTATCAAAGAAAAAAGCTGCAACGCCAAATCTATCGACAAAGACCTTCTGGAGACCATCGTTGTCGACGCGGTGTAGAATGTCCTATCGCAGGATGATTTTCTGAAGGAGGCCTCAGCGGTGCTGGCGAAAAACCAGCTGGAGCTCTCCCCTACCGTCGGGCACTCATCAAACAAAAGGATGAGATAGACGCCAAGATCAGCAACATCCTCAACGCTATCGAGAGCGGTGCGAAGTTTGACTCTCTTAACGAAAGATATGCGAAACTGGAGATGGAGAGGAAGGAGGTGCTCTCCCAGATCGACACCCCCGTCATCTCCCAGGAGGATATCTACCAGCTTCTTTTGAACCTTCGGAAAATCGACCTGATGACTCAGGAAGGAAAGAGCGCCCTGATCCGCTCCTTCATGGACCATGTCCTTCTCTTCGACCAGTATTTGGAGATCTTCCTCAACTTTCGCCAAGGAAAAAGGAGGCACCATAATTCCAACAGCATCCCCGAATCACAGGACCAAGGACAGGTTCCGATGTCCAAGGGCTATGCCGATGGAATGTATATCCGCATCAACCTGGATCTGTATTCCAAGGAAGTCAATGCCCTGTGCGAAAAGAAGGAAATCATCAGAGGCCCGAAGCGACCGAAAAAGTAGTGGTAGTTGCTGACCGATATTCAGTTAAGCCTGGTTCCCTCATGCATAGCGTTATCCAAATGGATAAAAGTGAATATGAAAGATATAGATTAAGAGCCAAAACAAGGTGATTTTCCGTTTGATTATAGTGTGCTTTGTGCCACCATTTTTTTGTTATTTTTTAAGATTATATTGTGTTAGAGTACGATAGTATCTGTATTTCTTTTTATAAAAATATAGATTTATATTTCATTGAATAAGGCCTATGAAAATAGGCTTTTTAACGTTTTAAATGATTTTACTGTAATAACTACTTACATTTTTATTTGCTTGTATAAAAAAGTGTGCGTGTGCCTTTTAGAAAATGCCGATTTGTTGTATTTTAATGGAAAGAAAGGGGAATGATTATGTCTTTTCAGAATATTTTACTTGCATTGATATCAATGAGAAGTCAACTTTGCATTCGACTTTTTTGAACACCTGGGGGTTATGAGTATGAAACGTTTTATTTTAGCGCTACTTTCTTTTCCTGTATTGATTTCCGGAATTGCACTGGATGAAAAGACAACTACAATTTCTCTAAAAGAACATTTTCATGGAGGTTCTATTCAATATACCTATAAATTGACAAAAGGGGAATTAAAAGAGAATGTTCTTGTGCAAAGTTCATCGACAATCAAAGCAGATTCTCTCGTCACTATCAATTTTAAAAATGAAAAGTATCTTTATAATTATCGAGAAGAAACTGCAAAAGCAATGCAAAAACAAACAGAAATATTATCCTTTAATATCAAAAATTTGTTGCCTCTTTTTGATAGTTTAAATGGGGTTGAACCTTTTTTAGGACTTTTTACTCCTAGAGGTTTTGAAACCCCAGAAGTGAGTTATACCCATGTAATTGTGGACGGAAAGGAGAATCCTTTTGGTTATTATTCTTTAGTCTTATATGGGGATATAAATCTTATTGACCTTTCCTTAACCTGTGAGATTTCACAGGATGGGGAGACCCTGAAAGAAGATTATCAATTTTCTCTTCCAATATTGATTGAAAGTAGAAGCTATTATTCCGTTGAATATACTCCATTTGAGGAAAACACATTTAATTAAGAGGATTTCACAATGAAAAAACAAGTTCTAATGCTATTGTTTCCTTTGCTTTTTACTTCCTGTGGTGAGGGTTTTAAACCAGTATCTAAGTTGATATTTCCAAATGTTTATGAGGGACAAAAGTATGTAGTTCTGCGCAATTATCAGAGCGACGGAAGTTTTGAAATACCATTTCGATCAGAGAGTGAATTGGTGTTAGATGATATCAAAACTGCCACAGGTTATTTTGAAAAGGAACCTGTAAAGTTGGTGGTAGATTCCTTAGAAAAGATTCAAAATTATGATTATTTGCTTTCTCTTAAAGCAACGGATAAACAATTACAGCTTGACACAGTCGAACTCACCATGTCTGATAAGACAAAATATTCTGTACCTGTTTGCATTGAATTGGATCATGTTAGCTCGGATTATACATTCCAATCAAAAGGGATAGAAATTAAAGAGAAGGAAACACTCGGTTACAATTTTGAAGTAAGTTATGATTTTAAAATTACTAAAGAAACAATAGTTGATTTTCGCCGCAGTCCTGCTTTAAGTTACAGTCCTTTGCTTCATTGCAGTAAAGTGATGGTTTCACACCTTACTTCTCCAGGTTCAAGCGTTACAGAAAGTGCAGAACCTAAGGATGGATTTTACGATTTTAAGCCTGGAATTGATTATACTATCACCGTATCTTTTCAAGAGATATTCCATGCGCATTTTTTTAATGATTTCTTTTCCCTTTACGGAAAAACGGAAGGCGCTGAAACCATTTATTATGCGAAGCCATCTCAAGATGTTTTTGTAAAAGAATTTAAAGTTGTTTTTTAGAGTTATAACGAGATTAAAAAAATTCACACATAAATTAGAAAAGAAGGCGAAAATTTATTTTTCGCCTTTTTGATTGCTTTTACCATAGAAAAGAAATAGAAATAAAAAGGCCTGTATCACAGGTGTGATACAGGCAAGAGCGTTAGGAATTATTATTTGACAATTGTTCTTAAAGGAACGTATTCAGTTGTATCTAAAGCGGGGAACTGAACATCGGTACCATAGGAGAATTCAATTTTGAGGTTGAAACTTGCTTTGGTGGTAGCAGTGCGGAAGATAGGAAGACGGAAGAAGTCGAGAGCATGCTTAGATTTTCCTTGGAGCGAAGAAGAGAAGGAAACAGATTGGAGACCCTGAGGACCAAAGACAGCTGCAAATTCCATAGAAGAATCTCTGCTGAAGACAATATCATCGAAAGCATCTTCAAAGACATCATCCTCGAAAAGGTTATCATCGAACATATCATCGTCGAAAATCTTATCATTTTCAAAGAGATCTGTAGGAATAAGGTCGTTGTCAAAGAGTTCTTCGAATACATCTTCTAAATCAGAATTTTTAACTCTTCCACTGTAGGAATAGATGTTATCACCGTGATCCAAATAGGTGCCATTTTCCGGTAAATCATCAAATTCTTTAAGTAAAGCATCTAAGAAAGTCTTTTCTTCAATGAGCGGGAAGTCATCGTTGTCCCAATGAGTCGGAATATAAACTTTTCTGTCAGGATAAGCAGTGGCAAAGTCGAAAGAAGTGGTAGGGTTAAGAATCTTTGCAATTGTGTTAGCAACATCCGCGATGGTGTTGTAAAGATCATCGTTAGAGACATCGATGTACATCATTCTTTCCTGAATGCTAGCGCCAAAGGCATAGTCACCTTTGTAGCTCTTTTCAAACTCAGGCATACGGAATTTAAGCTCTTTACCATAATCCGTAAGTTTGCTCACTAAGCCAGCTCTCGTCTTGGCAGAAGTCTTGGTATAGAGGGCAACATCGTCAGGATTGCGAGAGAAGAGACCTTGGGCACCGCCTAAGAAGTTGAAGTCATTGATTCCTAAGTTGACACCAGTTTCAGCTAAAACTTTAGAATCAGCAGTTGTAAAGGTGCTTCCATAATCGAAATCGATGTTTGCATCCGCAATCTTAAGGCCGATAGCATCGTTGCTGGTTGCATTGATGGTTTCTTGAATGGCGTTGTTGATCTGTTCTTTTCCTTGGGCGTGAGCGATAGTTGTACCGCCATTAGGAAGTCCGGCGATCGGTCCGGTTTCTCCACAAGAGACTAATAATAAGGGGGCTGCAAATAAGCCAAGTAATGATTTTTTGATTTTCATAATGTGTTTCTCCTTTTTCGTTTTGCTATGTTTTTTAGGATGGTAACTATATTATATGTGAATCTTAAAAAAATCCAATAGTTTCATTAAATAAATCTAAAACTTTTTTAATATTGCACTATCAATATTGAACAAATATATAATTATTGTTCAGTCATAATGGCGGAGTTTTAATGATATACATAGTATATATACTATGTATAAATACAAATTAACACAAAAGTGCTTTTTAAGGTTTAAATTTACTTCATCTTTCATCAATTTAATTTATTAATTGTACATTTATGAATATTTGTACAAAAAGTAAACATAAATTAATAATTTTTCATCAGTTTATTAAAAAAATAAATTGATTTATTAAGCTTTATTTAATCTTTTTTAATCATTTTCTTATAAATTTAAAAGAAAATATATATAGATCACAGATTGACTTAATTTAAAGTTTTTCAAGTTACCAGCGTCATTATATATTTTTTTATTTTTTTGTTGTTTTAAAATGCTTTAGGAAAAACACGCAAGAATGATTTTTCATAAATATTAGATAAATATATATATATTGTTTAATTTATACAAATATATTTATAAATTACAATTTTCTTTACTTTATATGTTCGCTTCATTTTAGTTTTGATAAAATATTTATAATAGAGGAAAGGATATGTACAACATCCATATTGAAAATTTAACCAAAATCTATAATCGCGGACAAGAAAATGAAGTTAGGGCGCTTGACGGAATTAATTTTGATTTAGAAGAAGGTTCTTTTGTTGTTATTTTAGGTGCTTCTGGCGCTGGTAAATCTACTCTTTTAAATATTATGGGTGGAATGGATTCAGCAACGGAAGGTACATATCGCATTCAAGAAGAAGAAGTTACAGATTACAACGAAAAAAAGCTGGTGTTCTTTCGCCGTAAAAATATAGGTTTTGTTTTTCAATTCTATAATCTTATGCCAAATTTAACTGCTCTTGAAAATATAGAGCTAGCCGCCGCTATTGCTGACGATCCTTTAGATAGTAGGGAAGTGTTGAAACAAGTGGGTTTAGAAAATCGCGCGAATAATTTCCCTTCTCAATTGTCTGGAGGTGAACAACAGCGTGTGGCAATAGCAAGAGCAGTTGTGAAAAATCCTAGTCTCCTATTATGTGATGAACCGACAGGGGCGTTAGATACTAAAACTGGATGTCAAATTTTGTCTATGCTACATGAAATTTCGCACAAATATCATAAGAATGTGGTAGTTGTTACACACAACTCAAAAATCGCCTTATGTGCAAAACGAGTCATCACCATAGCAGATGGCAAAATTATTTCTGATATTCAAAATGAGAATCCTCTTTTGCCGGAGGAAGTACAATGGTAAAGAAACAGTCACCGCTGCGTTTGATTTTCAAAGATCGAATCCGCAATATACGAAATAATATCGCTCAATTTCTATCGATTATTTTTATGGGTGCCATCTCTATCACTTTGTTCATAGGGTTAAGGTCTAACGCGTTGACTTTTCAAAATCAAATTGATACTGCGTTTGAAAAAGGAAATATCCCCGATCTGTTTGTGACGGTGGATTCTTATCATCCGGACGATGAATTTCAGTTGAAGTCAATTGTTGGTTCTGAAGGTGAAATCGAAGGTAGAATTTATCTACCCGCTCGCTATGGAGATGCAAATGTCTTTTTGTGTATCGAAAATACGTTACCTCACTTATCTAGACCTTATGGGGAAATAGAGCCGTTGTGCAAGAGCGATAGTCAGCACTTCTTTTATGTGGATAAAAAATTCAAAACTCAAAATAACGGCACTTCTTTTGTTCCTAATGGACCAGAGACGATAGCGAATCTATCAATCGATTTAAAGTCTCTTGGAATTGGAGACGACGATTATAATCTCATGGAAGAGATTACGAATAATCATTTAAAGGAAGAAGGAAAAAATATTCTATCCGATGGTTATATGAATTTTGCGTCTCAGCCAACAGGCTATATGCAACACCCGGAAAATATCAGTGCGACAACTTTTTCAGGATCGCTTGTCATGATGTCTTTCCCAACATTTAAAGAGAGCCTTATTGCGGAAGTGAAGAAAAACTATCAGGTGGAATCATATCAGACAATCATTGATTTATTTGAAGAATATTTTCACTTCAGCTTTGAAGAAATCAACCATGTGAACATTTACAACCAATATTTGATCAAAGTGGATGATGAAGACAAGCGAGATTCTATTCGCAACGAGATTTATCAGTATTTTTATAAAAAAGAGAAAAATAATTTATACTTGCTCACGGGGAAAGAAGAAATGCCTTTTTATCTTGTGGTGAACACAGATAGTCAGCAAGCGCGTCAATTTTGTTATGTCTTCCCGTTTTTCTTCTTTGGTGTAGCCCTCATTGTTATTTTGACCACTTTGTCTCAAATGGTGATGGAAGAGAGAGGACAAATCGGAACCTTGAAAGCGTTAGGTTATACACGCAAGGAAATATTACAAAGTTATTTGTTTTTAACTGGATTATTGATCACTTTTACAACCTTCATTGGCGCGATTGTCGGCCCGTATTTAATCAGCGCTATTTTAGGAACGAAATACAATATACTTTATTCATTGCCAAAACGAGTTATCATTTATCCTTGGCTGAGTTTGGTTCTCACTTATGCCGTTTTTCTACTCATCTCTTTCTTAGTCACTTACCTTGTAATTCGCAAGGAATTGAATCTAAAACCGGTAGAGTCTATGCGCCCTCAAATTCCAAAATTCAAAGGAAAAAGTCACATTAAAAAAGATAAGCACATCTTTGCACTTTCTATTTCTATGGCATTTAGAAATATTAAGGTAAACTTCTTTAAATCGCTTATGGTAATTGTCGGTTCCCTTGGCTGTACCATGCTGTTGGTCAGCGGTTTCGGTTTACAGGACACCTTGAATTACGGCATTCAGGTAGACTCTAAAAACTTTATGAATTATGATATGGACCTTCATTTAAAAAGGGAAATGAGTGTGGAAAAAATCGATAATACATTTGATGATAATAAAGATATTACCTCTATAGAACCATATTATTTTAAGGAAGCAACTTTCTTTAAGGATAGCGGAACGCAACAGACAAGAGCTGTTTACGTCCTTTCGAAATACGATACATCATTAGGTATAACACCCGAAAAAGGAGGCGTTGTTCTTGCTAAAAAATTAGCGGAAAATATCAATGCAAAAGTTGGAGATGAGATTGTTTTTACCATTCAAAATCAAAAGTTTAAGGTAAAAGTTTCCGCACTATATGAAGCCTTTTACTTTAATGGTGCAATACTCTCATATGACAACGAAGCCTTTTTTGATAAAGAGGTAAAGTTCAATAAAGTGTGGATCAAAGCAAACGCATCGTATTTAAACGATACTCAATTTCAAGAAAAGTTTTTAAAGAAATACAACAATGTCGTGGATTCGTTTACGACAACAACAGCAATGAAACAGAAAATTAATGAGGTTGTCAGCGCTGTTGATTTAATGACAGCAGCGGTAAAAATCTTTGCTGTTTTGTTGGCGTTTATCGTTTTGTATAATTTTTCGCGTTTAAATTTCAATCAGCGAACCCGCGACATTGCCACGCTGAGAGTTTTAGGATTCCGAAAGAGAGAAATCTCGTTAGCCCTTCTTTTTGAAACGATGTTTTTAACTTTCATCGGTGTTCTTTTGGGGATGTTAGCTGGTTATCCGTTTATGATGTTGATTCTCAATACAAACACGATTGATTTGATTGCGTATCTTCCGCATATTTATCTTGCTTCTTATGGTTATAGTTTCCTAAGTACTTTTGTTGTGGCATTTATCATCAATTTGTATTTTGCAACCAAAGTAAAACGAGTTAAGATGATTCAATCTCTAAAGAGCATCGAATAAGAAAACGATCTAATAGAAAATTTATGTGTTGATGGCTGCCTTTTGGTGTGCTTTTAATGAGCTCAAACCCTTAAACAATATCTGTAAAAGCGCTTTCATAAACATATGTGATATAATTGTTTTGTTTCTTATTTCTTTACACATGTTGAATATATATTTATAGATATGTTAAAAAAGGAGCGAGTAAATGAAAACGAAAAAAATAGCAGTCTCTTTGTTGTTATTGTCCTCTTTGCTGGTGGGATGTAACTCTAATCCGTCCACTGATAGTGTTACACCTCCTACAGAGCAAACAACAACTTCTCAACCGAACACGGAAGAATCTATCAACACTGAAATTCCCGAGAGTGTTACCGAGATTAAAGTACAAGAAAATCTTCATTTGTATGTCGGAGATAAAAAACAGGTTGCTTATGAAGTATTGCCTGCAAACGCAAGTGATAAACGCGTTACTTTTAAAGTAGATGATGAATCCGTTTGCAGTGTTTCTGATGATGGTACTGTCACTGCATTGAAGGAAGGAAATTGTCAATTATCGATTGTTTCCGTTTCAACCCCCAGTGTTTCTTCCGTGGTTTCTATCACTGTTGACCGCATCGTTGAGGCTGAAGATATTGCGTTGAGTGTCGCTGGTTCTTCGGTTGTTGAAAAAGAAGAAATTGATGGTTCTATCATCAATAAATATGTTTTAAAAACAAACTCTGAATATCAATTAGACGCTTCTGTCTTACCAAGTGACGCGACCGATAAAGAGTTAGTTTACACTGTAGAAGAAGGAAAAGAAGATTATTTAACCATTGATGAGAATGGAAAAATCACCACTTATAACAAGGCCTATATTCGCATTAAAGTGACTGTTTCTCATCCGCATAGCTCTCTGTTTAAAGATATTTATTTTGCCATCTATTCGGAAAATGATTTCTTGATGAAAAAACTTGATAATCTTAAGACGAGCACTTATGAAAAAGAGAGAGAACAAGGCGTTGCTTCTTCTTTGAATATCAAGAAACTCAAATCCAATGGTGATGTTTCTTTCGAAGATACGATCACGGCGCAGTTATATCTTGATGAAGTGAGAGAAGAGAAAACTTCTACATCGTCTTCCTCAAATTATGTAAAAAGAAGAAAAGTCATCGATAACCATATGGTGACTTTGACTTATGACTTAGAGAACACCCTCACTGATTTTGAAAAGGTAGAAATCAAAGACGCTTACACTGCAGAACAGGCAAAATTTGAAAGCACTACGTTGTATTATGATTGTTCCTATGGCTTAAGCGGAATTGTCTTTGACAATTTCCTCACTCGTTCTGATGAAATGGGATCTGATGATGCAAAAGCCGCATACGAAATAACTGATGAAAACAATGTTTTTACGATCAAAGCCAATTACGCACAAGGAAACGCTTATTACACAGAATATTACTCTAAGATTCTTACTTTGACATACGATGTCAATTTCGTAGTGACAAAAGCGCAATATAAGGCTCTTGATTATGGTTATGACAATCCTTTCGATGAAGAAGGTAATCTTTTAGCTGATGCAAAACCCAGTTCCACGATGGATTATAATCTCACGTTGACATTGGGTGAAAAAACACAAGCCTTAGATCCTTTGACTTTAGATCCATATTATTATCAAGACTTTGATGTTGACTTTGAATGTACAAACAGCTCGTATAAAAAATATTATGTCGGTCAGTATTACAATCCGAAAGTGAAAACATTTGCTCCGGAAACAGCAAGTGCTCTTATCGATGATGTCAAAGTGACAGATATTATTACAGATAAGGAAAAACCGGTTGCTGAAATTTCTAATAAGGGTTTCCGTATCACTAATGTAGGAACAGCGACAATTGTTGTGACTTCTTCCAAGGGGGTAAAGAAAGAATATCAGATTACTGCCGAAGAATTGCCGGTTGAAAATATCAAAATCAATTACCGTGGCTCTACTTCCTTGTTGCCAGGTGAAGTAGCTGAAAATATTTCCGCTACTGTCTCTCCTATCGATTGTATCGATAGAAATTACACCGCAAGTATCATTGAAGGAAATGACTTGGCTGTTTTAGAAGAGGTTAAGGATAGAAAAGGCGTTTATACCTTAAAAATCAATGAGAGTGTAAAGCAAGAAGGAAAGGTCACCCTCGAATTCGTCACAAGTGCAAATTCGAGCGCTGGTACTCCGTTAAAAGCAACGATTTCTTTCGATATTGTCCTTCCTTTAGATCCTGCTGCGATTGAAGAAAATTTGATCAATCACGAGTGGTATTTAGAAGAGTACGGCGATATCTACACTTGCAAATTTAATGCGGACCACACAGGCAAATACCAGTATTTATATTCCGGTTGGTTAGATACCGATATCGAATTTGAATGGAGTATTCAAAATGGTGAAATCGTCCTTTCTAATCAGAATTTGATTGAAGGCTATGATGAAATCACTTCTATGGTTTTAGATAAGACAGGTACAAAACTCAGCATTAAAGTTTCTTATAGCACCTCCGTATTAGAAAGGAGATAAAAATGAAGAAAAATATTTACTTATTGTTTTTATTCCCATTGTTAGTCGGCTGTGGAAAGGGTGGGGTAACAACCGAAAATAAACCTACCGAAGAATCGCTAAATACAACAGAACAAGAGAGTGAATCTTCTGTTTCTACAATCACAGATCAAGAGCAAATCGCTGCTTTTCTAGATCAGTTGGCCCCGTTAAAAACGAGTGTTACCTCCACAGGATATTTTGAATATTCCTATGACAACACTGCGATGAACAGTAAGATTGAAACAACAAAAAAATACACAGAGACTGCTTTCTTTGAACATTTTGAACGCGACTTTGGCTTTGATATTGCCACATACGAAAAAGTGTATGTGAAAGGCGAAGATCAAAAAACATATGAGCAAATTCTAGATCTGCAAAACACAATAAAGCTGAAACCCGTTTATGTCATCGGAGACGATAATCTTCCAACAGATGAAATTGCTGATTTTGCCACTGTGTATGGCAATCCGTTCTCTACAATAACAGAAGAAGATTTGATGGTAGAGCAAGGTCAAGTTAAATTGAATGTAGAAGCGGCGACAGATTTTGCAAGCGGATTGATGGGCAAGAAAATCAAAACCTTGACGGATTATCATTTCACGATGGACGAGACAGGCGTTGTTTCCTTTACTTTTACAAATAAAGTGGAAGGTGAAAAATACAACTTGAAGTCTTATATTGTCGGTGAATATCTCTTCAGTCTTGCAGGAGAGACAACCATTCCCTTGTTGACACCATTTGAACATCAAGAAGTTCATGAATCTCTTGCCGCTGCGTTCTTAGAATTATAAAAAGGTAATTATAAAATCAATTATCAGCGTGAAGAAGATTTGGATACGGGAACAAGTGCAAATGAATTAGACATCTATTTTGATGCGAATAAAGTGTTGATGAAACCCATCGGTGAATCAGATTATAAGACAGAATTGTATCAGAAAGAAAATGAAACAGATTCGGTTCTTTCTCGTTATCTTTATCAGCAAGAACAAGGCTATATTTTAGAAAACAAGACAAACTTTACCATTGATACAATCGGAATCAAAGGTGTTGTGACGGGAGTAAAACCGGAGATTTTCCAAAGTGAAGATGGTGTGAAGTACTCCTGTTACAGTGAATTGTCGAATTTAGCTAGCGGCTTCTTTATCCCGAGTTTTTTAGCTACGGACAAGAGTGATTTTACTTCCAGCAACGAGAAATTAGATATCTATTTAGAAGAAGGAAAAATCAAAACAATCGACATGTCATGTGGTGATTTACGTGTCAAAATGACGTTCTCGGAATATGGTATCGTCGACGTGAATACACTGATTTAAAATCAAAAGAGGACGGAAAATTAACACCGTCCTTTTTTATTGGAAGAAGATAAAATTGAATAATGAAAAATGCCGTTCTTAATATAACAAAATAAGATGTTATATTGAAAAAAGCATTATTAAAAGTTAAATTCCTAAACGTTGATAGATTTCATCAACATATTTAAGATTGCGTTCGAAGGAAAAAGCATCGCTTAGTTCTTCTTCGCTAGAAAGAGATAAGATTTTCTCATCGGTGAGAATATCTTCTTTAAAGTTTGTTTTTCCAAGAGCGGCAGACATAGCGTAAGGTTGGATCAAGTCATAAGCTTCTTCACGGCTCAATCCTTTTTGAATGAGAAGCTTTAGAATGTTTGGAGCAAAAATACCATCGTGTGTCAAATGAATATTTTCTAACATTCTATCTGGAAAAACGCCCAATTGCGTGAGGATGTTTGTCAATCTGACAGTCGTGTAGTCAAAAAGCTCAATCATATCAATCAGAGCGACGCGCTCTACGGAACTGTGTGAAATATCGCGTTCGTGATATAAAGCGTTATCCTCTAAGATTGGATGTAAGTAACCGCGGATCATGCGGACACATCCTGTCACATTTTCACTAGAGATCGGATTGCGTTTTTGCGGCATGGCAGAGGACCCCTTTTGTCCTTTGCTAAACCCTTCTTCGACTTCGTGAATTTCTGTCCGGGAGAGGTTGCGAATTTCCACAGCAATCTTTTCAAAAGTTGAAGCGAGTATGCAAAGGGAAGCTGCGTAGTGTTCATGTCTATCTCGAGAGATGACTTGAGTAGCGATTGGTACGCTTTCTAAATGAAGAAAAGCGGAAGCGTAATCTTGAATGCGGGGATCGTTATCTGCATAATTTCCAACTGCACCGGAAAGCTTACAAACTTCAATCATCTTGCGATTGTGTTTAAATTCTTCCACACCTCTTTTGATTTCATCATAGAAGTTAGCGAATTTTAATCCAAATGTGGTGACCTCAGCATGCATGCCATGTGTTCTTCCTATACAAGGAGTGTTTTTATAGGTGACGGCGATATCTTTGATTGTTTCTTTTAATGTCTCTAAATGTTTTTCAATGAAATCGTTTGCTTTCACATAGAGTAAAGACATGGCAGTATCCACAATATCAGTACTTGTTAAACCATAGTGAATAAAACGTTTTTCAGGTCCTAACGTTTCTGAAATTTGGCGTGTAAACGCAACAACATCATGTTTTGTAGTCGACTCAATTTCTTGAATGCGTTTGACATCAACTTTTGCATTTTTAACGATTTTTAAAAGGTCATCATCAGGGATAAAGCCAATTTTGTTATAAGCTTTACACGCGGCAATTTCTACATCAAGATATGCTTGAAAACGACTTTCGTCTGTAAAAATTGTCTCCATGTCTTTTAATGTATAGCGCGGAATCATTAAAAAATTTCCTTTCGAATGATTGTTTCATCCTTTTCAGGTCCGACAGAAATCACATCGATTTGAACGCCGAGATATTCTTCGATTGTTTCAATATAACGGCGGCAATTAAAAGGTAATTCTTCATATTTTCTGCACTTGCTGATATCTTCGCTGAAGCCAGGAAGTGTAAGATAGACAGGCTGAACTTGGGACAATTCTTCTTCGTTGCTCGGCATAAAGTTAATGTCTTTGCCATCGATTTGATAGGAAGTGACCAACTTCAATTCTTCGACAACAGAAAGCACATCTAAAAGCATCAAGGCAACGTGTGTGATACCAGAGATTTCTTTTACATACTTTAATTGCACTAAATCGAGATAACCAACGCGGCGGGGCCGTCCAGTGACAGTGCCGAATTCATGGCCTTTTTCACGGATCTTTTCTGCCTGTTCATCAAATAGTTCACTTGGGAAAGGACCTGCGCCAACTCTTGTGGTGTAGGCTTTCATAATACCGAGAACACCATCGATTGCTGTCAAAGGTAAACCGGTGTTATTGGGGATTGCCGTTGCCAAAGGAGAGGAAGAGGTGACAAAGGGAAATGTACCAAAATTCAAACAGAGCATAGCTCCTTGTGCTCCTTCAAAAAGGATTTTTTTGCCGTTGTTTTTTGCTTGTAGGAGGAAAAAAGTTGTGTCTTGAATATAAGGAAGGATTTCTTCTCTTTCTTTTAAAAGCTGTAAATAAAGTTCTTCTTCCTCAAAAGGAGGCAAGCCAAAAGACTGCAATTGCATATTCTTTAAGGGAAGAACTTGGTGTAATCTTTTCTTTAAAAATTCAGGAAAGAGTAAATCCCCAACGCGCAAAGATAAACGAGCGGCTTTGTCTTCATAGCAAGGGCCGATACCATTTGCGGTCGTACCGATTTTTGCTTTCCCCAAAGCGTTTTCTCTCGCTTCATCTAAAGCGATGTGATAAGGAAGAAGAAGCGTGGCTCTTTTAGAAATGAGCAAGTGAAAATCGTGAATCCCTTGTTCCTTTAAATGTTGAATCTCTTGTAATAAACAAGAGATATTGATCACCATGCCATCGGCTAAAACATTGACTACATTTGGGTTGAGTATTCCGGAGGGTAAAAGGCGTAAAGCATATTTCTGCTCTCCATGTTTGATGGTGTGTCCTGCATTATTTCCACCTTGGCTTCTGACAACAATATCCGCTTTATTCGCATAATAGTCGGTGATTTTGCCTTTGCCTTCATCGCCCCACTGCATTCCTTCAATCGCTAATGTTCTCATGAAAAAAATCCTCCGGTTTGTATTTTGTAATGAGAACGGTCATTACTTATTGATTTTATCAAAACCAAAGGATTTGTGATAGATGTATTGTTATGAAAGGGTTTTTATTATCAAAAAAAGGCGATTTTTCCCGTTAGTATCAAAAAAGAAAACAGGGAGATAGAAAGAACATTTAATTTGATTTAAGAAATCAATTGTTTTCTTTTCAAACGGGCGAGATAATTGTAAAATACAAGCAAAGGAGAAATATTATGACAGCAAAAGTTTACTTTACGAGAGATTTATCATCCGAAGCGATTTTAAAGATGTATAAGTTGTTTGATGGAAGACTGAAAGGAAAAAGTTGCCATTAAACTTCACCCCGGCGAAAAAGGAAATCAAAACTCCCTCCGACCGGAATATTTAAAAGAGGTCATCGATTATGTCGGCGGCCAAGTTGTCGAATGCAATACCGCTTATGACGGAGCAAGAAACACTACCGAAAGACATATTGAGTGCTTAAAAGAGCACGGATGGAGTCAGTACTTCCCTGTCGATATTCTCGATGGAGAAGGACCGGATAAGGTCTTAGAAATTCCAAACGGAAAAGTCATCAAGAAAAATTATGTCGGCAAAGGCATTGAAAATTATGATTCGATGTTAGTTCTTTCCCATTTTAAAGGACACCCGATGGGTGGTTTTGGCGGTGCAATCAAGCAGCTTTCTATCGGTGTCGCTTCTTCTGCAGGAAAGTGCTATATTCACTCTGGTGGCAAGACACTTAAACAAGAAGAAGTTTGGGAAATGACAGCTCCGCAAGATGAATTCTTGGAGGCGATGGCAGAAGCAGCTTCTTCTGTAGTCGATTACTTTAAAGGCAACATCGTTTATATCAATATCATGAAGAATATGTCAGTGGATTGCGACTGTTGCGCTGTTGCAGAAGATCCTTGTATCAAAGATATTGGTATTCTCGTCAGCGATGATCCTATTGCCATAGATCAAGCCTGCGTGGATCTTGTAAAACAAAGCGATGATCCCGGCAAGGAACATTTCTTAGAACGTGTCAACACGCGCCATGGCATCCACACTTTAGAAGCTGCGGATAAACTTGGCTTTGGTACACGCGAGTACGAATTGATTGAAGTGAAGTAATTGAAAAAGGACACGTGTGAATTGACGTGTCCTTTTTTGTGTTTTAAAACGCCCAATTGCCATCTTTGAAGATTTGAACTTCATCGCCGTTATCTTTGATGCCAACGATATTTAAATAACTATCTCCAATCATAAAGTCGACATGACTCAAGGAAGAGTTGATCCCTTTGTCTTGAAGCTCATCTAAAGTATACTTTTGATAGTCAGGATAAAGCTCTTCAAAACCGCGACCTAAAGCTAAATGACAAGCTGCATTTTCATCGTAGAGGGTGTTAAAAAAGAGCAAGCCAGTATTGTTGATGGGGGAGTCAAAGGGAACAAGGGCAACTTCGCCAAGATAGCTAGCGCCTTCATCTAAGGTCAGGATGCTCTTTAACACATCTTCGCCTTTTTCTGCGTGCACTTCCACTGCTTTTCCTTGATGAAAGCGAATGCTGAAATTCTCAATTACTTGTCCTTGATAAACCAAAGGTTTTGAAGCGACAACAACACCTTCAGCCACTCCCTTCATCGGTGTGGTGAAGCACTCTTCGGAAGGGATGTTTGGTTGAAAGAATGTTCCATCTTCCGTTTTTTCACCGCCTGCTTGGAAGATGACACCGGGAATAAGCCCGACAGTGAAATCGGTTCCGGTCTTTGATTTATAACGCAAGGAAGAAAGGTGTAAAGAGTTGAGATAAGCACATCTTTTCTTCAACTGAATTTCATGTTCTTTCCAGTTTTCTATACCATTTCCATCCGCGGCACGCGCCGTAAGTAGAATCGCTTCTAAAAGGCGATTCATCGCCTGATCTTCGTTGAGTTCCGGGAAAACTTTTTTAGCCCACTCTTTGGTCGGATATCCAGCGATTACCCATTGAGCTTTGTTTCCACGTTCTTCACGATATTTGCCGACAACTTTGAATTTTTCTGATTTTACTCTGCTTACAATTGTGGCATCTACACCTTTAAGACCATCGGGATCATCGCCGTCTAACCACATTAAAACGGGCAGTTCATCTCTCATGAATTTGTGACATTCCTCTTCAAAAGAAGGAACCCAACAGAGGTTATCAAGTTGGGCGTAATTATAGTCAACTTTATCCATTTTAGCAGATTGCCAATGAACAAATACTCTTTTGGCACCGGCTTTATAACATTCTTCAGAAACAAGCGCTGCAAAGTCTTCTAAGGCGACATTTGTGCGGATGACAACGCATTGTCCCTCTTTGATATTCGCACCGGTTTTGACAATTAATTGAGCGTATTTTCTCAGTAATTCTTTATTCATGATTCACTCCTTTTTATCTTGATTGCATGACTCAAACCGCAACAGCAACGACAATAAAATTAAGCGGGTAATTAAAGGAAAGACATATTGTGGATCCTTTAACATATCCTTTACCTTTGAAAGAGGATAAAGAGAGGTGCGAATATCTTCAAACTCTTCTAACTGTTTTTGTTGAAAGAACACAATGCGACCTAACACGACAGCGTTGATTTCATCGCTTAAACAAACAGCGCTTGGAGAAGGGGGAATAAGGATTTCCATGTCGGTTACCAGAGCACCGCACTCTTCTAACGCTTCTCTTTGGCAAGTGTCAAATAAATCGTTGTCTTTTTCATCTTTCAAACCCGCGATCATCGCTGTCATATAGTCTCCGATAGCAGGGCGGAATTGCCTTGTGAGGAGAAGTGAGATTTCCTTTGTGTCAGGATCTTGATAATAAAGAGGTAAGATGACACCATCAATTTTAGAGTATCGATGGATTCGGTTTAAAATCTCTTCTCTCGTTTTTCGGCTGACCATGTAGTAGTGATAAATAGAGACAGTTCCTTCTTTTTCCACTTCATAAACTAAATCAAAATAATTCAAAAAAGGATGAAATGTCTCTTGGATGACATCAACAAGTTTCCAATTCATTGGTGAGTGCATTTACTTTCTTGTTTTCCGGGTGGAAAAAACGGTTGCCGATCAAAATGAGAATAACAGTGATTGTCCAAGAGAAAAGACCGCCGAAAGAGATGTCGGAGAGGAAGTGAGCTCCACAAAGAATGCGAGAAATACCTACAGTGATGTTAAAGCAGAAGGCGAGTGCGAAGAGAATAGGAGCTGTGGCTTTGTTGTGACGAATATAAAGAGGAGTGACAAAGCTAAGAAGCATTAAATGACCAGAGAAAGCGGTGTGACCGCTCGGCCAAGATTTGTGGAAATCATCATTGAACTGGAATGGTTTAAAATCCCACCACTGACGGAAGACTTCTCCGGTAGTATTGTAATCAGAGGTCAAGTAGCGGAAACGAGGACGGCAGTTGAGATATTTTGTCACATTGATAAAAAGAACTTCCAAGATGATCGCCGCTAAAATGATCAATCCCAGACGAAGAAGCATTCCCTGGTTGTTACGATCGACAATGAAGTAAAACAAAAGAGAAGCAAGGATACCGAGAGCGGCAGCGACAGTGTAGGCAAGGGCGGGAGCCATCGTCACACCATAACCGTGTTCATCGGGCGACAAAGCGTTTCCTAACATGTAAATCATGATGCCAAGAGAAAGCGCGTAGATAAAAACGCCAAGAGCCTTAATCCAATTGTTTTTTCTTTTGATGAGACCCAGACAAGTTAAAATGCCGCCGATTGGAATGATTGCGTAACAGATCATATAGCCAACTGTTTCCATGGTATTACCAAAGGGGGAATCAACATCCGCGATAGCAACAGAGATATTCCAGTCGAAGAATGATCCGAAGATAATACCGATTAGATAAACAGCAAAGGGAATCAACATCACATACAAGGGGATATCAAAATATTTCTTTTTCATAAAAAATCCTCCGAATTTATTTTATGCTTTTTCTCAATTCTTTACTAGAAAAAACTATCTTTTTCGCGTTTTTGTAATCAAAAAATGTAATAAAATCGCTTTTGAAAGCAATTTCATAAAAAAGATAATCACAAAGTGGATTAAGCATATATAATAATATAAGAGGATAAAGTATCATCCTCCATAAAAGGAGAATTAATTATTATGGCAAAACACAATAGAAGAAACAGACCCGCTGTCAACAAAGTTGATTTCCGCAATGTGAAAGAGGGCTTATATCTCGACGAAAAAAGCTTTGGTGATGTTCACCTTTTAAACGAAGTTATTGATGAAAACGGAGAGAAGATGTATGTCTATAAAGGCGCCCTTCACAGAGGAACTCTTACTCTTGTCACCGGTAAAACACTTAAAGTTACAATCCCTTCTGTTGGCTACAACTGCGGTTGGACTCTAGAAGGTGATGCAAATGAAATCTTCACGGTAGAAGATGCCTTAGTTTGCTATAACCCTGCAGAGCACAGAACTTTCTGCTACAACAATGAACATTCCAAACTCACCTTCACTGGCGATACCAATAAAGAATATGAAATGCACATCCATGTCTACGATAATTGCCATGGTGAATTGAACAATCGTTGGGTTGTCATTTGGGCAAAAGAGCTCTAAACGATTTTTTCTCAGCTTTACAAATCGTTTTAATTTTTCCAAGATTAGTACTTTAAAAAATCTATTTGATTTGCTCTTTCTTACGAAGATAAGACTTTATTGATCGAAACAAAAAATCTGGTAGTTACTTGTGGTACAAGTCAATTACCAGATTTTCTTTTTATCTTTTGATTTGATCAATTAAACCAAAGTGCAGCATGGCTTTTGCAAATCCGTCGTCATCGATGTCGTCAGTGACATAATCCGCGACGCGTTTCACTGCATTTTGGGCATTTCCCATAGCGACACCAATGCCTGCGTTAGAAATCATTTCGATGTCATTGTGATCGTCTCCAATGCAAAGACATTGACTCATGTCGTAACCAAAGTGATGCATGGTCGCTTCTGCACCGCGTGACTTATCACAATCTTCCGGCATGATGTAGACAGCATATTCATCCCAACGAGCCGTTTTACACTTCGTAAGGTGCGGTAAGAAGAGACTTTCGTCAAAATCATCGCAGTAGGCGATAGCTTGATATACAACACGGTCATAGTGATCCGGGAAGGTGCGCGGCTGTGGAAAACGCGTGTTGTATTTTTCATGAGCTGAGATGACACGTTCATCAATCATGTTGATGTGTCCTTCTTTCTCTTCAATTAACGTTAGACCAAAGCGAAGTCGTTTGGCAAATTTTACAAGCGCATCTACAACTTCTTCCGGGATGGGATGAAGGAAGATTGAATCGTTACCGACGATAGCTTGCGCACCGTTCATCGTGACAATTCCATCGGGATTAATATGTTCTAAAACACCCGATTTGCGGATGAGATAATAATTTCTACCGCTGCAGAGAAAGAAAAGTATGCCGCGCTCTTGCATGTCTTCAATCGCGTGGATCGCCGAAAGAGGAACTGTTTTCTTTACGTGTGAATAAAGGGTGCTATCAATATCAGAAAATACCGCTTTGATTTTATTTTCTTTCACTGTCATTTTCACCTTTTTCCTCCTTGTTTGTTTCTATCTCTTTTTCTACATTCTCTTCTTTGTTAGCTTCGTCTTTTTTCTCTTCGTCTTTTTGATGTTCTCTTCTCTTAGCTACGCTGACGAGAGTGATATCGAAGATAGTCAAAAGAAGCGCGCCGACAAAGAGGATGATATCGATGATGGAATTAGAATCTTTTTGCGTGAGAAAAAGACTGATTGCAGTGACCGCAAGCGCCAGGGCTAAGAGAGCGATGATCCAGACGTAGTTATATAAATTTCGATCTTTTTTCATATGAGATGAGCCCTCCTTTTGGCTTCTTTCATATCAGAGGTTCTTTCCTTTTCGTGAAGTTTTCTATATTCTGCCATTGCTTTTTCATATTTGGTATTCAGATTAGGATGGAAGAAAGTGATATCTTCTAATCCTTCTGGCATGTATTTTAAAAGTGGCCAGACATTAGGATCATCATAAGGGTAGTTATAAATGGTATCTTTGGTGACTCTTTTAAATTTTAAGTAATCTCTAACCTGCGTGGGACTTTCATCTACCGTAGCGCACGCAGCTTCAATAGCATCCGCAGCAGATCGTGATTTTGGACTGGATGCTAAGTCGATAACAGCAAAGCCTAAGGGAATCATCGCTTCCGGAAAACCGACTTCTCTTGCTGTTTCTATCGCGTTAAAAACGCGGTCTACAGCCTGTGGATTTCCAAAGCCGATATCTTCATATGCGATGATTTTTAAGCGTCTGGCAATACCTTCTAAATCTTGACTCTTAATCAACTTGGCAAGGTAATATAAGGAAGCGTCAATATCGCTGCCACGGATTGATTTTTGGAAAGCGGAAAGGGTGTTGTAATGCTCATCTTCGTCTTTATCCGCTAAGTAGTTAGGCGCATTAGAAATCTCTTGGACATCCGCAAGAGAAATTGTGTGAGAAGCGGAAAAGCTCATCGCGATTGCTTCAAGTTGGTTATAAGCAAAACGTAAGTCACCACCGGAAATTTTAGATAAATAAATTAATCCTTCTTTCTCAAAATCACGCTTGTTATCTAAACCGTTTTCACTATGGATTGCTCGCGATAAACCCGTGTAAATTTCTTCTGGAGTCAGGCGTTGTGTCTCTAAAAGACGAGTGCGAGAACGGATAGCTGGGTTTAAAGAAATAAGCGGGTTTGCTGTGGTACAACCGATGAGATAAAAATCCCCGTTTTCTAAATGAGGAAGCAAGATATCTTGTTTCCCTTTATCCATGCGGTGAATTTCATCGATGATTACTACGCTTGGTTGGAAGCGAATCGCTTCTTCAAAAGCGGCTTCCATTCTTGCTTTGTTATCAATGACAGCGTTTAAAGAGAGACTATAGCAATTGCAAGTGTTACAAAAGGCTTTTGCGAGCGTCGTTTTTCCCGTGCCGGGTGCACCATAAAAAATCATGCTCAAGAGAGAATCATTCTCAATGAGCTTTCCAAGGAACGACTTGATTTTATCTTGTCCGATGACTTCGTTCAGTGTCTTCGGACGCATGCGATATGCTAAGGGTTTATCGATCATATACTATCTTAAAAAAATCAACTGTAATACCATTTATTTGATTACATATTATTTTATAATATTTAAGTATATAATATAACATAGATTTATGAAAATATTGATTCAAGAATGCCTTCAGGCTAGTGTTACTATCGATGGTGAAGTTATCTCCTCTATTCAAAAGGGAGAAGTCATCTTTGTGGGATTTACCACAGGGGATGATGAAAAGGTCATAGACCGAATGATTGAGAAACTTTTTAACTTGCGTATTTTTGAAGATGAAAACGGAAAGACAAATCTTAATTTAGCTCAGACGGGCGGAAATATTCTTTGCGTTTCTCAATTCACACTTTATGGTGATGTCACTCACGGAAATCGCCCCTCATTTGTCAAAGCCTTGCCAGGTTGTGACAGTGAAAAGCTTTATGATTACACATGCTTGAAGTTGAAAGAAAGACTTTCCGGTTGTCAGTTTGGACGCTTTGGTGCCGATATGAAAGTATCGTTGATCAACGATGGTCCTTTTACGTTGATGTTGGATTCTAAGGAGTTGTTTGGATTATGAATAAAAAAGTACTTTTAGGCCTCTCTGGAGGTGTTGACTCTGCTGTCAGCGCGTATTTATTGAAGAAACAAGGATATGATGTCACTTGTTGCTTCATGCGAAACTGGGATAGTATCACGAACAATGATATTTTGGGTAATCCGACATTGGAAGGAAGCAAATGCTCTCAAGAATTTGATTATGACGATGCAGTAGAAACAGCGTTTGAATTAGATTTACCAATCATTCGTAAAGACTTTATCGATGAATATTGGAAAGAAGTGTTCACACAATTTTTAGATACTTATAAAAGAGGATACACGCCTGACCCAGATGTTTTTTGTAACAAATATATCAAGTTTGGACATTTTTACGATTACGCTAAATCGTTAGGCTTTGATTTGATTGCGATGGGACATTACGCTCTTCGTATTGATGAAGGCGGAGAGTCTCACCTCTATAAAGCTTTTGATAAAAATAAGGATCAATCTTATTTTTTGGGTCAAATATCATCTGAACAACTCAGTCATTGTCTCTTCCCATTATGCGCTCTTACAAAACCGGAGGTAAGACAAATCGCCATCGATCAAGGATTGGCTGTCTCCAAGAAAAAAGACTCTACCGGTGTCTGCTTTATCGGTGAGAGAAATTTCAAACAATTTCTCAATAATTATCTTCCTGCACAGCCTGGTGACATTGTCGATATCACCAACGGACAAGTTCTCAAACAGCACGATGGCATTCTTTATTATACGGTCGGACAACACCGCGGTTTAGCAATCGGCGGAATTAAAGGTAGAACCATGGACCCGTATTTTGTTGTCGGCAAAGATTTAGAGAAAAATATCTTATTTGTCGCTCAAGAAGAAGGAAACACCTTCCGCAAATCTTACCGCTCCAAGCTGGATACATTCAATTGGATTGGAAGCGATATTCCTGAGGGAGAGTATCCGTGTTTTTGCAAATTCCGCTATCGTGGAAAAGATCTTCCGGTCACTTTAAAAGTGGGGGAAGATAAGAAGACAGCATGGATTGATTATCCTGGATATGACTATGTCGCAAAAGGACAAATTGCATGTCTTTATCAAGGCGATCGTCTGTTAGGCAGCGGCATTGTCGTCGAAACGTATGACAAAGATTACAATTTAATTCCATATTGATGAAATAAGGTAGTTTTAAAATATTTTGTTGAATTATTGATGGTTAAATTGTATAATTTTATTCGGCATTTAGAAAGAAGGTGAGAATTCATGCCCAAGACTATTGTCAGAGAAGGCGAAAACTTAGATGGCGCCATGAGACGTTTTAAGCGCCAGGTTAATAAAGCCGGAACGATTGCAGACTATCGTAAACACGATTTCTTCCTTAAGAAAGGTCTTAAGAGAAAGCTTAAGTCTGAAAACGCCAGAAGAAAACATTAAGGCGAAAAAATAGGATGCATAATATATTGTTATGCATCCTTTTTTTATTGTTTTTTAGTACAATATAATTATGAAAACATTAAAATCACTCTTAATTCAAGGACCCGGTCCTTCTTCTTCCCATACGATTGGTCCTTTTCGTATTGTCCAGCAATTTTTAAGTGAAATTGATCGCGAGGAAGTAGAGAAAATCGATGTTACTTTATACGGTTCTCTTGCCTTGACAGGAAAAGGACATTTTACGGATAGAATCATCGAAAAAGCCTTACACGGGTATCCTTGCGAAATTCACTTTGATCCAGTTTTAAAAGGGCTGACACATCCAAATACGATGACCTGTGCAGCTCGCTATAAAAACGGCACTGTTTACTCCCAGCGTTATCTCTCTATCGGCGGTGGTGCCTTTATGAAAGAAGGCGGTCATTATGAAGAAAAAGATGTTTATCCGTTCAACACGTTTTCAGAAATGACAATTTATATGGAAGAAAACAAAATTGAAGACATGTATGAGCTGGTCACTACTTTTGAAGATCCAGATATTTTCACTTATGGAAAAGAACAGCTTTTATCTTCCTTTCAAACGATTGAACGCTCGTTAGAGGACCTTTCTCTTCTCCCGGGAGAATTGAAATTAAAAGCGGTCTCCAATCACATTAGAAACAAAGCGCAAGAAACATCTGATCCGGGTGAAAAACGCATTTTGTATCTGACTGCATATGCGTATGCAACAGCAGAAGCAAACGCGCGCGGCGATATGGTAATCACGGCTCCCACTTGTGGTTCGGCAGGCGTTGTTCCTGCGGTTCTTTACTATGAATACAAGAATTTGCACGTGTCGTTAGAGCGCCTTGTAAAGGCATATCTTGTCGGTGCTTTGGTCTGTGATTTTATCAAACAAAACGCCTCTCTTTCCGGAGCGCTTTTAGGTTGCCAAGCAGAGATAGGTTCTGCGGCTTCTTTTGCGGCGTCCAGTCTTTGTTATCTGAATAATTTAAACAATCAACAGATTGAATACGGGGCAGAAGTCGCGATGGAACATTTTCTTGGCTTGACTTGTGATCCGGTCAATGGATATGTTCAAATCCCCTGTATTGAAAGAAATGCAATGGCATCGATTCACGCTTATGCTAGTTACCTTTTTGCTAAGGATATCAGCGCTTATCGAAAAAACAGAGTGTCTTTTGACAACGTGATCAAAGCGATGCGAGACACAGGGGATAAGCTTTCCAGTGATTTAAAAGAAACTTCTCTCGGTGGATTAGCGAAGGTGATTATCTGTTAAAAACAATACCATCTTGATTTTCCCCAAAATCGATTCCGGTGATGGTTTCGGCTGTAATAGAAAAGTCGACAAAGAATGTTGTCGGTTCATCGTTGTCGTATTGGGCGATTCCACAAAAACCGCCCTTTTCGTTTCTTAATTTTTCATAGCCGTCTAAAAAGGAATAAAGCATCGTGGATTCACTTGAGAAAACGAGTCTTCCACCATAGCTGTAGACAGGGAATTTGTAGGTGAACAACGCTTTAAATTCTTCATAGGAGAACGCCTTTGCTTTGTCTTCAAATTCAATCAAACTTTTGATGTACTGTTCGACATTTTGACTCACTGCAGCTTTTAAAAGATCGATATTTGTGTATTTTTGATCTTGGTAATGCCACTCTTGTGAATAAAGACCGACGGTGGTTGGGTTACAGAAAAGGTCTAAGTACTTTGTGTTGCTGGAAGCCTTGAATTCTTTTCTCAATGTGAATTTATCGCTTGGTCTTTCTCCTACAGTGCCGATGGAGTATTTTGGCAAAACTTTCTTCACCTGGATTTTTTTTCTTGTCTGACAGTGTCGTATTGGTGATTTCAAGTTTTGCTTTTTCTAATTGATTTCGGGCATAATCGATTTTTAAAATGGCAGTGACATTAGGGTTTTCTTGGCATGACAGATGGAAGATCATTTAGGTTCCGAATGGCTGTAAACAGGAAAATGTAATTTTATTTTGCTGATCATCTAACAAATAATTCATGTATTCTTCTGGGTTTTTATCTACATACCAATTTGATGATTCGAAATCAGGATTAGCAGTTTCATTCCAAGAGAGATAGCTGTTGAAATGAATATCATTTGGCTTTGCAGGCAAAACACGGAAAATGACTTCCATGGTATTGCCATCTTCACTTATTGCTTGTTTGATAATTTGTAGCCCGTTTACTGGCGAAACGACAAGCATTTCACTGTTTCCTTGAGAGTAAACAGGCTTACTGAAAATACTAAGGCCGATTAAACTGATCAATGAAACAAGTGAAATTCCAACGCCGACTTTTTGCTTTTTGCTCATGTTGTATACCTCATTAGGATTGCTCCTACTTTCAATCCCTATTGGTATCCTTTTGAGATTTTATACAACAAAATAAAAAACGCATGACAATTTAGAAAAGAAATCTATCTTGTTATGCGTTTTATAATTGCTATTTTATTTGACGAAATTTGCGATCTTCTCTGCTAATACTTCAGGAGTATATCCTAAGTCATTCATGACTTGATTGGCAGGTGCGGATTCGCCAAAGGTATCAATGCCGAAGACATGAGCGGCATATTTGTAAAGTCCGTCAGTCTTACCCATTTCTAAGAAAACTCTTTTTTCATAGGGGAGACCAAAGACTTCTTTCTTGTACTCTTCGCTTTGACGATCAAAGACATCAAAGGCAGGTAAGGAGACAACACGTGTGTCAATACCTTCGCTTAACAACATCTTTTGAATACTGATAGCAGTATTGACTTCAGAACCGGTGGCGATGAGTGTTAAAGCAGCATCTTTTTGTTCTTTGGAGACAATATAGCCACCCTTTAATGCTCCTTCGAAGGAGACACCGCTTGGGGTTGTTAAGTTTTGACGAGAGAGGATGATTGCAGTCGGTCTATCTTTTTGCGTGAAAGCATAGTGATAAGCAGCTGCACATTCAATGGCATCACCAGGACGATATACAGTAAAGTCAGGAATGCTTCTGAGCATGGAGAGCTGTTCAATCGGCTGATGAGTCGGGCCATCTTCGCCGACAGCGATAGAGTCATGACTGAAGAGATAAATCGCAGGGATCTTTTCCATAGCAGACATACGGATTGCCGATTTCATATAGTCAGCAAAAACTAAGAAACAACCGACATAGGTTCTTAAACCGCCGTGGAGAAGAATACCGTTTTGAATTCCGGCCATTGCGAATTCGCGGATACCGAAATTGATATTTTGACCTGCTCTGTTTTCGGGAGTAAAGTCAGTGAACTTCTTGACGTTTGTTTTGACGGATTCTGCGACGTCTGCAGCACCGCCAAAGAGGTTAGGAAGCTCATCTGCAACAATATTGAGAAGTGCCTGAGAAATGTTTCTGGTTGCATCAGAGAAACCGGATTCGTATTTGGGTGCGCCTTTGAAGATATAGGGAGAAACATCGTTGTGTTCAAAGCTAGTAAAGCGCTTGTATTCTTCCGGATAGCTTTCTTCGTACTTTTTCATGTCGGCAAAGTAAGCGTCGTATTTTTCTTTTCCGCGAAGGATGAAAGATTCACGGAAAGCGATATATGCTTCTTCCGGAACTTGGAAAGCGGGGAAGGAAAGACCAAGATTTTCTTTTGTTTTGACAACTTCTTCAGCGGAGAAGGCTTTGCCGTGGCTCTTGTGACTGCCGCTGAGAGGAGAACCATAACCGATGGTAGTATGGCAAATGATGATGGTAGGTTGTGTCGAAGAGGTCTTTGCTTGGGTGATGGCGCGATCAATTTCATCGATGTCATTGCCGTCTTTGACTTCCAAAACGTTCCATTTCGCAGCGAGGAATCTTCCCTTGGTATCTTCTAAAGAAGAATTGGAAAGCGGGCCGTCTAAAGTGCAATTGTTGAAATCATATAAAAGAATCAATTTGTTTAAATGCTGTAAGCCAGCAAGAGAAATCGCTTCTTGTGAAATGCCTTCTTCCAAGCATCCGTCACCAGAAAGGACATAAGTGTAGTGGTTGACTAAGCGTTCACCTTCCTTGTAAATCGCAGGTAAGTGGGCTTCTGCAAAAGCTAAGCCGACCGCTTGAGAAATACCCATACCTAAAGGACCAGCAGTTGCATCGACACCAGGGGTGTGACCATATTCAGGGTGACCAGGAGTCAAAGATCCTAACTGACGGAATTGCATGAGTTGTTCCATCGGAAGATGATAACCGGCAAGATGTAAGGTGGCATATAAAAGGGCAGAGCCATGTCCTGCAGAAAGGACAAAGCGGTCGCGGTTGATCCAATTAGGATCTTCCGGATTGGCATTTAAATGGCGAGAAAAGAGCGTATAAATCAAAGGCGCAGCGGATAAAGCCATGCCAGGATGTCCGCTTTTTGCTTTGCAAATCATGTCCAAGGACAATCCGCGGAGTGTCGCAAGGGCAATCTTATCGTAATTCATAAATACTTCCTCCTATTGTTGAAGATATTTTACCACAAGAAAGCTTATATTCACACTTGCTAAGGAGAAATATACTACAAAAATTGACGAAAATATTTTAGTTAAAAAGAAAAGAGGCTACCAAAGGTAGCCCCATCTAGAATTTAATCTGTTTTCCCTTATGATAAGGTGGGGTCTTGAGCGGATTCATCAGGATTCCTAATCAAGTTAGGCTTTCGACAACAGAATCGGCAATTAAAGACTCCTAAATATGTGTGTCGGAAACGCGCATATTCTAGACACCTTTATCTTACATGTTTTTTTAGGTGATTACAAGTTGACAAACGTTTAATTTTATTCTGGGAAATTTTTTAAAAAATCTTTCCCTTTGATCGTTTCTGTCGTGCTTAAATTAAAGAAATCTTGTTGGCGCAACGCTTCCGATAGAACAATAGCGACAGAATTAGAAAGATTTAAACTGCGAGCATCGATTGCCATAGGAATGCGCATTGTTTTTTCATAATGCTGCTTTAAAACTTCTTTGGGAATGCCAGTAGATTCTCTTCCGAACATGAACCAATGATTCTTACTGACGCTCGAAAAATCAAAGTCACAATAGGTTTTTTCGCTATAACGGGTGACATAATAACCATCTTCATGACCGTGGATTTTTAAAAATTCTTCGATTGTCTCGATTCTTTCGATATCAAATCCGATGGCATAATCCATTTCAGCGCGTTTAAACGCTTTGTCATCAAGAGAAAAAGTCAGCGGACCAATGATCGTCAATTTACAATCGAAAGCCATACAAGTGCGGATGATATTGCCGACATTTGCTGGCTTCTCAGGCTGAAATAAGACAACGCGATTCATATTATCTTAAAGGAGCACACTGTTTCTTAAGGTAAGAAAGAAGTGCGTCATCATCACAAATGGGAGCAAGAAGAGTGTAGACTTGCTGATGGTAGTTATCCACCCAAGCGATTTCCTCTTCGGTTAACATCTCTAATTTGATACCGCGTCTGTCATAAGGGCAGTAGGTGATCATCTCTAACTTGTAGAAGATACCATCTTCGGTTTCAAAAGCAGGGACAACTAAGGCATCGTTTTCTAAGCGGATGCCAAATTTGTGCGCTTTATAAACACCAGGTTCAATCGTGATGATATTGCCAGGAGTTAAAATCTGACCATCGCTTGTACCAGGGCGATTGTGATAGCGGAAGCTGACGGGTCCTTCATGGACACAAGAGATATAGCCAACGCCATGTCCAGTACCACATTTATAATCAAGACCTTCTTTCCACATCACTTGGCGTGCGAGAATGTCTAAGGAAACGCCAGAACATCCTTTTTCAAAGATAACGGTGGATAAAGCGATTTGGCTCTTTAATGTGAGGGTGTATGCAGTCTTAACCTCATCAGAGACATTTTCGCTTGTTAAGAATGTTCTAGTAGTATCTGTTGTACCTCCGTAATATTGACCGCCAGAATCTACCAAAAGGAGCTGGTTGTCTTTGGTCAAAGGAGAGTGAACGGTTTGACTCGGCGCATAATGCATCATCGCAGCATTGCTATCGACAGCAGCGATTGTTGGGAAGGAAAGGTCAAAACAAAGCGGATGTTTCTTTCTTTCTTCATCTAAATAACAGGCTAAAGAATATTCGTTTAAATCACCATCTTCTAGATGATCATCCACATATTTCATCAACTTTAAGACAGCGATACCATCAATCGCTTGAATTCTTTTGGTGTTTTCAATTTCTACTTTTCCTTTGATGGCTTTTTGGTTGTAGACAGGACTTGCTTGATAGATGGGGCGAGTGAGTTTGGAGCAGATGAAGGAGTTTGTCAAGACAGGGTCAATGGAGGTAGGAATGTCTTTGCGTTCTTGAAGGAAAGGAATGAATTCATCATAAGGATGAACGATGACACCATCTTCTTGGAAATCTTCGGGCAATTTTTCTAAATCGATAAACAGATGGAAGTTTTCACTTTCATCGATGTAACCATAACTATAGAATACAGGTGTGCATTCAATATCGCTTCCGCGATAACCTAACAGATAAGCTACGTCATCGAGCATTGTGACAACAAGTGCTTTGGCGGAAACTTTTTTTGCTTCCATAAAGGCATTGTGAACTCTTTCTCTTAAGGAGAGAGTGAGCAAAGAGTCATCGAGGCGGAAAATTTTTCCTTTGGGCATGGACGGAAGATTTTCAATGTGGTTTCGATAAGAAAGATGATAGATCTTCTTTTCTTCATCCAAATAGAAAGAACGAAGCTCTCCTAAACTAAAGAGGCTAGAGTCAAGGCCTAACGGATATAGATCGTTTTCTTTGATGAACTGTTGCATCGAGGGAACCCCTGTTTTTCCGGCATAAACCAAAATACAGCTTGTCCCTTTCAAAACTTCTTCCGCCTCTGTCCAGAAGCGGCCGTCCGTGTAAATGTAATAGTGATCAAGTGTGACGAGAAGAGAACCGGCACCGTGGAAGGGGCAAAAATAGAAGCGCTCTGCAAGATAGTGATCACAACATTCTTCCGACATATGAGGGTCGGTGCAAGGAATGACATAAGATTTGATGCCATTTGCCTTCATCCAGGCCTGCAGCTTTTCTACACGAGCATCATAAATATTCATAAGCGTATTCCTTTCTTATTCGATAGATTTAATAGGCGCGAGCAAAGATGATGACAGTATCTGCACCTTCTTCACCAGTGAAAGAATCCTTGGTTTGGAATCCTCTTTGGTCAAAAGGCATGACGCGGGGAGTTGCGTTAAACTCTTCTTTCATCTTGGCTTCTACTTCTTCTTCTAAAGAAGATTTCACCATCATCTTAGCAAATCCTTTTTGGTTGGAAATAACATCTTTAATTTCGTCATAATTGTGGCACTCATAGATGTGTTGATTGAGTAAATCCAACGCTTTTTGATACATACCTTCGTGGATGGTATTGAGTAAAAGCGGAATTTCTTTTGCTAAAGAGTCAATCGGTAAGGCGACTTTTTCGCCGTTGTAACGCTTTGTGACCATGACTTGGCCTTTTTCTAAGTCCTTAGGACCAAGTTCAATGCGGATAGGAGTGCCTTTCATTTCATATTGGGCAAACTTCCAACCGGGGGCCTTATTGCTGTCATCTAAATAGACGCGAACATCCGCATCATTTAAGATGGCTTCAATCTCTTTGGCCTTCTTTAAAACTTCCGGATTGCTATCCATGCGAATCGGGATGATCACGGCTTGTGTCGGTGCGATCTTCGGAGGTAAAACAAGGCCTTCATCATCTCCGTGAACCATGATCAAAGCGCCTAAAAGACGAGTAGAAACACCCCAAGAGGTGTAATGAGGATAAGCGATTTTATTATCTTTTCCTAAATATTTAATACCATAAGCCTCGCAAAAGCCGGTTCCAAGATAGTGGGTAGTACCACACTGTAAGGCTTGATGATCGGGCATCATACCTTCGATGGTATAAGTTTCTAAAGCACCGGCGAATTTTTCACTTGCCGGTTTTTGTCCCATAAGGAAAGGAATGGCCAAAAGATCTCTTCCCATGTCGTTGTAAGCTCTTAAGATGCTAAGAGCAAAAGCGCGGGCTTCTGTCTCATCGATGTGAAGAGTATGACCTTCTTGCCAAAGGAACTCTGATCCGCGCAAGAAAGGACGAGTGGTTTTTTCCCAACGGACAACAGAACACCACTGATTGTATTTGACTGGAAGATCGTTATAAGAGTGGACCACATCCTTAAAGTGATCACAAAAGAGCGTTTCTGAAGTCGGACGAACAACCATTTCTTCGGCAAGAGTTTTATTTCCGCCGCGGGTGACAACTGCACATTCTGGGGCAAAGCCAGAAATGTGGTCTTTTTCTTTCTGCAAGAGGGACATTGGAATCAAGGAAGGCAGATAGACGTTTCTAACACCCAACGCTTTGATTTTTTTGTCGAAATAATGCTGTATTTCCTCCCAAAGGGCATAGCCATCGGGACGATAGATGATAAAACCTTTTGTTTTTGCGTAGCTCATCAACTCCGCTTTTTGACAGACATCGGTGTACCACTGAGTGATATTTTCGCTTTTGGAAGTGATACTGGTAACTTTTTTATCGGCCATATTTATTTACTCCTTGTGTTGTTTTTCTGTTTGGCTTTTTCTATTAAATCAGATTGAATTCTTTTTGGTGCAAGTTTTTCTGCATCCTTTAATAAATATTCAATCGTCTCAAGAGGAATCTTTTCTAATTTCGAAGAGGGAAGAGCAAGTTCATCACATTGGAAGATACTTCCGCCGTTGATGATACCGGTCTCAATATCATCGATGTGCTCTAATCCATAAAAGACAAAGGGAATATGATAGCTGGAATAGGCAGAGAGAATCATACGTAGATCGTTTTTTGCTTGATCGCTATCTTTGGCTTTACAAGTAAAGACATTTGGAATGAGTATATAGTTAAGAAGTTTTAAGATACGGCTTCTTAAGGTGAGGTTGATATTGTCGACAATCAAGGCCACCTGGCCGCCGACACTCTTGAAATCGCGTATTTTTTTCATCATGACATTTTGATCGTCATGACTAGCTGCTAGACTCGTTTCTCTCAAGCAAACAATCCAATCGATATTTGCTTTGCTTGTCTGGTAGACTTTGTAGAAGTGATGGAACATCGAATAAGGAATTTCGATTGCAATCGGGACGCGAGTATTTTGTTTCTTAGCCTCGGCGATCGCTTTTTTCAAGATCTTTCCGAAAATGGTGATAGGACCATTTTTGATGTTGCAGGAAGTCATCAAGACATCGTTCATCGAAGTAGCGCTTGTACCATAAGGTAAAATTTTGAGAAGATGCATGGATTGGCTGCCGTTTTCCAAATTGACTGTCGGCGTAAAGTAGAGTCTAAATGTCGCGTTTTTAATCAGCGCTCTCGTTTCATCTTTTTGCATCTTGTTGAGTTCATAATTGGTGAAGAGCATTTCATCATAGAGGAGAACTTGACTGTTTTTTGACATACCTCCGATGATTGCATCTACCATCTTTTTGCTTTGTTTGATACCAAGGGAGAGATCGCCGTGGTAGAAGGTACCGATAGAGATGCCGATTGCGACATCGATTCCTAAATCTTCTGTGCTTTTGTTCAAAAGTTGTTGAATTACTTTTTGAATAGAGACAGTCACGTTCATCGCCATGAGTTTACTCAAACAAGTCAAGTCGATGACAATAGAATCAGAATCGTTGACACGATAGATTTTTCTTGTTTTACAAAGATAATTTCCCAAAAGGTTATAGACACTTTCTTGCGTTTGTTTCAATGTTTGCTTTTCTGCATCGGTCAATGTTTTTCTAGAAGAGTAGACAGAATAATAAACAATGGAACCTAAGACATCAGCGTCGGTAGTACTCAAGAATTTTGCACATTCATCTAAATTGCGTAAGGTGTATTTGTGGAAAAGTTTCTTTTCCCTAGATTTACGCGTGCGATAAGTTCTCATATAAGGGATAAATTGGCTTTCAAAATGAACCACTTGTTGTTCCCTGTTGATCGATGTGAAATTGAGAAGAGAAGAAATGTTTTTCTTTCCCTTGTTGATAATTGCCACAACTTGCAAGACTTCCGGAGCATCTTTTTCATTGATGATACTGTTGAGCCAATTTTCAATTCGCATCACGTCTGAGCGGACAAATTGATTGTAGAAACTTTCTTTGTCATACTCTTTTTTGTTGCGAAGGTTCATGCGGTCAAAACTGTAGAAACGCTCTCTTGCATAATCGTAAGTATAGACACGCACATTAAAAACGCTATTTTTCTTTTTTTGAATTTCCTCAAAATTATCTTTGCGAAACGCAAAGTAGAGGCTGACGATGAGAGCAATGACCATAAGGATTCCAAGGGCGATATAAGCAGGAATCATTTTTTGATGAAAGGTAGCATCGTTATTTGTGCTGGTAAGTAGTCTTGCTAGATAATATTTATAAGCATACATATTTATATAGTGATAAATTACCTGATATATTATATATTTTCTCGGGGAAAGATATCAATTAAAGATAGCAATTTGATGCGGTTTATATTATAGTATTGAAAAGAAAGGTGGCGTAACGCCATTTGGAAAGGACACTTATTCGTATGGATATCTATGAAAAGCTTAAGGAGATTCTCAATCAGCAAATTAAGAAAAAAACATTCGATATCAATAGCCTTACTCCGGAAACCAAATTAGAAGAGCTCGGTCTCGACTCTTTAGACAAAGCGGAATTGGTTATCAATATCGAAACAGAGTTTGATCTTCCCGAAGTTACACAGGATGAAATGCTTTCGATTGAAACAATCAAAGACGTCAAGGATTTGATCGAAAAGAAAAGTTCCTAAAAATATATCAAAATAGTATTGCATTCCTAAAAGGAAGATGGTATATTTATCTAGCGTGCCTTCTTAGCTCAGTTGGTAGAGCAACCGGCTGTTAACCGGTAGGTCGTAGGTCCGAGCCCTACAGAAGGCGCCATTGATATATGGCCTGGTGGAGAAGTGGTTAACTCACATCCCTTTCAAGGATGCATTCACGGGTTCAAACCCCGTCCAGGTCACCATTAAAAAAATGATATCCGGATAACCGGGTATTTTTTTTATTAAAAATGAAAATCGTCAAAAATAAGAATCTTTTTGATCCTTATTTTTTATGTATTTCTATATAAAAAAATATATAAATCATCCGATTTAAAGGATTGAAACAAAAACTCTATAATGTCTCAAATCATCCATTAAAGCATTTTTATAATCAAAAAATCGTATGAAACACGTCACTTAAAGTTTCGTTTGTTACACATTTACCTGTTTATGGATAACAGCAGTAAAAAACACGAAACATTTTTTGATTTAACTATAGAAAAAGTGTAAAATATTCCAAACGAAAGGATATCTTTATTATGGATAAAGAATTAGAAACATTATTTACTCCTTGGAAGATCGGTAACTGTGAAATCAAGAATAGAATCGTCATGACTTCCATGGGTGGCACTTCTCTTTTCGGTTGGATGGAAATTAACCACTTTGATAAAGAAGCTGCCAAATTTTTGATGGATAAGGCAAAGAACAACGTCGGCCTCATTCTCCCTGGTATTCAGCCAGTCTATAACCCGTTCTTAGGTCAGTGGCTCCACCGCAAAAAGAGCATGTATAAGCCTTTGAAGGAATTTATGGATGAGATCCATAAATACGGCGCTAAGATGTTCATTCAGCTTACTGCTGGTTTTGGAAGAAGCTTTGCTGTCACCGAACAGATGGAAATGGTTTATAAAAACCCTGTCGTTCGCACCATGGCAAAACCCTTCATGGATTTATCTAAGATCTGCGCATCTGCTTCTGAAAGCACCAACGTTTGGTCGGATAAACTTCCTAGCCGTGAGATGACAATCAAAGAGATTCAACAATTTGTAACCTCTTTTGGTAAGACTGCCAAGTTATTAAAAGATGCTGGAGTTGATGGCGTTGAAATCCATGCTGTCCATGAAGGATATCTTTTAGATCAATTTACTTTAAAATATGTCAATAAGAGAACCGATCAATACGGTGGTTCCTTTGAAAACCGTTATCGTTTCCCGGTAGAAATTGTTCAAGAAATCAAAAAGACTTGTGGCAAAGATTTCCCTGTCTCCTTGAGATTCTCTGTTCTCAGTAAGACAAAGGGTTGCCGTCAAGGTGCTCTTCCTGGTGAAGAATACACAGAAGTCGGAAGAGATTTAGAAGAAGCAAAGAGAGCAGCAAAGTATCTTCAGGATGCAGGTTATGACATGCTCAACTGTGACAACGGTACTTATGATGCTTGGTATTGGGCACATCCGCCTATTTACATGCCGGAAAACTGCAACCTCGAAGACGTTGCCGCAATTCGTGATTCCGTTTCTATTCCGCTTGTTTGTGCTGGTAGAATGAATCCTCGCGTCGGCGCAAAGGCCATTGAAGAGCATAAGATTGATGCGGTTGGTTTTGCTAGACCGTTCTTAGCGGATGGCGCTTGGGTCACCAAGATGATGGAAGGAAGAGAACAAGATATCCGTCCTTGCATCTGCTGTCACAACGGTTGCTTTACCATGGCCCGCTATAAAGGTCATCCTAACGTTCAAGATCTTCACGATTCTTTCCACATGGCTTGTTGTGCTGTCAACGCTGAGACCATGCAGACAAACATCCATCACATTGTCAAGACAAAGAAACCTAAGACCATTGCTGTCATCGGCGGTGGTATCGGCGGTATGGAAGCGGCACGTGTTTTAGCACTCCGTGGACATAAACCGGTCATCTATGAAAAGAGCGATCATCTCGGCGGTGTCTTTGTAGAAGCAGGTCAAGCACAGTTTAAGGGCAAGCTTCGTGAATTGTTGGCTTGGTATAAGCTTCAAATGCAAGAGTTGAACGTTGAAATTCATCTCAATACAGAAATCAAAGCGCTCAGTGATGTCAAGGCAGATGAGTATATTGTTGCCACTGGCTCTACTCCGAGAAAACTTCCTGTCAAAGGTTTTGATAAAACAATTGAAGCCTGTGAAATGCTTTCTGGAAAAGAAGTTGGTGAAACAGTTGCTGTTATCGGCGGTGGCCTTACTGGATGTGAACTTGCTTATGAGCTTTATCTCCAAGGAAAGAAACCTTTCATCGTTGAAATGCAAGATGATTTGATCAAACAAAAAGGCGTTTGCATGGCAAACTCCATGTACTTACGCGAATACTTTGATTGGAAGAAGATTCCGGTCTATCTCAACACTGAGTTGAAAGAAGTCAGAGATAACGAAATTGTTGTTGTCAATTTAGAAAACAAGGAAGAAGTCTTGCCTTGTGATTCTGTCGTTGTCTCAGCCGGATACATCTCTCAGCCTTTAGCGAAAGAAGATAAGCATGTCCATCTTGTCGGTGATTGCCTTAAGATCGGTAATCTCCGCTCTGTCATTTGGCGCGCTTATGATGTCGCGATGAAGATTTAAGAGGGTATCGTTATGTACGAACCGAAAATGATGCTCACTGATGAGCAAAGAGCTATACTTGAAGGTAAAGAAGGTGAAACCAGAGCGAAGATGATGGAAGTCATCGTTCGCTATGGCGACACTTTTGGTGCGGGAAGACTGGTAAAGGTAACGCATAATAAAGCTCATTTTGTCACCTCTTTTGGTTTGTCTATGCTTAAGCCGGTTTTTCCGTTGATGGATGAACTTATCGATGCGAATTGTCAGGTCGATGAAGGTTTTACGATGGACCCGCGTCCTTTAGATTTCAAAAATGTCTCCTGCAATCCTTTAGAAAAGCTTGTCTTCACGAAATTTATGTACGGCAAGCAGAAGGATTATGAAGTGCAATTGAAAAAGATCGGCTTAAAAGACGAAGATGGATTCACATGTACTTGTTATTTGAAAGAAGTTGCCAATACTCCCAAGAAAGGAGATATTCTCTCTTGGTCTGAATCTTCAGCAGTTGTCTTTGCTAACTCTGTCTTAGGCGCTCGTTGCAATCGCAATTCCGGTATCATTGATACCATCGGCGCAATCTTAGGATATGTTCCTGAATTTGGCTTTTTAACGGATGAAGGAAGAAAAGCAACTTGGAAAGTTATTGTTAAAACGACCACAAAACCGGAAGCGCAGATCTTAGGATCGGCAATCGGTATTAAGGTGATGGAAGAAGTTCCTTATGTCCTTGGATTAGACGCCTATTTAAAGGATCTTCCGGATGAAGATACAATCGCCTATTTGAAAGATTTTGGCGCTGCTACTGCATCTAATGGTGCGGTTGGTTTGTATCATATCGATAAAATTACTCCTGAGGCAAAAGAGCTTTCTGAAAGTCTGATCGCTTCCGATGCGAAGACGTATATCATCGACGACGCCGAGTTAGAGCGCGTTTACAAGAACTATCCGATCATGTGGAAAAAGAGAGATGCCAAACCGAAGAAGTGTTTCATCGGTTGTCCGCACCTCACTTTAAAACAACTCCTCGATTGGACGGATAAAATTGAGAGCGCCTTAAAGGATCTCCACCGTGAGAAATTGGTTGTCGATACTGTTTTCACAGCCTCTCCTGCAGTCTTAAAAGCCTTTAAAGAAACTGATTCTTATGCTCGCCTTTTAAAGACGGGTGCTCATTTAAGCTATATTTGTCCTTTGATGTACATGGATAATCCGATTTGCAGTACAAAACCTGTTATTACAAACTCTAATAAATTGAGAACTTATACATCATCTCGGTATTATAAGGATTCAGAAATCCTTGACATCATCACAGGAAAGGAGAAAACCAAATGAAAGAATTCAAAGGTAGAGTCCTCTTCGGTGGCAATTTCAAAGGGGAAGCGGTTGTGACTCATGAAGGTTTTAACACCTTAGCGAGCTTTCAAAAAAGCGCATTAAATTCTCATGCTAAAAAGGTCTTGGTTTCCGATCAAAATAACGCTGAGCTTTACAAGAAGAACATCACAGGTAAGATCTTATGTTTACCTCAAACGATTGGATCCACTACGGGCGGCATGGTCATTCAGACTGTTTCAGTTCGAAACCTTTCTCCAAAAGTTTGGCTTTTCTCTAAGAAAATCGATCCTTTAGCTGCCTCAGGCATCATTCTTTCTAACGTTTGGAACAACGTTGGCTTGATCGCTATCGATGATCTCGGTGATGAGTTTCTTCGCACTGTGAAAACAGGTGATTCCTTAGAAGTCAAAGAAGACGGAACGGTCGTTATTCTTTAAAATCTTAAATAATTACAAAGGGGGATTCGTTCCTCCTTTTTTATTTCAAATAAAGTTGTTTTCTTTATAAAATTCTAAACAAGCGAATAAATTTATGAATTTTTTTTAATTATTAAATAACAAATTAATACAATCTCACTTTCAATGATTGGAAGCGATTGAGAAAGAAAATGAAAAAATACTCGAAAGTTCACTTATTCTTTTATAGAATAAAATGAAAATATAAAAGAGAGAAACAAACTATGGTCTTAAACTATTTGTCTGATTCGGCTTCTTCTATTTCGTTGGGTGAGTTCTTCCAATTGTTAGGAAACTCTCATTCTCCGATTTTAATCTTGACGATTCTTTTGGCCTTGGGTGTCGTATTTATCAATGGTTGGACAGATGCTCCAAACTCCGTTGCCACTTGTATTTCAACCCGTGCAATGTCTGCAAAAAGCGCCATCATCATGGCCGCTATATTTAATTTCCTTGGTGTCTTAACGTTTTCTTTGTTTGCTGCTGGGGTTGCTGAGACAATCTCGGGTATTGTTGATTTTGGTAGCTTGAGTGATCCAGCTTCCCAAGTTACAAATGCCAAAAATTCCCTCGTCGGTTTATCCGCTGGTATGGTCGGCGTTGTCGCTTGGGGCGTTTTAGCCTGGGTTTTTGGTATTCCTTCCTCAGAATCACACGCTTTGATTGCTGGTTTGACTGGCGCTTGTTTTGCTATGATGGCACAAGGTAATACGCAAGTTCATCCGGGTGCTTCCTCTTGGACAAATGTCGGAATCGGCTTTGTTGTCTCCTCTGTCGTTGGTGTTCTCCTTGGAATGATCATCACTTGGGTCATTGAATTGATCTGTCGAAAGATGGTGCGACATAAAACGACGATTTTCTTTAAATGGGGACAGCGTGTCGCTGCTGCTGGTATGGCTTTTATTCACGGCGCCCAAGACGGCTTAAAGTTTGTCGGTGTTATCTATCTCGCTTTATTTTTAGGCACAGTTGCTTATCCAGAAGCCGGCTTGTCTCTCATCGATCCAAACACACCGGGATTCAGCATGGACTTCTTAAACGCACCCGCCTTTCTTTGGTTACCAATATTAGTGTCCCTTGTGATGGGAATTGGCACTTCCATCGGTGGTTATCGCATCATTAAGAAAGTTGGCATGGGTATGGTGGATTTGCAGCCCTATCAAGGATTTGCTACGGATGTTTCCGCTTTTGTCGCTTTGTTTATGGCATCTATTTTCTCTTGGCCGGTCTCAACAAGTCAGGTCAAGACATGCTCCATTGTCGGTGTCGGTTTGACAAAAGGTGTGAAAAAAGTAAATTGGTCCACCGTAAAGGATATGGTCTTAACCTGGGTGTTTACTTTCCCCGGTTGTATTTTGATCGGTTTTGTCATGGCGTATATCTTTTTTGCTTTGGTATAGGAGGAATAAATTATGTCTTTATTCAGCAAGAAAAAACCAGATTATTTCTTTGAACGTTTTGTTGCCGTTATGTCTTATGCGAAAAAAAGCATGGATGAACTTTCGCTTAGCTTAAAATCGTTCGATGGTGAAAAACTTTTCGAAATCAAAGAGCGTATTCACACGATTGAGCATGAAGCGGATATGATTAAAAGTGAAGCCGAAGAACGCTTGGGAAAAGAATTTATGACTCCCATTGACAGAGAAGATATTTTCTTACTGTTAGATGATATTGATGATATCACCGATAGCATCGATGATATCTCTTATAAAATGTATGTCAGAAATTATGTTGCCCTACCAGAAGATGTAATGGAATTTGTCGATTTGGCAAGAGAGACGGTCAACGCTACTTCTGAGCTGATTTCTTCTTTAGCAGATATCACTAACAAAAATAAAATCGGACCAAAAATTGCTGAAATCAGAGATTTAGAAGAAAAAATGGACCATCTTTATGAAGAAAAGGTTCACGGCATTTATCAAAATGAATCTTTAGATCCGAAATTGCTCAGCCGTTATGAGGACATTTATGGAAAGTTTGAGTATGTGACAGACCAGTGCCGCGATGTAGCAAAAACCGTTGCTATGATCATGTATAAAAACCTCTGAGATAAAATACTTTTTACAAGCGAGAAAATGAGATATAATATTACAGATATATATGGAGGATCATTATGATTAAATTAGTTCTTATCCGCCATGGTGAGAGTGAATGGAACAAGCTGAACCTCTTCACCGGTTGGACTGATGTCGAACTCTCTGAAAAAGGCGTTCAAGAAGCAATCACTGGTGGTAAGCTTCTTAAGGAAGGTGGCTATAAATTTGATGTCGCTTTCACTTCTACACTTAAGAGAGCAATTCACACTTGTTGGCATGTCTTAGATGGTGTTGATCAGGCTTACATTCCTGTTGTCAAGGATTACCATCTCAACGAAAGACATTACGGCGCTTTACAGGGCCTTAACAAAGCCGAAACTACTGCAAAATATGGTTCTGAATTAGTCCATCAATGGAGAAGATCTTTTGATATTGCACCGCCGGCTTTAGAAGCTACCGATGAAAGAAATCCTGCCCTTCAGGAAGCTTATCAGAACATCGATCCGAAAGAGCTTCCGCTTCACGAGTCTTTAAAGGATACAATCGCTCGTGTTGTTCCGTATTATAACGAAGTTATCGTTCCGGAACTTAAGGCTGGTAAGAAAGTTCTTATTGCTGCTCACGGCAACTCTTTAAGAGCTTTGGTCAAATATCTTGACAATATCTCCGATGCTGATATCGCTGATCTCAACATCCCTACTGGTGTACCGCTTGTTTATGAACTTGATGAAGATCTCAAGCCGATCAAGCATTATTATCTTGGAGATCAAGAAGCAATCAACGCTAAAATTAACGCAGTCAAGAATCAAGACTCTGTTAAGAAAGACTAATTGATAATTTTAGAGAGGCTTATAAGCCTCTCTTTTTTAGTGAAAACAGCTTCACATAAATTTATTTTTCCATACGATAAGAAAGAGAAGTTAACTCAAAACCAGTAGGATGAATTGTCTGTTTTTTGTTATAATAAGTAATTAGAAATGAGGTATATATCATGATTGTTATCAACGTTAAAGATTTCGGTGAAATTCAAATCGAATTAGACCGTAAGAACGCACCGATTAGCTGTGCAAACTTTGTCTCTTTAGTCAAAAGCAAATTTTACGATGGACTCACTTTCCACCGCATCATAAAAGGCTTTATGATTCAAGGCGGATGTCCGCTTGGAAATGGTACTGGTGGTCCGGGTTATACCATTAAAGGTGAATTTGCAGTCAATGGTGTCAAAAACACCTTATCTCACAAAAGAGGTGTCATTTCCATGGCTCGTGCTATGAATCCGAACTCTGCTGGTTCTCAATTCTTCATTTGTGACGCGAATGATACTTTCTTAGATGGACAGTATGCTGCTTTTGGTAAAGTTCTTTCCGGCATGGAAGTCGTTGACAAAATCGCATCGGTAAGAACAGATGGAAATGACGCTCCTTTCACCAAGGTTGTCATTGAATCCATCGTTGCTATTGATGAAGAAGATGTTCCTTTTGAAAAATTCTAAAATATAAAATCATGGTCAAAGTCTTTTATGGAAAAGATCCTGGGTATAATACCCATACTCTTTATCGTGAACTGAAGAAGAAGTTAAACTCGATTGAACTTCAGTCTGTGGAAAAATATGATGGATATAAAGATCCGGTTTCTCTTATTGTGGAAGCATGTCAGTCCATCTCTCTTTTCGATGAAAGAAAGACCATTGTTGTAAGTAATGCTTATTTTTTCTTGGATGCGAAATCCCGCAAAGGATCCATCAGAGAAAGTGAGCAGGATTACAAAGCGTTAGAAGAATATCTGATGGACCCCTCTCCGGATACTGATTTATATATTTCAGTTCCGGGGGAGGTGGTTAAATCTGGAACACCGAATAAGGCGCTTTCCTCTCCTGCAATCACATTAATCAGCTGTGATATTCCAAGTGATGACGATTACATCATGTTAGCTTATCGTCGGGCAAAAGAAGAAAACAAAGATATTGATCGAGAAGCTGCTGCTCTTTTATTGGAGAGAACAAAAGGGGATTATCTATCTTTCATGAACAACTTGGATAAGTTATTTACTTATACCAAGATGGTCAGACGTATCGATGTAGAAGAACTTGTATACCGACCATTAGAAGAAAAAGTGTTCTCTATTGTTTCCCACCTAGTGAAAGGGAATATCAAGGAAGCTTTACATGTTTATGAAGATTTGCGAAAAGGTGGAAACGAACCTCTTGGTCTCTTACCGATATTTGCAACCCAGTTTAACAATATGGCTCTCATCAAGAATTTGCACCAAAAAGGTTTTTCAAAAGATGAAATTGCCAAAGAACTGGGGATGAAACCAGGTGTTGTCTATTACAACCTACGCGATGTCAAAGCATTGACTTTTTATACCCTTGTTCGCATCATGAACGATCTTTCTTTGATTGAAAAAGACATTAAAATCAATCAAGATGACGGCGATGTAAGATTGATGCTATTCATCACGTTGTTCAGCAAGAATTATCTACGCTTTTCAAAAAGATAAAAAGCACCTATAAAGTTAAATTCTATCTTTATAGAATAAAACCAAAGAGGTGCTTTTTTCATGAGTTGTTAAAACATTAGTTATAAAACCACAAAAAGACCGGGTTTCCGGCCTTTTTATATTTCTCTTGATAGGATGAACAGCTGCTTATTTAACTTCGGCTTTTAAAGAGTTGACAGCTTTCATTAAAGCGCTCTTCTGTCTGGAAGCAGTGTTGAGCTGCTGGACACCTTCCTTGACGGACTTATCGATTAAAGCGACAGCTTCCGGAAGAAGGGAAGTAGCTAATTCAAGATCTTTGTTAGCGACAGCAGCGTTAACTTTCTTGATAGCAGTTCTCATCTTGGATTTGAAAGAAGCGTTAGCTAATCTGCTCTTTTCGTTTGTTAAGATACGTTTCTGTTGAGATTTAATGTTTGCCATATTCGTAATTCTCCTATCTATAATTTATGTGCAATGCTATATAACAGCGATTTATAATTATACAAGAAAGGGGAAATGATTTCAACCCTTAGTAATAATATATATATCTAATTTACACAACAGATGTTGTGATATAATATTTTTAAGGAGAAATTATTTTATGGATTACAATCGTTTGATTGATCACACTATTCTTGCTCAAGATGCTGTCGAAGCTCAGGTGAAACAAATTTGTGAAGAAGCAATAGAACACAATTTTGCTTCGGTTTGCGTCAATCCTTGCTGGGTCAAATATTGCGCAGAAAAATTGAAAGGTTCCAATAGCAAAGTCTGCACAGTCATCGGCTTTCCTTTAGGTGCTACTTCTACGGCGAGTAAAGTCTTTGAATTAAGACAAGCCATTGAAGATGGTGCAACAGAATTAGACATGGTTATCAATGTCGGATGGTTAAAAAATGGCCAAGATGACTTAGTTGAAAATGAAATTGCCCTCTTAAAAGAAGCTTGCGGTGATCTTGTCTTGAAAGTCATCATTGAAACCTGTCTTCTCACCGATGAAGAAAAGGTTAGAGCCTGTCTTTTAGCAAAGAAAGCGGGTGCGGATTTCGTCAAGACTTCCACCGGTTTTTCTAAAGGCGGTGCGACTGTTCACGACATTGAATTGATGAGAAAAACAGTTGGCCCGGATATGGGTGTCAAAGCTTCTGGCGGCGTTCGTACCAAGGAAGATATGATCGCTATGGTAGAAGCCGGTGCAACTCGTATCGGAACAAGCCGTGGTGTTGAATTAGTCAAGTAAAGAAACTTACATTTCATTAAAAAATAAAGGGATGCTTATATAAATATTTATTTAAGCATCCTTTTTAAATGAAAAAACGCCTGAATATATCAGGCGTTTATATTTTAATGAGGATCTAATACATCAAGCTCATCTAGATCGAGAATTTGAAGGAAGACGAAGGGGTTCTTTTCAATTTCTTTTATGAGATAATAATTGATTTTTTCAGAAATTTTTCTACTCATTTCGTTGACAGAAGGAGTTTTTTCGCTGTGCAACGCATTGTTGATATAATTGATAAGATAGCTGGAAATGTGTTCTAAAATAGGTTCGCTGTCTTTTAAGTAAAGGAAACCGCGCATTTGAATGTCCGGTTTCGAGACAATCTTTTTCTCTTTCATGGAGATAGTGATACCGATGACAACGACACCACCATCAGCCATTTTTGTTCTTTCTTCAATCGCGCCTTCTTTTACATCGCCAACACTGTTGCCATCAACCATGACATCACCGCATTTGACAGTAATATTGCGGTTGACTTTCTTTCCGTTTTCATCGAAGGCTAAGACCATACCATTGTCAAAGACAAAGGTATTGAAGTGATTCAAACCGATACCCAAATCAACAGCGAGTTGCGCATTGGCAATCAACAATTTAAAGTCACCTTTGATCGGCAAGTAATTCTTGGGGCGGAAGAGAGAAATCATCAGTTTTAAATCCTCTTGACATGCGTGCATGGAAGAGACTTCTTTACGGCTGAGTGTAATGACATGACAATCGGTACGGAATATGGTGTCAGCTGTTTCAACAGCGCTGACTTCTGTTCCGGGAACAAAGGGTGCACAATTGATCCAAGTGTCATTCGTTTCTACTTTGAGATGGGGAACATTGCCATAACAGATTTCGCGGCAGAAGCTAAAGAGATGTTCTCCGCTTCCGGTTACGAGAATAATCACATCTTTGTTGGATACTTTGCCAATATCTTCGGCTTTGATCTTCATGTCATCCGGGATGACAAGGTCGCCGATTTTGGCCATCGCGGAGAAGAATTCTACTTGTTCTGGATTGGCGATACAAATTTTCTTTTTATAGCGCTTTGCTAAATTGATTACTTCTTGAATGTTATAGAAATTTTGATTGTAAATGGAGATAAATGTCTTTCCAGTGGGGTCTTCAATCGCGCTGAGAATTTGATTCGTAATTTTATGATTGGGTGATGAGATACCGGGAACGTCTGCGCTTTCGCTTTCTGTCATCAAGAGGAAAGTCTTTTCATTTTCGCTTAGACGAGCGACTTTGGTTAAGTCAAAGCTATAACCTTTTAACGAAGCGTAGTCAGAGATGAAATCGGAGGTATAAACGATATTTCCAAGACGTGTGCGAAGAGCAAAACCAAAGGATTCCGCTATGGAGTGTGTAGTCTGGAACAATTCAAATACGTGACCGGCAATTTCTAATGTATCGCTTGGCTCAACAGGAATAAAGTCATAATTGCTGAGCTTTTTAAAGCGTTTTGCATAAGTGACAAAAATCATAGAGATTGTTGTCTGCGTTGCATAAACAGGAGCTCTGCAAACGTTGAGTAGATAGGGAAGGGCGCCGTATTGATCATCGTGACCATGAGTGATAATGATACCCTTAACGCGATGGGAAATGCTTTTTATATAGCTGAAATCAGGAATGATACAGTCGACACCTGGCATGAGATTTGTCGGATATTTTAAACCTGCTTCGATGATGAACGCATCGCCATTCACCTCGATGACATAGCAGTTTTTACCCATTTCATCCAAGCCGCCTAACGCGACAATTTTGATCGGATAATTGCCCGTATCATTCGAAAAGATTTCTGTTGGATTGTTTTTTTGATTCATTGTGAATACCTCAAGAAAATACATGCAAAATAGAATAGCTAATTGCAATGCCTGTTTTTGTTATTGAAAAAATAAATATCTGTATATAACTTACTATTTTTAGCGTGATATTTCAATTATTTTACTTATAAATCAATCTCTAAAAGAACGGGGCAATGATCAGAGCCATACACATCGTTTAAAATTTCACTTCTTTTTACATAGGGGAGCAGTTCTTTGCTCACTAACATATAGTCGATTCTCCAACCGGCATTGGTAGCGCGAGCGTGACGAAGATAAGACCACCAAGAGTATTTCTTCTCTTCTGGGTGAAGCTGACGGAAGGTATCGACAAGTCCGATGGAAAGAAGTTTATCGAATTCAGCTCTTTCCTCATCGGTAAAGCCGGCGCTGTGATGATTGCTGGAAGGGTTTTTTAAATCGATATTTTGATGAGCGACATTCAAATCACCGGTGACAATGACCGGTTTTGTTTCCATGAGTTGCTTAAGATATGCTCGTAAATCTTCTTCAAACTCAATGCGATAAGGAAGACGTTTGAGCTCGTTTCCTGAGTTTGGAACGTAGAGTGTGACAAAATAAATTTTTTCAAACTCCAACGTCACAGCTCTACCTTCATCATCGTATTTTCCATCAATTAAACCATAATGAACGGATAAAGGCTTAATTTTAGTCATGATAGCTGTGCCTGAGTATCCTTTTTTCACTTTGGATACTGTCCAATAAGGCTCATATCCTTCCATGGAAAAGGGGAAATTTTTGTGTTCGGTTTCGCTGAGTTTTAACTCTTCAAATCCGATCATATCGGGTTTGATATCGACCCATTGATTCAACAAATCTTTGGCTAAATAGGCTTTTATCGAGTTGACATTAAACGACATGAGAATCATAACTTTATCTCCTTTTGTGTTTTTTTCTAAGAGAGTTTAAGAAAAACTTTTTAATATTTTAAAAAGCCGTAAAATTTATAAAATTTGATAATATGATTTTTTTAATTGTATTTTTATAGCTAGGTTTAGAATTATTTATCTTTGTCATCTGGGAAAATCGGATAACCATCCATATACGGTATTTGCAATGCAAGTTCACGAAGAGAGAGGTTTTGCATCAGAAGTGGCGTGCAATCAATAGGGATGATTTCCTTTTCGCCTTGGTAGATAGAAGACAAGATGTCCATTGCTACTTTATCTTGCTCTACCTGGAATTGAGGAAGAAGAACAAATTTTTCTCCCATGTAGATATTGAGGTAACTTTCCTTGCTAAAACATGTCTTTTGATCGACCGCTGGACGAGGAAGAGAGACAATCGTATAAGGGGCATCGATTGCATTTGTGGCTTTTTGTAAGTAAGTGAGATTCTCTACATATTTTGAATAGTCAGTATCTGATTCGTCTTCTATTGTATTTAAAGCGATGACATCGGGCTTTAAAAAATAACAATCATTAGTGACGTATCCGAAACGATTGTCATTTGTGATGGCTTTGGGAAGCCAAAGTATCTTTTTTGCGTGGAGCAAAGCGGATAAAGATTGTTCGATAGCATCTTTCGACAAAGAAGAAAAACAGGGAAGTTGAAGTAAGTTTTCACTAAGAAGCACTGTTTCCTTTCCATCTGTGATTACAAAATCATTTTGGAAAGAAAAATCTGTTTCGTTGTGACGGTGAATACGCAGCTCTAAAAGAAGTTCTTTCGCTAGCTTCTCGTCGTATTCATTGGTGTCGTCTACATTTTTAAAGTCGATTCCACAGAGCCTTTTATCTGCATCGTTTTTCAAAAAGAGGGGCAAGATATTGCGCGCACACGCGCTTTCATAATGCAAGCGTAAAACATGGACACGTTCAAATTGAAACTTGCTCACAATCTTGTAGTCAATAGCTGGATCAGCAATTACAACAACTGGTTCAAAACGTGAAATTTGTCTCACTATTTCAATATAAGTGTTGAGCAAAGGCGAAATCTTTTCTTTTTCATCCTCCAAGTGATACGGAATTACGACAATTGTCGCTAAATGCTTCTCTCCCTCAAAGGGAAAGGTATAATTTTCAATGTTGTTTAATTCTTTTACGATTGAGTTCATATTCAGTCCTCTATTCTTGTGATATTATATAGGAAATAAATTTTATTTTCCACGAAAGGAGGATAAGACTATGAAATTACTTCTTGTGGTCACAGACGGATTTGAAGACATCGAAGCGATTGGCACATTAGCGATATTGCGCCGCGCGGGTTTAGATGTCACCTTTGCCGCAATTGACTCTACAGTCGCTACGGGACGATATGGTGTTGTTTCTTCGGATATGGTCAATTTGAAAAATGTCGACATTCAAGAGTATGATGGCTTGATTATACCGGGTGGTCCCGAATATCAAGCAGAAGAGAAAAACCCTCAATTCTTGAATATGGTTCTCGATTTTCACAGACGGAAAAAATTGATTGCTGCAATTTGTGCCGGACCGACAATTTTAGGTCATCTCGGACTTTTAAAAGGACGTGAATACACTTGCTTTACTTCCATGAATGAAGATTTCGGTGGCACTTATATTGACACCTATGCGGTGCGTGATGGAAATATCATCACTGGTAGAAGTGCAGCAAGCACGATTGACTTTGCTTTTTTAATCATCAACGCTCTTCTTGGACCGGAATTTGAAAAGAAAGTCAAGAATTCAATTTATTATTAAAGAAAGGAGCTTCTTTGCTTATGGGATACATTGATATTGCATTAGTTGTTATTTTGAGCTTAGCCCTCATCTTTGGTTTAATCAAAGGTTTTTCGAGCAAACACATCACTTGGCCGATGTTGTTACTATCTGGTTTAGCGGGCTATTTCATCGGTGTTCCGATTGGAAAAGCGTTGCTTAATTCTGCTGTTGGCTATGATTGGTTAACTTCTCTTTATCTTAAGACCATTCCGGAGTCAAGCATCTTCAACGCACCGTTAGTCAGTGACGTTTCCCAACGTACCATTCAGCTTCAAAACGGTCTTACCGAAATGGGATTCCCCACATTCTTCCAATCTCTCTTTGTAAGCAATGCGGTCAATCTTTCTTCTGATGTCGGTACTGCAATCGCCTCTTCATTTTCTGCTTTGACTCTCTTTGGCATCGGCTTCTTGCTCATCTTTGTCCTTGCGTTTGTCTTATTGCGCTTGATTCTTCGTCCGATTTGGAAGACTTGCTTTGGTGAAGAAGGTAAAAATTTCCTTGGAAGAATCTTTGGCGGTGTCTTCCGCGTCGCCAAATCTACTCTTTGGCTTTTATTAGTCTTCGTTGTCCTTGTTTTAATCAACGATACAATGCTCCGCTTTGGAAACACCGTAATTGATGATTTCTTAATCAATGATTTAGGACTTGTAGAACAAAACGCCTTCCCCATTGGTAAACTCTTCTACAACACCGCAGATATGTTAGTCGGTTGGATTATTAGGTAAGTGATATGGCATATGAAGTTCACCATATAAATAAGTGGGCCTACGCCAACTTAGACATGGTGGAAGAGACGTTAGAAAAAGAACATAAAGCGGTCATTTTAATCGCTGGCGCCTCCTCCTCCGGTAAGAGTTACTGCGCTGCCATTCTCAAAGAATTATTACAACAAAATGGTCATAAGACTTGTATTATCTCTTTAGATCAATACAATGTCGGTTTGTCCAACATTATTCCGAATAAGGTTAATCTTAACTTTTTTGACAACAGCCTTCCAAATATGAAAGAGATTTGCTCCCGCATCAAAAAAATCATTTATGATGTCCCTTTTGACAGCAAATACAAGCCGGAAGTCTTAGAGAGAATCCGTGATAATATCACGGATCTTCTCAACGAAGAAGACGTAGATAAATTCATCGATGCTTTGGCCGTAGAATGGGCCAAATTGAACTTCGATGAACCGACTGTCTATGACATGAAAGAGGCTGCTGCAGATGTAAAACTCTTGTTGAAAAATCGTCGTATCAGCAAGAAAAAATACTCTAAAGTCGTATCAGAACGTGTGCCATCTAACAGCTATATCAGCGGAAAAGATTATGAAGTCATCATTGTCGAAGGTATTTATTCGTTAGATAGCACCCTCCTTGATGAACTTGAAGATGTCAATACGATAAAAGACTTTATTGACGGCAATCCTAAGTCGCTATTTTTACGCCGTATCATCCGCGATGCTAAGATTACGTCCGCCTCTTCTGTCTTTACGATTTCTGCTTACTTTAAATATATTGTTAAATCTTATCTTTCCACCATCAACCCTTGTCGTCAATACGCTGACATCATCTTAAACAATGATATGACATTTGATGAGATGAGAGCTGGAACGTTATATACCAATCGTTTCCTACTTCACACCCAGAGCAAAAAAGCGTTAGAAGAAATCAAAAAGCAGTCCACTATTGTGGAACAAGTTTATCAGAAGGATATTTATCTTTCTGTGGAAGGAGAAGAAAAATCAAAGAATTTGTTGCGTCTTCGCTGCATTTCTCAAGATGGAATCAATTACACTCCTTCTTCTTTAGTTCACAAGGGATTGCCGAAAATCAGAAGAGATAACAAAGTGATTCGCCCGATCAATGTCTTCTTGAAAGAAGGAGAATTCAATAAGGTTTGGTCTAGCTTAGATGAATGTATTCATGATTTTGCCTATGCTGGTTTCTTGATTGGACCGGTTGAGTTCAAAGTGAAAACACGCGTTGATTTTGAAAACACAAGGTTGAACCTTCGTGAGATTAAAGATCATGGATATTCCATTGAATTTGTCAGCACTCCCAAACCAGAAATTGTCAAAAAGATTAAAAAGATCATCCGAAAAGCGGAAGAAGAATAACATAAAAGGTGTGGTCTCCACACCTTTTTACTTTCATAAGATATTTCAGCAAAAATCTGTTTTGTTTAATAACTCGAGGAAGAAGAAAAAACAGCTTGCGCAATTTTCAAAGAAATGATGAAAAAAGTAAGAAAACGTGCATGCAATAAGCAAAACAAGATAGTTTTATAACAATCTTTCATGTTTGAGTTGTAAAAACATATAACAGCATTTAAAATGATTGAAGAATGTATTGAAAGAGAGGTTCCATAACTATGATTGTCAATGCAACTAGAATGTTACAGGCCGCTAAAAAGGGCCATTATGCTGTTCCCCACTTCAACACCAACAATTTAGAGTGGACAAAGGCGATTCTTCTTACTGCACAGAAGTTAAACAGCCCGGTTATCATCGCCACTTCTATGGGTGCTGCTAAGTATATGGGCGGATACAAGACTGTCGCTAACTTAGTCAGAAACTTAGATGAAGCTTTAGGAATTACAGTTCCTGTCGCAATCCATCTTGACCATGGCAATTACGATGCAGCCAAAGCATGTGTTGAAGCAGGATATACTTCCATCATGTTCGACGGTTCTTCCTTACCGTTTGAAGAGAATGTCGCTAAGACTACAGAACTTGTCGCTTTAGCTCATGACCACGGCGTTTCTATCGAAGCTGAAGTCGGCGCTATCGGTGGCACTGAAGATGGTATCACTGCTGATGGTGAAGTTGCGGATCCGGAAGAATGCAGAAAAATCGCATCTTTAGGTGTTGATTTCCTCGCTGCCGGTATCGGTAACATTCACGGCTTATATCCGGAAGATTGGAAAGGCCTCCACTTTGATGCTCTTGAAAAGATCAATGAAGCTACTTGTGGTATGCCGTTAGTTCTTCATGGCGGCACAGGTATCCCTGCAGAACAGATCACTCACGCTATTCACGATGGTATTTCTAAGATCAACGTTAACACCGAATGCCAGTTAGCTTTCGCGGGTGCTACCATTGAGTATTGCAAGGCCGGTAAAGCCGATCCGACTGCTGCAAATGAATCCAAGGGTTATGACCCGAGAAAACTTCTCAAGCCTGGCTTTGAAGCTATCTGCGCCACTTGTGAAGAAAAGATTAAGCTCTTCGGTTCTGAAGGCAAGGCAAACTATTAAACAAATTAGACTTCAGCGATGCTGAAGTCTTTTTTTGTGTTGTCATTCGTTCTTTACGAAATGAAAAATTTGTCTTTGAATCATGTTCAATTATGAAAATTCGCCTCATCACTCTTGATTTTGTCTAAAAATAACGTATAGTACATGTAACGAGGTATTTTTTATGAAACTATTTGCTAAAGCCGGGAAGTTCTTTATTCTCTTATCTACATTGTTAGGTATCGTCTTTATGTTACTTCCGTTCTACACTGCTGAAGTCTCCGTTCTTGGTACCAAAACCACAATGACAGTTTCTGGTTTTGCTTACGCTTTTGGCGGACAAGCTAAAATTGGTGACAACGGTGTTGCAGTTGAACTTAACGGCGCTATCTTAGCCATCTTCATCATCGGTTTAGTCGCTGCCCTTCTTTGTGTCGCTCTCTTTGCTAAGTTATCGAGAAATGTCCGCGGCATGATTGCTTTATTCATCGCAATCCTCACGATTGTCGCTGGTGTTCTTTGCTTCTTGACTCTTAGCTTTGTCGAAGGTGGATTCTCTGTCGATATCGGTCAGGCGTCGGCAAAAGATGGTCTTGGTGTCGGTGCTGTTCTCTCTGGTATCCTCTATATCATCGCCGGTTTATTCGGCCTTGTTACCACCGTTTCTACCGTTAAGAAATAAGTGATTTGCAAGTGAAAAGGCAACGGTCTCCGTTGCCTTTTTTTATGCGGTTAAATCGTAAAAATTCGCTTGTATCAACGCTGCTAAATCGTTTGGATTCAATTCTACTTGAAAGCCGATTCTTCCACCGCTGATGATGATGGAGTCAAATAGAAGCGCGGTTTCATTAATAAAAGTCGCAAATTGCTTTTTCATACCGATAGGGGAACAACCGCCATGGATATATCCGGTAAGAGGAAGGAGTTCTCTCTGTGGTATCAGTTCGATAAATTTTTCACCGGCGGCCTTGGCTGCCTTTTTTAAATCGAGCTCGGCATTACCAGGAATGACAAAGACATAATGATTTTTGCTTTTGCTCGTCGTGACTAAAGTTTTAAAGACCTGTTCTGGATTTTCGTTTAATGATTTTGCTACCTCTAAAGCAGAGATTGCCTTCTCAGGATCATATTCATGACTGCGGTAAACAACATTATTTACTTCTAAGAGGCGCATCGCATTTGTCTTTTCTTCTTTGACTTTTTTTGTTGTCACTTTAAAATAGCTCCTTCAAAGTCTTTGACACCATTGTTAAAGTCAGAGGCGGACATCATCTTTTTGCCAGGGCGTTGAAGCAAGGTGAGGAGCACTTGACCGGATTGTAACTGCAATACAATATTTTTCTTTTTCGCAAGAACAATCGTGCCACACTCTTTTTCAACTTTATCGCTGTAGACTCTAGCTTCATAGATTTTGATGATTTCGTCATCGCGGTAAAGATAACCACCCGGAGTGAAAGATAAAGAGCGGACTTGATTGACAAATTGTTCTGGAGATAAAGAGAGATCTAAATGTTCTTCTTCTTTCTTTATCGTGGGACAGAAAGTGACTAGCTGAGGATCTTGTTCTCTATTTGGCAATTCGTGATTAAAGTACTTAGGAAGAGCTTCTAAGGCAAGCTCAAGTGCAACATCAGATAATTTGTTCGCCAAAGAAGTGTAGTTATCGAAAGGATCGATAGGCAATTCTTTGACAGCGTAGACATCGCCAGCATCCATCTCATGCACCATCTCCATCAAGGAGACACCGGTGAAAGCATCCCCGTTTCTCAGGGCATATTGAATCGGAGCAGCTCCGCGATATTTAGGAAGCAAGGAAGCATGAAGATTTAATGGCTTATAGGTACCGAGAGCTAAGATTTCATCGGTGATGAGTTGACCATACGCAAAGGTGAGCAATAGATCGGGCTTCAAATCCAAGATGAATTGGAAATCTTTGTTTAAACGATGCGGTTTGTGAACCGGAATATTAAATTCGTGTGCTTTTAAAGCGACGGGAGATTCTTCTATCTTATTATTTCTACCGCGAACCTTGTCTTCCTTGGTGACGACACCGACGACTTGAAAGCCGTTTTTGATGAGACCTTCTAAGACATGGGCGGAAATTTCCGGAGTTCCCAAAAAGATAATTCTAGGTTGATTCATATAATACCTCCCTAAAAAAAGAATGTTTTTATCTATAGTATGCTATCATATTTAGTAGAAAAGGTAAAAAAGAAATGATGATAAGACAAATAATTATTACTGCAGAAGCCGATCCGAATCTTCCGATCGAAATATTTTTGATGATCTGCGTGATGTTCCTTTTAGGCTCTATGGCCGGATATTGTTTAGAACTCTTGTTTCGCAGATTCGTATCAGCCAAAAAATGGGTGAATCCCGGCTTTATGAAAGGACCTTGGTTGCCATTGTATGGTTTTGGTTTGACGGCGATGTTCTTTTTGGTTTTTGGTGTTTTATCCCTTGCCCCTGACAGTATGAAATTTTATAATCCGATGGGAAATCTCCACGGTCATATGTATGAGTGCGGGCCGACAGTTTACGATTTGATTCCTTTGAGCGTAATGGGACTATCGATGGTTCTTTTAGAGTTTTTGGCCGGTTTGATCTTTGTCAAAGGTTTTAAGGTGAGACTCTGGGATTACTCTAATATGAAAGGCAATATCATGGGTATTGTCTGTCCTTTATTCTCTTTGGTATGGTTTGCAGTTGCAACCTTATATTATTATTTACTCAATCCTTTTGTATATAACCTCTTCTCTTTAACCTTTAATTTTATATTTGGAAATCCGACACTTCCCGCTCAGGGTGTTCACCTAGGTTATATCTTTGTCTTAGGTATTGTATACGGCCTGATGTTGATTGACTTTATCACCTCTGCCAATCTCTTCAACAAGATTTCTAAACTCGCTCGTGACAGCGGCGTAGTTGCTAAGTATGAAAAGCTCAGAAACGAACATAAAAAACAGCGTAAGATTTATCGCCAAAAACTGATTGATCTCTTACCAGAATCTATTGTAAAAAATGTCGAAGAGAGCAATGTCGCTAGCCTCAAAGGAGGAAAGCTGGAAAAATCTTTGCGCAAAGTGTTTTTGATAGATCCAGATAGATCCAATACTGGTGGAAATTACGACGAAAACGGCCGTCCTAAAAGAGAAGAATAAAGAAAAAGCAAACCGTGATGGTTTGCTTTTTTTAACTTAAGAAATTGAAGAAAGAGTTCCGCCAAAATATTGTGGAAATCCCCACAACACCAGAAGAAATACAATTGCCAATTTCTTAAAAATAATAGTTGATGTTATCGTTTTTTGAATTAGCCAAAGATACGTTTAACAGCTTCTTTGACAGTGACAACTTCAAATTCATCGTGAGAAGAAAGATACTTTAAGAGGTCTTCAATCTTGCCCCAATCATCTTTGACTTCAAATTCATAGGCGTGACCTGCAATGATGAAATAAGAGACAGGATCATCGTTCTTGATGAAGGCTTCTAATCTTTCATAGATGTCTTTGTCATCATACATGGCTGTGATGCCTAAGTGGTATGGATCCTTAGGCAAGAAGGTGTTCGGCATATAATAAGGGGTACGGATATTCTTAGCCTTCGTGTTATTGCGAACTACTTCGATAATATGTTCGTTGCAGAGATCAAAAGGAACGGCAAAGGAAGGAACCTCACAAGAGAAGATTTCGCTCAATTTATCGATATCTGAATTGACTTGTCGAATGATTTCTTCATCGCTTTCTTCCGTGAGTTTGGGGTGAGTAGAGGTATGGGATGCAACCTCATGGCCTTTATAAATGTCTTTGACTTCAGCAAGGCAAGGTCTTTTGATTGCGATTTTATCTTCGTAATACCAAACATAATTATCCAAACCGGAGTTGAGATTGAAGGTAGCTCTTAAGTGATACTTATTGAGCAATTCAATAAAGCGTTTATCATAAATCGTACCGTCATCAAAGCTAATAGATACAAGTTTCATTATTTAAATTTCCTTTTGAACTAGTCTAGCAAAAAGAACAGAGGGATGCAAGATAGATTTACACATGTATAAGTACACATCGAATGAAGAGTAAAACGCACGGTTAATAGATGCTTCTAACATCAATAAACATGGATGTACGAAAATCCAGTGGATAAAAGTGTGACAATAAATGGAAGTCAACAATCAATATTTAAAAAGATATGATGCTTATGATAGATTAAAATACCGACAACTTTATATTTGATGTGCACGAAATGACTGATTGTAAAATCCCTCTGGTTTGTCTTTTAAGTGTTAGTTTCCTAGCGGTTCTTCTTTATGTAATATTAAATCACTTTGGTAAGTTCTGTAATCATTATTGCGTTTTCTTTATCGTATAAAGGATGTAACTTTAAAAAATGGCTATAGTTACTGAAAAAGAAAAAAAGTCTGACCTCTTAGAAGAATTCTAAGCATGTATCAGACATGTTATATAAATTTGGTGGAGCTGACGAGGATCGGACTCGCGACCTCCTGCTTGCAAAGCAGGCGCTCTCCCAATTGAGCTACAGCCCCAAACTCAAATAATTATATATGGTTTTGTACAAGAAATCAAATGATTTTTACGGAATAGAAGGAAGATTCGATATTTTCATCGCTTTCGATGGAAAAACGAAGATAGTTTTCAGAATATCCTTCCCATTTTCCTTCTTTATTCTTCTCTTCGATAAGAACAGTTACGCTTTGACCTTGAAGTTTTTTACGGAAAAGCATGTCATTTTCTTCACTTAATTCCATCAGTTTTTTGACGCGGTCCATACGTGTTCTCACTGGAATAGGATTGCTTAATTTTGCGGCCATAGTAAAAGGTCTTTCACTATAGGGGAAGGCGTGAATTCTCATGAAAGAGATTCTTTTACAAAAATCATAGGTCTCTTGGAAGTCTTCTTCTGTTTCGCCAGGGAATCCACAAATGACATCCGTAGAAATACCGGCTTCAGGGATCTCACTGCGGATTTTTGTAACCAGCGCTTCAAAGTCTGTTAAAGAGTATTTGCGGTTCATGCGTAAAAGCGTCTTTTGTGATCCGCTTTGCAACGGAAGATGAAAATGAGGACAAAGGATATCTTTGTGGTCGCGGAATAAAGCGATGTATTCTTCATCTACTTGACTCGCTTCAATCGAGGAGATACGGATGCGATAAGGTTGATCAGAAAGTGCCAACATATCTTTTAAAAGAGAAGTGAGATCATATCCTGGATGGTCAGGATCTTGATAGGATCCGGTATCAATGCCACCGATAATGAGCTCTTTGATTCCTTGATTTAAAAGATCTTTGCACTCTTTTAAAATAGAGTCCTTTTTGCGGCTTCTTGAGTTTCCTCTAGTGAAGGGTACGACACAATAGGAACAGAAATTGTTGCATCCGTCTTGGACTTTGATATAACCTCTGACGTTCTTTTCTCCTTCTCTTGTCGGCGTATCTTCGTAGGAAAAGTGACGAGAATCTTCATTTACATGGTCGCGATTAGAATCATTTAAAAGACATTCCACCTTGTTTTTCGAAGAGTTTCCAATCACTGTGATGACTTGTGGTATTGCAAGATATTTTTCTTTGTGAATTTGGGAAGAACAACCCATGATGACAATCTTAGCTTGAGGAAACTTTCTTGCGACACTTCTTGTTTTTTGCAAATCTTTCTTCTCTGCTTCGTTAGTTACAGCGCAGGTGTTGATGAAGAAAAGATCACTTTCTTCATCTTTCTCTGCTTCTTGATAACCTAAATCGATAAGGCGCTCTTTCAGCGATTCTGATTCATAAGAATTGACTTTGCATCCTAAAGTGTAAATTTTGAATTTCATAAGACCGCCTTTCTAAAACAATATGTCTCTATTATAAAGTATAAAAAGAGTATTGGTACAAAAAAAGGTCTGCAATGCAGACCTGATTTTACTTGATGGAGCAAGTGACGGGAATCGAACCCGCGTGTCAACCTTGGCAAGGTTGCGTTCTACCATTGAACTACACCTGCAAATAAATGGCGGATCATACGGGATTCGAACCCGTGATCTTCTCCGTGACAGGGAGACGTGATAGGCCTCTACACTAATGATCCAAGACGCCTTAATTGCGGCGCTGTATTATTGTCTCAAAAATGAAGAAGAAATGCAAGTACTTTTGTGATTTTTTTATAAAAATGATTTTCACTTTCTTTTTGGAAGAAAATTCCTAGCACTTTTATCCGTTTTTTTAAAAAAAGAGAAAAATGAGGAGTGATCAAATCCTAGATGACAAAAAGAGGGGGACATTTTAGAATGTAACAGCTTTTTTTATTTTTTTCTTCAGAAGCAATTTACAAAAAAATAAAAAGTAAGTAAAATAATTTTTATTAACGGAGGCCCATAATATGGAGAAGCTCATTTTATCCGAAGATGAAATCGTCCGTGTCTGCAATCGTCTCGCCAATGAAATCGATCGACAAATTGAAAAGAATGACAATGGTGTTCCGGTCATTCTCGGCATCATGAACGGTGCTATGCCGTTTATGTTTGAGTTGGTGAAACACATTCAGCATCCGGTCATCTTAGATACGTTAAAAGCATCTTCTTATGAAGGAATCTCTTCTTCTGGTGATGTTCATATCACAAAGGAACCTGATAATGATTTAACTGGAAGAGACGTCTATCTGATTGAAGATATCATTGATACTGGTACAACAATGCATTTCTTGAAACAGTACATCAGTGAAAAATATCATCCAAAGAATCTCTATGTAGTTGTTTTAATCAAACGCCACAATCATCAATTGTCTTTCGATGAAAAAGCGGATTTCACTGGTTTAGAAACAGAAGAACAAAGATATATTGTCGGCTACGGATTTGATTATTATAGCTTATATCGCAACGTTCCCTATATCTTTGTCCCTTCGGAAAAAGATATTCAGGAATGGACGAATATCTTACAAGAAGACGAAGCGCTTCACCCTCAGAAGAAATAAGAAAAACGGGCTTTCAGCAGCCCGTTTTTATATAAAAAGATGACTGGCTTTCCAGTCATCTTTTATTTGTTTAAATCAAACCCTTTTCCATTAAGATAGGACGAAGTTCATCGCTTGTTTTGAAATCTTTGATTTCGCGCGCATGATTGTATGCTAAGAGCATCTCTCTATCCGCTTGAGATAATTCTTCCATGGGGTAAGAAAGACCTAAGATAAGGCAAAGTTTCATCGCTGTGTAGAAAAGATCGGCTAAGCGGTTGAAATCTATTTCTTTTTTCATGGTGATGGTGTTGATCTCTTTGATGAGACGATCGAGAACAGTCATTGCGTTTGCGACATTTAAATCATCGGCTAACGCGTTCATAAAGTTCTCATATTCTTCCAAAATCAAGTCGCCTTGTTCTTTCTTTTCTAACGCAAGCTTGTAATATGCTTTCTTTAAAGAGGTGTTATACTTTTTATCCAAACGAGAACAAGATTCAAGATTCTCTTCTGTGTAATTTACAGGTGCACGATAATGGGTTGAGAGGAAGAAAAGGCGGATAGCATTTCCACTGTGACGCTCTAAAACGTCTTTGGCTAAGATGGAGTTTCCTAAGGATTTAGACATCTTCACGCCATTGGTAAGCAAGAAGCCACAGTGCATCCAGTAATTGGCGAGCTTTGTGCCGTTGTGAGCACGGGATTGGGCGATTTCGTTTTCGTGGTGAGGGAATTTCAAATCGAAACCACCGCCGTGAATATCGATGAGAGGCTTTTTAAAAACGTTGTTGACCATGACGACACATTCGGTATGCCATCCTGGTCTTCCTCTTCCGACTTCGGTATCAAATTTGATGCCTTCATCATCGGTGAGTTTCCAAAGTGCAAAGTCAAGGGGGCTCTCTTTATTGGAATTGACATCGATTCTAGCTCCCGAGATTAAATCGTCGATGTTCTGTTTGGAAAGTTGACCGTACTCTTTGACGGAAGCGACGCGGAAGTAAATGTCATCTCCGGCTTGATACGCTTTGCCATCATTTTCTAAGTCGTGAATAAAGGATGCCATCTTATCGATGTATTCGCTCGCTTTGGGATGATTGTACAAAGGGAGAATATTGAGTTTATCAAGGCAATCTTCATATGCTTTGATATAGAAAGAAGTAAGTTCTTTTTCGCTTTTGTTTTCCTTTTGGGCCTCTTTGATGATCTTGTCATCAATATCGGTGTAATTAGAGACACATTTCACTTCATATCCGCATTCCTGCAAGAAGCGAGTGAGTAGGTCAAAGGTGACAGTGGGACGAAAATTTCCTAAGTGGACATAATTGTAGACAGTTGGTCCGCAATAGTAGATGTCGACTTCGTTTTCATCGAGTGGAATAAATTCTTTTAATTTCCCCTCATAGGAATCAAATAGATTGATTTTTCTTTTTTCCATAATAGTATTTCCTCGTTTGACAATTAATCAGGATTGACGTTTTGTAAGCGGTAAAGATTATAGTAGATACCATGCATTTTGAGAAGTTCTTGGTGATTTCCCTGCTCTTTAATTGTACCATGATCAACAACAAAGATAAGATCACAATTTTTGATGGTAGAAAGGCGGTGAGCAACGATAAGCATGGTTCCAATCGCTTTCATTTTCTCTAACGAACTTTGAATGATATTTTCAGTCTCCGTATCGATATTTGCAGTAGCTTCATCTAATAAGACCATGCTCGGTTTGTAAACCAAGGTACGAGCAAAGGAGATGAGCTGACGTTCACCGGCGGAGAAATTCGAGCCGCGTTCTTTGACAATAGTGTCGTAGCGTTCTGGTAATTTTTCGATGAAAAGAGATGCACCGACATGCTCACACGCTCTTTCTATTTCATCGTCCGTGATGGATTCGTCTCCTAAGGAGATATTTTCTTTCACTGTGCCAGAAAAGATAAAGACGTCTTGTAACATGATGCCGATATTTCTTCTCAGACAGTTTAAACTGTAATCCTTGATGTTGATGTCATCGATGAAGATATCACCGGAATTGACATCATAAGTTCGAGAAATCAAATTGATAATCGTTGATTTTCCTGCCCCGGTCGCACCGACAAAGGCAGCGGATTGGCCCGGTTCTACAATGAAAGAAAGATCTTTTAAGACATAATCTTCTTCATCATAGGCAAAGTAGACATGGCGGAATTCAATCTTTCCTTTAAAGAATGGGACGTCGATGGCACCTTCTTTATCTTCAATATCGATCTGTTGGTTTAAGACAACCTGAATACGTTCGGCGGAAGTGAGAATAGATTGGATATTATTCAACAAATTGGTGATAGTCTGAATCGGTTGGAAGAATTGTGTGGAATAAGAGTAGACCATTTGGAAGGTTCCGATTAAGAGCGTGCCCGTTCCAGCAGCGGTATGAATATTAGGTAAGGCTATCGCCATAACTAATACGACACAAGAAACTTGCAACAGATACATCGAAGGGAAGAAAACAGCAAAGAGTCTTTGGGAGTGTAAGAAGGAAGAGTAGATGTTCTTGTTCTTTTGATCGAATTCTTTCACCTTCTTCTCTCCTTTATCAAAAGTTTGAATGACTTTGATACCTTGGAAAGTTTCGGAGAGGAAAGAGTTCATTTCCGAGATGGATTTCTTCTCACTGCGATAATATTTCTTCGCCTTTTTACGGAAGAAATAAGAAAGGAAAAATACGACAGGAATATAAGCTAAGAAGATGAAACCAAAATAAGGAACACCTTCTAAAGAAGTGACTGTAAAGATTGTAGAGACAATGACAATAAGAGAGATAAAGGCGCGCAGCGTCTGAGGTAAGACATCAGAGAAAAGCGTGGATAAGTTCTGCGTGTCGTTGGTGACTCTTGTGACATAGGAACCAATCTTCAATTGGCGCAATTGGCGTAAAGACATACTGAAGATGTGATCAAACATATCCTCGCGCATGTCGCGAACAACGCGCTGACCTAACTTGCGTAAATTGAGTGAAACGAAGTAGTTTCCTAAGCCTGCGATGATCCAAATGAGGAGATCGCCGATGATAAAGAAGCTTAAGATGAGCATGCTTTCGGAGATAGGAGGTTGTGAAGGAAGTTCGCTGATAGAATTGAAATAGTCGACGATACCTTTTCCTACAAGCGGCTCTAAGTTAAAGCCGATTCCAACAACTAAATTTAAGATGATAAAAAAGATAAAAGCTTTTTTATAGGGTTTTACAAAGCGATATAGACCTTTGATTAAAGAGATATCTTTTAAGGAGTATTGCTTTTGTTCTAATGTTTGGTTTTCCATTATTCCAGCACCTCCTTTTGTAAATCTTGAAGCGAAACGATCTCTTGATAAAGAGGACATGTTTTCAAAAGATCTTCGTGTTTACCTAAAGAAATCACTTTACCTTGGTCCATAACGACGATTAAATCAGATCCTTCGATGGCAGAGACGCGATGGGCGATGATAAAGGTAGTGATTTTATCTTTGGTTTTAAAGTGAGAGATAATATTTTTTTCTGTATCCGCATCAACGGCAGAAAGAGAATCATCTAAGATGAGAAGACTAGGCATTTTATAGATTGCTCTAGCGATAGATACACGCTGTCTTTGACCGCCGGAAAGGGAAGTGCCTTTTTCGCTGACTTTGGTATCGTAACCATCTTTAAAGGCCATGATGTCATCGTGGACATCAGCAAATTTTGCACTTTCAATCACACGATCCATATCGTATTGATTCAATTCATTTTCGCTAAAAGCGATATTATCTTTGATCGTACCAGAGAAAAGGAACGCTTCTTGTAAAACATAGCCAATATGGTTTCTCAAATCGGATTTTTTCCAATCGTTGATATCTTTTCCATCGATATATAACATTCCTTTCGGAAGGTTATAAAGCTTAGGTAACAGGGAGACAAGAGTCGACTTACCACAGCCTGTTTTACCGATGATACCGACAGACATACCCGGTTTGACATGGAAAGAAATATTCTTTAAAGAAGGTAAAGAGTCGTCCGGGAAAGTAAAAGAGAGATTTCTAAATTCGATGTCGCCTTTTAAAGTAGGAGTAGATGCGTTATCTTCATCTTGAATATCGGATTCATAGACAAGAATTTCTGCAATTCTCTTTCTGGCACCAGAAGCGCGGGAGGAGATATCGATGAGTAAACCGCCGGCAATCATCGGCCAAATAAGCGTGTCGTAGTAACCGACAAATTTTGTCAAGTCGCCAATTTCTTTGATGTTACCCGCAAAAGGAGCATTTCCTTTTAAAAGAATCGCATAGCAACAAAGGTAAAAGAGAATCGTAAATGTGATAGCTAAATAGGCATTGATGCCAAAGTCAATCATAGAGGAAAAGCGGAGATAGCTGATGGAAGTTTTCTCTGCCTTTTCCGTATAATCACGGAAATTTACAGATTTTTCATGTTCTTTGCGAAACGCTTTAATCACTGAAAATCCCTGTAAGTTCTCTTCGGTATAATCAGACATGTCTTCAAAGGCATCATTTGAAATTTTATAACGTTTTCCTTCTTGAGCGCCGACAACACCGCCGAAAACGATGAGTACGACCAAGGGAACACAGGTATAAAGAGTCACTTGCCAAGACATGAAAGACATCAAGGTGATGGAGAGTGAACCAAGGACAATTAAATCGGTTGCAAAAATCAAGCCATCCGTAAATGACTGTTTGATTGTGCTTAAGTCGTTGGTGAAGAAAGAGAGAAGGCCGCCGACTTTCTTTGTTGCATAATAAGAAAGGGAAAGAGATTGAATATGTTGAAACATTTCTCTACGCATATCTCTTTCGATATTTGCGCCGATTTGGGAAGAGAAGAAACGCCAACCCATACGGCCTAAGAAAATGGTGAGTCCAATTAAGGATCCTGTGATGAGGCAAAGGAATAAATCGGTCTGGTAAAAGGCGATGGTATCAGTAGCATGAATTGTAAATTCATTGGTAAAACCGGTTAAAATTCGCAATGGATTTAAATTGATTGTAGTAGATAATTCACCGGGTAAAGCAGAAAATACAGAGACAATATTACCGATCATCATCGGGAGAAGCAGTTGCGCCAGATCGACAATGGCATCAAAAATGATGACAAGAAGAAACAAGTACCAGTACTTTAGATAGTACTTGTTGACAAATTTTCCAAAAACCATAGGCGGAGTTAGAGCTCTTCTTCGTTCTTTCTTAACACTTTGACAACTTCTGCTTCTAAGTCATAGACAAAAGCGTTAACGACTTTCGCTTCCACCAAATCGCCAGGATGAATTTCAAGCGGAGAATAAAGGCGGAGTTCACCGTCGATATCATCCGGAGCATAGAGGTTACAGATACAAGAATAAGTGAAATCATCATTCGCTTTGGTGACTAAGCACTTATATGTATCTCCGATTCTTTTCTTGTTCAAACGCAAAGAAATCTTCTTTTGCTCTTTCATGATTGCATTGTAACGAGCGACTTTAACATCTTCCGGAACTTGGTCCACAAATTTATACGCGGGTGTTCCTTCTTCCGGACAGAACATGAAACAGCCAAGATGATCAAATTTGATTTCTTTGACTTGCTTTAAGCATTCCTGGAAATCTTCTTCTGTTTCACCGGGGAATCCAACCATTACCGTTGTACGAATAATAGCATTTGGGACTTTTTTACGGAAACGAGCGATTAAATCGATGATGTCCTGTTCGGTACCTCTTCTTCCCATTCTCTTTAAGATATGATCAGAAAAATGCTGAACAGGTAAATCAAAATAAGGGGTCAATGTAGGTTCTGAAGCGAATAAATCAATCAATTCCTCATCCACTTCATCAGGATATAAATACATGAGCTTTACAAAATCAAAGCACTTATGTTTGACAATCTCTTTTGTGAGTTCTGTCAAAGAAGAACCGATGTCTTTTCCATACATCGACGTATCTTGAGAAATGACAGTTAAGGAACGAATACCTTCCTGTTCTAAGATATCCAGCTCTTGCTTTAAGATTTCAAGCGGGACTGATTTGAAACGTCCGCGAATATGAGGAATGGCACAAAAATTGCAAAAATTATCGCAGCCGTCGGAAATGCGAAGATACGCTTCTCGTTTTGGAGAAATAAAAACACGTTTGCGCGGATCAATTTGACCGACAAGTTCTCTCTCTTTCAATAAAGTTTGAAAATGTTGTGAGAAATTCTTGTATTCTCCAAGAGGAATCCAAAGAGCGACCTCGGGGATTTCCTTTTTTAAATCCTCTAAATAACGAGTGGCAAGACAACCGGTAACAACAACCGGTTTACCATAACTGACCATTTCTAAAATGGCATCGATAGATTCTGTTTTAGCAGACTCGATAAAACCACAGGTGTTGACAACAATGACATCGCTTAATTCCGGATCAGAAACAGTCTCAAATCCATTGAGTTTGAGATAAGCGAGAATTTCTTCTAAATCGACTTGGTTTTTAGCACATCCTAAGGAGACAATTCCAACGTTCATAACTACCTCCAATAAATATTAGTATTTAACTAATATATGTTATCAAAAAGATATACATATTTAAATAACATTTAAATATTATTGTCAAATAAACTTTTATCCAAAACTTGTTCCACTTGTTTTTTTATTGTTTCAAAAGGTGTAGTCGCTTCAAAACGCCTTACCACCTTCCCGTTTCTATCGACGAGAAACATTGTAAAGTTCCATTTGATATCAGGCTTTTCTTCCCAGCCAGGACCTTCTTTGATACATTTGCAAGCGAGGACGCCACTGAGAGGATCTAACGGGTAAAACCCTTGAAATTTTTTCTTTTTAATCAGATGCTCAAAAAGCGGTTCAATCTGGTCGCCTTTAACATCTATCTTATGAAATCTTTTAAAAGTTGTTTGATATGTCTTTTCACAAAACATATTGATTTCGTCATCATTTTCTGGTGTTTCACCACCGAATTGGTTACAAGGAAAATCAAGGATTTCAAATCCTTCATTTACATGAGTTTTATACAGCAATTCCAACTCTTTATAGCGATCGGTAAAAATACAGTGTGTTGCCGTGTTGACAATCAATAAAACTTTACCTTTGTAACAAGAAAGGTTGCTGATGCTGCCGTCTTGTTCTTTTACGGGAAGAGAATAAAAATCTATTTTTTTCATAGTTATAGTTTAATTTATTTTCATCCTCTTTAAAAGTCTATCGATTCTACATAAGTAATGTTCATATAAAAAAGTGGTAAACATAGCTGTTTACCACTTTCATGTTTTCGATGGTCGGGAGTAAGGGATTTGAACCCGTGACCCCCTGCTCCCAAAGCAGGTGCGCTACCAAGCTGCGCTAACTCCCGAAACGGTCTACATTGATTAAAAAAAGAGCAACGACGCTGCTCTAAAGAAGGAATGGTGCCCTCGAAGAGATTCGAACTCTTGACCCTCTGATTCGTAGTCAGATACTCTATCCAGCTGAGCTACGAGGGCGATTGGAGGTTCCACGCGGATTCGAACCGCGGGTTAAAGATTTGCAGTCTTCTGCCTTACCAGCTTGGCTATGGAACCAGCATTGAGTACTATATCATAAAAATAGCTTGCTTACAACTATTACATTTAAAATTATATAACTTTTTTGTTTGTTTTCCCCTGTGATAGCATATCACTTTTATATTGTTATATAATTAATAAGGTGAAATGATAAATTTATGAGAATGTTTATTGCGTTATGCTTTTCTTCTACCGCTCTTCAAAAAATTCATCACATACAAAAGGAACTGCTCCGTCATGGAGTTCAAGGGAGGTTTTCCCCTGTTGAAAATTTGCATCTCACGTTAGCTTTTTTAGGAAACCAAAAAGATCTTTCTTCTGTGGATAATGCGATTAAAACTATGGAAACCGATGCCGAACCTTTTTTGCTAAAAGGAGATAGTATCTCTACCTTTTCTTTCTCAAGGAGCAGCACCATAGTCTTAACTCCACAGAAAAATAAATCCTTAGAAGTTCTTGTCAGGGATTTACGCGCTTCTTTAAAGAAAAATCATATTTATTTCGATCCTAAGCCGTTTCTTTCTCATATTACACTGGTTCGTCAAGCTGTCTTGCAATCGTTGCCTGAGCTTGATTTAAATGACCTTCAAGAAGAAATTACTTCTTTTTGCCTAATGTCCTCCGAACTAAAGCCAGGTAAAAATCCGGTCTATACAATTTTAAAGAGGTATCCCTTATGATCAACGAAGCAAAATGCGATATTTTTTTACAGCATATCGAGGAGAATAAGAAGAGCAAAATCATCACGGATGTTCTTCTTGGAACCCTTTCTTTTATTGTTCCTTTTATCATTTTGTGGGTTCTTTTTTCTGCAAATGGTTTTTCTCCTTTTGTGGAAGGAGGAAAAACAATTGTCTCTTTTGATATGCAGTCAGAATATGTCGCTTACATGCGATATTTTAAATCTATTTTACAAGGGGATTATTCTTATATATTTACGGAAGGTAAAGTCTTCGGGGGCGATTTTTTATCGATTTACACATTCTATTTGGCTTCGCCACTTAACTTCTTCGTCGTCTTTTTTAGCGATGCAGCGATCCCGGATTTTTTCTTAATCACTTCCATGATCAAGATCTGTCTTTCTTCTTTGACTTTTTATTTTTTAATTCGCTTTACAACTGGTCATTCAAAAGTTGGTAATCTCGTTTTTTCGGTTGGTTACGGACTTGTTTCTTATTCATTGATTTATATTTCTAATTACATGTGGTTAGATGCAGTTGCTATTTTACCTCTTGTGGTTCTCGGATTAGAACAATTGAAAAAAGGAAAGGCACTCTATTTATATCCGCTTGCGATTGCCTTAACATTAATAAGTTCCTGGTATACTGGGTTTATCGTTTGTATTTTCGCGGCTACTTTGATCATATATTATTTTTTCACGATGGATAAAGAGAGTCATCAGCGTCTTCCTTTTTTACTTCGTGCAGTTGTTTTCTCATTGTTAGGCGGTTTCCTTGCTTCCTTTGCTTGGGTCACTGCTTATTTCCATTTTTCTGGAACAAAAGCCTTTGTTGATTTGCCGAAGTTTGAATTCTTCTCTTTCTCGATGCTCTTTTCTGGCTTCTTAGAAAACGGTTATGCTTCCAGTCATGAAATACAGCAATATCGCGGATACATATCTATGTTTACGGGCGTCGTTTCGCTTGTCTTTTTCTTGCGCTATTTCTTAAATGAAAAATACTCGAAACGAGAACGCATTTCTAGTTTTGGTCTTTGTTTCTTTTATGTCTTAGTCATTCTCAACTCTTTTTTAACAGCGATGTTCCACGGTGGAAAAGAACCGACATGGTTCCCAGGGCGTTATTCCTTTATCATCGGGTTTCTTGTGTGCTACTTCGCGTATAAAGATTATGATCAACCAGAAGGCAATACTGTGTATTCTTTAATACCTTTAATTCTTGCGCCGATGATTGTGTTACCGGTGGTTATTTATACGAAAAATTCAAATTATTACGACAATACATATGAAGCACTGCATTATGTCTTATCCGTTCCTTCTCTTTTGATTTATATCGCTACTGTCATCATTGTATCTATTTATCCGTTGTTGAAGGACTTTGCATTTATGCAAGCACATCATAGGACTTATAAAGCTCTTGTCGGTGTAGTATTAGTTCCGCTTGCTTGCCTTTCTTCTTATCGTGGATACAGTAAAATTATTCAGGTCAATCAGGCAGAAAACATCTATCAAGATAAAGAAGAATATTTAGAAGATGATGCGTTATCTCCGTTGTTTGAGGATTTAAAAGCATACGACAAGCAAAATGATTATCGCATGGAAGCGACCTTTAACCGACCTGGTAACTACAATGAAATCAACAATAACCCAATGTTTTACCGCTACAATGGTTTAAATCATTTTTCTTCTTGTGAAAAGAAAGATGTAGAAGCTTTCTTTGAAAAACTAGGCTTCCATTATAATTATTTCTTCGAGCGTTATGACGGTGGTAGCACTGCGACAATCAACTCTCTTCTCAATATGAAATATCTCATTGATGACGATAAGAAAAAAACAGATGAACCTGTCTTTATGCGCAATCCTTCTTCTGATAATCCTTGGAAGAAAATGACCGATTTGACTCCCAGATTAGAAGGGTATTCTTATTATCAAAATACTAACGTACTACCGTATGCGTTCTTTGTTCAAAATAGCAATGCCGAATATTATGGCGATGGATATCATTATCAAGATCCTGTCACAGGAGAGAAAAAGACCTATTGGTATGACTCCTTTGAATTCCAAAATAACTATGTCAAATCGATGGTAAAACTACCAGAAGATAAAGATATTTTCTATGAGATTCCCTTGACCTTAAAAGAGAATGACAAGGTCACTTACACCAAAGATGAAAACGGTTATTACACCATAAGCTGCCCAAAAGGAACGACGTTGTCTTTCACTTTTACCATCGATGCTAAATACAACAACGGAAACTTCTATTTTGATATCAAAGACAGCGACAAGAATCTTTCTTCAAGGTTAGATGGCGTCTATTATGAAAACTCGACTTATTGGCATAAAGGAATCCGTGGATTCATTCCAGATTCAAGAACGACACACACCTTGAATATCACGACAACTACAGCGCGCACCAATTATAAGTTCCGTCCCAGCGTCGCTTATGAAGATCTGTCTATAATGAATGAGTATATAGATTCATTACAAGAAAATGCTTTAGAGAACTTCTCGCGGAAGAATGGTCTTTTCTCCGCCTCATATCAAGGAGAAATCAATATTCCAAACAGCAATTTTGACCGTACGTTATTATTTACACTCCCTAACGAAAAGAGCGTTTCTATCTCAGTAGATGGAAAGAAACAAGAGGTCATTACAAGGGGAAATATCTTTGCCGCTGTTCGCATTAAAGGTTTCGAGTCTGGAAAGCACACTATCTCTTTCACCTATACGGACAAAGGTCTTATCGCAGGCAGCGTCATATCTTCTATCGCTTGTGTCACCCTTGTCTTAGCTTGTATTTATTATCCGAGATTAGAAAAGAAGATCTTTAAGAAAAAAGAAGATTAAAAAATCGTCACTTCCATCTGGGAGTGACGATCTTTTTTTATTTGTCGCATTTTTCCGTAAGTTCAATCTTATTGATTTCTTGATCCATTTTGGCAATATCTTCTTTGAGTGTACGATGCTCCAAATGCATCAAATCGTAGAAGATAATTGTCAAGACTACAATGTTGATAAAAACAGCGATATATACGGAATCTTCTCCGAGGATGTCGATGAAGTATTTTTTAAATCCGGATAGATAGTGGTAATAGGCGATACCAGAAGAGACTTGCATCAAGGGAATCAAATAATAGCGTTTGCGTTTGGTAAGCGCATAGACTAATACAAGACCATCAAGCGCATAGAAATAACGTTCGTGCATGTGCGGTAAAAAGAAAGGAACGATACTGATTAAAAAGGTTGCAACATAGATGATATTTTCATCCGTCAATTTGATTTTTCTTAAATAAATGATTGCAGTAAGAACAAAAATCAGGGCCAAAGCGATATAGATACTAGCTTGATTTAAAGGGGAATCGGGATTGTTCATGTTGGGAAGTTCGAAAAGATACCAGATATTTGCACAACCTAAGGTCAATTTGGAGTAGCCGTTGACTTGGGAGACAAAGTATTGCATTGGCTCTGTAAAAGAGGCGCCGCAGCAGTAACTTGGAATGAAAGAAAGTAAAATTGCGAGAGGATAACCGTAGAAACGAGAAATTTTTAGACGGCGCGAGAAGATCAAATACACTAAGAACGGAAGAATAAAGACAGCTTGTAACTTTAAGGAAATGGCAAGGCCAGCGAAGAAGAACACCCAGAAGTCTTTCCGTTTGAGAACAAAGAGCAGACAATAGATGAAACAGCAGAAGTACATGGAATCGGCATTACCCCAGAGGGCAGAGTTTGCAAACTGAACGGGAAGAACTAAAAAGACCATATAACCGATCAAGCCGTAAACTTTGTTTTTCGTCAGATGATAGATAATTAAGAAAATTCCGATTGCAGAAAGAAGATCCATCAGGAAATAAACGGATTTGACATAATACATCCAATTTTGATAGAAAACATATCCGTTGATATTGACTTGAGGTCCTTTCGGAAGAAAGGTGAACAATCCGACAATGAAAAGAAAGAAAGTGGAGTAGTCCGCGTTCACTTTATAAAAGTTTTGAAAACCTTGTGCCTCAATATCCTTCATCCATCCGTTTAAGACATAGCCGACGATGTCATTTGTCGGATGCATCGCTGAAAAATATCGTAGTACAAACGCGATGATTGTAACGACAGCTGCAAATAACCAAAGCACATTTTTATCGATGAATCGATAAAAACGAAGCGATGTCTTTTTTATGGCGCGATTTTCCATACATGTGTCCTCTTCCTTTTTATTTTAGCATAATTAACCGCGTGTGTTCGTGTTTTTTTAAAAGTCAATTGGAACGCAAATATTTACGAAATCGGTCAATTGTTAGAAAAAAATGATGGTGTGCCTAGGCACGATTTTTTATTTTTTTCATTCTAAAATCAGCGAATTTTACGATGAAATATTGCAACATTTAAACAATGTCCAACAAAGTGGCTAAAAATTGATGTTTCTTGGTGTGCATCCTTTTAGAAAAAAACAGTAAATTGTGCATTGATTGCGTGTTTACATTTGAAAATAGTTGTGTTAGAGTGAGCATAGTGCAAGAACAGGAAGAAATGAGAAGCGATTTCTTCCAAAAAGGAAAGGAATTATGAAAAACTATTGGTCTAAAAACAAAAAGTCACTTCTTTGGTGTATCATTGCTCTCGTAGTTATCTTTGTGACTTCCATGACCCAAATGTTGATCCAATCTTCCGGCGGCAGCATTGAAGTCAGCGATTTGCGCAATGCGACAAACACTGGTGTCATCGCTCAAAGAGCAACCTACGAAGACGAAGAAGGCAAATTAGTCGAGACTACAGTTGATACGACAGTTAAAGGCGAAGTCGTCAGTGGTATCTTATTTAAACCTAAAAAAGCTACAGCTGAAAACAAAGTTCCTGGAATCGTTTTGACCCATGGATACTTAAACAATCGCGAAATGCAGCTTCCTTTCGCTATTGAATTGGCTAGACGTGGCTATGTCGTTCTTACCATTGACCGTCAAGGACATGGTAATTATGAAATGTCCGATACCGACTTTACAAAAGGTTTGTATGAATCTACAAAATACATGTACAACCTTGACTATGTCGACAAGACAAAGATTGGTATTTCCGGTCACTCTATGGGTGGTGCAACCACTGCCTCTGTCTTATCCAAAGACAATTATACCGTTCCAGTTGGAACAGCTAAAAAAGACGGAAAGACAATGACAACCTATGGTTTAGGTATTGTCAAAGCCGGCTTGATTCAAGCTTGGTCCACATTTATGGGCGCTTCTCCGACCACCTCTGTCGGTATGTTAAAAGCAAACGATGACGAATTCTTCTACTCTTCGACAGACAGCGATGGCAACAAGACCTTGCCTAGACAGTTCCTCAATTCTGTCACAGCAGCGAACTTCGTTGGTATCCCGGTCGTCAAAGGTCAGAAAATCGATATTCAAAATAAAGCAGCTTATGTAAATGGCGAAATCAAAGAAGTTGAACTCGGTACTTCTTTAGCCGATCAATACGGTGCTTTCCGCGCTATTTATGAAGCGGATGAAATCCACCCCTTGAACCACTGGTCTATTCCTTCTACCGCTAACTTAGTCCAGTTCTTCTATGATGCATTCGGTACTCCGAATGGTTCCAAAGTCATTGGCCTTGGAAATCAGGTTTGGTGGGTAAAAGAAGGCTTCTCCTTCCTCGGTATGTTAGCCCTCTTATCTCTCATTTTCCCTGTCGTTAGTTTGATGCTTACAATTCCGTTCTTCGCCTCTCTCACCAAGAGAAGAAAAGTCACCGAAGAAGCGGATGGAAGACTCCTTGTCTCTTATACTGAGGTCACCCCTGAACTTATTGAAGGTGAAAAGAAACCGATTAAGAAATGGTATCAGTGGGTTATGTACTTCGCCCCTGCCGTGATCGTTACTCTTGTTGCTGGATTCAGCATTCATAAGTTCTGCACTGGTTTAGGCGATCGCATTTTCCCGAATACTCCTTACTTCCCGCAAGATACAACAAACGTTGTTGCTATCTGGACATTGTTCTGCGGTGTCTTTGCTGCATTGATTGTCCTTCTTGCCTACGGCGTCAATACTTTAATCAATAAGATTAAAGCCGCCAAGGGCTTTGAAGCAGATCCTGTTGACAATCCGTTTGAAACTGCGCGTATCTCCTCTGGAAAGAACGCAGTCAAAACTTTCGTTCTCGCCTTCTTGATTGTTTTCATCCTCTATTTGATCGTCTTCATCAACTGGGCGATGTTCGTTGTTGACTTCCGTCTCTGGACATTGGATATCAAGGTCTTCAATGTTCCTGAGATGCTTCCTACTGCCTTCCGTTACTTCATCTTCTTCGGTATCTACTATATCTTGGCTGGCATTGCTAACCAAACCTATAGAGCGAAGAATCTCCCTGAATGGGCAACCATTGCAATCAACGCTTTCTTTAATGTCTTTGGCATTTCCTTAGTCATTATCATTCAATACGGCGTGTTCAAGAGCACTGGCGTTCTCTGGCAGCCTGACATGTCCTTAAGTTACATTGTTCTCTTCCCGATCGTTCCGATTCTTATCATGGCTACGGTTATCTCCCGTATCCTCTATAAGAAGACTGGTAACATCTGGTTAGGTTCTTTGATCAACGGCATGTTGTTCACCATGATGACTGTTGCTAACACTGCTTCTTCTAACTTCCCTTACATTCTCTAATCAATAAAAAAGTGAGGAACCCGATCGGGTTCCTCATTTTAATTTACCATTTTTTAAAAAGTATAATCTTTAAAATCGTGGGTTGAGAAGAAGTCATTTGTGTAAATGATATTGAGTTTTACCTCTCTATCGACTATGCGAGAGACTTCTTGTAAAAACTCTTTGGCATCCGCCTTATCGTTAAAGCGTCGGAAAGTCTCTTTATGACTGAATGACCAAAAATCTTCGTTGAAGAAAGCGGACAATTCGATGGAGTAGAAGACTTGTTTTTTCTTCATCTCTGGACTAAAGAGCGAACAACCTAAATAGTAATTGGGATTGTATTTAAGACCTAATAAATCCAAAATGGTCGGCGCCACATTGTAAGGAGTAGTGAATTGATCATAGATCATATCACCAAATTTCTTTTTCAATTGGGGATTGGCAAAGCACATCAATGTCTTGTACATTTTGGCATAGGACATATCTTCGGTTTGGCATAGTGTCTTATTCAAGGGAATGCCATCTGCACCGACGTAATACATTTCATGATCACCATAAAGAACAAAAAGTGTTTTATCGTAAACGCCGTTATCCTTAAATTTTTGAATGAAATCACCTAAGCCTTTGTCAAAGTCCATGACTGCCATCATGTAATTATCGACACAGTGCTCATTGACTGTACCTTTCAAAGGGTTGACAAATTGACCATTTGCGACAGCCGCATAATATTTTCCGCCGTATTTTTCTTCTAGACGTTCATGATTTTTAGGACGGTCATAGGGACCGTGCATCGAGAGAGTCATATAATAGGCGTAAAATTTGTCATCTTTGTGAGCTAATATTTTATCTGCGACAACAGGCATTGCATCGCTGTCGAGAGAAAAAGTACCGGAGAAGTCCCAGCCTGGTTCTCCTGGGAAGAGATCATCACGCATATAAACTTCATCGAATTTGAGTTTTGGCATCAATTCTTCGCGGTCATAAACATCTGTTTCATAGGGGGCGTCGTGGAAATAAAGAGTGGAATAACCTTGTTCATGAAGCATAGTTGGAACAGAGAAAGGCAAAGAATATTGATACTTCTTCGCGATACCAGCGACAGGAGCGCTTCCTGTCATACCGATAAATTCGGAAATGTTTGTTTTGTTTTTGGAATAATTGCGATTGAAAGTGATGGCGTCGTTGAAGAGACTATAAAGATTAGGAGCTAAGGTTTCATTGAGCATAAGATCATCACCGGTTTCCACGCATATATTTACGACATTGTAGTCCTTAAGCAAGCCGGTAAATGAATTTGCTGTCGTTTGTGGGATGGTGAAGTATTCCTTTAATTGTTTCTCAACTTTATTGTTCATCTTATCACCAAAGAGGATATAAGGAGCTTCTTTGAGGTAGTAATTGAGCATGCCATATTCTTTGAAATTATCCTTCTTTTCAATGAGAATCGTGTTGTCTAAGAATGCTGGCATAGCATTAGCAGAAGTTAAGGCATAACTTGTAAAACAGATAAGAACTGTTACAACCGCTAAGATAGAAGTGACCAATTTGTTCTTCTTATAGTGTTCTTTAAATACTTCTTTGTCTTGTTTAAATAAAAACCGATCAAAAAGAAGAATGACAGCGATTAACAATAAGATAGATAAACTTCCCAAAACAGTAAAGGGAATATCAATGCTAGCTGCACTTGCGGCGACATTAAGTGAGTTTTCCATCATGGCGAGGTAAGTGAGAGAAAAGATATCTCCTGCAGTGTTGAAGAAATTGATATTTACTAAAGTGAAAACTACGGTGATTCCATAGATGATAGGTATATAGATTTTGTCAAATAGTCTCCAGGGAAAAAGAAAGACAAGAGAACCAAAAAAGAGGACAAGCAAAAAATCGAGATACCAGAAAGTTGGAAGCACAATATTGTGGAAGACAAAAGTGTACTGTGCGATTTGTAACACGGTAAAAAAGAGTAATAGTAAAACGATGTTTGTAGCTTTAAAAAAATAATTTTTTCTCATGAAATAACAGTTATATTTGGTAGCGGTTGTAGACAACCAAGAAGAATAAGCTGCGTTATAATATTCTACATGAAAGGGTAAAAGTATTCAACTTACAATCTATGTTTTAGACGATTAAGTGCTTACTTTTCATTTTGACTAATTTGTAAAAAAACAGAAAAGTCATTTGTTAAATGAAAAAGTGTTAGTAATTCATCAAAGATATCAAATTTTTTAATGAAACAAGTGTCTATAGCTGTTAAGTGAGCTGAATCTCTTTTTTTGTTTCTTGATTTGAATAATTTCTTCTTTCACTATCGTTATGGTCGTCTAATAATGGTCATTTACATTCTAGTTTTCCCTTTGCTATTGAATCTTTTTTGTACGAAAACTTTCTTTGATTGCACAGTCATACATAAATTCTTAGAAAAACACTTTTTATGTCGTTGTCCATAGGGAAAACTTTATAAAGAAATTGATAATCATCATGGTGTTATTAGAATAGCTATAGTCATAACGAGGGCTTGTTCTTTTCTTTTTTTAATTGATATTCCCTTTGAAAGTGACTTCATTAAAAATTATGCTGAGATTAGTCAGTGACACATTTATATTATTATCTGAAAGATACGAAAAGTATTTGTCCCATTTTGTGTTCTATATTAAGACTACAAATAATAAGAATATGTCATCCAGAGTACAAATTGTAAATTATGAAAAAAACCTACAATGTTAACACATTATAGGTATTTATCAAAGATGGAGCAGGCGACGGGAATCGAACCCGCGTGATCAGCTTGGAAGGCTGAAGTTCTACCATTGAACTACGCCTGCAAAAAGGCTCAATTAGTATACCTAAATTGAACCGGGAATACAAGTATTTTAAAAATTATTTATAGATGAACAATTTTCTAGAAATATAATTGTAGACCATCACAATCAGTGTGCGGAAGATAAAGACAATCGGATAGGAAAAGAAAGTAACACCCACCTTGAGGTTGAGATAATCATAGAATAAGTATTGAATGCCTATACCAATCAGTAAACCAATCACTGCAAGAATTAAGAATAAGGCCATTCCTTTAATTGTCTTAGATGTATCTGTTTTTGTATTCTTATATACCATATATGTGGACATTAGATAATTGATGATTACACCTAAACAAAAGCCCATCGCTGTAGAAATACCTGTCACATACCATGCATTTCCACCATGGAAGACATAGAATTGAAAGATAAAGCATAAGAGGAAGTCAAAGACAGCGGCGACTAAACCGACGATTGCAAAACGAAAGATCTCCCAAAAAAGATGATTAGAATAGGTTCGTTCTTCTAAATATAGTTTATAAATAAAAGTGTCATAAATAGCTACTAAGGTGCCAGCGATAAACATGGACATGTAAGGTGAAATCTTCATACCAGCCAGGAAAAGAGAAATGACAAGATAAGCTAAGACACCAAAGATGCTTAATAAAGAGAGAAATATAAGATTTTTACCACGTTTTCCAAGCAGTGGAGTAATTCCGCTCGGCCTAATTAAAGTTAGAGAAAGAATACTTAAGAAGGTGACAATAAAACCTATACAAGTGGCTGCGATAGCAAAGCTAGGTGCAAAGGTGAAAACTTTTCCAGAGGAGTAAGTAAAGTCAATTACTTCATCCATCTTAAGAGGAAAAAGAGAACCAAGTAATGTGCCAATTAAGGAAACAAAAAGAACAATGCTAAAAGAAGTTAGCAGTTCTATTTTGATGCTATGTTTAGCTTTGGGACAGAGAAGAACTTCTTGTTCCACGCTTTGATCTTGTTCTATTTCAATTGTTTTCTCTAAATCGTTGCTTGTTTCCATATTGTTATTCCTATCCTTAAAATTATAACAAAAAAAGAAGACAAATCTCTTTCTTTTTGATATAATTTATTTCACTGGAGCGTTACCCAAGAGGCTGAAGGGACCGGTTTCGAAAACCGGAAGTAGGGCAACCTAGCCAGGGTTCAAATCCCTGACGCTCCGCCATGATAAAAGTATATCTCTGATATAAAATCAGAGATTTTTTCTTTTTATCCAAAATTAGAGATTTAGGCGGTGTTTTCACTACAATTTAGAGAATATTAATTTATTTGAGCTTGTGTTTTAGGTGAGAATGTCTGAAAATGTGGCAAAATGATGACAAAAATCACTCGGAAGAATCAACTGATAATGAAAAGAATTACTTGGCTTATAGATCAAAGCTTAACCATAATTAAATGAAGCATAGGCGCCCTAACGCTAAAAAAGTAGAGTGTACTTACATAAAGACTACGTTCTCGGATTAGGTACTATTTAACAATCTAAGAGGAAGAAGGGGCAATCGTTCTGCAGGGAATATTCGAGATGGATGAGCACGATTAGAAAATGCTCAATAGTTATGAAGCCTCTCCTATTTAGTACTTTAAGGAAGAGATAGAAGTCTTGTTTGATGGTAAACAAGTCAAGGCTGATATTGAAATCATGAACCCATGAATTAGGGATCTAATGCTATCTAAGATCTATTACTTCAACATCTGCTATAACGGCTTTGGCTTTCACGTTAAATATTTAGAAGAAACATTAAAAGAGGTGATGCGTCATGAGTGACGCATTAATCGAACATAGAATTTAGCACTAAAGGTGATGGACGATTTCATGTGGTCTTTTAATAACGAGGAGCATATCCACGATTGAATTACAAATGGCATCCACAATGACGCAAATGAAGAGAAAGTAGAAAGTAGCAAATAAATTTGTTTGTTAGTTTTCGGCGGAGTGATATAATTTTAAGTAATAACGAGGAATTAATTTATGAGAAAAAGTTTAATTTTATTGGGTGCTATAGTTTCTATATTTGCCCTTACTTCTTGTAATGATTCTAATTGTAATGATTCTAAGGAAAGTAAGGTTGAAAGCAATATTGAAAGTAAGATTGCCATTGGTCAAAAATATTATGGTAATGCATGTTTAGCTGAAATGAAAGGTTACGATGTTGACAATGGTAAATATACTGAAGATTCAATAATTTTTAATAGTGATAACACTGGAAAAATAACTTATCAGGTTTATTTTGATGTTCCTAATGACGAAGTTGATCCTTTTGTAGATGACTATTACATTGATTTTGATTGGGATTATTTAAAGGACGGCTCCATCTTAGCTTATTACACTTGGCAAGATGTTCATTATAGTGTAAATCACAATACGGAAAGATTAGAAGAAGGTAAAATTGTATATTGTGTCTTCTCTGGCAATGAAAAAGTTATATTTGTGTCTGAGGGAACAGGATCAACATATTATAGCGAATCGATAATTGCTTAATTTCTTATACAACTTAAAAAGAATGTTGTCTTTCTTAAGGTTTCATCGCGTTTTGGACAGTATAGTCAAGTAGAGAAATGTTGTAGTTAATACGAAAAAAACAATAGTTGAATTTGACTACCTTTAATTTGTCAAAGGGTGTAATATACCCTTTTGGTATGGCGTGTATTATGCCCTTTTTATTCCTTATATTTTGCATCAATTATAGAAAGATCCGTAGGCTTTTCCTGTCAAAAAAAGAGATAATGATAGGTTGATTCTTTATCTAAAATTGAAACAAACTAACATAATTTAGTTTAGATTGAAAAATGATATTGTCGGCTATCAATATGATTTTCGCATAATATGAAATAATTTAAATATATTTTATCTATCGACGGAAGTATTCTAAAGAAAATTAGTAGTTTCAAATTTCAACAAACAAAAACAGGATATCAGCAAATGGTTGATTAAACATTTACTCTGATATCCTGTTAAACTATTGATATCTAAATGAAATTAGTAGCTATGTTTACCAATGAATATGGACGACCGGTTTGATTAAATCTCTCGGCTTTTCGTCCATTGCTTTGAAAGCTTCTTCGATTTTTTCGAAACCTTCGTATTGATAATTTAATAACTTTTCAGGGTGGACTCTATTTGCCTGGATGAGGTTGAGCATTTTCTTCATTCTTAAGGCACCACCAGGACAGAAACCACCTCTGATAGTGACATCCGACATACCAAGGCCCCAAAGATAGGCAGGGGTATTAAAGGAATCAGTCACATCAAAGAAATTGATATTTGAAATAACTCCGTTGTTTTTCACAAGCATCAACGCTTGATTCATTGTTTGGCAATTGCCACCAGCGATGATAACACGGTCCACTTGGCCACCTTCTTTGGCTAAGATTTGTTGCACGAGATCGCCATCCTTATAGCTGATAATATCGGTAGCACCATACTCTCTTGCTAAAGCTGCACAATTCGGTCTTGTACCGATAGCATAAATGCGTCCAGCGCCTCTTAATTTTGCACCAGCAACAGCCATTAAACCGACAGGACCGATGCCGAAAACAACAACGCTATCACCAAGTTGAACATCAGCCATTTCAACACCATAGAAGCCGGTAGACATCATATCAACAGCCATTAAGGCGGCGTCGACAGAAACATCTTCTGGTAATATGACTAAATTAGCATCTGCATTATTAACGGTGAAAAACTCAGCAAATACACCATCTTTAGAACTCAAGAATTTAAAACTTCCCATCGCACGAGCATCGTGAGCATTATTGCTACCACGCTGTTGAATTCCCAATTGATTCCAATCAGGTGTGACACAAGGAACAACGACTCTATCACCAGGTTTAAAGTCTTTGACTAATGCACCTACTTCCACTACTTCACCGATAGCTTCATGACCTAAGATAAGATTTTCTCTCGGCCCAGAACCACCGTGTAAAACGTGTGTGTCAGAAGAACAGGGGGCAACTGCAATTGGACGTAATAACGCATCTAAAGGACCAATAACCGGCTTTTCTTTTTCAATCCAACCGGGTTGGTTAACACCTAACATTCCGTAACCTTTCATATTATTCCTCCTTTGATTGGCAATCTCAATTTTATAAAATGTAAAAAATGATTACAAGGTATCTAATGATAATCTTGAACTAAACATTATGGAATACCGAGTTGATTGGTTGGTGAAAAAAATGAAAAAGTTAAAGTTGGAAAATAATAATCGTTCATGTAAGCGAAAAATATATCAATGTTTTGTGATGCTATCATTTATTTAAATTTATAGTTAATCAATTGGTAAAAAGTATTTGACAAATAAAAGAAAAAATAATTGTTTGGGAGATTTTAGTTTTGAAAAATTTCTAATCTAAACCTTTTTTTGATCACTAAAAATATATTTTTCTATTAAAAGTTTAATTATTTTAAGTATAAAAAAAGAAGTTATATTGCGTTAAAAATATATGTTAGCGGTAGGACAAAGGAACATTGACAAAAGTGCAGGGAGGGGGTTACAATAAGTGCGATTATAGGACAAATGTATACAACTAGTATTCAGTCTATATGTGAGTTCTATATGAAGTATAAAAAAGCTAACACAAAGGAGGAAAAATGAAACTGAAAAAGAAAAAGGCTTCACGTTAGTTGAGCTTTTAGTCGTAATTGCAATCTTAGCAATCTTAGCTTCTGTCTCTGTTGTTGGATACTTAGGATTTACCAACAAAGCTAAAACATCTGCTGATGAACAAGCGGTCACTCAGATGAATACAGTGTTACAGACACAAAATGTTGAGGATCAAATTGATTCAATTTTAGAAGTTTATGAGGTTTTTGACGCTAATGGTTTAAACGCAAAAGATTATCAAACTTTGAAGAAGGGAACGGGATTTTATTGGTTTAAAACTGTTAATAAAATCGTCATTTTAGACGAAGAAACAAAAAATATTATATATCCTACTGACTTAGAAAATTATACATATGAGCCTGGTACTCTTTTTTCTTTGTCGGGTGAGATCGCAAAAGATACTGATTATGTCACAGAAGTCGGATCAGATAATAAAATCACAAAAGCTATCATCGAGAACGGAAATGAATTATTCGATTTGATGGATAACATCAAAAATGACAAAACAAAGTATAGCGATAGTGTTACTATTCAAGTGGCAAACGATATTGATTTATATGGTGTGAGTGGTTTGAATTTTGATGCAGAAAGCAAAGATATCATCATTGAAGGCTCTAGTACTGCTAGAAAAGTACCCACTATTAGCGGTATTACAAATTATAAAAATGATTTTATCAGTCCAGATAGTGGCGGTATCGAATGGAAATATTCTTATGGTCTTATCCCAACGGTAAAAAATCATAATGTCACAATTAGAAATGTAAATTTTAATGCTTTAGAAACGGTTGCTGATCCCAGTAAGGGTTTAGGCGTCGGCTTGCTTATTGGACAAGTTTACGCTAACTCTAGTGTAACAATTGATAATGTTCATATTACAAACTCTACTATATCAGGTGCACAATTTATCGGTGGTTTTATAGGAAGAGTAATCGGTTTATATGCTCCAAATGATACAGATACAGTTAAGGTAGAAATTACCAATTCTTCAATTTCAGATTCAACTGTCAGTGCATTTTGGGGACAAAACGCAGGTTTGATCGGTTCTATCGTTGAATTAGGTAAATATAGCGAAAGTGAGAAAACCGATCCAAATAAAGCAATTCAAAGAATTAAAGACAATGTTATTTTAACTAATACAACTTTAAATAATGTTTCGTTGCCAATCACAGGTGTAGAAACGAAAGAAGTTGAATTTACACCAAACATGATAGTAAGTCACTGCGAGAGTACTTATCATGTGAAGAAAAGCACTAAGATTGTTGCCGGTCTTGCTGATTATGGAGATCATTATCAATTGCTTCCTACCGCAAAATTATTTAATATAAACCCCACATTCAAGCATGATGCCAGTAAAGCTGAGATTGAAAATTACAACATTGATAACAAACAAGTCGGTTTAAATTGTGCTTTGTTCCCAATTGATCAATTTGAAGATTTAGATAATATTTTGATCACAAAGTTGGTTTAATTGTAAACGAATTTAATTACATTAAAGTTAAATAAATTAAATTAAAACGCAAAGACAGGACCCCAGAGTTTCTCACAGTTCATGAGATGCGGATCGTTCCTGTCTTTTTATATTCAAATAAAAGATAATATGTTTACGTTAGTGTGTTTCTAATTAAGACAGAGGTAAGGAATCTTTCAAGTACAAATGTTTCTTTTGTTGTATTTGAAACAGTTTTAAAGGTTTGTTTATTTTTATTTCTAAAAAAACAATATATTTTTATTTAAAACAAAAATATTGTAATATTGTTGCGCGGAGAAATTATGAGAAAGAAAAATTTTATATTTGCAATAACAAGTATTTGTATGACCGCAAGTTTGGTTTCCTGTGCCAGTGAGGGTAAAACGTCGATAAGCGATGAAAAACCTCCCGTTAGCCAAGGGGAATCTTCTGCTGAAGAAGTGAAGCATCAACTTTTATTTTATGTCGATAATGAGATTTATGCGACAATAAAAAGCAACGGATATGAAATGATTGAGATGCCCAAAGATCCAATCAAAGAAAATTATTCATTTGAAGGATGGTATTTTGAAAAAGATTATACCAACGCCTTTAAAGAAGACTCTTTTTTACATAAAGAAATCACAAAAGACATCAATATTTATGCAAAATTTGAATCAACAATCGATGCGACAGATATTGAAAAACAGATCAATTTCTATGTAGATGATAATTTGTATTTTCAAATTTTAACCAATGGAAATGAACCTTTGTCATTACCTAAAGCCCCCGAAAAGAAAGAACATCGTTTTGCTGGTTGGTTCTTAGAAAATACGTATGCAACTCCTTTTAATATTCAATATTATGAGACGCATCCTTTAGAGGATTCTTTAGACGTCTTTGCTAAGTTTTCTAAGGAAAGTGAACTTGTTCCTATCCAAAAACAGATCAATTTCTATGTCGATGATGATTTGTATCATCAGATTTTGACAAATGGAAATGAAACGCTAACTTTGCCAAACGATCCCCAAAAGCAAGGTTATACCTTCCAGGGATGGTTTTTAGATTAAACTTATCAAGAAAAATTTGATATTTCCTATTATATAGAGCACGAGTTAAAAGATTCTCTTGATGTCTATGGACAATTTGTACAAAACACGTACATTGTAAGTTTTGAAACCAATGGTGGTTTACCCTTAAAACCCTTTGAAGGAACAGTTTTAAATGAAGCGCCGACACCTGTGAAAGAGAATTATATTTTCCTTGGATGGTTTTTTGATTCCAATTTGTCAAATAAAGCAAGCTTCCCGTTGGTCCTTACTCAAAATATTACTTTATATGCAAAATATAAAGAAAATGAGATTGTCAAAGCGCCCTTTGAAATAGATGCTTCTGGTGTGATTGTCAAATACAATGATTTGACTTCAAAGGTCGTCAATGTCCCAGAGCAAATCGACGGGAAAGAGGTTCTCGGTCTTGCTTCTTCATTGTTTGCAGATAACGAGGTAATCGAAGAAGTGACATTGCCAAAAACTTTAAAAAATCTTGGCTATGCTTCTTTTAAAAACGCGGTAAATTTAAAGAAAGTAACTTTACAAGGAGAAAAAGTCAACACGATTCCAAGCAGTTGTTTTGAAAATTGTACTAACTTAAGCGAAATTAAATTTATTGACTCTATCGCTTATATCAATGCAAATAGTTTTGCAAATTGTTCACTGCAGGAATTCATAGCTCTGAAAAATTTACGTTCTATCGGCAACGAAGCTTTCCTCAATAATAAGAAATTAATAAATGTATCTTTTGGTAATGTTAGAAATATTTTTCGCTCTGCCTTTGAAGGTTGCACTTCGCTAACAGAGGTTAATTTACCTGATACTTTAGAGAATCTCGATGAAGATTATGTCTTTTATAAATGTACAAATTTAACAAAAGCAACTTTACCAAAGAAAACAATGTCGATTTCTAAAACCATCTTTAACGAAACCAAATTATATCAAGATCAGTCCAATTGGACCAACAATGGTTTATATGTCGATCATTACTTGATTACGCTAAAAAAGGATTTTAACGCGAATTCATACATTGTCAATGAAGGTACAAAAGTTATCGCTAAGAGTGTTTTTTCTCAACTTACCTCTTTGACAGAAGTAAAACTTCCTGAAAGTGTAGAAGTGCTTAGTGATCTTTCTTTTGCATATAGTAATAATATCAGTAAGGTTAATATTCCAAACAGTGTCAAAAAAATAGGTTTGAATGCGTTTTATGGAACTGCCATTTACAAAGATAGAAATAATTATTATCAAAACGCTCTTTATTATGGTAATTGGTTGTTAGCTGTCGAGAATGTCACGAGTGACTTCATTAAAAATTTTGTTGTAAAAGAAGGGACAACAGGCATTGCTGATGGAGATTTATTATCTTATTCTACCCGCAGTCAATTGGAGACCTTAACTTTGAACGAGGGATTAAAGTACATCGGAAGCAAAGCTTTTACTAATACGAATTTAAAGGAATTGAATATTCCTGACAGTGTATCTTATATCGGTTTTAAGTCTTTCTTTGGGACACAAATTAAAGAGATTACCATTCCACAATCAACGATATGCGAAGAAAATTCCTTCAATGCAGATACGTTGATACAGCGTAAATAGACGTATTTCTATTTGGAACTATTGTGGTAACGCATGTAAAATATATTTTAATTTTTAAATTGTTTATCTTATAATCATTTTAATATGTTAGGAAATGGTGGTTCCTATGAAAAAAATCACTTTAAACACTTTGTTCACCTACATTATTGCTTCTTTATTATGTTTTATTTTTGCGTTGGATTCTATCGGCGCGTTGGTTTATTCCATCGATCTTATCTCAAACATGGGACAAATCAATTATGGTGGGGTTGGTGCTGTCTTGCTCGTTTCATCTCTTCTTGAGTTGGCCGGTGCTATCGCTATTATCGTTTTTATCCTTCTTTCTATTAAGAAAGTGAAAGAGAACAAAATGAAAGCTGATACCCTCGGTATTCTTGCTGGAGGTATCTTCTTTACAGTTATCGGTATCGGTTTATTGCTTCCTGCCTTTGTTGCCAGTATGCAAGCTGGTTACATTGTCTTAGCTATTCTTCTCATATTGGTCGGCGGATTCAACCTTTTCGTCTTATTTGGTAATAAATTACTTCAGGGAAAAGCGAACCTCTTCGGTTTGATTGCCACTGGACTCAATATCATCTTTTCTATTGTTTTGATGGCAACTGTCTCTAATGGTGGTGGCATGACTCTTGTTGCCGTTATCTTCTTGATGCTCACTTATATTTTTGCCTTAGTTATCGACTTCCTCAATTTATTTGTTCCCCACGTTTTACAAAAAGAATTGAGTTTAAACTCTGGTGAAAGCAACCAAGAAAAGACGGAAGAAGTGAAAAAAGAAACAGTGGAAGAAGTAAAGGAAGAAGTTGTTGAAGAACAACCTGCTTCTGAAGAAGTAAAAGAAGACTCCACTGATACAAAATCCGAATAATCAAAGAAAAATTTAAACAAATAATTTAGCTCCTTTCTTCGATGATGAATATTTAGTACATACGATGATCATGTACAACTTATTCATCATCGAGAAGGGGCTTTTTTCATTGATATAAGCAACGTTGAAATTATTAGAATAAATCAAGGATTGATCACCAGGGTTAAAAACATTTTATGGATAGATATTAAAAAACGAAAGAATAGCATAATAAAACAAAAACATAAAAAGTGTCAATTGATTTATACAATAGTAAAAAAAAGATAATTTGAAATTGAAATTGGATTTTTATGTGTTAAACTAAAATTAAGTTGACCGACCGACCGAGAGGAATTTTATGAATAATAAAGAAAGAATTCTTTTAACTGTTGAGCAATTAATTGCTCAAAAGAATGTCAATTCTTTTTCTATCAAAGACATCACAGATGAATTAAAAATATCCAAAGGAACCGTCTTTTACTATTATAAAAGCAAGGACGATATCATTTTGGATATCATGCAAAAACATTTTGATGAATTGAGTTTTGATTATTTCTCTTGGCTAGAACGCCATAAAGAAGATATTTTGAACAAAGAGCGTTTTTTAGAAGTTATCTTTTACAAAGGAGTTGAGCTCTTCAATAAAGCGAAGATGCATATCTATTTGATTAATGAATGCGCATCGGGTAAACCGCAATTGTTAGAAAAATATAACTCTCTTTGGGAAAGCTGGGTTGAAAAACTGATTGTTGGTATCAAACAAACTTTCCCGGAAGTTGAGGATCCTAACACATTTGCCTTCATGCTGATGTTGATAATTGACGGCCTTACGATTCGAAAAGTATTAAATCCCTCCTATGTCAATAAGTGTAATTTGATCAATGAAATAATCAAGAGGTGGTAACATGTCTAAAGCCAACAAGTTGAATCACATCCTTTCTTCTTCTTCTCCCTTTGCTGTCACTTACAAAATGAAAGATGATATTGTCTTTCTTTACGGCAAAGCAAAAAATTACGATGATGTTTTAGAGGTGTGCAAAAAAGTTGCAAAGTCAAAGCTTTTTAAACACGTTGTAAACAAAATAGAAGTCGAGGGCTACCACAGAGAACCAGTAAAAGCTCCTACGATTCAAAGCAATGAATTAGAAGGTAAAAAAGTCGATGTTTTAGTCATCGGCGGCGGTGTGATCGGCAGCGCTATTTTAAGAGAGCTATCAAAATATAATATTTCAACACTCTTAGTAGATAAAGAGGAAGATTTGGCAATGCATGCATCCAGCCGTAACGATGGCTGCATTCATGTTGGTATCGATTTAAAGAAAAACAGCAATAAGTTAAAGTATTTAAAGCGCTCCAAGGAACTTTTACCTCAATTATGTGAAGATTTAGATATCGAATATCGAAAAGATGGGCAGTCGGTAGCATTTACTGATCGTGTCATTCTTTTTGCAGCACGCATTTATTTAAAAATTAAAGCTAAGCAAAATGGATTAAAAGGAATACACGTTTACTCCAGAAAGAAATTCTTAAAAGTAGAACCAAACATTTCAAAAGAAATTGTCGGTGGAGCTTATTTTGAAGATGCGGGTGCTATTTGTCCCTATAATTTTACCATCGCTTTAGCAGAATCGGCGGTAATTAACGGAGCAGAAGTATCCTTTAATACTATCGTAACCGATATGGAAGTGGCAGACGGAGTTATCCAATCTGTAAAGACAAATAAGGGAACAATTTATCCGAAAGTAGTAATTAACGCTGCCGGTGTATTTGCGGATGATATTGCAAGAATGGCTCAAGATGAATACTTCTCCATTCATCCTCGTAAAGGTACGGATATCATCATGGATAAAAATGTCTTTGATAAATTGTCTAAGACAGGAATGACGGTAAAAGGAAAAGCGAATAAAGATAAAAAAGCACATTCCAAAGGCGGCGGTATTATTCCTACAATTGACAAGAATTCCTTGGTAGGTCCGAATGCAATTGAAATCCAGGAAAAAGAAGATTTTACAACAACAAAAGAATCCGTAGATGCAATTATGGCAAAACATCACAAAACAATCGAAGCCTTAGAAAATAAAGATATTATCACCTATTTCTCTGGGGTAAGAGCACCTACTTTTGAAGAGGACTTCATTGTTGAAAAGGGTAAATGGACCAAAAACATCGTCAATGCTGCTGGTATTCAAAGCCCTGGATTGACAGCGGCTCCTGCAATCGCAGAGGAAATCGCTTCAATCACTGTTGGGATCTTAGGTAATATAGAAAAGAAAGAACACTGGGATCCTAAGAGAAAAGGTGTGAAGGCTCTTCGTAATCTGCCTTTAGAAGAAAGAGATCGTTTGATTAAAACAAATCCGTTGTATGGAAAAATCATTTGCCGTTGTGAAGAAATCAGTGAAGGCGAAATTGTCGATTGTATTCACTCGGTCATTCCGCCGACAACAGTCGATGGAGTCAAACGCAGAGTTCGCGCCGGAATGGGTAGATGTCAAGGCGGTTTCTGCCAACCTCTTGTCTTAAACATTATGGCAAGGGAGCAAGAAAGAGATGTCCTTGATATTTCGAAAAAAGGTGAAGGAAAAATCTTATTTGGCGATATAAAGGAGACATTGAATCATGAATGAATTTGATGTTGTGGTTATCGGCGGAGGTCCTGCAGGTCTTGCCGCCAGTAAAAAAGCCAGTGAATTTGGTTCCGTTTTACTCATTGAACGTGAAGGTCGTCTCGGCGGTATTTTAAAACAATGCATTCATGATGGATTTGGTGTCACACGATTCAAGACAAAATTGAGTGGTCCTGAATATGCTAATCGCGAAATAGAAGCGTTGAAGCAAACAGATGTTCAAGTGAAGCTGTTCACTTTCGTCACAGGAATAAACAAAGGTGAAGATGGATTCGAAATCACCTATGTCAATATGGATGGCGTTGAAAAAGTGCATGCGAAAAAGCTAATCTTCTCAACGGGTTGTCGTGAAAGAACTGCCAAGCAAATACAAATTCACGGCACCAATCCCGCAGGCGTGATGACGGCAGGTCAAGCGCAATATTACATGAATATTTTAGGAAAAATGCCGATAAAGAAAGCAGTTATCCTAGGAAGCGGTGATATTGGCTTGATCATGGCAAGAAGAATCACACTGGAAGGTGGAAAAGTCGAAGGCGTTTATGAAGTGAAGTCAACACCAAGTGGACTTACTAGAAATATAGTTCAATGTTTAGAAGACTTTAATATTCCACTTCACCTCTCTCACACCGTTACTAAAGTCTTCGGAAGAGATCGTTTAGAAGCTGTCGAAATTGCTCAAGTCGATGAAAAGATGAGACCAATAAAGGGAACAGAACGAAAGATAGAGTGTGATTCCTTAATTCTCTCTGTCGGACTTGTCCCAGAAAATGATTTGGCTTCTTCGTTAGGAGTCCCGTTGTCGAAAAAGACAAAAGGTCCTTATGTCGATCAAAACTTTATGACGATGGTGGATCAGATTTACGCTTGTGGCAATGCAGTACATGTCAACGATCTTGCTGACTTTGTCAGTGAAAGTGGCGAAATTGCAGGCAACAAATTGCCTCAGCACGAAAGAAAATTGATTGAGGTAAAAGAGGATTCTCATTTCTTATATGTCGTTCCTCAATATGTAGATATCAATTCAAAGACGGAAAAGATGGTTTTCTATTTCCGCAGTAAAAATGAATACAAGGATAAAAAGCTTGTTGTGAAACAGGGAGATGAGATTTTACTGCAACGAAAGTACAGTTTCTTAAAGCCCCCGGAGATGGAAAAAATATTAATCAGTACAAAAAATAATGAACCGATTGAATTTTCGTTGGAGGATGAATAAAGATGAAAGAGTATGTCTGTATCGTTTGTCCTAACGGTTGCCGACTTCATTACGATGAGGCCAACAATGTCGTAACCGGAAATAGATGCAAGCGAGGTGAACAATATGCAATCAATGAGTATACGAACCCTAAGCGAAGCGTTTGTTCTTCTGTTAAGACAACTTTAAAAGAATATCCTGTCATCAGCGTGAGAACCGATGGCGATATTGAAAAAAGTAAAATGATGGATTTGATTCAAGAGTTGAAAAAAATTACCATCACTGAATACTTGCCGATTGGAAGTGTAGTGATTAAAAATGTATTTGATAGCGGAGTTGATGTTATTACGACAACGGATATGAAGAAAGGAAATTAAATTATGTCCAAGCCTTACAAAGATTTTGAACCCAATTGGTTTTCCGGAGAAATCCCCGAAAAATCCTATCGTTCCATTTTCAAATGGGGCGATCCTAACTACATTAAAGTCCCCAAAGAAAACCTCTATAAGATGATTAAAAAGACCTTTGATATGACAGATGATGACTTTAAACATTATTCTGCGAACTTGGGTTTAGAAGATGTCAAATTTGATGTGGAGAAAAAGGTTGTTAAAGATAAAGATATTGAATTTTTCAAATCGTTATTAGGAGATGAGTTTGTTAAGGATGATGATTATTCTAGACTTTCTGTCGCCTATGGAAAAACGATGTATGATTTGTTGAGACTCCGAGAAAAGAAGATTGAAAATATTCCTGATGTTGTTCTTTATCCTGATACAAGAGAACAGATCAACGAGATTGTAAAGTATTGTTCTGAAAAGAAAATTCCGCTTTATGTTTATGGCGGTGGAAGCAGTGTTACCCGCGGTGTGGAGTGTATGAAGGGCGGCGTTTCATTGGATATGAGACTTCGTTATAACAAAGTAATTCGCTTTAATGAAATCGATCAGACCATTACTGTTCAAACAGGTATGAGCGGCCCGAAATTAGAGGAAACTTTAAATAATGCTGTCAAATTATTCGGTGCAAAGAGAGCATATACTTGTGGTCATTTCCCACAGTCGTTTGAATATTCTTCGGTTGGTGGATGGGTTGTCACTAGAGGCGCCGGTCAAAACTCTACCTATTATGGAAAAATTGAAGATATCGCTTTAAAGCAAGTTTATGCTACACCGATTGGCGAAATTGAAACCTCCAATTGTCCTCGCGAAGCTACTGGTCCTTCTTTAAATCACATCATGATGGGAAGCGAAGGCGCTTTTGGTGTTTTGAGCGAAGTCACTTTGCGTGTCTTCCGCTATATGCCGGAAAACAGAAAGAGATTCTCTTTCATGTTTAAAGATTGGGAGACTGCGCAAGCTGCAGCTCGTGAGATGATGCAATGTGAAGCCGGTTTTTCTTCCGTCTTTAGACTCAGTGATCCCGAAGAAACGCATTATATGTTAAGCCTTTATGGCGTGGATGAAACTCCGTTGGCCAAATTATTTAAAATCAAAGGATTCAAACCCTTTGAGCGCTGTCTTTTCTTAGGTTTCACGGATGGTGAAAAAGGCTTCTCTAAAAATGTTGCTAAAAACATCAAACGCATCGCTAAGAAATTCGGTGGTATGTCGCTTACCGGCTATGTCACAAAATCCTGGGAAAAAGGTAGATTTACTGATCCGTATTTAAGAGATTCTATGCAGGATTTCGGCATTATGACTGATACATTAGAGTGCTCTGTCAACTGGTCCAATATGGGTCAAGTTCACAAGGAAGTCAGAGCGTTCTGCAAATCGAGACCGAATACAATTTGTTTAACTCATATGTCTCACTGCTATCCTCAAGGGGCAAACCTTTACTTTATCTTCATCGCTAAGATGAATGATTTAAAGGAATATAAGGATTATCAGGATGGAATTTTAGATGCGATTCAAAAGTCTGGTGCCGCCATGTCTCATCACCATGGTATTGGTAAAGCATTTGCACCATGGTTAGAGGGACAAATGGGTTCCAAAGAATATGAAGTCTTCCGCGTCTTAAAGAATTACTTTGATAAAGATTATGTGATGAATCCAGGTGGTACTTTAGGCTTGGATTTGAAAGAAGAAGACATCTATAGAAAGGACAGAAAATTTACACCTTCTGACCAGTGATTATGAAACACATATTTATTGTCAACCCCAAAGCGGGGAAATACCCCGATAAAATAAAAGGGATTCAGGAAACTTTAGATGCGATAGAAAACTTCGAATATGAAATCTATGGGACAAAAGGAAAAGGAGATGCTACGATATTCGTTCGCGAGTATTTAGAAAATCATCCTAGAGAAGAGACATATCGTTTTTACGCTTGTGGTGGCGATGGCACTTTGCACGACACTGCCAACGGCATATTTGGATTCGGAAATGCGGAACTCGCATGCTATGCCTGCGGTTCCGGCAATGATTTCATCAAAAATTTTCCTAACGGAATGGAGAGATTTAAAGATTTAAAAGCGTTGATAAAAGGGCAATCCTCTGAAATCGATGTCTTAAAAGTAGACGATAAAGTTTGCTTGAATATTCTCAATTTAGGATTTGATGGAGAAGTCACTTTTGCAATGCATAAATATCGTAAAATCCCTGGAATTAAAGGACCGCTTGCTTATAATTTAGCGGCGGTATCTTCTCTTTTGTTTAAAATGACAGCTCCTTTTAAAGTCACTTTAGATGAAGAAGTGGTGTTTGACAACAAGGGATTGCTCTGCGTTGTTGCGAATGGTTTTTGTTATGGTGGTGGTTTCTACTGTGCTCCGAGAGCAAAGATTGATGACGGTTTAATCGATGTGTGCATTGTTAAAAAGATCTCTCGCTTCAAAGCGGCGGGATTGATGAAAGTGTACAAGGCTGGCAAGCATTTAGACAATGAAAAAATCAAAAAGTATATCATCTACAAAAACTGCAAAAAAGCGACGTTTGAATCTCCAAAGCGAATTGCCTATGCAATTGATGGTGAAATCTTTAGAACGAATCGATTGACAATAAATATCATTCCAAAGAGCTTAAAGTTTGTAATTCCGCAAGCTTAGTTTGTATCAAAGCCTAATCTAATTGAGGTGTATTTCCCGTGTATTTTTCAGGAATAAAGATATGCCTCAAATTAGGCTTTTTTTGTGACTTTCATTTGATTTGACATCAGGTTATCCTCTCTTTGTATGGTTGATTTAAAAATGTTTTTCGTTTTAAATTAACTTTTGTAAATAAATAGAAAATAGAAGTAACATTTGTTATTCTTTTAAGAGAGGTAAAGGAACATGATGGAATATCAGAATAAATTCGCAGAGGATTTAATAAATGAACTGGCATGGATCCTACAAGATGAATCTGGCGAAACAACTGTCTATCATCCCGATTTGTTTGTACAAGCTTTTACAGATAATAGTTATTTGACCATAGACCCAACCGCAAAAGACAATCACGAATTAGCAAGACTAGGAAAAGAGTATCTCTCGCTGTTCACTTCGCGGTTTCTGTTTAACTGTCTTACGAAAAAAGACATAGAAATGGGGAAATGCATCGATAAAACCGTTTATTTCAAGTATCGGAATAGGTTGTTGGACCCCAAAAGAATTTCTGCAATTGCTCGCCGTTGGCATTACGATTTACTCGTTCGCAAAGGAGAGAGTGTAGATCTTGAGCAGGAAGAACAAGCGCTTGTCTTTGTTGTGGAAGCTTTGATTGGTGCAATGGTTGAAGATGATATACAAAAGAATGTGTGTTTTATGGGTGGTGAAAATCAAATCGTAGATCTAAGTTTTGATGAAAAAAAAGCGTTTGATAAGAAAATAGAAAAGTTGATGATGATAGACGACTTCTTCAAGGAAATAAAACTTAATTGATCTTTATTACATCAGATTGCTGATCAAAAATCTTTTTTATAATTCTTCGCTTGTTATAAATATGAAATTCATTTTTAAAAGCTTTCAATGAAAGTTATTGTCACTTTATGAAAATTGATTTACGATATATATTGTTAAATATATATACAACAGTGAGAAATTTCTGTATAGATTATCATATTTAATGAAACAAAATGACCTTTTTGTTATAATACTATGTTGGTAAATACGTATGGAGGTAATGAAGATGAAAACATTGAAATTAAAAGAAAACCTTTATTATGTTGGTGTTATCGATCATGATTTGAAGGTCTTTGATTCTGTTATGCCCTTGGAATGGGGAACGAGTTATAATTCCTATCTCCTTAAGACGAATCAAGGATGTGTTTTGTTTGAAGGAAGCAAGGCGTTATTTGAAGATGAGTATCTGGAAAATATCGCTTCTATTGTTCCTTTGGAAGAAATTAAGTTTATTATGGTGGCCCATACAGAGCCGGATCATTCTGGTGCGATTGAACGATTGTTAGAGCGTAATCCTGACATCACAATCATTGCAAGTCCTGCTGCGATTAACAACCTCAAAAACATTTTAAGAAAACCGTTTAAGAGCATCACAGCAATTGCTGGTAAAGAATTGATTGTTGGGGAATATACGCTTCAATTTGTCTCTGGTTTATTCTTGCACTGGCCGGATGTCATGTTCACTTATATCAAGGAAGAAAAGGCCTTGGTCACCTGCGATGGATTTGGCGCTCATTATGCTTTTGATGATCTTCTTCTTTCTCGTTGCGAAGATCGCACGACTTATCGCAAGGCATTTGATTATTATTTCGACTGTATCATGGCACCTTTTGCAAGCCATGCGATTGCAGCTTGTGACAGAGCTCGTAAGTTAGATATTGAAATGTTGCTTGTCGGTCACGGCCCGATTATTGATGTCGATGTAAAAGAGGTTATTGATGCTTTTGAAGAAGATGCAAAAAAGGCCCTTCCTGTCAATAATGCAAACGAAGTTACCTTAGTCTATACCTCTTGTTACGGATATACAAAAGAGATGGCAGAATACATTAAGAAAGCGTTAGAAGAAAATGGTAAAGAAGTGCATTTCTATGAAATTGACGCTTTAAATTATGGCTCTTTGAAGGCGGATATCTTAAACAGCATCCGCACTTCTTCACTTATTCTCTTTGGAACCCCGACCATTGTCAATGATGCAATTCCGCTTTTCTATGATCTTCTCATCGCTCAGGTAAACACTTTCTTTGCCAATAAGAAATTCTCTGCGTTTGGTGATTATGGCTGGTCTGGTGAAGGTGTTAAGAACATCTCTGATTTTGCCAATATGAAGAAGATGAAAGTGATTGAGGGATTTAAATATTCCTTTAAGTTAGATGGCGACTGCTATCGTGGCTTAGACGCATATATTCAAACTTTATTGTAATTAAAAATGCTCCTATAAGGAGCATTTTTTAATGATATAAATAGCATTGTTCTTCGTGTGGATTGATATTACCAATTGCTTGAAGGTAACTATAGATTGTTTTTGTTCCAAGGTATTTCATTCCCCTGGATTTTAAATCTTGAGCCAGTGTGGTAGATAAGGCGTTTTGCGTGTGCAAATTATAAGGTTCATCCAATCTTTTACCCTTTGTAAAGGACAATAAATAATGGTAAAAAGAAGTGAATTCAGTTTCGATTTTTAAAAAGATTTTGGCGTTATTTATCACCGCTAAGATCTTTGCTTTGTGTCGAATAATTCCAGGGTTAAGCAATAGAGATTCCACGTCTTTCAAAGTCATTTTGCTTACCAAGTCAGGGTCAAAAGAAAAGAACGCATTTCTTAAGTTTTCTCTTTTGTTAAGGACACACTCAAAAGAAAGTCCGGATTGAAATAATTCTAAACAAAGATATTCAAAGAGGGCTTTTCTATCTGTGACTTCTCTTCCCCATTCTTCGTCGTGGTATTTTATGTACAAAGGATTATTGTTGACAAAACGACAACGGGGTTTTGATTTTAAATTCATCTTAATAGAAATTGATCATCTCATTTTCAAATGAGCCAAAAAGAGAGACTTTTTGTTTGATTGTCATAATCAGTTTTAATGTCTTTGTCTCATCGGTTTCTTTCAGTAAGAAAACAGCATACCATTTGCGATCGGGTTTGTAGACAAGAGTCACAACACCTTTTGTCAAAGGCTCTTTGTTGATGTTAAGTGTTGTGAATTCACACACATCAAAATTGTACTGGATATTGTTCTTCATTCCGGCTTTTTTCCAGTCAGAAGAAGAAATTTCAAACTGCTGAAAAATCTCCTTGCCATACATGCGTTCATTATCTGCCTCTTTGGTGATGATGTCGACTGAACTTTCTGGTTTGAACGGATAAGAGTTGTGATCACAGCGTCTCCAAAAGTAATCGATCAAATTGTCACAAGAGAGAAGATTTGTTCTTGTCTCATATAAATCTTCCATTCTTTCTTCCATAGGGTATTCCTCTTTAAAAATATTATATCAATTTTTTAGTAAAATTAAATAAAGATAAAAAAGAGATAGGGTTGCCCATCTCTTTTTGTTCGATCTATTTTATTTGTTTTCTAACGCTTTTCTTACAATCTGTAAATCCATTTTTTGGAACGTGACGGTATCTACATAAGGTAAGATGCAATCCAATTGTTCTTCATTTTCGATTGTCCAGACATTGGTGAAGTGTTTTTTCGCATATTTCTGATATTTCTTTTCTTTCAGGAAACGCTGGTCTAAATCGACGCCTTCGAAGAAATTACGGAACATGTAAGTGAATTCATGTTTGCCATCATGAACGACAAGCAGTTGTCTCATGAAACCGGATTTTTTAAAGGGACTAAGTGCACGGGGATCAAAGGAAATAAGAAGAATATTCTTTTTATCTTTGATGCATTTCAGTTCTTCGCTCACGCGTTTTGCAAGAGCTTTGTAGTTCTTTCTGTAGACCTTTAATTCAACGACAATTGGAACAACTTCATCAACTGCTTTGAAAACTTCTTCTAGCGTGGGTAAAGGATCACCATCGTGAAGACGATAATTATCTTTGATTTCTTGTAAAGTTAAGTCTTCAATGATGCCTTCTTTGCCCGTTGTTCTAAGAAGGTTTTCATCGTGGCAAACAAGAAGTTGACCATCTTTTGTCAAGTGGACATCTAACTCGATTGCAACATTGTTTTCTTTGGCGTTGAGAAAAGCTTTCATTCCGTTTTCTGTGAATTGTTCATTCCAAAGACCGCGATGAGCAATTCCCTTTAGCAAAAGGGGATTGATATTTTGTAAAATTTTAGTTTTTTTCATAGTTTTTTTATTCGTCATCTTGACCGATTGCTTCTAATCCTTTGGAAATTTTTGTCTTTCTGGTTTTGACGTTCGGAAGGAAGAAGAAGACAATTAAAGAAATAGCAATGCAGACGCCGGCGTAGACAGGAAGATAAGTGTAGTTGAAGATCTTCGGATTCATTAAGAGGAAACCGATCAACATCGGAGTGATGGTCTGAGCAGCCATAGAAGAAGCGTAATAATATCCGGTGTAGGCACCGATCTTCTTGGAAGAACAAAGTTCGACAACCATCGGGAAGGAGTTGATGTGGACTAAGGACATACCTAAGCCTTTGATGAACCAAACGGCATAAATCGGCCAAGGGAAGACAGTGCTTGCTTTGGCGACAGTATCCGGAAGTGTTGCGTTATTTTCTAAGATAGCTAAGTTAGATTCAATGACACCAGGAATATAGGTAAAGGAGAGAATAATCCAAGTTAAGAAAGAGAGAGCGGTTAAGGAAAGACCGGAGATAACAGTGTATTTTCTACCGATCTTAGAGGCGATAAGACCGCCTAAGACAAAGCCAATCATCGAACCGACACCGCCGATGATAACATTTAAGGAAGTGGCACTGGTAGGAGCATAGAGATGGTAGAGAGTGTAGTTTGTCATATAGGTACCGATACCATTATCGGCCATAAACCAGAAGAATTCTGCTCCTAAGATCAAGAAGAGCATGATGCGGTTTGTCTTGGTTAAGGGAGCATCATCATCTTTGATTTTATCAACGATTTCGGCTTGTTCTTCACCGCGCTTCATCTCCTCTTTCATCTCTTCTTCTAATTTGTTTTCGTGAACGGTACAAACTAAGACAACGGCAGAGATGAGCATTAAGACAGATGCGACAAGGAAAGGAATTTCAATAGCCCAAATATTGTTATAAGCCCAGTTATCTTGACCTTTTCTTCCTAAATAAGAAGATAAGACAAAGATCATACCGACAAGTGTAGCGAAGAAGCCACCGATGTAGCCCATAATATTGATGATACCATTGGCTCTAGAACGCAACGGTTTAGGTGTAAGGTCAGGCATTAAAGAAACAGCAGGGTTACGATACATCATTGCAAAGACAACGACAATTAACATAAGTGCAATCATGCCAGCCATATTGTTGTAGTGGAAGAAAACAGGAATAAAAGGGAAGGCGATAGCACAAACGAAAGTACCGACTAAGATATAAGGCATTCTCTTACCGAGTTTTGTGTGGGTCTTATCAGACAAATGACCAAAGATCGGTAACAAAATTAAAGCGGCTAAGTTATCAAGTGCCATGATGACACCGACTAAATACTGAACTTCTTGAGAGTCGGTGGTGTTCATCGCTTTCATGAATAATTCAGTTAAGAATGTAGGACACCATGAATCATAGACTTGCCAAAGGAGAGAGATTCCAAAGAAGGCAAAGCCGATTAAGAAGATGAGTCCATACCGCATTTTAAATGGTGCGGCTTGCGTTTTTTGATTTTCCATAAAAATATCCTCACTGAGATAAATATACAACTCTAGTGTGCTTTTTCCTAATGTTTTTTGATTAAATGTAATTATTTTAATATTGTTCATTACTTTTAGAAAAAAACAAGAGGCTAATTTTAGCAAAATTACCGATTTTGCTATCTTTTTTTCGTATAATATAAAAAGAAAAAAGAAAATCAAAGGTGTGTATGATGAAAGATAAGTTTCAACAAGATATTTCTAAACTCGCTTTAAAAAAGCTTTATCTCTTAGACATGGATGGGACGATTTATTTAGGGAATGATCTTTTTCCCGCGACAAAACCCTTTTTAAAACGCATCCGTGACAAAGGAGGAAAGTACGTTTTTATCACCAACAATTCTTCCAAGTCCGTTCATGATTATGTAGAAAAATTACAGCGCTTAGGAATTGAGGATGTAAACGAAGAAGATTTCTTTACTTCTGCCCAGGCAGCTGCCATCTTGATGAAACAACGTTATAAAAATGATTTGATTTATGTTCAAGGGACAAAATCTTTTGTCGAAGGATTAAAGAAAGAAGGCCTTTCAGTGACGGGGGAAATCGATGAAAGAGTCGCTGCTGTACTTGTCGGTTTTGACCTAGAGTTGAATATGGAAAAATTGACAAAGACTTGTAAACTCTTAACCCGCTTTAAGAACATCCCATATTATGCGACAAATCTTGATTGGGTCTGCCCGACAGAGTGGGGTTCAGTTCCCGATTGTGGAAGTATGTGTTTTGGCATAGAAAAAGCTACCGGGAGAAGACCCGTTTTCATCGGTAAACCTGAACCGACGATGATTGAAAAGGTAATGGAGAAATTCCACTATCAAAAAGAAGATACGGTTGTAGTCGGAGATCGCTTATATACGGATATTAAGAGTGGCAATAACGCGGGAGTAACTACCATTTGTGTTCTTTCCGGCGAGGTGACACTTGAAGAAGTGATCTCTTGTCCAAAAGAGGAAAAACCAACGTTTTGTCTTAATTCCGTCGCCGAAATAATTTAAAAAAGGAGAAGAACATCATGAATTCAAATATTGATTTAAAAAAATTAGAGCAATTGGAAGAAGCATATCGTAAAGATGACAAGAACACCATCCTTAGACACGCTTTATCCAACAATCAGTTTTTCAATGTGATCGCATCATCAGATGATAAAGAAAATGCAAACTTCCACTTTTCTATCGACATTAAAACATTACCTGTCAGCAACCAAAAGAAGTCTGGCCGTTGTTGGATCTTTTCCGCCTGCAATGTATTACGTGAAATCATCGCGAAAAAATTGGATATTCAAGGTCAATTTGAATTGTCCCAAAACTACATTTCCTATTATGATAAATTAGAAAAATACAATTATTATATGGAAGGAATCATTGATTTAGCAAAACAGAAAGAACCTCATGATTCGAGAAAAGTAGAATTCCTTCTTCGCGCTGGTGTCTCCGATGGCGGTCAGTGGGATATGTTTGTCAACCTAGTAAAAAAATATGGTATCGTCCCTAAGAGTGCATTTTTAGAAACGGCCCAAAGTGAGATGACGTATCCATCCAGTCAATACTGCAATGGTTTACTTCGTCAATTTGCAGCGGAAGTATACGAACATCCTGATGCTGAGCGAGAAGAGTTGGAAAATATTAAAGAGAAGTATTTTTCCGCCATTTACTCTGTCTTTACCTCTTCTTTTGGTATTCCGTGTAAGACTTTTGACTTCTCTTATCGCGACAGTCAAGGTCAATATCATTGTGAACGCAATCTCACTCCTCATTCTTTCTTTGATAAGTATATCGGAAATGAAATTGATGAATACGTCTCTTTGATTCATGCGCCGACAAAAGATAAAAAATATAATCAAACTTATACGGTGGAATTGGTCGGAAATGTCTATGGTGGAAAAGATGTCACACATTTCAATGTCCCCTTTTCCCGTTTGGAAGAATTGATCATTGAACAGTTGAAACACGATCAAATAGTTTGGTTTGGAAGTGATGTCTCTTATTTCAATTTGCGTGAGGAAGGACTCTGGGATGAAAAATCTTTTGATTATGTCACTCCCTTTGGCTATGATCTTGTCTTTGATAAGGCACAAATGTTGGACTTCTATCATTCGGCGATGAATCACGCAATGGTAATCACTGGTGTCAATCTTGTAGATGGAAAGCCGACTCGTTGGAAAATAGAAAATTCCTGGGGTGATCAAAGTGGCAAAAAAGGCTATTATGCTATGGGAGAAGAATTCTTCACTCATTTTGTTTATCAGGCAGCCATTAAAAAGTGTTATTTAAACGAAGACGAATTAAAAGCGTTAGAAAAGAAACCAGAAATTCTTCCGCCGTGGGATCCTTTTGGTACTTTAGCTTAAGAAAGGAACTGCCATATGAGAAAACAATTAAAAAACAAAAACTTGACGTTCATGATGCCAGTCTTATTGATTTCCACCTACGATGATGAAGGTAAGGTCAATGTGATGAATGCTGCATGGGTAACTTTAGAAGATTCGGATGTTATTCTGATCCAACTCACAAGCGATCATAAAACAAGCAAAAATATTTTGTCTCGTAAAGCATTTACTGTCTCTAATGCGACTTTAAATGTAGTAGAAGCAGCAGATTATTGTGGCCTTGTCTCCGGAAATGACGTGGAAGATAAATTTGAAAAGATGAAACTCCACTCTCATCCTTCTCAAAAGGTCGACGCTCCTATCATCGATGAACTTCCTGTCACTATGGAATGTTCATTGCTACGTATTGACGAGACAAATGGTGATTTTGCTGTCTATGGAAAAATTGAAAGCGTTGAAGTCGATGATCGGTATCTTGATGAAAATGGAAGACTAGATATCGATGCTTGTCAATTCATCACTTATAATCCGATGGATCATTCATATCGCTTAGTGGGCAAGAAAGTCGCAAATGCATTCCAATGCGGCTTAAAAATGAAACAGTAATTACACATTTTATTGATTTAAATATGATATACTAGGTAAGTGCTATTTTTTCATTCTGAAAAGGAGTGTAACTTATGAAATATAAAATACTTATTGATTCCATATCCAACTTCAATTCTACCGAGTTAAACAATGAAAATGTTGTTGTTGAATCGATTCCTTTAATCCTTCGCGTGGATGGTGTTGATTACATCGATGATGGAAAGACGAACACAGACGAAATCATCGATCGTATGACAGAAGATAAGAAAAACAGTATTCCTGCTTCGACAGCCTGTCCTTCTCCGAAAGATTATTTTGATCGTTATGAAGGCGCAGACCGTTATTTTGTAATTACAGTCAGTCAAAAAGTTTCTGGTTCTTATAACAGCGCAAATGTCGCAAAGAATATGCTGGACCATCCGGAACATGTTTGCTTGATCGATTCCCAAACCGCTTGCGGAGCACAGGAATTAATTGCCCGTAAGATTGTGGAAGGTATCAACGAAGGAAAATCTTTTGAAGAGCTTTGTGAAATTGGTGAGAAAGCAAAAAGCGAAGTCAATATTCTATTCTATCTCGGTGGCTTCAACACGTTAATTCGTATGGGACGCGTTTCCAAACTTGTTGGTTCCATTGCTTCCATTCTCAAAATCAAGCCGCTTGGTATTGCGAAAGAAGGTGAAATTCGCATCCTTGAAAAAATCCGTCTCTTCGGTTCCTATGAAGCTCGTCTATTTGCAAATATTGAAAAGTTCTGTCCGGATTCTACCGGTCGTACTTGTATTATCAATTATACGGGCGCAGATGATACCAATGCCAAAAAATTGAGAGAAGTCATGTTGGAAAGATTCAATTTTGCAAACATTATTATCCGTAAAAATATGGCTGTATCTTCCTTCTATTCCCTCACTGGTACATTGATGATTAGTTTCTAAATGAAAACCGCATGAAAATCATGCGGTTTTTTTGATATTTCATTATTCTTTTATTAAAATATGATAGTAGAGGATTTATTATGACTAATACGGAAATCACACTTATTGTTCTTGTTGTTTTTCTTTCTCTTGTGATATTGTCCCTCGTCTTTTTTGTCGTGAGCAAAGAGAAGAGAAGACCGCAAGCAAACCAAGAAGAGGACATCTATCAGATCATTGATGAAAATAACAATAAAGTGCGCGATGAGGTGAACCAAGCGCTTCAATCCTCCCAATTACAACAACAAAAACAAATGGGTGAAATGCAGACGAATATGTTGTTAAAGATGCAAGAATCCATGTCCTTGTTAAGTCAAAATATCAATGCAAATCTCAGAGAAATCAATGAGAGAGTGCACTCTTCTTTTGAATCGAATTTCAATCAAACGAAAGACTCTATTGTCTATTTAGAACACAGCTTAACCGAGATCAAAGAAACGCAAAAGAATTTGGATGTCTTACAAAAAGATATGGTAAATTTAGCGAATTTATTTGCACATTCACAGAGTCGTGGCCGCTATGGTGAGATGCAGTTAGAACTCCTGTTAAAAGATATTTTTGGCGATACTAAAGGTAAATTTTACGATTACCAATACACATTAGATGGAACAAAGTTGGGACTTGGTACCTTGCGTCCTGACGCGGTTGTCTTTTTACAAAACGGGGCAGAAAAAACAATATTAGCAATAGACTCGAAATTTTCCATCGTCGGATTTGAAACACTGTTCAACGGACAAGTTAGAACGGATTCTACCGAAGGAAAAGAGGCGCTTGCACAATTGAAAATTGCATTGAAGAAACGCATTGATGAGACAAGCAAGTACATCATTGAAGGTGTGACAATTGATGAAAGTGTCATGTTTATTCCAGCGGATTCTATGTATGCCTTTATCGCCAGTGAACTTTCTGAATTGTTTGAATATGCTAGAAAGAAGAAAGTTCTATTGACTTCACCTACGATTTTACCTCCGCTTCTTGCTTCTTTGCGCTTGATTCTTTTACAAGAAGAAAAAAACGCCAACGCCAAAGAAATTGTTGAAGAATTATCTCTGTTAAGCGTTGAATTCCATCGCTTTAGTCAACGTTATGAAGTTCTTTTTAAAAACATTCACACTCTTGAAAAAAACGGAGAAGAATTAGCGACGACTGTAAAGAAGATCAATAAGAGATTTGAAAATATTAAAGATATGCAATTTGATAATAAGGAGGGAAGTGATGAAAATAACTTCAATGTCTAAGCAAGTCATTCTCATAACGGACCGCGATTATTTTCCGTTGCTTTTAAAAATGAAAAATAGACATCCGGAATTCTCTTTTAAATTGATGGATGTCAAAGATTTTATTCAAAAATGCTCCTTTTCCTATCAAAGCGATCCTGTTTGTTATCTCATGAAAGAGAAAAAAATTGCATACTCTGAAGCCAAAGAATATTTGGAGTTGTTACAAGTATGTGATTTAGAACAAAACGCAAAACTCAAAGCGTTATATGAAGAATTGGAACAAGGCTATATTCAAAAAGACAATCTTGCCGATTATGAGTTTTCCCATCGCGAATTACTTCTTTTGGAACAACAGGAAAATTTATCCCTTCACTCTTTAATCCACAAAAAGGGATATCAGTTCAAAGATATCTGTCTTGATGATTTACCGATAGAGAAGCTCCACGATTTAGAAAAAGAAGCTCCTGCTCCGATTTATAACTTTAAAACTCGTTTTCAACAATATCATTACCTCTTTTCTCAATTGCGGAAAAATTTATTAGAGCACCCGGAAGAAAAAAATAAAGTGAAAGTTTTATTTAAAAACGATGATTTATATCATCCGGAATTGTTCTCTTCTCTTTATCATCTTCCTGTGTCGATGAAAAAAAACGAGAAACTCTACACTGCACCTTATGTCAAAAAGAAGTTAGATGACATTTATCAAAAGAAAAATTTTTCGTTTAGTAAAGAAGAATTAGCAGTGGATAGTCTTTCCTATCTTCACGATATTGTTTTGAAATATGATTTGACTTCTTTAGACTTTGATTTTGCATACGCTAATTTGTTAGAAATCATTCATTCGACAACATATAAAGTCAAATATCCGGAAGGTGGAGTTGTCTTTAGTGATTCTTTTGCTTTTGATCCTGACAGCAAAGTATATGTTTTAGATTTTGCTTTTGATTTTTTCTATTGTGTGAAAAAAGACAACCACGTTCTTTCTGATCAAGAATTGCTTCAACTGGGTGTGACCACTTCTTATCAAGAAACACAATTAGATGAAAGAAAAAAACGCAATTATTTAGCTTATATGAATATTGTTTTTCTCTCTCGCGTGTTGGAACATCTTAACGATAAAATTTTTGATTCACAATTTTTAGAAGATTTTCATTGGCAAGAAAAAGTGAAAACCATCAAATTAGATCGACAAGAAGGAAAAGATGGTTACTTTACAAAAGAGGGACAAAAATTGGTGCAAAGCTATGAGATAGATCAAAAATTCATCTATTCCCCTGTCGGTGAAATCAATTCTTATGATTATAAATATCAGAATATTGGTGTGAATATTTACAAAGATAAGAAGAACTATTCTGTCACCGATTTAGAAAAATACATCTCTTGTCCTTTTCAATTTTATCTTTCGAAGATTTTGCCTGTTAAACAAACTGATTTTACTTCGATGTTTTTAGGTATTCTCATGCACCGGGTTTTAGAAGATTTATTCCGCCCTGATTTTGATTTTGAAGTGTCTTTCCTTGCCGGTGTAGACTTGTATAATGAAAATGCAAAAAAACAGAATGTATCTGTTACTAAAAAAGAAGAAGCACTTATTTCTGTTGTTCATCACTGGTTTAAACAGTTTGTTCACAGTTTATTGAAGATGAAAGAAGAGGCAATTCTCGTTGAAAATGAAAACGATTCCGAACGTCGCGTCAACTTTCACATAAAGGATGACAATCGCACATACTCTTTTGTCGGATACATTGATAAAATCCTTCTAACGCAATATAGCGGCCAAAAATATTACACGATTATTGACTATAAATCCGGTTCGGAATCCTTTAATTATAAATTGATTCCTTTCGCAAAATCGATACAGCTTCCGTTATATTATTATGCGATTGAACAGATGGATAAAAAGGAAAGAATAAATCTTGTTTCTGATGCTATCTTTGGTGGTTTTGGGATCCAACATATTTACTTTAATACATTTAAAAAGTCTATTGCTAAATCGGAAATTGTTTCAGAAGATATCTTGCAATCAAATTTGAAAGCACAAGGCGTTTTGAAACGTGATTACAATTATATGATCTCTTTAAATCACGCTTGTAAATGCAAAGAAGATAAGGAAAATCAATATGAGGATGAGCCTACTTTCTTTGATTGCAAAGGAAAAATAGAAGACGATATAGTTTATGTTGGAAAAGAAAACATCGCGCTTGAAGATTTGATTCAAGCGTCTGCAAAAGCAGCGATAGAAACTATTCATCACATTGAAAATGCAGAATTCGATATTGCTCCAACAAGCAAAGAATTGACTTCCAAAAAAGAAAGGGATGCGGTATGTTCTTTTTGTGCTTACGCCGATATTTGTTATCACAATATCTATAGAGATTTTAAAAACTACTCTCAAGAAATCTCTACATTTTGGAAAAAGTCCTGTGAGGTAGAAAAATGAACTTAAACGCAGAACAAAAACGAGCACTAGAAGCCAGTTGCAATAAAGATGTCATCATCTCAGCCGGTGCTGGCTCAGGTAAAACAGCGACCTTGTCAAACAAGATTTACGCAAAAGTGATGGAAGATGAAATAAAGCCTTCGCAACTTTTGGTTTTGACTTTTACCAATAATGCCGCACATGAGATGAAAGAAAGAACAATAAAATTGTTTAAGGAAAATCACTCGCCTTTTGCCGCTGAAATGATGTCTGCACACATTCAAACTTTCGATTCTTTCTCACAGTATTTGGTAAAGCGTTTTGCTTCTAGACTCCATCTTTCCAAAGGGCTTTCCGTTGCTGATGACGCAGTGATTTCTGCGAAGATGAATGATCTTTTAGACGAAATTTTCAATGAATATTATTCAGATGAGACAAAGGCTAAGCGTCTTATTTTTACATTGAAGAAATTCACTTTAAAAGATGACACAGACGTTAAAAATTTCGTCTTAAGACTCTTTAAAGAATTAGATAAGAAACCAGAATCCTTACGAAAAGAGTATATTCGCGATTATGATAAACATTATCTTACAGATGCTTTTTATGAAGGTGTAAAACAAAAACTTATCGATCAATTACGCACGAAAATCAAAGCTTTTTTTGTAGTTGCCGACTTTTGCCAACATGAATATGCGGATTATTTAATTGAAAATAAAGATACCGAAATAGATATCGATAAAGCATTACAAGTTTTACAAAATGAAGCAGGATATGTTGTTGATATCTCGGCTTTTGAAGCTGAAAATGAAAAAAATGTCAATCAAAAAGGTGTGATAGAAGCGCTTAAAACCGCATTAAACTCCGATGATGAAACGTTTTTGTCTACTTTAAAAACATTGCGAAGAGATAATCCGAATTTCTTTAATTTGCATTTCGGCAGCGCCAAAAAAGGCGGTAAAAAATATCGAACATATCTCCGTGAGGTTTTGAAAGAATATGAATTTTTGTTTGAGGATTTAAAGAAAGATAAAGAATTTTATTTATCGTTTAAAGAGGATATTCATCTTTTCTTTGAATTGGAAGAAGAATTGAGAAAGAGATTGCAAGACTATAAATTCAGTTGCAATTATTTCACCTTCTCTGATTTTTCTTCTTTAGCGATTCGGTTGTTGACCGAGGAAGAATTTGCAGATTGCGCCATTGAAATACGCAACCAATTTAAATTTATCATGATCGATGAATATCAGGATACAAACGATATTCAAGAAATCTTTTTAGATGCTTTAACCAAAGAAAATCCCGATGGTACAAGAGCTCACCTATTTTGCGTTGGAGATGCGAAGCAATCCATTTATCGTTTTAGAAATTCCAACGTCGCTCTCTTTAATAAACGTGTTGAAGATTATCAAAAACCGGGAGAAGAACACGAAGTCATTCCGATGAATAGAAATTATCGCTCTAGTCCTGAGATTCTTTCTGATATCAATTATATTTTCAATCGTTATATGACCATGGAACATGGAGATATTTCCTTTGTCGATCCGATTCAACAGCTTGTATGCGGCCCTGATACAAAACCAGATGTCGAAAGAAAAAACGGTTTTGGCATACATCGTCTACAGTATGAACCAAACTTATATGGCGATCAAAGAAATGCAAAAGAGCAAGAAATCAATCAAATCATAGAAGATATTCAATACCGAATGAAAAATCATTTGAAATTCAATGACCGTGGCAAGTTGCGTGAATATCGATATTCTGATTTTTGTATTCTTGTAGGTCGTAAAACAAATTATCGTTTCTTCCAAAAGAAATTTGCTGAAAATGATATTCCACTCAATATTATCATGAAGACCGACCTGCGCAGTATCAACAGTATTTTATTGATTAAATCCATATTGAATTTAATTGAATATATGCTGAATAATACGCCTTGTGATGTGAAACATCTTTTTACTTCTATTGCAAGAAGTTATATCTATCAATATTCGGACAAAGAAATTTTTGAAATTGTTTCCAAAGAGGATGAAGAAGATAGTCTTCGATATGTCAAAGAAGATAAAATCTATCAAAATATACTTGCTTTTGCAAGAAGTCATAAAGATAGTAAATTTTCTGATCTTTACTTGGATATGATCAACGAATTTTCCATCGTCAAAAAACTTTATCTCATCGGACAAGTGGAGGACAACGTTCAAAAAATCGAATCTCTTTATCGCATCATTACTTCTATGGAACAGACAGGTGCAGGCCGTGAAGAATTTTTAAATTTATTCCACAGCATCGAAAAAAATCGTTTGACAATCGAAAGCGAAAGCGTTGTTCAAATGGATGATGCTGTAGACTTAATGACAATTCACGCTTCTAAAGGTTTAGATAAAAAAATCGTTTACATGCCGTTATCTGAAAATGAATTACACGCCGGCGAAAACGGAAAAGAATTCTACACAATAAGCGATAAATATGGCATTTTATTGTCTAATTTCCAGTATGATTATAGAAATGTGAACGAGAAAGGACTCGTTGAGGATTTGCGTGTTCACTCGCTTCCTTACTACGCATTTATGAAAGAGATGGGAGAGAAAAATCCAGATTTGGATGAGCATGTCCGTCTCGTTTATGTTGCCTTAACAAGAGCGATATACGAAATCATCATCGTGGGTAATAAACCCGGCGGGAATGAAGAGACGCTTAGGAAGGAAGATAACCTATATGGTATGCTCTCTTTTCTTCCTCATCGTTATCTTGTCAATAAAAAAATACTTCCCTTTATTCAAGAACATAAAGACTTGGTTTCTCTTCATGATGAGATGATGCTCTATAGCAATGCGCTGATGCGTTTTTCATTATCTTTGACACCAGATTCTTTCCCTTATTCTTACCAGTATGTTGCCTATCAATATATCGGTAAGAAACTGGTTTATGACACGATTTTAGCTCTTTACGAAAAAGCGCGCTATAACTTAAAGTGTGCCATGTTAAATCATCTAGATCATCTTCTTCCAACGGAAGAAAGCGATGATGACTCTATCTTCTCATTCTATTGTGCAGATGATTCCATTCATGCTAAGAGCGATTTTGAAAAATATCAAGCAAGAAACGATCTGGCGCAACGCGAGGAAGAAATCGAAGAAGATGATGATAGTTTAGAGGAAACGGAAGAAGTAAATGCGGATCCTGCTTCTGTCAGAAATGAAGTCTTAGATAAAATAAAAAAATATCGAGAAAATAAAGGAGATAAAAAACTGACAGAAACAGTTGTCGATTATTTATTGACTCGTTTGATTTATCCCCTTTATCACACTAAGACTCTTTTGTTGGACGATTATCAGACGGATGACTATCCTGATTTAAATCGTTTAGTAGAAACAAGTGTAAATGTTAGAAAGAAACAAGAAACGCACATAGAATTAGATTCTTCTTTGACAAGAGTCGATGATGAAATTACCTTTGCACCGGTCATCAATCAAACGGCCAGTCATACTGTCAGTCACTTGGAAGATGAAGAGATTGCGGATGCGTTAGAAAAGGGTACCAGGTTACACCGCTTGATGGAGTTGGTCTCTTTTACTACAAAAGACACTTCCTTTATTCGCGATAAAAGAGAGAGAGCACTCATCGATCGCATTTTAAAAAATGAGATCTTTGTCGGCGTAGATGATGACTGTGTTCAAAAAGAGTTTGCTTATTATGATGAAATCTTTAATACATCTGGTAGCATTGACTTGCTGATACACAAAGGGGATACCTTCATCATTGTCGACTATAAGACAAGCGACATTTCTCCTTTGTATTATGATGAACAACTTCACGTATATCAAAGGAATATAATGAATCTTTATCATGTCGATAAAGATAAAATAAAACTTTTGTTACTTTCATTGACTACAGGAAAGATCAGAGAAGTTAAAACGTTATAAAATCAGGCCTGCGGAAGGTAATTCCGCAGGCTTTTTTCATGCATTCAACATTGAAGATTGATTCGCTAATTTATTCTGATATATACTATAAGTTACGATGAAAAGGAGAAGGCTATGGTTAAAATCTCGACAGCAAAAAGACTCATCAAAAGAATTTTATACTCTAATATTGCAACAACGAAGAAAGATCTTTATTTGACCCCCTTGATTTCAGGACGTCATGGCATTGGTAAATCGATGCTTGTTCGTGAACTTGCAAGCGAGATGAACGCAACCTATATCACGATAGAAGGAGGTTCTTTAAAAGAAGGGGAAATCACTGGTCTTCCGTATCAATACATGGATGAAAACGGCCATGTCTCCTTTCGCTTTTTGCCCTATTATGTAATCTCACGCATTCAAGAAAAAGAAAAAGAAATTTATTTAAATCAACAAAACGATGTGAAAGCGGATGCGATGAAAGGTCAAGAAAATCGTTATCAGTTAAATGATCTTTCACCGGAAGAAAAAATCGCGCTGTTAAAAGAGAGAAAAATATCTCCGGTCATCATCTTCTTTGATGAAATCAATCGTACCGATAGTCAAGTTTATAAAGAGTTGATGAATATCTTATTGACCCGCAGTGTCAATGGATATGAATTTCCTTGGTGGGTCTTCATCATCGGTGCAATGAATCCAGCATCCAGTGAGAGCGTATATGCGACAAATGAAATGGACCCTGCTCAGTTAGATCGTTTTATCAAAATCAATGTCAAGGCAAATTCTGTCGATTGGTTGAATTATGCAAAGAGTGCAAACTTATCACCAATCATTCAAACTTATATTAAGAGCAATCGATCTGACTTGATTGGAAATGATAAAGCTTTGGATGCAGATATTGAATCCATGCCTTCCCCTAGAGGCTATGACATGATCGATACAATCATTCAAGCAATCCCATTCATCGCTCCATTTTTTTCTTCAATGGAATCTTCTCCTCGAATTTTAGAAGGGGATTTAAAAGAGATTTTTTGTGCAAAATTAGGTAGTGAAGTTGGGGAAAGATTTTTTGAACATTTTCACAATTCTTATATGAATGTTGAATTTTCCGATTTCATTAATGATGATAAAGATTTAAGTCAAACGGGCGAGAAAATTACCGCGCTTTCTATTAAAGCAAAAACAAAGTTATACAACGAGTTGTTTGATTATATGAGAGACTTTTCCGGCACCATTTCCTCAAATTGGGCACTGTTATCTGGTTTAGAAAATAAAATCAGCAAATTGGTAAAATGCTTTGAAAAGTCTACTGCTTTTGAATTTGCCGACGCTTTTTCAAAACAGTATTGCCGAAATGGTATGAGTTTTAAAACAATTTATCATGACATTTATTACAATGTGATTGTTCCTTTGTTAGAGAAAGTCAAAAAGTTAGAGGAGTCTTTTCATTAAATGACCGCTATAAAACTTTTTCAAAAAGCAAAAGAGGATACCTCTCGCTATCGTTTGACAGATAACGAAGAGATACTGGTTCAAATAGATTCTTCTTATCAAGAACTCTTTGACCTGATCTCGGTGCTTTTTCAAATGCGCCATTTAAAGCAGGAAAGCTCTTTGCTTCGCTTCATACAGCGTGACCTGAATCTCTTTGAAGAAACTGCGCTTCATTTTGAATTTCAAGATAACGGTAACTTTGTCTTGCAATATAATCCTCTCCTTTTAGAGTCGTCTTCTATGGAAACACTTTTGTTTCAATTAGAAACAAAATTGAAATTTGCTTTTTCTGAAGAAGCCACACAAGTGAATGAAGAAAATGAATTCGATGATAAACTTGCAAAGTTTAAAGAGTTCTTAGATCACAATGTCGACTTTTTTCAGTTCTTATTTGAACTTGAAAACAAAAATGATTTTTTATCTCCGCTTCGGTTTTATTTTGATAAGGTGCATAAAAGCACAAAAAATTTCTCCTTTGAACAGAACAAATCTTTGTTGGCCTCTAGTGATAAATTGAAGAATTTTATGACCAAGCTTCTACAGATGCTTGCGATAGACTTTGATATCTTTGATTTTGAAGATGAAACGATGAAAATTGCCGCACAAGATTACTGGAAAAAGGAAGCTTTTCTTCTTTTACGCGGTAAAGAACGAGGTAGTAATTCACTTTCCGAACAATTGAAGATCAGTGATAGAGAACCTCATACTTTGCCATGGCAAAAAATCTTAGAGCTTCTTGTAGGCACCATCCCGAAAGGAAAAAGACACACCAAAACAAGATTGAATCGCAGGCAACCATTGCGTGCAGACCTCTCTGGCATTTTATCGGATCGTAAGATTCATGTCGTTGTCGCTATCGACACAAGTTACTCGATGGATGAAGACCAATTAAAAAATGCTTTGAATCAAGTTTTTACGTTAAAGAAAAAATATTCATTTGAGATGACACTGATTCAATGTGACAGTCAAATCAAAGATATAAAAGAGATCAATAAAATTTCTGATATTCCACAAACACTTATCGGTCGTGGTGGGACTTTCTTTACACCAGTGATCGAATATTTAAACTCACATCCGAAATACCGGCGTTCTGTTTTAGTCTATTTGACCGACGGGCAAGGGGAACAAGAAATTCCCAAGCCAAAAGTAGCGAAAGTACTTTGGGTTTTGACAAAGGAAAGCAGCAAAGCAAAACTTTCATTAAAAGAGAGTTATGGTATCATAAAGAATATCAACCAGGAGGCAAAATTATGAATGTGACTATCTTTTGTGCGCATCGAGAATCGAATGATGAAAAATTGCTTGCCATCATTCGCGAATTAGGTGCTTATTTAGCAAAGCACAATCACACTTTAGTCTATGGTGCAAGTAAAATCGGTCTGATGAAAGAAATCGCCGATGCAGTCTTAGATAATGGCGGCAAGGTCAAAGGTTTGGGTTGTAAAATATACCACCAAAACAACGAAACCTATGAACGTTTGACAGATGTGACAATCTATGACACGATTTCCGAAAGAAGAACTCAATTGATTCAACAGGGAGAGTTATATATTGCCCTTCCTGGTGGAATTGGAACGCTTGACGAAATTACTGAGGTGATGGAATTAAAGCGCTGTGCAAAAGATTTTCCAAAAGTAGTGTTCTTCAATTATGATCACTTTTATGAAACATTTAAGTCTTTTCTTACGGAGTTAGATCAAAAAGGTTATCTGAAAGAAAATGATTTATCCCTGTATGACTTTCCAGAGACATTAGAAGAATTACTCGCGTTGATTCCATAAAAAAAGGATGAACAATAAGTTCATCCTTTTTCATTTAATTTTTAGCGCCGTCGTTGATATAAAGAATACCTAAGCAATGAGGACCGCAGTAAGAACTGATGGTACCACCAGCATGCGTTTCGTAGATTTCTTTAAATCCCTCCTGCTGCAAACGATCCCTTACTGCTTCTACTACATCATCCGGAGCAGAAGAGAAAGAGATGAAAACGCGTTTTTTATCTGGAGTGTTATATGTCTTTAAAATGTTTTCAACATAACCCATAACTGCTTTTTTCATCGGACCGCGATATTTGTTACCCGCATGCATTGTTCCGTTGCTTGTATCGACAATGATTTCAGGTTTGATGTGCAATAAGTTTGCACCAAGCATAGCGAGAGTAGAACATCTTCCCCCTTTGTGGAGGTAGTTGACACTTTCTAAAGAGAAGGAGGCTTGTAAATATGGAACTCTATCTTGACAACGGTGATAGATTTCTTCCGCTTCTAATCCTTGCTCAACTAATTCCGAAGCATAAGTTGCAAGCAAGGCGATACCGGTAGATAAAGAACGAGTATCTACAACATAGACATTTTCGAATTCATGAGAGGCATTGATCGCGTTTTGACAGGCAGAAGAAATACCGCTAGAGAGAGAAAAATGAATGACAGCATCATAACCCTCCGCGAGTTTATTTTTAAAGAATTCGCTAAAGGTGTATTGATTAACTGCGCTTGTTTTTGGAAGAGTACCAGTTTTTTCAACAAAATCAAAAATCTCTTCTGGCTTAATTTCACCATCAAGATAATTCTTTTCTCCTAAAAGGACATTAAAAGGAATTGTGGTGATATTATATTTTTCTAATAAGGACTTCGGTAAATCAATCGTGCTTTCAGCAGTGATAGCTATTTTCATGATAGTTCTCCTTTCCTATAAGCTGAGCAATAGACACGGACAGATTCAAAAGAAAACAGAGCATCTTAAGAATTTGTAGACAAGACTTCATTTATTTTAGTACAAAGAGGTGTAAAAGTCGATAAATTCGCTGATATTCAGACCAAAGAAATCGTTTTTGGAGTATCGATATCATCGAATTGACGTATTTTGTCACCCGTGAGGTAACATTGTAAGAAGGATACTTTTCGAATGGTATTGTTTAGATAAGTCTTATAGGAATAATATCCTTTCGTAAGATTACAACAAGACATATAAAGTGTGGTTTCATATTTGTCTTCAGCAGTTTTAGAAACTCCCTTTACTTGGTTGACAGAGGAAAGGACATGATAGAATTGATTCATATTGTCCTCTTCCAGTGCAAACGAGACTGAATGAAAACGATGAAAAGCGACTCGCACAAAACGAGATAAAGAGGAATTATCACCCGGAAGACCTAAGGCCCCCATACCTTTAGAATAGTTTTCTAAATTCAATTCTTCAGCAAAGCGATTTTCCGGTTGCAAATTAGTGAGATTGATATAAGAATTTAAATTGAATACCTGCATGTCAAAAGGAGGATTGTTGGTAAGGACACCTACTTTATTTTTATAGATTTTTAAGCCATCTTTTGTTGGTTCCACTGTGATAGATTCTTTTCCGTTAGAAATCAAATAATGTTGCCTTGCCAAAGCGAGATTTTTCTTAAAACGATGATTGTAGAAATTTAAATTAGAAAGCAGTTTTCTCACTTCTTTCATATTTTTACACTGTGATAAAATCCAGGGAATAAATTCGTATGGGGCGATATTGTCTTTTGTTTCTTTGCGCGGAAAGTAATGAGCGTTACCGACAAAATTTAAGCCGATTACGCCAATACCTTTTTCATTGATTGCATCAAAGTATAATGGATAAGAATCGATGACACTTGCCATACCCAAAATCGCATAATGAGAGTTCATTTTCTTACCATTTTGAAAAACAAAAGGATAATTTCTTGGAGTAAAGGTGACCTTTTCTCCAAAAGAAACTTCGTTATCAAGTGTTCTACCGATATACATATCATTTAAATGTATAGAAAGAGCTGTGCACATAATTTTTTCCTTTTATCATTAGTATTCTAAAACATAATATCTTTGAAATCAAACAAGTATTGAAAAATGATTAAAGACTTTAATGAAATAAAATATTGGTTTTATAAAGGGTATTCAATTAGAAAAAATGTATATTTGACTAGGAAAAAGAAAGTCATATTTTAAATTTGAAAATATTTTGTTAAAATCAAATTATGAAAGAAATGAATTCACGTCAAAAACAAGCGATTGAAACGAAGCTAAAGATCACCTCCGCAGCAATGGAGTTGTTTTCAAACGGAAATTTTAACGAAGTTAAGATCGCGGATATCTGCAAAAAAGCAGAGTGTTCTGTTGGTTTATTCTATCATTATTTTGAATCTAAAGAAGACATTATACGAGAAGGATATGCTGGAATTGACACGTTGATCCAAGAGAGTTTCTCCAAGATTCCGGAAGAAGATCCATTGAAACGCATTTCTATTTTTATGCGAACTTGTGGCGAAATCATAACAAAATTGGGTGTTAATTTTGTATCGAACGCTTATCGTCAATGCCTTCTTGATGATCAAGAATTTACGACAAGCAAAGAGCGTATCGCTTATGGAATGATAGAAAATTTAGTGGAAACAGCTATTGTTTTAAGAAAACTTCAGGTTAAGGACTCTAAAGCTTTTATCTCCCTTTTAAATAGAATGGCAAGAGGAGACATCTTTAAATGGTGTTTAAAGTTTGGTAGTTTTTCTCTTCCGGATTTGATGGAAGAAGACACAAAGAGAATACTATCTTTAAATATGTGATGTTGAAATAAAAAACTCCTTTTTCAAACCCTTGTTTATGAAAAACAGGTTTTAGAAAAGGAGTTTTTAATTGTCTAATTTTCTATTTTATGCAGGTTGATTTACGGTTTTCTGTTTCTTTGTCGCAACGCGCCAAACAAAGTGAATTCCATAGTGGATGAAATAGATGATGACAGCAAGAAGTGAGAAAGAAGCGACATAGATGATCCAATTTAAGGCCCAACCAAGTTTTTTCCAAATCATATCATAGACGATCATGGTAGGCTGAATATAAGGAGAAATATAGAAGCAACCTGCTGCATCTGGGTCATTTAAGGAGACAGACATCGGCGTTTTGAAGGGCTCTTTTCCGGTGACGGGGAAGTTGATACCACCGGCATAATGTAAGGTGACATTGCATATCTGAGCAATAATTGTACATGAGATGAAGATACCAAGGGCTCCAAGAAGCGGTTTATAACTAGTTTTTAAATCTAATGCAATCGGTTTATGAGCAAACGCAATAACCGAAACTTGCAAGATGAGAATGTGCCAAAGGAAAGAACGAAATACGTCAAGAGGGTCCGTCCAACGACAAAGGGAGGGTTGACCTAAGAATAAGGGGAAGAGACCTCCGACAAAGCAATAAATACCAAGGTAATAGAAGAAAGAGTCTCTTACTTTTTCATTGCGAATGAGGGAAGAATGAGGCAGACATAAATAGGAATGGAACAAAATTGGAAGGGGAAACTTGAGAAGTCATAGAATTTTAAGAAGAGATAACGGTTGATCTGATGATAAATTTCTAAACCTAAGAAGAGAAGACCATAACCGAAAATAATCAGGTTTAGCACTTTTTTATTCTTGACGAATCGACGGACAATGAACACTAATGCGATAACGCTTAATAGTCCGAAAACAACGCACAAGATAGGTAAAGTAGACCATGGTCGTATGGAAGGCTTATCATGTACAGGCCCTTTGTTTAATAAAAAATTAATTGAGTTCATGGCAATTTATTATATCACATAAATAGTTTAATCATTAAATCATTTAAAGCGAAGCTTTGATACCTAAAATAAAGCACCCTAGAAAAAGGGTGCTTTATTTTATTTCTCAACGTTTTTTCAAATCGTTTTTCACTTTATTTTCATCTTCCTCTACTTCCGAATCAAAGATGTCTTTTAAAGAAGCGAGGTTTTGCACGCTGGAAGGAACGATAATCTTTGTCGCCTTGCCCTCAGCAAGTTTTTCTAAAGATTTTAAACTTTGCAGTTGGATGACTTGTAAAGAAGGATTGGCTTCATTGATCATACGAATACCTTCCGCTTCGGCTTCTTTGATTTGGCGGATTGTTTCAGCTTGGCCTTCGGCGCGTTTAATCGCTGTGACTTTTTCTGCTTCTGCTCGGAGAATAGAACTTTCTTTATCACCTTCAGCAATTAAGATTTTTGATTGCTTTTCACCTTCTGCTAAAAGAATCTTTTCACGTTTTTCACGCTCTGCACGCATCTGACGTTCCATAGCATCGCGAATGTCTTGCGGAGGGAGAATGTTTTTAACTTCAACACGAGTTACTTTGATACCCCAAGGATCGGTAGCATCATCCAAGATCATTTTCATCTTTCCGTTGATGGTGTCACGGCTAGTCAATGTGGTGTCTAAATCGAGATCACCGATGATATTTCTCAATGTTGTTGCAGTGAGTTTTTCTAATGCCATTGTCGGATCAGTGACGCCATAGGTGAAGAGCTTGCTGTCAGTGATGTAATAGAAGACAACCGTATCGATTTGCATCGTGACATTATCTTTGGTAATGACAGCTTGTGGCGGGAAATCACCAATCTGTTCCTTCATGGAGACTTTAGAGGCAATGCGTTCAAAGAAAGGAAGCAAAAAGTGAATGCCAACATGCCAGGTGGTCGTATATTTACCGAGACGTTCAATGACATATTCATCTGTCTGTTTGACAATTTTGATATGACAAATGACAACAATTAAAAGAAGAATACCGACAACAGCAAAGACAATACCGATAATCAGACCAGGATTCATTGTTAGAATGGGATTAATCATTGTTTTTTACCTCCTTAACAATTAATTTATTTCCTTCTATTGCAAGAACTTCAACTTCGGTGTTCGCGGGGATAGAATCGTTTTCACATTGCGTTTTACAATCCCATAAGACCCCATTGATCTTCACTTCTCCAAATTCATGAGGAATGATTTCCTTAGTCAAAAAGTAACGTTTATGAACAAAACTTTCCGCGTTTGCTTTGACTTCTTCATGTGGTTTTAGGAATTTCTTTACAAAAGGCCTTGTTGCAATTAAGAAGAGGAAACTGAGGCCAATAAAGAGAATGATTTCTCCCCAATAAGGCAAAGCGGGTATAAAAGAAAGACCTAAGACAATCACTGCGCTCAAACTGAGCCATATTGAAATTAAGCCGCTAACTGTCACTTCGACAATCAAGGTAATAACGAAGACAGATAGCCAAATAATCCACATATATTGTTCCATATACAATATCCTTTTTTTTCTATTTTAATTCATTTTTACCTGAAAAAAAAGAGGCTTAAGAATATTCTTAAGCCTCGAATAATTAAGCGCTGATGCTTTCTAAGACCAAGTCAACAATAAAGAGAGAAGAATTACTTAAGCCAAAGGAAATCTCAAAATCGTAATTCTTTCCATCTTTTTCAACTTTCTTGTTGTAGTAGTAACCAGAGATGTCTTCCGGACCATAGACAAAACCATTTGTAATAAGAACGTTAGCATATCTGACAAGAAGGTTGTCTGCGTTGTAATCCGGATCATTTGCATCCAAGGAGATTCTTAATTGACCCTTGGTGACAGTTTCCGTAGGCGCAGCAAAATAAGTTGTCATATCGTTGTTGGTACCGCCAGGAACAGGGATGAGTTTGAGCAAGTCTGTACCAAAGCGCTTGTTCAATTCATCTTTTTCCTTTTGTGTAGAGCAATAATCCACGATGTTATTTAAGACACCCTCGGAAGTCTTGTGTACCTGTTCTTCATTGACTAAAGTTGCACTGACTTTACCGATGTTAGAGTAAACGATGATTTCTTTTGTTCCGTACTCTTCGGGTGTAGTTTCAAAAGTGACAGTGCCATCTGTCAATTTAACTTTTAAACCCTCCATACCGTTGTTACCAACTAAAGAGAAATTAGAAGTGGTGCCAGAAAGGAAATAATAAGGAAGGTCTAAGCGCAATTCATAAGTATCTTTCTCTTGAGAAGGTTCAAAAAGGCAAGAAGACAAATTGAATTTCGGAAGCATTTCATCGGCGAATTTTGCTCTGATGGGAGTTGTAGCATAATAATATTCGCCATTGAGTTTTACAGATTTAGAAACATAGTCTAACTTGGATCCATAATAATCTTCCTGATAGCCTTTGAAATAATATTCTTTGCTGAGGTTTTCGGGAAGAGCTTCCATATTTTCTGCATAGTCTTTACGGATGACCTCATTACCGTTGGTGCTCGCTTCGGTGACAGTAGTTGTTTTTCCGTACCAGCCATTTCTTTCCCCGGTGCTCTTAACATCGTAATTGTTTTTTCTTAAGGATGCGAAGGCTTCTTCTAATTCAGCAATCGGTTCATCCGGTAAGGTCGTTGGAACAGTGTAGCTCGCTTCTCCGACACTGGTGACATCAGCTTCAAAAGTAATCGTTTCAGTCAAGGTGAAAGCAGTGGATGAAAGCGGTTTAAAATCACCTTTATAACCGGTGATTTTCTTTCCGTCTGTCAATAAAGAGAAGCTTTCCACTTTGAAATTGGTGATTTCACCATAGATATAATGAGCTAAAGTAGTATAAATGCGGTCAAGGAGATAATCATTCTCTTTCAACTGATATTCTGTGTCGCTCACTTTGGTAAAGAACTCTGCTTTTAAGTGGGCAAAAGGATTTTCAAAGGTTTGGCTGTAAAGATACGGAAGGGTAGATGCGCTATTTTTAACAATTTCATAATGCATCTCGTTATCGATACCAAGATAGGTTGTTGCTAAATGGTCAGTTTCGGGGGCTCTAGTAAAGATATAAGACTGTTGTAAATCTGCTTCATCATGCTTGAAAGTGATGTTTCCGTTCTCAAAATCTTCATCAGAAATCGAATTTTGCTTATATTTTTTAGCAAAAGTGTGCAGATTGCTTGTCTGTGTGTCCTTACATCTTGTGGAATAGACAAAATCTCTAACACCAGAACTATTTATGCCATAGTCCTGCACGCTGATCAGACGATTGTTTGCGGCAAAACCAGTTTTCATTTCATCGAGCATGGACTGTAAATCGCTTGCGGGAACAACAGGAGTTTCAGAGGGTTTTTCTATTTGTGAGGGAGAATCGGTGGGAGTAGTGATGCTTGGAGTTTCACTGCTGGAAGGTAATTCTGATTCACCGCCTGCACAACCGGTGGTTAACAACATAAGTAAAGGCAATAAAAGTATTTTTTTGTTCATATTTTTCATCCTTTCATAAGTCAAATAATTGTATCACATTTGTAAAAAAAACAAGAGCATAAAAAAAGCAAAACCCACTTGAGATTTTGCTTTTTTTTGCACTTATTTCTTTTCGTTGAGTATCTTTTGATGCATCTCTTTCATCCCTTCGAATTCATCGCACAAAACTTTCCATTCACAGTGGCTGCAATCCATTTTTAAGTCGTAGATAGCATGATTCATTGCGCGGAATAAATTCGTTGCTTTCATGCCAAGACGATCCAATTCTAAATAGTCAGCGTCCTCTGTGGTAACAAAGATGATCTTGACTGCTTTCACATGAGGATTTTTGTGAAATTGATCTATATACATCTTGCCTACATCTCGGAAAGAAAGTTTATTTTTCAATGCTACTTTGGAAACGCGAGCTTGTTCTCTATTGCTTAAAACCGAGGTGCGTACCATGTAACCTTTGGGAAAAACATCGTACTTTTTTAGGTTGATCTTTTCTAAGATATCATAGGCAGACTGCTCATCTTGTTCTTCTTTGACATCCGTGCGGATAATCGCTATTTTTGCAAAGGAACAATCTTCTTTGATCTCTCCGATATCCTTACCGCATAAGATGACCTCATCTTTCGATACTAAAGCTTCATCAATTGTGTAAAGATTATAGACAGCGCAATTTAAGGAAGAACCTCCCAATTCATAGAGCGATTCTTTACCTAAGATGATTTCATTTTTACCCCCGATTAGGTCAGCGGTATCTCTGAATTCAGTAAATGATTTTTGCTCTTGCGGAAGAAGGGAGAGCGTCTGCTGAATCAATTCATCAAAGACTTTCATTATAGTTTTGTTTTGACGTTCTTCTTGTCGTGATGCTTGATCAAAGAATCATAGACCTTCTCGACAAGCTTTAAGTCAGCATTGGTCATGTAGACGATAAAGAGGAGTAAGAATAAACCTAAGATACAACCGAGTACGATTAATAAAATCCAATACCAAGCCATAAATACCTCCTTACTCTAATCCTTTTTGACGAGCGTATTCCGCAGCGCCTAAGGCACCCATCAACTGAGGGTCAATTGCTAAATCGATGACCTTGATACGTAAAACCTTTTCAATGGCTTGCTTTAAGCCCTTGTTCTTTGCACAGCCACCAGTCAAGGTGATCGAGTCAGTAGCACCAGCTTTCTTCGCCATGACAAAGCAGCGTTTTGCAACAGCCTGCTGAATGCCAGCAGCGATTTCATCTCTCGGTTTACCTTCACCGACAAGAGTAATAACTTCTGATTCAGCAAAGACAGTGCACTGAGCGGTAATCGGAATCACATTCTTTGCAGTTAAAGATAAATTGGAAAACTCATCTAAGGAGACTTCAAAGGCGTTTGCCATCGCTTCAAAGAAACGGCCGGTGCCGGCAGCACACTTATCATTCATCGCAAAAGATTTAACGGTTCCATCAGTGTCAATCTGGATACCTTTGATATCTTGACCACCGATATCGATGATTGCTTTCACATCAGGATTGGTGACATGAACACCCATCGCGTGGCAAGAGATTTCAGAGATATTTTCATCAGCCTGCGGAACCTTGTTTCTACCATAACCGGTACCAACAAGATAGGAAAGATCCGAGATTGTCTTAAGTTCCGGAACCTGTGCAATCGTCTTTTCTAAAGCGTCTTTTGCAGAAATTTCAGCGACGATCTTACTGCGGATTGTTGTATTGCCAACCATCTTTCCATTTTCGTCAATAATGACGCATTTTGTGTAGGTAGAACCTACGTCACAACCACCAAAGTATTTCATATTATTCATTGTTCTCCTTATTATTACCAAGTCAACGGGTCATCATAATCGACAAAGGTCGGATCTTGCGGTTCTTCTTTAAATACATTGACCATGTACTTGTTGAAGGCGTCACGCATAGCAACACGGCTGACCGTGCGCGGGTCCATTAAGTCGTGAGGAATCCAAACCATATTGACTCCATTTTCGCGAGCTTGATCTTCATATAAACCATGTAAGCAACCGACATTACGGCAGGAAACGTGGTCGTACATGATCACCATGTCAGCATTGAACTTTTTGACCATCTTCCAGCATTCATCTAAAGAGTTGACATAACCGCCGTTGGTATGAGAACGCATCATCATTCTCTCGTAAGATTTTGCTAAATCGATCATCGCCTGCTCTTCATCACCGATGTGATAGAAGTGATAAGAAAGCATACATTCCATGTCGACAAGAGTCTTTACACCCCAAACAGTATCGGCCCAATAGGTGAAGTTAGTGTAGTAGTGAGCAGGGCATGCCCAGACAATGGCACGATGTTTGTATCTCTTGATGCCCTTTTTCTTATCTGCTTCATAACCCTTCTTCGCCATTTTGGCGGTACGGATTTGTGTCTTGTATAAGTAAGGATCCATACAACCGGCACCTTGGAATTCATATTCACGAGTAAGGGAGAGAGCACCACCACAGATCTGCGGATAATCGGTGCAGTTGATATCCCATTTGTCAATGACAGCTTGGGTCGCTTCATTGTATTTCTTTGCCTGTTTCCAGAATGCATCCCAATTCCACTTGACATGATAGTGATCTTCAATGAATTTAATGGCGCCCTTTAAGTTAGCAACAGCGAAGTCCTGAACTTGAGGTTCATTAAAACGCTGCGGCGGGGTGATCTGATAAATCGGGAAATCTTTGAAATAACGTCCCATGAATGTTGTTTGACCGATGGAACCGTCACAAGGCATTGTAGAAGTGATATAAGTGGAACCTAAGATTGGGTAATCATCAGCGACTGCGCATCCACATTCGGCAGCCGGGAGCGGGCAAACGTCACTTGCCATACCGAATTCTTCAATCTTGTCAATGTAGTAAACATTTGCTAACTGGTCGATTTCACCAGGCATACCGATGGTAAGCATGGCGACGTCCACCCAGTCGAGGGTAGGGAAACCCCACATGATGCCTTTAGGAGACATCTCATCGAACATGACTGTATTTGCTCTAAGCTTGGCAGCACTCTTTGATTTAGGTCTTAAGTGTTCGTCGCGAAGAAGCATGCTCTTAATATTGATGGTAGCAGCGTGAACGAGTGCAAAGAATTCTTCATGTGTATAACGAAGTTCTCTTCCTCTTAAACCAATTGTGTGTCTATCGATCATGTTTGCGGCAGTAAGATAGCTGGCAAACCAACGATAACGAAGCATTGCTTTGATCAGAAGAATCGGATGAGGAGCAAGATGGAGAAGTAAGGTTCCGTAAAGCTTTAACCAACGACCAAAATCATAGAAGGTATCACGGAAACCTCTCCACTCACGATGTGTCATCGCTCTGTGTTTTTCGCTGTAGAGTTTGCCAAGGCCCCCGCGTTTTGTCTTTTTGTTATATAACATACTTTACTTGGCCTCCTTTGCTTCTTTTTCAGCGCGTTTTGCCTTGATCTTTTTGATTTCAAGGTTTTCGACAAACGCCTGAATACGTGTTCTCAATTGACCAGAATTACCTGCGCGATAAGGGCGGTCAATAGAGAGAGTCGGAATATGGTATTCTTCTTGAATAACATAAGATGCTAATGTTCTTTCATAGCTCCAATACGTGCAGAATTTCATCTGTTCATAAATGACACCATCAGCGTGATACTCTTTGACAAGACGGTCGACTGTATCATAGCGATATTTGACACGATGGGGCGCACAATGGCGCGGACACAAAGTGGCATGGAGATAATCGCGGCAAATCTGGGTTAAGACATCTTCTTCATCATTTAATTTAATTTCTTGTCTACCAGGAATAGAGCCATAGCAGAAACGATCTGCGACAACTAAGGCACCGTTGTCTTCAATGAGTTTAATCATATCTGGATCATCAACTTCAGATCCAACCATGACAACTTTGACACGGAATTTCGGTTTCGGATCAGGTTCACGCGTCTTAAGTTCTTCTAAAGTCTCTCTGAGCTTATCGATGATAAGATATTTCGGACAGACATAAGTGACTAAAGTGATGACGTGGAATTCATAACCGGTAATGGTCGGATTTTCTAACTTTCTATAGTTTCCAATCTCAGTGATTAAACGGCAAACTTCATTGTGTTCTTCGACAGCCTTTCTTAAAGCGTCATCAGAAGTATCCACACCATATTTATCTCTTAATTGGTCTAAGACTTTTCTTCTAAGTTGCTCGACTGTGTGCTTGACACTGATTTCATCATCTGAATAGGCAACGTCAGTATTGACCCAGAAGAAATTTTTCTTTTCAGGATCCTGAATTTGAAGGAGTTCCATATTCTCCATGCAGCGGTTCATGACTTCACATAAGTCGACACCCATCATCGCATCTAAGAATTTATAGTTTCCTTCTAAGGATCTCTCTAAAAGAGCACGGCTGTACTCGCAAGCGGCATTGCCCATGTAATAGGCTGCAATATCCATCGTTCCCATATTCGGGGCACGAAGACGGACAGAGAAGCACTTGTCGAGATTAAGTAAAACTTCCGGCATATGGAAGCAGGTATAACCTAAAGCAATTTTACCTTCAGACTTAGCCTGTCTTACCAATTCGTTGTTTGCATCTTGAAGCAAACTTTCAAAATAGTATAAATGTTTAAGGTCCTTCATATTGACTCCTTACTACTGAATATCTAAAGCGTCCAGCGCGCGTTTAACCCCTAAGACGAGAGAGGAATCATCCGGTAGATTCATAACACTTTCGCCCTTTAAATCGAACAAAGCGAGATTCTTATCATCCGGAATATAGGTTAAGATAGGGATGTCACCAGTGTTGATGTATTTCTTTTGTTCTTCATCGTTGCAGCGATTGATGACACAACCGACTTTCTTGTACATGACAAGTTCATCGGCTACTTTCTTGATTGTCTGAACGACAGTGGTTCCCTTCTTGCTAGGATCGCTGACTAAGATCAAGTGCGTAACTTTTTCCATGACGCGACGATTGACTTGTTCAATGCCAGCTTCCCCATCGATGACAACATAATCAAATTCGTTGCTCAACATGGAGATGACGACTTTTAAATAAGAGTTGATGCCGCAATAACAACCTGCGGTTTCCGGACGGCCTACTGCTATGAAAGAATATCCGTCCATCTCTTCGAGAGCTTCGAACACTTTGTAGCGCGCTTCTCCTAAGAGAACTTTTGCTTCCGTTTTCTCTTTATCTCCTTGACCTGCCTCAATGATTTCTTTGCGAATATCATCGATGGTCATCTTAACATTGACACCTAAAGCAGTAGCTAAACCTACGGCTGGATCGGCGTCGATCGCCAAAATTCTTTTGTCAGGGTGCTTCTTGACGAGTTCTCTGACAACAGCAGCCGAAATAGAAGTCTTTCCGACTCCACCTTTTCCGGCAACAGTAATGATTACAGTATCCATTGTAGAATTCCTCTTTCTAGAAAATATTTTATCATAACTTTATGGGATATGTTACAAAAACTGCGTAAAACAAGCGTATTTGTTATGAAAATTCTATTGCTTTTACTTCAAATAGGTTTATATGATCATTTCCATCAGTTTTTTATAGGCATAATGCTTATTTTGCCTAATTGGTAAAATTGCATTTGTTACTGAAAGTTTCAAAAAAACATAGGATAAGCTTTATTTTCATAACTTTCTTTTATTATGTATCTATAAATAATACCTATTGAATGTTGCTTTTGATTTGATTCTACATTTTGAATAATAAAGTAAAACTAGTTTTATTTTCTATAAAATGTACTTATTTATAAAAATACGATAGCTGCAATGCATAATGATTTTTTGCCTTTTGTTTCATAAGATAATGATAAAGTAAAGAGTAAATGATGCCTTGGCATAAAGGATAAAACTCAATATTTTGAGTTGATGATTATCATTTTTTTGATTGTTCAAAACATTGTATCACTTCAATATCATTCCTTTATCATGACCGTAAATAAGGGACATAGTAATCAAAAATATGTTTTAAGATTACAAATTGAATTTTGATGCTCTTTTAAATTTTATATCGTTGAGCCAAAAGATTATCGAAAAAGGAATATATGTTTTTAAACCAATGCGATGAGAAACATCAAAAAGTTCAAATTGTTAAAAAATAATTGAAGAATAGTTTTTGATGTCAAAGCAGTTAACTATGATTCCCTAGTTAGGAAATTTGCCTCTCTTATTATGATGTGCATGATTAAGATATCTTTTGTGCAATATATAAATAATAAAGTTATTACACAATATTCTTTTTTAGATAAAGAAAAGAGCTCTATTAAGAGCTCGTAAAATTTTTTTATTTCCAATCGATACCAGATTGATATTCACTACTGATTGGTACATAGAAAGAGTCTTTGATTATTTTAAAATGACAATTTTTAAAAGAAAAAGTCGTATAAAAAGTAAAAATACAATTTGATCTATTTTTTCTTGTTCCAACTGTCATAAGACTATATATAAATTCTCCGTCTTCAAATTTACAATCGTCTAGATAGTAACGATCTTCCTTGGTTGAAAAATCCAATGCCTTTTTGGGATAACCAGAAAGCAATTCAACCTCTTGTCCGCGTTGAAAAGGAGAGCTTAACTCCTTAAAGTGCGAAGCTTTCAAATTGTTTTTTATTTTTAATTCCTCTTGATAATTTTGAAGCCACGCTTTATAACTTTCTACTTTTCTTTTCTCTTCTTCTTCGATTTGTTTTGAGTCGTAGAGTTCAATTTCGTCGTTGATGAATTGTGAAAAAGAAAAAGTTACAAATTCACTATCATATTCATAGTATCGATAAGCACTGACGGATTTTTTAATCTCATCAATTTTGTCTACTTTGAAAATTTGAAGTTCTTCATCCTCTTCATCATCTTTTTTCCATTTAAAGAACTTGACGTTTCTTATCTCTTCTTGCTTCATATATTACTCTCAAATATGTAATAATTTTATCATGTAAACGCATTATTTAATATCCAATTTTAAACTATAAATAATTTTTTTTAATAATCTTATTTGATAGAAACATGTTTAAAATGCACATCCGACCATCTGGCACTAACGTTTAAAATATGGTTTACAACTAGGTTTTTCAAATCAATTGCTTAGATATGGTTTTGTTTCTATTCCAAACGCAATGACAAGATTGCTTATTGATCTACTTATTCTTGGCGATGGCATCAAATATTATTCAAAAAAAAGAGAACTCAATTGCATCAGTAAAAAGGAAATAACAGAGATATTCTACATTTTAAAATGATATTGCTTTTTTTAATTAGGGGCTGGCAGGATGAAATTTCGAATAGAAAAAAATTAGCACAATCCAAAAGAAAAAGAATCCTTTAAAGATATAGATTTAAATAATAAAAACTTAACAGTAAATTTTGAAAATTTTTTATATTTGTAAAATATAAAAAAATAGGCTGTTCTAACCTACTATTACTAGTAGAAACAAACTGTCATTTATTATGTTATAAAAATGAGTTTTCAATGTGTATATACGCGTCTCAATTTGGAAATTGATACGAGTAAAATTGTACCAAAGTTCTTGTTGGTGTAGTCTTTGATATCTTCACTTAATTGAGCAGATCTAAAAGTAACTAATTGTTCATCGAAAATGTCCTGTAGTGCAGAAACATATTCTAAGTCAACATAAGTTTCATCTAAAATTGAATAAAAATCATCTCCTATACGTTCATAATAATTCATAGGACCGAAATAGTAATAATCATGGTTTCCACTAAAATCATATGGAGATTCAAGCTCGTTAGATTTTTCAATAAAATTGATTACCACAGGATCAAAGACCATAAATCCATCTTCATCACCTATTTGGGCATAGAAAGTATTACCTGAAAGATCTTTTAACTCATAAACTTCATTAATTGGGTCAGAAATCCCTTCTTTCAAAGCAGCCTTATAACAAATGGCTTTAGTTTCTGACATTTGACTTTGCTCTAAATTTTCAACATTACTAATTGGTGCCAAGGAAACTATGCTTAACAAACTAACTCCTAATAAACATTTTACCAACATAATTAAAACTTCCCTTTTCTAATAAAATGTAAAATAAGAAGCATTGTGCTCGATAAAAGTAGAAAATGTACTCCCAAAATCAGCCGGAAATAATTTTAATTGATCATTATGCATAAAATACGTAGAAGCACCACTATAATAGTAAGCCTTGAAATCATAAATACTATTATCACTACAAACAAAATAAACAGTAACTTTTCTATTAAAATCACTTACATCTTTTGAAGTAACTTTTTCGCTTATATGAAAAGATTCAAGAAAATCATAAGTATATTTATTGCATCTATTTGATTTGAATAACACTTATACGATAAAGAATCATCTTTACGATTTATATAATCAATATAAATACAATTAGCTTCATCAACATTAAAACTTAAGTCAACATAAAGCCAGTCTCTCATATCAGTTCCACATGAAGTCAATATAGGAATTGTAAGTAGAGTAATTAATATTTTGGATTTACTTAATCTCATAGTATCACCTTCTATTTATATATTACTCTCTAACAAGTTTGAATTCGGTGCATGTTTTCGTCTATTTGTCAAGCATTTTATATATTTTTCTAAAATCCTAAGATTTTCAAAATATTTGGCTCGTATTTTTCGTGAGTCCCCCTCGTGCGGTAGCCGTGCCTAATTTCAAGAGGTTACCCGAGGGAGGCTAAATAAAAAAGTCACTGTTTCCAAGTGACTTAAACAAAATACTTTTTAGATAAAATTAATCGATAGCACTTATGGGATAAAATTTCAAATCTAATCCCCATCCAGGCGATATTCCATTTAAACTATCTTCAGTGTAATTTAAAAATAGTGAACCGTCTTTTTTTTGAGAAAAGTAGCCGCAATCCACGAAATTTTTTCTCATCTGTCTATAAGACATCCCAGGTACAATAAATTTATCTAAATCAAGCAATGTAAAATATTTTTGTTTAACCTTATATTCATCTTCAATAAAGCCATCTAAAACATCGAACTTAGCAACTGCCATATATTCATCACTATATATTCTAGTTACTATGAAGTCTGGGTATGGTTTTTGATTTAAAGCTACAAAGTCTCCAACTTTAAACATTGTTTATGCCTCCTAAATTTTATGGATTTGCTAGACAAGAAACAAAGCCTTGATTATTAGGTAATCTAATAAATGTTAGTCAAGAGGGGTAATCCACAAAAAACTTATTTTACTTAATGCTTTATCATCTCAATTTGATAATGATCTACGAATAACGTTTTACCTGAATTTAATTTAAGCTCATATCTAGGAATAAAATCATGTGTTACCAACCACTCTTCTTCATCAATCAGAGCTATAATCATACCTTCCTCTTGATTAAACTGATTAGTAGGATCAATAATTTTCACGAGAGAATTTTTAGAGAAAACCATATCGTTCTTATCATAGAAAAATTCATATAGTTTATCTCTATAGTTTAACTTAATTTTATTTTTATCTATGAAGACAATATTTGGTCTATCAACATCGTTATATATTGCATTCTTCTCGCTATCAAAAGGGATTATATTCTTAGCCCAGGTTGAAGTATATTTTATTGGATAGCTTTCACAACCATCAATGTGAAGAATATCAACTATTCCGTTTGCTCTTTCATTCAACAAAATATAGCAATCCTCTACTCCGAGCGGATATATTGAACACACTTTAACATCAGATTTTAATTTACAATATTGCATCATCCTAAAAAACCATCAGGATAATACGTATATTCATCTCCACCAACTTCTCTATAAGCTAATTCTCCAAACATTGAATGAGCCCATTTGTAAGGTTTAGTTTCATATTTGTCTACTACATATTCTCCATTTTTTAAAACTTTTCTACCCAGATGATAGTGATTCCATCCAATCAAATCATTTTCACCATGAACCGTTGCGGTACCTTCATCTGGTCGTTCATAAATCAAAAGAGAATAATCACCATTTAGTATAGAGCCTTCAGCCATCATTTTTTTAGCGGTGTTGTTATACCATGTATACGTACAAACACCTAAATTATATAACTTTTCATCGATAACAGTTTTAGCATCAGTTGTATCATAGCAGATCCACCAATGTTCTCCTTTTTCTGGATCGCCAAGGTGCCCCATCAAATACACCGTATCGTTCTTTAAACAATCATCAACTATTTTTGATAAAACGGCTGCCGTAACTTCTGTGTCAATAAACTCTCTTTCTCTTCCACCTATCTTTTTTCTATAAGCAACTTCAGATTCTTCACCTTGAGCAATAGCATCATCGAAATAGGAATTAATCAAATCAGCAAAGGCACTAAATTGTTCTACGAACCAATTCTTTATATCATTGATAACAGAACAAATCTCATCCCAATATTGAACAACAATTGCTGTTATAGCAATTAACGCACCAGCAGCTAAAGCAACAGCAAGTACCCATCCAATAAAAGGAATCCATGATGTGGATATAGCGGTAATCAAAGTATTAACAGCATTTATAAAGGCAGTGATTGCAGCTTGTGCTAATCCGGCACCACTTAAGATTCCAACTAAAGCTGTAGTAACTACAGCAGTAACTGCGTGATTATATTTCGTAGAAACATTTAAATCTGTATATTTGTTTTGATTTAAAGCAACATACTTATCGAAATTATAATCTCTTTGTCTTAATAAATCATATTTTTCAAGTTGAATAGGAGTAAGAGAGGCTTCTAAATTAATTTGATATTCATTCATTATTTCAGCATATGTTGGTGCAATGTAATCAATATCAAAATTTGGCAAATTAACATCTTCTTTATCTTCAACATTTAAAGCTGTGATATTGATATAATCATCAAATTCTTCTTTATAATCCTCAATTGCTCTGCTCAAGATATCTTCAGGATCTTCAGTTTCCTCTTCGTCACTTGCTAGGTTTGCAAGACGCATAACTTGCTGAGTAACATTTTCTTTGATTTCGCCAATCTCATTGGCAGTGGCTATAGGCTTACCAGCACTTGTTAAAAGAAATGCAACACCTATAGCTAACAAAAATAGCTTTTTGAATTTCATTTATTTTTCCTTCTTTCAACAGCAGATTGGTGTCGCTACAATTATTATAGTCTCATATTCATAAGATGACTCATTTTTTTACAATTTTTCCTAATTTGTTCGCCCAGCTTTCGGTATAGAAAGAATAATAATCAATGCCTTTCTTCTCTCTATAGTTCTCAAAGCACCCGCACCAGATAAGGCTAGGCAAACCTATAACAAATAACCAGATTGGTCCTAGGATTAGGCTTTGGACTGTGTGTCCGTATTCGTGTTGGATGAGCCTTAGGTCATAAGATCTAGCCGTGAAGGTGAACATCCCTAGGCTTAGAGAACTTCCTAGCTTCCAAGTGGTGATTACCGCACCGTGGAATGTCCTATGCCTTCTACCTACCAAACACAAAAAGAGAACCAATCAGATTAGGTTTTGGATGATTCCCCAAGTCCATTGGACCAAATAAAACAATACTTTCTTCATCTATTTTCTTCCTCCATGACTTCGATTAAGTCGCCGTCTTCGTTACATTTGTATTTCTGTATCTTCCCATTGAAGCGACCATGCATCTTGTTGTGGCAGTCCTTACAAAGAAGGAGGAGGTTATCAGGGTTCAAGGAGATCGATTAGTCATCTAGGCTATCAAGCGTCAAATGTATCTTATGATGGACCTCCGTCCCGGGCTTTCCGCAGACCTCGCATCTTCCCTTCGCCCTTAAGATAACCCCTTCGCTCAGCTTGTGCCAAAGGTCGCTCTTATAGAAGTTATGTAGACGCTTTGGCTGTAGCCTTCTTGAGTTCTTCGACTTTTCCATCCACACACTCCCAAGGATAAATGTCATTGCCAAAATAACCGTATTCAGCGAGCTTTTGATAAGAGGCATCCTTTAATTTAAGTTCTTTGATGATGTTTCCTAATGAGAAATCAAAATGATCATTAATAAGTTTCGTAAGCTCGTCCTCATTGAATTTCCCGGTCTTGAAGGTGTCGATAGTGACGCTGATAGGGTGTCATGTATTCATTAGGCTTCGGCTTCAATAAAAAAGAGAGGCTTTTGTTCCTCTCCGTGATAATTCCATCTTCGCTTCTTTTGATGCATCTGCCCTTTAGTTTTGTGCATTGACTTGCTATCCTATCGATGCATATAAGAACGACATCTGAGTTTGTTATTTTCTCTCCGTACGGTGTCAAAGGAAGAGCGACATCGTTTATCAAACCAATAGCATCAAAATTCTCTAATTTCTTCTTTTTTCTTTTAAAAATCACACAGAAACTCTTCCTTTTTCTAACTTCGAGCAAAAGAAAAGGACTCGGTTAGGAGCCCTTATTTGATAATTGTTTTAGTATTTAATAATCAAGGAATCTTCCATAATCATTCCAATTGCCATACATATTTCCTTTTCTGGTTTCATCAATAAAATGATTAGATATTTTTCATAAGTAGAAGGGTGTCTAGTCCTATGGAATACAATATTTGAAACCCTGATTCTTTGATATAGCGGATGAAACGATTTGAATTTTGTCCATATCCTTTCCTTTTTTAGGATTGCCACTACTTCAACGTCTAATTTAAAGCTGTGCGGACCAAGCGAAGGTAATACTTTTTTACCTTTTTCGGTCATAAGCCCAAGCTTCATCAATCTTCTTACTCTCTCTTTGTTTAGTTCCGTCCAAGGGCTATCTTTTCTTCTAGGTGAAAATCGTTGATAGCTTGTTCCGTTTATCGGAGTAATGGTACTATCAATTCAACCAAAACAAAGAGCCTCTTCTACAGCATCCAAATAATACAAACCATCATTCGATTTTGGTTCGCCTTTTTTGACTAAAAGATAACATTCCTTTTCAGTTTCAGAGTTTTTATTAAGTCACTCTCTAAATTCTTCTCTAGAGTTTAGATGAATGATGTTTTGATATTCTTTTTGATACATCTTCTTCACTTCCTATGCAATATTTTACAACAAAACCTCGATATTTTCTCATTATTTCACAACACTTTCATAATCTAACTTATATCTAGTCAAGGTCGCATAAGCGATGATGGTAGCAACCGTCCCATCTATTCTTTTTAGCCTCGAATTGAGTTTCGATGGTTGGATGTTTCCATTCACATCAACCTTTGCTTGGGTATTGGCTAAGCACCACTTTATGATTGGGTTGTTGTTGTAATTTAAAGCATGGTTCCTCAAATCCGCCTCAAGCTGCTTCATAGGTTCGGAAAGCGTATAAACGCCCTGTCTTATCTTTTCCATCTCGAAGCCCATGTCTTCCATTTCTTTAACCCAGTACTGCGAATTCCAAGGATCATAGCCAACCCATAAAGGACGGATATCATATTTATCAATCATCGACCTGAACCATTGAGTAAGCAAACTGAAGTCGTTTTGAGAACCTTCAGTAAGTGTGATGTAACCTTTCTCTACCCAAATGTTGTAAGGAACGTTATCCTCTTGGATCCTTTCCTTAAGAACATCGCTAGGCATGAAGAAATGGGATATCAGATACTTCTTGTTCTGCTTCTCAACGTAAAGAACCGCTGCCGTCAAATCGGTTGTTGAAGAAAGGTCAACTCCGCCTATCGCATAGCATCCTCTTAAATCATCAATGTTGAAGGTGTCTTTATTTTCTATGTCCTTGAAGTTGAGCCATGAGCCATCCTCGGTTTGCTTAATGTTAAAATCCTTGCAAAGCATCGTAACCCTAGTCGCTATGTCGTTCTTCGATTTGTTCATAAGGTCTTCTAGATATGACATCTGCTTAATCTCGCCTAATGAAGGATTGCTTTTAATCCAGGTCTTAGGTTCATTGAAGATCTCTTCTTGCGAGTCCTGGGTATAAAGCCAAGGAAGCACACGTTCATCCACAATCTCGCCTTTTATAATCTTTCTGGCATATTCGAGCTTGGAATCTAGAAAACCTCCTACAGTCACTCCTTCAGTAGTAATGATGAATATAAGAGGTTCTTTCTTAGTAGACTGACTTTGCTTAATCGCGTCATAGACCTTGCTATCGGTCATATCATGGACTTCATCGATACAGCCAACCTCGATGTTATAACCATCCTTATTTTTAGATTGAGCGGACATTTTCTTGATCTTGGATTTATTTAAGGAACTTCTCTTATCGTTCTTCTTGCCAAATTTGATGCAAAAGATGTTCTTGCTAGTTCTCTTCTCTAACGTAGGGCTCGCTTCCCTCATGTTGTTAATCTCATCGAATAGGATGTTCGCCTGCTCGCTAGTATTGGAAGCGCAGACGATATCGACACCACGTGAAAGAAAGAACTCCGCTAAATCGATGCCTGCAATAAACGTTGTTTTTCCATTCTTACGGGCAATAAGAAGTATGACTTCATTGAACCTTCTAAGCTTAGTATCGCTCATCTTGAAACCATACGAAACCTGAAGGAAAGCCTTCTCCCATAAAGTTAGTTTAAAAGGCTGCCCGGTGAATGGGGACTTTGTGTGTTTGCAGAAGGTCTCGATGAAATCTATGCGGATAGAACCTGGCTTCAAATCAAAGAAATACCTAGGATTGGCGAGGTCTTTGTATAGATTGTCGAGGGTTTTCCTCAGTTCCTTGCCGACCAAGATCTCACCGCTTTTGACTTTATCGTAATATTCCAAGAAGTAATTGTTCATCTTTCCTCAACAGCCTTTTTGATGAATTCGTCGAAGGCATCGTCTTCTTCGGTGACATCGGTATCCAAGATAGAATTAAGGGTTTTGATGATCCCTTGGTAGACGCTTAGCATTGGTAGATAGGACTTAAGATTAGGATTTGTTCTCGTAGTTCCTTTGTTAGAAACTTGGACGGTTCCTTGCTTTTTGATGGTCTTTTCCAAACCTCTAAGTTGGATTGTAAGGAACTCCACCTTCTTAAGAAGCTCGTCCACCAAAGGGAGCTTGTCCTCGTTGCCACTTAAAAAGAGGCCCTTAAGCCTCTCATACTCTTTATAAACACATGTATTTACATCATTATTCATTGAATCTAACTCCTTTCAAAAGCCTAGTCGGAATCACCATCACGTTTTGAAAATTAGGGGCCTTTAAGGCTTTCTGTGCGATTATGTTTAGTTCCTTTGGTTCTTCTTCGTATCCTTTAATAAAAGCGAACGTCAGCCCTAATTTCGCGTTAGTTTTAAAGACGATATTCTTACCTAAAAACACTTCTATATCACTTAATTTCCAGTAGCCATCGCTTGTTTTATGAACTTGGATCTTTCCGTTTCTTATTACCATAGCTATAGGACTTCTTTGATAAGCACTTATAAAATAGTGATAAGGAATGACTACAGTTACATTACACTGTAGACACACCTCAGCATGAATTAAAGGCTCGCCATTTTTTGGATATTTTTCTAGTAAATGCCCACACAAAGGACAACGCATCTTAGTAGTAACATTCATCATTTTTCACCGTCCTTTTAAATATTTTTACGCAGTCGTTATAAAGCTCATCATCTTCAGCAATTGCGTGATAATCATCTTCGTTTGCTTCATCAGGTATGCCATAAGTTAGCCATTCATCTATAAGCTCTTCGTTATTAACTGAATGCATGAAATCATCCATTGCCTTAAGTTGAATAACTCTTAACTCAATAGTTGTTTTATTCATGATGTTTTGCCTCCTCGTAGGCTTTAAATAAATAGTTTGTATCAAAGCCAAAGTCTTTATAACCTTCAAGACACGTCCTTAAATAAAACACATCTGGTGGCATAACCTTTCTAATCTTAGGATTCATAATGTAAACCATCGCTTTAATAGACTTACCGTTTAATTCAAGCTCTATTTCTTCTTTAAAATAATGAGTTGGATAACCTTCATATCTATCAAGTGACTTTTCATCTACTTCATCAATTTCAAATATTCCTAGAGGAACTGCTGCTCCTTTTTCTTTTCGAATAGTTAAGTAATATCTAAACTCCAAAGCCCAATCTTTGAGTAGATAGGCGCCTACTTTTTTAGCGTTAGGACACCTATATTTCATCTGCTCTAAATTGAGGTTTGAACCATAAGCCAAGTAATATTTCTTCATTATCTAGCACCTCCTAATGCTCCTTCTCTTGAACCAAATCTCCAAGCTGAACATCCATCAAGAGCGTGAATTAAGTGTTCTCTACAATTCTTAAACTCATCACCGATAAGTCCTAATCGATTAAGGTAGGTTCTCATTGCAAACTTCTCATTTTCAACTTGAGGCTTTTTACTTGAAGCACACTTTTGAGTTAAGGCTTGGTGATTAAGTGCTAAAGCAAGAACGATATAACTTCTAACCTTTCCAGCATGGAGTTCACTATTAAATCCTCTAAGCTCAACTGTATGGTTTCCAGTAAAGAATGAATGAAGGTTTAAGAAGTGATATCTACTATCGTGATAATGTGTATTTCTACTTCCGTAGTAGCCTTCATACCAGATATCAGCTAGTTGAGACATTGTTTTAGGATGCTTCTTATTAATCGAGTTAACTAAGTGTTCATCCATCTTCTTACAAAACCTCATCCTTTCTTGTTTGATTTCTAAAGCTTTATAAAGAAGGTCGTTTTTACTAGCTACAATGTTTATGAAGTTTCTAATGCTTCTAACATCGTGATCTTCACCATTTAAATGAACGTGAATACCGCAACTTGAGTTTGTAATCCCTCCTGCTTTTCTAAGTATTCTTACTAATTCTTGAAGTGTGTTTATATCCTCATCATAGGTAAGAATTGGACTAACTAACTCACATGAATAATCTCTTGAAGTACTTATGATTTCACCATTTCTCTTGGTTTGACATCTAAGTGAACCATCGTACATAACTTTCCATTTTCTTCCATCAGGTGCAGTTATAACTTTAGTGTCGTAATAGTCACGAGCATCACTAACTGTTCCGTTTAAGTAGTCGGCGACAAGCTTCGAAGCCTTGTTTCTGGTGATACCAGTGAACTCAATTTCAATACCGAATTTTTCTTTGAACATATTGTTTTTACCTCTTTCTTGAAGGTGTATTTCTTTACCCTTCGCACATATATACATCACTCTAAAAACACACGATATCAACTACATTTTTGAGGTATTTTTAAGTATTTTAAAGAATGTTGAAATTAGCATTAAACTTACCAAAAACACTGCAAAACTAAGGCTTTTTACAAAGAAACGATTTAATTCAATTTTTGAGATTTTCAGATTTTCAAAATATGTGGCTCGTATTTTTCGTGAGTCCCCCTTGCTCGGTACCCCAAGGATAATTTAAAGGTTACCTGGGGGAGGGTTAAGGCCGCAATTATTTATATTTTTCACCGAGTTTGTTAGCCCAGCTTTCAGTATAAAAAGAATAGTAACTGATGTTATTCTTCTCTCTATACTTATTAAAACATCCACACCAGATAAGACTTGGTAAGCCAATCACAAATGACCAAGCAGGTCCTAAGATTAATGACTGAACTGTGTGTCCATATTCATGTTGGATAAGCTTTAAGTCATATGGTCTAGCAGTAAAAATAAACATCCCTAGACTAAGTGAACTACCTAGCTTCCAAGTAGTAACGACTGCTCCATGAAAGACTCTATGGTTTCTTCTTACTAAAAATAAAAAGAGAATCAATCCTAGTAAGTTTTGGATGATTCCCCAAGTCCACTGAACTAAATAAAATAAAAACTTCTTCATCTATTTTCTTCCTCCCTTACTTCAACTAAGTCACCCTCTTCATTCCATTTATATTTTGGTAACTTCCCATTAAAACGACCATGTATCTTGTTATGGCATTCTTTACAAAGTAAGAGGAGGTTATCTAAGTTTAAAGCAATCGATGGATCGTCAACGTTATCAAGCGTTAAATGTATTTTATGATGGACCTCCGTCCCAGGCTTTCCACAGACTTCACATCTTCCTTTTGCTCTTAAGATAACCTCTTCCCTTACCTTGTGCCAAACATCTGACTTATAGAAGTTATGTAGACGCTTTGGCTGTAGCCTTCTTGAGCTCACTGACTTTTCCATCTACATTCTCCCAAGGATAAATGTCATTACCAAAGTGACCATATTCCGCTAGCCTTTGATAAGAGATATCCTTTAATTTAAGTTCTTTTATGATGTTGCTTACCGAGAAATCAAAGTGATCATTAATGAGTTTTAAAAGCTCATCATCACTAAGTTTTCCTGTTCCAAAAGTATCTATGCTTACGCTTACTGGACTTGCTACTCCAATCGAATAAGAAACAGCTACTTCGCATCTATCAGCTAGCCCAGCTTCTACAATTGACTTAGCAACAAATCTCGCATAATAGGCACCACTTCTATCAACTTTGGTATAGTCCTTACCACTGAAGGCTCCGCCACCATGATGTGCCACTCCACCATAAGTATCGACCATAAGTTTTCTTCCTGTAAGTCCACTATCGGCATAAGGACCACCTCTAAAGAACGCTCCTGTTGGATTAACTAAAATCTCAATGCCATCAAGAGTAGAACCAAGTAAAGGAATTAAAACTTCTTCTTTAATGATTCTTTTTACTTCTTCAAGTTTTACTCCTTTTTTAGTTTGAGCACTGACAACAATTGTTTTGATATCTTTAGGCTTATTATCAACATACCTAACAGTTACTTGGCACTTGCCATCAGGCATAAGAACATCCATATATTTTTCTTTTCTGATGTTTTCTACTGCTTTTGAAATATCTCTAGCAATCACATAAGGAAGAGGCAAGCACTCTTTTGTTTCATTAGTAGCATAGCCATACATGATTCCTTGATCACCTGCTCCAAGTTTATCTACTCCTTTTGCTATATCCCAAGACTGAGTAGAAACTTTAGTGATAACAACAAAATTATCAAAGTAACCTATATCTCTTAAAACTCTTTTAGCTACCTTTTCTAAATTCACGTGGGCTTTAGAAGTAACCTCACCAAAGATAATGACTAGGTTATCCTTAATAGAACATTCAATCGCCACCCTAGAGTCTTTATCTTTTAGTAAATATTCATCTAAAATGGCATCACTAATTTGATCACATAGCTTATCTGGATGCCCTCTAAAAACTGATTCACAAGTTACATATTTATTCATAATTATTATTTTTCCTTTCAAATTTCATTATTTTTCATTAAGTCGCTCAAATGGAGTAACTTTAAGATAGAACCTCTTCACTTTCTAAAACCTTCTTATAATCTTCGATTTCATTAAGTGACGTTTTATTTCCATCTCTAATTAAAAAGCACCCATCTACTGAGCGCTTAAGAGTGATAAATCGTTTGACTATTACATCTGCATACTTCTCATCTAACTCCATCATCAGTGTCTTTCTTCCTAGTTGTTCAGCAGCTATAAGAGTTGTTCCAGAACCTCCAAATAGGTCGAGGATCGTTTCATCTTTTCTTGAAGAATTAAGAATGAGTTTAGAAACTAACTCTATGTTCTTTTGCGTTGGATGGAGATTATTGTTTCTAGGTTTATCATATTCAAGAATTGTATCTTGAGTTCTATCATCAACAAAATAATGCCCAACCCCTTCTTTCCATCCATAAAGGCATGGTTCATGACGCCACTGGTAATCTTGCCTTCCTAAAACTAGTGAATTTTTAACCCAGATAAGACACTCAGCAAGTTTAAATCCTGCATTTTTAAAAGCATTTCTAAAGTTAAGCCCTTCTGTATCAGCATGAAAACAATATATAACTCCACCAGGCTTTGTGTGTTCAAACATATTCTTAAAAGCTGAAAGCAAGAAATTATAAAAATCTTCATCGCTTTGCTTATCATTTTGAATTTTCATTCCATTCTGACCTTCATAATCAACGTTATAAGGAGGATCGGTAAGAACTAAATCTACACTTCTATCTTCGCAAAGTTTATCGACATCATCTTTCAAGGTGGAATCGCCAACCATAAGACGATGGTTTCCAAGAATGAAGATATCTCCCTTTTTGGAATAAGGTGTTTCACTGATTGCTCCTTTTTCATCAAACTCATCATCTTTTACATCATCTAAACTTGCCTCTAACTCTTCAAAACCAAACTGCGACATATCGATATCAGAGATGCTTTTAAGTTCAGTTTTAAGTTTTTCAAAGTCCCAAGTTGCTAGTTCATTAGTCTTATTATCGGCAAGTCTATAAGCAGCAATCTGCTCATCAGTTAAATCACTAGCTATTAAACAAGGAACCTCAATTAATCCTAGTTTTTTAGCAGCTAGCCATCTTGTATGACCGACCACTATAACATTGTCTTTATCAATAACTAGAGGTTGTTTCCAACCAAACTCCTTAATGGAACTAGCGACTGCATCAATAGCGGATTCATTATGTCTAGGATTATTCTCATAAGGTTTAATCTCCACTATGTTCTTCATCACTATCGTCATATTCTTCTGTGATTGATTCGACACTGTTCCATTCCTCCTTTTGCGCTTCTAGTTTCTTTTCAGCAAGCCTTAAGTCTTCATATCTTTCGCTATATTCTTTCCCAAACTTTTTAGTTAATAGATAAACAATAGCCTTAAAGTCAGGTCCAACTTGCTTCTTAATTCGATGAACTTTCTTCTTTTGTTTTCCATCTTTTTCTTCAATTAATTGATCTTCATCGATAGTTTCATAGCCTATTGCCTTTTTATACATCGCACTAGCTAAGTCCTTTTTTAACTCGTATCTGGATTTGTCCATTGCCTCTTGGATTTGAGGATATTTGTGCTTCAAATTAGTAAAAGTATGTTCTTCAATCTTGAGGTATTTGCACATCTCCCTTTGAGTGACGAGCTTTTTAGAACAATCGGCAATAAAATCTAAAACTTCTTCTAACTTTCCATCTTTCTTCCATTGCTCCCAGATATCGGTTGTATAGATTCTTTTATTTTTTCTATTAGCCACTCATGATTCCTCCTTTCTTTGCATGAAAAAAACCCATGGTTTTTCCACAGGCAAAATTCTCATTATTATTACTTCGCATAGGCATACTGCCTACTATGAATAGTCTAAACCACTTGACAGGTACATCAAAGTCAACTGAAGCTCTTATTTTTTCTTATTTATTCTTATTTTTTCTACTCAAGGTCTACTTACGTTCACTAATGAAGATTTTGTCTTCTTGCCTCTGTATACAGCTAAAAAGACATTATCTTCTTTTGCTTATCTCGTTAAAGACTTTCAAGGTATTAAAGGTATTTCAAATCTAAGACAATGTCTTTTAAAAAGTCTTTTACGTGTCTTTTGCTTAAATTTTCTAACGTATCTAACGTATACCCTAACGCAAGACAAAATCTTTCTAGTAATTTGCCACGTTAAATCACGTTGAAAATTCTAACGTAAACGCACGTAAGCCCGATATTGCCTCATATTGCCCTAATATTGCCAATAATAGCCCTATTTTTGCCAATTTAGAAACTAACGTAGATAAAACTTAAGACATTATCTTACCTAACGTACTACGTTAAAACTTTCTAACGTATTTAACGTATCGGCTAACGTAGACAAAATCTCTTTTTAAGTCTTTACCTTAGATCACCTTGAATGAGTTTAACGTATTTAACGTAGCGTCAAAGATACTAAAATTTAGAAAAAGAAAAGGCTATGTTGAATCACCTTAATTAGGTTTAACGACTCTAACATAGCCTCAAGTATTTAAACTCTTTCTTTTAATTTTTCCATTCCTGCATCATGAAGTCGATAGACATAGCTTTTTGAGATCTTCATCTTTTCAGCTATATCAGTGTATTTCATAAAGGAAACTTCTCGATATAAGACAGCCCTTATTTCTTGCTCATCATCAATTAGTGAAGTAATCTCATCAGTAATTTTTATTGACAATGCTTCAAACTCGGCTTGCAGTTCCTTTACTTCTCTTTCTAAATCGAGCTGCTTAATAACCCACTTTTCAAAAGGAGCTTTGCCACTAGGTTGAGTTTGTATTTTTTCTTCACCCCACATAGGACCAGGAATCATCATCGATTGTTCCTTGCAGTATTCAATTCGGCCTTCTAATTGCTTTATTTTGGCTCGTAAGGCGCTTAATTCATTAAGTTCGTTAATTATCCCCATTAGCATTTACCTCCTTTCTTTTGCCTAATATTTCTATTTCAAGGGCTATTCCTATTGGTTCATCACTCCACAGCTTTTCGACCACTTCCCTTACGACTTGAGCATCATCTTTCCAAAAGCCAACCTCAGTCATACAGTCTTTTAAAAGTTTCTCAAGGTTATCGGTATCTGGTTTAGTAACTCTCCATTCGAGATGTTTATGTGTTTTGCCTTTTGGAAATAGCCATGTGACCTTTAACTCGATAGGACCACTCATTGGCTCGTTTGGCTTAAATGGTCTTAAATGTTTTTTGAGTTCTTCTTTTGCTCTAGTTACATTCTCAGGTTTATAGAATCTAGGTTTACCATTAACTATCGCCACCTTAGTTTCTTGAGCAGTTATTGTTGGCGGATCTAACAAGAGAAATAACTTCATATGCTTCAATCATCCTTTGTTTTAGGTTCACCAAGTTCAATCAAATTGAAGTTTTTCTCCCACTCAGGGTCGTAGAGTTTATTTGAAAGAAAAACTATCTCGATGTCTTCGCCTTGCAAGTCAGGATTGTCCATATCCAAAGTTCTACACTTAATATATCTTCTATTCTCAATTGCCTTATCTTCAAAGACCGTTTCTATATAAAGTCTTTTTCCATTAAGTTTGAGTTTCATATTTTTTGTTCTTTTCATTATTTTCTTACCTCCAATTGTCTATTTTTACTTTTAACTAAACTTACAGAAAATGCGAACTTGTAAGTTACCTCAGTAACGACACGGACGTAGGGAAGGAATAGGGGTGGCTTTGAACCCCTATTTCTTTCCAAGTCCTAATTTTCTGTAAGGAAATTATATATATAGGATGTTTACAGAATTTCCCTTTTTGAATTACTCCTTTTTCAGGCGTGTTATGATGCCGTTTTTGATTGCATAATCTTGTGGGAATTCTTTTATGTATGAGCGCAACGTCTTTTCAGTTCCATCAAACATAGGCAAGACGTCATTTATATGAACTTTATCTTCCCCTAAGCAAGCTACATCGAATGCATTGTCTAGTTTTGCTTTTCTATCATCTCTAGTAGAGTAATTAGGTGATGCCTTTTGAGCATTATGGATGTCACCCTTTGGATAAAACTTATCTAATTGACCAGTAGTATCAACAATATGCAGTGGATACTTGAAGAATACCTTTCTACTTTTAGGCTTAGGAAATTCACGAGCCACACACTCTACTTGGTAAGCTAGGACTTCATTTCCATAATCCGAAACATTATTTTTATAGTTATCATCCAGTTCGAGTTCGACCATATCCATAAGTGCGTCAGGATCTCTAGCAAATACACCACTGCCACTTGCTCTATCCTGAGCGGTTTTGCCTCCCTGTGCACCTTTAGAATGATGGTGTGCATAAATGACTGTTGCGTGAAGTTTATCGCAAAGAACATCAAACTGATTACAAAACTGAGCCATTTCAGTAGCATTATTTTCATCACCTGTAATAACCTTATAAATTGGGTCAATAATGATGACGTCAGTATCACTGCCCTTTAAGTCTTCGATAAGTTCTGGTGCAAGTTTATCTAATGGCTTAGCTTTGCCTCTAAGATTTATGACATTAACTTTATCAACAGCGCTTTTATCTATACTTAACTCTTTACACACGTCTTCAAAACGCTTAACAACACTACCCCTATCAATTTCTAAGTTGATATAGCAAACATTAGCTTTTTCGCATTTAAATCCAAACCACTCAGTTCCTTGAGATAAGGCAACAGCAAGTTCAATAAGTGCGAAGCTCTTTCCTGACTTTGAAGCCCCACTTAATAGAAACTTATGACCTTTTCTTAGATAACCATGTAACAGCTCTGGTGCCAATGGCGGTGGATTATTTAAAAGCGTGGCTAGGTTTTCTACTACAAGATCATCGTTCCTACCTAATGAAACCATCCAATCTTTCCAAGAATCGTAGCCAAGATTTACACCTAATAATGTCTGCGTCACGCCATTTCTTGTAACTCCTGGCATTCTAGATAATCTATTAGGATCTTTATTTTGGACATCTATGGAAATGCCATTATTTTTAAGAAAATCATAGCAAAACTGCACTCTTTCTTCATATTCTTGAATATTCGTGGCATCGATTTTAACTATGGCATGTATCGATTTACCACCACTATAAACCATTGTAGCGATAGGAAGATTAAGTCTTTTGAAAATCTCCTCTTGTTCTTTAATAGGAAGGTCGTCAGATTCAATTAAGCAATACGAATATCTAGTGACATTCTTCTTACTTGCGCCTTTTCCATCAAGTGGATTTATTCTTATCCAAGCACCTGCTTCTTTTTTCCAATCGCCTATTGTTGCGCCTAAATCATCAGGATACCTATCTAAAGACTTAAGCAAATCATCAACTGTTCGATAGTAAACTCCTTTGAGTGGTTCATATCTATCGTGGTCTTTATTGAAGTAAACATCATTGCTGACATAACCTACGTATTCACCACTTTTAAATAGTGCCTTTAAGAATATCTTCAGTTGTTCAGTAGGTTTAAGTTTGGAATAATCAATGCTAGGATCTTCGCTATCTTCCACATAATCGTCCCACGCTAAAACTCGAGTGTTATTAATCTTCTTTTTAGTGATATAACCACCTTTTTCTCTTGCCAGTTTAATGATAGATGCTCCAGTAATAGGTTTAGAAGAACCATTAAATGACTCCCACTTCATATAACATTCATCGTGGTATCTATCATCGTTTCTGCTCCAATTGTCCCAAACGCTACAATCATAGCCTTCGTGTTTTAAAGCCATACCAACTTCTATCCATTCGGTGTAATTGCAACTAGAAACAGGGATATGATCCAATGCTTCTAAAATATCTTCTTTCATGCCATTATCCCCTTTCTTGGCTCGTACGTCTTCGGATTGATTTCAAAAGGCACAAACCATCTATTATTGGCAATTCTTGTAATCATTAAACTTGCATCATCGAATGTCCATAAACCCACATGAAGAAAACCATATCTTTCAAGAAGTCTAATTTGCTTTGGTGTAGCGAGTCCTTCGATTTGCCTATTTTTTAACTTATCAATTATCAATGAGGCCATACCAGCATTTGCGATTTCTTCAGTATAAATTCCATGTTTTTCAAGATATTCTTTTTGCTTACTAGACATCGGAGCCATCTCCCAAGCGAATGTAGGTTCATAATCAGCTAAGTCTTCAGCGTTGATAGAGAATGCATATTGAATAGGATCGACGAGTTGCCTTTTCTTCCTACGCATTTCCTCAAGTTCACGTTTAAGAGCATTTTCCCTTTCGACTACGATATCACGTTTCGCTTCTTCTTCAGCTTCCACTAAATCAACTTCATATCCAGAATTTGCTATCTTTTCATCGATTTTTTTGGCTTCTTCTTCGTTTTTTGCTAATAGTCCACTTGGCTTACAAAGATCGTGTCTTTCAGTCAACCAAAGGAAGTCTAAAAGCAACAAATACTCCTTATTAGGAGCAAGCCTCATACCTCTTCCTACCATTTGTTGATATAAGCTTCTTACTTTAGTTGGTCTTAAAATCACAATGCAGTCTACACTTGGACAGTCCCAACCTTCAGTTAAAAGCATTGAGTTACAAAGAACATCATATTCACCATTTTCAAAGGCCTTAATGCGTTCTTCTCTATCCTTAGAATTGCCATTTACCTCAACCGCTCTAAGTCCATGGACATTCAATAGTTCCGTGAACTTCTGGGAGGTTTTCACTAAATGAAGGAACACTACGGTCTTTCTGTTTTTGCAGTAGTTACACATCTCTAGAGCAATTTGATTTAAGTAAGGTTCTAGAGCATTTCCTATTTCACCGACCGCATAATCGCCATTTGAAACACTGACGTTATTGATATCGAGTTTAAGTGGAATCATCTGAGCCTTAATTGGACATAGATATCCTTCTCTAATTGCTCTTGGCATCGAATATTCAAATGCCTTGGTGTCGAAATACTCGCCTAAGTTTTTATGGTCCGCTTTATCTGGCGTAGCAGTAACACCTAGCACATTTGCATTTTCAAAATGTTTTAAAACTCTTTGATATGTATCTGCTAAACAATGGTGTGCTTCGTCTACTACTATCGTTTTAAAGTAGTCTTTATTAAATTTATTTAATCTAGAGGGATTAGCTAAAGATTGAATGGAAGCAACGGTAACGTTAAGAGGAGAGCCCACCGAAGTAGACTCTGCCTTTTCTAACGCCGTCTCAATTCCGTATGTATTTCTTAACCTACTAGATGCTTGATCTAAGAGCTCGTTTCTATGGGCTAGAATTAAAGCCTTAGAGCCATCGCTAATTTGATCTTTTATTACGGAAGAGAATATTTGAGTTTTACCAGTACCTGTAGGGCAAACTAGTAAAGTCTTTTTATTACCATTAATCCATTCATTTTCGATAGCTTGAACCGCCTCTTTCTGATAAGGCCTAAGTTCAAACATAGCTATCAACCTCTAGAATGGTAATTCGTCATCATCCAAGATGTCTTTGGCTTCGTTTTGGTTCAAATCGCCTTTAAACTTGGTGATGGCTTCCGCTTCGTAAGGCAAGAACCTATCGATCGAGTTGATGGTCTTGTTTTCGCCAAACTTATTAACATAGCTCTTGGTGGTAAGTCGACATTTTCCAAAAGCACCGTTTACAATGTTCCATTTCATTTGGACTTTTTCACCGCTTTTCTTTTCTTCAATTGATCTAAAGAATTGAGATATCTTCCAAGCGACATTTTCACAAAGTAAGAAATCTTGACGAACTCTGGTAGCAATTTTAAGTCCATCATATATCGCTATTGTAACAATCGCTTTAGGACAAGCAGGAACTTTCGCTCCACCTGGATACATAGCTCTTTCAAAATTAATAACCTTAAAGAAATATTCTCCTTCAGGCAAAAGTTTATATTCATCTTCTAAATCAACAATCTCATCGTCCCAAGACAATACCTTATTTTCTAACATTATTTATTTCCTCCGTTTTTAATAGCTTCTTCAATCTTTTTGAAATTCGTTAATACCCAGCGTGACAAGAAATCATCTGAGTAATCATCAAGTGGTACATCAGCTTTATAATGACCTTTATTTTCCACAAGTTTTTTAAATCTCTCTTCACTGATATTTGCTTCTTTTAAAAGTGATTTAACTTTATCTACAAGTGGTCTACTTTTTATAATTTGTGTAGGTTTTGCAGTGTTTTCTTGCGTTTTTAGGCCTTTTTTAGGCTCTGTGTTTGAGAATAAATGCTCAATCGAACGAAAACCCATATCTAGTTCTTCTGGCAAACTGAAGCGATTCTTTGCGTCCCAACAAGGGTGATGAGTTGTGTACATTACACGCTTTCCGCCCTGAGCTTTTTTCGTATTATTTTCAGTGCTTACGACATAGGTTTTATAGTTGCAAAATAGAAGCATATCGCACCATTCCTTGATTAGTGGAGCAACTTGTCTAGATAGTTTCATTTCGTATCTATCGAATTGTCCCGCTTCTTCAGGCAATTCAAATTTTCTAGGTTTTGCATGAGCCGTGAAAACTACATTAATTCCTAGCTCAATTAACTTATCGAGCAGTTTTAATAACTTAGAAAAATTATCGGCAACGAATGTATAACCTTTTCCATAACTTATAGCTTCAATTGATGCTACACGATTCTTTTGACAAACATCATCTTCTGCTAATTGTTCAGCCCAGTCAGCACTATCAATTACCAGTGTTTTTGCTATAGATGGTTCGCTTATGACTTCGTTAATGATAGAAATGAGTTCATCCCAACTTTTATTACAAATCACTCTTCTAACATCTAATGTGCTAGTTCCATTTTCCGTATCTATAAAAAGTGGATTTGGAAATTGGCTAGCAAGAGTAGATTTTCCTATTCCTTCTGGGCCATAGAGAATTGTCTTAATGGCGCGCTTTTTTATTCCAGTTTCAATTTTTAACATTATCTTTTTCCTCCGTTATAATTACTTCTTCTCTAGGATCACTATCAGGAACTAAAGCAAGAGAACCTTCTTGAATTGATATGTATGGTGATACAAGTTCTTTAAACTTCTCTTTTCCAAGCTTTCTCGTAAGTTCAGTAATTCCTAACAATTTCTTTGCTTGATATGGTTCATAACCTGCCTTAGTTAGAATTTCAGCAACTTTAGATTCATCATTTATCTTTCGAGTAACTCTGGAACGAACTAACTTATAACCTTCATAGTGATAACCACTTAAAGCTTTCTTTAGACAGTGTTCTTTTACAGCTTGAAAGTAAGTAATATAGTCATCACATTTAGGCATTATTTCAGCTATTTCTTGTTCACTTAAAAGTTCTATTTTTGAACCCTTTTCTATAATTTTCCTTGCAGAATCTAATTTTTTCTTACAATAAACAAATCCAGGACAATACTTGCATTTAGAGTTTTCTTTAGCAGTTCTATCTCCACTTTTTATGGCTCTTACAGCTGGGAAGATAATCTCTTCTTCAAACTTTAAAAGTTCATCAATTTCCATTTCATACTCATTAGTGTTATTGATGACAGGTTGGAAGATAACCAATCTAACTTTCTTTATTGGATAAACATCTTTAAAACATTTGTAAGTAGCTAATGCATAGATTGATAATTGTGAATTTGGTCGATTTAATTCTTTATCGAAACTCATCACAGGATTCCTACCTGTCTTCAAATCGACAATAGTAAGTGTCCCACCATCTCTATTTGATATGATTCCCAAATCTAATGTTCCGATTGAGTTATCATCAAAGCCAAGATCTAATTGTTGCTCGATAAGAATCAGTGGTTTTAAAGAACTGTTATGAAGTTCATATTGATAAGTTTTAATAACGAAATCTGCATATTTATTTACTATTTCCTGCATCTCTTCGTTATAGCGTTTGAGATTTGGTATTACTTCACATGGCTTTTTTGAATTACCATCGAAATCTTCGACATTTAATGAATTATTAATTGTGGCAGCTGCTAATTCATGTGTTTCTGTACCAAATTCAGCCTGCTCATTAGTTTCACTATTATTCCCATCATTAAATAAAACTGATTGATGGCATTCTAGCCACAACATACTTTTACTCGGACTAAATATCCTAGAATGATTTTGAGGTTTCATTGTCTTTTACCTCCACACTTACATTCTTTAGAACATTCACAAGTTTGACTTTCGTTTTTCTTGTTTCTTCTGATACTTACGTCGACTGTTAGATCATCTAGATTCATAGAAAACTTGATAGCCTTTGCTTGTGACTCGTTTCCAAAGATGGCTCTTAGAAGTCTTTCTTCTTTACTTTCCATATTGGCCCTCCTTGGTTTCTTCGATTGTGACGCTTTTAACGGAATCCCCAGGAACGATGATTGCTACCTTATTTGCATCACCAATTACGTCTTTTACCTTTGCATCTGGTGATACTTTTTCGTAGGTAACTACTCTGCTCTTAGGAGACTTGTTAGAAACGCCAATGGTTAATTTGTGTTTCATGACTTTTTCCTCCTTATGATTTCTAGAGAAGAGAGAAACTGCCCTTCTCACCATATGGAGATTTGGAGGCCATTTTGATGGGGGTATAAATTGAAAAAAGTTAAAAAATATTTTTGTGGCAAATAAAAAAGACCACCTGGCTCAGTTAGAACCAGATGGTCAATCAATATTATTAATAAAGATAGGGTGTGCAGTTGTCGTGTTTAGGGGTGTGCAAGGGTGTGCAAAATAAGAGTTGCCGTGTAATAGTGCATACCTGCCGTTTCAAAGTGAGCCCTAAAATGATGATTTTTCGTTGAATTTTAGAGATTTCGGCTTCAACTATTACAACGGCGTAAATTTAAAAAGTGGCTATTTAAGCCTAAAATCAAAAAAAGTCTGCACACCCCTAGTCATCGACTAAGAATGTATCAGACATGTCGTTCTAATATGGGGCGGATAATGGGGCTCGAACCCACGAATGAGCGGTTCACAGCCGCTTGTGTTAACCTCTTCACCATATCCGCCATATACACCGGCCAAAAAGGCCGGATGTAAACATAAATAACAGATTAGAGCTTTCTGTTGTAGAATTCGATAACCTGAGCTTCATCGATCTCGGCAGGGAGTTCGGATCTTTCAGGGAATCTGATGTAGGTACCTTCCAATTTGTTCTGGTCGACAGTGACATAGCCAGGGATAGTCGGTTTGCTATCGATGGTTTCACGGACGATCTTTAAGCTCTTGGAAGCTTCCTTGAAGGAAATGACATCGTTGATAGAAACGATGTAAGACGGGATGTCAACTTTCTTACCATTGACAGTGATGTGACCATGGTTGACAAGTTGTCTTGCCTGTCTTCTTGTGTGGGCAAAGCCCATTCTGTAGACAAGGTTGTCAAGACGAGATTCAAGAAGCTGGAATAAAGCGACACCTGTGCTCTTTTCTTTGTCAGCCTTAGCAATAAGGAAGAATCTTCTAAACTGCTTTTCGGAAAGACCATAGGTGAATCTAAGCTTCTGCTTTTCAGTAAGCTGAGTACCATATTCAGTCTTTTTCTTCTGACGAGCATCACCGTGCTGTCCAGGGACAGTCTGACGCTTGGCGAGTTCTTCGCCTGTTCCTAAAATAGAATAACCTAATCTTCTGGATACTCTCCAGACAGGTCCATTGTAACGAGACATATCAATTTCTCCTTTCCGTTACTGTTGCATAACGATAAGAGCGTGAGTCCATTTACCTCGGATGAACGTCGTTCACCTTTGTAGCAAGGCTACTATTTCAAGCGTCATCGGACAGGTAACTACTTACGTGCTACGCAATGCGTTATTTAGTGTATCAAATCAGATGGGCGAATTCAAGGAAAAATTCATGTTTTTTTATTATAGTTCTGCTGTGTGTTTAAAAATAGATGACAGCGAATTCAAAGTTAATTTAAATCTCGATCATGCTATATGCATCATTCTATTATTGAAATATATAATATATAAAGTTATAATTTCTTAGTATTACGAAGAGGAGATTTTCCTATGGGATATGATTATAAAAAAATAGAAGAAAAATGGGAAAATGTGTGGGAAGAGCAGCAAGTCTACAAGACAGATGCTTATGACTTCTCCAAACCCAAGTTTTTTATCATGGATATGTTCCCCTATCCGAGTGCTGTCGGTTTGCACGTCGGACATGTTGAGGGATATACAGCAACCGATGCGCTCTCTCGTATGAAGCGCATGCAAGGATATAATGTTCTTCATCCGATTGGTTATGATGCCTTTGGCCTCCCGGCGGAGCAATTTGCAATTAAGAACAATAAGAATCCATCCATTTATACAAATCAAAACATCGATAACTTCCGCAAACAGCTCAAGAGACTTGGTTTCTCTTATGATTGGGATCGTGAATTCCGTACAACGGATCCCTCTTATTACAAGTGGACACAGTGGATCTTCGAAAAACTTTATGACAAGGGCTTAGCTTATGAAGACTATCGACTTGTCAACTGGTGTCCGGCTTTAGGCACAGTTTTAGCTAACGAAGAAGTGATTGATGGAAAGAGCGAACGCGGCGGATTCCCAGTGGAACGTCGCCCGATGAAACAGTGGGTCTTAAAAATCACGGCCTATGCTGAAAAACTTTTAGATGGTTTAGATCATATCGATTGGCCGCAATCGACTCTTGCTATGCAGAGAAACTGGATTGGAAAGAGCAAAGGCACTGTCTGCATCTTTGACGTAAAAGATAGTGATAAGAAAATTGAAGTCTTCACAACCCGTGCAGATACTCTCTTTGGTTGTACCTATGTTGTCTTGGCTCCGGAACACCCGTTAGTGAAAGAGTTGACTAGTGAAGATTGCCAAGAAACTGTTGACGCTTATCAAAAACTTGTCGCTTCTAAATCCGATCAGGAAAGAACAGATGGTTCAAAAGAAAAAACCGGTGTTTTCATCGGTAGCTATGCAATCAATCCAATCAATGGAAAAATCGTTCCAATTTATATTGGAGACTATGTTTTAGCGACATATGGTTCTGGTGCGGTTATGGCTGTTCCAACCCACGATCAGAGAGACTTTGAATTCGCAAAGAAGCACAATATCGAAATGATTCAAGTTATCGAAGGCGATTGCTCTACTTCTGCTTACGAAGGAGATGGCTTACACATCAACTCTTCTTTTGCTGATGGTATGAACAATGAGGAAGCAAAGAAAGCGATCACGGAAAAGCTTATTGAATTAGAACACGGAAGATATCAAGTCAACTATAAGCTTCGCGACTGGCTTTTCTCGCGTCAACGTTATTGGGGTGAACCGATTCCTATGATTCATATGGAAGATGGCACACTGAGAAAAGTCCCGGAAGATCAACTCCCATTGACATTACCGGAGATGAAAGATTACAAGCCTGCCGGCGATGGTTTGCCGCCGTTAAGCAAGGAAAAGGATTGGGTCAATGTCACTATCGATGGAATGAAGGGCCAAAGGGAAACAAACACCATGCCCCAGTGGGCGGGATCCTCCTGGTATTATGCTCGCTACATTGATCCGCATAACAATGAGGCAATCGGCGATAAAAAATTATTAGATCACTGGCTTCCGGTCGACGTTTATGTCGGTGGAGCAGAACATGCTGTTTTACATTTACTCTATGCGAGATTCTGGCATAAATTCTTGCACGATGAAGGTGTTTTCACCAGTGATGAACCCTTTAAGAAACTCTACCATCAAGGATTGGTTTTGGGTCCCGATGGTCAAAAGATGTCTAAATCTTTAGGAAATACAGTTTCTCCTGATGCGGTCATTGAAGAATTTGGTGCAGATAGCCTTCGTTTCTATGAGATGTTTAAAGGCCCTGTGGATCAATCGATGCCATGGAATGTCGATGGCCCGAGAGCAGCAAAGAAATTCTTAGATAAGTTCTATCGTCTTTATGCGGATGAAGAATTTATCAAGAGATGGACTGACGAAGAAAATGAAGAACTCAATTTTGTCTATCAGTCGACCATCAAAAAGTGCACCAACGATTACGAAATCCTTCATTACAACACCGGCATTGCCCAAATCATGGTTTGTGTCAACGAGTTCTACAAAGCCGAAAAGCTTCCGAAATCCATGCTTGTTGGACTTTGCAAACTCTTGGCTCCTATCTGCCCTCATATCGCGCAAGAGTGCTATAGCCTGATCGGAGAAGAAGGCTTGATCGATTACGCTTCTTGGCCGGTTTATGATGAATCGAAAGTTAATGACAGACCGGTAACCTACGCGATTCAAATCAATGGCAAACTTCGTTCTACCATCGATTTTAAAAAGGATGCAAACGAAGAAGAATTAGAAGAGTTAAAGAAGCTTGTATTAGAAGACGAAAGAGTCAAGCTCAATGTGGATGGAAAGACAATCGTCAAGATGATTGTTGTCAAAAATAAAATCGTCTCTATCGTTGTCCGTTAAAGAATAAAAGCCTAGGAACTTTCCTAGGCTTTTTTTAAGAAAAGCACCCATAAGAGGGTGCTTGTTTTAATCTAATTTCTGGAAGATGGTGTTGTTTGGTCCTTCTGGAATAATCGAAGAAGCATTGTATTTATCTAACAGGTCTTGTGGCAATAAAGATTTGCGGACAAAGACCCACATGACATATTCATCAAACCAAGCATCGCTCATGACATAATAGCCGTCAAGACCATTATCTTTTCCCCAAGAATTTTCAACCTTCCAGCGATTGGGCTTTTCGTTTGCGTCTAAATTGACGCCGGTGAAAGTCATTGCGTGAGTACAAGCAGAGGTGTGATATGCGATGCGTTCTTCTTTATTTAAATGATAATGAATATTAAATAAATCGTTTGTCTTTAAAATGCCGTCGGCAAGATAACCATCCTTACGTAAAGATTGTTTTCCAACATCGCCAGCAAACCAGATTGGTTCTCCATTCTTTAATGAAGCAATACAATATTTCTTCAAATCCTCGATTGGGACGTTAAAAAGAATGACTGGATCGCCACCGATAACATTGTTCACTAAGGGATTAGTGTATTTCTGATAGAGCTCATGATGTAAATTCGGCGCATCACTTAAGGAGATATAGTCATCTAAATCTACACTGATATATCGATCGTAAAATTCCTGTGGCGTCATTTTATCCAAGCGAACAAAGTGATCATCTTTGTCTTTAAACTCAAAGATGAAATCTTTAACCGGTGTGCCTAAGGAAATTGTTAAGATGCGATAAATATCATTTAAATAGCCTTCCTTCATGCGTAAAATCACTTCTTTGGAAGAACCATCTAAAACCGCTTGACGAAGTTCGACAATTCCTTGATTAACGTATGCCTCTAATACGCTGTTTAATTCGTTTGTGGCAGTGTTTACTGCAAAGTCAGGCATGCAGGATAAAGGGACAACACCATATTTTTTGACGAGGTTCACAAACATTGCAAAATGGCCGCCATCTCCTAAGATATTTGTTAAGATGAATTGGTTTTCATCACTCTCTATGGGTGCGTTTGCGTGCTTGATTGCCTTTTCAAAAGCAAAGTTTGCCTTCTCGATTTTGTCATAGAATTGTAAATAAGCTTGCGAGAGTTCAATTTCTTTAACATTTAATTTTTGAGTTAAAATTCTTCGGATGACATTCAAACCTGCAAAGAGCCAACAGCGCCCTGATTGCTTTTGGTTACAGACCTTAAAGTGATCTACTTCCACGTTGAAAGTCGGCTGTAATTCTCTTTGTAAGTTGGTGTCAATACATGAAGAAAAAATACCGTTTTTCATGACGGTGTGCTGTGTGAGTTGATACTCTTTATGACTGAAATAATCTTCTTCAAAGAGAGAAAGATCGTTGAAAGAAATGCAGTTTTTCATAAGCGCCTCCAAAAATAACGATGCTAATATAACACAATTGTTTGTTCAAAGACTATTTTATGATATTCTATTTTGCGTGAAAGATAGTACCTATGGAAGAAATTAAGAAAAAGAAAATAAGAACAGAAGAGGAAGAAATTGAACACTCTTTGATTACAACCTATAAATTTCGCATCTGGAGAATGTTTACCAAGGCCATCAAAATTTATGATTTAATTCAAGAAAATGATCATATTATGGTCTGCATTTCCGGTGGTAAAGATTCGATGATTTTAGGACTTTTATTTAAACATTTATGCAAGTATTCTGACTTTCCTTTCAAAGTAACATACGTCTTGATGAACCCAGGATACAACGAAGAAAATTTCAACTTGATTAAAACCAATTTGCGCAAGTTGAAAATACCCGCACATATCGTCACCACCGATATCTTTTCTATCGCCAATAATACAGAGAGAAAACCGTGTTATCTCTGTGCAAAAATGCGCAGAGGGGCGCTCTATCGCATCGCCAGAGAACTGGGATGTAACAAGATTGCCTTAGGCCATCATTATGATGATGTCATAGAAACAACTTTAATGAATATGCTCAATGCGGGATCTTTCCAAACGATGCTTCCTAAGCTTCATTCTGACCACTATAAAGGAATAGAATTGATCCGTCCATTGTACTTTATTCGCGAGAGAGATATCATCGATTGGGCCAAGTTTAACCACTTAGAATTCATTCGATGTGCCTGTCGTTTTACCGAGACGATTCACGGTCAAAATGAGACGGATAACGATTCACAAAGACTTAAGACAAAGATTCTTATTTCCCGCCTGATGAAAGAGTATTCTGACGTTGTTGAAAAGAACATTTTCAAAGCGGCAACCAACTGTAATCTCGACATGATTTTAGGCTATAAAAAAGATGGAATCGAACACACGTTCTTGGATGATTATGAAGAAAACGGAAGAAAGATTGATCTGCTGATTGAAAAACAAGGAATTGAAGAAGCCGCGTTGAAGAAAGCTGTTATGGAACATGAAAAGCTTCTTGTCGATGACACGATATATGAAGAAGTGTCACAATATCTTTCTGAAACTTGTTTTAAAAAAGAAGAAAAACTATAATGTAAATGTAAGCGGATACAAATCCGCTGGTGTGCTGACACAAGAAAATCCGATTTGTCGATTTCGCACATTTGTGCATTGGTGAAAAAGCGCAATTTTACCAATTATTTAAGGACGCTAGAGCCTTGCCGTTGACGGACAACGTAACAATCAGTGAAAAAGGAGAGTCACACTCTCCTTTTTCTTTTTACTTCGCTCTTGTCGTGCTATAATGTTTACATGAAAAAATCGCTCTTTTTATTATCATGGATATTACTTCTTTCCGGCTGTAAGACGAATCTCTCCGCGGACTTAGGAAAAGACAAGGAGAAGTTTTCTCTACAGGAAGATTTTTCTTGGAAAGAAAACACAGATGCGTTCCAGTATCAATTTATGGTTTCATCCGGCGGTGATAATTACTATTATCATTCGGTTGCCATTGAAAAATTCTCACAAGATTACCATTCAGGCAGAGTATTGCTTTCTCCCGATAAGCATACGTTCTTCCCTTTTGGTTATGAAAGTGAGTATACGCTTTGTAAGGACAAGGCAAGCGCTGATAAAGACAAAGGAATTTATCCCGGGGTCTACATCAATTTTAAAAGCACAAGCAAAGTGGAAACACTTTATGGATATTTCTCTTCGCAAGAAATCTCCTTCTACTTCACCTTGCACGGAAAGGATTAATAGTTATGGATATCAATCAATATATTGCTGAAAAATTAAAGTTAAATCGTGAAGCAATTGATAGTGCTGTCACCTTATTAGATGAAGAAAACACCGTTCCTTTTATCGCTCGTTATCGCAAAGAAGTCACCGGTGGATTAACGGATGAAAATCTTCGCGATTTAGAAAAATGGCTTACGACATTGCGCAATTTAGAGGATCGTAAAAAAACTGTTTTTAAATCTTTGGACGATCAAAAAATCGATGATCCGGAACTCCGTCAGAAAATCAACGACGCGATGACTTTAGCAGAAGTGGAAGATTTATATCGACCGTATAAACCTAAGAGAGTCACCCGCGCATCGAAAGCGATCAAAGCAGGATTAGAGCCCTTGAGCCAATATATCCTCAGCGATAAAACAGGCGAGTTGAACAAAGAGGCCGAACAATACATCTGTGAGGACTTTAAGACCGTGGAGAAGGTCATCCAAGGTGCTTTAGGCATCCTCGCAGAAAAGATTTCCGATAATCCAAATTACCGCACCTATATCAAATACATCGTTGCAAATGATGGTGTGATTACCTCTACTAAGTTAGAAGATGCACCTTTTGACACCTATGACACCTATGCAAATTATTCTCGCAAAGTCTCACAGATCAAATCTTTTAATGTCTTAGCGATCAATCGCGGCGTCAATAAGAAATGTCTGACAAAAAAATTGGTATTAGATGACGAACAGATTTTAAAGCATATCAAAACATTAGAAATCCCATCTAACACCCCTTATCGCGACTTGTTAGAAGCGATGGTTTTGGATTCCTATACTCGTTTGATCTTACCTAGCATCTCTAACGATGTCTTTTCTGATCTCATGGAAAAAGCTAGCGATGTCTCCATCGATGAATTTAAAACATCATTGCGTGCTACGTTGTTATTCCCACCCCTTCCTAACAAGCGCATCTTAGGCTTTGACCCGGGTTTTACACACGGTTGTAAGCTTGCTTTTATTGATGAAAACGGCAAGGTCTTAGATACCTTTGTATTGCAAGATCCGTTCCATAGTTCTCTTCGTTATCAAAAAGCCAAAGACGATTTAAAACGACTCATTCTCAAGAATAAGACTTTTACAATTGCGTTAGGCAATGGTACCGCTAGCCGCGAAAGTCAAAAGCTTTTAGAAGAGTTAAAAAAGACGGAACCCGAGTTAAAAGAGTTAGAAATTGTAGTCGTCTCTGAATCGGGTGCTTCTATCTATTCTGCTACTCCCTTGGCTCAGAAAGAATTCCCTGATTATGAACCCAATTTAAGAAGCGCGGTTTCTATCGCAAGACGTTTAGAAGATCCGCTTGCCGAATTGGTAAAAATCCCACCGGAAAGTATCGGCGTCGGTCAATATCAATATGATATCGACGGAAAGAAACTCTCCACTGCCTTAGGTGGCGTAGTGGAAGATTGTGTCAACTATGTCGGTGTCAATTTAAATACTGCTTCTGCGTCTTTGCTCAGCTATGTATCTGGTATTTCTTCAAAAGTCGCGGACAATATTGTTTCTTTCCGTGAAGAAAATGGTGCCTTCCGTTGCCGTAATGATCTCTTGAAGGTCAGCGGCCTTGGTCCGAAAGCTTTCACGAACTGCGCCGGCTTTTTAAGAATTCCAGAAAGCTTAGAGCCTTTGGATAACACTGCGGTTCACCCGGAGTCTTATCGCTTTGCAAAGGAAGTCTTAAAGACAGCCTCTGGTAAAACAACGGAAGAAAAAATTGAGAGCTTGAAGAAATTAAACGATGACGACATCCGCTTGATGGCAAACAATTTAAATGTCGGTTACCCTACGTTGAAAGATATTGTAAAAGAATTGATTCAGCCAAGCCGCGATCCTCGTGAAAGCACGAGAACGGCAAAGCTTACCGATGGTGTCACCGATATCAAAGACATCAAAGTCGGCATGATTTTAGAAGGTACGATTCGCAATGTCACTGGCTTTGGTTTCTTCGTCGACTTAGGTGTAGAAATCAACGGACTTGTTCACCTTTCTGAGATTGCAAATCACTTTGTCAGTGACCCACATACAGAAGGTAAACCTGGAGATATTGTCAAGGTCAAAGTGATTGATGTCGATTTAAAGAGAAACCGCATCAGCCTTTCGATGAAGGGCGTCAAACAAAATTAAGGAGGACTTATGACTTATTACACGACAAAAACCGCATTCGGTTCTACAATGAACATCGCTTCCGATGTCTTCGTTCAAGCTGCTAAAAACACATTGGATAAATTAGTTAGCAACGAATTAAAAGATACGATTTGCTTGAAGAGCGGAAGAAAGACCTGCAAGGTACTTTGTGAGATTGATAAGAGAAACAAAATCAATGTTAATGTTGAAATCTTTATGTATGCTGGTCAAATTGCTAATTCTGCTACAGGCCTTATCCAGCAGTCGATTTATGATGAAATATACGAAATTACCGAAATAAGCAATGTCAAAGTCAACGTCATTGTTCTCGGCTTCGTTCAGAAGAAATAACATGGAAAGCGCAACGTTTCAAGCCTTAAAAAAACGCTTTGACATCTTTTGTACCATCGGCATGGCAATTCCTGTTTTTCATGCGGTAGGACAGATTTTGTTACAGTCTTTTCTTAAACTCGATGAAGTAAATATGGTCTTCACCAACGGCTTTGGCTTTAGCATGATGTACGGAAGTTCAACTTTGACAAGTATCCTTTTTGCTAATGGTAACAACGATGCCAAAGGACTTACCACAGTATCCGCTGTCATCACGATTGTCTTAGTCATCGGGTTTATTCTTTTATCCTCTGCGATGATCAAAGGAAAGAAGATTATGCCCTTGCTTGCGTTAACTATTTACGCTGTAGACACAATCTGTGCGATGATTGCAATCATCTTATCTTCGTTACATGTTACACAGTTAAGCTTATCTGTGTTGGAAATGGTCTTCTTGATGGTTTGTCACGGGTTATTTTTAGGGGTATATCTCTATTTGTTTTTTGCCCGCAGACGGTTGAATAATTTCGAAATAGAACAGTGAGGTGAATTATGGAATATTCGCGCAGAGATGAACGAATCAAAACAATGCAGGCCTTTTATCAGGTCTTTCTTTATATCGAAAACAAAGAAGAATATGATGCAACGGAAATTCTCACAATGATTTACGATGTGGATACTTACAAAGAATGCCCGGTCTTTTCACAACTTGTTTACGCCTTAGGTTTAGATCACTTTGACGAGATTAAAAAAGTCATTTCCGACCATCTTGTCAATTGGACTTTTGATCGATTGGACAATGTTTGTAAAGGTATCCTTTTTGTCGCTTTGACAGAAGGACTTTACTTAAAGAAAGCACCGCGTAAAGTTGTCATCAACGAAGCGGTTACCATCGCCAAAAACTTTTTAAAGGAAAACGATCATCGTTTTGTAAATGCGCTTTTAGACAAAGCGATTCCTGCCTATGAATACAAGGGAAACTGAAGCATTTTCCGTTTCACAATTAGCCAATATCATCAAAGAGGTCTTCTCGCATCCTAGTTTCTCCTCTTTGCGTGTTTATGGTGAAGTTTATTCTATCAAATTGGGAAAGTTCTCTTATATCAATTTGGGTGACCAAGGGCATAAAGAGAGTAACTCTCCCATTTTAAAATGCGCATTTAGCAATTATTATGGGAATGATTTAGGTTTAGAAGAGATCAAAGTTGGTGACGTGATTGAGATCTCAGGTTCCCTTTCTTATTATGCTCACGGGTCATCGTTGACCTTTTGGGGAAAAGAGGTAAAAGTCTTACAAAGCCAGTTAGGAAAGGCTTTATTGGCCAAGAAAAAGACGCTTGAAAAATTAGATAAACTCGGATATTTAGACCCAAAGCAAAAAAAGCCAATTCCTAAATACTGTAAAAAAGTTGCTATTTTGACTGCCGCCACTGGTGCCGCCTATCAAGATATCTTAAAAACACTGCACGAACGTTTTCCCTGCGATACGGTCTTATTTCCTACTGTCGTCCAAGGGGAAGAGGCTGCAAAAAGCATTGTCAAACAGTTAAAGAGAGCCTTCTTAGGAGACTTCGATGTCATTTTATTAGGAAGAGGTGGTGGATCTAAAACTGACCTAGCGTGTTTTGATGATGAGCTTGTCGCTTTGACAATCGCTTCTTCGCCGATTCCGATTATCACATGTATTGGCCATACAATTGATACTGCGATTGCTGATCGTGTCAGCGATGCACAAGCGATCACACCGACCGAGGGTGCCTCCTTGATCAACCCTAGTCTTGCAGATACTCGGTTGGAAATTCAAGCAAGTAAGGATATCTATAACAAAGAATATTTTAACCTTTTACAAAACGAAGTTCTTTCCTTAAACCAGCTTACCAAGCGTCTCGAAGCCTACAGTCCTAAGAATACTCTAAAAAAAGAAAAGCAGTCGTTACGCACTTTGCAAAATACTTTTTCTAAATTGTACTTAAGTAAAGTTCAACAAAATCTTTACACCTGTTCTGAATTAAAGGACGATTTTAAAAATAAGATGAAACACCGCCTTGAACTTCATTCTTCTCAATTAGAACAAGCAAAAGCAATATTGGAAGGTAACAATCCAGACACTTATGCCAAGCGCGGCTTGGCGTTGGTGTTAAAAGATGGTAAGAAGATCACATCTATTCAACAATTAGAAAAAGGCGATGTGATTGATATCACTTATCAAGATGGTCGAAGAAAAGCAAAAATTGATTAAAGGAGAGATTTATGCCTAAGAAAGTAACGGAAGAAAAAACCTATCAACAATTACAGGAAGAAGTAAATACCATCTTAGAAAAAATGACAAATCCCTCGTTGGGTTTAGATGAGGCAAGCAAATATTACAAAGAGGGAATGAGCTTGATCAAACAGATGGAAGAAAAACTCAATAAATTGATGAGCGAAGTTACAGACTCTATTGAAAATTAAATGAAGACGAACAAGAGATTCCACTTAAACAGCGCGCAAAAAGAATGCGCTTCTCTTCGTGAGAAGATCCTTTTTGGCTGCTATCAAAACGGTGGACATCTCTCCTCTAATTTAGGCATGGTTGAGACAACTTATTCGCTGTTAGAAGCCTTTGATCCTTATGAAAATGACATCCTTTTTGATGTTGGGCATCAGACCTACGCTTATAAGTTACTCACTGGAAGATCATTAGAGCATTTAAGACAATATCAAGGAATTGCACCATTTTCTCTTCGCAAGGAGAGTAAAGCAGACAAATATGATAACGGGCATAGCGGAGATAGTCTTCCCACGGCTTTGGGCATGTCCCTTGCCAAACATTTAAAGGGTGAAGAAAGTGCGACCATTGTTGTGGTTGGCGACGCCTCTTTGAATAACGGTTTAGCGCAAGAAGCGCTGAGTCTTTTAAGCGAACATAAAGAATTGGATAATTTCTTATTGATTGTCAACTCTAACGCGATGGCGATCAAGGAGAGTAAAGATAGCCGTTTAACGATGTTGGCTCAAATTCGAGATGAAATGATCGCTTATCGCCTTTCTGATGAGGGACAAAAATTGTATTCGGAAGAAAATTGGTCAAAATATTTAGAAGAAAAACAAGCAAAACTCTTGCGAGATTATCCTCTTACCGAACGTTTTCAAATGTATGGACTCACTTATTTAGGACCTTTCGAAGGACACGACTTACTCGGTTTGAACATCGCTTTTAAAAAAGCAAAAAAAGCGATGAAAAAAGGTCCTGTCATCTTAGAAATCATGACAAAGAAAGGTATGGGTTATCTTCCCAGCGAAGAAGATCATATCGGCTTGTTCCACGGTGTGAAAAAGGGATTTGCCAAAGAGAATGCGGACACATTTTCCATTTATAAAAAAGATATTCTTCTCTCCTTGATGAAAAGAGAGCAAGACTTGTATCTTCTCACTCCAGCGATGGAAACGTCGTCTTCCTTGACGGAGATTTTTACTGCTTATCCTCAGCGCACTTTAGACGTTGGAATTGCGGAAGAAGATGCTATGGCTGTGGCCTCTGGTCTCGCTTTAAAAGGTTTTCATCCGGTTGTCGATATTTATTCTACTTTTTTACAGCGCTGCATGGATGAGGTGATTGAAAACTTTTCAAGACAGAATTTGACCGGTACTTTTCTCTTGGAAAGAGCTTCGCTTGTCGGCGAAGACGGTTCCTCTCATCAGGGTATCTTTGATGTTCCCTTGTTAAGAGCGGTTCCAAACGCCCGCCTTTATATGCCCTATGATAGAGAGAGTCTTCAAGATCTTTTGACAATGTCTACGAAAGAGAAAAAACATTTAGATTTCATCCGTTTAAGCAAAGAGAATAGGGTTTCCTCTACTGATTTAAAGATGGCATTGCCCATTTCCTACTTACAAAAAGAGAACCAGAGTAAAGTGTTATATCTTGCCGTAGGTGTGATGGGATATCAGGCGTTAAGTCGCTTAACGCTTCCTGGAGATAAAGGGATACTTGTCGATTTAAACCCTCAAGAAATGATCTCCCTCTATCCTTATGAACAAATCTATTTTTACGATCCCTATTCTAATGAAAATGGCGTTTCCTTAAATTTACAAAAAATATTATTTAAAATGCAGTACCAAGGCCAATATAAAGCAAAGACACTTTCTGAAAAATTTTACGATTTTGGTCCGTTAGATAAAGTGTATGAAGCAAATGGTGTCAGCGTAGAAGATGCTCTTTGCTTCTTCAATGAGGAGAAAAAAGATGATTAAAGAATTAGAAATTTCCAATTTAGCTGTCATCGAAGATGCTAAGCTCACTTTTGATTCCTCCTATGTTTCTTTGGTAGGTGAAACTGGCGCTGGTAAATCCTTAATCGTCGCATCTTTCACCTTATTAGAAGGGGAAAGAGCGGATTTTTCTCTGTTGCGAGACAAGAGCAAAAAAGCAATTGTTTACGCTTTATTTCAAGTGGAAAAAGAATATGTAACAAAGAATCCTCAAATTCGTGATTTTGTGGATGAAAATGGATTTGTCTCTTTAAAAAGAGTTTTAAATCCAGATAAATCCTCCCGCTGTTTTATCAATGATGAAGCTGTTTCTACAGGTACATTAAAACAAATTTCTTCCCACTTAATCGACATTCATTCTCAAAACCAGAGAAATGATATTTTAAATGAAGAAATGCAATTAGAATATCTTGATATTTTTGGGGGAGAAGAGATTCAAAAAGCAAAAATCAAATTCCAAAAAGCATATGAAAAATATCAAATGACCTTTGCCGAGTATCAAAAACTCATCTCCAACAGCAAAGAAAACGACCGCGATTATCTCGCGTTTCAAATTGCAGAAATCGAAAAATATCACTTAGAAGAAGAAGAGATTGAACGATTGAACGAAGAGTTTGAATCGCTGAAAGAAATCAGTAAATTACAAGATAATTATCAGCATGTAATCGAGGCGATGCACGCATCTAACATCTCGATAAAAGATCAATTATCACTGCTTTCTAACCGCTTGAAGAGTTTAGAAGGAACTTCCTTAGATCTGGAAGCAAAAGAGTCTAATGACGGGATTCGCTCTCTTTTGCTCAGCTTAGATAATTTGACAGAGAGCTATGAAAATCTAGTGTTGAATCCCGAGCGAATCGATGAGATCAACGAGCGCCTTTTCTCGTTAAAAGGCTTGCAACGCAAGTATGGAAAGAGCACTGCGGACATTCTTTCTAAGTTAGAAGAATACAAAGTAAAACTCTCTTTTATCGATACTTATGAAGAAAGAAAGGCAAATTTAGAAGAAGAGGTGAAGGTTTTAAAAGAGAATGCGATGACCTTTGCTTATCAGTTGCATTTAGCGCGCGAAAAATACGCTTTGAAATTAGGCCAACTGATCTCTTTAGAAGCATCGGATTTAGGTCTGAGAAAACAGGCTTTAACTGTTGTATTAGAAGAAGTTGAACTCTATGAAAAAGGAATCGATCACTGCGCATTTATCGTCGAGTTTAACGCAGGTATAGATAAGGCAAGTCTTGCCAAGGCGGCAAGCGGAGGTGAAGCCTCTCGCTTGATGTTAGCTTTAAAGGTCGTTTTGAATCGACTCCACCCCTATGATTTGATGATTTTAGATGAAATCGATACCGGAATCTCGGGAAAACAAGCTTTGCTTGTCGCTGAAAAAATCAAAAGCATTTCCAAAGACAGTCAAGTGCTGGTGATTTCCCACCTCCCTCAAGTAGTTGCAAGTGCAAAGAGTGCTATCGAAATCAAAAAAGTTATCGACGAAGTAAAGCACATGACTTACTCGACCGCCCGTTCCCTTTCCGAAGAAGAAATTATCTCTGTTGTTGCTAAGATGCTTTCTGGAACAAAGCTTACGGATGCCGCAAGAAAACAAGCTCTTTTACTTCGCAAGGAAACCAGGGATAGCGGTCAATGAAAAAAATTATAGTTCATATCGATCTCAACACCTTCTTTGTACAATGTGAAGTCTTACAAAATCCTCAGCTGAAAGGAAAACCTGTTGCAGTTGGTCATGATGGCCCTAGAGGAGTGATCTCGACCTCAAGTTATGAGGCGAGAAAATTGGGTGTGTTTTCCGGTATGCCCGTTGCAAGCGCAAAAAATAAATGCAAAGATCTTATTCTTGTACCATGTAATTTCTCTTTGTATTCTCACTATTCCAAGGAGTTTTTCCGCTTTTTAAAAAATCGTTATCCGATTTTAGAACAAGCTTCTGTTGATGAGTGTTATATCGATATGACCAAAGAAGCAGATAGAAATCACCTGTACGAATATCTTTTTGATCTGCAGATGGAATTATATCGGGTGACAAATCTCAAGTGCAGTATCGGATGTTCTTTTAATCGCTTCTTAGCAAAGATGGGATCCGATTATAAAAAGCCTTTGGGAATCACCATTTTCACTCCGGAAAATTTTCGAGAAAAAATCTATCCGCTTTCGATTGAAAAGATGTATGGAATCGGCAAAAAAACAGCGCCGAAATTGCGAAAGTTAAACATCGAAAGTATCGGCGATTTGGCCCGATGTGTCGATCCTGAAGTCAAAAGAGTTTTGGGAAGTATGTTTGATTACCTCAAAGACGAATGTAACGGCATTGCAAACGACATAGTTGATCCCCAAACTTACGATCCCAAAAGCATTTCAAGTGAGCGTACTTTTCTTCATGACAACAACAATTACGATGATATCTTGCAGATGATTCACAACTGCGTCGACGATGTTGTTGCTTCTTTGGAGAAATATCAGTTGGAATGTCTTTCCGTTGGAGTTAAAATTCGCACGCCCGATTTTGTCACTAAAAGCAGGCGCTTGACTTTGCGAGAACCTTCTTGTCAAAAGGATGACATCTACCTTTCTGCTGTCAAAGCTTTTGAAGAACTCTATCACGGGCAACCTCTACGTCTGATCGGAGTATCTTTAGAGCGCGTGCAGGAAAGAAGACGGATGCACAAAGAAAAAGAAAAGGAGAAATTTCTAAACGAGATCAACTCGCAACTCGATTACGGCGGAAATATCTTTTTTCTAAAAGACAAGGAGAAAGAATCATGACTCTTTATGCTGCAATCAATGAATTTCTTACCTTTTTGATTACGGAAAAAGGTGATAGTCCTAAGACGATCGAAGCTTACGATAACGACTTAAAAGCATTTTTAAAGATCGTCGGAAATATCACCTTAGATGAAATTGATGCGAATAGCTTATTAAAGTATCAAGAGAGCTTGAAAGAGCAAGGATATAAGGAAACATCCATCGTGCGTAAATCCATGGCTGTAAAGGGCCTTTTTGGCTATTTAAAGAAGACGGATCGTTTCGATATTCCCCTAAAAGAACTATCCCTACCGAAAACAGAGAAAAAATTACCCGTCTATCTTACACAAGAAGAGGTTAAAATCTTATTGAAACAACCGGATATTCTTTCTAAACAAGGATTGTTAGATTATGCGATGATATTGATCAATTACGCCTGCGGCTTACGTGTTTCCGAGCTTGTTGACCTGCGCTTTGACCACCTCTTTTTAAAAGGAGGATATCTCAAAGTTTTTGGAAAACGAAGAAAAGAGAGAATTTTACCCTTAAACGAAGAAGTGATCGAAGTGATTAATCTTTATCAAGACCAATATCGGAAATTCATAGATCAAAACCCGTTGTATGTTTTCGTCCACCCTGACGGAAGAAGAGTTTCGAGGCAATATTATTTTTTGCGAATCAAAGAGTATGCAAAAAAAGCCGGCATTAAAAAGAACATCTCACCGCACACTCTGCGCCATTCTTTCGCAACAACTCTTTTAAAAAACGGCGCGAAATTAAGGCAAGTTCAAGTGCTCTTAGGACACGATGATATTAAAACAACCGAAATATACACGCATCTGACACATCAAAAAGAAAAAGAAGAATATGAAAAAGCAATGCATCGTTAACGAAAGCGTTGGTTATTCGTGATATAATAAAAAGACAGTTAAAGGAGAAGTTTGTTGTATGAAATTCAAACGAATATTTACGATAGTCATGGACTCTGTCGGCATCGGATCCGAACCAGATGCTGACCGTTTTTTTAACGGCGATCACAATGACGTCGGATCGAACACCTGGGTTCATATCGCGGAAAAATGCGGCGGATTACACATCCCCACGTTGAATAAATTAGGCATTCATGACCTTGCCGATATCAAAGGTACAGAACAAGTTTTACACCCTCATTCCTATGTGCAGACATTGCGCGAAGCATCCGATGGAAAAGATACTCTTACAGGCCATTGGGAAATGATGGGTATTTTAACGGAAAATCCGATGGTCACATTTACTGATACAGGTTTTCCCAAAGAATTGATCGATGAGTTAGAAAAGAGAACCGGACGCAAATTTATCGGTAATTACTCTTCCTCTGGAACCGTTATTTTAGAAGAGTTAGGCGAACAAGCGATGAATGAAAAATGTTTCATTGTCTACACTTCCGCTGACTCTGTTCTTCAAATTGCTGCCCACGTTGACGTCATTCCTCTAGAAGAACTTTATCAAGCTTGTGAAATCGCTCGTGAAATCACGATGAAACCTGAATGGATGGTCGGACGTGTCATCGCTCGTCCTTTTGTCGGTCCAGATAGCAAACACTTCACTAGAACAAGCGACAGAAGAGACTATTCGGTTGAGCCAAACGGAAATACCGCCATGGATGACTTAGTCAAAGCTGGAAAAGAAGTCATTGCCATCGGTAAAATTCATGACATCTTCGCTGGACGCGGTATGACAGAATCTAGTCACATCGACTCGAATCACGATGGTATGTTACAGACTTTAGAGGTTGTTAAAAACAAAGATTTTGAAGGCCTTTGTTTTGTCAATTTAGCTGATTTTGATGTCAAATACGGTCATAGAAGAGATCCGGAAGGCTATGGAAAATGCATTGAAGAATTCGATGCTGATTTAGCAAAGATCGTTGAAAATATGAGAGAGGATGATCTCTTGATGATCACTGCAGACCATGGTAACGATCCTACCTGGTATGGAACAGACCACACGAGAGAAAGAGTTCCGTTGATTTCTTATTCGCCTTCTTATCAAAATGGAAGAAAGTTACCTGAAGAAGATACATTTGCTTGTATCGGAAAGACTATTTTGAAAAATTTCCAAATTGAACCGAGTCCCAACGAAATTGGAAAAGTAATTGATGAATTGGTGTAAACAACAAAATAGTTATAAAATAGTACTAGTGATATACTAATCAAGATAGATACGCAATTTTGGTATAAAAATATAATTAGTTATTTATTAGTACTAAAACTTTACTAATTTAAATAGAGAAGCCTTAGTTTTGTATACTTTCTCGTTATAAAGCCGATTTAATAATAGTACTTTATTAGTACTAAAATAAAACTAATAATAATTACGAGGGTAATTTGATTTATCCTCGTTTTTTATTGTTTTTTTAATTCATTTAACATAATTATTATTATACGAAGACTTATATATTAATAAATTGCAGTAAAAATTCTGAACTGTTTATTTGAACGGAATCGTTTAAAAAATAATTAGTAGATAATTGTTACTAAATATGTACTATATATTCTGTTGATTTAAAACATATTTCATCGTCTATTACAGATCTGTTTTTTTTGAAATAGTATTTTATTAGTACTATTAAATTACTATATTGATATTTAAATGAAAAAAACCTACTAATATACTCTTAGTAGGTTTATAGTACTAAAATATTACTATCTTTTAGAATACTCTTGAATGATATGATATGTCATTCTTCCTGCAGAGATACAAGTATCTTCTAATCTATTGTCATAGGTATCCTGATTGTTAGACTCAGAATTCGGATCATCAGAAATGCTTCGTATGATTAAGAAGGGAATATGTGCCATATTTGCAACCTGAGCTACTGCAGCAGATTCCATATCGATAGCACATGGATTTTCAAAATCGGTATATAAATAAGAAGGAATATTTTTTCCTGTGATAAAGTTATCGCCGGAAAGAATCAAACCAGTTTTAATCTTATCTCCTGCGACGTTTATCGCTGCACGCAATGCTTTTGGATCCGCTTCAAAGTAGAGAGGTTGACCACACATCTGTCCCAATTGATAACCAAAGGCGCGAACATCCACATCGTAATAAGCGGCTCTGGTAGAAACAAAGGTATCAAAGGGTGTGACTTCTTTAGAAAGAGAACCAGCAACACCTGTATTGATGATTAAATCCACTTTCAACACGCTTAATAATCTACCTAAGTGGTATGCGATTGCGGTTTTTCCAATGCCGCCTGTGGCTACATAGGCAATGAAATTATCCTCTTCAAGATAATAAATATCTTCTTGGTAAATTTTCTTTTCGCGTTCAAAAAAGATACCGTCAAACTCTTCTTTTTGCGCGCAGATAACTAAGATTTTTTTCTTGTCCATGATAGAAAAAATTATTCTTCAAAAGTGGTGACAACAGGTTTCTTTCTTCTGCGGTAAACCGGTTCTTCCTTTTGAACGATAAGCTTGTGCGGACAATCCTGGTAAAGTTGATCAAATTGAACACGTGCTCTTTCTTCTTTGGTGAAGAGCTGGATGACAATGTCTTTCGCATCGATTAAAAACCAATTGGAATCATTTCTTCCTTCAACGTGATCAATCTCTTTATAATTGTCATAAAGAGATTCTTTAGCGCTTGTAACAAGGGCTTTTAAGCGGCGTTCGTTGCTTGCGCTAGCAACTACATAATAAGAGACAAAAGGAGAGTTGTTTCTAACGTCATAAACGACAACATCATCACTCCAGTTGTAAGATAAATCTTGCGCGATGTGAAGCGGTCGCATGGCACGAATGCTGCCTTTGTCCTTATATTCAAACGTTTTCTTTGTCGTTGTGTTCTTGAGCATATTCACCTCCTAAATTCAAATATGATGTATACATATCAATCGATAAGGGATTGTCGAGAAAATTGACATGTTTTTCTTTGTAATGTTGAACTAAATTTTCTAAGACAGAAAGGAAACCTTCATCTAAATTCTTTAAAGCGATCTCACGCATTTCTTTGGTTTTATAGAAACGAGTAGGCTCTACTTTATCCGCGATGAAGAGACACTTTTCCATCTGTGTCATTTCACCTCTTCCCGTGCAATGAAACATGATAGGAGAGATAACACTGGTAGGAAGATGAAAGACGTTTTTTGCAAAATAGGCACCTGTAAATTGATGTAAAGCATATTCAGGGCATGGTAGATATTCAGGAAACGCTTTTTGCATGATTTCTAAACTTTGTTTTAGCGAAAACTTCTTGGTAGCATCGTGGAAAAGACCCATTTGGAAACATAACAACGGATTTAAACCAGCGTTTTTTCCAATTTGGAAAGCAGTGTTTGCGACACTGACAGAATGATTGTAACGGTGGGTTCCTTCCATATAGGCTAAACGAGAACAGAAGTAGAGTTTATTAGAGGCAATATAGTTTAAAACTTCTAAAGGAGCATCTAAGTAGATTCCACTTTGCAGATTGCTTTCTTGCATATGACCTTCATAGGGAATCTGAGAGACAAGACATCGGTTGCTCTCTTTGTGATAGTCGAGCATTTCCATACCGCTTAATAGCAAGGTAAAGCTATCATCCCCTGTGAGAAAACCAAAGCTCAAAGAACGCAAATAATGATAGCTAACTACGATTTTCTTTCCAGGGAAGATCTCTTTTAAAATAGAAAAATTATGAATTTCTCGATCGATTGTAAACACGTTTAAATCGGGAAAAGCACGCTTTACCATCGCCTGTCTGTGATAGACTTCTTCGTGTGAGAAAGAGTCTTTAATCAAAGCGATCGTAATAGAAGAAACTTCAAAAGATAAATAAGATTGGATGTTTCGAACTACACGGACATCTTCATTGGTAACCGGATCAAAAGAAGCAATGTATACGATGTCTTCCATCTTAAATGGCGTTGCTCTCTAAAGTGACATCAACACACTGCGGGACATAGACATCAATCACTTGATTCTTGCCGGAGAATTCCACAAAGCCTAAACCGGTGATGATGATTCTATTGATGGTGTCATTTAAAGCAGAAATGGTCACTTTCTTCAAGAAAGCTGTACCGTTTACCTTTTCGGTTCTGACAGGATCGTTTTTGTTCGTATAAATGGATTTTAACAAATTGTCTGCTTTATCAATCTTGCTTCTCTGCAAGGTTAAATCATTGGATTTATAGAAGGTGAAGTTTGTCTTTTCACCGCTTACAAAATCAAAGCGAGCGAAGTTAGAGAAGAGGAAGGACTGACCTTCTTTTGCAAGATAAGTCTCAGGTCTAACCTCATTTCTAGGCAAGATGTATTTGACGACTTCGGGTTCTAAGAAAGAGATGATGGAACTAGAGTTATTAATACCAGGAGTGTCATAAATGTAACTATCATTATCTAACGGAATAGAGATTACATCCAAGGTAGTTCCCGGATAGGGAGAGGTAGTAATCATCTTATCGGTACGGTTAGAATAGCCTAAAAGCAAGGCGTTGATAAGAGACGATTTACCGACTTGATAAGCGCCGACAAAATAGACGTCCTTACCATTTCTTAAGGAATTGATGCGCGCCAATAAATCGCTGTCAGGTTTGCTTGCGACAGAGGAAGAAGTGACTTCGATCTTATCAGCGATGATATTCTCTTTTTCTAAGAGCTTTTTCGTCTTGCGGATAAGATATTCATCCGAATAAGATTTGTTGAACAAATCTCTCTTATTGATGATGAACAAGACATTTTCCGGAAGGAATTTGCCAATTCCTTTCAAAATGCTACCTTCTAAGAAGAAGGCGTTGATAACATAGCAAACCAAAGCGTGATCCTCTTTGGCGGCGTTTAAAATCGTGACATAATCAATGGTGAAGTCACCCGTGTTTTTAAGCTTGGAATAATGTCTTAATTTATAGCAACGCTCACAGAGGTTATCATCATCCGAAGCGAATTTTTCCGGTGGAATATAACCGACATCATTGGGATCTTGATCTTGTAAGATTGCACCGCAGCCATAGCATCTGCGAACGCGGATTTCAGCGGTAACACCGCTTGTTTTAGTTTTACGGAAGAACATAAATGCGTCTCCTTTCTACTTGTTACAGTAAGATTATTATTAGTATACTTTATTTATTTGTTTTTGTCTCTTTCAAAGAGATCAAAAAGCGATAATTGTGTATCAGCATCATCGATCTTGGCTTTGACTTTCGCTGGCTTTAATGCGATAGGTTCCTCCACGACGAATTCTTCATCGATGATTTCGCCAAAGTCATTATAGCCAAACACTTGACCCTTTAACATCGTCAAATTCTCGCGCATTTCGGCATTAGGGGCAATGGGGTTTAACGAGTTGATATCGACTGCAACAGAGGATTCTGCTGTTGTCAATGAGATGAAGTTTTTATTATCTCTCATCTTTACAATCTTGCGGGCAGCGACAATTTTAAAGGGGTTCTTCTTAAGAACTTTTACGAGATTTGTCTTAGCGCCAAGTCTCTCCGTCGTTGGAATATCAGTGGAGCGAATCAAACGCGCAGCACGCTTAGAAGCGAGGACAAAGAGCAGTGTAGTCTCCGTGCTCGAAAGAGAGATAAGAGAAACAAGAGGAGCACTTTCAATGCCGCTAGATATCGCTTTTACGCCGATTGCACCGGTGGAAACCAAAGGTATTTCACTTTCGTTGAAGCGCGATGCACGGCCAAGATCATCTACGACAATGACATCGGAGTTACCGCTAGTCATGCAGACATCGACTAAGTAGTCATCTTTGGCAGCAATTTTACAAGCTCTAAGAGGACGTTTTGTCAAACTCGTCTGCGTGAATTCTGTCAAAGGTGTGCGCTTGATCTTATTGTCTTTTGTCAACATTACCACATTGACACCTTCTTTGAAGTCATCGATGCGGAATACTTTCACAATGCGCTCTTCCGCCTTTAATCCTGTGATGTTGTTGAGGTGTTTTCCTTCTTCCTTCCATTTTAATTCAGAGAGAGTATGCACAGGGATATAAGCGTAATTTCCGGTGTTTGTAAAGACCAATAAGCCCTGGTGTGTATCGCAAAGACCAGCATAGACTAAATGGTCTCCCGGTTTCATCTTCGGTAAATTCAACGGGTCGTTTTCACCGATTGTCTTAGCGCTTGCTTGGTAAGATTTCAAACTGGTTCTCTTGCCATAGCCGTCATAGGTTAAAGCGACGTAAACATCTTCTTTAGCGATGAGTTTAGTCGGATCGACCGCGTTGAAAACTTGCTTTTCATCAAGAATTTCTGTCTTGCGAGGACGAGCGAATTTTTTGCGGATTTCTTTTAATATTTCGATGATGGTCTTATCGAGTTTATCCGGATCATTTAAGATGCCCTCAATTTCAGGAATCACATGATTTTTCAATTCGTCTTCTTCTTTCCTCAGGGCGACGATATCTGTGTTAGAAAGACGATATAAAGGCATCATAGCGATAGCTTCCGACTGGCGCTCTGTAAATTGATAATCGTTTTGTAACATCTGTTTGACGCCTTCTTTGCCGGAGCATTTTCTGATTTTCTCAATGATCTCATTTAAGATAGAGTAAGCCTTCATATAACCGGCGACAATCTCAAGGCGATCACTAGCCGTTTTCAAATCAAAACGATACGCTCTGCGAGAGATTTCACGCTGGTGATTGATAAAGGAATCTAAAAGTTCAATCAAAGGCATTGTCTTAGGATGACCGTGGTCAATCGCTAAGAAATTGCAGCTGATGGTGCTTCTTAAAGCACCTTTGTTTTGCAAGTAACAAAGGATGTCAAGCGGATTGGCATTTTCTTTGATTTGAATGACAATTTTAACATCATCTTTTGCGGATTCATCGATGATATCTTCGATGTTATCAAGTTTATCTGTCTCTTTGATTTTGACAAGATTAGAGACAAATTTAATCTTGCATTCACCATAGGGAATCTCGGTGATGACAATAGCGTGTTCTTCCTCGTCAATATAAGTGCGACAATAAAGATAAAAATTGGCATTACCTGTCTCGTAGAGATTCTTTAATGTTTCGCGATCGTCGATGATACCACCGGTAGGAAAATCAGGGCCTGGAATGAACTTCATCAAGTCTTCTAAATTCGCGCGTTTATGCTGAATGCGGTAAATTGTACCATCGATAACTTCGGATAAGTTGTGCGGAGGAATGTAGGTCGAAGAACCAACGGCAATACCATTTGTTCCATTGATAAGAAGGTTGGGAAAACGGCTAGGTAAAACAGTAGGTTCCAATGATTTATCATCAAAAGTCGGAACCATCTTCACTGTTTTCTTTTCTAAATCCATGCAGAGATACTCGGCAAGCTCAGATAATTTTGCCTCTGTATAACGATAAGCGGCGGCAGGATCGTCATCGATTGAACCGTTGTTACCTTGGAATGCAACTAAAGGCGCTTCCATCTTCCAAGTCTGGGACATGTGAACCAATGCGTCATAAATAGAAGAGTCACCATGAGGATGAAAATGACCCATGACATGACCGACAATTGTGGCTGACTTTACTGTGGGCTTTGTATGAAGATAGCCCTGGTCAAACATATCGTAGATGATACGGCGTTGTACTGGCTTTAATCCATCTCTTGCATCCGGAATCGCACGGTCAGTAATAACTTCTTTTGCATAGCGATTAAAAGCGGTGACCAAAACATCGGACATGTCCGATTTGACAATATTTTCGGTGTAGGTAATTGTGGGTTTGTTCTTCTTATTTCTCATCGTGTAAGACCTCCTTTAAGAAGGTATCAGTGGAAGTAAAATCGATATTGTTGCTGATCCATTCTTTGCGGCGGTCACTGTCTTTTCCTAAGAAAATGGTGACCTTATCAGCAGTGTCGTCATCGTCGTTTAAAACGACCTGCAACAATTTTCTACGCTCCGGATTCATTGTGGTTTCCGAAAGTTGCGCATAGTCCATTTCACCTAAACCTTTGTAACGGTTGACGCGATATCCACTGCCTATTTCCGCCTTTGCTTTTTCTAATTCCTCATCATCGTAGCAATAAATTTCTTTTTTGCTGTTATAGACACGATATAAAGGAGGACATGCAATATAAAGGTTTCCGTTTTCAATCAAAGGCTTCATGTGATTATAGAAGAATGTCATGAGCAAAGATTGAATGTGACTACCGTCGTCATCCGCATCGGTCATGATGATGACTTTGCCATAATGAATATCTTTAATGCGGAATTCTTTGCCATAACCAGCACCGATTGTATTGATGAGCGTGTTGATTTCTTTATTTCCAAAAAGGATCTTTTCGTCCTCGACTTCGGTGGTGTTCTTCGGCTTTCCGCGAAGCGGTAAGATGGCCTGGTGTTTGGGATTTCTGCCTTTCTTTGCAGAACCTCCTGCAGAGTCACCTTCTACGATAAAAAGTTCGTTCTTCAAATATTCTTTGGAAGAGCACGGTGTGAGTTTATTGGAGAGCTCTGCCCCAGTGATATTGTTCTTCTGCAACTCACGTTCTTTTTTCTTTTCCGCCTCCGCTTTATCGCGCGCTTTCATCTCGTTGATCGTCTTTCGAATAACCGCTTCCGCTTCGGCACGGTTTTCTACAAGATGATAATCCAGTCTATTTTCAATGACGGAATCGGTGCTATTCAGCGCCTCTTTTGTACCAAGTTTTCCCTTAGTTTGACCTTCGAATTGCAAAAGATGTTCCGGAACCCAAACCGAAAGGATAGCTACTAGACCTTCACGCAAACAGACGCCATCTAAAGGAGCGCTTGATTTGACAAGATTATTGTTGATTGCAAACTTGTTATAACAAGAGGTGATTGCCTTTTTTAAGCCAGTGACATGATAGCCGCCGTCTCCTGTTCTAACGCCGTTTGCAAAAGCGATGATTTTTTCATCATAAGAATCTTTTAAGAAGCCAAAGACAACATCGACTTTGATGTCGCCATCACTTCCTTCAAAATGCATCGGCTTTGTCAGCAGAGGTTTGTTGTAGGTGTGACGATTGAAATATTCAACCAAACCATTTTGATAGTAAAATTCTTTTTGACGGTTGGTTCTTTCATCTTTCAAATGAAAGACAACGCCTTTCGTCAAGCAGGCTTGATCATCCAAATGGGAAGCGATGCGGTCGAAGTCAAAGACGATATCTTCAAAGATGGAACGATCAGGAAAGAAACGGACACATGTGCCGCGCTTGTTTGTTTTACCAAGCTCTTTGATGCCGGAGAATTTACTTCCGCCTTGTTCAAAGCGTGCAAAGTGATCGATGCCATCACGATAAGAGTGAATCTCCATCCATTCTGATAAAGCATTGGTAACAGATGCACCAACGCCATGAAGACCGCCGGCGCTCTTGTAATTGCTCTCATCGAATTTGCCGCCGCCATGGAGCGTTTGATAAACAATTTGAAATCCGTTTAATTTTTCACGGGAGTTATAGTCACAGGGGACACCGCGACCTTCATCCAAAACTTCTAACGATCCATCGTCATGAATCGTCACATAAATGTTTTTACCGTGTCCTTCGTTAGCTTCGTCGACAGCGTTATCGACAATTTCCCACACCAAATGGTGCAAGCCCATGGTGGAAGTAGAACCAATATACATACCGGGGCGTTCACGAACCGGTTCTAGACCATGAAGAATGGTCAAACTTTTTGCATCATAATTAGAGCCCATAGATAAAAAAACCTCAGTCTTTATTTTAACCAAAAAAGCGCTAAAAATAAAGTTTTTAATAAATATATATATAATTGTGTGAATAATTTCACTCGGATAACTCGTTCTTAGGATAAAAAGAGTGATTCTCTGTTTTAAAAAAATTTAAATTGTTACTTTTTTCGTGTTTTTTAACAAAAACAATTCAAAAATTAAAAAAATTATGCAGTTATGGAACAGTTGTCTCACAACCGATAATTTGCTCACAATTTATGATTATTCTTTTACTAATGTATCTCTTTTCGATATAATACTAACTATCATACTAGGTGTGATGAAAGAAAGATAAAAATCAATTATTATGGAATTAACTTATACTATTTTACTTGCATTCGGCTTTGCTATCCTTTCCTATATCTGCGGTTCCATTCCGACGGCAAAACTCATAGCGAAACGTCATGGAATCGATATTCTTAAAGAAGGCAGCAAGAACGCGGGTGGAACAAATGTCGGGCGTGTTGTCGGAAAGACCGCGGGAATCTTAACCATGTTTTTAGACGGTTTAAAGTGTTATATTCCCTGTTTGATCACAATGATCATCTTAACTTTTGCCCCGATTCCTTTGGTCGAGTACCGTTATTTAAAAGAAATCTTTGTTTGCCTTGTTGGTCTCTCTGTTGCAATCGGTCATTCCTTCCCTCTCTTCGCCCATTTTAAAGGTGGCAAATGTGTTGCTTGCTTTGCCGGTTTTGTCATCTTCACCAGTCCTCTTGCTGCTTTAGTCGGTGGCATTACCTTCTTCAGCATCTTCTTTTGGAAAAGAAGAGTCTCCCTTGCTTCTTTAATTGGCGCACCAGTCACCTTCACGGTTTATCTTGTTCCGATGATTCTTGACTTGACTATTTACTCTGATATCAATCAGTACAATTTCGGAACCTATTTTGCTCCTAATTTCTTCTTGCATCTTTCTTATTACACTTTCCTTGCTATCTTGGTTTATGTCATCATTATCGTCATTCGCCACAAAACGAATATCGACCGCCTTGAAAAAGGAATTGAACCTGAGACAAAGTTCAAGAAAAAAGGCGATATAAACAAGTAACAACTTTATTTCAAAAAGTTATCTTTTTTTAAAAAATCGAACATAAAAAGCCCGGTAATTAACCGGGCTTTTCTTGAATTATTTCTTATTGACTTGCTGTTTTTGGGCAGCTTTGATGGCTCTCATGGTATTGTTTACTTGAGCCTGGGAAGGGGTTCTACCCATCGACTTGTACATCGCACGAATCATGTCTTCGTTGAAGGGAGGGTTTTCTTCAATTTGCTTGGTGACTAACTTTCTGGCGATAAAAAGACCAGCGACACCGCCGAGAATCAAAGTGACAATCGGCAAGACAATCTGTAACCAAAGTGGCATGTTATTTCATTCCTTTCTAATCGACAAAAGACCGGACAATGCCGGCCTTAAAAATCTAGAGATTAAGCTCTGGAGTCGTACGTACCGTCTTCCGTCTTGACGATAATCTTCGTATTACTCTTGATGAACATCGGGACTTTAATTTTGTAACCAGTCTCAAGGATAGCGTCCTTAGTAGCCTTGTTGACAGTGTCACCAGCAACAGCATTGTCATCCGTTTCGGTAATCAAAAGAGTGACCTTTGCCGGAAGTTCAACACCGAGAAGCTCCTGTTCATAGAAGGTGACGATGATCGGGTTCTCATAAGAGATGAAGTTGAGTTCCCAAGTAAGTCTATCTCTGGGGATAGAAACTTCTTCAAAGGTTTCCGCATCTTGGAAATGAACAAGAGTATCATCGGCATATTCGAGATTCATTGTTCTCTTGTCGAGATAGATTTGTTCAACCTTAGTGTCACCATTGTAAGAGATTTCGCGGATGGAACCGGTTCTGAGGTTCTTTGCTTTGATCTTGACGATCATACCTCTCATAGCAGTCTTGTTGTGTTCGATGTTGAGGGAAGTGTAGATATCGTTACCATCCTTAAAGGATTTACCCGGTCCGACATCACCGATCATAATCATATCAGCCATTGTGTGTTTCTCCTTTTCCTTTCAAAAACTAAAAAAGAATTTTATTTCTTTTCTTCGTGAAGAGTGGGTTTGTTGCACCACGGGCAATACTTGGTAGTGTTGAAGCGCTCCGGATGAGCCTTTTTGTTCTTTGTGGTGATGTAATTCTCGTGTTTGCATTCTTTGCAACGGAGAATGATATTTGCACGTTTCTCTGCCATAGTTGTATCCTCCTAACTTTCTAGATTAATGTATAACTTAGCCTTATTATTATATTGACTGAACCACCTGATTTCAAGAATAAAATGATATATCTTAGCCAAACAAGGTTTTTTTCTTTTGATTATGATTCTTTTTCTTTCCTTTCTTTTTTTGTACAATAGAGAAGATGAAACACATTTCTTTTTCTATTGGAAACAAAATGATTGGTGAAGGATATCCTTGTCTGATTCAATCTATGTCCGACATCAAAACGTCAAACGTGGAAGAAAATATCGCTTTGACAAATTATCTTGCTAAGCGGGGCTTAGACATGATGCGTTTTTCTGTGCTTGATATTCATGACGCGCTTGCTTTAAAAGAAATCAAACAAAAAGTTGATATTCCGATCATTGCTGATATTCATTATCACGCGCATCTTGCAATAGAAAGCATTCATTCTGGTGTCGACAAAATTAGAATCAACCCGGGAAATATGCGCGATGAGACAAAACTGCGCGAGATTATTTCTTTGTGTAAAGAAAAAAATATTCCTATTCGCGTTGGTATCAATTCTGGTTCTCTCATTGATCTTAACAAAACGATGTTGACAAAATCCGAAGAAATTCTAAAAGTTTGCGATAACATGGTTGATCTTTTTGCTTTGCATCATTTTTCAAATATCGTTTTGAGTTTGAAGACAAGCGATCCGTTACTGTTAGAAAACATTTATCGAAAAGCCTATGAAAGATATCCTTATCCTCTTCACATCGGCCTTACCGAAAGCGGATTTTCCACTCTTGGAAGCATCCGTTCTGCCACGGCCCTTTATCCGCTGTTAAAAGATGGAATCGGCGATACCATTCGCATTTCTTTAGCCGATGATCGCATCGAAGAATTAAGAGCGTGCAAAGAGCTGTTGCGTTTGAGCAATCGAAAGACAAATGTACCAGAACTGATTGTTTGTCCCGGTTGCGGAAGAACGTTGATTCCTTTAAAAGAAGTCTCTCGCATGGTTATGGATCATCTTGATTTTGTCGAAAAGAAAATCAAGGTTGCTGTAATGGGATGCCCCGTCAATGGCATCGGTGAAGCCTCTGATGCCGACATCGGCATTGCCGGTAGCGGAAAAGAAGACACTTTTGTTCTCTTTGCTAAAGGAAAGAGCATCGGTGTCTTTCAAAAAGAAGAAGCTCTAGGGAAATTATTCTCTTATATCGATACTTTTTAGCTTTGAAATTTTATAAAAAATCCATCGATTCATTTAAAAGATTTTTCTTGTCAATCCATTTCGCTTTTGATTTATTAAATAAAAAATCAATTGCGTGTTCTAAAATAAAAATTTTCTAATTAATTTAGATATTTATTAAATATATATTTTATATTATAATATATCAGCTTATTTAACTTATTAATTTTGGAGGTTTTTCATATGGCCGAACAAATGATCAAGAAACCGCGTGGAACAATCGACTACGCTGGCGAAGAATGCCTTGTTCTTTCCAAGATCAAAGAGATCTTGTTTCAAGAGGCACGCGCATATGGCGCAGAAGAAATCGAATTGCCGATTTTTGAAGAAAATCGTCTCTTCCACAGAACAGTAGGAGAAAGCTCTGATATCGTTCAAAAAGAAACGTTTGATTTAGCAAGAAAGGGTGATAAAGATTACACTTTACGTCCGGAATTCACTGCGAGTGTCAGCCGTGCTGTCATTGAAAACAAATGGTACACGCTTCCAGATATGCCACTTCGCTACACCTATTTTGGCCCCGTTTTCCGCTATGAAAGACCCCAGACTGGACGTCTTCGTCAATTCAATCAATTCGGTGTGGAATTCATCGACTCTAAAGTTGATTTAGCTACCACGTTAGACGCCTTCTTGCTTTCTTTAAGAAGCGCAGAAAAACTTTTGGGCCACAAAGTCATTGCAAAGATCAATTTCTTAGGCTCTTTCCAATCGCGTGAGACATATAAAAAAGAACTTTATCAGTTCTTTAAACCGCAGATTGAGTCCATGTGTGAGGATTGTAAACGCCGTTTAGAAACCAACCCGCTTCGTATTCTTGACTGCAAGGTACCAGAAGATCAGGAAATCGCTAAAAACGCACCCCGCATTCGCGACTTCCTCAACGACGAAGACAAGAGAGAGTTTGAAAATATCACTTCTGCTTTAGACCTTATCGGTATCGAATACACGGTGGAAGATGAGCTTGTCCGCGGTTTAGATTACTACACTGGTTTAGTTTGGGAGCTCTACGACAGCGAAAACAAGACCCTTGGCGCTATTGGAGGCGGTGGTAAGTACTCCTCTTTGATGGCTGCTATCGGCGGTCCTGATTATGAAGGCATCGGCTTTAGCTTAGGTGTAGAACGCCTTATCATCGCTTTGACAGAAGAGCGTAAAAAAGAAATCATCGAGACAAAGGCGTTGGATTATTTCATCATTGATTTTGCAAGAGACGGTTACGCTTCTTATATCGCTGATAGTTTGCGTCAAAAAGGTTACCGTGTCACATTTAGCTCTTATACAAGAGCCATGGGCGGTTCTTTTAAAATGGCAGACCGCAAGAATGCAAGAAATGTTTTAATCATTGAGCAAGATCATCGAATTCAGTTGAAGAATATGGAGACACGTCAACAGAACGATGTCACTTTGGAGGACCTACTTAAATAAGAGGTATAAAAAACTATTATGCTTAGAACACACACATGCGGTGAACTCACCGAAAAAGACATCGGCAAAGAAGTAACTCTTTGCGGATGGGTCAATACTGTTAGAAATTTAGGATCGCTTTGTTTTGTCGATTTAAGAGATAAATACGGTATCACTCAATTGAATATTTCGACCGAACTCTTCCATCAGCATATGCTGAAAAGTGAATATTGTATCGGAGCTACTGGTAAAGTCATCTTGCGCCAAGTCGCAAATGATAATATCCCGACTGGAAAAATTGAAATCGATGTAGAAAAGATTGAAGTCTTTTCGAAAAGCGAACTCACTCCTTTTGAAATTAAAGATGACACCACAGCCAGTGAAGATTTACGTCTGGTCTATCGTTATTTAGATCTTCGTCGTCCCATCATGCAAAAATATTTGCAGGTTCGTTCGGATATCAACCGTTACACCAGAGAATACCTCATCGACAATGGTTTCCAAGAAATCGACACCCCGACTTTAATCAAATCCACTCCCGAAGGCGCCAGAGACTATTTGGTTCCTTCTCGTATTTACCCTGGCAATTTCTACGCCCTTCCCCAATCCCCACAATTGTACAAACAATTGTTGATGATTGCAGGATGTGACCGCTATTTCCAATTGGCCCATTGTTATCGCGATGAAGACCAAAGAGCTGATCGCCAGCCAGAGTTCATGCAAATCGACTGCGAGATGTCCTTTGTAAAAAGAGAAGATGTTTTAGAAGTTATCGAAGGTTTATTAAAACACCTTTTCAAGAAAATTAGAAATATCGACCTTCCTGATTTCGAGCGCATGGATTATGAAGTTGCCATTCACTCTTATGGAACAGATAAACCGGATACGCGTTTTGGTTTGCTCATTCACGATGTCAGCGATGCGTTGAAAGATTGTGGTTTTAAAGCATATGAAGGAAAATCAATTCAGGCAATTGTCATTCCTAATGTCGCCAAAGAAACTACCAGAAAACAGATGGATAGTGACAATCTCTTAGCCAAAAAGATGCATGTCTTTGGTGTCAGTCATCTCAAAGTGGAAAATGGAGAGTTTGTCTCAAACATTGTCAAAAATATCAAGGCAGAAAATCTTTTGATGTTAAAAGATGCCTTACAAGTGAAAGAGGATGATCTTGTTATCCTCTGTGCCGACGCTTCCAAGGATAAAGCCTGCTGGGCCTTAGGCGCTTTAAGAAGTTATTATGGAAAGAAATTAGGCCTTTGCAAAAAAGATCTCTTCAAGCCTCTCTTTGTCATCAATTGGCCTTTGTTTGAACGCGAAGAGGATGGTAGCATTGTCTCTTTATCCAATCCTTTCACTCGTCCTTTGGATGAAGATCTTGGTTATTTTGATACAGATCCTACGAAAATACACTCTACCAGTTATGACACTGTTTTAAATGGTGTTGAGCTCTCTTCTGGCGCCTTAAGAATTCATGATGCTGGCACACAACAAAAAGTCTTTGAACTTCTCGGCTTGAGCGAAGAAGATATCAATGTCCGTTTCGGATTCTTCGTTAAAGCACTTAAATATGGTGTTCCGCCGGAAGGTGGATTTGGTATCGGTGTGGAACGTTTGGCCATGGAACTTTGTGACACCGATAATGTCCGTGACGTCGTTAGCTTCCCGAAAAACTTAAAGGCTTATGAACCGATGTCAGAATGCCCTTCTCGTGTTCCGGAAAAAGACACGGACATCTTAGGAATTAAAATTGTTGAAAACGAAACGGAAGAAAAGTAAAAATCAAAACAATTCGAGGTGAAATATGAATCAAGAACTGCCGTTTGGATCCACAGCATTAAAAAAGGAAATTTTAGACATCTTAAAAGAAGATGGCTTTGTTTCTATGTCTCCTGTTCAAGCGAAAACAATCCCATTGCTTTTAAAAAATAAAAATGTACTTTCCTTAGCTCCTACTGGAACAGGTAAGACGCTTTCTTACGCTTTACCTATTTTAAATGACTTAGAAAATGACGGTCATGTTCAGGCGGTCATCATCTCTCCGACTGTCGCTTTGTTAGACCAGATTAAGTCGGTCTTTGAGGAATTCACCCTCAAAATGGGTTTCCCTGCGGATGCTGTCAAAGCTATCTACTCAAAAAATGATTATGGTAGAGCAAAGCCTGTTGTCGTTTTAATCACCCCGGAAATCTATCCGACAATGGCAAGCCATTACCCCATCAACCGCTTAAAACGTGTCATTATCGATGAAGGCGACATGATTGCATTCGATGGTTTCCAAAGCGCATTAGAAGCGTTGAAAAAGCCGAGAGAAGCACACATGATTTCTTTCTTCTCTGCCTCTTTAAACATTCAAGATATCAAGCGTGTCAAATCTCAATTCAACATTTTAAACCTTGTCGATGTCAGAGAAGCCATCACTTCCAAAAGTGTCAAACACCATTTGGTCGATATTAGAACTTTCTCGAAAGCAGAAGCTTTGACTCGTTTCTTAAACGAGGCCAAACCTTTTAAAGCCATCGCCTTTGTCTCTACCAAAGAAGAGCTTTACAAAGTCGCAGATGACCTGAAAGCGTTGAAAAGACCTTTCCTTTTTGTGCATGGTGGTTTAGATAAACGCGACATTAAGAAAGTCTTAGACAATTTCCGCAAAGAGGATCAAACGTTATTGCTCGCTTCCGATTATGTCTCTCGCGGTTTAGATATTCCGGATGTCGAATGCATCATTTCTTTAGACTTGAGCAAAGACAGCGATTATTATTTCCACAGAGCAGGACGCGCTGGAAGATGTAACGCCCCTGGTGATTCCTTTGTCTTTTACACTTACGATGATGAAGAAAGTGTCAATCGCGTAAAAGACTTGGTAAGACGTGAAGTAGAATTTGATACTTACACGCTTACAAAGGATGCTCTGAAAAAGAACAAAGGCGCTTACGAATTTAAAAATTTAGGAAAGAAAGACCGCGCTGACTCAGAAGTCTTGCAAAAGAAAATCAGACATGCTGTCAATCAAAACAAGACGACGAAAGTCAAACCTGGCTATAAGAAAAAGGTAAAAAAGGCTGTGGATTTAGTCAAATTCAAGCACCGTAGAAAAATCGTCTTAACCAATATCGCAAAAAGCGGTGGCAATGCCAAAGACTTCCACATGGATCGTCCTAACAACAAGAAAAAATAAAGAAAAAAGTCAGTTCCAACGGAGCTGACTTTTTTGATTAATGAAATACTCTTCGAACTTGATAAACGGATTTAACACCGAGCAAGCAGTGCATAAAATGTCCTAATTCATCTTTATTTCTTACCAATAAGGTGGCGGAGATTGTTGTCGTGTTGTTCGACGGGTGGAACTTTGCATTGACTTTCATAACCTTCGCGTCGCAAGAAGAGAGAGAGTTTAAGACATCAATGAGTAAATTATTGCGGTCATGACATTCGATTGCAATGTCGACAAGGCATTCGCTAAAGGTCTTGCATTCTGGATTCCACATGACGTCAATGAGGCGTTCTTTATTGTCCGGACGATTGACGTTAGGACAATCCTTGCGGTGGATTTTAACGCCTTGACCCGTAGAGACAAAACCGATGATGTCGTCGCCAGGAATCGGCGTGCAACAATTGGCAAGGCTAGTCATGATGGTGTCACCGTTAGAGAGAATGACAACATCGCTGGAATTCTTTTTAATCTTACGGCTGTTGATTTCTGCAGCGATTTCTTCCGGGGTCTTCTTTCCTGAGTAATTGACTTCTTCACTTTCATCGATGACTTGGTAAGGGGGTACATTGCGGTTATTGACCATGATGAGAAGATCGTCAACAGTCTCGGCGTTAAAAGCGTCTAAGACCTTCTTAGTGATCAAGCGATTGACGTCAATGTTGATCTTGCGCTCGCGTAAAGCGTCGACCAAGGCTTGTCTTCCGCGCTTAACAGATTCTTCGCGGACATAGTCTGCGTTTTGACGAATCAAGAATTTACGGATCTTGTTTTTAGCAAAATTGGTATGAGCGATTGTCATCCATTCCGAATTCGGCTGTGAATTTTTGTTTGTGATGACTTCAACCGCATCGCCTGTTTTTAATTTTGTAGAAAGTGGAACTAGTGTTCCGTTTACTTTCGCACCCTGTAAGTGCTCGCCGACATCGGTGTGAATACGGAAGGCAAAGTCAATCGGAGTTGCACCATTTGCAAGACAGATGACATTTCCTTTCGGCGTGAAGACATATACATTTGCATCGAAGATATCGTGGCTGAGGGTATCGACATAATCTTTGGTAGAGATATTATCGTTTTGACCTTCCTTAGCCATAGAGACAAAATCTTTAAACCAATGCAATTGATTTTCAATTTCTTGTTGCTCTGCTTTTGCGTCGTAATGCGTACCTTCTTTATAACGCCAATGAGCAGCAATACCGCCTTCTGCAGTTTCATCCATCTGCTTTGTACGGATCTGAATTTCAAACACATGCCCATTATTCGTAATAATTGTCGTATGCAAAGATTGATACATATTAGGCTTTGGCATCGCAATATAATCTTTAAAACGACCAGGGACAGGTTTGAAATTCGCATGGACATAGCCAAGGATTTCATAACAGTTCTGTTCTGTCTTTGTGATCACGCGCAAAGCCATGATGTCATAGATTTGTTCAAAAGCGTAATTTTTGTTGTACATTTTTTTATAGATGGAATAAACGCTTTTTACACGATCTAAAATGACAAAAGGAATCTTGCTATCTTTTAAGATATTGGTCAACTCTTTTTTCAGTTCCTCTAAAGTTTCTTGTGCGTTTTGAATCAACTCATTCATCTTGTTCTCGATGAAGAGATATTTTTCGTTTTCTGTATACCAAAGAGAGAGATCTTCCATCTCCGTTTGCAATTTATAGAGACCTAAACGATGAGCGACAGGCACATAGACTTCCAAAGTCTCTTTGGCAATGCGAACTTGTTTTTCTTTCGGTTGAAATTGAAGAGTTCTCATATTGTGGAGACGATCGGCAAGCTTTACGATAATCGCTCGAACATCTTTTGCCATTGCAACAAAGATTTTGCGGTGATTTTCTGCGGTAAATTCAACATTCTTATAATCAGAAAGACGCGTGACCTTTGTTAAAGCTTCTACTAAATCCGCAACTTCTTTGCCGAATTCTTTTTCAATTTCTTCCTTTGTTGTTCCCGTATCTTCAATCGTGTCGTGCAAGAGACCTGCAATAATTGTTGCTGGACCACCTTGCAAATCCGCTAAAATCATAGCGACACCAATACAATGGGAAATATAAGGATCACCGCTTTTACGTATTTGTCCTTCATGTTTTTTCTCAGCAAAAAGGTAAGCTTTCTCAATCGAAGCGAGGTCTTTGCTATCGGTGATATATTTGGAATACACCTCTTTTACTTCTTCGAAGGTGTAAATGCGGTTGTTGATTTCCATAGGCGATTATTCTTCAACTTTATCAGAAAGATTCAACAGGGAGCGACAGGGGAGTCCGATGTTTTTCTCACCGTTGAGTTCAGGAAGATTGATGACAGTGATACATGCAACCGGGACTGCTCCAGCCATTTCCACAACATCTTTTAAGGCTTTGAACGTGCCTCCAGTAGCCATTAAATCATCAATTAAAAGGACTCTAGCACCTTTCTTAAAAGATCCTGCCGGAATTTCGATAGAAGCTGTTCCATACTCAAGCTGATAGGAGACTTTATAAGTCACACCGGGAAGCTTGCCAGCTTTTCTAGCCATGACAAAACCTTTGTGCATCTTGTAACCTAAAGCTGCGCCAAAAATAAACGCGCGAGACTCCGGCCCACAAATGATATCTACGTTAAATTCTTCCGCAAGCTTAGCTAATTGATCGATGCAGTCTTGAAATGCATCCGGATCTTTCAACAAAGGTGAAATATCTTTAAATGAAATACCTTTCTTGGGAAAATTAGGTGTGACACCGATATATTTTTCTAAATCCATGAGTATGAATTCCTCCGTAAATATTATATCACTCTTTACAATATTTCACTCACATCGCTACAATTATGTTATAGTAAACAACGATGATAGAAATAATAACTGAATATGGCTTTTGCACAGGCGTAAAACACGCGCTCAGTGTCTTTGAAGAAGCAAAATCTTCTTCGAAAGAGCTTATCTTATTAAAGCCTTTGATGCACAACGAAAAAGAAAACGAAAAACTTTTATCGGAAAAAGTGTCGTTTTTAGGTGAAAATATTTCAGCAAACGCCAGTCTTCTTTTCCCAGCACATGGCCATGATATACAAGATGAAATTCGGTTTCAACACCATAAAACATATGATGCGCTCTGCCCGGTGATACAAGCGCGCTATCGCTTGTTAGAAAAACACAAAAATGAATGTAAGTGGTTTTATGTAGGAAAAGCAGGGCATCAAGAGACGATCGGTTTTCTCTCTCATTTTCCTTTTTTGACCTTTGTCGATGAAAAAATAATCTCTGATTTGCGCGACAAAAAAGAATTACAAACCGGATTGATTGTTCAGTCGACCTTCGAATTAAAAAGAGCAGCAGAAATGGTTAACTTTTTTAAAACAAACACCGATTTACATTTTGTCGCTAACCTTTGTCCTCTTTATTTAAACAGGGCAAATACGGCGATTCAAGTTTTAACTGAAGTAGATCCTTTTAAAAGCTGTTTTATCGTTTTAGGCTCTAAAACTTCATCCAATTGTAATGAATTGTACAATTTAATCAAAGAAAAATGCCCTTTGTTAAAGGGCATAATAGCAAATGATGTTAAGGACATTTCTCTCGATGTCGTGAAAGGAAAAGATATTTATCTTGTCTCAAGCACGAGTATATCGAAAGAAAATGTGTGGATGATAAAGAAACAATTAGAACTTATGCTTTCTTAGGCAAGTATAAAGAGAAATATCGCTCAAAAGAATAACAACAAAGAGCTAAGGAAGGATCGATTTCCTCAAGCGCTTTTTTCATACCTGTGAGAAAACCGATTTCTTCTACCTCATGAGGTAGATCAATATAGTTGATGCCATATCGCATCATGTCCAAACGATGGTGATGAGCGCAATCTCCTGAAAGGTAGACATCGCTATTTTTAATCAGAGGATGCATAAACTCACTCGCCCCACCGCCTGCGATAAAGGTGATATGAGAAATCAAGCGATTGTCATTGTTGATATAGTCTAAATGGTCAAAATCAAAGGTGTCGCAAAGATGAGAAAGTAGCATGTCAAAGCTCATTGGGGCGGGTGTTTTACAAAGACGCATTAAACCATCATCAGCAACCGATACTTTTTCAAACCCTAACAAAGAAATCAAGACGTCATTCATACCATCTTCTGCCTTGTCATAATTGGTGTGAAAAGAGTAGATTGGACAATTTAATTGTTCAATTTCTTCTATAAGTTGAGCTTTTTTCAAATCATGAGCGCATACTTCGCTTTTCTTTCCAAAGAGAAAAGGATGATGGGTCAAAATCAAATCGGGTTGGAACTTTTGACATTCTATAAGGCACGCTTCAGTAAAGTCTAGGCACAGAAAGACTTTCTTGATTTCAGCGTTCCAATCTTTCACGCCGCATTGATAACCAGGAAAGTCCCAAACTTCTGAAAGACCCTTAGGGAATTTGCGGTAGATTTTTCTAAGCAGTTGTTTTAAATTCATAATTTAAAGCCTCTTTTACAACGTTCAAATAAGATTCGTTATTCTTTTGACCTACAGGACAAAGAGCGTCAATGCGTTCTTCTTCCTTATGTAAAAATTCAAATAACAAGGAATCTTTGTTTTCTAACATATAAGGTCCAAACAAAAGCTGAGCCTCATTATATTGTTTTTTTATTTGCGTCTTTTTAAAAAGCATCAACGGATAGTAACGTTTTTCAAAGACATAACATCCAGAGATGTTCTCATACCCTTGTTGTAAAACATAGGAAATCGGAAGCTTCGTTTCACTCTGCGGTTCCATCAGAATATATTCAATTTGAGAAAGCTTTTCTTCATGGCGGGATAAAATGTCAAAAATAGTTTTCCCTCCCATGCCCAATAGAATCAACGCATTGACATCCTGTGGGAGAATATCAATTCCATCTGTAAAAATACATTGTAAATTGTTTCCCTTATATTGTTTAGTGTTGTTAATTAATGCGTTGAAAGGCCCTTTCTTATTTTCACTCGCATAAATCTTAAATCCATCCGCAGCTAAGGAAAGGGAGAGCAAGCCCATATCTGCGCCGATATCCATCAAAACAAGACCGTGTGGAATCATTTCGCGGGCAAGAGAAAGGCGCTTAGATAAGGTGTTAATCACGGAAGTCCTTCAAGAGTTTCGCACGAGCAGGATGACGTAATTTCTTTAACGCTTTGGCTTCAATCTGACGAATTCTTTCGCGAGTGACATTGAATTCTTTTCCGACTTCTTCCAAGGTGTGTGTTCTACCGTCTTCTAAACCGTAACGCAAACGGATGACACGCGCCTCACGTTCGGTCAACTGAGCTAAAACCTCGTTGATACGTTCTGTTTCCATGGAGCGATTAGCATATTCATAAGGGGAGATATTATCCTTATCTTCAATGAAATCACCGATGTGGCTATCTTCTTCTTCGCCAACTGGTTTTTCCAAGGAGAGCGGGTCTAAAGCAATGCGCTGAATTTCACGAATGCGAGAGGCAGACCAAACACCGCCAAGCTCTTCCGAAATTTCTTCCGCTGTAGGATCACGATTGAGTTTTTGAACGAGTTTTCTCTGCGCTCTTGTAATCTTGTTGATTGTTTCAACCATGTGCACAGGAATACGAATCGTTCTAGCCTGATCCGCCAAAGCTCTTGTGATTGCTTGACGAATCCACCAAGTTGCATAGGTAGAGAACTTAAAGCCCTTGGTGTAATCGAATTTGTCGACCGCTTTGATCAAACCCAAATTACCTTCTTGAATCAAATCCAAGAAGTCCATGCCGCGGTTGACATAGTGTTTTGCAATGGAAACGACCAATTTCAAATTACAGACAATCAATTGATCTTTAGCATCTTGATCGCCTTCTAACACACGCTTTGCAAGCTCGACTTCTTCTTCTTTGCTCTGTAAAACTTGATAAGAGCCGATCTCGTGAAGATATTGACGGACAGGATCGATATTCTTCACATCCATAGAGCTGTAATACGTAGTGTCTTGAGAGAATTCCGGCTCATTGTCAAAGCCTTCTTCGTCCTCGTTATTAAAATCCTCATCCTCTTCGCTTAAAAGGTCTTCATCGAGATTTTCATCATCAGAATGAATATTGTTTTCAAAGAGGAAATCTTGCAATTCCGAAAGGTCTTCATCGCTGAGTTCAAACTTGTCAATGTAATTGTCAAACTCAGATTGCTTGTAGACACCATTATTCTTCTTTCCAATGTCTAAGAAATGCTTTTTGATGTCATCCAAACTCATCAAAACCTTTCCAGATTTGACAAGGTCATCGATGTTCTTACCTTTTTTACCTTTGGTCTTTTTGATAAAAGCTTCTTCCTCTTGTTCATCCGGTAAAAAGTCATCTTCTTTTGTTAAAAACTTAGAGATCTCTTCACTGATTTCCTCTTCTTCCATATCCTCTTCATCTGCCGTAGCTTTTTTCTTACTGTCGGAAGAGTTTTCTTTCTTGGCGGAAGATTTGGTCGAAGATTTCTTTGTGGTCTTTTTGGTGGAAGGGTCAAGCTTTTTTAAGGCTTTGTCTAAAGCCTTTGTCAAAGCTTCTAACGCCTCTTCTTCACTCAGCTTAAAAGCCTCGGCAATCGCAGCAACATCTTTTCTTTCTTGAGTGATACCGATAAACATATCCAAAAGCTTTTGATCTTTCTTGGTGAATTTTTCAAAAGCAGCTGTCAGCGTTTCTTTGTCTGCGGCAAGCACAGTCTGATAAGTCTTACTGAGTTTCGTTTCCATTGTTGTTTCCTTGTTCATCATATATTTCCTCCATTTCTTCTAGATTGGTACATTTTTTCTTTTTGCGCTTCAGGCAGAAGATGATTTTTTACTATATCATTATATTTAATGCGCTGATTACCCACTTTCTGAGGCGTTTTGAAAAAGTATACATGTCTTCTAGTAAAGGCAAGAAACAATTGTAATGAATACATTGTTCCTGCCACGATTTAAAACGTTCCGTTGTTTTTTCGGATATCGAATTTTAGTTTCGCCATTTCGGCGTTGTCTTCTCTAGAAAGCTTTTTATCGGAAGCTTTTTCTTTCTTATCTTGCAAATATTGATAACGCACATAAAGAGGATGAAGGACGAGTGCGTTTTTCAAATTATCTTTGTCATAACAATCTGGTGAAAAGTGACGAATAATGTCGATGACCTTGAGAAGGAATTCGATTTCATCGTCAGATAAAGTGCTTTCGCTATCGATATCTTCTTCTTCAAAGAGATCATCTCCTAATCCTAATGGATCTTCTTCCTCTTCCTTAATATGATGAGGAGAGAGAGCTTTTACCTGTGTGATTAAAGATTCATAATCGTAAGGGGTAAAGGGTTCTTTCGTACCAGGATGTTTGATGTATTCGTTTCCAATCAAATTAGCAAGGTAATAAAAGGGTGTATAACAAATCATAGTTCTTGCTTCCTGAAATTGACGATAAGCATCATACGAATGAGGAAGCGTTGAAATAATATCACATTCTGTTCGCAAGAGTCGATTTGAAAAAGAAGAGATTTTTGCTTGCATTGAGGCAAGTTCATAAAGTTGTTGAACATTGCTTCCTTGGAGATATTTATCCCCCATTTGGCAAGGGATTGGTTCGAGAATCGTCTGTTTATTTCGACGTGAATAGCGCGAAGAAATATAATCTCGTTCATAGCGGAAGGGAGCATCTGTTCTCTTTTGTTCTGTCTTATTTTTTAGCGACTTTGTCGAATTCGTTAATACCGAGAGAATCGTCTCATGATTTAAAGAACAAAGCTTTTCCACCCATTGGATATCCTTGTCTTTTGAAACTTCATCTAAGGCTTCATAATAAGGGGCAGCTTTTTTTAAGAAGTCGAGAATCTCTTTTGAGTCGGTGAGCATATTCCGATCTTTGAGCGTTCGTCTAAAGAAAAATAGGAAGGGATCATAAGTTCGATTCAGTTGTCGTAAGAGAACATCCTTCCCACCTTTGGTCAAAACGTCATCGGCATCTTTTCCGTTTTTAAAGCAGCGAACGATAGAGAAAGGAACACCATATTCAAGAAGAATTTGACAAGCTCGTTCTTCACCTACTTGTCCAGGTTCATCCGAATCGAGACACAGTCTAACCTCAACGCCTAACTTTTTAAAGGCTTGGGCATGTTCTTTTGTCAAGGCTGTTCCCATCAGAGCACAAACCGCATAGATACCAGCGCGCACAACGGCGATGACATCCATAAATCCCTCTACGACATAAATATAGCCTTTTCTTTTGGCATCTTCTTTGGCTTTAGCAAAGTGATAAAGAACTTCATTTTTATGGAAGAGGGCTGTTTCTTGATAGTTCACATATTTACCGCCAGTCTGTTCTTTAGAAAGAACACGCCCGGAGAAAGCAACCAAATGTCCATAATTATCTTCGATTGGAAACATTAAGCGGTGTTGATAATTGTCTGTTAAATCTTTCGATTTTCCCAAGATACCAGCGCGAATCAACGTGTTGATTTCATGACCCATGCCACGCAATTTGGAGATAGATTCTTCCGGATTGTCATTGGCGTAACCAAGTTCAAAATGTTCGATGACTTCTTTGGGGATAGCGCGGTCTTGTAAATATTGCTGACAAGGTGTTCCATCTAAAGAAGTCAAAGAGAGCTGATAGTATTTTCTAAGATCAATCAAGGCGTTTAACTCTTTAGCATACTTTTCTTTTAACGGGTCTAAAATCACACGCTGGCTCACCGAGTCTGGAAGAGGAATCGCACAGATTTCAGCAACCTTTTTCAAGGCGTCAAAAGGGGATAGATGGGCGTATTGCTCGACGAATTTGATCGAGTCGCCGCCTGCTCCGCACGCAAAACACTTATACGTGTTTCGCTCAGGATCTACACGCATAGAAGGGTGAGTGTCGTGATGAAAAGGGCATATAGCAAGATAAATTTTACCTTTTCTGACAAGATTATTTCCGCCGAGATAAAAGGAGACAACATCGACTATCCTGCTTTTCTCACTCACTTCTTTAAAGATGGAATTTGACTGTTTGTTCAATATATCCACTATAACCTCAATGTACGTAATGTTTCTTTAAGAAATTGTGAATGTAATTATCAAGTTCTTCGATTTTGACACGTTCTTGAGCCATAGAATCTCTTTCTCTGACTGTGACACAGTGGTCATTTTCCGATTCAAAATCATAAGTGACACAAAGAGGAGTACCAATAGCATCCTCACGGCGATATCTCTTACCGATAGAGCCTGTCGTATCAAAAATAGCATCGTATTCTTCGCGAATATCGTCAAAGACTTTCTTAGCCTGTTCTACAAGCTTGTTGCTTAAGGGCATCACGGCAACAGTATATGGGGCAAGTTCCGGCGCAAAGTGCATGACAACACGAGAGTCTTTGCCATCGTTAAGCTCTTCTACGTCATAAGCGTCACAGCAAAGAGCTAACATCAATCGATCTAAACCAAAGGAAGGTTCAACAACATGCGGGATATAACGAGTGTTATCTTCCGGATCCAAATAGGAGAGATCTTCACCGCTGAATTCGCTGTGTTTCGAAAGGTCATAATCGCTGCGGCAAGCGATACCCATCAATTCACCCCAACCGATGCTAGGGAAGTAATATTCAATATCCGTTGTCGCTTTAGAGTAGAAAGCAAGCTCTTTCGGATCATGATCTCTGAAGCGAACTTTTTCATCTTTTAAGCCGAGTTTTTCGACAAAAGTTTTGCAATTGTCTTTATAAAATTCAAACCATTTATCATCTTCGCCAGGTTTGAAGAAGAATTCAATCTCCATCTGTTCGAATTCTCTCGTGCGGAAAGTGAAGTTACCGGGAGTGATTTCATTGCGGAAAGATTTGCCGATATCAACAATACCAATCGGTAATTTTCTTCTCGTTGTTCTCATGACATTTTTGAAATTAACAAAAATACCCTGCGCTGTTTCCGGACGCAAATAGACTACCGATTGCTTATCTTCGGTAACACCTAAAAAGGTCTTAAACATCATTCGGAATTGGCGGATATCAGTAAATTGCGACTTTCCGCAATTAGGGCAAGTGATTTCACCGCTTTTGATGACTTCGTTTAATTCTTCTTGTGTCATTCCATCGACGTTCAATTCTGGCTTTTGTTGATGGATAATTTGGTCAGCGCGATAACGAGAATGGCAATATTTGCAGTCGACAAGGGGATCATGGAAATTAGAGACATGACCAGTTGCTTCCCAAACTTTCGGGTTCATAATAATCGCTGGGTCGATTTGAACGTTATATTCAATTCCGCGTACGAAATGACGGAGCCAAAGGTCTTTGACATGATTTTTCAATAAAGTTCCAAGCGGACCATAATCCCAAGAATTGGAGAGACCTCCGTAAATATCAGAGCCAGGATAAACAAAGCCGCTGACAACCAAATGACTGGTTACTTCTTCAAATGTGATTTCTTTTTCGTTCATAATAGATACCTCTTTTATATTAATTACACTAGGACACGAAGGAAATTTCTTGAGCCAGAATTATAAGAAATTCTTTTTTATTGAATGGCCTGCAAGAATAAAGGCAGACATCGCAAGGGTTTTAAGTCAAAATAAAGAATGAGATTTTCAAGGAGGGAAAGAAAGACATTCACCCCGGATTCTTGTGGAACCTTTTTGTTTAAAATGTCATCTGTCAAGGGAGAAAAAGCAAACTTTAAGACATAGAGATCCATCTCATTGAAACATTCTTTATGTAAATCGTTACAGCAGTTTTGGCATAGGAAGCCACCTTCTTGTAACGAATAAGAAACAATGTGATCACTCTTATGGCAGACAACGCATTCTTTTGTCTGTATATTTAAGCCAAAGCGCTTGTAAAAGATACCAAGCAAGAGCAATGCTAATGACAAACTATCACCATGATCCTGAAGCTTAAATATCAAGCGCATAACTTCTTCTTGTGGAAACGCATCGCCATATCGAAATAGAGAGAGAGAAAGCTCTTGTAACAGCAATAAGAAACAATTGGATTTATAATCCTGATAAAGGAGAGATGCATCTTCGATAACTTTCAAGGAAGAAGCAAACCCAGGTCCATTTTGACTCACTTTATATTCGACAGAGACAAAGTTTCCGACAATGAGCAAAGGCTTTAAAGGTGATTTTGGTTTATAAATGCCTCGGGCATACAAGGAAAAGATACCGTTTTGACCAGAGAGCGTGATTATCGCCGAGTCATCTTTAAACTTGCTAGAAGACAAGACTAATGCGTCTTGTGTTTCACTTTTTCGAATCATCAGTCTTCATAGCCGAACTTGCGCAAATATTTTTCTTGGTTGCGCCAGTCGGGAATCGCTTTGACTAAAAGCTCGACACGGACAGGCACGCCGAAATAAGAACGTAAGCTCTGTTCGGAAAATCTGCGGATAGTTGATATCATCTTTCCTTGCTTGCCGATGACAATCGCACGTTCCGATTCTTTTTCTACAATTAAATCCGCATATACTTCCATACCGTTTTCGTCTTCTTGAACATGTTTGACATCGATATAGATAGAGTGAGGGACTTCCGCTTGTAAATTGCGCATACATTTCTCACGGATGATTTCAGAAATGACAAACTCCATCGGTCGATCAGAGACGATATCCTCCGGGAAAATGTTCTCCCCTTCCGAGAGATAATTTTTGATCAAGGAGATCAGTTCGGAAATACCATAGCCATCTTTTGCACAGATGCGAAGGTAAGGAGCGTTTGGAAGAATTTCACGATAACGAGCCAAACGAGATTCCCCGATATCGGCACTTACTAAATCTAATTTGTTATAAGCGATAATGACCGGGATATCTTGTTTTGCTAACTTCTCAGCCAGTTCAAAATTAGGAACTTCAGAAGCGTCGATGACATAGACAATAACATCAACGCCTTCTTTGGCAGATTCGGCATCGCGAAGTAAAATACTTCCTAATTTTCCATGCGGGCGGAAGACACCAGGAGTATCAACAAAGACAATTTGTGACTCTTCATCGTTATAAATCGCGTGGACGTTGTCTCTTGTCGTTTGCGGTTTTGAAGAAACGGGAAGAAATTTAAATCCCAAACATTTGTTGATGATGGTTGATTTACCAGCGTTTGCACGGCCGTATACACAGCAAAAACCTACTTTTTTCATTTTTTAAGTACCTCAGGAGTAAAGACATAAGGAAGAAGTTGTTCCACCGTTGTGTCCAGACGTTTCGTTTCGTCTTTATTAAAAATATAAACAGGGCAGTGAAGCTCCATCAATTCAGACATAACTTGACGGCAAGAACCGCAAGGAGAACCGATGTCACTAGATGAAGTGATTAGGGTTAAAGAAGCAATATCCTCTTTGTGATACCCTTTCGCATAAGTAGAGAACAAAGCGACACGTTCTGCACACATGCAATCACCATAAGCTGAGTTTTCAATATTGAATCCTGGATGATACTTACCATCTTTTGTGCACACGATAGCGCCGACTTTAAACTGGGAATAAGGAGAATAAGATTGCGCTTGTGCAAGGAGAACTAATTTTTTTGCCTTATTGATATTTGTATAAAAATCATAGGGAAGCTCATTGAGAATCTTATTTTGCAAGGCAAACATTTCTTCAGCTTGTTTATCATTATCATGATGATCATAGCCAAAAGAGTGTAACAGACCATGGATAAATAAAAACGCCAGTTCTCTTTCCATTGGATGATGGAAATCATTCGCTTGTTTTTTAGCGATTTCAGGAGAAATGATGATACTTCCTAAGTCGATGATCGGTTCATCGGGTAAGAAATCAGCTTCGCGATAAGCAAAGGTAAGGACATCTGTCGGGCGGTCCATATTGCGATATTCTTTGTTCAGTTCATGAATCTTATCCACACTGACTAAGGAAAGACAAATTTCATAATTTCCTTCTTTGTGTAACTCATTTAAGACTGACTCAAAACAAATATCAAAGATTTTCTTCCACTTGCGATTCCCTTTTGTTTCATCACAATAATCTAACACATGAAAATAGGCCATAGAAAACCTCCAGCTATATATTAGTATAATATATAACTACCCTATTTGCACTAAGTTAACAGCTTTTTGTCAAAAAAGGATGACGGAGTGCATTATATTCCTTTGCCAATTGGCTTTTTAAATCAAAAGTAGCAAGCCAGCGCTTGGTAAGAAAAGAAAAAGTAAACGTAAAGCCCAAAGAAAAAAACAAAAAATTGATCGAATAAATTCCGCTTTTATTCATCACTACTAGAATGAAAATCAATGCGATGACAAATTGCAAAAGAGAACATAGGATTAAACGCAAATAAAATTTTTGCGCTTTCTTTTTGGCTTGTTGATAATAGCAAAACGCATTGGAATCTCTCTTCATATTTTGTAAAAACTTTGTTTCTAATAAAGAACAATTACGATTTACTTTCGGTTTATTTTTTTCAATAGTCAAAAAGAGGATTTCAAAGATTAGAGACACTAAAATTAAAATGCAATAAAAAATATTATTGGCAATTAGTCCGATAAAAAATACAAGCAGTGCAAGGCTATAACAAGTTAAATTACTACGCCTTTTTATCGCAAGATTAATCATGCTATTCAAACGGTAAAAATCAGCGCTGTCAGGATAGGACAAAAGATAGTTTTTCATGATTTCATTCTCCATTTTATTCCGTAAATAAATGTTGATTCCATTGATAAATAAAATGAATGTCAACGACAAAAAGAGACAGACTAAACTCCATGTGAAATCAGCGGCAATCTTTTGAAACACAAGCATTGGAAAGAGAGAACAGAAACTGAGAACACCGAATAAAAGATACAAAAATGTTATATGTTTTGGAACAAGTTGCTTCAACTGACACTTTTCCTTTTTCACTTTCTTTTCATACAACAATATTACACCTGTAAAAAATGTTTGAAACTCTTCTTTTGACATTATTATATTGCCAAAATTAGGGTCATACAAATAATAACTTTGTCCTTTTTTTCGATAGACAAAAACAAAATGAAACATTTCCTGTTGTTGAAATTGAGCGATAAAACAATTTTTATCATCCTCAATTTGTCCCAGGTCATTTATCTTGTATGAGGTGAATTTCAGCCCGTGCTGTTGAAGCGTTATTCTCATCTGATAAAAATCGTTGCAACTTTCATCTATAGCTTGAAAGTAATAATTTTTATCACGATGGAGCTTTGCTAAAGCCATTCTGACTACCGTTTTTCCACAATCATCTTTTCCGCTTTGTGTAAACATAAAAAGGCCTCCTATCACCTATTGGAATTAGAGGCTATATTTTTTTAAAATCAACGCAAATCAATATCTTTTATCGCATATAAATCAAAGAGCTTTGCAATTCTTTGATTGACTTCATCTTTAGCAACAAGATCTCTTCCATAAATAATATGATTCATTTTTTCAGGAGAAGAAATGGAGCAGTAATTTCTCTTCTCTTTTTCCTCGCGCACATCTAAAAGGGGAATGATGTAATCGTTTAGTAGCGAGTTGTTGGCATAGCCCATCTGATCTAAGTTTTCGAAAATAAGAACATCCGCTTTCTTTGCGCGCTGAAGATCTTTTAACGCTGCGTCCTTTTCATCGTTTCTAAAAGACTTGAGATTTTCAAAGAACGATTTTGAATCGATCATAGCAACCTTTTTGCCATTGGTAGCGTAATATAGTGCAATTGCATGCAAAGAAGAAGAAACCAAAGACACATCGGTTGTAGAATACAGGGCAAAGCCTTTTTCTAAAATGGAATTTTTAGCATCTTTTTGTGCCTTGGAGATGACATACGTGACATCTTTCATCTTTTTTGCATTGTTTCCTGTTGTAATACAAGAAACTAATTTCATGGCATCGAGATATAGTTTCTTACGACCAAAATCACAAGGTTTAATCCGAGACAAAGTCTCTTGCACTTGTAACAAGTGAGCACAGGGATTCCAATTGCATTGAATGCTGTCATTTGTCTCATCGTAATAAATATCCAACTGATATCCAGCATATTTTTCTTTCGGACAGGAAAGAAGGTGATGATCGCATTGTGAACACCGGCGCTGATCCTTTAGATAATCATATAAAATTCCGAGGGAACGATCGAAAGTCTTTTCGGTTTTTAAAAGTTTGTTCACTTTTAATTTAAGACGAATATCTTCTTCGAGAAGAGAATTTACTTCGTTTTTTAAATCTTCTAAAGCACCTTCCGGGACAACAATTTCATAATGATGACCTTCATAGGTACGAAGTCCATCTTTTTCCAAGTTGCTTTTCATAATCCTAAATCCTCCGCAAGAGACATGACATCATCTTCGCTGACAGTTTCGTTCTCTTTCGCCGGTGGAACTTCCTCTGTTTTTTTGCTTCTCTTCTTTTTCGCACTCGTATAACCATCGAGTTTCTTTAGTTCAAATTCACGATTTTCAAAATAAACCATCGCCTCATAGGCATCGGTGATATGCTTACCAGCAAGAGAATAGCCTACCTTTTCTATGAAGTTAGAATGGAAGGCACCATCTGTTTTATTCAAAGAATAACTTAAAATCGCGGTGATAACAGAATTGCTCAATTGTAAATCAAAATAGAGATGTTCGATTGTTTTCAGCATGAATGCCGCAGGTTCTGCATGATAATAATCTTGTAAAAACTCTTTCGGCGGTGTCGTTTCTAGATAGCGTATCTTCTGAGAGCTTTCTCCTTCTCCTAAGGTCGCTTTGTCATGAACTTTCTCTTCTGCTTTTTGATAACGATTATAATTTCTAGCCTGCTTTTTAAAGTGTTCAGAATAAAATTTGTTTTGCGTGTCTAAAGAAGAGACAAAAAAGCGATAAGCGGTCTGACTATCCAAGGAATATAAGACGCTTACTTCTGCCGCTTCATCAATATCATCTTTTAATTGATTTACAGAGATGTTATCAGCAGTTAAGTTGTCAATAAAAAGCTGTTTATCAAAATTAGATTGATTTTTGTAATTTTTATCAACAAAAACATTACCACCGTCAGTCATCGCTGGATTATCCGGGGTGATATTCAATGTATATACATCTTTAAAAGATGCGGAAATATTTTGATATTGATCAGAGACACCGTTTTTGTTCATGCGGAATAAATTCATCAAGAAGAAATATCTTTTTGATCCGACCGCCTGCTCTAATGTCACGCGCAACAAAATATCTGAAAAGAATTTTTTAGGGGAGGCTGGAGGCAAAAGGTGGTAACAATAAAATACTTTGATATTTCCTTTGTCATCATTTTGCTCAGAACGATAGGTCTCTAAAAGACCAATTCCTTCTAATTTTTCACGTGCTTTTAAAAACGTAGTATCAGTAAAACCCAAATCAAATAAAAGGGTTTCGTGCGTGATATATTCTTGTAAATTCATTGTCCCTTTCAAATGCAAGAGAGCCTGATACAAAGCAAAGCTTTCCGCTTTGATAATCGGCATATATAAAAGGGCCAAGACCTGCTGATCTGTCTCGGAAAGTGTGAAATCGATCGTTTCGGATAACACCGAGTTTTTTTCAATGATTTTCATAGTTATAAAAATTATATCAAATGTGAATGCAAATTTCTTTGTATCAAAGATAAAATTCGCTTTATTCACTTTATTTATTATACATATATTGTTATTATAATATAGAGATTTTTCGGCAATGAGCCGTATCGTTTTAGTCACAAAGGAGACTAACTATGAACTATAGAATCGATAAGAAGACGAAAATCGTTTGTACCATTGGTCCTTCCAGTCAAGACAAGGCTGTCACCAAAGAGCTTTTGGCTTCTGGTATGACTTGTATGAGATTAAATTTCTCTCATGGTTCCCATGAAGAACATTTGAGAAAAATTCAAACCTTAAGAGAAATCGAAAAGGAAGAAGGTATCATCATCCCGATTTGCCTTGATACAAAGGGACCTGAAATCAGAACTTCCAAGTTTGTCAATGGCGCTGCTTCTTTTAAAGCTGGAACATTGACACGTGTTCGCATGGGCGTTGAAGAGCTTGGTACCGAAAAAGAATTTGGTGTCTCTTACACGAACCTCTACTCTGACTTAGAAGTCGGTTCTGTCATGCGGCTTGATGATGGTAACCTCGAGCTTATTGTCCGTGAAAAAGAAGAAGCCACGAGAACATTGATCTGTGAAGTTATGAACGATCACACTTGTAAGGACCGCAGAGGTGTCAATTGTCCTAACGTTCATCTTACCATGCCTTATCTTTCCAAACAGGATAAGAGCGATTTGATTTTTGGTTGTCAACAGCATGTCGACCTCATCTCTGCTTCTTTTGTCCGCAACACACAAGATATTCAAGACTTAAGAAATCTTCTTGATGCCAATGGCGGAAAGAATATCTTCATCATCTCTAAAGTTGAAAATACTGAAGCGATTGAAAATTTGGATTCCATCATTCAAGCCTCTGACGGCATCATGGTTGCAAGAGGCGACTTAGGTGTTGAAATCCCTGCTGAGCAGGTTCCGACCTATCAGCGTTATATCATAGAAGAGTGCCGCAAATATGGTAAACCCGTTATCACTGCTACCCAGATGCTTGACTCCATGTGCAACAACCCCTTCCCGACACGCGCTGAAGTCAGTGACGTCTCTTGGGCGATAGATCAAGGTTCTGATGCTGTCATGTTATCTGGCGAATCCGCCAGTGGTAAATACCCTGTTCAATCTGTCCAGATGCAGGCGAAAATCGCTCGCGAAGTCGAAAAGCACTTCAACTATGAAAATTCCAGCCATCAAGCATTTGAAACATCTAACAAGAAAGTCAATGATGCCATTGCTGCCGCTGTAAGTGATACTGCCATTTTGGTCAATGCTAAATTGATTATTTGTTTCTCCGTTTCTGGTCAAACAGCAGTTAGAATTTCAAAGACAAGACCGATTTGTCCTGTCTTCGTTGTCTCTTCTGATTATGATGCTTTAACTCACTCGATGCTTTATTATGCCTGCTATCCTTACCACACAAATAAAGTCCCTCAATTCACAGAAGAAATGGAAGTCTTATCCTTAAAGATTGCTAAGGATTACGATATTCCTGAAGGAAGCAGAATCATCATCACTGGCGGTACCCCTGTCGGTGCTGGTAAGACGAACTTTATGAAAGTTTTGACGGTCAGAAATCCAAATAGTGACCTTTATAGCGAGGATGATTAATATGAATTGTGTCATTTCTATCGATTGTGGCGGAACCAACCTCCGCGTTGGCGCCTTAGATGAAAATTTAAATATTCTTGCCGTGAGACGCGTTCCCTCTATCCATGATAATCCAGATAAGCTTTATGAAGCGATGAGAACTTTAGTTCATGAAGTCGCTGATGAAATTCATATGGATGAAATCAAAGCAATCGGCATGTCTGTCTGCGGCCTTGTTGAATCCAACCACGTTGGCAGATGCGGAAACCTTGGCTTTGACTCCTATGATTTTCTCTCTCGTTTTGAACAAGATTTCCCTCATACAAAGTTTTTCTTTGCCAATGACGCTAACTGTTCTGCATTAGTCGAAGCAGAGTATGGCGCAAATAAAGGTTTAGAGAATTCTGCATTTGTCACCATCTCCACCGGTATCGGTCTTGGTCTTGTTCACAAAGGAGAAATGATCGATCTTCCTTTAGAAGGTGGTAGATTAAAGATCGATTACAATGGCGGACTTTATGAGACAGAATATCTTCTTTCCGGTAACGGCATTGTCAATCTTGCCAAATTAAATGGTGTCTGCATCGAATCCGGAAAAGAATTCTTTGACGGTGTCCGTTTGGGCGATGTCAAGATGACTTCTATCTATCGCATTTGGATTCATTTGCTCAGCGTTTGGTTTGCTAATTTACATCTTCTTTTCAACGCGGAACAGTACGCTATCTCTGGCGGTGTATTAAAGAGCGCAGATGTATTTATGGAAGATTTAGAAAAGACAACAACCTCCTTGGTTGAAGGTTGGGGCCTTAAGCCAATTCGTTTTGCAAACGCTAAGTTTTTACAAGACGTTGGCCTTGCTGCCGGCGGTGCTTTGGCTTGGCATGTATTACGTAAATAAAATTGTTTTTCTATCTATTATCAATTGGGAGTACACATTATGAAAATCACTTTACCAGATCATTCTGTAAAAGAAATCAAAGACGGAAGTACCGCCCTTGAAGCCGCAAAAGCAATTGCTCTTTCCTTAGGAGAAAAAGCGATATGTGCTAAAGTCAACGGTGAACTTTTTGACTTAAATGAAGTTCTTCCTGGCGACTGTAATTTTGAAGTTGTCACCAAGCAATCTCCAGAAGCCCTTCATGTCCTTCGCCATTCTGCCGCTCACTTGATGGCAGAGGCAATTCAACATCTTTATCCTGGTGTTCAGTTTGCCTATGGCCCTGCAACCGAAGATGGTTTCTACTATGACATGAAGCTTCCTAAGCCTATCTCTGAAGATGACTTTGCTAAAATTGAAGCGGAGATGAAAAAGATCGTTTCTGAAAAACAAGCGATCACAAGAAAAGACGTCTCTTTAGAAGAAGCAGAAAAGCTTTTTGCAGATCAAAAATACAAGTTGATTCACATCCACGAGCTTGCTGACAAAGGAGCTTCTTTATCCGTTTATTCTCAAGGTGACTTCATGGACCTTTGTCTTGGACCTCACATGAAGACTACCAAGGAAATCAAAGCCATTAAGCTTATGGCCACCTCCTCTTGCTATTTCCAAGGCAATAAGGAAAATGACTCCTTGACAAGAATTTACGGAACCGCCTTCTTCACACAAGAAGATTTAGACAATTACTTAAAGATGATAGAAGAAAGAAAAGAAGCTGACCACAAACGCCTTGGTCAACAGCTCTCTCTCTTCATGTTCTCCGATTATGGTCCCGGCCTTCCTTTCTGGCTTCCAAACGGTATGATCATTCGTCATGAATTAGAGAATTTCCTTTGGGATCTTCTTACCAAAGAGTTCGGTTATTCTTTCTTAAAGACTCCTCAGATGCTCTCGAGAGAACTTTGGGAAACTTCCGGACACTGGAAAAAATACAAAGAGAACATGTACATCACAAAGGTCGATGGCAAGCCTTATGCCATCAAACCGATGAACTGTCCTGGCGCTATTCTTGTCTATCAGAACGCTATCCATTCCTATCGTGAATTACCGATTCGCTATGCTGAATTCGGCTTAGATCATCGTCACGAAGCTAGCGGCGCTTTAAATGGTCTCTTCCGTGTCCGCGGTTTCACCCAAGATGATGCTCACGTCTTCTTAGCCTTTGATCAGATCGGCGAAGAAATTAGAAAGATGCTTAAGATGTTTGGCATCGTCTACAAAACATTCGGATTAGAATATGCTATTGAACTTTCCACTCGTCCAGAACGCTTTGTCGGTAAAATTTCCACTTGGGATAAAGCTGAGGCGGAATTGAAGCAATGCTTGGAAGAAAACCATCTCCCTTATGAAGTCAATGAAGGTGACGGCGCATTCTACGGTCCGAAACTCGACTTTAAGATCAAAGACTCTTTAGGAAGAATTTGGCAGTGTGGTACGATTCAGCTCGATATGCAGTTACCTCACCGTTTCCACTGCAAGTACATCGGTAAAGATGGCTTAGAAAAAGAACCGGTCATGCTCCACAGAGCAATCTTTGGTTCCTTCGAACGTTTTGTCGGTATCATCACTGAAAACTTCAAAGGTGCTTTCCCGACATGGATGTCTCCGGAACAGCTCCGTATCATCCCGGTTAACAACGATGCGTCGGTTGTCAAAATGGCACAAGACCTCAATAAAAAGTTGTTAAAGAAAAACGTCCGCGTCAAAATTGATGACAGAAATGAAAAACTCTCCTATAAGATCCATGATTCTCAGGTCATGAAAGTTCCTTATACGATTGTCTTAGGTCCGAAAGAAGCCGCTTCCGGAAATGTCACATATCGTCTCTATCACCACACTGACTCCAAGACTGTCACGGAGAAAGAGTTCATTAAGATCATCGAAAAGGATATTCAGACAAGATCTCCTTACCGCAGTTATTAATCGTTAAAAGGTTGCACATGCAACCTTTTTTCTTTTTTATAAATTGATAGTAGATTACAAAGGGTTGATCACACTATCTTAAATGTTAATTCTCTTGGATATCTAGATTATTTCTGTGTTAAAAATTCAAATAAAAACCCCGCAGAGAGGAAGGGCTCTGCGGGTAAAATGTATCGCCGGCAATGGAGAACCGGCTAGTAAATGAAAGGATATGAAACCGCGACTTTGCGGTATCGATCGTTATTTTTGCGACGGCTTTCTATTCTGATTCAGCGTCTCTTCATTCTGATTTTCTAAATATTCCACCTGCTGATTGTAGTTATCGATACGGGAACTGAGTTGGCTATTCGCTTTCATATAATAATTCATTACGAAAGCAGAGCCGATAGAGAAAAGGGTCGTGAAAGAAACCATGGCAATCATGGCGTTTTTCAAACGATGAGAAGGTTTCTTTTTGTAAGTGCGTTCAACACGATCCTTCATATGACCTAGTTCCTTTCTAGTACTCTCAAGATGCTTGCTTTGGCGCGATTGTTTTCTTTGATTTCTTCTTCCGTCGGAACCAAAGGCTTTTTGGTCAGCGTCTTATACCCATCAGGAGTACATTTATTTTCAGCATATTTATCGACATGTGATTCATTGCTAATTTGTTTAAAGGCATCTTTTACAATCTTGTCTTCTTCACTATTGAAAGAGATGACAACCAGTCTGCCTTTGTGATTCAGGAAATGAATCGCATCCTGAATTCCTTTTTTCAACTGAGTGATTTCACCGTTGACTTCATAACGTAAACCTAAGAAGAATTGTTTTGCGGGATGTCCTTCTTTGCGAAGCTCTTTTGCAGGAAGTGCACTTTTGATGATGTCAACAAGTTCAAAAGTAGTTTCAATCGGTTTCTTCTCTCGCTCCGTGAGGATCTTTTTTACTACAGGGTAATAAATTTTACATTGCCCTAGTTCTCTAAAGACTCTACACAACTCCTTTTCATCATAGCTGTTGATGATATCTTTTGCTGTGATGCGATCATTAGGATCCATACGCATGTCTAAGGGAGCATCGAAACGATAGGAGAATCCGCGGCTAGGATCATCAAACTGTGGAGAAGAAACACCGATATCCATAAGAATGAAATCAGCACCTTCGATGCCACTTTTCTTCAACGTATCGATGGCAGATGCAAACGTAGAATGAAGAAAATATTGTTTGACATTAAGATAAGGACAAAGTCTTTCTTGGCTAAAAGCTAGAGCGGCTGGATCGCGGTCGACACCGATAAGAGTGGAACCGTCTTGTAAGAGTTGGATGATATTTTCGGCATGACCTGCTCTCCCCAATGTCATATCAAGATAGGTGATTTTTTGTCTTTTAGGAACGAAGGAGAGAACTTCCTTAAGCATTACCGGGACATGATTGTTGTATTCCATATCATCTTCCTAAGATCGCTTCGGCGTTAGCAGCATAATTCTTCTCGTTTTCTTCTTCTTTGGCTTGATAGATCTCTGCATCCCAGAGTTCTAAATGGTCAAAGACGCCGACGAGAATGACCTTTTTATTCATATTGGTCTTCTCGGAAAGTGTTTTGGGAACTAAGATTCTATTGTGAGAATCAATCGGAATGTTGAAGGTGTTACCCAAATAGGTTCTTTTCAATTCACGGGCTTCTTTTGAGAAGTCAGAGAGAGTCATAAGCTCACTCGCTTTCTTTTCGAAGATGTCTTTGGGAAAGAGCTGAATGCACATATCCATGCCCAAAGTCGCGTAGCATATGCCACCTTGGAACCCTTCTCGATAAAGCGCTGGTAAGACCAATCTAGACTTGTCGTCGATGGTCAACTCTTTCTGTCCAAAAAACATACCCATCCCACTTTCACCCACAATTATATATAAGTAGTGTTTTTAATGCAATACTTTTTTGTTTTTTTACTAAATTATTGTTTTTATCCCCGTTAAATCTCCTGTTACAAATCTTGGAAAAGTGCCGTATTTATCGCAATATTTCAATCATTTTCTGCTGGTGTGGGAGAAAAGTGTACAATTGTGGTATCAAAGTGGGACATATTTTTATTTTTTCAAGATTTTAAACACTTTATCCCCCGTGTTCAACAAACAATTATGCAATTGCATGAAATATCAAAGAGCGCTTCTTCCTTTTGAAAATGAAAAATAAAAAACTCCTTGAGAGCAAGGAGTTTTCATTTAAGATCTACAGAAGAAATCACTCTTCAAAAGAGGAATCATCCAAACCGGCGAAAGGATTGTTTTGTTTTGCTCTTTCTTTTTCGTATTCTTCTTCCGACATCAAGATGTAGCCGTTACCTTCTACGCGAGTCAATTCCACTTCGGAATAATTTTGCGGTATGGTGTTAAACAAAAGCGCCAATATAGAACCGCGAAGATCGTACAAACCATCTTCATCCGGAAGAATATCACTGTTTTCATCGTGGGAAGTGTCGATGATAACATCGACAGAGTCTTCTAATTCAACATCGCATTTTTCACCATCATGCGCATCAAAAAGATGGACAATACCAGCGCAGGAGATCAGCAAGTGCATCACTTCGCTTGTTCCTTCTACGCTTAAGGTGAAATGCAAATCATCTATGTTGTCTAAGAAAGGAAAATAACTCTTTTCCTTTGTTGTCAAAGCGAATTCGACATTGTATTCTTCGCCGATTTTTACTTGACTTGGATCAAAGACAATGCGAATATCTTCTTCTTTCATTGAATGTATCCTTTCTTTTTCATATCGTCGCGAACTTTTATCATGACGCGGTTAATATCCGGATGTGCATGATCAGAGATGCGAAGCGAGAAGATTGTTTTCCATTCTTCAATGGAGCAAGTGACCATGATGCTGGCTTTTAAAGAGTTTGGTAAAACGCTTCGAGCCTCATCGGGTCTTGCGCCCTGTGCGACAAGCTTAAAATAAGCGTCGCTACAGGCGCTGTAATATGCGTCATATATGTCTTTAAATTCATCGTAACGCAAAGGTTTCATAAAGGTTAAACAATTGGAGAATTTATCCTTAGTATAGTTACAATAGCGCGTCGACTCTTGTGCAAAAGCACAAAGGCGATGACGGACAATTTCATGAGTGACACCACGGTCCGTAATGATGTGATAAGTGATGGTCTTATGGGCCTGATAAACGGATTCAGGGAGCATGGCGCGATTTGCGTCTAAATCGAAGCGTTCGGCAGTAGAAGTCTCCTTTAAATGGAAAGAGTCAAAATCAAAGAGAACCTTCACATCTTCCGGCAAGGAGCGGACATAGACAGATGCGACACTCTTTTCCGCGTTAGAACCGCTGTAAAGCGCCTCAAGAAGCACGCGAAGGGAGAGGGTGACCAAATATACACCCACACCATCTTGTAAGCCAGAAAGCGTATAGAAGCGATTGTGGAGTTTCATCGTCTTCTCATAGAGTTCTTCCTCTACTTTAAAAGTGTATGTGTAATGTTCCACCATCGCAAGATGGCGTGCAGAAATCAAACGTGAGATAAAGGCAACATTGGATTCGTGATCTTTTTCTTTAACTTGGTAACAATTATGTGCGACAGTCGCGACCTTGTCATAAAAATCATCGTTGCGGATTTCAACAGCAGAATCTTCGATCAATTGAAACATATTATTCTCCTCTCAAGGTGAGCGAAAGCTCACTTTTAACCACAGAGACAACTTGCGCAATGGACGCCTGAATTTCAGCATCTTTTAACGTGCCATCTTCTTTTCCTAAAATCAAAGAGACACCTAAGAAGTGACCGCCGGTTACCTTATCGGTAAAGTCATCGAAGAAAAGAACGTCTTTCAAGTATGTTCCTTTTGCTTTGAGAATTGTCTTTTTAAGCGTAGCGAAATCAACGCCATCTCTCATCTTAAAGGAAAGGTCACGGCGAACCGTAGGATAAGAAGAGAAGGGGACAAATTTTGTCTTGCTGCCCTTGAGGTTAAGGAGGTAAGAAAGATTGAGCTCGGCTAAATAAATCTCTTCTTTTTCAAAGGAAGGATGCAGTTTTCCAAAAGTTCCGATCAAATCTTTACCCATGAAGATATCACAAGAACAGTTCGGGTGGAAGTAAGGATTCTTCGAGTATGCCAAACGATAACGGTTTGGATTGATGCCAAGCTTTTGGAAAATGACTTCGATCATACCCTTCAAATCATAGAAATCATAAGGGCGTGCTTTATAATCTTGCGCTAAGCAAGTAAAGCCAGAGAGACCGATGCTAAGATAGGTCAATACACCTTTCTTTGTATCCACATCGGAAATTTCAAAGAGCGCAAGATCTTTCTTCTGATGCGCCATATTGTATTTCATCGTAAGCAACATCGAACTTAAGAGATCACTGCGGACAATTTCGTGATCTTTCGTCATCGGATTGATGATGCGATATGACTCTTCTTGGTTGAATACGCGAAGCTGTTTGTCTTCTTTTTCACTGACTAAAGTGAAAGAAAGAATTTCACAAAGTCCGCGGTGAATTAAAGTTTCACGTATTTCTCTCTTCGCTTTTTGACTCGGCGAGAGCTTTCCGCGGGTCACCGGGAAGGAAGTAAAGGAAGGAAGAATCTTTTCGGCAGGATAATAGCGGAAGACTTCTTCTTCGATATCACATTGCTCGTTGATATCTACGCGATCAAGCGGAGCTAAAAGATGATGTTCATCAACTTTTTGAATGCGGTAAGCTTGTAAGACCCGATCGATTTCTTCCTCGGTGTAACAAGAGCCGAGTCTTTCATTCAATTTGTTTTTGTCGAAGAAGAAAGGCTGATTCTCATTTGGCGCTTTATTATCGCTAGAATAAGAGACAATTTCATAAGATTCAAAGAAGAGAGGGAGCAAACCTAAAGTAACGCTCAACGCTTCCGGAATCATCTTCGGGTTTCTTCCTTTTCCAAAGAGAATGCTCGAGGGGCTAGAAAGACCTAAGCGGGCACAAGTGTGACGGATATTGGCATGATAGAAAGAAGCAGCTTCAATCGCGATGTTCTTCGTATCTGCTTTCACACTGGCTTCTTGTCCAGCCATGATACCGGCAAGACAAAGAGGAGTAGAAGAGGAGGAAGCAATCACAATATCGCCTTTGATCAAGTCGAATGCTCTTCCGTCAAAAGCGACGAACTTTCCTTCGTAATCATCGCGTGCGACATAAGTGCTATCTTTGTTAAAATCGTCGTCATACATATTTAACGGTTGACCGGTAAGAAGCATGCTGTAGTTTCCTAAGTCAACAATCGGGGAGAGCGGACGGATGCCATTAGCCATCAATACACGCTTGACAAAAAGAGGTGTTTCCTTTTTCAAAACTACGTTATTAATTTTGACTAAATCAAAACGAGCACAAGAAGCACAAGAAGTCTTGCAATCTTCTTGTTTTGGTAAAGAGGTGAGATCGAAAGAAGGAAGTTCCTTCATAGGCAAAGAGAGAAGAGAAGAGATTTCGCGTGCCATACCGATATAGCTTAAACAATCCGGGCGGTTTGGTAAGACATTGATGTCAAAAATGGTGTCGTCGATATGCAGATAAGCTAAGACGTCTTTCAAGCCGACAGGTGCATCTTCGGGAAGTTCTTCAATTCCGTTCAAGCTAGGAGAATTTTCTTCTAACGATTCTTTGTCGACACCAAGTTCTAACAAAGAGCAGCACATTCCTTCGGAAGGAACGTTGCGGATTGCGCCTTTTTTAATCGTAACACCAAGTGCAGGTAAGACACATCCTTCTAATGCGACGATTACTTTTAAACCTTCTTTGACATTGGGAGCACCGCAGACAATGTTCTTAATTCCTTCATTTCCACAATCGACAGTCAATATGTGAAGATGATCGGAATCAGGATGATTGACGCAAGTGAGGACTTGGCCGATGACAAGGTTTGAAGCGCTTGCCATCTCTTGCACTTCTTCCACTTCAAAGCCAGAGAATGTAAGTCGATTTCTCAGCTCCTTTAAATCGATTGTGGAAAGATCGACAAACTGAGATAAACCTTTGATTGAAAATAACATGGCCTACTCCTTTCTAAACTGCTTGAGAAAATCGATGTCATTGGTATAAAAACGCTTGATGTCATCGATGCCATACTTGAGCATAGCGACGCGGTCAATACCAATGCCAAAGGCAAAGCCCTTGTATTTTTTATCATCATAACCGTTGAGACGAAGGACGTTAGGATGAACCATACCAGAGCCTAAAACTTCAATCCATCCGGTGTGTTTGCACATGGAGCAACCCTTGCCATTGCATTCAAAACAAGAGATATCCGCTTCGACAGAAGGCTCCGTGAAAGGGAAATAAGAAGGGCGGAAACGAACTTCTCTCTTTTCGCCGAAAAGATGGCGAAGAAGTTGTGTCAATGTCTCTAAAAGATTAGCAAAAGTGACATCTTCCGAAATGACCAATCCCTCGATTTGACCAAATTGATGAGAGTGGGTCGCATCGTTGTCACGGCGGTAAACTTTACCAGGACAAATGACTTTAACAGGTCCCTTTCCTTCCATCTTTTCCATGACACGAGCCTGAACGCAAGAAGTATGACTTCTTAAAACAGTCGTCGGGTCAATCGTAAAAGAATCTTGCATATCGCGAGCAGGGTGGTCAGAAGGGATATTCATCAATTCAAAATTGTTGCGATCACTTTCTACTTCAGGACCATCGGCAATTTCATAACCCAAGCCGACAAAGAAGTCCGTGATATCATCGACGATCGCATAAAACGGGTGCTTTGAACCCATGTCTTCGTGATATCCAGGTAACGTGATATCGATTTTTTCTTTGGCAAGACGGGCGTTGAGCTCTTCTTGTTTCAACGCGTTTTCCTTTTCTTCAAAGAGCGCAGTCAAATCTCCTTTTAATTGGGTCAACAAAGCGCCGAAAGCTTTTTTATCTTCCGGTTTGACATTGCGCATCTGGGCATAAAACTGAGTCAAATTACTCTTTTTGCCAAGGAAGCGACCTTTAAAAGCTTCCAAAGAGCTCTTATCTTTAATTTTGAGATATTCTTCCTTTGCAAAAGACAATTCCTCTTTTGCTTTTAATTCAAATTCAAAAAGTTCCATAAAGTCTACTCCTTCTAAGAATTAATCTAAGTCCGGACGGTGGGTCATGACAAGGGGTTCATCATCGTCATCCTCATCATGTCTATTAAACGGAGCAAAAGCGTTTTTCAATTCTGTTTGACCAACGGAAGGATTTTCTTCGTTCTTTTCCTCTTCGAAAGATTCTTCTTTGCGCTCTTCTTCGGAATCTATCTTTTCCGTCGTTTCACTGACAGGATGCGGTTGCAATCTGCTTCTTAAGAAATCAGGAAGCACAGAGGCATTCTTCGATTCTTCCAACTTTCTTTCCACAGGAGTTTGCGAATTTTCTTTGCTCTCTTCCTTGTGTTCTTCGTTGTAAGAGGTCTCGCTTCTCATCTTGACAGGATCGCTGAATGTGATTTCCTTATCAAAATCAGTAGCGATGATAGCGATGCGAAGCGTATCATCCAATTCCGGATCATGCTGAACGCCAAACATGATGTTGCAATTGCTGTTTTCTTTTCCGGTCGCTGTCTCGGTGATATATTCTACCGCAGCATTGATTTCATTTAAGGTTGTCTTATCACCGACTGTAAAGTTGATGATCATGGAATTAGAACCGCGGATAGAGGACTCTAAAAGCGGGGAGTTGATTGCGTTTTTACTCGCTTCAATGGCTTTGTTTTCTCCCTTAGCTTCACCGATACCAATCAAAGCTAAACCTTTCCCTCCTAATGTGGCTTTCACATCAGCAAAGTCGAGGTTGATAATGCCGTGAACCAAAATCAAATCAGTGACCGTCTTGACCGAAGTCGCAAGGATGTGATCGACATTAGCAAAAGCGTTTGTGACAGACAAATCGCCGCCGTTGAACATCAATTTATCATTCGAGACAACAATCAAGGCATCGACATATTGTTTTAATTCGTTGATGCCCATGAGCGCATTTGTCTTTCTCGTCTTTCCTTCAAAGTTGAAAGGACGAGTGACAATGCCTAAAACTAGACAGCCTTCTTCTTTGGCCGCTTTTGCGATTACCGGCGCAGCACCAGTACCCGTTCCACCGCCTTCACCGGCAGCGATAAAGACCATATCTGCGCCCTTGACTCTCTTCTTGATATCTTCATAAGAAGCTTCCGCTGCTTCCTTACCTTTGGAAGGAAGGCCGCCGGCGCCAAGGCCTCTAGTCACATTGACACCGAGTGCGAATTTATTTTCACAAGGAGAATTTCTCAACGCCTGAGAATCGGTGTTGAATACCCAGTATTCCACCATGTCTTCTTTGTCGTGAATCATGCCGTTGACAGCATTGCAGCCGCCGCCACCGACACCGATAACTTTAATCAACGCATTTTGACGAAGATCTTCATCATCATAAATCTGTTGCATTTCTTTTTCTTCCATAAGTCAATTTTCCTTTCTAACGATCAAATCCGCTACCGTGAAGGTGGAATTCGTTATATTCTTTCGAGCGATAGTCTTCTGCTTTTTGATAAGGGAGAGAGGACAATAAGATGGCGCCAAGACAATTGTCGTAGCTTCCTCCTTGCGCACCGAAGATATGGGGTTCAAACGTGGAGCAATTGCGAGAGAGCAGTTTCATAAAGAGACCGCTTAACTCTTCAATTTGCGCCCCGGCACCATAGATAATCAACGGGACTTCTAAGGAGATATCATAGCGCTGAATCATCTCTTGCACTTCCATGGCAATCGGTCGGAAGCTTGCCATAAAGCAAGAGGAAGTATCTTTCAATGAGAGACCGTTTTCCATGTAATAATCAAAACCAGGAGTGGAGAAGAAACCATAGATTTGCATTAGTTCTTCTACTTTTTTAACTGGGATATGTAACGTTTGAGAAGAGACTTGTAAAACGTTATTGATGTTTTCTTTCAATGGTACTGAGAGCTTTAATCTTCCTGAATCGACGTAGGAGAGATAAGAATATTCCTTTTCTAAATCAAGGAGTAAATAATGCGACATGTTCGGGCGGAAAGAATCGATAAAGTAGGAGCTTCCGTATGTGGAGACAATTTCCAAATAAGGTTCAACTTGCGCCTTATTTAAAATCTCCTTGCAGCGCTTGTAATAAGTGCTATCGATTGTATGAACATCCGCATAGATAGCAAAAGCATTGGTCAAACACTGTTCCGGATATTGGAAAAGCGCATCGTTGTTATCAGTAGAAAAGCGGAAAGGTGCACAATAGATTGCGGTATTGTCGTGCGTCTTCTTTTCTTTCATTGCGCGGTTGATGCAGTTTTTATAATCGTTGAGAGATAAGACGGAGTTTGTATCTGCTGTCGCAGTGGTTGAGAAGGATTCGCTTGCAGCAAACCGATACGGAGGCAAAGCGAGAATAAACGGTCCGATATCCGTTTCGTTTAAGGTCTTCTTTGCGTTCTCGATCAAAAGGCGCAAACTATCCGCAGCTTCACGGACAACCGGCAATCCTTCTTCCAATGTAAAATCCTCTCCCTCCAACGCTTGTAAAACATAGACGTTGTTGTTGAGGGTGTAACCACAGAGCAAACGGATGAATGTCGGTGTCATTTCAATGACAGTAACTTTGTTTTTCATAAATCGCTCCTTCAATAAGCTTATATTTCTTCGTCAAAATAAGTGAGTTTTGTTGTATTTTCGGCTTCGTTATAGATCAGAGTATAACTATAACAAGACTCTGATTGAGTCGTTGATACCGCGTAAGTTCTCTTGGGACGTTTATTTTCTTTTTGTTCCATCTCCATCGCGTTAAAAATCTTGTCTGGGAAGTTTTTTTCATCGAAATAATAAGGGAATTTATCGTAAAGAAGATTCTTTAACAGATAGTAAGAACCATGGTACAAGAAGAGAAAATCAGCGACTTTTGCATCTTCACTGCTATAGCGAATCGCATATGTTTTTTCCAGCACAGGAAGCGTTGCCTGCCAGCTGTGAAAAAGAACGCGTTTTCGTTGTGTATCGCTCATCTTGTCGACATCTTTTATGAAGATTTTAGGAACGCTCAACGCCTGCTTTTCGAGCTTTTCTTTCAGGGTGTAAATATTTGTTTCATCAAGTGGCAAGGAAGAGATATCTTCTAACGCTTGATTAAAATTTCGATCAGAACCAAGATATTTTACCCCGTCGATATTCCCGACAAGATGGTCTTCTTTGATGATGACAGAAGAAGCAAAACCATTGGTCGAGTATTGCGCATCTAGAATAAAGCCGTGGCTGTTTTCAATCAGCTTTTCTTTGCTTCTCTTTTCATTTAAAAAGATCAGCGGGCGATAAGTGTCATTTTCAGAAAGTACCGCGACTTCTTTGTTTTCAAAGAAAATATTTCCATTCACTTTGATATTTTTACACTGATACATAGGCAAAATGAAGTAGAGTAAAAGTATAGAAATTAAAAAACATAACGTCACAACAAGCAACGTTTTTACTCTCTGACGCTTATTCTTTTGCTTCATCATATCCGTTTCAACTGTATCATGACTTGCTTGCGTCTTGATGGAATAATCTTCATTTACATTTGAAATCAAAAAAGCAGTCCTCCGACTGCTTCTATTCTATATTAAAAGTAACTTATTATAAAGTATTATTTGCCTTTCTCAACCAATGTTTTCAAAAAATCATCCATGAAGGCAAAATTGATATAGTTTTTGGCTAAGACCTCTGCTAAGGCCTCTGCTTCCTCTCTGTTTTCATAGGTGCGAGGAGAGACATAATAATAGCGTTCATGGGGAATTTTATACAATGCGCAAATGTAATAGTGTCCCTCTTGTTCGCCAACTGTTTCACTGCTGATCACATAGGTGTACACGTGAGGATATAAGTCGTAAGTTTGAATCCAGGTTGTGGCAAGCTTTTCCATGTCAAAAGTCACCCCTGGATCATGTTCTAAATAATCTTTAATCGCTTCTATACCCTTTTTATCGCTGTGATAATACATGCGTTCCATTTTTTTACCTCTCAGATATATTTTTTAGCGACATCACAGAGCAAAACATAACTTTCTTTGCCGCGGAAACTCTCCTTCTTAAAAGTTCCTTCGACGGTGATCACACTCACGTTTTCATCCTCTAAAAGGTCGAGAGAAGAAAAGAGGGTTATCTTTCCTTGATGATTATCCGCATAGGCAAAAGCAGCTTTTTTGGAAGGGGAAAGACGAAATTTATCTCTTTCAATCTGAATGCGAAAAACAGGTGCAGGAAAGCCTTCTCCAAAAGGTTGAAAAGATTGATAAATCTGATAATTTTCTTCGTTGAGATCCTCTAAATCAATTTCAATACAAGGATTCTTTTCTTCCGCATTTTCCTTGTTATTGATGGCCATTTCAGCAGCAAATAACGTGGCGATTTGATAATAATCCTTCGCACGTATTGTCACACCGGCAGCTTTTGGATGACCGCCTGCTGCAAGAAAATACTTTTCGTTGTGATGGATGAAATCCATGGCATTGTGCTCATCATCGACGCGAATGGAACCAATCAATGCGGTAGGATCATCTTCCTTAGGAGCAAAAACTAAGACGCTCTTATTTTGTTCTTTTAAGATGCGATTAGCAAATAATCCAGACAAACCAGAGTAATCATTCGCACGAACGACAACAGCGTGGTCAGAGACAAATTCATTTTCAAAGCACATCGAATTGACGATGGTCTTTCTTTTCATGTTGATCTCTTTCAACATGGATCCGTCGCGTTGAATATTTAAAAGGCGAACTTTTTCTTGCAAGAAACGACAAGCGTAATTCGTAGAAAGGGAATCTTTGCAAATGCGTCCCGGTGCATTAAGTAGCGGAATCAATCCAAAGGAGATATCTTCATAGGTAAAAGCATCGTTATCGGAAAGAAGATACATGAGGTTAGGATACTTTTTTTCATGTAATGAAGCGTACATAATTTTCACAAGCTCTAAATTGTTTCCGACCAATGGCATGATGTCGGAAAAGACCGCGATGCCAGCAAGCGTTGCAAAGTAAGGATCGTATCGACGTAAAAGAGAACAGGCGACAAAGAAGGCAAGAGAAGCACCGGAGCAAGGATAAGAAAGGAAACCTTCGGAGCGGAAATGAAAGACATAGGGAGTGTTCACTTTTTCCTGGGGAATTTCATGGTGATCGATAACGATGACATCCATGCCAAGTTTCCTCGCTTTATCGATGCTTTCAAAAGCAGAGATTCCGTTGTCAACCGTGATGATTAAACGATAGCCTTTTTCATAGAATTCCTCTACTCTTTTGACATTTAACCCATACCCTTCTTTATAACGAGAAGGAATAAAATAACCGCAGGAAATGCCAAATTCATCTAATGCCAACTTCATAATTGCAGTAGCGGTGAGACCATCGACATCATAATCGCCATAAATGACTGTCTTTTCATTATTTTCTTTTGCCTGCTTTAGGCGCTCTATCACTTTTTTAAAATCCGGACAGTCTTTCGGAGTATCAAGATGTTGAAAAGACCCTGGAGCTTTACGAACTCCAAGGTCTTTCAACGTCAGATGATAGTGATTTAACAACTGACTTAATAAATTCATATTTCTATTACTTTGTATGATGGAAGTCGTTCAAACCGGGAACAATTGTTTCATGAGGACCATTTGCATCCACATAGACAATGCCGTCTTTAGAAACGACAGGGGCAACTTTTTTGCCTTTCTTCTCACGGTGCTGATCAATCTTGTTGCTGATTGCTTTAAAGAAGCGGTGAGAAGCTAATACTGTATAGAAGGGAACAGCGAAATAGTAAGCGACAAAGAGAGCGAGAACGCTGAAGAGAACAAGTGCGATGCTAAGTCCGAGAAGAGAGGTGTTGACAAAGATGAGACCGATACCCATAAGCGCAGTGATACTGGCACAAGGAATCGTCATCAATAAACTTCTCTTTGCGATGTCATTAGCGATATCCATTCTCTGTTCATTGGTAGCAGTCTTGCGGATACCCATCTCTTTGATTGTCTCCTTATTACCGCCGAGAACTAAGACAAAGAAGGCGTTGAGCAAGAGGATACTTGCAACTAAGCCAAAACCGGTAAAGGAGGCAAAGGGGATACGCAAGAGAACCATAAGAGCAACCGCAAGAGCAGAGGCTGTAGTTCCTGCAACAAGAGAGGTCAAGCCGACAGAAAGACCATAACGGACCAAGATATAAAGGGAAGCGAAGACAGAAATTAAGAAGACCAACAAGAACATATTGTTGTAGTTGTGAGTGACATTGGTAGGTTGTGTAAGGAGACATTTGACCGTAAGGCTGTCGACATCATAATGAGAATAAGAAGCACCGATAGAGACAGTTTTTCCATCATCCAAGGTGATTTCTTCGTTGAGCATCGACTCTAAGATGAAGTCAGTTACACTTCTACCAGAAGCGAGCTTTAGTTCAGAAAGATTGGCATCTGTTGTAAAGGTGAAGTAATGGTTGAAGTAAACATTGCCTTCTTCATCTTTCTTTTCGACGATATTGACAAAGACAGAATCCGGTTCGTAGCTAAACTCAACGCCAGTGAGATTTTCCGGTTTTTCCTGTCCTTTCGCATACATCACATATTTTTCTTCTTCGTTGTTCTGACCGATTTTTTCAAGGTATTCGACAAAGGCGGTATCGGTAGCAAGCGCATCATATTTCTGAGAAGAGCCTGTGAAACCAACGTTGAAGGTATAGTTAGAAGCGAAGTCGTTAGTATTGTTGAAGAAAGAACCATCTTTAGAAAGATAATAGCTAGTGGGAAGAGCAATACCAAGGCTTAATGCCGCGACAAGAGGAATAATCCAAGCGCGTTTCTTTCCGGTATGCTTTGTATTGACCAAAGAGAGTTTCTTGCTCTCTTTGTTTGAGATCTTACCAAAGAACAAATTGTTGTTCTTGCATTCTGACACATCTTTACAAAGCCAATACATCGTCCATTTATTGACATAATTGGTGATGAGGAAGGTGAAGATTGCACCGATCATGATAACACCTAAGAGCGTCTTATAAGGACCGGTAGCAAGCAAGAAACAGAAGAGAGAGGCAAAGAAGATAACAGCAGAACTATCTAAAGAAGTAAAGAAGGATTTATGATAACCTTCGCGATTTGCTTTATCGAAGTCACGTCCTTTTCTTCTTTCCGCTTTTACGCGTTCGAAATAATTGACAGAGACAAAGACAGACTGAATCACTAAGACACAAAGACCGACTAAGGCGGCAACAGAGAATTCAAAGCCTAAGACAGAGAAGAGGAAGAAAGAGAAAAGAACAGAGGCCAATAAATTTAAGGAAGCAGAGACACCAGCAAGGCCATAGAAGACAATGAGAAGGACAGAGATAGCAAGAAGGATGACACCGCTGATGATGTAAGTCATCATCAAGCCGTTCTGACCAAAGGTTGCAGGCACGATATTCTGATAAAGGAATTCGATGTCAAAGCCATAATCTTTCGCGTTGAGCATATTGACAAACGCGCGAGCAGATGCGATATCAAAGGCGTTTCCAGCCATGTCGGAGAGAACAGCAAGGCGATGTGTTTCGCTGTCGTAGTTATTCAAATCCAATTTGGCGATAACCTTTTCTTTCACCTCAGCCTGAATGATGGTATCGTTGACACCAAACGCTTTATTGTAAGTGTCATTGACTGTTTTATTAGACCAAAGGTAAACAGTAGTAGAGTTATCTTCGGTTTCTTCTTCGCCCTCTGTGCCAGATTCACCTTCGCGAGTGGCATAGCGATTTGCACCCTTGTTTTCTTGATTATCTCCACTTTCAGGAAGTTTATCATTCTTATGAGCTTCTGCAGCTTCTTTGGCAGCTTCCTTCAGCTTATCAAAATCTTCAGGGAGAACTTTGATAGAAGGAAACGGTGTAGTGCCGTTGTACTCGATGGTTGCAAATTCGCCGGAATAATCAAAGAACTTTCCGCTGTCAGCATAATAGACAGTATCATCGCCGATAGTGGCGATAGAAAGAGAACCGGTGATGCCGATGACTTGTTTGATACGTCCGAGTTCGCTTTCATTCAACGGCGAAAGAGAAATGCGGAGTTGGTAGCCCTCTTTGGTCTCTTTATCGCCTTCGACAATGCGAACAGAGGCGTTACGAATACCGGCAAGGTCAAGACGATCCATGACCTCTTTTTCAATGTCGATATTCTCGAGTTCCGGGAATTCTTTATCGATGGTGTTTCCATCATGCTCATAATCTTTCTTTTCGCGTTGAGTGATGGAATATACCATCTCTGTTCCAGAGCCATATTCCATGGCATCTGTCTTGCGATCTAAAACAGCTTGCGTGTTGAAAATCAACGCACAAACCATGGTTAACATCATAACAATATAAGCTAAGAAGCGACGCATGTAGTCTTCCTCCTCAAATTAAGCACACATAGACAATCTATAGACTAGCAAAAAGAGCAAGTTTTTTCAAGAAGTATATATATAATATATATACTTTAGTTATAAAAATGGTATTTTATATCCTAATCAATGTCTGGATAAGGCAATCCGAGATGTTCATAGGCTTTTTTTGTTGCCACACGACCTTTGGGTGTACGATTGATCAAACCGATTTGCACAAGGTAGGGTTCATAAACATCGGAGACATTATCCACCGATTGCCCTATGGCACTGGCGATGGCATTTAATCCCACCGGACGCCCGTTATATCGTTCGATAAGACAGCGCAAAACTTTTCTATCTGTCTCATCTAAACCTAACTCATCGATTTTTAAAAATTCTAAGGCCTTTTGGCAACAATCACGATCGATGACATTTTTTTCTTGATACGTAGCGTAGTCACGCACGCGGCGGAAAAGACGATTTGCGATTCTCGGAGTACCTCTGCCGCGCAAGGCAAGTTCAAATGCCGCATCGGGATTGATCGGATAATGAAGCGCCTTCGAGGTTCGCAAGATGATTTCAAACAACTCTTCAGGAGTGTAATAATTCATTTGCAAGATAATGCCGAAACGATCGCGCAAAGGAGCTGATAAATCACCAGCATCGGTGGTCGCACCGATTAAGGTAAAAGGCACCAGAGGAATGGTCAACGTCCTAGCATCTGCACCTTTTCCCACAATGATGGATAAAGCGTAATCTTCCATTGCGGAATAAAGCACTTCTTGAACGATGATCGGCATACGGTGAATCTCATCAATAAAAAGAATATCACCTGGATTGAGACTAGATAAAATAGCAGCCAAATCGCCTGTGCGATTCAAACTGGAACCATTTGTCGTTTTAATACCGGATTCCATCTCGTTTGCAACGACGTTGGCTAACGTTGTCTTACCAAGTCCAGGAGGACCAAAAAAAAGGACGTGATCTAAGCTCTCTTGGCGTTTCTTGGCGGCAAGAATTGCAATCGAAAGCTGTGTCTTAAGTTCATTTTGACCGATGTAATCGACCAAAAGATGCGGACGCAAAGATAAATCGATGTCATCACTGATTGCTTGCATTTCATTTGCAACCAATCCATCTGCATTGATTCTTTCTTCCATGATCAATCCTTATAAAGTGAAGTCAAAGCGATGCGAATATACTCTTCCGGAGAAAGATTCTTGTCTTGAATTTGCATCAAGGCTTCTTTGATTTCTTTTTCTTTAAAGCCCATTGTTTTCAATCCTTCTTTCGCAATATCCATGTTTTTTGAAAGCGTATAGCTGTCTTCGGAAATCATCATAGTGAGTTTTCCTTTTAAATCTAAAATGATTTGAGAAGCAGATTTCTTTCCGATTCCCGGAAGACGCATCAAAAATACATCGTCTGCATCTTCAATCGCTTGCGAAAGGCGATCGCAAGAAGTAGCACTCAAACAGGAAAGAGCCGTTTTAGGACCGATGCCTTTCACGGAGGTCAAAGCAAGATATAAATCTTTTTCTTTCATCGTTTTAAAACCAACAAAATATTGCTCATTCTCATTGCTGATATAACAGACATACACGAAAAGGATTTCACCAATAGGAAATTCGTCCGGATGTGTAACTAACACATCATAACCGACACCGCCACATTCGATGACAATGCTGCTTTTGGTGTGCAGCGCAACAATTCCATGTAAATAATAATACATATTTAGCTTCTACTATATATTAGCCCCAACAGAGGCCAATTTACATAAATTAAAAGAAATTATTCAAAATATTCAAATTCAAAGTCATCTAAGACAACGGTATCACCCGTTTTCGCACCAGCTTCTTTCAATTTTTCATCAATTCCGATGCGATCTAAGTAATTCAAGAGTTTATCCATACCCTCATCCGTTTTGATATTGATAAGCTTTTTCGTACGGATGACACGTTCGCCTAAAATTTCAAAGTAACCATCTTCTCTGCGAACAACCTGGAACTCAGGAATCTTACCATTATCTGAATTTCTGGCAGTGTAAACTCTTTCTTCACCGCCATCTTTTTTAATCATCTTACGCTCTTCTTCCTTGCTTTCTAAAACAAGTTGATAAAGGCGCTTTAACAATTTAGAAAGATTGACTTTTTCCTTCGCGGAAATTTCAAAAACCTCATATTGACCATGGAGTTTTTCTTTAAACTCATCAATTTTTTCTTGCGGTATTTCCGCGTCGCATTTATTCAATGCAACTATCATCTTTCTTTCTAAAAGTTCCGGGCGATAAGAATAAAGTTCCTTGTTGATAGAAAGAAAATCTTCGTAGGGATCTTCACTTCTTGTCAAATCGACAATGTGCAAAAGAACACGACATCTTTCGATGTGTCTGAGGAACTGATATCCTAAACCTCTTCCTGAACTTGCACCTTCGATTAAACCTGGGAGATCAGCCAAAATAAAGGATTTATCAATATCCAAAAAGCAAACACCAAGTTGCGGTTCTAAAGTAGTAAACTCATACTCACCGATTTGAGCTTTGGCGCGTGTGACAGTAGAGAGAAAAGTTGACTTACCGACATTGGGATAACCGACAAGACCGACATCTGCGATAAGTTTCAATTCCAAATAGAAGGATTTCTTTTCACCAGGCATACCGTTTTCCGCAATGTTTGGCGTGCGGCGAACCGGAGACTTAAAGGTTGCATTACCACGGCCACCACGTCCACCTTTAACTGCCAAATAAGTGTCACCATGATGATATAAATCCGCTAATACGCGGCCGTTTTCATCCTGAACAACTGTTCCAACAGGAACGTGAAGAACAATATCTTTCGCATCTTTTCCATATTGGAGTTTTGTTTTTCCATTTTCACCATCTTGTGCACGGAAAAGCTTACCGAAACGATATTCGGTCAAAGATTCAATACCATTATCTGCGATAAAACTGATAGAGCCACCTTTACCGCCGTTACCGCCGTAAGGTCCGCCATTTTCAATTGATTTTTCATGACGGAAAGCAATAGCACCATCGCCACCTTTACCGGACATGAGCGTGATTTTCACTTTATCATGCATATGTGCACCTCCTGATGAAAGAAAAGGCTTCGGAAAAAATCCGAAGCCATAATTACCTAACTTTAACCTGTTTACTTGGCAGAGATTTCAGGCTTCGTCGGATAGACGGAGACCTTGGTTCTCTTACGATCGAGTCTTTCGTACTTGACGTAGCCGTCGATCAAAGCGAACAAGGAATCATCACCGGCTCTCTTAACATTGTTGCCGGCATGGATCTTCGTTCCTCTCTGACGATAGATAATGGAACCAGAATGGCACCACTGTCCATCACAAAGTTTAGCACCAAGACGCTGAGCGTGAGAATCACGACCGTTCTTAGTGGAGGTAACACCCTTATGAGAGGCGAAGAGCTGAATATCGAGAACTAAATTCAGTTTCATGTTTAACCTTCTTTCTTAGAGACCTGGATGCTGACTTTCTCCGGATAGCTGTTAGCAATGGTAGAAAGTTGCGTGATGAGCGTCTCCAATACGATCTCATCATGCAAGACGGATTTAACCTTGGCTTTGACAACACCATAACCGCTTTCCAGCTCATAGGTGTAGTTTTCCGCATAATTTAATGCGTTTAAAGCTCCGTAGAGGCAAGAGGATACTCCTGCACAATAGATGTCTTTACCATATTCTTCTCCACCGTGACCATGAATGGACAAAGAAGAGAAATTTCCGTCAACATAAACGACTTGAATTCGAATCATCTTTAAAGGTTGATAGCTTCGATCTTAAGAGCAGTGTAGGGCTGTCTGTGTCCACGATGGACTCTGAGATTGCTCTTGGCCTTGTAACGAAGAACACGAATCTTCTTGCCGCGTCCCTGTTTGACAATAGTAGCCTTAACACTTGCACCTTCAACGAACGGCTTGCCAACTAAGACCTGATCACCGTCGACATAAAGAACCTTATCGAATGTGACTTCGGTGTCCTTTTCGCCTTCGATTTTTTCAGTGTAAATAGTCTGACCGACTTCAGCTTTGAGCTGCTTACCGCCTGTTAAAATAATAGCGTACATGTCTGTGCCTCCTTCCTTAAAAAAATTTAAGTAGTACTAAGTACTCGCACGGGTGGTACCATCCTATCAGATGGGTTTCTGACCACTTTGTAGCGGTTGTAGGCTTATGGAGACCATACAACGTAAAATATTATACTACATTACTATCTTTCATTCAATTATTTTTTAATCTATTTTATCGGAAATTCTACGATTTTAATAAATTTATAAAATGCATTATTTTTTAGAAAATGCAGACTGTTTTCTTTCTATTTTGTTGTTAGGGAAAAAACTCTTTCCAATCTGTTCGGCCATAAAAAACGAAGAATAAACAAAAAAAGAGAGACAAAAAAAGCGGCTGCAGCTATCTTCCCAAGAGGTATTTTCGCCGCCGGGCGCTTAACTTCCGA